>JBGMOF010000037.1:0-962564 GCA_041424275.1 Variovorax sp.
ACCAAATCTCAAAGCGATTTCAGTCGAGCCCACGAGTATATGACAGTTTTTGCGCGTTCGCAGATAGCTTTTGTCCCCTAGGCGGATTCTGTGCCGTGTCTATCCATATCCGATGCTCAGCCGCGGGGATGATGCTGTGAATGCAACTGCTTCAGCCGTTCTCGCGCCACATGGGTGTAGATCGTGGTGGTCGATATGTCCGCGTGCCCCAGCAGCAACTGAACAGCGCGCAGGTCGGCACCATGATTGAGAAGATGCGTCGCAAAGGCGTGGCGCAAGGTGTGCGGCGAGAGCGGCACGTGAATGCCCGCTGCAGTTGCATGCTTCTTGACGAGAATCCAGAACATCACGCGTGTCATGCCCGCCCCCCGCGCAGTCACGAACAAATCGGGTGTCTGCTGGCCATCCAGGACGACCGGCCGCGATTCCCGCAGATAGCGCTCGATCCATCGACGTGCTTCGCCGCCGAATGGGACCAACCGCTCCTTGTCGCCCTTCCCCAGTACCCGCAGCACGCCATCGTTCAGGCTCATGTCGATCACCTTGAGCGAGACCAATTCGCTCACACGAAGGCCGCTTGCATACATCAGCTCCAGCATGGCGCGATCCCGCAATCCCAAGGGCGACTCGACATCCGGCGCGCCGAGAAGGTTGTCCACCTGTTGTTCAGACAAGGTCTTCGGGACGCGCATCGACTGCCTTGCAGGTACGAGCCGCAGCGTTGGATCGGCAGTGATGCGACGCTCTCGCAACGCCCAGCGGAAGTAACGCTTGAACACCGTGAGCCGCCGATTCGCCGAAGTTGCCTTTCCCTTGTCCGCCAGCCTGGAACCCATATACGCCTGCAGATCGTGTTCGCGCACCGCGTCCAATGTCGCGCCACGGGGCGCCAGCCAGCGTGCCAGGAGCTCCAGATCGCGCCGGTAGGCGCTCAGGGTGTTCTTCGACAGACCGTGTTCAAGCCACAGCGCGTCCACGAAGTCGTCGATCTCTGGGGTTGCAATGGCGGTCTGTTCTGGCGCGGCTGTCATGCGCCACAAGATAGCAACAAAAAGCCGCCTGGATCGCAGGCGGCTTTGGAGGGGGAAGTGCAAGGTCAGTCGAGTTTGAGCTTCTGCTTGACCACGACTTCCTTGTAGATCTCGAACTCGGCCTTGATCTGGGCAGCGAACTGATCGGGGGAATTGGCGATGATGATGGACCCGGTCTCCTCGATCTTCTTGCGGACCGCCGGTTCCTCGACCGACTTCTTGACCCCAGCAGCGATCTTGTCGACAACGTCCTTTGGAAGGCCCTTGGGGCCGAGGATGCCGTAATAGGCCATTCGATTCACCGGCTCCAGACCGACTTCCTTGAAGGTCGGCACGTTCGGCAGCTCCTTGAGGCGCTGAGGGGCCGACACCACGATCGGCACCAGCTGGCCTGCCTTGATGAAAGGCATCGCCGAAGGGATGTTGTCGAACATGATCGGCACATGGCCAGCCACGACGCCATTGAGTGCCGGGCCCGCTCCGCTGTAAGGGATGTGGGTGACAAAAGTACCGGTCAGGCTTTTGTAGAGTTCCATCAGCATGTGGCCGATGCCGCCGGTACCCGACGATGCATACGAGTACTTGCCCGGGTTCTTCTTGAGTTCGGCCACGAACCCGGCGTAATCCTTCGCCGGGAAGTTCGGGTTCACCGCAATGATGTTGGGCGTCGCGGCGATGTTGGTGATCGGCGTGAAGTCCTTGATCGGGTCGTAGGGCGTCTTGGGATTGATCGCCGGGTTCGCCGCCGTGCTGGACACCGTGGCCACGCCGAGCTTGTAGCCATCAGGCGCAGCGCGCGCCGTTTCCGATGCACCCACGATGCCGCCGCCCCCGGCTTTGTTGATCACCACGACAGGCTGCCCGAGCGCCTTGGCCAGCGGCTCGGAGATGACGCGCGCGACGAGGTCGGTGGTCCCGCCAGGAGCGAATGGCACCTGGAGTTCGATCGGTTTGGTCGGGTAGCCCTGCGCCCAGGCGGGCACGGTGAGCGTGGCAAGCACGGTGGCCCCTGCGAGGGCGTTCCATTGACGACGTTGCATCAGCAAGCTCCTTGGAGATCGTTTAGACAGAATCGGGCATGCTAGCGGCAGACCCGCCTGCGCCGTGCTGAGGAATACCCACGGAGTCCCCGGTTTATCCTTGGCCGCGTGAACTACGCGCAGCTGCTCTTCCCTGATTTCTCGCTCATCGTCATCGGCTGGCTGCTCTGCCGGTTCACCGCACTGGACCGGAGCGTTTGGGACAAGGTCGAAAGCCTCGTCTACTACTTTCTGTTTCCCGTGCTGCTGTTTCACTCGATCGTGCGGAGCCCGCTCGACTTCGGCGCCATGTCGCACCTGATCACCGCGGGTGTCGGCCTGGGCCTGTGCGGTGTCGCATTGGCCTACGCCTTGCCGTTCCTGCCATGGATCGGCATGCACATCGACCGGCGCGACCACGCAGCCAGCGCCCAGGTCGCCTTCCGCTTCAACTCGTTCATCTGCCTCGCACTTGCCGACAGGCTGGCCGGCGCGCAAGGCCTTTTGATGATCGCGGTGTTGATCGGCGTGGGCGTTCCCTTGATGAACATCGCAGCAGTCTGGCCGATGGCGCGACATGCGCAGACAGGGTTCTTGCATCAGCTGGTACGCAATCCCCTGATCGTCGCCACCGCTACCGGTCTGGTCGCCAACCTTCTGGGCTTCTCGCTCCCATCCTGGGCTGAACCGACGTTCACGCGCATCGGCAGTGCATCGCTCGCGCTCGGTTTGCTGGCCGCTGGCGCTGGCATGCAGTTCGCGACACTGGGGCGCGGCAAGGTGCTGGCAGTGTCGGTGCTGACCATCCGTCACCTGGCTCTCCCCCTGATTGCGTGGGGCCTCGCCCTCGCACTGGAACTCGACCCCGCGCAGGCCACGGTCCTCATGGCGTTTTCCGCCGTGCCGACGGCATCGAGCGCCTACGTGCTCGCGGCCCGCATGGGCTACAACGGCCCATTCGTTGCGGGTTTGGTGACCTTGTCGACGGTGCTTGGGGTCTTCAGCTTGCCCTTCGCACTCGCGCTGCCGCGCTAGTTCGCGTTGCGAGCGCGCTGGTCCAGAGCCCATTCGATGTGCTCGCGCACCAGTGCGCTGGCATGCGCGGCGCGGGTCTGCAAAGCCGCTTCTGCCGCTGCGTCGCCCGCCCGCAGCGCGTTGCCGAGTGCAACAGCGATGTTGCGAAGCCAGCGTTCGTGGCCGATGCGCCGGATCGGGCTGCCTTCGGTGAGGCGGAGGAATGTCTCCTCCGTCCATGCGAACAGCATTGCGAGTTGCTGCCCCGTGAGACCGTCGCGTTCGTCGAAATCCGGCAACGCGCTCTTTTTCGCGAACTTGTTCCACGGACAGATGAGCTGGCAGTCGTCGCAGCCATAGATGCGGTTGCCCATCAGCGGTCGCAGCGCCAGCGGGATCGGGCCGGCGTGCTCGATCGTCAAATAGGAGATGCAGCGCCGCGCGTCCAGGCGGTGCGGCGCGATGATTGCCTGCGTCGGACAGACATCGATGCAAGCACTGCAACTGCCGCAGTGCGGCGTCACCGGCGCGCTCTCGGGCAGTGCGAGATCCACATAGATCTCGCCCAGGAAAAACATCGACCCTGCGTCTCGGTCCAGCACCAGCGTGTGTTTGCCGCGCCAGCCCTGGCCGCTGCGCGAAGCCAGCTCGGCCTCGAGGACCGGCGCGGAATCGGTGAAACACCGGTGGCCGAAGGGGCCCAGCTCCTCGGCGATGCGATCGGCAAGTTTCTGGAGACGCGAGCGCAACACCTTGTGATAGTCGCGCCCTCGGGCATAAACGGAGACGATGCCTTCCCCCGGCCGGTCCAGGCGCTCGAACTCCAGGGCCTGCCAGCCCTCTGGCAGTGTCCGCGGCAAATAGTTCATGCGGGCGGTGATCACACTGACGGTGCCCGGTACCAGTTCGGCAGGCCGCGCGCGACGCAGTCCGTGCGCGGCCATGTAGGCCATCTCGCCATGGAATCCGTTGTTCAGCCACTCACTGAGCCCGCTCTCGGCCTCCACCAGATCGACGCCTGCAATGCCGATTTGGGAGAATCCGAGCTCGCGGGCCCACCCGTCCATCCGAACCACGAAATCACGAGCCACGAGTTGAGTGCCGACCACGCCCCGATTGTAGAAATGCCCATCGCGCGCTGGCGCAGTGAAGGCGATACCGAGACGTTCGCCCGAGTGCTGTCGGCCGCGCCCGCGCTGCGCGACGCCTTCATCACGCTGCACGGCGATCTAGGCGCCGGCAAGACCACCTTCGTGCGCCACCTGCTGCGTGCACTCGGGATCACCGGTCGCATCAAGAGCCCCACCTACGCCGTCGTGGAGCCGCACGAGGCGCCCGGCGGGCTGCCGGTGTTCCACTTCGATTTCTATCGGTTCAGCGATCCCCGCGAATGGGAAGACGCAGGATTCCGTGACATCTTCGCCGGACCCGGCCTGAAGCTGGCCGAATGGCCTGAAAACGCTGCAGGCCGCATCCCGCCTTCGGACCTTGCTATTAAAATCGAAGCAATGACAGACGACTCCCGCACCGTGAATCTCGAAGCGGCAACGCCGCGTGGCCGCGAACTGCTCGCACATCTGGCGGCTGCCCCGGCTCTCCGCGCCACATGAAGCGCCGCGACCTGTTGCAGGGCGGCACGTTGGCCATGCTGTTGGGCGTGCAGCAGATCGCGCGCGGCGCGACCATCCTGGCCGTGCGGGTCTGGCCTGCCGCCGACTACACCCGCGTGACGATCGAATCCGATGCGCGACTGCAAACCCAGCAGCTTACGGTCGGCAGTCCTCCGCGGCTCGCTGTGGACATCACCGGTATCGACCTGAATCCCCAATTGCGCGACTTGGTCGGCAAGATCAAGCCGGGCGACCCGTACATCAATGGCCTGCGTGTCGGCCAGTACGCACCCAACGTCGTGCGTATCGTGTTCGACCTGAAGCAGCCGGTGGTGCCGCAAGTGTTCTCGCTGGCGCCGATCGCGGCCTACCGCGACCGTCTGGTGCTTGACCTGCACCCGGCAGAAGCGATCGACCCCATGGAGGCGCTCATTGCCGAGCGCCTGCGCGATGCGCCCAAGTCCACGGCCAAGGGCGACGTGCCCGATGCGACGGCGAGCGCCACCGCGCCACGCAGCGCGGCGCGCCCGCCAGCCCCGGAAGGCGATGCTTTGGGCGACCTGATGGCGCAGCAAGCGCTGCGCCCCTCCCCGCCTGCGCCCGGCCGTCCAGCAGCCCCCGCGTCGCCGCTTCCCCCTTTGGTGGGCAACATCCCGATCAGGCCGTCTCCGGCGCCAATCCCCGAACCCGCGCCGCCACGCACCGTGACGGCGACGCCGAGCCGCACCGACCGCATCATCATCGTGGCGCTCGACCCGGGGCACGGCGGCGAAGACCCCGGCGCGATCGGCCCCGCTGGCACGCGCGAGAAGGACATCGTGCTGCAGGTCGCCCACAAGCTGCGCGACCGCATCAACGCCAGCACGGTCGCAGGCAACCCGATGCGGGCCTTCCTCACGCGCGATGCCGACTTCTTCGTGCCGCTCGGCGTCCGAGTGCAGAAGGCGCGCCGCGTGCAGGCCGACCTGTTCGTGAGCATCCACGCCGACGCCTTCACGACGCCGGCGGCGCGCGGCGCGAGCGTGTTCGCCCTCAGCCAGCACGGCGCGTCGAGCAGTGCGGCGCGCTACATGGCCAACAAGGAAAACCAATCGGACAAGGTCGGCGGCATCAACGTGGGCGACCACGAGGCGCAGGTGCAGCGCGCCCTGCTCGACATGAGCACGACCGCGCAGATCAACGACAGCCTGAAGCTCGGCACCGCGATGCTCGGCGAGATCAAGAACGTGGGCGCCCGGTTGCACAAGGGCTCGGTCGAGCAAGCCGGCTTTGCAGTGCTGAAGGCGCCCGACATCCCGAGCGTGCTGGTCGAGACCGCCTTCATCAGCAACCCCGAAGAAGAAGCCAAGCTGCGCAGCGTGGCTTACCAGGACGACCTGGCCGATGCATTGATGCGCGGCATCCAGCGGTACTTTGCGCAGAATCCGCCGCTGGCAAGAAGTCGCGAACTTTGAGGACTCGGGGTCGCCTTGTCGCTCATGGAGCGCGCGCCCTCTCGCGCACGCTTGCGGGCCCGGCTCCTACAGGCTGCGATTGCGTCACTGCCTAAAGTGAAACCATCATTCTTTCAAACAAAGGTGGACATCATGCAAACACGTCTCTGGATCGCGGCCGCAGCCGCAAGCTCGGTCATGGCGCTCGCAGGCTGTGCCGGTACCGGGCCTAATCAGCAGCTCGGCGTTGCGGGCGGCGCAGTGGGTGGTGCCTTGATCGGCAACGCAATCGGTGGAAATACCGCAGCGACCGTAGGCGGTGCAGCCATCGGCGGCTTGGTGGGTAACGAAGTTGGCAAAAATGCCGACCAA
This sequence comes from Variovorax sp., assembly GCA_041424275.1. Taxonomy (GTDB): domain Bacteria; phylum Pseudomonadota; class Gammaproteobacteria; order Burkholderiales; family Burkholderiaceae_C; genus Variovorax. The sequence goes on from JBGMOF010000037.1 coordinate 6,480, forward strand.
CGCAACTACAACCGGGGCTATTACCCCAACAACGGTCCCCGCTACTGATAGCGCGTATCCCCAAAAAAGGCGTCTTTGGACGCCTTTTTTTGCGTTTGTCTAGCCCGCCGACTGAATCCGTGCCTTCTCGGCCTTGCTGGCGCGCCACGCGCCGAAAATCGCGATCATCCCTGGCACGAGGATCAGCGCCCAGATGATCTTGTCGAGGTGCTCGCGAACCAGAGGCAGGTTGCCGAAGAAATAGCCTGCGGTCGCAATGCCGAACACCCAGATGAAAGCGCCCACGACGTTGAACATCGTGAATTTCGCGCGATTCATCTCCGCCACGCCCGCCACGAATGGCGCGAAGGTGCGGATAAACGGCATGAAGCGCGCCAGGATGATGGTGACGCCGCCGTAGCGTTCATAGAAGCCGTGCGCCTGGTCGAAGGCTTTTCGATTGAACAAACGCGAGTTTTCCCACTGGAACACCTTGGGCCCGAAATACCGTCCGATGCTGTAGTTGCACTGGTCGCCGAGGATCGCAGCCACCACCAACACGCCGCACGCCAGTGGATAGCTCAGCAGGCCCGCGCCACACAGCGCACCCACGATGAAGAGCAGCGAATCGCCCGGAAGAAACGGCATGACCACCACGCCCGTTTCGACAAATACGATGAGGAACAACAGCGCATACACCCAAGGCCCGTAGGCGATCACGAAGGCCTCGAGGTGCTTGTCGATGTGCAGGATGAAGTCGACGAAATAACTGATGATTTCCATAGGTCGCGCATTATCCGGCCACGGTCCTAGCGCCTTCTAGAATGGCCTTGTGAGCGCCCTCCCCTCGACCCTTCCCGCCTCGTTCACGCCGGCTGCGCGCCGCCCGATCCGCGAGCTTCCCGACGAATTGATCAGCCAGATCGCTGCGGGCGAGGTGGTCGAGCGACCGGCGTCGGTGGTCCGCGAACTGCTCGACAACGCACTCGACGCCGGCGCACGGCAAGTCACGGTCCGACTCGCCTCTGGCGGCGTGCGACTGATCTCGGTCGAAGACGACGGCCAGGGCATTCCGCGCGACGAACTCATCGTGGCGCTGCGCCGGCACGCCACCAGCAAGATCTCCAGCCTGAACGACCTCGAGACGGTCGGCACCATGGGATTTCGGGGCGAAGCGCTCGCGGCCATCAACGCCATCGCCGACCTCACGATCCTGTCGCGCTGCACGAACGCCGACATCGACGGTGCCTGGGCCCTCGACGGCCGCACCGGTGAAATGCGCCCGGTCGCGCGCGCCACCGGCACCACGCTGGAAGTGCGCGAACTGTTCTTCGCGACACCGGCACGCCGCAAGTTTTTGAAGACCGACGCGACAGAGTTGGCGCATTGCGTCGAAGCGGTTCGCCGTCATGCCCTCGCGCGGCCCGACGTGGGCTTCGCGGTCTGGCACGATGGAAAGCTCGTCGAACAATGGCGCGCCGCCGAAGGCGCCGAGCCCCGCGATCAGCGGCTCGCCGATGCGCTGAGCGACGAGTTCGTCGCACGCAGCGTCGCGGTCGATCACACGCACGGGCCGGTGCGCGTCACCGGGCGCGCGGGCATTCCCGATGCCGCACGATCGCGGGGAGACCAGCAGTTCTTCTATGTGAACGGCCGCTTCGTTCGTGACAAGGTGCTCTCGCATGCCGTGCGCAGCGCCTACGAAGACGTGCTGCACGGCCAGCGGCAGCCCGTGTATGCGCTGTATCTCGAGATCGACCCGGCACGTGTCGACGTCAACGTGCACCCGACCAAGATCGAAGTGCGCTTTCGGGACGGCCGAGAGATCCATCAGGCAGTCCGGCACGCCATCGAAAACGCCCTGGCAGCGCCCCGCGCCGGCGAAGCGCTCAGCCCGGTCGCCACGCCATTCTTCAAGCAGACCCCATCGGCGGCGCCCGCATGGTCGCAACCTGCCATTCATTTCGCTGCGGAACGCACGCCAGGCGGTTTTGGCGATGCGCTCGCGATGTGGCCGCAGTCGCCGCCCGAGACGGTGCCGCCCCTTCGCGCGACCGATGTGCTGCCCTCTGCCATCGCGAACGCGCCGACGACGACGAATGCTGACGCGTGGCCCCTGGGGCGCGCACTCGCGCAACTGCAGGGCGTCTACATCCTGGCCGAGAACAGCCAGGGCCTCGTGATCGTCGACATGCATGCGGCCCATGAGCGCATCGTGTACGAGCGTCTCAAGCTTCAGCTCGACGGCGCAGCCATCACCAGCCAGCCGTTGCTGATTCCGGCCACATTCGCCGCCACGCCTCAGGAAGTGGCAACTGCAGAAGCCTGCGCCGCGGTGCTGCCGACCCTCGGACTGGACATCACGCCGTTTTCGGCGCGCACCCTGGCGGTGCGCGCGGTGCCGGGCACGCTGGCCGATGGCGATCCGGTGGAACTGGCGCGCAGCGTGCTGGCCGAACTCGCGCAGCACGACGCCAGCACGGTGGTTCAGCGCGCGCAGAACGAGCTGCTGTCCACCATGGCCTGCCACGGCGCGGTGCGCGCCAACCGCAAATTGACGCTGGACGAGATGAACGCCCTTTTGCGCCAGATGGAAGCCACAGAGCGTTCGGACCAGTGCAACCATGGCCGCCCGACATGGCGGCAACTGTCGATCCGCGAGTTGGACGGGCTGTTCTTGCGCGGGCGCTGATACAAAAACCCTACAGACTGGGGTTTTCCCGCGTCATCGAAACGGCAGGCACGGGCGTTGCGTGTGACGTTCCGTTGAACTTTGTGAGCCACTGCCAGTCAGTCTGGCACCTACATGAAACGCTGGTCCCTGTTCGCTGTCATCACCGTTGCCTTCGCCCTTTTGGCGGGGGGCTGCTCTACGCTCGACGAGCGTCAGCGCGAATGGATCTTCCAGCCAAGCGACCGCAGCTGGGGCAACAGCGCGGCCATGACCCAAGGCATGGCGGACGTCTGGATCGACTTCAAATCCAGCATTTCCGGCGAAAACGCGCGGCTGCATGGCCTCTGGCTCGGTGGCGCGCCCGAATCGGCCGACACGCCGGTCCTGCTTTACCTGCACGGTGCGCGCTACAACGTCGCGGGCTCCGCGCCGCGCATCCAGCGCATGCACGAACTCGGCTTTTCGGTGCTGGCGATCGATTACCGCGGCTTCGGCAAAAGCAGCAAGGGCTTGCCCTCCGAGGAAACCGCGCGTGAAGACGCCCGTGCCGCCTGGGAATGGCTCGCAGCCCGTCACCCCCAGCAGCGCCGCTACATCATGGGTCACTCGCTCGGCGGGGCGATCGGCATCGACCTCGCGGCGCATGTGAACGACGAGAGCGGCACCATCGTCGAGAGCACCTTTACCTCCATCGCCGACGTGGCGAGTGGCTTCAAGTGGGGCTGGCTGCCGTTCGGGCCCTTCATCACGCAGCGCTTCGAGGCGATCAAGAGCGTCAAGGACATCGGCGCGCCGCTGCTCGTGGTCCACGGGACGGCCGACAGCCTGATCAACCCGACACTCGGGCGCAAGCTCTACGAAGCAGCCACCGTACCGAAGCTCTTCGTGCTGGTGAAGGGCGGTTCGCACCACGACACCGGTTCGATCGGCGAATCGCAATACCGCGCGGCGTTGGGCCAGCTCTTTCGCATGAAGCCGCCGGCCAACGTGGCCAGCCTGCACGCGCTGCAAAGCTAGCGCGCTGTTACCCTTGGGCGCATGTTGCCCACTGCCGCAGCGGCGGCCCCGAATACCGCGGCGCTCCCCTCTTCTTCCTCCCGATCGCCTGGCCTCATCGTCCTGATGCTGGCGCTGTTGCTGGGCGTCCAGCCCATTACGACCGACCTCTATCTGCCGGCGCTGCCCGCGTTGACCACCGGCTTCGGCGCGCCGGTCGCGCATGCGCAACTCACGCTGACCGCGCTGCTGCTCGCCTTCGGCTGCTCGCAGCTGGCGCTGGGGCCGCTTTCGGACCGCTTCGGCCGTCGGCCGGTGCTGCTCTGGGGACTTGCCGCCTATGTGATCGGTGGCATTGGCGGCGCATTGGCGCCGTCGATGCTCTGGCTGATCGTGTGGCGTGCGCTGCAAGGCGCCGCCATGGGGGCTGCCGTGATGTGCGCCCGCGCCATCGTTCGGGACCTGTACGTGCCGGCCGACGGTGCGCGTGTGATGTCGCGCGCCCTGACCGGCCTCGGCGTGATCGCCTGCCTCTGCGCGCCGGTGGGCGGCCTCGTGTCGGACGGCTTCGGCTGGCGCGCGGCACTGCTCGTGCCGGCGCTGTTCGGCGCGGCCACGCTCGGGCTGATCGCGCTGCGCTTCAACGAGACGGTGGTGTCGCGCAATCCGCATGCGCTTCAGGCCGGCGCGTTGGTACGCACCTGGGCGACGGTGCTGCGCCATCCGACCTTTCTCGCTTTCACGACGCTCACGACCTGCTCGTACGCGGTGCTGTTTACCTTTCTTGCGGCGTCGTCCTTCGTCTTCATCCAGGTGCTGGGTCTCACGAAGACGCAGTACGGCCTCGTGATGCTCTGGAACTCGCTCTCCTACATCGGCGGCACCTTCCTGTGCCGCTTCTGGCTGGCGCGGCACGGCCTGCGCGGTTGCGTGGCGCGTGGCGGCGTGCTGTCGCTCGTCGGCGGCACGGTGATGGGCGGACTGGCGCTGGCCGGCGTGCAGTCGGTCGCGGCAATCGTCGTGCCGCTCACGTTCATGATGCTGGGCCATGGTGTGCACCAGCCGTGCGGGCAGACCGGCGCAGTCGGCCCGTTTCCCAAGGCCGCCGGTGCGGCCTCCGCACTCAACGGCTTCGTGATGATGCTGGCGGCGTTCGGCATCGGCAGCTGGCTTGGCACGCACCTGGACGGGACGACCCGCCCGCTCGCCCTGGGGATGTGGTTCTGGAGTGCGTGCATCGCCCTGTGCGCCTGGACGCTGGTGCGGAAGTTCGGAGAGCCGAATGGCCGCTGACCTGCGTTACGTCGCCATCGCGGGCCCGACGGCCAGCGGCAAGACCGCCGCGGCACTCGCGGTCGCACGCACCCGACCGGTGGAAATCGTCAGCGTCGACTCGGCCCTGGTGTACCGCGGCATGGACATCGGTACCGCCAAGCCGTCGCCCGCCGAACGCGACGCGGTGCCGCACCATCTCATCGACATCCGCGATCCACGCGACGCCTTCAGCGCGGCCGCGTTCGTCGAGGATGCGACACGGCTCATCGGCGAGATCACTGCGCGGGGCAAGCTGCCGCTGCTGGTCGGCGGCACGATGATGTATTTCAAGGCGCTGATCGATGGGATCGACGCGATGCCCTCGGCCGACCCGGCGCTGCGTGCTGCGCTCGAAGCCGAAGCCGCAAGCATCGGCTGGCCGGCGATGCATGCGAAGCTGGCGATGGTCGATCCGGCGACGGCAACGCGCCTGTCGCCCAACGACAGCCAACGCATCCAGCGTGCGCTGGAGGTCTGGCAAGCCAGCGGGCAGCCGCTCTCGCATTTCCATGCCGCGAGGAAGGCGACGGAAACCGGAAACGGTCCGAGCGCTGCCCTTCTGTTCTCGCTGGAAACCGACGACCGCGCCTGGCTTCACGCGCGCATCGCACAGCGTTTTGATGCGATGCTCGACGCGGGCTTCCTCGATGAGGTGAAGGCTCTGCGCGCGCGCGGCGACCTGCAGCCCGACCTGCCCTCGATGCGCTGCGTCGGCTACCGGCAGGCCTGGGAAGCGCTGGACGGCGACCGGCCCCTCTCCGAATTGCGCGAACGCGGCATCGCCGCCACGCGCCAGCTCGCCAAGCGGCAGATGACATGGCTGCGCAGCATGCCGGCACGCCGCGTGATCCCTTGCGATGCGCCCGACGCCATTGCCCGACTCGTCCTGCAAGTCAACGCCATCCCATGACGCTCTCGCTTCACCAACTCGGCAAGCACTACGGCGAAACGCCCGTGTTCGCGCACGTGTCCCTCGAGGTCGCCAGCGGCGAGTTCGTGGCCATCGTCGGCGAATCGGGCGTCGGCAAGTCGACGCTGCTCAACTGCATGGCCGGGCTCGACAGCTGGGACGCCGGCACCATCTCGCACGATGGCACCGACATCGGCGCGCTCGACGCGGAGCAACGTGCGCTCTGGCGACGCAGCCATGTCGGCTTCGTGTTCCAGGCGTTCCACGTGTTGCCGCATCTGGACGTGGCGCAGAACGTGGCGTTGCCGCTCATGCTGCTGGGCCGCAACGATCCGGCACGCGTCGAGCGCATGCTCGAAGTGGTGGGCCTGGGCGGCTTCGGCACGCGGCTGCCGCAACAGCTTTCGGGCGGGCAATTGCAACGCGTGGCGATCGCCCGCGCGCTGGTGCACAAGCCCGCGCTGCTGCTCGCCGACGAGCCCACCGGCAACCTCGACCCGACCACCGCCGCCAGGGTGATGGACGTGCTCCTTGCGCAGACGCGCGAGCACGGCGCATCGCTGGTGCTGGTGACGCACTCCGAGGCTGCAGCGGCACGCGCCGACCGGGTGCTGCATTTGCGCGCCGACGGGATCGCCGTGGATGTTTAATGCGGACATGAAAGCACCTTTTCTCGGCTGCATCGCCGACGACTTCACCGGCGCCACCGACCTGGCCAACAACCTCGTGCGCGCAGGCATGCGCGTGGTGCAGACCATCGGGGTGCCCGATGCGCCGCTCGCCACCGAAGCCGATGCCGTCGTCGTCGCGCTGAAGTCCCGCACGATCCCCGCCGCTGAAGCGGTGTCGCAATCGCTTGAGGCGCTCGCGTGGCTGCGAGCGCAGGGGACGCGCCAGACCTATTTCAAGTACTGCTCCACATTCGACTCGACCGCCGAAGGCAACATCGGCCCGGTGACCGATGCGCTCATGGATGCGCTGCAGACCGACTTCACCATCGCGTGCCCAGCGTTTCCGGAGAACGGCCGCACGGTGTTCAAGGGCTACCTGTTCGTCGGCGACGAGTTGCTGCACGAATCGGGCATGCGCAACCATCCGCTCACGCCCATGACCGACTCCAACCTCGTGCGCGTGCTGCAGGCCCAGACGAAGCGGCGCGTCGGCCTCATCGACCATCGCACGGTGGCGCAGGGGGCGGCCGCCATCGAGATGCGCATCGCGGCGCTTCGCAGCCAGGGCGTGTCGATGGCGATCGTCGACGCCACGGGCAATCAGGACCTGATGCAGATGGGCCGTGCGTTCGCGAGCTTGCCGCTCGTCACGGCGGGCTCCGGCGTCGCCATCGGGCTTCCACAGAACTTCGACCTCGACGCCGTGTCCGGTGCCGCACAGCTGCCCCCGTCGCGCGGGCTGCGTGCCATCGTCTCGGGCAGCTGCTCGACCGCGACCAACGCACAGGTCGCCGACTTCATCGAACGCGGCGGCGCCGCCTTCGCGATCGATCCGCTGCGGCTGGCCGAAGGCGTCGACGTGGCGAGCGAAGCGCTGAACTGGGCGCAGCAGCACCTGGCCGATGGCCCTGCGCTGGTCTACGCGACGGCGCAGCCCGAGGCCGTGCGCGCGGTGCAGGCCCAGCTCGGCGTGGCACGCGCGGGCGAGATCGTCGAACACGCGATGGCCGCCGTGGCGCGTGGGCTGGCGACGCGCGGTGTCGGGCAGTTGATCGTCGCAGGCGGTGAAACCTCGGGCGCATGCGTGCAGTCGCTCGGCATCACCTCGCTGCGCATCGGCCCGCAGATCGCACCCGGCGTGCCGTGGTGCCACGCGGCGTCGCCCCATGCCGGGGAAGGCGGGCTTCATATCGCTTTGAAGTCGGGCAACTTCGGTGCGGTCGACTTCTTCACGCAGGCCTTCACGGTGCTCTGACGCGATGAACCCATCGACCGCACGCGACGAGATCTGCCGCATCGGCCGCAGCCTGTTCGAGCGCGGCTACGTGCATGCGACCGCGGGCAACATCAGCGTGCGCCTGCCCGAATCAGAAGGTGGCGGATTCCTCATCACACCGACCGACGCCTGCCTCGGCTTTCTCGACCCTGCGCGCCTCGCGCACCTCGACAACAACGGCGTGCAAGTGAGCGGCGACCGCGCAAGCAAGACGATTGCGCTGCACCGCCGCATCTACGCCGCGAGTGCCGGCACTGCTGCGCCGGCGGGCTGCGTGATCCACACCCACAGCACGCACTGCGTCGCGCTGACGCTCGCGCGCGACGTCTGCACGACCGCGCAAGGACCGGAGCTCCTGCCCGCGCTCACGCCCTACTTCGTGATGAAGGTCGGCCACGTGCCGCTGATCGGCTACGCACGGCCGGGCGCCGCCGAAGCGGCTGCGGATGCCGAAGCGGCCATCGCGCGCTATCACGCCGCCGGCACGCCGATCCGCGCGCTCATGCTGGAACGCCTCGGTCCCAATGTCTGGCACGACACGCCGGCCGCGGCAATGGCGACGCTGGAAGAACTGGAAGAGACCGCGAAGCTGAGGGCGCTGCGCAAGGCGGACGCAGCACCGCTCGACGCGTCGCAGATCGATTCACTCCGAGAGCATTTCGGCGCGCACTGGTAAGCGCCCGCGTGTGTCGAACCCGTGGTCAGGGACGGCCGCCGGGATGCACGCACTTGCCGAACAGCGCGAGCAGGGTCCGCGACCGCGGGATGTCGCGCAGGAATGGCGGCACCGACAGCGCCAGCAGCAAAGCGGCCAGCGGCACCACGCAGATGAAGCCGACGTACTTGAAGCCGAGCGCGCCGGCCACGCCACCGAGCACGAACATCGCGATCAGTCCACCCGCCAGCTGCATGCGCTGGTGGTCGTGACGAACCGGCGCGGCCACGGCTTTGCGGGTTGAATTCCAGTAGAGCAACTTGCCCAGCTCCATGCCGAGGTCGGTGATGTTGCCGGTCATGTGGGTGGTGCGGATGCTGCCGCCGGACGTCTTCGAGGCGACCGCGTTCTGCAAGCCCATCATGAACGACAGCAGCAGCACCGTGAGCGGCACCGAGAACGGCGTGTTCCAGTTGAGCGTGACCGCGCCCATGAGGCCGAACGGGAACATCATCAACGCCTCCAGCAGCAACGGCAGCGCATAGACGCTGTGCAGCCGGTGCTGCCGGCCCCAGTTCACCAGCACCGCGCACAGGGCCGCGCCGCCCACGAAAGCGAGGATGGCGCCGAGCGCATTAAGCATCAACCGTGCATTGAGGAGCACCGCACCATCGGCCAGCTGCGAGGCGAAGCCGGTCATGTGCGAGGTGTACATGTGCAGCACGAGAAAGCCGCCCGCGTTGAGCGCGCCGGCATTGAAGGCGAGCAGCAGGCCGAGCGCGCGGTTCGTCGAAGGCGCCCGATGCCGGTGGGTGAGAAAGCGAAGCCGGCGCATCGGGGGGATGCGCCTCAGGCGTCTGCCAGCAGCGCGGCGTACCGGGCCAGGTCGACGTTCCCGCCACTCACGACGACGCCCACGCGCCGGCCCGCGAGCGCCTCGCCTGCGGCGCATGCCGCCGCAAAGGCGAGGCAGCCGGTCGGCTCGACCACCATCTTCATGCGCTCCGCGAAGAAGCGCATCGCCTCGACCAGCTGTGCGTCGCTCACGGTGACGATGTCGTCGACATCGCGGCGGATGATGCCGAAGGTGTACTGGCCCAGGTGCTGCGTCTGCGCGCCGTCGGCGATCGTGCGCGGCGTGTCGATGTGCACGATGTGGCCGGCCCGCAGCGACTGCTGCCCGTCGTTTCCCGCCTCGGGCTCGACCCCATAGAGCTTGCAGCGCGGCGACAGCGCGCGAGCCGACAACGCCGACCCCGCGGTGAGGCCGCCGCCGCCGAGGCACACGTAGATCGCGTCAAGTTCGCCGACCTCCTCGATCAGTTCCTTGACCGCCGTGCCCTGCCCTGCGATCACATCGGGGTGGTCGTAGGGCGGGATCAGCGTCATGCCGCGTTCCGTGGCGAGACGTTGCGTGAGCGCTTCGCGGTCTTCGGTGAAGCGGTCGTACAGCACGACCTCGGCACAGTAGCCGCGCGTCGCCTCGAGCTTGGCGGCCGGCGCATCGTTGGGCATCACGATGAGCGCCGGCATGCCCAGCAGGCGCGCCGACAGCGCGACCGCCTGCGCATGGTTGCCCGAAGAGAACGCGATCGCGCCGGCTTCGCGTTGCGTCGCGTCGAACTTCGCGAGCGCATTGAAGGCGCCGCGAAACTTGAACGCCCCCATGCGCTGGAAGTTCTCGCACTTGAAGAAGAACCGGGCGCCATGGCGCGCATCGGCGGTGGCGGAGCGCAGCACGGGCGTGCGATGCGCATGGCCTTCGAGCCTTGCGGCCGCGGCGACCACGTCGGTGAAAGTCGGGAGTTCGATCATCAATAACCTGCGGAACCCAAAGGAACGATTCTGACTGCACGCCGGCGCCTGTCCATCGGCACAATCGAGACCATGCGCGCCCTGCTCACCACCTTTTCCTGGCAGGAGCTGCGCCACCATCCGTGGCGCAACGCGGCCGCCGTGGTCGCGGTGATGCTCGGCGTAGCGCTCGCGTTCTCGGTGCATCTCATCAACGCGTCTGCGCTTGACGAGTTCTCGAGCGCGGTGCGCTCCGTGAACGGCCAGCCCGACCTCGAGCTGCGGGCGGTCCAGCAAGGCGGCTTCGACGAAGCGGTCTATGCGCGCGTCGCACGGCACCCGCAGGTCCTGCTTGCGAGCCCCGTGCTGGAGGTCCAGACGGTGGCGATCCCGCCGGGCGATGCCAATGCACGCGTGGCGTTGCGCGTGGTGGGCGTGGATGCACTCGTGCTGCCGACCATCGCACCCGCGCTGATGCCTTCGCCATCCGCGGGCGCCGGGCGCTTCTCATTCTTCGCACCCGACACGGTCTTCCTCAACGCGGCGGCACGCACCGCGCTCGGCGAAAACGCCTCCACCCTGCAGCTGTCGAGCGACGGGCAATTGCGCCCTGTGCAGGTGGCGGGCACCGTGGCCGCCGGAGGAGCGGCGCTCGCGGTGATGGACATCGGCGCGGTGCAGGATCTGTTCGGCGGCGCCGGCCGGCTCACGCGCATCGACCTCCGGCTCGCGCCGGGCGCCGATCGCAACGCCTTCATCCGCTCGCTCGAAAGCGCTCCCGACTGGCCGGCCGGCATTCGCATCGCCGAGCCGGGCGATGCCGCCGAGCGCGTGAGCAACCTGTCGCGCGCCTACCGCGTGAACCTCACCGTGCTGGCGCTGGTCGCGCTGTTCACCGGCGCATTCCTCGTGTTCTCGGTTCTGGCGCTGAGCGTCGCCAAACGCGCCCAGCAGTTCGCGTTGCTCGGCGTGCTCGGACTGGCACCCAGGCAGCGCCTGAGACTGGTCCTCGTCGAATCGCTCGTGCTGGGCTTGATCGGCAGCGTGGCGGGCATCGCGCTCGGCACGGCGCTCGCGGCCTTCGCACTGCGCGTGCTCGGCGGGGATCTGGGCGGCGGCTATTTCGACGGCGTGGCGCCCGTGCTGCACTGGCGCGGCGGTGCGGCGCTGGTCTACGGCGGGCTCGGCGTGCTCGCAGCGCTGGTCGGCGGCTGGTGGCCGGCGCGCGCGGCGCAGTCGCTGCCCGAAGCGCAGACGCTCAAGGGCCTGGGCGCCGCGCCGGCGCAGGGCCGCGGGCACCGCATTGCGCTGGCGCTGATCGTGGCGGGCGCCCTGCTGGCGGGCGCGCCGGCCATCTTCGGCATTCCGATCGCGGCCTACCTGTCGGTGGGGCTGCTGCTCGTGGGCGGCATCACCGCGTTGCCGTGGCTGATCGCACTGCTCTACGACCGCGTGGCGCCGTTGCTCGCCGAGCGCGTGCTGCCGATGCTCGCGATCGAACGCGCGCGCCGCATGCGCGGCACCGCCGCGGTGGCGGTCAGCGGCGTGGTCGCGAGCCTCAGCCTGGCCGTGGCGCTCACCGTGATGGTCGCGAGCTTCCGCGATTCGGTCACGCGCTGGCTCGACGTGGTGCTGCCAGCCGACCTGTACGTGCGCGCCAGCGTCGAAGGGGGCAAGGGCGGCGGCGCCGGTGCCACCAATGCCGATGCGGCACCGTTCACACCGAGCTTCGTGCAGGCACTGGCGCAGATCCCGGGCGTCTCGCGCACCGGCACGCTGCGCACGCGCGCGCTGCTGCTTGATGCGACGCGCCCGGCCGTCACGCTCATCTCGCGCAGCCTCGGCGAGGACGCTGCGCGCTCGCTGCCGCTGGTGGGGCCTGCGGTGCCGGTGCCCTCGGGGCAGATCGGCATCTATGTGAGCGAGCCGATGGTCGAGTTGTATGGCGCGAAGCCAGGCACGGTGTTCGCGCCACTCGCAACGGCCTTCGTGCCCGCAGCCTCTGCCGCATCTGCGCCACCGGCCGTCTTCTTCGTCGCGGGCGTCTGGCGCGACTACGTGCGGCAGTTCGGCGCCATCACCATCGATTCGCGCGAATTCGAACGGCTCACCGGCGATCGCAGCGTAAGCGACGTGACCTTGTGGCTCGCCCCCGGCGCAAACGAGGCCGAAGTGCAGACGGCAGTGCGCGCCGTGGCCGAGCGCGCGACCGGTGCGGCGGCGGTGCCGGTCGAGATTGCCTCGGTCGGCCAGATCCGCGCCACGTCGCTGCGCATCTTTGACCGCAGCTTCGCGGTCACCTACTGGCTGCAGGGGGTCGCGATCGCCATCGGCCTGTTCGGCATCGCAGCGAGTTTCAGCGCGCAGGTGCTGGCTCGGCGAAAGGAGTTCGGCCTGCTCGCCCACCTCGGCTTCACGCGGCGCCAGGTGCTCGCGATCGTCGCCGGCGAAGGCGCTGCGTGGACGGCCATCGGCGCCGTCGCGGGACTGCTGCTCGGGCTCGCGGTGTCGCTGGTGCTGGTGAAGGTGGTGAACCCGCAAAGCTTCCACTGGACGATGGACCTGCTCGTGCCGTGGCTGCGGCTCGTCGCGCTGTGTGCGGCAGTGGTGGCGGCCGGCACCGTGACGGCTTGGCTCGCGGGACGCGCCGCCGCCGGGCGCGATGCGGTGCTGGCGGTGAAGGAAGACTGGTGACCATGACAACTCCCGCGGGCCGCCTGTCGCGTCGCCACCTCTTGCTGGCCACGTTGCTGTCGCCGTGTGCCTGGGCATTGCCGCCGCGCACGCTCCAGTTTCCGCGTGACTTCGGCAGCCACCCCGACCTGCAGACCGAGTGGTGGTACATCACCGGCCATGCGCGGGATGCGGCGGGACGTGAATTCGGGTTCCAGGTGACGTTCTTCCGCTCGCGCATCGACGCCACGCAATCGATGCGCTCCGGCTTCGCGGCAAAGCAGATGATCTTCGCGCACGCCGCGCTCACCGATCTGCAGGGGCGCGTGTTGATGCACGACCAGCGCATCGCGCGCGCAGGCTTCGGCATCGCGTCGGCCAGCGAGACCGACACCGACGTGCGCCTGCGCGACTGGTCGCTGGTGCGGCACGACGGGCGCTACCAGGCGCGCATCCCGGCCGGCGAATTCGCGCTCGACCTGCGCTTTTCGCCAACGCAACCGGTGTTGCTGCAGGGCGCCGCCGGCCTCTCGCGCAAAGGCCCCGAGGAAGCGCAGGCCAGCTACTACTACAGCGAACCGCAACTCGCGACGGAAGGCCGGCTCACGCTCAAGGGGCGCGCCTTCGAGGTCACCGGCACGGCGTGGCTCGACCATGAAGCGAGTGATGCACTGCTGCACACCGACGCGGTGGGCTGGGACTGGATCGGGATGAATCTGGACGACGGCAGCGCGCTGACCGCCTTCCATCTGCGCCGCGCCGACGGGAGCGCACTGTGGGCGGGTGGATCGATGCGCACGCGCGCCGGTGCGCTGCGCGTGTTCGGCGCGGACGAAGTGCGCTTCATGGCCGAATCCGCCTGGACCAGCCCCCGCACCCAGGCGCGCTACCCGACGCGCTGGCAGGTGCAGACACCGGGCGGCGCCTTCAGCGTGCGCGCCATGCTCGACGACCAGGAGCTAGACAGCCGGGGTACGACGGGCGGCGTCTACTGGGAAGGCTTGAGCGAGCTGCTGGACGCGCAGGGACGCCGCGTCGGTCGTGGCTACCTCGAGATGACCGGCTACGCCGCGCCCCTCAAGCTCTGACGAGATTCGGCACCGACAAGGCGCTGCCGGCTGGCAGCCGCTGCGTGTCAGCCGTGGCGACCGCGCCGCCGGTCGATGAACGCGATGATCTCGCCCATGATCCCCTTGCGGAAGGCCAGCACGCAGATCACGAAGATCAGGCCGGTGACCATGGTCACCGATTCGCCGAGCGTGTTGAACCACTCGACACTGGTCACGCGCGCCAGGAAGGTGCCCAGCTCGCCGATCTTGTTTTCCAGCAGCACCACGACCGCCGAGCCGACCAATGGGCCCGACAGCGTGCCGAGGCCGCCGACCAGCGTCATGAGGATGACCTGGCCCGAGGCCGTCCAGTGCACGTCGCTGAGCGTGGCGAAACCGAGCACCAGCGTCTTGAGCGAACCGGCCAACCCGGAGAGTGCGGCCGAGATCACGAACGCGAGCAGCTTGAAGCGGCTGACGTCGTAGCCCAGCGACAGCGCGCGCGGTTCGTTTTCCTTGATGCCCTTGAGAACTTGGCCGAACGGCGAATGGATGGTGCGCACGATCAGCAGGAAGGCTGCCACCACGATGACCAGCGCGACGTAGTACATCGTGAGGTCGTTCGACAGATCGATGATGCCGAAGAGCTTGCCGCGCGGCACGCCCTGCAAGCCGTCTTCACCGCCGGTGAACTTCGCCTGCAGCGCGACGAAGAACATCATCTGCGCCAGTGCCAGCGTGATCATCGCGAAATAGATGCCCTGGCGACGGATCGCCAGGATGCCGAACAGCCATCCGAGCAGCGCACCGGTCAGCGTGCCGCAGATGAGGCCGAGCTCGGGCGTGAGGCCCCACACCTTGATCGCGTGGCCTGCCACGTAGGCCGAGCCCCCGAGGAAGGCTGCGTGGCCAAAGGACAGCAAGCCGGTATAGCCGAGCAGCAGGTTGAAGGCGGAAGCGAACAGTGCGAAGCACATCAGCTTCATCACGAACACCGGGTAGGCGCCGAAGAAAGGCGCGGCGATCAGTGCGAGGAGCAGGATCGCGTAGACGACAGGAGTGATTTTTTTCATGGCGCAGTCCGCTTATTTCTCTTTGCCGAACAGGCCGGCGGGGCGGATGAGCAGCACGATGACCATGATCACGAACACGACGGTCGAGGAAGCCTCGGGATAGAAAACCTTGGTCAGTCCTTCGACGATGCCGAGGCCCAGGCCGGTGAGGATGGCGCCCATGATGGAACCCATGCCACCGATCACCACGACCGCGAACACCACGATGATGAGGTTCTGCCCCATGAGCGGCGAGACCTGGATCACCGGCGCCGCCAGCACGCCGGCGAACGCAGCGAGCGCACAGCCGAACGCGTAGGTGAGCGTGATCATCAGCGGCACGTTGACGCCGAAGGCCTCGACCAGCCGAGGGTTCTCGGTGCCCGCCCGCAGGTAGGCGCCAAGGCGGGTTTTCTCGATCACATACCAGGTGGCGAAGCAGACGACCAGCGACGCGACGACGACCCAGGCGCGGTAGTTCGGCAGCACCATGAAGCCGAGGTTGGTCGCGCTCGAGAGCGCCTCCGGCGCGTCGTACGACAGGCCGGACACGCCGTAGACCGAACGGAATACACCCTCGATGAGCAAGGTGAGGCCGAGCGTGAGCAGGAGGCCGTAGAGGTGGTCGAGCTTGTAGATCCAGCGCAGCAGCAGGCGCTCGATGAGGACGCCGAACAGGCCCACCACCACCGGCGCCACAAGCAGCATCACCCAATAGTTGATGCCGAAATACTCCATCGCCATCCAGCTCAGGATGGCGCCCAGCATGAACAATGCGCCGTGCGCGAAGTTGATCACATTGAGCAGGCCGAAGATCACTGCCAGCCCGAGGCTCAGGATCGCATAGAACGAACCGTTGACCAGCCCGAGAAGGAGCTGGCTCAACAGAGCGGGCATTGATATGTTCATGACGTGGGAAAGATGGCGCGGAGACGTTCGGTCAGCAGAAAAGAATTACTTCCAGAGCGCGCAGCGGGACTCGGCCTTGGTGGTGTAGACCTCATCGCCCTTGAGCTTCTGGACGACCTTGTAGTAGTCCCACGGCTGCTTGGACTCTGCCGGCGACTTGAC
This sequence comes from Variovorax sp., assembly GCA_041424275.1. Taxonomy (GTDB): domain Bacteria; phylum Pseudomonadota; class Gammaproteobacteria; order Burkholderiales; family Burkholderiaceae_C; genus Variovorax. Next base: position 22,594 of record JBGMOF010000037.1, read on the forward strand.
TTGCATGAGGTACATGTCGTGCACGAAACGGCCGTCCGGACGCACCACGCCCTTGGCGTAGAAGTCGTCGATCGGGGTCTTCTTGATGTGCTCCATCACCTTGTCGGCGTCGACGGTCTTGGTGGCCTGGAGCGCCTTGAGGTAGGTCATCGTGGCCGAGTAGTCCGCGGCCTGGATGTCGGTGGGCATGCGCTTGGTCTTCTCGAAGAACCGCTTGCCGAATTCGCGGGTCTTGTCATCGAGATTCCAGTCCCAGCTGGTGGTCAGCAGCAGCCCTTCGGTGTTCTTCAGACCCAGGCTGTGCACGTCGGTCACGAAGACCAGCAGGCCGACCATCTTCATGCTCTTGCTGATGCCGAACTCGCGTGCCGACTTGATGGAGTTGATGGTGTCGCCGCCGGCGTTGGCCAGTGCGAGAACCTGCGCCTTCGAGTTCTGCGCCTGCAGCAGGAAGGACGAGAAGTCGGAGGTGTTGAGCGGCGCCTTCACGGAGCCGAGCACGGTGCCGCCCTTTTCCTTCACGACCTTGGTGGCATCGGCTTCGAGCGCCTGGCCGAACGCGTAGTCGGCCGTCAGGAAGTACCAGCTCTTGTCGCCACGTGCGATCACGGCGCCGCCCGTGCCCTTGGCAAGCGCGACGGTGTCGTAGGCGTAATGCACGGTGTAGGGGCTGCACTGCTCGTTCGTCAGTGCGGAGCTGCCTGCGCCGTTCACGACGAACACGCGCTTCTTCTCCTGCGCCACCTTGGCCATGGCCAGGGCCGTGCCCGAGCTCGTGCCGCCGAAGAGCATCGTGAGGCCTTGCGTGTCGATCCACTCGCGCGCCTTCGAGGCTGCGATGTCGGCCTTGTTCTGGTGGTCGGCCGTGAGCAGCTCGATCGGCATGCCGTTGACCTTGCCGCCGAAGTCGTCGATGGCCATCTGGATGGCGGTCGCGCCGCCCTTGCCTTCCACGTCGGCATAGAGGCTCGACATGTCGGTGATGAAGCCGATCTTGACCTTGTCCTGGGCCTGGGCGGCGCCCGCGAGAGTGAATGCTGCGAGGGCGCAGGCGGAGGCGATGAGATGTCGTTTCATGGGGATTCCTTGTTTATTTCCAGGCGGCGCACTTGGTTTCGGCTTTGGTCGTGAAGACGTCCGCACCCGGCATGGTCTTGAGCACCTTGAGGTAGTCCCACGGCTTCTTCGATTCGGCGGGCGACTTCACTTCGACCAGGTACATGTCGTGGATGAAGCTGCCGTCTTCGCGGATCTGGCCCTTGCCGTAGAAGTCGTCGATCTTCATGCGTTTGAGCTCGGCCATGACCTTGTCGGCGTCGGTTGTCTTGGCGGCAGCGACGGCCTTCAGATAGGTGGTCGTGGCGGAGTAGTCGGCTGCCTGCACGTCGGTTGGCATGCGCTTGGTCTTGTCCCAGAACTTCTGCGCGAACTTGCGCGTGTTGTCGTTCAGGTCCCAGTACCAGCTGGTGGTGTGGAGCAGGCCGGCCGTGTTCTTGAGGCCAAGGCTGTGGACGTCCGAGAGAAACACCAGCAGGCCGGCGGTCTTCATGGTCTTGTCGATGCCGAACTCCCTGGAGGCCTTGATCGCATTGACGGTGTCGCCCCCTGCGTTGGCCAGTCCGAGGATCTGCGCCTTTGAGTTCTGTGCCTGCAGCAGGAAAGAGGAAAAATCGGACGCGTTGAGTGGATGCCGCACGTTGCCCACGACCGTCCCGCCCTTGGCCTTGACGACGGCGGTGGTGTCGGCTTCGAGCGCCTGGCCGAAGGCGTAGTCCGCCGTCAGGAAGAACCAGCTCTTGCCGCCGCGATCGACCACCGCGCCGCCCGTGCCCTTGGCGAGGGCCACGGTGTCGTAGGCGTAGTGCACGGTGTACGGCGAGCAGGCCTCGTTGGTGAGCGCCGATGTGCCGGCGCCGTTGTTGAAGTAGACGCGCTTCTTCTCCTGCGCGACCTTGGCCATGGCGAGCGCGGTACCGGAATTGGTGCCGCCGAACACCATCGTCACGCCGGCGGTGTCGATCCACTCGCGGGCCTTTGATGCCGCGATGTCGGCCTTGTTCTGGTGGTCGGTCGACATCAGCTCGATCGGCTGGCCGAGGACCTTGCCGCCGAAGTCGTCGATGGCCATCTGGATCGCGACGGCGCCGTTCTTGCCTTCGACGTCCGAGTACAGACTGGACATGTCGGTGATGAGGCCGATCTTGACCTTCTCCTGGGCCTGGGCGCCGGCGGCCATGGAAAGTGCCGCGATCGCCAGCGCCACGGTCGTGAATTGCTTCTTCATCTTGATGTCTCCTTCAGAAAACGGGGGAATGTTCAAACACCCAACAGCTCGGTGAGCACGGGCATCTTGGCTTCGAGCTCGGCGGCGCCGAACTTCTCGACGATGCGGCCGTGCTCCATCACGTAGAAGCGATCGGCCAGCGGTGCGGCGAACCGGAAGTTCTGCTCGACCATCACGATCGTGTAGCCCTTGGCGCGCAGCGTGGTGATCATCCGCGCCAGTGCCTGCACGATCACCGGGGCCAGGCCCTCGGAGATCTCGTCGAGCAGGAGCAGCTTCGCGCCGGTGCGCAGGATGCGGCCGACCGCGAGCATCTGCTGCTCGCCGCCCGACAGGCGCGTGCCCTGGCTGTGACGGCGCTCGGCCAGGTTGGGGAACATGGCATAGATCTCGTCCACCGACATGCCGGGGCCGCCGCCCTTGAGCGCCGGTGGCAGCAGGAGGTTTTCTTCGCACGAGAGGCTGGAAAAGATGCCGCGCTCCTCGGGGCAGTAACCGATGCCGAGGTGGGCGATGCGGTGGGTCGCCATGCCGATGGTCTCGACCCCGTTGACTTCGATGCCGCCCTTGCGCGCACCGGTCAGGCCCATGATGGCGCGCAGCGTCGTCGTGCGCCCTGCCCCGTTGCGACCGAGCAGCGTGACGACTTCGCCGGGCTGAACGACCATGTCGACCCCGTGCAGGACATGCGACTCACCGTACCAGGCGTTGAGGCCCTTGATTTCGAGTGCAGCGGTCATCAGTGGGCGCCCTGGAGTTGGCCATCGGTGGTGCCCATGTAGGCTTCCATCACTTGCGGATTCTTCGAGACCTCTGCGTAGGGGCCTTCGGCCAGCACCGCGCCGCGCTGGAGCACGGTGATGGTGTCGGCGATGGTGGAGACGACGCTCATGTTGTGTTCGACCATCAGGATCGTGCGACCGGCTGACACGCGCTTGATGAGTTCGGCCACGCGGTGGACGTCTTCGTGGCCCATGCCCTGCGTGGGCTCGTCGAGCAGCATGAGTTCGGGCTCCATCGCCAGCGTGGTGGCGATTTCAAGCGCGCGCTTGCGGCCGTAGGGAAGGTTGACGGTGAGTTCGTCGGCCACGTCCTCGAGGCCGACTTCGGCGAGCAATTCGCGGGCACGGCCGTCGAGTGCGCGCAGCGACTTTTCACTCTTCCAGAAGTGGTAGCTCACGCCGAGCTTGCGTTGCAGACCGAGGCGCACGTTCTCGAGCAGTGTGAGATGCGGGAACACCGCCGAGATCTGGAACGACCGGATGATGCCGCGCCGCGCGATCTGCGCGGGCCGCTCGCCCGTGATGTCCTGGCCATTGAACAGGATGGTGCCGGTGGTCGGCTCGAGGAACTTGGTGAGCAGGTTGAAGCAAGTGGTCTTGCCGGCGCCGTTGGGGCCGATGAGCGCGTGGATGGAACCGCGCACGACCGAGAGGTCGACCTTGCTGACCGCGGTGAAGCCCTTGAATTCCTTGGTGAGCTGGCGCGTTTCGAGAATGATGTCGCTCATCTCGCGCTGGCGCCGGGGTTCGGGCAGAAAAAGTCGGTCATGCGGTCCATCGGTACGCGCCCCGATTGAGCGCGGTCGGATGTTAGGCGAGCCGACAGGCCCTTCCTACTGGGGCAAATGCCTATGCTGCACTGCAACCGGCGTCAGCGCCGCGTAATGCAGCGCCGCGCGAAATGCACGATCCTTGTTCAGTGGGCGCCTGCCGCTGCGTCGCCCCCTGCGCCACCCTTGGCGGGCTTGGCCAGCCAGACCAGCGGAATCAGCAGCACGAACAGGAAAGCGGAGCCGTAGAACAGGTCGTTCGAGGCCAGCATGAACGCTTGCTGGTCGACCAGTCGGTTGAGCTGGCCGAGCACCTGCTCGGTGCTGAACCCGCTCGCGCTCAACCCTGCAATCGCGCTGTTGGCCGCTGCGTTGCCCGTGGTGACGTTCTCGACCAGCTGCGCGTGATGCAGCGCGGCACGGTTCTCCCACACCGTGGTGGCGATCGAAGTGCCCATCGCACCGGCGGTGATGCGCAGGAAGTTCGACAGCCCCGATGCAGCCGGAATGCGATCCGGCGTCAGGCCCGAGAGCGTGATCGTCACCAGCGGGATGAAGAAGAAGGCCATCGCCACGCCCTGGATGACGGTCGGGATCATGATGGTCCAGAAGTCGGCCTGGGTGTTGAAGTTCGAGCGCATCCACAGCACCAGCGCGAACACCAGGAACGAGAAGGTCGCGTAGCGGCGCGGGTCCATCTTGGCCACCGTGAGGCCCACCACCGGCGAGAAGAAGATCGCCAGCATGCCCACGGGCGCCATGATCATCCCCGCCTGCGTGGCGGTGTAGCCCATCCACTGCTGCAGCCACAGCGGCAGCAGCACCACGTTGCCGAAGAACAGTCCGTAGGCCACGGCCGTTGCCACGGCGCCCGACCAGAAGTTGCGGCGCTTGAACAGCGACAGGTCGACCACCGGATGCTTGTCGGTCAGCTCCCAGATCAGGAAGAACCCGAAGCCGACCACCGCCACCACGGCCATCGCGACGATCTGCGCCGAATGGAACCAGTCGAGCTCCTTGCCCTTGTCGAGCATCAGCTGCATCGAGCCGACCCACAGCACCAGCAGCGCCAGGCCGATGGCGTCGATGGGCACCTTGTGCGTGACGCTCTCGCGCTTGTGATAGAGCGCCCACGTGATGGAAGCCGCGACGATGCCGACCGGGATGTTGATGTAGAAGATCCACGGCCACGAGATGTTGTCGGTGATCCAGCCGCCGAGCAGCGGCCCCATGACCGGCGCGACCAGCGTGGTCATGGACCACATCGCCATCGCAAGCCCGGCCTTGGCCCGCGGATAACTCGAGAGCAGCAGGGTCTGCGACAGCGGAATCATCGGACCCGCGACGAAGCCCTGCAAGGCGCGAAACAGGATCAGCGTCGTCATGTTCGGCGCCAGGCCGCACAGGAGCGACGTGATCATGAACAGGATCACGCTGGCCATGAACAGGCGAACCTGCCCGAAGCGCTGCGTCATGAACCCGGTGAGCGGCACCGCGATGGCATTGGCCACCGCGAAGCTGGTGATGACCCAGGTGCCCTGCGTCGAGCTGACGCCGAGGTCGCCCGAGATGGCCGGCAGCGACACGTTCGCGATCGACGTGTCGAGCACGTTCATGAAAGTGGCCGCCGACAGTGCGACGGTGCCCCAGACGCGGGCCGCCCCTTCGAGCGGCGCGTGGGCGATGTGGGCGGGAGCGGCGGTGGCCATGGCAGTCGCGGCAGGCCCGTGATCAGCCGCGGCCGTCGGTCGAAGCCACGCCCGGGCCAGTGGTCGCGGCCGCCGGGCGCTTGCCCGTCACCGAAGGGGCTGCGCCGCTCAGGTTGGCCGCGATGATGCCGTTGACGACCGCATCGGCACCGTTGTCCAGCGTGCTGTAGACCTGCGTCTGTGTGAGCGCATTGCTGCGCGGCGCGGCGGCCAGCATCATGCCGTCCTTGTTGCTGACGTCGACTTCGGCGTCCATCGAAAGGCCCACGCGCAGCGGGTTCTTCTGGAGCTGCTGCGGGTCGAGCGCGATGCGCACCGGCACGCGTTGCACCACCTTGATCCAGTTGCCGGTGGCGTTCTGTGCCGGCAGCAATGCGAAGGCCGAGCCGGTGCCGATCCCCAGGCCGGCGACCTTGCCGCTGTACTCGACCTTGGTGCCGTACAGGTCGGCCTTGAGCTTCACCGGCTGCCCGATGCGGATGTTGCGCAGTTGCACTTCCTTGAAGTTCGCGTCGACCCACAGCTGGTTCAGCGGAACGATCGACATCATCGGCGTGCCCGCGGCGACGCGCTGGCCCAGCTGCACGGTGCGCTTGGCGACGTAACCGTCGACCGGCGCGGGCAACGCGACCCGCTGGGTGCCGAGGTAGGCCTCGCGCACCTTGGCGGCGGCGGCCTGCACGCTCGGATGCTCTGCCACGCTGGTGCCTTCGGTGAGCGACTGGTTGCTGATGAGCTGCTCCTTCGCTGCGGCCACGCCGGCCTGCGCCGCGGCGAGCGAACTCTTCGCATTGGCGAGCGTGGTTTCGGAATGGTTGAGTTCTTCCTTGGACACCGCGCCGTTGCCCGACAGCGCCTGGCGGCGCTTGAGGTCGTCCTGGGCGCGGGCGATATCGCTCTGCGCACGCACCACGTCCGACTGCTTGAGCGTGACCTGCGCGGCCAGCGAGCCGTTGTTGGCGTAGAGCGTGCGCACCTGCCGCACGGCCTGGGCCAGCGCGGCCTCGGATTGCTCCAGCGCAACGTTCGCGTCGGCGGGGTCGAGCCGGACCAGCGGCTGGCCCGCCTTCACGAAGTCGGTGTCGTCGGCGCCAATCGACATCACGGTGCCGCCGATCTGCGGCGTGATCTGGATCACGTTGCCCTGCACGTAGGCGTTGTCGGTGTCCTCGTAGTGGCTGGCGACCAGCCACTCGTAGACGCCCCAGGCCCCGCCGGCGATGACCACGACCGCGGCGAGCGCCGTGAGTGCGCGGCGGCGCTTGCCGTTGCTGGGCGCGTCGGCAACCGGCGCTGGAGAGGCGGAGGCTGCAACCGGTGCGGCGGGCGTCGAAGTGGTGTCGTTGTTCATGATGTTGTGGTCACTCTCGAAAGATTCATCGGGCCGAAGGCGCGACAGCGGCGGTCGTCTCGGGCGGCTGGTAACCGCCGCCGAGGGCGCGCGCCAGGCCGACCTGCACCTCGAGCGCGCGGGCCGCGAGCTCGACGGCCTGGCGACGCTGCGCGAGCACCGTGGTTTCGGCCGTCAGCACGTTGAGGTAGTTGCCGAGGCCGGCGCTGTAGCGCTGCACGGCGATGTCGTAGGCGCCTTCGGCTGCGGTCTGCGCGCTGCGCTGCTCGTCCTGCTGCCGCATGATCGACTGCGCGCTGGCGACCTGGTCGGCCACGTCGCGCACCGCATCGATGACGGTGGCGTTGTAGCTTTCGATGGCCGCGTCCTGGTCGGCCGCCTTGCCGCGCAGGTTGGCGCGCAACCGGCCGCCTTCGAAGATCGGGAGCCGGACCGCCGGGCCCACGCCCCACTGCTGGCTGCCGCTCTTGAGCAACGTGCCGAAGCCGATCGCCTGGTAGCCGGCGAACGCCACGAGGTTGATGTTCGGATAGAACTGCGTCCGGGCGTTGGCGACGTCGCTGGTCGCGGCCTCGACACGGAAGCGCGCGGCGGCGATGTCGGCGCGCCGGCCCAGCAGGTCGGCCGGGATGCTCGATTGGAGCGCGATGCTTTTGATGGTGCCCAAGGCAGGCGGCGTCAATCCGGCAGTCGCATCGGGCTTGGCCACCAGCGCATCCAGCGCGTGCTGTGCCAGCGCGATCTGCTCGTTGAGCGCCTCGATCTGCTGGCGCGCTTCGGGCAGGCCGCCCTCGCTCTGGCGCAACTCGAGGCGCGTGTCGAGCCCGGCGGACACACGGTCGCGCACCAGCTTGAGCGTCTCGTCGCGCTGGGCCAAAGTGCGCTTCGCGACCGTGAGCTGGTCGTTCAAGCGCGCCCACTGCACGTAGCCACGCGCGATGTTGGCCGCGAGCATTACCCGGGCGGCCTGCTCGTCGGCAGCGGCCGCGTTGGCTGCACCGATGGCGGTGTCGAGCGCCGCTCGGTTCTTGCCGAAGAAGTCGAGCTCCCAGCTGCCATTGAGTTGCAGCGTGCCGGTTTCCCGGATCGAGCCGCCGAGCGGTGACGGGTAGATGTAGTTCTCGCTGAACTTCTGGCGCATCAGGTCGAGCGACCCGTTGAGCTGGGGTCTGTCCGCAGCGCGCGTGATGTCGGCCGAGGCTTGCGCGCGCACCAGACGCGCACGCGCCACTTGCAAATTCGGATTGCCCTCGAGGGCCTGGTCGATGAGTCCGTTGAGCTGCGCATCGCCGAACGCCGTCCACCAGCGCGGATCGACGCCTTCGGAAGCGTTCAACTGAGCCGTGGGGGTGGCCAGACCGAGCGAGCCGGCATCGCGCAAGGTGGCATGCGACGCGATGCCGGCCATGTCGGCACAGCCCGCCAGCCACAGCGCCGAACCCAGCGCGATGGCGGTCAGGGTGGCACGCGGTACACGTTGCACACCCAGATCAAGACGAGGAAGATTCATTTTTTTCTCCACGGGCCGACAGGGCCTGTGCGTTGTCGAGGATGCGGCGCAAGTAGCTCTTGAGCTGCTCCCACTCGTCGTGGCTGAAACCCGCAAGGTGTTCGTTTTGCACCCGGCTGAGCACGTGCGGCACCTGTTCGGCGGCCACGCGGCCTTCATCGGTCAGTTCGATGTTGACGACGCGCCGATCGGACAGGGACCGCACGCGGCGGCAAAGGCCCTTGGCTTCCAGACGGTCGAGCAGGCGCGTCATGGCGCCGGTGTCGAGCAGGCATTCGCGCGCCAGTTCGGCCACCGTGGTGGCGCTGCCGATCTGCAGCTTGTGCAGCGGAATCCACTGGGGATAGGTGGGACTCCCCGGATCGCACATGCTGGCCTCGACCGATTGGCCGACTGCCGTGAGGATGCGCCGCATCAGGTAGCCCACGCTTTCTTCCGCACGATAGGTGTCCGCCCGGTAGAAGGTCGGCACAGCACCGACTTCGGTTGGAGACGGATCGGAGCTCGCTTTCGAATTCATGGTGGGGCGAATATTAGTTGCCGAGGCAATTACTGTCAAGGCGACGTTTGTGCGGGCAACCGTTCGATAGAATCACGGCATGGCCGACCCTGCTTCTGTTTCTGTCTCCGCTCCATCGTCCCCCGCCAAGGGAGCGCCTCGGTCTCTCTCCGGCCTCGGTCCCTTTTTGGCGCCCTATCGCCTCCAGATCGGGCTGGCCGCCCTCTTCCTGGTGCTGGCCGCCGTCACGACGCTGGCATTCCCGATGGCGCTGCGCAGCCTGATCGACGGCGGACTCGTATCGACCGACAAGGGCGCGCAGACGATGGCACTGCGCAATCACTTCCTGGAACTGTTCGCGGTGGCCGTGGCGCTCGGCCTCTTTTCGGCCGCGCGTTTCTACACGGTGAGCTGGCTCGGCGAGCGCGTGACTGCCGACCTGCGCAACGCGGTCTATGCGCGCGTGCTGCGGCAAAGTCCGGCTTTCTTTGAATCCACGCAAACCGGTGAAGTGCTCTCGCGACTGACGGCGGACACCACGCTCGTTCAAACCGTGGTCGGGTCCTCGCTTAGCATGGGATTGCGCAATGCGGTGATGGGCATCGGCGCATTGGCGATGCTGGTGTGGACCAATCCCTACGTGATGGTCCAGGTGCTGGGCATCCTGGTGCTGGTGGTCCTGCCGAGCATGTGGTTCGGCCGCCGGGTTCGCAAGCTCTCGCGCGCCAGCCAGGACCGCGTGGCCGACTCGAGCGCCATCGCCGCCGAGGTGTTGAACGCGATTCCCGTGGTGCAGAGCTACACCGCGGAAGGCCGCGAAGCGACGCGCTTCGACGCCTCGACCCATGCCGCGTTCCGCACCGCCGTGCGGCGCACGAAGGCGCGATCGGTGCTGGTGGCCTTCATCATCATTGCAACCTCGGCCGCCCTGCTCTGGGGCCTGTACCAGGGCACGCAGGCGGTGCTGAACGGCGACATCACGGCGGGCCACCTCGGTCAGACAGTGGTCTACGTCATCATCCTGGCGAGCGCGGCGGCCGTGCTCGGCGAGGTCTACGGCGACTTGCTGCGTGCAGCCGGTGCGACAGAGCGGCTCATGGAACTGCTGCATGCGGAGTCGGCGATCGTGTCCCCCGCACAGCCGACCGTGGCAGCAGTGCCACCGGCAGGCAGCGCGATCGATTTCGAGGCGATCACCTTCCACTACCCGTCGCGCCCCGACACCCCCGCGCTGCGCGACTTCACGCTGCACGTGTCACCCGGCGAAACGGTCGCGCTGGTCGGCTCGAGCGGCGCGGGCAAGAGCACGGTCTTCCAACTGCTGCTGCGCTACTACGATCCGCAATCCGGCAGCCTGCTGCTGGACGGTGTGCCGCTCGCAGCGCTGTCGCTCGACGCGCTGCGACACCGCATCGGCCTCGTGCCACAGGACGCGGTGATCTTCTCATCGAGTGCGTTCGAGAACATCCGCTACGGACGGCCCGACGCCACCGCCGACGAAGTGCACGCAGCGGCGCGAGCGGCCTACGCGCACGACTTTCTCACCGCCCTGCCCGAGGGCTACGACACCTTCCTTGGCGAACGTGGCGTGCGCCTGTCTGGCGGACAACGCCAGCGCATCGCGATCGCGCGCGCGATGCTGAAAAACCCGCCGCTGCTGCTGCTGGACGAGGCGACAAGCGCGCTGGATGCGGAGAGCGAGCGCATGGTGCAGGCCGCCCTGGAGACGGCGATGCAGGGACGGACCACCGTGGTGATTGCGCACCGCCTCGCGACAGTGCAGAAAGCCGACCGCATCATCGTGATGGACCACGGCGGCATCGTCGAGCAGGGAACGCATGCGGCACTCGTGGCACAGGGTGGCGTCTACGCACGCCTGGCGGCACTGCAGTTCACGGTCTAAGCGGGCGCTCGCGCGACCTGCGACTACTGAAGTGTTTCCTTGAGGGCCGTCGGCAATGCCAGCGGCATCACGGCGATGCCTTCGTCGATCAGCGCCACGGCCTGCTCAGGTGTGGCTTGCCCGCGAATACTGCGCTCCTCGACCTCGCCGTAGTGCATCTTTCGCGCTTCGTCGGCAAAGCGGTCGCCGACGTTCTCGGTGTTGGCCATGACTTCGCGCACGGCGCGCAGCCAGCGCGCTTCAGGCGTGGCCGGCTCGGCCACTGCGCGTGATGTGTTCGCTTCGGGCGCCTTGGCATGGCCGAGGTTGATGCGCGGCGCCGACAGCAGCTTGATGATCGCGGTGTCGCCGCAGATCGGGCACTCGACCTGCCCGTTGGCCAGCTGAACTTCGAACGCCTCGCTGGACGCGAACCAGCCCTCGAAGCCGTGGGCGTGTGCGCATTGCAGGTTGAGGACCTTCATGCGCCCGATTATCGAGGCGTGTCGGCGTTCGGTGCGACTTCCCAGTCGAGCGGCCACGCGCCGTTCAGGACATTTTGCAGCCAGAGCGTGCATGTCATCGTCTTGGCGTCGGTCACGCTGCCGTCGCGGCACCATCCTGCGAGTTCGGCCGGGGTGGCGGTGAACACGTCAAGGAATTCGCCTTGATCGAGCTGACGCTCACCAAGTGACAGGCCGCGCGCAAAGTAGAGATGAATGATCTCGGTGGAGTACGCGACGGCAAGATGCATCACGCCAGCGTATGCCCACTCCCTCGCGGTGTAGCCGGTTTCCTCGAGCAACTCGCGCTGACCGCACACCAGCGGCACTTCCCCTGCATCGAGCTTGCCGGCCGGGAACTCGATCATGACGTGCCCGATCGGGTAGCGGAACTGACGCTCCAGCACCACCCGACCATCGTCCAGCAGCGGCACCACGACGACCGCGCCGGGGTGGATCACGTACTCGCGGGTGGCGGTGTGGCCGTCCGGCAGGCGAACGGTATCGCGTTGCGCATGCAGGAAGTTGCCCTTGAAAAGCAACTCGCTGCCAACCGCGACTTCCTTGAGATGATCGTCAGACATGGCGTCCCCGATGCTTCAGCAGATAGCGCCAGGTAAAACCCGGGAAAGCCAGCACGACGAACAGCGCAGCCGTGACCGCATAGAACTCCCAGTCTTGCGGCGCGATCTGCCCGAGCCGGCGCTCGAACAGAAGGCCGACGCCACCCACCAGGAAATAGCACAACACGAGTTCGGCAAAACGGACCGACAGCGGCTTGGCTGCCCCACCCCGGAACGGGATGGCGGCCAGCAAACGCTCGTTGACGAAAGGCAGGTTGGCCAGGGCCAGAGCCAGCAGCAGCACCAGCCAGACCGAAGCGGATTGCGACACGGCGTGAGGTGTCAGGTCGCGAGCGTCGCGACGATGGCCTTGGCGCAAAGCGTCATGAGGCCACCCGGCAGGATGCCCAGGCCCAGGATCAGCGCGCCATTGAGCGTCAACACGACGCGTACGTCGCGCGGCGCCGACACCCTGCTCACCGTGACCGGCTTGTCGAAGTACATGACCTTGACGATGCGCAGGTAATAGAACGCACCGATCAGCGACATGATCACGGCGAACACCGCCAGGTAGATGTAGAGGGCCTGCCCCGAAGCAATCAGCGCCTGCAGCACCGCGAGCTTTGCGTAGAAGCCGACCAGCGGTGGCAACCCGGCGAGCGAGAACATGGCGATCGCCATCACGCCGGCGTACAGCGGGCTGCGCTGGTTGAGGCCGGCCAGGTCGACAATCTCCTCGCTCTCGAAACCTTCACGCGCCAGCAGCAGGATGATGCCGAAGCTTGCCAGCGTGGTGAGCACGTAGGTGACGATGTAGAACATCGATGCGCTGTACGCCGAAGCACCGTTGTAGCTGTTGCCGTTGACCACGCCCGCCACCAGGCCGAGGAGCATGAAGCCCATCTGCGCAATGGTCGAATACGCCAGCATGCGCTTCAGATTGGTCTGTGCGATCGCTGCCAGGTTGCCGACCAGCAACGAGGCGATCGCCAATACCGCGAGCATCTGCTGCCAGTCGAACGCGAGCGGCACCAGCGCTTCCACGAGCAACCGGATGATGATCGCGAAGGCCGCGAGTTCAGGCGCCGCACCGATCAACAGCGTGACAGCGGTCGGTGCGCCTTGATAAACGTCGGGCACCCACATGTGGAACGGCGCCGCGCCGACCTTGAAGGCCAGTCCGGCCACGATGAACACCAGACCGAACACCAGCACTTGGTGATTGACCTTGCGCGTCGCGATCGCCTTGTAGACCTCGTTGATGTCGAGCGACCCGGTGGCGCCGTACATCATCGACAGACCGTACAGCAGGAATCCGCTCGCCATCGCACCGAGCACGAAGTACTTCATGGCCGCTTCGCTCGCGACCGCGTTGTCGCGGCGCAGCGCCACGAGCGCATAGCTCGAGAGCGTGAGCAGTTCCAGGCCGAGGTAGATCAGCAGGAAGTTGCTGCCCGAGATCATCACGAACATGCCGAGCAAGGCGAACATGCTGATCGTGAACATCTCGCCGCCACGCAGCATGTCGCGATCGCCGGCGTATGGGCGGCCGTAGACCAGCGTCACCATCAGCGCGATGGTGGCGAAGCACTTGAGCCAGTTGCCCATCGGGTCGCTCACGACCATGCCGCCGAAGCCGTAGGCCGTCTTGCCTTCCACGGCGTTGAGCCCGGTGAGCACGCCGACCACGGCGAGCGTCAACAGCGTCAGCACGTAGGTGCGTGTGCGGCGGGGGCTGGTATTGGACAGGTCGACCAGCGCAATGATGCAGGCCATGACCAGCAACACGATTTCGGGGTAGACCGTTGCCAGGCTGAATTTGTCAATCATCTCGTTCTCTTGTTCAGCGCGGGCTCAGGACGGGATCTTCGAGATCGCGACGTGACGCAGCAAATCGGTCACGGAAGCGTTCATCACGTCGGTGAAAGGCTTCGGGTACAGGCCCATCCACAGCACGGCAATGGCCAGCAGCGAGAGCATCAGGAATTCGCGTGCATTGATGTCCGTGAGTTCCTTGACGTGGTCGTTGCCGACGGGGCCCAGATAGACGCGCTTGTACATCCACAGGGTGTAGGCCGCGCCAAAGATCAGCGCGGTAGCGGCAGCGAAGCCAACCCAGAAGTTGAACTTGACCGCGCCCAGAATGACCATCCACTCGCCCACGAAACCGGCAGTGCCTGGCAGGCCGCAATTCGCCATCGCGAACAGCAACGCGAACGCAGCGAACTTGGGCATGGTGTTCACCACGCCGCCGTAGTCGGCGATCTGGCGCGAATGCACGCGGTCATACAGAACGCCGATGCCCAGGAACATCGCACCCGATACGAAACCGTGCGCGATCATCTGCACGATGCCGCCAGCGACTCCCAGCTCGTTGAAGATGAAGAAACCGAGGGTGACGAAGCCCATGTGCGCAACGGATGAATACGCCACCAGCTTCTTCATGTCCTGCTGGACCAGTGCCACCAGACCCACGTAGATCACGGCGATCAGTGAGAGCGCGATCATGAGCCAGGCCCATTCGTGCGATGCGTCCGGCGCGATGGGCATCGAGAAGCGCAGGAAACCATACGCTCCGAGCTTCAGCATGATCGCGGCCAGCACGGCCGAACCACCTGTGGGCGCCTCGACGTGCACGTCCGGCAACCAGGTGTGGAACGGCCACATCGGCACCTTGACGGCAAAGGCCGCGAAGAAGGCGAAGAAGAGGAATGTCTGCGCGCTGCCCATGAGTGGCAGCTTGTGCCACGTCAGGATGTCGAAGCTGCCGCCGGACTTGTTGTACAGATAGATCAACGCAACCAGCATCAGCAGCGAGCCGAGCAGTGTGTACAGGAAGAACTTGAACGCTGCATAGATCTTGTTCGGCCCGCCCCAGATGCCGATGATCAGGTACATCGGGATCAGTGTGGCTTCGAAGAAGACGTAGAACAGCAGACCGTCGATTGCGGAGAACACGCCGATCATCAGGCCCGACAGGATCAGGAACGCGCCCATGTACTGGTTCACGCGCTCGGTGATCACTTGCCATGCGGAAATTACGACCACTACCGTGATGAACGACGTCAGCAGCACCAGCCAGAGCGAAATGCCGTCCACGCCGAGGTGGTAGTTCACATGAAATCGCTCGATCCAGCTTTCTTTCTCGACGAATTGCATCGCCGCGCTGCCGAGCTGGAAGCGCGTATACAGCGGCACAGTGACCAGGAAACTCACGATGGAACCGATCAGCGCGATCCAGCGCACGCCGTTCGCATGCTCGTCACGGCCAAACGCCAGCAACACGGTGCCGAATGCGATCGGCACCCAGATGGCAAGGCTCAACAAACCCATTTTTATTTTTCTCCAGCGCTGCGGCTTATCGGTTGAACCAGACGAAGTACGTCATGAGCACGAAGATGCCGAGCAACATTGCGAACGCGTAGTGATAGATGTAGCCGGACTGCAGCCAGCGCACGGCACCGGCCAGGCGACCGATCGTCTTCCACGAACCATTGACGATGGCGCCATCGATGACGGCCTGGTCGCCGCCCTTCCAGAGGCCCGTGCCCAGCGCGCGCGTACCACGCGCGATGATGTTCTCGTTGATCCAGTCTAGGTAGTACTTGTTCTTGAGCAGCCGATACACCGGGCCGAAGGAACGCTTGATCGCCGCCGGCAGCGCCGGATTGATCATGTACATGTAGTACGACAGCACGACGCCTGCCAGGGCCAGCCAGAACGGGGCGGCGGTCAGGCCGTGGATCGCCATCGCGACGGGGCCGTGGAACGCGTCCTTCATTTCTTCCATGACGGGGTGCTTCTCCAGATTGAAGAAGATCGCGTCCTTGAAGAAGTCGCCGTACAGCATCGGCTGGATCGTCATGAAACCGATGACGACCGAGGGAATGGCCAGCAGCACGAGCGGGAGCCAGACCACCCAAGGCGATTCATGCGGCTTCGCGTCGTGACCATGGTGGTCGTCTTGTGCGTGATGGTCGTCGTGATGCGCGTCCGGGTTCTGGTCGTAGCGCTCCTTGCCGTGGAAGACAAGGAAGTACAGGCGGAACGAATAGAAGGACGTCACGAACACCCCGGCGAGCACCGCGAAGTACGCAAAGCCGGCGCCCCACAGGTGGCTTTCGTGCACCGCTTCGATGATGCTGTCCTTCGAGTAGAAGCCCGAGAAGAACGGCGTGCCGATCAGCGCCAGCGAACCCAGCAGCGAGGTGATCCACGTGATGGGCATGTACTTGCGCACGCCGCCCATCCAGCGGATGTCCTGGTTGTGGTGCATGCCGATGATGACGGAGCCTGCACCGAGGAACAGCAGCGCCTTGAAGAACGCGTGCGTCATCAGGTGGAACACCGCGACCGAGTACGCCGAGGCACCGAGCGCCACCGTCATGTAGCCGAGCTGCGAGAGCGTCGAGTACGCAATCACGCGCTTGATGTCGTTCTGGATGATGCCCAGGAAGCCCATGAACAGCGCGGTGATGGCACCGATCACGAGGATGAAGCTCAGGGCCGTGTCGCTCAACTCGAACAGCGGCGACATGCGCGCCACCATGAAGATGCCGGCGGTCACCATCGTTGCAGCATGGATCAGCGCGGAGATGGGCGTCGGACCTTCCATCGAGTCGGGCAGCCACACGTGCAGCGGGAATTGCGCGCTCTTGCCCATCGCGCCGATGAACAGGCAGATGCAGATCACCGTGATGAGCATCCACTCGGTGCCCGGGAAGGTGATGCCGGCCAGCATGTTGGCCTTGGCGAAGGCTTCGGTGTAGTTCAGCGTGCCGGCATAGGCTGCGATGAGGCCGATGCCCAGGATGAAGCCGAAGTCGCCCACGCGGTTGACCAGGAAGGCCTTCATGTTCGCGAAGATCGCCGTCGGCTTGTTGAACCAGAAACCGATCAGCAGGTACGACACCAGGCCCACCGCTTCCCAGCCGAAGAACAGCTGGAGCATGTTGTTGCTCATGACGAGCATCAGCATCGAGAAGGTGAACAGCGAGATGTACGCGAAGAAGCGGTTGTAGCCCTCGTCTTCTTCCATGTAGCCGATGGTGTAGATGTGGACCATCAGCGACACGAAGGTCACGACGCACATCATCATCGCGGTGAGGCCGTCGACCAGGAAGCCGACTTCCATCTTCAAGCCGCCGACGACCATCCATTCGTACAGGGTGGCGTTGAAACGCGCCCCGTCGACGATGACGCTGCGCAGCGTCATGGCCGAGATGATGAAGGCGATCAGCACGCCGAGGATGGTCAGCGAGTGCGTGACCTTGCGGCCGATGTGATTACCGCCGAACTTGGTGCCGAACAGGCCGGCGAGTGCCGAGCCGACCAGCGGCGCCATCGGAACCGCCAGGAGAGTGGGTGCAGAAAGGGTTGCGCTCATGGTGCAGTCTGATTAGCCCTTGAGCGTGTTGAGCTCGTCGACATCGATGCTCGACTTGTTGCGGAACAGCAGAACCAGCAAGGCGAGGCCGATGGCCGACTCGGCGGCCGCGACGGTCAGGATGAAGAACACGAACACCTGGCCGTGCATGTCGCCCAGATAGTGCGAGAACGCGACGAAATTCATGTTGACCGCGAGGAGCATCAGTTCGATGCACATCAGCAGCACGATGAGGTTCTTGCGGTTCAGGAAGATGCCGATGACCGACATCGCAAACAGCATGGCGCCGAGCGAAAGGTAATGAGGAAGGGTGAGTGTCATGCCTTCTTCTCCACTGGGGCAACAGGTTGGGCGACGACCTCGGACGGCACCGGCGGCGACGCGGGCTTCGTCGCATCGACTTTCAGAACGCGCAGACGATCGCGTGCCTTGGTATGGACCTGATCCTGCACGTTGACGAACTTGGTGTCCTTGCGCTCGCGCAGCGTCAGCGCGATGGCCGCGATCATGGCGACCACCAGGATCACCGCGGCGATCTGCACTGGATAGAGGTACTCGGTGTAGAGCAGGATGCCCAGCGCCTTGGTGTTGGAAGCCTGCGCGGCGACGCCCTTCGCGACAGCAGCCACTGGGGTCTCGCGAAAGCCCCCCATCAACACATAGGCCATTTCGAGCGCGATCACGACGCCCACCAAGGCCGCCAGAGGGAAGTGCTTCCAGAACCCTTGCCGCAAACCCGACATGTCGAGGTCGAGCATCATCACGACAAACAGGAAGAGCACCATCACCGCGCCGAGATAGACCAGCACCAGAACGATCGCCAGGAACTCGGCTTGAAGCAGCAGCCACACGGCCGACGCCTGCGAGAACGCCAGCATGAGATAGAGCACCGCATGCACAGGATTGCGCGCGGTGATGACCCGGAAGGCTGCAAACAGCAGCACGAGCGAGAACAGATAAAAGAAACCAGTCTTGACGTCCATGGAATTTTTCTTTGGGCGCGGCTGCCGTTAACGGTACTTCGCGTCGGCTGCCTTGCTGGCAGCGATTTCCGGCTCGTAGCGGTCGCCGACGGCGAGCAGCATTTCCTTGGTGAAGTACAGGTCACCGCGCTTTTCGCCGTGGTACTCCAGGATGTGGGTCTCGACGATCGAATCGACCGGGCAGCTCTCTTCGCAGAAGCCGCAGAAGATGCACTTGGTCAGATCGATGTCGTAGCGCGTGGTGCGGCGCGAGCCGTCGTCGCGGACGTCGGATTCGATCGTGATCGCCACGGCCGGGCACACGGCCTCGCACAGCTTGCAGGCGATGCAGCGTTCTTCACCGTTCTCATAGCGACGCAGGGCGTGCAGGCCGCGGAAACGCGGCGACAACGGGGTTTTTTCCTCGGGGAACTGGACCGTGATTTTCCGGCGGAAAGCGTAGCGTCCGGTCAGGACCATGCCCTTGAACAGTTCCACGAGCATGAAGCTCTTGAGGAAGTCCCTGACGGAAAAGGAGGAGGCAGCAACAGCTGAAGACATCTTGTTTGGTTCCGCTTATTTCCAGATGTTCCAGGGCGTCTGCATCCAGCCCCCGACCACCAGAAGCCACACCAGGGTGACCGGGATGAAGATCTTCCAGCCCAGACGCATGATCTGGTCGTAGCGAAAGCGCGGGAACGTGCCACGAATCCAGATGAAGAGCGACAGCACGAGGAACGTCTTGAGGCCCAGCCAGATCCAGCCCGGAATGAAGTCGAGGAAGCCCACCGGCGACAGCCAGCCACCGAGGAACATCAACGCGGCCAGGATCGACACCAGCCACATGCTGGCGTACTCGGCCAGGAAGAAGATCGCGAAGCCCATGCCCGAGTACTCGACCATGTGGCCGGCCACGATTTCTGCTTCGCCCTCGACCACGTCGAAAGGATGGCGGTTGGTTTCGGCCACGCCCGAGATCACGTAGACCACGAAGATCGGCAGCAACGGCAGCCAGTTCCAGGACAGGAAGCCCAGACCCATGTCCGCGAAGGTGCCCTTGCCCTGCACTGCCACCACGTCGCCGAGGTTCAGGCTGCCGCTCACCATGATGACGACGACCAGGCAGAAGCCCATCGCGATCTCGTAGCTCACCATTTGTGCGGAAGCGCGCAACGCGCCGAGGAACGCGTACTTCGAATTGGACGCCCAGCCCGCGATGATCACGCCATACACCTCGATCGAGGTGATCGCCATGATGAGCAGCAAGCCGGCGTTGACGTTCGCGAGAACGGCCTCGGGTCCGAAGGGAATGGCCACCCATGCAGCGAGCGCCGGCATGATCGCCATGATCGGGCCGAGGCGGAACAAGCCCGGGCTGGCCGCCGAGGGGTTGATCATTTCCTTGGTGAGCAGCTTGACCGCATCGGCAATCGGCTGCAGCAGGCCCAATGGCCCGACCCGATTGGGGCCATGGCGCACCTGGATCCAGCCGAGCAGCTTGCGCTCCCAGAGCGTGGCGTACGCGACGGCGCCCATCAGCGGGAGCAGCACGCAGATGATCTTGATCAGCGACCAGATGACGGGCCAACCGCCCACCGTCCACCAGTTCGCAGCGATGAGGCCGCGGCCGAATTCATAGATCGAATCGATCATGCCGCCACCTCATCCAGCGAAGGCAGAGTGGCGAACGCCGCGTGGGCGGTACCGCGGCCGTCGGCAGTCAGTTGCAGCGACGTGGAACGTCGGACCAGACCATCGAGTTGGTAGATGCTCGCGACCACGGGGACAGCGCCCTTCGCGGCAGCGGTCGACGAAGCGGCGGATGGAGCGGCGTTGTCCAGCAAGGCTACCGGCACATGCGTCCCGGCGACGTCGCCCTTGCGCACGAGGGCCAGCACATCCTGCGAGGACTCGAAGTCGAAGCCCTGCAACCCGAGCAGGTTGGCGAGCACGCGCAACACCTTCCACGCGGGACGTGCTTCACCGAGCGGCTTGACCACTGCATGGAAGCTCTGCACGCGACCTTCCGCATTCACGAAAGTGCCTGGCGTCTCGGAGAACGGCGCGATCGGAAGCAGCACATCGCTGAACGCCAGGTTCGCCTTGAAGGGGCTGAGCGTCACGACCATCTGGGCATGTTCGAGTCCTGCGGGCGCCGAAGCACCGGCGGCCGAGTCGAACTCGGGCTCGTTGTTGAGCAGCAGCAAAGCCTTCACGCCACCGGAAAGCATTTGTCCGGCATGCAAACCGTTGGCGCCAGGCAACGCACCGGCCCATTGCGCACCGACCGTGTTGGCAGCTTCGGTGAGGTAGCCGACGCTCGCGCCGGTCTGCTCGCCGATCCATTGCGCCAGCGCCAGCAATTGCGACGCCTGTGCATGATGTGCTGCTGCATTGCCCAGCAGGATCGCCTTGCGCTCGCCGCCGATCAGCGAGGCCGCCAGCGCCTTCGCGGCGTCATGGGCTTCACCAGCAACGGGCGACGTCGAGCCCTTCTCGGCCCCGATGGCGGTGGCCAGATCGGCCAGCGCCTGGACCCACTCGTCCGCCGGCAGCGTCTGCACGCCGGCCAGCGTCATCGCCCAAGCTTCACGGTTAGCGAGCTCCAGCGTCGACGCGATCACGCCGACCTTGGCGCCGCGGCGCGTGGCCTGGCGAACCCGTTGCGCGAACAGCGGATGGTCCTTGCGCAAGTTCGAGCCCACGACGAGGACGCGCTGCAGCTGCGACAGCGAAGCGATTGAGGTACCGAGCCAGTGAATGCCACCGGCGCGTGCGAAATCGGCATGGCGCAGGCGGTGATCGATGTTCTCGCTGCCGAGCCCTCGCACCACCGCGCTGGCCAGCGTGAGTTCTTCGAGCGTGCTGTGCGGGCTCACGAGCGCGCCGATAGCGGAGGCACCATGGTCGGTCTTGATCTGGCGCAGGCCGTTCGCGACGTATTCGAGCGCCGTCTGCCAGTCGACCACCTGCCACTGACCGCCCTGCTTGAGCATCGGCTGCGTCAGGCGCTCGTCGCTGTTCAGTGCCTCATAGGAGAAGCGATCACGGTCGGCAATCCAGCATTCGTTCACGTCCTCGTTCTCGAGCGGAACGACGCGCATGACCTTGTTGTTCTTGACCTGAACGATCAGGTTGGCACCGGTCGAGTCGTGCGGACTCACCGACTTGCGGCGCGACAGCTCCCACGTGCGGGCGCTGTAGCGGAAAGGCTTGCTGGTCAAGGCACCGACCGGGCAGATGTCGATCATGTTGCCGGACAGTTCCGAATCGATCGTCTCGCCCAGCACCGTGGTGATTTCGGAATGCTCGCCGCGATGGATCATGCCGAGCTCCATCACGCCGGCAACTTCCTGGCCGAAACGGACGCAACGCGTGCAGTGAATGCAGCGGCTCATTTCTTCCATGCTGATCAGCGGGCCGACGTCCTTGTGGAACACGACGCGCTTCTCTTCTTCGTAGCGCGAAGCCGATGCGCCATAACCCACGGCGATGTCTTGAAGCTGGCATTCGCCGCCCTGGTCGCAGATCGGGCAGTCCAGCGGGTGATTGATGAGCAGGAACTCCATCACCGATTGCTGCGCCTTGATGGCCTTCTCGCTCTTGGTGCGAACGATCATGCCTTGCGTGACGGGCGTGGCACAGGCCGGCATCGGCTTGGGTGCCTTTTCCACGTCGACGAGGCACATGCGGCAGTTGGCCGCGATGCTCAGCTTCTTGTGGTAGCAGAAGTGCGGGATGTACGTCCCTGCCTTGTCGGCCGCATGCATCACCATGCTGCCCTCGGCGATGTCCACCTTCTTGCCGTCGATTTCGAGTTCAACCATATGTGTTTACCGGGGTCTCAGGCTTTGGCCACTGCCGGTGCGACATAGCCCGGAATCAGTGCCTCGAACTCGTGACGGAAGTGCTTGATCATGGCGCGCACCGGCATCGCGGCGGCATCGCCCAAGGCGCAGATCGTGCGGCCCTGGATGTTGTCCGCTACCGAGTTGAGCAGGTCCATGTCGTTCTGGCGGCCCTGACCGTTGTGAATGCGGTCGACCACGCGCCAGAGCCATCCCGTGCCTTCGCGGCACGGCGTGCACTGTCCGCACGACTCGTGCATGTAGAAATAAGAGAGGCGCTTGAGCGATTCCACCATCGAACGGCTGTCGTCCATGACGATCACGGCGCCCGAGCCGAGCATGGACCCAGCCTTGGCGATGGAGTCGTAGTCCATCGTGCATTCCATCATGATGGATGCGGGAAGCACCGGCGAGGACGATCCGCCGGGGATCACTGCCTTGAGCGTACGCCCCTTGCGAACACCACCGGCAAGCTCGAGCAACTTCGAGAACGGCGTGCCCATCGGCACTTCGTAATTGCCCGGCATTTCCACGTCGCCGCTCACCGAGTAGATCTTCGTGCCGCCGTTGTTCGGCTTGCCGCATTCTAGGTAAGCCGCGCCACCGTTGTTGATGATCCAGGGCACCGCTGCGAAGGTCTCGGTGTTGTTGATCGTGGTGGGCTTGCCGTACAAGCCGAAGCTCGCCGGAAACGGCGGCTTGAAGCGCGGCTGGCCCTTCTTGCCTTCGAGCGATTCGAGCAACGCGGTCTCTTCGCCGCAGATGTAGGCGCCGAAGCCGTGCGCAGCATGCAACTGGAAGTTGTACGCACTGCCCATGATGCCGTCGCCGAGATAGCCGGCGGCACGCGCTTCTTCCAACGCCTCTTCGAAACGGTCGTAGGTCTGGAAGATCTCGCCGTGGATGTAGTTGTAGCCGACGCTGATGCCCATGGCGTAGGCCGCGATGGCCATGCCTTCGATCACGATGTGCGGATTGAACTGCAGGATGTCGCGGTCCTTGCAGGTACCGGGCTCGCCTTCGTCCGAATTGCAGACGAGGTATTTTTGCCCCGGGAACTGGCGCGGCATGAAGCTCCACTTCAGGCCGGTCGGGAAGCCCGCACCGCCGCGGCCACGCAACCCGGAACCCTTGACTTCCGCAATCACCTGGTCGGGCGTCAGGCCCTCGGTCAGGATCTTGCGCAGGGCCTTGTAGCCGCCACGGGCCTCGTAATCGGCCAGGCGCCAGTTGGTGCCGTCGAGGCTCGCATAGATCTGCGCACCTATGTGCCGATCATGGAAACAGGTCTGCACGCCCGTCGCCTGAAACTGTGCAAGGACTTGATCCGGCGACATCAGGAAGCCTCCCCGGCGGATGCGCTGCGCAATCCGTCGATCAGTTGATCGAGCTTTTCATTGCTCATGAAACTGCACATCGTGCGGTCGTTGACCAGCATGACGGGCGAGTCGGCGCACGCGCCGAGGCACTCGCTCTGCTGCAGCGTGAACAGGCCGTCGGGCGTCGTGTCACCCATGCGGATGCCCAGCTTCTTTTCGAGGTGTGCGAGCGCCGTGACACCATCGCGCAACTGGCAAGGCAGGTTGGTGCATACGTTGAGCTTGAACTTGCCCACCGGATGCTGGTTGTACATGTTGTAGAAGGTCGTGACCTCGTGCACCGCGATCTGCGGCATGCCCAGGTAGTCTGCAATGACCTTCTCGCTGTCCAGGCTCACGTAGCCAGCTTCCTGCTGAACGATCGCTAGGCACGCCATGACGGCGGACTGCGCCTGGTCGGCAGGGTACTTGGCGACCTCGCGCGCGAATCGCGCGAGCGCTGCGTCGGAAATCGCCGCCGCAGGAACGGCGTGGTTGTCGTTGCTCATCGGTCAATCTCTCCGAACACGATGTCCAGCGTGCCGATCACGGCGACCGTGTCGGCGATCATGTGGCCACGCGTCATTTCATCGAGTGCGGCGAGGTGAGCGAACCCCGGCGCACGGATCTTCAGGCGGTACGGTTTGTTCGCGCCATCGCTCACGAGGTAGATGCCGAACTCGCCCTTCGGATGCTCGACGGCCGCATACGCTTCGCCTTCGGGCACGCGAAAGCCTTCAGTGAAAAGCTTGAAGTGATGGATCAGCTCTTCCATGTTGGACTTCATGGATTCGCGCTCCGGCGCCGCAACCTTGTGGTTGTCGGTGATGACCGGACCCGGGTTGACGCGCAACCAGTCCACGCACTGCTTGATGATGCGGTTGGACTGCGCCATCTCTTCCATGCGCACCAGGTAGCGGTCGTAGCAGTCGCCCATCTTGCCGACCGGGATGTCGAAATCCATGCGGTCGTACACATCGTAGGGCTGCGTCTTGCGCAGATCCCAGGCAATGCCCGAGCCGCGCAGCATCGGGCCCGTGAGCCCAAGGTTGAGCGCACGCTCCGGCGCCATCACGCCGATGCCGACGGTGCGCTGCTTCCAGATGCGGTTGTCGGTCAGGAGGGTGTGGTACTCCTCCATGTGCTTGACGAAGCGCTGGGTGAAGTCGTCGATGAAGTCGAGCATGGAACCCTGCCGGTTCTCGTTCATGCGCGCCAACGCCTTGGCGTTCTTGATCTTGCTGACCTTGTACTGCGGCATGGTGTCCGGCAGGTCGCGATAGACGCCGCCCGGACGGAAGTACGCCGCGTGCATGCGTGCGCCCGACACTGCTTCGTACATGTCGAACAGGTCCTCACGTTCGCGGAAAGCGTAGATCAGGATGGTCGAGCTGCCGCAGTCGTTGCCGTGCGAACCGAGCCACATCAGGTGGTTCAGGAGGCGAGTGATCTCGGCGAACATCACGCGGATGTACTGCGCGCGGATCGGCACCTCGAGACCCAGCAACTTCTCGATCGCCAGGCAGTAGGCGTGCTCGTTGCACATCATCGACACGTAGTCGAGACGGTCCATGTAAGGCAGCGACTGGATGAAAGTCTTGCCTTCGGCCAGCTTCTCGGTCGCGCGGTGGAGCAGGCCAATATGCGGATCGGCGCGCTGGACGACTTCGCCGTCGAGCTCCAGCACCAGACGCAGCACGCCGTGCGCGGCCGGGTGCTGGGGACCGAAGTTGAGGGTGTAGTTCTTGATTTCGGCCATATCAGTGCAAGCCGCCGTAGTTCTCTTCGCGAATGATGCGCGGCGTCACCTCGCGAGGCTCGATCGACACCGGCTGGTAGACCACGCGCTTGAGCTCTTCGTCGTAGCGCATCTCGACGTGCCCGGACAACGGGAAATCTTTGCGGAACGGGTGCCCTATGAAGCCGTAGTCCGTCAGGATTCGGCGCAGGTCTTCATGACCTTCAAAGACGATGCCGAACAGGTCGAACGCTTCGCGCTCGAACCAGTTGGCGGAGTTCCAGACGTGCATCACCGAAGGCAGCACGGGAAAGTCATCGTCAGGGCAGAAAACCTTGACCCGCAGCCGCTGGTTCAGGCTGACGGACAGCAAGTGGGACACGGCGCAGTACCGCGGGCCGTCCCATTCGGTGTCGCGCCATGTCGAGTAGTCGACACCGCAGATATCGACGAGCTGCTCGAACTTGCATCCGGGCGCATCGCGCAGGGTCTGCATGGCTTCGAGGTAATCGGCGGCCTTCAGAACCAGCGTGACTTCACCGAGCGCGACGGTGATGCTCGCGACCTTGGCGCCGAGCACGGAAGAGACGGTGTCCCGAAGGACTTCGGGTGCAATCGCAAATGCTGTCATGAAAGTCCGTTCAGGCGCGAGCAATGGTGTTCGTGCGACGAACCTTTTGCTGCAGCTGGATGATCCCGTAGATCAGTGCTTCGGCGGTCGGCGGGCAACCCGGCACGTACACGTCGACCGGCACGATACGGTCGCAGCCACGCACCACCGAATAGCTGTAGTGGTAATAACCGCCGCCGTTGGCGCACGAACCCATCGACAAGACCCAGCGCGGCTCTGCCATCTGGTCGTAGACCTTGCGAAGCGCCGGCGCCATCTTGTTGCACAGCGTACCGGCAACGATCATCAGATCGGACTGGCGCGGGCTGGCGCGAAACACCTCGGCGCCGAAGCGACCGATGTCATAGCGCGCCGCTGCGGCATGCATCATTTCGACTGCGCAACAAGCCAGCCCGAAGGTCATGGGCCAGAGCGAGCCGGTCTTGGCCCAGTTCACGACGGCGTCGTACGACGTCGTGGCAAAGCCCTCTTTGAAAACGCCTTCAATGGCCATGGATGTACCTTGTTGCCGGAGCTCGGCTATTCCCAGTCAAGCGCGCCTTTTTTCCACTCGTAGGCAAAGCCGACGACGAGGATTCCCAGAAAAATAACGACAGCCCAGAAACCGGTCGCACCGACCTCTTTGAGCGCGACGGCCCAGGGAAAGAGAAAAGCGATTTCGAGATCGAACAGGATGAAGAGGATGGCCACCAAGTAGTAGCGCACATCGAACTTCATGCGAGCGTTTTCGAACGCCTCGAAGCCACATTCGTAAGGGGAATTTTTGGCGGCGTCCGGACGGTTGGGACCGAGGATGTAGCCAAGAACCTGCGGAGCGATGCCGACACCGATGCCGACCAGGATGAACAACAGGACGGGCAGGTAGGAATCGAGGTTCATCAGGGTTCTGTACCGCTTGCCACCCGCAGGAAGGACTCCTGCGGGTGATATTTGGTGCGGTCGGCGAGACTCGAACTCGCACAGCTTTCGCCACTACCCCCTCAAGATAGCGTGTCTACCAATTTCACCACGACCGCGGTTTTTTGCCTGTCCGAATGGCATGAGGAACCCGTGAGGGTTTTGGCTTTCCGGACAGCTTAAGAGTTTACCCTGAAATGCAGCCTTTTCGCATGTGTGGATGCACTGAAAAGAAGGAGATTACTTCGTCGGGATCTGTGCAGGACCCGAAGCCGGTGCAGCAGGTGCCGCTGCAGGCGGATTGCCCGCAGGAATCTGTGCGCCGGCGGCGCCCGAAGCAGCTGGTGCAGGTGCGCCGACGGCTGCCCGCTCGAGCAAGCTGCCACCACCGCTGCCGGATGGGCGCGAGTGGCTGAAATACGCCAGCGCCAGGGTGCACACGAAGAAAGCCGCCGCGAGCACGGCGGTGGTGCGCGAGAGGAAATTGGCACTCCCGCTCGCGCCGAACAGGCTGCCTGCACTGCCGCTGCCGAAAGCTGCACCCATGTCGGCGCCCTTGCCGTGCTGCACGAGGATCAGGCCGATCATGGCAAGCGCCGACAGCATCTGCACGGCGACCAAAAGGTTGAGGATCACATTCATTCGTTCTTACTCCGGGATTTGAAAGCAGCCTGTGCCCGTGATCAGGCGGCTGCCGCAATGATTTGCAAAAAGTCTGCGGCCTTGAGCGACGCACCGCCGATGAGGCCGCCGTCGATGTCGGGCTGCGCGAGCAGCTCCGCAGCGTTCGCCGCGTTCATGCTGCCGCCGTACAGGATCTGGATGCCCGCGGCATGCTCGCTCGCGGCGTGGTGGAGCTGGGCACGCAGAACCGCATGCACCGATTGCGCCTGCGCTGGTGTCGCGGTCTTTCCGGTCCCGATCGCCCATACGGGCTCGTACGCAACAACGATCTCGCTGATGCAGTGGCCATTGACGTGAATCACTGCGGCCAGTTGACGCTTGACGACCTCTTCGGTCAGACCGGCGTCGCGCTCGGCCAGCGTCTCACCGACACAGACGATCGGCGTGATGCCGCTGGCCAGCGCGGCAGCGGCCTTCGCGGCCACGCCTTCGTCGGTTTCGCCGTGATAGTGGCGCCGCTCGGAATGACCCACGATGGCATAGCGCACACCGAAGTCTTTCAGCATCGCCGCCGATTGCTCGCCGGTGAATGCACCTTGCGGATGCGCCGACACGTCCTGGGCGCCGAGCGCAAGCGACGACCCGCTCAGCAGCGACTGCACCTGTGCCAGATAAGGCGAAGGCACGCACACGGCCACGTCGCAGGTCGGCGCAACGCCTTGCAGCAACGCCTTCACCAGCGGCTCGTTCGCCGCCAGGCTGCCGTTCATCTTCCAGTTGCCCGCGATCAGCTTCTTCTTGTTCATCGTCATCGCCTTCACCACGTCAGCACGATCTTGCCGATGTGCGCGTTGGATTCCATCAGCGTGTGCGCCTTGGCGGCGCCGCTCGGCTCGTCGACCGCCACGAACGTGTCGTGCACGACCGGCCGGATCGTGCCAGCCTCCAGCAACGGCCAGACCTTCTCGCGCAGGGCCTTGGCAATCGCGCCCTTGAACGCGATCGACCGTGGCCGCAGGGTCGAGCCGGTGACAGTGAGCCGGCGGCGCAGCAGCACGCCCGCATTGAACTCCGCCTTGATGCCACCCTGCACCGCGATGATCACGATCCGGCCATCCTCTGCCATGCAGTCGATCTCGCGTGCCACGTAGTCGCCCGCCACCATGTCCAGGACGACGTCGACGCCCTTGTCGTGGGTCAGCCGCTTGACCTCGACCACGAAGTCGGACTTCTTGTAATTGATGGCGTGGTCGGCGCCCAGCTTCAGACAGGCGTCGCACTTCTCGTCCGACCCGGCCGTGACGATCACGGTCGCGCCGAGCGCCTTGGCCAGCTGGATCGCCGTCACGCCGATGCCGCTCGAGCCACCCTGGATCAGGAGCGTCTCGCCCTTTTGCAGGCGCCCCCGCTCGAACACGTTGCTCCACACCGTAAAGAACGTTTCCGGCAGCGATGCCGCGTCCAGCGCGCTCCAGCCGCGCGGCACCGGCAGGCACTGCGCGACCGGGGCCACGCAAAACTCTGCATAGCCACCGCCCGCCACGAGCGCACACACGGAATCACCCACGGCAAAACCCGCTGCCGTCATGGCTTCGGCATCGCCGCCCACGACTTCGCCGGCCACTTCGAGACCCGGCAGGTCGGAGGCACCCGGCGGCACCGGGTAGTGGCCCATGCGTTGCAGGACATCCGGCCGGTTCACGCCACTGGCCGCCACGCGAATCAACAGTTCGCCCGTTCCGGCCACCGGCTGGGGACGTTCCGTCACGCGCAGCACCTCGGGGGCGCCGAACGAAGAGATTTCAATGGCTTTCATGATCTTCCCGGGCTGCCGCGCCTGTCGAGACTGGCGCGGACTGCGTTGAAAAAGCGAGCGGCGACCTCGTCGAAACGAGGCCGCCGCATCCGGTCGACTTACTCCTGCGATTCGCGCGGAGCTTGTTCGGCGGCAGGTGCCGGCTGCTCGCTGCGTGGCGCGTCGTTGCGCTCGCCTTCGAAGCGCGGTGGGCGATCGCCGCGCGGCGCGCGGTCGCCTCGGTCTTCGCGGGGGCCGCGATCGCCACGGGGCGGACGGTCGCCGCGGTCTTCACGCGGTGCGCGTTCCTGGAATTCCATGCCGGCGGGACGCTCGGTCAGGGCCTTCATGG
Organism: Variovorax sp.; assembly: GCA_041424275.1. Taxonomy (GTDB): domain Bacteria; phylum Pseudomonadota; class Gammaproteobacteria; order Burkholderiales; family Burkholderiaceae_C; genus Variovorax. The sequence continues at coordinate 52,038 of JBGMOF010000037.1, forward strand.
ACAGCTTGACGCGGCCCTTTTCGTCCGTCTCGAGGACCTTGACCTTCACGATCTGGCCTTCGCTCAGGTAGTCCTGCACGCGCTCGACACGCTCGTGCGCGATCTGGCTGATGTGCAGCAGGCCGTCCTTGCCGGGCAGCAGGTTGATGAGCGCGCCGAAGTCCAGGATCTTGGTGACCGGGCCTTCGTAGACCTTGCCGATTTCGACTTCGGCGGTGATCTGCTCGATGCGCTTCTTGGCCAGCTCGGCCTTTTCCGGATCGGTCGAGGCGATGGTGATGGTGCCGTCTTCGTCGATGTTGATCGTCGTGCCGGTTTCTTCCTGCAGGCCACGGATGACCGAGCCGCCCTTGCCGATCACGTCGCGGATCTTCTCGGGGTTGATCTTCAGCGTGGTCAGGCGCGGCGCGAAGCTGGAGACTTCGGCCTTGGCCTCGCCCATGGCTTCCTGCATCTTGCCCAGGATGTGCATGCGCGCTTCCTTGGCTTGCGCCAGTGCGACCTGCATGATTTCCTTGGTGATGCCCTGGATCTTGATGTCCATCTGCAGCGCGGTGATGCCGTTGGTCGTGCCGGCCACCTTGAAGTCCATGTCGCCCAGGTGATCTTCATCGCCCAGGATGTCGGTCAGCACGGCGAAGCGGTTGTCTTCCTTGATCAGGCCCATGGCGATGCCGGCCACGTGGGCCTTCATCGGCACGCCGGCGTCCATCATCGACAGGCAGCCGCCACACACCGAAGCCATCGACGACGAACCGTTCGACTCGGTGATTTCCGAGACGACACGCACCGTGTACGGGAATTCTTCCTTGCTGGGCAGTACGGCGACGAGCGCACGCTTGGCCAGGCGGCCGTGGCCGATTTCGCGGCGCTTGGTCGAGCCCATGCGGCCCACTTCGCCGGTGGCAAAGGGAGGCATGTTGTAGTGGAACAGGAAGCGGTCTTCGTATTCCCCGGCCAGCGCGTCGATGCGCTGTGCGTCGCGTTCGGTGCCGAGCGTGGTGATGACCAGCGCCTGCGTTTCACCACGCGTGAACAGGGCCGAGCCGTGGGTGCGGGGCAGCACCGAGTTGCGGATTTCGATCGGGCGCACGGTGCGCGTGTCGCGGCCGTCGATGCGGGGCTCGCCCGACAGGATCTGGCTGCGCACGATCTTCGATTCGATCGCGAACAGCAGGTCATTGACCTTGCCTGCATCGAAAGGCTCGCCGCTTTCCTTCAGCGTGTCCATCACGCTGGCATTGGCTTCGCGCAGGGCCTGCGTACGGGCTTGCTTGCTGCGGATCTGGTAGACCGCGCGCAGCTTTTCTTCGGCCAGGCCCTTGACCTTGGCGACGAAGGCTTCGTCTTCGGCAGGTGCCTGCCAATCCCAGACCGGCTTGCCGGCGTCGCGCACGAGGTCATGGATCGCGTTGATCGCGATGTTGGCTTGCTCGTGGCCGAACACCACGCCGCCGAGCATGATTTCTTCGCTCAGTTGCTGGGCTTCGGACTCGACCATCAGCACGGCGGCTTGGGTGCCGGCGACGACGAGGTCCATCTGCGAATCCTTGCGGGCGGTCTGGCCCGGATTCAGCACGTACTGGCCGTTGATATAGCCCACGCGGGCAGCACCGATCGGGCCGTTGAACGGCACGCCGGAGATCGAGAGCGCAGCGCTCACGCCGATCATGGCGGCGATGTCGGCGTCGACTTCGGGGTTGAGCGACACCGTGTGGATGACCACGTGCACTTCGTTCAGGAAGCCTTCGGGGAACAGCGGGCGGATCGGACGATCGATCAGGCGGCTGGTCAGCGTTTCGTGCTCGCTGGGCTTGGCTTCGCGCTTGAAGAAGCTGCCGGGAATCTTGCCGGCGGCATAGGTCTTCTCGATGTAGTCGACGGTCAGCGGGAAGAAGTCCTGGCCCGGCTTGGCGGTCTTGGAGGCGACCACGGTGGCCAGGATCACGGTGCCGTCGATGTCGACGAGCACGGCGCCGCTGGCCTGGCGTGCGATTTCGCCGGTTTCCATGACGACGGTCTTGTCGCCCCACTGGAAGGACTTGGTGACTTTGTTGAAGAGGCTCATGTTTGCTCCTGTTTTGATAGCGGGGTACGCAGACCCAGCGGGCGTTGGAGCGCTTTTCCAGAACACGATGCCATTCCAGCGAAACCCGCCCGGGGCTTCCTTGGAATGACACAGCTTCGCTCTGTTTTGCGGCTCCGAAGTAAAAAACGCCTGAGCTAGCGGACTAACTCAGGCGTTTTTGCATGCGATTCGGATTACTTACGCAGGCCCAACTTGGCGATCAGCGCGGCGTAACGTTGAACATCCCTGGACTTGAGGTAGTCCAGCAGCTTGCGACGGCGGCTCACCATGCGCAGCAGGCCGCGGCGACCATGATGGTCCTTGGCGTGCGTCTTGAAGTGGGGAGTCAGCTCGTTGATGCGGGCGGTCAGCAGTGCGACTTGCACTTCCGGACTGCCGGTGTCATTGGCGGCGCGGGCGTTGTCTTTGACGACTTCAGCCTTGATGGACGATGCGATCATGTTTGATTTCCTGTTCCGGTTTGTTTGACTTGCGGTGCTCGCTGGAACTGCATGCACCGTGCGCCTTGCGGCATGTGAACCTGGGATTATAGCTCGCCCCCAGGCTGCGCGCACTTCGTGTCGCTTCGCCTACCCCTGCCGGGGGCGGCGCCAGCGGCCCGGCGAAGCCGGTTCCGCGGCACCCTGGCCTGCTATCGCGCGCCTTGCTGCGCCAGCCAGCGCTCGAGGCGCGCAACGCCCTCGACGAGTCGCTGCGGGTCCTTGGAGGCGAAGCACCAGCGCAGCCAGCCCTGGGCTTCGGGGGCGAAGGCGTTGCCGGGGGCAAGACCGAGGCCGGCCTCGGTCACGAGCCGCTTGGCGACCGTGAGCGAATCGTCGAAGCCTTCGAGGCGGAAGAAGGCGTACATGCCGCCTTTGGCGGGTGCCACCTGCACGCCGGGCACCTTTGCGAGCAGCGGCACCAGCGTGTCGCGGCACTTCTTCAGGTGCGCCACCACGCGCGGGGTGATGTCGTCGGTGTTGCGCAGCGCCGCGATGCCGGCGCGCTGGGTGAAGACGCTGGCGCACGAGGTGTTGAATTCGATCAGCTTGCCCATGTCGTCCATCAGCACGGGCGGCAGTACCAGCCAGCCGAGGCGCCAGCCCGTCATGAGGAAGCTCTTGGAGAAGCTGTGCGCCACCACCAGCCGGTCGTCGGGCGTGGCGATGTCGAGGAAGCTGGGCGCGCAGCCGTTCTGCGTCGGCTCGAAGTACAGGCGCTCGTACACCTCGTCGGCGAGGATCCAGGTGCCGGTGGAGCGGCAGTGTTCGAGGATCTCGCGCTGGTCATCGCCCGTCAGCGTCCAGCCGGTCGGGTTGTTCGGCGCATTGACGATCAGGAGCTTCGTCTTCGCGGTCACGGCAGCGCGCAGCGCCGCCATGTCGAGCGTCCACTCCCCCTCGACCGGCACCAGCGGCAGGCAATGCACTGTCGCGCCCATGATGGCCGGCTGCGCCGTCAGGTTCGGCCAGACCGGCGTGATGGCGACCACCTCGTCGCCCGCATCGACCAGCGCCTGCACCGCCAGCATCAGCGCGTTCACGCCGCCCGAAGTGACCGCGATGCGACCGGCATCGACCGGTGGATGCAGCCGGCTGGTGTACGCAGCGATCGCCTCGCGCAATTCGGGCAGCCCGAGGTTGTGCGCGTAGAACGTCTCGCCCTGGTTGAGCGACTCGATCGCGGCGTTGCGCACCACTTCGGGCGTGACCTCGTCGCTCTCGCCGAACCAGAAGGCCAGCACGTCGCTGCGGCCGAGGCCGGCGTTGGCCACTTCACGGATCTTGGAGGCTTCGAGGTTCTGGATGGCGCTGCGCATGGTGGTTCTCGGGGTTCAGGGACGCTGCATTCTGCAGGTGGTGGGCATCTCGGCCTGGGACGCTTCGACGTTCTTGATCACGCGAAAGCCGAAGCCCGAGCCCTCGACATCGAAGGGCACGCCCGGCGCGCCCTGGCGGTCCATCATGCCGACGACCAGCGGCTGCTGGAACTGGTGGTCCGCGGCGCGCATCTGGCCGGTGCGGCCGCTCAGGCTGACACGCGCCCTCTCGAGCTTGAATGCCACGGGCTGCGCATCGACGCTGCCGGCCTGCTCCATCGACTGCGCCAGCGCTTCGATCATGAGCTGCATGCGCATGTGCACGTAGTCGTCCTGCGGATTCGGGAAGCGCTGGCGAAACGCGCGGTAGAAAGCGGCCGACTCCGCTGTCTGCACGTTCGGCAGCCAGTCGGCCACGGCGATCACCTTGCCGATGCCGGCCTCGCCGATCGCGGCCGGCGCGCCGAGCGCATTGCCGTAGAACGTATAGAACTTGCCCTCGAAGCCGACTTCGCGTGCGGCCTTCACGAGCAGCGTGAGGTCGTTGCCCCAGTTGCCGGTGACCACAGCCTGCGCACCGCTCGACTTGATCTTCACCGCATAGGGCGAGAAGTCCTTGACGCGGCCCATCGGGTGCAGCTCGTCGCCGACGATCTGGACGTCCGGGCGCTGCACGCCGAGTTGCCGGCGGCTCTCGCGCAGCACGGCCTGACCGAAGCTGTAGTCCTGCCCGATCAGGTACACGCGCTTCACATCGCGTTCGTCCTTCACGACGTCCATGAGGGCGGCAACGCGCATGTCCGCATGCGCATCGAAACGGAAGTGCCAGAAGCTGCAGCGCTCGTTGGTCAACACCGGATCGACGGCCGAGTAGTTGAGGAACAGCACGCGGCGCGCGGGGTCGCGCTCGTTGTTCTTGTCGACGGCGTCGAGCAATGCCGCGGCGGTGGCCGACGAGTTGCCCTGCATGACGACGCGCGCGCCGTTGTCGATGGCCGAACGCAGCGCCGACAGCGCCTCCTCGTTCTGGCCCTTGCTGTCGTAGCGGTCGAGCTGCAACGGCCGCGCACCGCCGGGCAGCCTGATGCCGCCGCGTGCGTTCACGCGCTCCACGGCCCACAGCAGGTTGCGAAAGACGGCCTCGCCGGTGTTGGCGAACGGGCCGCTCAAACTTTCGATGAGCGCGATGCGGATGGGTGCAGGCGCCTGCGCAACCGCCGGCAACGACACCTGCGCGCATAGCGCCAGCGCACCGAATTTCAAGGCCCGGCGACGCCAAATAAAGGTGGAATTCATTCTCTTGAAACGGGTGCCGGTGCGCCTAGATGAGGTGGCAAGCGGCACTCATGAATGGAGGGGCCGCGCAGTGTACGGGACACACGTTTCTTGTCCCCGTTGTGTTCATTGCTTCAAGGAAATCATCATGTTCTTCGCACCTGCCACCCGCACTGCCCGCTTCACCCCGCGCTCGTACGACCGCAGCTTCGAACGCTTCGTCAACGACGCGTTCACCGGCGCGCGCCGCTCCTTCGAGATCGCACAGGACGACACCAGCTGGACGCTGTCGCTCGACGTGCCCGGGGTCTCGCGTGACGACCTCACCATCGGCATCGAAGGTGCCGTGGTCCGCATCGAGAGCAAGGCCGACGCCAAGCGCCCGGTCAATGCCGCCTACGAGTTCCCGCAGGCCATCGACACCAGCGTGAGCGAGGCGAAGCTCGAGAACGGCGTGCTGACCCTGAAGCTCGGCAAGCTGCAGCCCGTCAGCAACGTGACTCAGCTGCAGATCAACTGAGCGCGCATGCGCTTCCGAAGCCGGCGACCGACAGTCGCCGGCTTTTATTCGGAACCGCACAATCGCAGCGATGCGAACGCACCTGAAACTGGCCGACGACCGGACCCGCTCCGATTCCCTCCTCGTGTTTCTTCCCGGTGCGTTCCTGCCGCCCGAAGCCTTCGAGCGCGAAGGCTTCGTGAGCGCGGTCCGCGAGCGCCAACTGGCGGCAGACATGCTGCTGGTCGACGCCAACGTTTCGTACTTTCATGACCACACTTTCGTCGAACGACTGAGCGCCAACGTCCTCCTGCCCCAGCGCGCTGTGGGCTACCGGCAGATCTGGCTGGTCGGCGTGTCCATCGGCGGTTTCGGTGCGCTGATCCACGAGCTCGCGCGACCGGGCGCCGTCGACGGCATTGTCGCGCTCGCACCGTATCTCGGCCGGCGGCCGCTGGGTGCCGAGATCCGCAAGGCCGGCGGACTGCGCAACTGGAAGGCACCGGAAGGTCCGCCCCCCGACGAGGAACCCGACCGCCTGCTCTGGCCCTGGTTGCAGCAGTACGCGGCGCCGCCCCCCACGACGAAGCTGCCGCCGCTGTACCTGGGGTTCGGTCTGGCCGACCGATTCGCGGCCCACCATCACCTGTTGGCCGACGCCCTGCCGGACGAATGCGTGTTCACCACCGATGGCGGCCACGACTGGCCGCAGTGGTCGCGGCTCTGGCGCAAGGTGCTCGACGTGCTGCCGCTGCCTAGAACACGGCCAGCGCCGTCATGGGCCAGCGCGGCTTGACGTCGAAGGCATAGCGCGCGGTCGCCTGCGAAAGGCCCGATTGCAGCCGCATCGCCGCGGCCATCGCGATCATGGCGCCGTTGTCGGTGCACAGATGCAGCTCCGGGTAGTGCACCCGCACGCCCTTGCGCGCACAGGCCGCGTTCAATTGCTCCCGCAACGACCGGTTGGCGCCAACGCCGCCGGCCACGACCAGCCGGTCCAGCCCGGTCTGCTCCAGCGCCTTCATCGACTTCTTGAGCAGCACCTCGACGATGGCCGCCTGCGTCGATGCGGCCAGGTCGGCCTTGCGCTCATCCAGATCGGGACCGAGCTTCTTGGCTTGCGTCAACACCGCCGTCTTCAGCCCGGCGAAAGAGAAATCCAGGTCGCCGCTGTGGAGCAGCGGACGCGGCAGCTTGAAGGCCATCGCATCACCGTCTTCAGCCAGCTTCGCGAGCCACGGACCGCCCGGATACGGCAAGCCCATGAGCTTGGCGCTCTTGTCGAACGCCTCGCCCGCCGCATCGTCGATGGTTTCGCCGAGCAGCTCGTAGCGGCCGACGCCGTCCACGCGCATCAACTGCGTGTGGCCGCCCGACACCAGCAGCGCGACGAAGGGGAACTCCGGCGGATCGACGCTGAGGAACGGCGACAGCAGGTGCCCTTCGAGGTGATGGACGCCCAGCACCGGCTTTCCGAGCGAGGCGCCCAGCGCGCAGGCCACGCCGGCACCGACCAGCAGCGCGCCCGCGAGACCGGGGCCCTGCGTGTACGCCACGACGTCGATGTCCTTCAACGAGCGCCCGGCCTCGGCCATGACGCTTTCGGTCAACGGCAGCACGCGGCGGATGTGGTCGCGGCTGGCGAGCTCGGGCACGACGCCGCCGTACGCCTGGTGCATGCTGATCTGGCTGTGCAGCGCGTGCGACAGCAACACCGGCAGCGTCTGGCCGTGCGACTCGACCAGCGCCACGCCGGTCTCGTCACACGATGATTCGATTCCCAACAAGAGCATGGTCCGAGTGTAGGTGGCGCCCCGAAACGGGGCACGAATGTTGCTGCATGCCCTTTCATGAAATCCGGACTGAGCTTCCTCGTCGCCGCGCGCCGCTGCGAGATCGAGGAACTGGAACAGCTTGCCCGCACCAGTGACCTCGTCGGCGTGATCGGCCGGCTTGTGCATGCCTTGCAGCGCGAGCGAGGGCTGTCGAACGTGTTGATCGCCTCACGCGGCCAGCGCCTCGCCGTACAGCGCGACCAGCAGATCGCCGCCAACCAGCAGGTCGAGCACGAGGTGCGCGCGGGGTTCGACGAACTCGCCACCGACACCCGCCGCGCCGGCAGCAGCGCCCGCCTTTTCAGCCGGATCGCCTGGGTGCTGCCCGGGCTCGATGCGATGCCCGAGTTGCGCCGCCGCATCGGCGCGCTCGAACTGACCACGGCGCAGGCGACGGCCGCCGTGGTGAAGCTCATCGCCGGGCTGCTCGCCGTGGTGTTCGAGGCGGCGGACGGCGCCACCGACCCGGAGATCTCGCGCCTTCTGGTGGCGATGTTCAATTTCATGCAGGGCAAGGAGTTCGCCGGCCAGGAGCGCGCGCTGGGAGCTGCCGCGTTTTCCGTCGGGCGCAGCGACGACACGAGCCGCCAGCAATGGCTGCACCTCATCGAATCGCAGGAGCGCTGCTTCCAGGTCTTCACGGATTTCTCGACGCCACCGCTGCTCGCGCTCTGGCAGCACAACCAGTCCGATGCGACGCTGGCCGAACTCGAGCGGCTGCGACGCATCGGCGCCCTGCCCGCGGGCCAGGCGCTCGACCCGTCGCTCAGCCAGCCCTGGTTCGACTGCTGCACCCGCCGCATCGATGCGATGAAGACCGTCGAGGAGCGGCTTGCCGAGGCCCTGCGCGAAAGCTGCGGCCGCAAGACGGCACAGGCGCGCGCCGAACTGCAGAAGTACCAGCGGATCCTGGACACGCTCGTGCAGCAGGCCGACGGCGCGGTCGCCGCCTCCGAAGATCTGTTCTTCGACGACGCCGTGAGCAGCGACGCGCCGGACGCACCCTACGGCCGGCACCTCGAGCGCTCGGTGCTGGAGATGGTCCAGCAGCAGTCGCGCCGCCTGCAGGCGATGAGCGAAGAACTTGAAACCGTCCGCGCATCGCTCAACGAACGCAAGCTCGTCGAGCGCGCCAAGGGCTTGCTCATGGCGCATCGCCGGATGACCGAGGAAGAAGCGCACAAGATGTTGAGGCAAACGGCGATGAACCAGAACCGCCGACTCATCGACGTCGCGGAATCGGTGCTCGCGATGGCGGACTACCTCCCGGTCGAGGTGCCTCGCTGAGTCTGCGGCGCTCGCTTTGGTGCACCGCACAACAACCGTGCCCCGGCCTAATCACAAGCGATTTGTTGCCACACCGCACGCCGCACCTGCGGAGAGCGCTCCTCTTTTGATAGCAACGGGACCCATGGCGCGGTTGGCACACAGCTTGCAACGCTAAAGGCACAAGACCGAAAGGTCGTCGGCAGGTGGTACCCAATGGCGGGTGTCGCATGCCGATCAGGACAAAGGCGTCCTTACCCGCAGGGGCTCGTTTTTTGCGAGCAACCCCTGCGCGGTAAGGACGCCTTTTCGTTTTCTGCACCTTCTTTTACAGACCGGAGTTCGCCCACATGACCGATGCGCTGAAATTCAAGTTGAGCCGACGCACCGTCCTCAAATCCGCCGCAGCAGGCGCGCTGGGCATCGACCCCGCGCTGCGCGCCGCCGTCTGGGCCCAGGGCTCCGACAAGCCCGAGAAAGAGGAAGTCAAGATCGGCTTCATTCCGCTGACTGACTGCGCCAGCGTCGTGATGGCCTCGGTGCTCGGCATCGACAAGAAATACGGCGTCAAGATCGTGCCGAGCAAGGAGGCCAGCTGGGCCGGCGTGCGCGACAAGCTGGTGAACGGCGACCTCGACATGGCACACGTGCTCTACGGCCTGATCTACGGCGTGCACCTCGGCATCGCCGGCCCGAAGAAGGACATGGCCGTGCTGATGACCCTGAACAACAACGGCCAGGCGATCACGCTCAGCAAGAAGCTGGCGGACAAGGGCGCCGTCGACGGCGCGTCGCTCGCCAAGGCCATGGCGGCCGAGAAGCGCGAGTACACCTTCGCGCAGACCTTCCCGACCGGCACCCATGCGATGTGGCTCAACTACTGGCTGGCCGCGAACGGCGTGAACCCGGTGAAGGACGTGAAGTCGATCGTGGTGCCGCCGCCGCAGATGGTGGCCAACATGCGCATCGGCAACATGGATGGCTTCTGCGTGGGCGAGCCCTGGAACCAGCGCGCCATCATGGACGGCATCGGCATCACGGCCATCACGACCCAGGACATCTGGAAGGACCATCCGGAGAAGGTGCTCGGCACCACCGCCGAGTTCGCGCAGAAGTATCCGAACACGGCGCGCGCCGTGACGGCCGCCATCCTGGAAGCCGGCAAGTGGATCGATACCGGCCTGCAGAACAAGAACAAGATGGCCGAAACCATCGCCGAGAAGAGCTACGTCAACACCAGCGTGGATGCGATCAACCAGCGCATCCTGGGCCGCTACACCAACGGCCTCGGCAAGAACTGGGACGACCCGAACTTCATGAAGTTCTACAACGACGGCGCGGTGAATTTCCCCTACCTCTCGGACGGCATGTGGTTCCTCACGCAGCAAAAGCGCTGGGGCCTGATCAAGGAGCACCCGGACTACCTGAAGGTGGCCACCGACATCAACAGGATCGACATCTACAAGCAGGCCGCTGCGGCCAGCAAGACGCCGGTGCCCAAGGACGTCATGCGCACCAGCAAGCTGATGGACGGCGTGGTGTGGGACGGCAAGAACCCCAAGGCCTACGCCGACGGTTTCAAGATCAAGGCCTGAGGGGAAGAACATGGTCAGCGCCGTCTTCCACTCTCCGCTCGAAGCGACCGCCGTGCCAGGCGTCGCAGCGAAACCGCTCGTCTCGTCCGGTGCTGCCGCCGGCACCGCCGCCCGAAAGGAGCCTGAACCGAAGCAGCGCAAGTCGCTCGACCTGCGCAGGTTCTGGATGCGCATCCTTCCGCCGGTCGCCGGCTTCGGCATCCTGCTGCTGATCTGGGAACTGATCGCCGCGCGCAGCGCCGGCACCTTCCCGGCGCCCTGGGAAACCTGGCTGCAGGCGGTCAAGGTGTTCAGCGATCCGTTCTACAGCAACGGCCCGAACGACCAGGGCGTGGGCTGGAACGTGCTGGCCTCGCTGCAGCGCGTGGCATTGGGCTTCGGTCTGGCGGCGGCGGTCGGCATTCCGGCCGGCTTCGCGATCGGGCGCTTCGAGTTCCTGTCGCGCATGTTCAATCCGCTGATCAGCCTGTTGCGGCCGGTGTCGCCGCTGGCCTGGCTGCCGATCGGCCTGCTGGTCTTCAAGGGCGCCAATCCGGCGGCCATCTGGACCATCTTCATCTGCTCGATCTGGCCGATGGTCATCAACACCGCGGTCGGCGTGCAGCGCGTGCCGAGCGATTACATGAACGTGGCCAAGGTGCTGAACCTGAGCGAGTGGAAGATCATCACGAAGATCCTCTTCCCCGCCGTGCTGCCCTACATGCTGACCGGCGTGCGCCTGGCCGTCGGCACCGCCTGGCTGGTGATCGTCGCGGCCGAGATGCTGACCGGCGGCGTCGGCATCGGCTTCTGGGTGTGGGACGAGTGGAACAACCTCAACGTCAAGAACATCATCATCGCGATCTTCGTGATCGGCATCGTCGGCCTGATTCTCGAGTACGCGCTCATCAAGATCGCCACCGCGTTCACTTTCGAAGAGGTGAGGTCATGAACGATGACAAGAAGTTCATCGACATCAGCGATGTCGAGCAGACGTTCAAGACCGCCAAGGGCAGCTTCCAGGCGCTTCGCGACATCAACCTCACGGTGGCCAAAGGCGAGTTCGTGGCGCTCATCGGCCATTCGGGCTGCGGCAAGTCGACGCTGCTCAACCTGATCGCCGGACTCACCCTGCCGACGCGCGGCACGCTGCTGTGCGCCAACCGCGAGATCGCCGGGCCCGGCCCCGAACGCGCGGTGGTGTTCCAGAACCACTCGCTGCTGCCCTGGCTCACCTGCTACGAGAACATCTACCTGGGCGTCGAGCGCGTGTTCGCTTCGACCGAAGGCAAGGCCCAGCTCAAGGCGCGCACCGACGCGGCGCTCGCACTCGTCGGCCTCACGCCGGCGACGCACAAGCGCCCCGGCGAAATCTCGGGCGGCATGAAGCAGCGCGTCGGCATCGCCCGCGCGCTGGCGATGGAACCCAAGGTGTTGCTGATGGACGAGCCCTTCGGTGCGCTCGATGCCCTCACCCGTGCCCGCCTGCAGGACGAACTTCTGGCCATCGTGCAGAAGACCGAAAGCACCGTCGTCATGGTGACGCACGACGTCGACGAGGCGGTGCTGCTCTCCGACAAGATCGTGATGATGACCAACGGCCCTTCGGCCACCATCGGCGAGGTGTTGACCGTCAAGCTCGAGCGCCCACGCAACCGCGTGCAGCTCGCCGAAGACCGTCACTACGTGCAGTACCGCAAGGCCGTCATCGACTTTCTCTACACGCGGCAGGGCCACGTCGAGAAGGCGGCATGACATGAAGACGTTCATCCGCGTCATCGAATACTGGGTGCCGAGCGAAGATGGCAGCCTGCTCGAATTCGGCGGCGGCCTGTTCGGCCCCGCCACGCGCTTCGCGGCCGCCAGCCGCGGCCTGATCTTCGGCCGTGGCGAAGGCCTGCCGGGGCAGGCCTGGGAAGCCGGCCACCCGATCGTGCTGAAGGAGTTCGAAGGCTCCTACTTCAGGCGCGCGGCCCCTGCGAAGGCCGAAGGTTTGACCTGCGGCATCGCAGTGCCGATCTTCAAGGGCGAGCAGCTCAGCGCCGTTGTGGTGATCTTCTGCGGCGACGACGCCGAACACGCAGGCGCCATCGAACTCTGGGGCAACGATCCGGAAGAGTCGAAAGACATGAACCTGGTCGACGGCTACTACGGCACGACCGGCGACACCTTCGAATTCATCTCGCGAGCGACCAGCTTCCGCCGCGGCAACGGCCTGCCGGGCATGGCCTGGGACAAGCAGACGCCGGTGTTTCTGCCCGACCTGGGCAAGGGCTCGGGATTCCTGCGGGCCGACGGCGCGGTCAAGGTGGGCATCAACCGCGGCTTTGCGATGCCTTGCTCGACGCTCGACGGCTCGAACTACGTGATCGCGTTTCTCTCCGCGCTGGCCACGCCGCTCGCACGCCGTGTCGAGGTCTGGGAACCGGACGCGACCGGCACCCGGCTCGCGCGCGGTTTCGGCTTCTCTGAAGCCGACGGCCTGCTCGGCGATTCCGAGATCCTTGTGCTCGCCGACGGCGAGACGAACCCGCTCGCTCGCGCCTTTGCAAGCGGCGTGCCGGCCGTTGTCGAACCCATGATCGCGATCCCCGTCGCGCCGCAGGGCCGCATCACCGCGGTGCTCGCACTCCACTTCTGACAGCTCCTCATTCGGGACGAGACGATGAAAAAAATGAACCTGGTGCTGGTCGGCAATGGCATGGCGGGCGTGCGCGCCGTCGAGGAGCTGATCAAGCTCGCACCCGATCTCTACGACATCACGGTGTTCGGCTCGGAGCCGCATCCCAACTACAACCGCATCCTGTTGTCACCCGTGCTCGCGGGCGAGCAGACCGTCGAACAGATCATCCTGAACTCCTGGGAGTGGTACGAAGAGAACCACATCACGCTGCATGCCGGCAAGACCGTGACCGAGGTCGACCGCGTCAAGCGCATCGTTCGCGCGGTCGCCGCCGATGGCAGCGTGATCGAGGCGCCCTACGACCGGCTGCTGCTGTGCACCGGCTCCAACCCGTTCATGCTGCCGGTGCCGGGCAAGGACCTCGAAGGGGTGATCGCCTACCGCGACATCGCCGACACGAACACGATGATCGAAACCGCGAAGACGCACAAGCATGCGGTCGTCATCGGCGGCGGCCTGCTCGGCCTGGAAGCCGCCAACGGCCTGATGTTGCGCGGCATGAGCGTGACCGTGGTGCACGTGAACGCATGGCTGATGGAGCGCCAGCTCGACGACGTGGCCGGCGGGCTGCTGCGCAAGTCGCTCGAGGCGCGCGGCTTGCAGTTTCGGCTGAGCGCGCAGACGCAGGAACTCGTCGGCGACGAGGCCGACGGCAAATCGGGTCGCGTCAAGGCAGTCAAGTTCAAGGACGGCACCGAGGTGCCGGCCGACCTCGTCGTGATGGCGGTCGGCATCCGCCCCAACACGGCGCTGGCCGAATCGATGCGCCTGCACTGCAACCGCGGCATCGTGGTCAACGACACCATGCAGACGGTGACCGATGCGCGCATCTATTCCGTGGGCGAGTGCGCCGCGCACCGCGGCATCGCCTATGGGCTGGTCGCGCCGCTGTTCGAGCAGGCCAAGGTCGCCGCCAACCATCTCGCACAGTTCGGCATCGGCCGCTACATGGGATCACTGACCTCGACCAAGCTCAAGGTGACCGGCATCGACCTGTTCAGCGCGGGCGAATTCATGGGCGGCGAAGGCACCGAGGAGATCGTGATGAGCGATCCCTTCGGCGGCGTCTACAAGAAGCTCGTGATCAAGGACGACAAGCTCGTCGGCGCCTGCCTGTACGGCGACACGGTGGACGGCAGCTGGTACTTCAAGCTGCTGCGCGACGGCCGCAGCGTGAGCGACATCCGCGACAAGCTGATGTTCGGCGAATCGAACATCGGCGACACCGGCCACGAAGGGCACAGCAGCGCGGCCACCATGCCCGACGAGGCCGAGGTGTGCGGCTGCAACGGCGTCAACAAGGGCACGATCTGCAAGGCGATCAAGGAGAAGGGCCTCTTCACGCTCGACGAAGTCAAGAAGCATACGAAGGCGAGCGCGAGCTGCGGTTCGTGCACCGGTCTGGTCGAGCAGATCCTGATGTTCACCGCGGGCGGCGACTACTCCGCAGCGCCGAAGAAGAAGGCCGTGTGCGGCTGCACCGATGCGAGCCACAAGGATGTGCGCGATGCCATCCGCACGCAGAAGTACCTCACGCACGCCGAGGTCTACGAAGGCCTCGGCTGGCGCACGCCGAACGGTTGCGCGAGCTGCCGCCCCGCCGTCAACTACTACCTCATCAGCACCTGGCCGAAAGAGGCGAAGGACGACCCGCAGAGCCGCTTCATCAACGAGCGCAGCCACGCGAACATCCAGAAGGACGGCACGTACTCGGTCATCCCGCGCATGTGGGGCGGCCACACCACGCCGGACGAGCTGCGTCGCATCGCCGACGCCGCCGACAAGTACAAGATCCCGACCGTCAAGGTCACGGGCGGCCAGCGCATCGACCTGCTGGGCGTGAAGAAGGAAGACCTGGCCGGGGTGTGGAAGGACATCGGCATGCCGAGCGGCTTTGCGTACGGCAAGTCGCTGCGCACCGTGAAGACCTGCGTGGGCAGCGAGTGGTGCCGCTTCGGCACCCAGGACTCGACGCAGATGGGCAAGGACCTGGAGCACGCGCTGTGGGCGATGTACTCGCCGCACAAGGTCAAGTTGGCCGTGTCGGGCTGCCCGCGCAACTGCGCCGAGGCCGGCATCAAGGACGTAGGCGTGATCGGCGTCGACTCGGGCTGGGAGATCTATGTCGGCGGCAACGGCGGCATCAAGACCGAGGTGGCGCACTTCCTCGTGAAGGTGAAGACCGCTGCGGAAGTCATGGAGTTCACCGGCGCCTTCCTGCAGCTCTACCGCACCGAGGGCTGGTACCTGGAGCGCACGGTGCACTACATCTCGCGCGTCGGTCTCGACCACGTGAAGAAGCGCATCCTCGAAGACGTGGAAGGCCGCAAGGCGCTGTGGGAACAGCTGCAGTTCGCGCTCGACGGCGAGCCCGATCCGTGGTTCGAATCGACCCGCGCATCGGTCGACGTGCGGCAGTTCACGCCGGTGGCCGAAGCACCCGTCACGTTCGTGACGAAAACGGCGCCGGCGCCCGCCCTGCCTGCGCTGCAAGCCGATTGAGCTTTGCCATTCCGAGGAGAACAGCATGAGTGAATGGAAGACCATCTGCCGCATCGACGACATCCCGGTGCTGGGTTCGCGGCGTGTCGCACGCCCGGTGGGCGTGGACGTCGCGGTGTTCCGCAACAGCCAGGACGAAGTGTTCGCGCTGCTCGACCGCTGCCCGCACAAGGGCGGCCCGCTGAGCCAGGGCATCGTGTTCGGCACCAGCGTGGCGTGCCCGCTGCACAACTGGACGATCGGGCTGGACGACGGATGTGCAAAGCAACCCGACGAAGGCTGCACGCCGAAGTTTGCGTGCAAGGTCGAAGGCGGCGTGGTGATGCTGGATGCACGCGAACTCGCCACGCATGCGCTCGACCTCGAAGCGCCGCGGGCGGGGCCCGGGGCTGCGACGGCGGGCGCGATCGGCGACGAGACTTTCGACGTGCAGGCGCCGCATGGGTCCTGAGGTTGTTCCTTGCGGTGGTGAAGGCGGCCTCCGCACGAGGCAAGCGAGATGAAAGACACCAAGTCCACCTGCCCCTACTGCGGCGTAGGCTGCGGCGTCATCATCGAATCCGAAGGCGCGCAGATCACCGGCGTGCGCGGCGACCCCGACCACCCCGCGAACTTCGGGCGCCTCTGCACCAAGGGCTCGACGCTGCACCTGACTGCCACTGCAGAAGTCACGCTGCAAACCCGACTGCTGCAGCCGATGCAACGACTCGAACGCGGGCAGGCACCTCAGGTGACGACATGGGACGCAGCCCTCGACACCGCCGCCGACAAATTCGCACAAGTCGTGCGCGAGCACGGCCCCGACGCCGTCGGCTTCTATGTCTCGGGCCAGCTGCTCACCGAGGACTACTACGCCTTCAACAAGCTCGCGAAGGGCCTGGTCGGCACCAACAACATCGACACCAACTCGCGCCTGTGCATGAGCAGCGCCGTGGCCGGCTACAAGAAGACGCTCGGCGCCGATGCGCCACCGGCCTGCTACGACGACTTCAAGGATGCGGACTGCCTCTTCATCGTCGGCAGCAACACCGCCTGGGCGCACCCGATCCTGTTCCGTCGCATCGAGGACGCGAAGCGCGCCAACCCGGCAATGAAGATCGTGGTGGTCGATCCGCGCCGCACCGACACCTGCGAGCTGGCCGACCTGCATCTGGCGGTGCAGCCCGGCACCGACGTCATGCTCTTCCACGGCATGCTGCACCTGATGCTGTGGGAAGGATGGACGAAGCCCGACTACATCGCCGCCCACACCCAAGGCTTCGAGGCGCTCAAGGCCACGGTGCGCGACTGCACGCCCGACAAGGTCGCGCAGGTCTGCGGCATCGACAAGGCCGACCTGCTCGAAGCGGCCCGTCTCTTCGCGACGTCCCCCGCGACGCTCAGCCTCTACTGCATGGGCATGAACCAGTCGTCGTCCGGCACCGCGAAGAACGCCGGGCTCATCAACCTGCACCTGGCGACCGCGCAGATCGGCCGCCCCGGCGCCGGCCCCTTCTCCCTCACCGGCCAGCCGAACGCGATGGGCGGCCGCGAGGTCGGCGGCATGGCGAACCTGCTGAGTGCGCACCGCGACCTCGCCAACCCGGCGCACCGCGCAGAGGTCGCCTCGCTCTGGGGCGTCGCCGACGTGCCCGAGAAGCCGGGCAAGACCGCCATCGAGATGTTCGAGGCGATGGCGGAAGGTCAGATCAAGGCGGTGTGGATTTCGTGCACGAACCCCGCGCAATCGATGCCCGACCAGGCCATGGTGCGCCGCGCGCTGGCGCGTTGCGAATTCGTCGTCGTGCAGGAAGCCTTCGCGACAACAGCCACCTGCGCCTTCGCCGACCTGTTGCTTCCGGCAACGACCTGGGGTGAAAAGACAGGCACCGTGACCAACAGCGAACGCCGCATCTCGCGCGTGCGCCCGGCCGTGCCGGCGCCCGGTGCCGCGCGGCACGACTGGACGGCCGTGGTCGACTTCGCGCGGCGCATCGAGGCGCGGCTGCCACGGCGCTCGGCCACCTCCCTTTTCCCCTATGCGCTGGACGACAGCGGCGCCGAAGCCATCTGGAACGAACACCGCGAATCGACGCGCGGCCGCGACCTCGACATCACCGGCCTGAGCTGGCCGATGCTCGATGCGATGGGTCCGCAACAGTGGCCTCTGCCCGAGGGTGCAGCCGAAGGCCGCGCTCGCCTCTACGAAGACGGTGTGTTCCCGACCCCCGATGGCCGCGCGCGCTTCGTCGACACGCCCTACAAGCCCGTGGCGGAACAGCGCGAAGCACGGTTTCCGTTCTCGCTCAACACCGGCCGGCTGCGCGACCAGTGGCACGGCATGAGCCGCACCGGCACGCTGGGTCGCCTGTTCGGCCATGTGCCCGAACCGGTGGTCCAGATGAATCCGCAGGACATGGCGCGCCGTCAGATCCAGGACGGCGAGCTGGTGCAGGTCACGTCCCGGCGCGGCGCGATCGTGCTGCCGGCGCAGGGCAGCGACAGCGTCGGCATGAGCCAGAGCTTCATCGCGATGCACTGGGGCAGCGAATACCTGAGCGGTCGCGCCAGCACCGGAGAGCGGCTGGCCGGCATCAACGCACTGACCACGCCGGTCTTCTGCACCGACTCGAAGCAGCCGGAACTCAAGCACGCCGCAATCAGGATCGCGAAGGCCGAGCTGCCCTGGACGCTGCTTGCGGTGGCCTGGCTGCCGGGTGAGACGGCGCTCGCGACCGAGCAGGCGCTGCGCGAATCGATGGCCAGCTTTGCGTTCGCGAGCTGCGTGCCGTTCAGCGCGGGCGCCGCACTGACGGCCGGCACGCCGGACCGAACCGGCATCCTGTTCCGCGCGGCCGGACACGAGGCCGTGCCCGACGCGGTGCTGGTCCGCATCGAGAACCTGCTCGGGCTCGCCTCCGCCGACACGCTGCGCTACGCCGACGCGAAGCACGGCCAGCGTCGCGCGGCGCGGCTGGTCCGCACGGGTGGCGACAACATCGACGCGCTCCTCGAAGGCTTCCTGCTGGCCGGCGACACGCGCGCCGAAGCGTGGATCAAGACACTTCTCCAAGACCAATTGCCCGCGCAGTCGTTCGGTCGCCTGCTGTTGCGGCCGGGCGCAGCCGCGCCGGCCGGCATCGCGTCGCGCGGAAAGATCGTGTGCAGCTGTTTCGGCGTGACCGACCTGGCGATCGGCAAGAAGCTCGCGCATTGCGCCGGCAGCGACCGCGAGCGGCTCGGCGAACTGCAGGGCGCCCTCAAGTGCGGCACCAACTGCGGATCTTGCCTGCCGGAGCTCCAGCGCATGGTGCGGGCGACTGCGCCCGAAGCCGTCGAAGCCGCGCCATGAACGCGGTGCGCGAGCGCATAAGCTGCCATTTATTCCGGCATAAGGCTTGCGGGACAATCCGCACACCCATGGGAATCAGTCACTACATCAAGGAAATCGGGCGCGGTGCACGCGGCGCGAAGCCGCTCACGCGCGAGCAGGCCACGGACCTGTTCGGCCAGGTGCTGGACGGCAGCGTGACCGACCTCGAGATCGGCGCCTTCTGCCTGGCGATGCGCATCAAGGGCGAAACGCCCGAGGAAATGGCCGGTTTCCTCGATGCGACCCATGCGCGCCTGAACCGCTTTCCGGCCAGCGAGCGGCCGCTCATCGTGCTGCCGAGCTACAACGGTGCGCGCAAATTGCCGGTGCTGACACCGCTGCTCGCGCTGCTGCTCGCCCGCGAAGGCCTGCCGGTGCTGGTGCACGGCACCGCGACCGAATCGTCGCGCGTGCTCGCGTCGAGCGTGCTCTCGGCGCTGGGCACGCCAGCGCTGAACGCTGTCGCCACCATCGCGAGCGGCGACGTCGCATTCGCGCCCACCGAGCTGCTCAGCCCGGGCTTGAAGCGCCTGCTCGACGTGCGTCGCGTGGTCGGGCTGCGCAACCCGGCGCACAGCGTGGTCAAGCTCATGCAGCCCACGGCCGGCGACTCGATCGTGGTCGCAAGCTACACGCATCCCGAATACGCGCAGTCGATGGCCGCGACCTTCGCGCTGATGCGCCTGAACGCCCTGCTCTCGCGCGGGCTCGAAGGCGAAGTGGTGTCGGACCCGCGCCGCACCGCACAGATCGACGGCTTCATCGGCGGCGAGCGCATCCCCCTGCAGGCGCAGGAGGCCGGCACGCAAAGCGAGGTCGAAGGCCTGCCCAGGGAGATCGACGTCGACACCACCGCAACCTACACGCGGCGCGTGGTGGCCGGCGAACTGCCGGTGCCGGGCGCCATCGCGCAACAGGTCCGACACATCGTTCAACTCGCAGGACGGCTATGAGCAACCCCCTCTCCCACCTCGGCACCTGCACGCTGGTCGGCGCCGGCCCCGGCGACCCGGACCTGCTCACGCTCAAGGCCGTCAAGGCGATCCATGCGGCCACGGTGCTGTTCGTCGACGACCTCGTCAACGAAGCCATCCTGTCGTACGCGCGTCCGCAGGCCCGCATCGTCCACGTGGGCAAGCGCGGCGGCTGCAAGAGCACGCCGCAGGCCTTCATCGAAAAACTCATGATCACCGCGGTGCGCGAGGGCGAACGCGTGGTGCGGCTCAAGGGCGGCGACCCGTTCATCTTCGGGCGCGGCGGCGAGGAGGTCGAACACCTGCGCGAGGCGGGCATCGAATGCACCGTGGTCAACGGCATCACCGCCGGACTCGCGGCAGTCACCAGCCTCGGTGTGCCGCTCACGCACCGCGACCATGCGCAAGGCGTCGTGTTCGTCACCGGCCATGCCCGCACGGGTGCCGCGGCCGCGGACGACCCAACCGACTGGCGCGCCCTGGCCACGACCGCGCACAACGCGCGGCTCACCCTGGTGATCTACATGGGCGTCGCCGGCGCCGCTCACATCCAGCGCGAGCTGCTGCAAGGCTTGCCGGGCGAGACCCCCGTGGCGGTGATCCAGAACGCAAGCCTGCCGCAGCAGCGCCACATCGTGACCACGCTGGCGCAACTGCAGTCCGGCATTGCGCAGGCGGGCCTCGCGAGCCCCTCGGTGATCGTGGTGGGCGATGTGCTTCGCGGCTTGGCGGCGACCGGCTTGCCGCGGGCGAGCGACCAGTTCGGCACCTGAAAGGCGACGCCCTAAAATCCCGCCCAGTCCGATTACACAACGCGAGGGCAGGGATGCTGGACACCGTCAACGAATTCACCGGCAGCCGATGAGACCCGTCGCCCTGCTCGCCGCGACTTGCGTGGCGCTCCTCCTGTCGGCCTGCGCCTCGCGCGTCGACCTGCCGTCAGCCGACAACCTGCGCGTCGGCCTGCGCATGCAGAACTCGTCCATCGCGCCGGGCAACGGCGGCGAGCTGATCAGCGGCGCCGCGCTCGAACCGGGCGACATCCTGTTGACCTCGGTCGCCACGCTCAATTCCTTCGGCATCCGACTGGGCACCTTCTCGCCCGTGAGCCATGCGGTGCTGTACCTCGGCGACGGCCAGATCGCGGAAGCCGTCGGCACCGGCGTGCGCGCGCGCAGCCTCGACGAGGTGATTACCGAAGAGCAGATGGTGGTGGCGTTCCGGGTGCCGGGCCTCGACGCCGTGCATGTCGAGCGCATGCGCGCCTGGGCGTTCTCGCAGGTCGGCGTTCGCTACAACACGGTGGGCGTGGTGCTCAACGCGCCCTTCGTGCTGAACCGCCGCGCCTGCGAGCTGCCACTGATTCCCTCGGCTGTCAGCCGCTTCTGCGTGACCGGCATGGCCATGGTCCAGCTGGGCGGCAGCCGCGACGACCGCTTCTTCTGTTCGCAATTCGTTCTGGAAGCCTACAGGCAGGCCGACGCACCGATCACGACGGCCGATCCGCGCTGGGTCAGCCCCGCCGACCTGCTGCACATGCGCGAAGGCGACGTGCCGACGATCGCGGCCACGCAACCGCTGCGTTACGTGGGGCACCTCAAGTACAACCCGCCGCCCGTGATCGTGGTGGACGGGAACACCACCCGTTGACCGCGTTGAACACCTACGACGTCGTTGTCATCGGCGCGGGCGCCGCCGGGCTGTTCTGCGCCGGCGTGGCTGGACAACGCGGCAAGAAGGTGCTGCTGCTCGACCACGGAGAGCGCATCGCCGAGAAGATCCGCATCTCGGGAGGCGGCCGCGCCAACTTCACCAACCGCGATCTCGATGTGCGAGCGCCGCAGCGGCATTTCATCGGCGACAACCCGAACTTCTGCCGGTCGGCGCTCTCGCGTTACACGCCGCAGCAATTCGTCGAGCTCGTGCAAAAACACGGCATCGCGTTCCACGAGAAGCACAAGGGACAGCTGTTCTGCGACGGCCCTTCGCAGCAGATCATCGACATGCTGCTGGCCGAATGCGCGGACGGCAATGTGACGCACTGGCAGCCGTGCAGCATCCAGGGCATTTCCTGCTCTGCGGAGGGCACCTACCAGATCGAGAGCAGCCGAGGACCGATCGAAGCATCGAAGCTGGTGATCGCCACGGGCGGCCTCTCGATCCCGCAGATCGGCGCGACCGACTTCGGTTATCGCATCGCGGAGCAGTTCGGCCTGCGCATGGTGGCGCCACGCCCTGCGCTGGTGCCGCTGACATTCGGCGGTGAAGGCTGGGCCCCCTATGCATCGCTCTCCGGCCTCGCCTTGCCGGTTCGCATCGAGACCGGGTCGAAGAAGGAAAAGGCCGCGTTCCTCGAGGACCTGCTGTTCACCCACCGCGGCCTGTCAGGGCCGGCCGTGCTGCAGATTTCGAGCTACTGGAAACCGGGTGCGCCACTCACGCTCGATTTCGCCCCTGGCGTCGACATCGCCGAGGCCCTGGGCGACGCCAAGCTTCGATCCAGGAAGCGCGTCGCGAATGAACTGGCTGCGCTGGTGCCCTCACGGCTGGCCGACGCGTGGACCACGCAGGACGCCGCATTGCAGCGCCCGGTCAACGAGGCACCCGACAAGTCGCTCGCTGCGCTGTCGGAGCGCATCGCACGCTGGCAGATCACGCCGAGCGGAACCGAGGGCTACAAGAAGGCTGAAGTGACCGCCGGGGGCGTGGACACCCGCGATATCTCCTCGCAGACCATGGAGTCGAAGCAGCCCGGCCTCTATTTCATCGGTGAGGTGGTTGATGTGACGGGCTGGCTGGGCGGCTACAACTTCCAATGGGCATGGGCGAGCGCCCATGCCTGTGCAACCGCGCTATAATGTTTGGCTAACTTTGGCCTTCCCTCAACGGCCGCAAAAGATTTTCAGTTGAGGAACCCCGGCCTGGGGCCTCGATCTCCCCCGGCCACATTCAATTCAACGATTTACATGACCACCATCCGCGTTAAAGAAAACGAGCCGTTCGACGTCGCCCTTCGCCGCTTCAAGCGCACCATCGAAAAGCTCGGCCTGCTGACCGACCTGCGTGCCCGCGAGTTCTACGAAAAGCCGACCGCCGAGCGCAAGCGCAAGAAGGCAGCAGCCGTCAAGCGCCACTACAAGCGCGTGCGCAGCATGCAGCTTCCCAAGAAGCTGTTCTAAGCACCTTTGCCGGCAAAAGCCGGCAGATTCGAGCCGCGCCGGGGAAACCTGCCGCGGCTTTTGTTTTTTTATGCCCTCTCCTCCAGGAAATGCCATGACGCTCAAAGAACAGATCACCGAAGACATGAAGACCGCCATGCGCGCCAAGGATTCCGAACGCCTCGGCACCATCCGCCTGCTGCTGGCCGCGCTGAAGCAGAAGGAAGTCGACGAACGCATCGAACTGGACGATGCGATGGTCGTGGCGATCGTCGACAAGCTGGTCAAGCAACGCAAGGACTCGGTCACCGCTTTCACGCAGGGCGGCCGCACCGACCTCGCCGACAAGGAAGCCGCCGAGATCAAGGTGCTGGAGGTCTACCTGCCGCAACGCATGAGCGGTGACGAGGTCACGGCTGCCGTGAAGGCCATCGTCGCCGAACTGGGCGCCAAAGGCCCGGGTGACATGGGCAAGGTCATGGGCGCGGTGAAGGCCCAGCTGGCCGGGAAGGCCGACATGGGTCAGGTCAGTGCCGCGGTGAAAGCTGCGCTCTCCGGTGCCTGAACAAGACAGCACAACCGCGATCCTCAAGGCATGCGCATGCCTTGTGGACGCGCGGGGCCGCCTGCTCGTGTTCAGCCATCCTGAAGACGGCAACATGCAGTTGCCGAAGGGCACGATCGAGCCCGGTGAGTCGCCCGACGTCGCCGTGCGGCGCGAGCTCCTGGAAGAGTCGGGCATCGACCATCGCGGTCCGCTCGTCTCGCTCGGCACCCTCAACCGCGAATGCGAAGCCGGCGTCGAAGGCAACACCCACCGGCACCCGCAGCACTGGCACCTGTTCCTGATGCGTGCAGAGGGGCTGCTGCCGGAGCGCTTCGAGCATGTCGCGACGGGCAGCCCGGAAGAGGAAGGCCTCGTGTTCGACTTCCGATGGCTCGCAGCCCACGAGCCGCTCGACGGCTTTGCCTTGCCCTATCGGCAAACGGTCGAGCGCGTGCGCAACGCGCTGGCCGCTGCCGGCTGAGCGGCCCGCCGGGTCAGCTTCCCGCGATCTTCATGCGGTTGACGAGCAGCGAGCCGGTCGTCTTCGCGCCGTAGTTGTAGGCGTCCGCCCCGACTGCCTCGATGCCCATGAGCATGTCCTTGAGGTTGCCTGCGATCGTGATCTCCTGGACCGGGAAAGCGATTCGGCCCTTCTCGACCCAGAAACCGCTGGCACCACGCGAGTAATCGCCCGTCACGTAGTTCACGCCCTGCCCCATGAGTTCGATGACGAACAGGCCGGTGCCGAGCTTGCGCAGCATCTCGTCGAGATCGTCCTCGGGCTTCGTGAGCCGGGAGGTCAGGGTCAGGTTGTGCGAACCGCCGGCATTGCCCGTGGTCTTCATGCCAAGCTTGCGCGCCGAGTAAGTGCTCAGGAAGTAGCCTTCGAGCCGGCCCGCGTCGACCACTTTGCGGGCCCGCGTGACCACGCCTTCGTCGTCGAAGGGTGAGCTGCCCTTGCCGCGCTTCAGGAAAGGATCTTCATCGACGCTGATGTGCTTGGGCAGCACCGGCTTGCCGAGCGAATCGAGCAAGAAGGTGCTCTTGCGGTAGAGCGCCCCACCGCTCACGGCCTGAACCAGCCCACCCAGGAGACCCGCAGCCAGAGGAGACTCGAACAGCACGGGGCACTGCGTCGTCTTGATCTTGCGCGATTTGAGCCGGCTCAGTGCGCGCTCCGCGGCGTAACGACCGACCGATTGCGGCGTCGCAAGTTCGTCGGGGGAACGCATCGAGCTGTACCACGCGTCGCGCTGCATGTCGTCGCCCTTGCCGGCGATGGGCGCGACCGAGATCGAATGCCGCGAACTCGCATAGCCTCCGCGAAAACCATGCGTGTGCGCGCTGAAGAAATGGCTCTGCTGCGCCGACACACCGGCGCCTTCGCTGTTGGTGATGCGCTTGTCGGTCGACAAAGCCGCCGCTTCGCATTCGAGTGCGAGTTCAGCCGCCTTTTCGCTCGTGACGTCCCATGGGAAGAACAGGTCCAGATCCGGCTGGACCTTGACGATGTCGTCTTCGTCGGGCAATCCGCTCACGACGTCTTCGGCCGTAAAGCGGGCGATGTCGTAGGCCGCCTGCACGGTCTGCGCAATCGCCGCGTCGGAGAAATCGGAGGTGCTGGCGTTGCCGCGCCGATGGCCGACATACACGGTGATGCCAAGCGACTTGTCGCGGTTGCGTTCGACGTTTTCGAGTTCGCCCTTGCGCACCGAAACGCTCAGGCCGCAGCCCTCGGAGGCTTCGGCACCCGCATCGGTCGCGCCGAGCTTTTTGGCATGGGCCAGGGCGGTATCGACCAGATTCTCGAAAAAGAGGCGGCTGTAGGCAAAACCGGAGTCGGCGCGCGAAGCGGGTTGCGAGGGGGATGTCTTCATGTGTTGGCTATGATACCGGCGCCCCCTGTTCCCGATGGTGCGGCCAAGGATTTCACCCATGTCCCGCAAACCCAAAAAAGGCTACTTCGTTCGTGGCGAGTTCGTGCATGAAGGCAGCGAGCTCGATCTGGAGCTCAAACGCGAGCTCAAAGGCACCGACGAAGCCAGCAGAACCGACCTCAAGCGCGAGAGCGACGAGTTGCAAAAGCTAGGCGAAGAGCTGCTCAGCGTGCGCGCGAGCCTGTTCGAGAAGCTGCCGCTCGGGGAAAAGTTGAGCGACGCCATCGAAGAGGCCAAGCGCATCACCAACTTCGAGGGCAAGCGCCGGCAGATGCAGTTCATCGGCAAGCTGATGCGCAAGCTCGACGCCGAGACACTCGAGACCGTGCGTGCAGCGATTGCCGAGCAAGACCGCGTGCCCGCCGCCGAGACGGCCGCGCTGCACGAAGCCGAACGCTGGCGCGATCGCCTGATCGCCGACGACGACGCGCTCGGCGGCTGGATCGAAACGCATCCCGCCACCGATTCGCAGCAGTTGCGCGCCCTGGTGCGCCAGGCGCGCAAGGACATGAAGACCGGGCTTCCCGGCGAGGCGCCACGCCAAAGCAAGGCGTACCGCGAGGTGTTCCAGCTCGTGCGAGCGCAACTCGCCGTGCATGGCGCCAGCGACCATGCACAGGCCGCAGCCGCCCAGGATCGCGAGAACGACGCATGAGCGATCTGGCACCGCTTCCTGCGACGCCAGAGCCGGTGCGCATCGGCATCGTCTCGGTCAGCGATCGCGCGTCGTCCGGCGTCTACGAAGACAAGGGGCTTCCTGCGCTTCAGGATTGGCTGGCGCGCGCCTTGACGAATCCGGTGGTCTTCGAGCCCCGGTTGATTCCCGATGAAGTCGCGCTCATCAGCGCAACGCTGATCGAACTGGTGGACGCAGGGTGTTCGCTGGTGTTGACCACGGGCGGTACCGGCCCCGCATTGCGAGACGTCACGCCCGAAGCGACGCTCGCCGTGGCGCACAAGGAAATGCCGGGGTTCGGGGAGCAGATGCGCCAGATCAGCCTGCGCTTCGTGCCGACCGCCATCCTGTCCCGCCAGGTGGCGGTGATTCGCGACCGCGCACTGATCCTGAATCTGCCCGGCCAGCCCAAGGCGATCGCCGAGACGCTGGAAGGCCTCAAAGGCCCGGATGGCGAGCCATTGGTGGCAGGCATATTTGCGGCCGTGCCCTATTGCATCGACCTGATCGGCGGCCCGTACCTGGAAACCGACGAACGCATGTGCAAGGCCTTCCGGCCGAAGACGGCGGTGCGAAACCGCCTTTGACGGTCAGCGGCGTTCCGAACCCGCGATGTCGATCCAACACGCGAAAATCGGGTGGCCGCCCACGACCATTGGTGGCGCAGCACGGTGTGCGCGGATGCCCTTGCGGCGCAACAACCGCTCCACGCCCAGCGGCGACACGGTGATGATGCGTTCCGCGCCATGGGCCTCGGCCACATCCAGTGCACTGTGGAACAACGCAATGGTCACTTCTGAAGAGAACTGGCCCAGCGCACCGGCGAGGGGCGATGTGAAATCGACGGCGGCAAACCGGGAAAGCTCCCAGACGCGCGGATCGCGAGGCACCTCGACTCCACCCATGAGTTGCGGAAAGACATCGCCGAGAAGGTACGGGCCTGTGGTCGGCAGCAGGCGTCCGGTCCCTACGATGTCTTCGGCTTCGTTACGTGCTGCAAGGTAGATGGTTTCATCGCCGTCGAACTGATCGCGCTCGCGACCCTGTTCGGTAACCAGATCCCATCCCAGGGTTTCAACGAACACCTTGTGGCGATAACGCTCGACGGCATCGAGGACGAAAGGTGCGAGTTGACCGGGTCGGCCTGCCAGAATTTCCATTTGCTTGTTCCCAGTTGTGAATGGGAAGATTTCAGCGCCCGGCGTCCTTCGGCGAAACTATTATTTCTGTTAGGTGTCGCTTTCCGGCAGTGGTCACGCGTAACGCTGGCAAACCGCCTCGAAGGCTGGCGTGTTCCAGTCGAAGGTATCGATGAAGGTGGCCAGCACGTGGAGGCTTTCGTTCCATGGCAGCGGCTCCTGTTCACCGTCGACCAGCACGACGTTGGTCCGCGGCAAGCCCAGCCGGACGACGCGTTGGGTCGGCGCCCCGTCGTCCAGATGCCAGTCCCAGCCGATGGTGAGGCGCGGGTCCTTTTCGCTGACCCACTCCGTGTAGCCGCAAAGGGAGGCGCTGCCGCCGCACACCGTGCTGCTGCCCGAGGGATCCGCGTCGTCGTCGAGACCCGACATCAGATGCGTGAGCTGCATATTGGGCAGATCGTGGCGGCGGAGCTTCAACAGCCCGTCGTTCAATGGTGTGTTCATGTTCAACTCCTGCCCTTCGGGCCTGTGACGCGTTGCCGATCGCGGCGTCATACGAAAGCTTGCGTGTGTAAGGCGTTTTGGACAACAGCCAAAAATGGCAGGTCCCCTCCTGAGATGAGGCGGAATGCACGATTTGCCCAATATTCGATCGCGCGGCGCCAAGCCGCCGAGGCCCGGACTTTTAACAATCCAACTACATTTGCGGCAATCCAGCCGTTTTTCTCATTTGCCGCCCATTACGCGCCCAGCCGACGACCCCCCCGCCGAGGACACCGCCCATGCAGCAGTTCAATGAAAGCCTTCTGGTCGCCCTCGATGGCGCGACCACCGAAGAGTCGGTCTTTCAGGCGCTGCTGTCGGCTGCGCAGGGTTTGGGGTTCGAGCACTGCGCCTATGGCCTGCGCCTGGCCGTGCCGGTCTCGAATCCCAAAGTCGTCACGCTCAACAATTACCCGTTGTCTTGGCAGGAGCGTTACCAGGCTGCCGGCTATATCGCGGTG
Organism: Variovorax sp.; assembly: GCA_041424275.1. Classification (GTDB taxonomy): domain Bacteria; phylum Pseudomonadota; class Gammaproteobacteria; order Burkholderiales; family Burkholderiaceae_C; genus Variovorax. The sequence continues at coordinate 80,349 of JBGMOF010000037.1, forward strand.
GACCCGAGCGTTCGCCATGGCGTGGTGACACGGGCGCCCCTTGTCTGGACGGACGATGTCTTCTCCTCTGCGCATGAGCTGTGGGAGGAAGCGCGGCAGCAGGGGCTGAAAGTGGGTTGGGCACAGTCCAGTCTGGACGGGTCCGGCGTCGGGGGCATGCTCACACTGTCCCGCTCGGGAGAGCGTTTGACCGAAACAGAGCTGGCAGGCAAGGAAATGCAGATGCGTTGGCTGGTGCAGGCGGCGCATCTGGCCCTGTCGCGGCTGATGCAGCCCCGATTCACCGCCCAGCCCGAGACACCGCTCACCCCGCGCGAGATCGAAGTGCTCAAATGGAGCGCGGATGGGAAAACCGCAGGCGAAATCGGCGAAATCCTCTCGATCGCCGTGCCGACCGTCAACTTCCACATCAAGAACGTGGTGCTCAAGCTGAAGGCTGCCAACAAGACGGCGGCCGTGGTCCGGGCCCTGATGTCCGGGCTCCTGAACTGACCAAGTAAGAAGAACCTACCAGTATTGGTAGTTACCTTTTGAAGCACCCTGCGCTCCAATGGCGCCATGGAAGCTCTATCTGGCAGTACCCAAATCCGTGTTCACCTCGCAGCCGACACGCTCATCGCGTGCGAGCTGCGGCGCAATTGGCTCGGCACCAAGGTCATGCGCAAGCAAAGCTTCGATTTCGAATCGGGCGAGCGCGCGCTGGCGATGTCCAAGCTGACCGACTGGATCGCCGAGAGCGCCACGGCGCGTCGAAGCATCGTGTGGATCATCGGCCCGGCTGAAGCCGAGTATTTCGTGCTTCCATGGTCGCCGGCCCTCATCGACCAGGGAATGCGCGACGCCTATGCCCGCGCACTGTTCGAACAGCTGTACGAGCGCGATGCGAGTACCGCGGCTTTCGGATTCGGCGCTGCGTCGCATGGCAGCAGCCAACTGGTGTCCTGGGTCTCAGCCCAGCTCCCGGCGGAACTGGCGGCGCACGCCAAGCAGTCCGGATGCCAGCTGGCCGGCATCAAGCCCGCCATTGCCACGGTCTGGGACCATTTCCGCGACGTGCTGGAAACGGAAGCCGGCACCCTCTGCATCGTCGACGGCGATCGTCAGGCCATCGTTCGACACGACCGCAAGAAGATCGAAGACATCGTCATCCGCCCCTTCGGACAGGCGATCAACGCCACTTCGAAGCGCGCCGGGGTCTTTCGCCGCTTCTCGAACGAGGCCTCCCGCTCGCCGGTCGACACATCACCCGCCGATCTGAACCTGCCTGCGCGCAACGGTTTTGCATCGACGCAAGACAGCACGTATGCGTTCGCGCTGTGCGGCGCCTTCTGAGGCGCACCCGACACTACTTTCCGACCAGCTGAGTCAGTTTCTCGGCTTCGAAGGATTCCGCTCGCACGGCGTCCGAGGGGACGCAATCCGCTTTTTGCCCGCGCTGGGCGGACAAGGTCTCGATCGCCTGCCACAGCAATGCGATCTGGTGTTCGTGTGAGGAGGCGTTGTCGATCAGCCCCCGCATGGCCAGTGACAACGGATCGTCCGCCTGTGTGAGGCCATACGCCGCAAACTTCTCCCGCCCCTCGGCCTGATCGCGCTGCGAATCAGCGCCGGGAATGATCCGCGCCGGAATGCCGACCGCCGTCGCGCCAGCGGGCACGGGCTTGATCACGACCGCATTGGCGCCGATCCGCGCGCCGTCGCCGACGGTGAACCCGCCGAGCACCTTGGCGCCCGCACTGACCACCACGTCGCGCCCCAGCGTCGGATGGCGCTTGGTGCCCTTGTAGAGCGATGTGCCGCCCAAGGTCACGCCCTGGTAGATCGTGCAGCCGTCGCCGATTTCCGCCGTCTCCCCGACCACGACACCCATCGCATGATCGAAGAAGACCCGCTCGCCGATCCGCGCGCCCGGGTGGATCTCGATGCCTGTCACCCAGCGCGAAAAATGCGCGATGAACGCCGCAGGCCAGCGCAGCCCGTGCGTCCAGCACCAATGCGCGGGACGGTGCAGCACCACTGCATGCAGGCCGGGGTACAGCGTGAGCACTTCCCAGGCCGAGCGCGCAGCGGGATCGCGTTCGAGGATGCAGCGGATATCGGAACGCAGTCGGGCAAACATCGCTTCGGATCTTCAGGTTCTATGGATAGATAGCGGGCCCGCAGTCTAAGCGCCGGGCTCGTCGCGTGCCGGCGGTGCGGTCTTGCCCGGATAGGGCCCCTCGACCATCGCCTTGGCGATGCCGCGCAGGATGTGGATCTCCTCGGCCGTGGGCTGCGCACGATTGAACAGCTGCTGCAACCTCGGCATCAGCTTCTTGGGCGCCTGCGGGTCCAGGAAGCCGATCTGCACCAGCGATCGCTCCCAATGGTCCAGCATGCCCGCCACAGTTTTCGCATCGGCCGCTGGCGACGGCGGAATCGCCTCGCGCACGTCGTAGCCGCCGAGCGCCAGGCGCCACTCGTATGCGATCACCTGAATGGCCGCTCCGAGATTGAGGGAACCGAACTTCGGATCGGTCGGGATGGTGAGCGCGACGTTGCAGCGGTAGACGTCCTCGTTGCGCATGCCGAAGCGCTCCGAGCCGAACAGGAACGCAACACAACCGTCGCTCGCCTCTGCCCCGAGCGGCACCAGGTGCTCGCGCGGCGTGCGCGTGGGCGGACCGAAGTCGCGCGAGATCATGGCCGTCGCACACAGGTGCGTGACGCCGTCGAGCGCCTCGTCCAGCGTGTCGACGATGCGGGCGTTGTTCAGCACGTCGAGCGCGCCGCTGGCGCGCTGAATGGTCTCTTCGCGGCGCAGCACGTTGGCCCAGCGCGGCGCGACCAGCACGAGATCGGTGAAGCCCATCGTCTTCATGGCGCGGGCGGCAGCGCCCACATTGCCGGCGTGGCTGGTCTGGATCAGGATGAAACGGGTGCGCATGGGCTGGAAAGCGTCGGGGCGGGTAAAATCCAGCGATTCTCGCCGCCCGCATCGCCGGTCGGCTTCACCCGTTCTTCTCACAATCCAATGTCGTCCCCCAACCTGCATCCCATGCTCAACGTGGCCGTCAAGGCCGCACGCGCCGCCGGCGCAATCATCAACCGCGCCGCACTCGACGTCGAGGCCGTGCGCATCTCGCAAAAGCAGGTCAACGACTTCGTCACCGAAGTCGATCACGCATCCGAGAAGGTCATCATCGAGACGCTTCTCACCGCGTATCCGGGGCACGGCATCCTGGCCGAAGAATCGGGTACCGAGCATGGTGCCAAGGACTCCGAATTCGTCTGGATCATCGATCCCCTCGACGGCACCACCAACTTCATCCACGGCTTCCCGGTCTACTGCGTGTCGATCGCACTCGCCGTGCGCGGCAAGGTCGAGCAGGCCTGCATCTACGACCCGAGCCGCAACGATTTGTTCACGGCCACCAAGGGCCGGGGGGCCTACATGAACGACCGCCGCCTGCGCGTTTCCAAGCGCACACGCCTGTCGGAATGCCTGATCTCGACCGGCTTTCCGTTCCGCACCGGCGACAACTTCAAGCAGTACCTGGCGATCATGGCCGACCTGATGCCGCGTGCCGCGGGCCTCCGCCGCCCCGGCGCCGCCGCGCTCGACCTCGCCTACGTGGCGGCAGGCTTCACCGAAGCGTTCTTCGAGACGGGCCTGAATCCGTGGGACGTGGCTGCAGGTTCGCTGCTGGTGACAGAAGCCGGCGGCCTGGTCGGCAACTTCACGGGCGAGCCCGACTTTCTCGAGCAACGCGAATGCCTGGCCGGCGCACCGCGCATCTACGGCCAGCTGGTGCCACTGCTCGCCAAGTACTCGAAGTTCGCCGGCGTGGACGACAAGATGCGCGCCAGCGATCGCGTCCGCGCGGTGTCCGCTTCGGCCGGTGCGATCGCCAACCCCGATGGCGACCACTCCGGCGACCTCTACGCCCGCAGCACGGTCTCCGACGCCACCCTCGCCGAAGACGGCACGGAAGCCGCTCCGGCGGTGGCAGCGCCGGCGGCGCCCCGCAAGCTCACGCGCGTGCGCCGCGACCCCGCGGGCCCAGCAGGCGACACCACCGGCAAGTGATGCGCGCCCGAGACGCGGCGGATGCAGCCAGCGCGGCCACGACCGCGGCGGCGCGCAGAACGCGCGCCGCGCTCCGGATCGCGCTGAGCCACTACGTCCTGTGCGGACTGTCGGTCGCCATCGGGCTGTTCCTGATCTCCGGCGGGGTGCACCTCTGGCTCGGCGCGGTGGCCGGCGCTTCCGCGGCGGTCGGCGTCATCGTCGCCTCGCCGCCCGACCTGCCCAGCCCGCGCCGCGGCAAGTTCTGGCAGATGCTGCCGGCACCGCTGCTCTCCCTCCCCCTCTTCTTCGCGGTACAGATGCTGCATGCCATGCCGATACGGCTCGGCATGGTGCTGATTCCGGCCACCTTCCTCGCCTTCCTTGCCATGGCGTGGGGCAAGCGGGGCATCCCGATCGCGATCGCGGTGATGCTCGCGATGGTGTTCTCCATCGCCACGCCCAAGCCAGTGGACGTGCACGAAGTGCTGGAGCGCACCTGGCACTTCGGCCTGGGTGCGGGGCTATACGTGATCTACGCCACGCTCGCCAACCTGGCGCTCAACGCGCGCTATCGCGTGCAGCTGATCGCCGACACGCTCTATTCGGTCGCCGCGCTGATGCGCACCGAGGCCACCCAGTTCACAGCCATCGACGAGACCGGCGACGTACGCGACACGCCGGCACCGCTGCTCGGCCAGTTGCTGCGCCAGACCGCCGCGCTCGCCGACCAGATCCAGGGCACGCGCGACATCGTGCTCGAATCGCCCCGTACCCCGCGCCGGCAGCGGCTCGCGGGCATGCTGGTGATCGTGCTCGAGCTGCGCGATCAATTGCTCGCGAGCGAGCTCGACCTCGACGCGCTGCGATCGCAGCCCCAGCATGCCGGCGCGCTGGCCCGCATGCGCCTCGTGATGGAAGATCTGGCCGACGAGCTGACCGGGCTCGCCGATGCGATGCTGATGTTCCGAAAGCCCGCGCGACTGACCGATCGCCGCCCGGAGCTCGCCGGCATCCAGATCACGGGCGACCTGCATCTCGGCGCGCCACAGGGCGGCCCATCGGCTGCCATGCTCGCGCGTGGCCTTGCGAGCCGCATCGGGCACATCAACGACGAAGTGCTGCGCCTGACGCAGCTCGCGCGCGGCGAGGCCGAACCCAATCTCGCGGTCGTGCGCGCGAACTGGCAGATGTTCGTGAGTACCACCGCCTGGTCGTGGCGGCCGCTCCTCACCCTCTGGAAATGGGACGCACCGCCGCTGCGTCACGCGATCCGCGCCGCGCTCGCGATCGCGGTGGGCTACACGATCTCGGTGCTCATGCCCTGGGGTTCGCACGACTACTGGATCCTCCTGACCATCGTGGTGGTGTTGCGCGGCAGCCTGTCGCAGACGCTGGAGCGGCGCAACGCGCGCGTGGCCGGCACGCTGGTCGGCTGCGTGTTCGCGGTCGGCCTGCTCTCGGCGCACCCGAGCGCGCTCTCGCTGCTGCTGGCCATGACGCTCGCCCAGGCGGTCGCGCACGGCTTCGCGGTGCGCAAATACCTCGTCACGGCCGTGGCCGCCACGGTGCTCGGCCTCACGCAGGCGCACATGCTCAACACCGGCGTGAGCACGACGTTCGCGCTGGTCGAACGCATCGCCGACACGTTGATCGGTGCCGGCGTGGCGTGGGCCTTCTGCTACGTATTGCCTTCGTGGGAGCGGGGGCAGATCCCCGCCCTCGTGCTGCGCACGCTGAAGGCGCAGGCACTGCACGCCCGACTCGCGCTGGGCTTGCATCAGCTGCGCGCGATCGACAGCGCACCCGAACTCGAATGGCGGCTCGCGCGCCGCGAAGCCTTCGACAGCCTGTCGGCGCTCGTGCAGGCCACGCAGCGATCGCTCTCGGAGCCACGCGCCGTGCGCCCGCCGATCGGGCCGCTCGAACACCTGCAGGCGCACAGCTACCAGCTGCTGGCGCAGCTCAGCGCCGTCAAGTCGATGCTGGTGCTGCGGCAGGACCGCCTGACGCCGACCGAGATCGAGGGACCGCTGGCGCGCGCGGCCGAACGCATCGAGGCCGCGATCGGCACGCCGCCGACCGTGGCGGCGCACCCGGCCGACAGCGCCCCCGCAGCCGCACTGGGCGGGGCGATCCCGCTGCCCGACCCCTTCGACAACGACATCAGCCCGTGGCTCCTGCGCCGCCTCGACCTGGCATTGGGCATCGCGACACAGTTGCGCGACGACGCCGCACGCATCCTGCAACCATCGCAGGAAATCTAGGTCAGACCGGCCTTCGGCCCACCTGATCCCTGCATCAGCGGGTGTCTTCTGATCGCACTTGGGCGATCCCGGCACGCATCCTGCAGCCGGCCTCTACCCGCCAACACTACGCATGAACCTGACCCCCCTGACTTCCCATCCCTGGTTCGGCCCGCTCGTGGCCGCGCTCATCGCCGTCCTCATCGCGATGGCCGCGCATCGCATCGCGCGAATGCTGCTGCTCCGGTTGACGCGCAGCGCACCCGCGCTCCATGCGATGGTCGACAAGGTGCGGCCGGCCGCCGCCTGGCTGCTGCCGCTGATCGCCTTGCAGATGGTGTGGCAGGCCGCGCCGGACGACCTGCAGTTCATCGCCCGGATACGGCATCTGACCGGCGTGGCGCTCATCGTCGCCGCCACATGGGTGGCGGTTCGGGCCATCAACGGCTTCGCCGCAGGGCTGCTCGCGAAGTACCCGTACGACGTGGCCGACAACCTGCGCGCGCGCAGCATCCTGACGCAGACACGCGTGCTCTCGCGCACCGCGATCACGATGGTGCTCGTGGCCGGGGCGGCCATGGTGCTCATGACCTTTCCCGGCGCGCGCCAGGTCGGCGCCAGCCTGCTGGCGTCCGCCGGCGTGATCGGCATCGTGGGCGGCCTGGCGGCCAAGCCGGTGTTCAGCAACCTGATCGCGGGGCTGCAGATCGCGCTGGCGCAGCCCATCCGGATCGACGACGTGCTGGTAGTCGAGGGCGAATGGGGCCGCGTCGAGGAGATCACCGGCACCTTCGTGGTGCTGAAGATCTGGGACGACCGCCGGCTCATCCTGCCGCTCAGCTACTTCATCGAGAAGCCCTTCCAGAACTGGACCCGGCACAGTGCGCAGCTGCTGGGCTCGGTGTTCTTTTATGTCGACTTCAGCATGCCGATCGCGCCGCTGCGTGCCGAGGTCGAGCGGCTGGTGAAGGCCGCTCCCACGTGGGACGGCCGGTTCTTCAACCTGCAGGTGACCGACACCACCGAGCGGTCGATGCAGTTGCGCGTGCTGGCCACGGCGGCGAGCGGGCCGCAGGCGTTCGACCTGCGCTGCACCATTCGCGAGGGCTTGATCGACTACATGCAGAGGGAGCATCCCGAGGCGCTGCCAAAGCTGCGCATGCAGGACGATCCCGGGCCACGAGCGCCGGCGTCGAGCTGATGTCGATCCATGCCTTCCTCCCCAGGCGGGCAAAAAAACGGCCACGTACGCCAAAAGTCGAATTGGCAAATGAGTACCAAAGAATTACGATGATCCCTCACGCAACGGGATGGCGGTCTACCGACCTCACGCATCCCGAGAGGAAAGGAAATGTGATGAACATCGATCTGGACCGTTTGTACGGCGCGGTTTCGCTCTTCACCATCGCGCTGGTCGTTGTCGGCGCCATCTACGCCGTATGGCACACCGTCGCCAGTCGCCGACGTTCAGCCCGCCTCATCGCCGCGGCCCGTGTGCGGTCCGGCCATGTTCCCGGCGGGTTGCCGACCGTGCGTGGCGGCCTCAGCGGCTTCGGCGAGATCGGCCCGCACAGCAGACCGCAACCGCTGGCCGCCAACGACGACGGCGAATTCGCGGTCATCGACGAGCACCCGCGCATCCGGATCCGCTATGTGGGCGCCGCCGGGAAAAAGATCGAGGCCACGCTGCAGGTGCAACACCTCGACGTGAACAAGCGCATGGTCACAGGCTACTGCGACCTGCCGGTCGACGTGCGCAACATCCCGCTGCGCGACATCGTGGCCGCACGCATTGCCGATTCGGGCCAGCGCTTCAACGTCGACACCTGGGTCGATGCCGTGCGCGTGGCCCGCCGCCGCCGCGGAATGATGGCCTGACGCCATCGCGCCTTCCGGGCGCGCGACTCGCGCTGCCGTGGAAGGTTTGCCGTGGCCGGCCCTGGTCAGGCCGCTCGAACGATCTCGACGAAAATCAGCGCACATGCTGATGACCCCGCCCGCACCTGCCGAGACCGCTCCCCACACGCCCATTGTGTAGGTAGGCAAATGCGGTCTGGCGCGGAAGGAGTGATTTTTCCTTCGCTGACAGTCACTTAGTGCATCTACGCAGTTCTACGCCGGAACGCACTATGGGCGTGGATTAGCATGGTTTGGCGATGAAATTACCCCAAAATTACCCCACGCAAGTAGCTCGAAAACTAAGGCATAGCCGGGCGTATGGCGGAGTACTTAGACATGGCTCGCCACTACGCGCTGAACCTCGCCTGAGCATCTGTCGTGACCTCACAAAGAGCGCGAATGTGACCCGTTGAAAGCCGCGTGATCCCGGGTTCGCGTAGCGCGGCTTTCAGTTGCAGCATCAACGCGAGAAGAGGTCGCGAATCCTCTCGAACGGAACGCCGGTTTCCGCCGCACGCCGAACCTTCCGGTCGATCGCGAGGTTGAGCGGCAGTTCGCGATCAAGCGCGTCGAAGAGGTCGAGACCATCCATGCAGACGACGCGCTTCCCGCGTCCGAAGGCGGCCAAGCCATCTTCGGTGAAACCGCTGTTGCTGACGAACAGCCCCCGAGCCCACGCTGCCTTCTGCTCTAGCTTCCCGTGAAATGAGTGCAGGTCGGCAGCGCTGGTCTTCGCCGATTCCCACTTCGCTTCGAGCAGATAGGTCTCACCCTGCCAGACAAAGCTGCCGTCGATCTGCTCACCCTTGTTCCGAAAGGGCTCGCGGGCCTCCAACCCATAGAAATTGAAGGCATCACGCAGCCATACCTCGAATGCGTAGCCTCGCGGATGCGGCTCCATAGCAGAAAGATCAATCAGCCGTTGCTTCAATGCGAGAACCTTCGGCAGGTCAAAGGCCGCCTTAGGCGGCTCTCCAGCAGGAACCGCATCGGGCTTGCCCTGCATGCGATTCAAAAGCGAGAAGAATCGCCCCTCGGCGTTCGACACCCATTCCTCACGTTCGCGATGCTTCCGAATCCCCTCGCGGTAATCCCACAGGGTGCGCAGCGTCTTGACCGAGGTGGGCAGGTCGACCTTGTTCAAGTAGCACCGAAGACGCTTGGCCTTTGAGGTGCCATGTTCCCGGTAGGCGTCATCGTCAATGTCGACGTTCAATTCTTCTGCGAAGAAGCTCGCCATGCTGTGGTCGGAGAAGTCGAGGACGTAGCCGCTGTTCATCTCGAACAAGTCGTCGAGAAACTTCATGTCCAGTGATCGAATATTCGACATTCAGGCGGCTCCTTTGAGCTTGAGCAGGAATTCGCCCACCTTGGACAGCGCCCCTACCTGGGCGATCAGGTTGCCTAACGCGGACAACGCGGAAATGTCGCCTTCGGCGTTCAGACGCTTGATGGCATCGTCCACATACTGCTCCAGCTCGGCGGTGACAAGAACCGGATCTGTGGTCTGCTCATCGATGCGGTAGATCGAAACGTCCTCGATGTTCTCCCCATGCACGCGAAAGAACACCATGCAAGGCGGCGTCGCTTGCTCCTCAACCCCCAGCGCCTCCATGAAAGATTTGTTGAAGCTGCGCCAGTGAGCCTCGATCGCACGATCATGCAGATAGAAGAGCGTGATGTCTTTGCCTGTCTTCTCATGCAGCAGGCGGAAGCCATGAGCATCGCTCAGGGCGCGACGCACGACGCCATTGGTCATGTCATAGAAAACGAATGCAAATGCTTTGGCGCGTCCCTCCTGCAAGTGTCCATGGCAGATTGCCTCAAACCTATCGATGAATCCCGTGTATCCCATGCCGATTCCTCGGTCGCCTTCCTGCATTTGAATGGGGTGCATATCTTCTCCGGGTGATGGAATTGCCAGGTTCGTATTTTCTCAGTCACTCGGCACAAGCCCAACGACCTTAGGCAGGGTCTGGCGGCTAGTGAATACAGGGCTGGAACGCGCGAAGTACTTTCGTGCCTGTTAAATCGCGATCTCCCGTACACCTGCCTGCGCAAGCAGTGCGAACAGGTCCGCCACCTTCTCGCGCGGACCCCGCTCCCGACAGAAAAGGAAAAGCGCGCGCTGCTTGGCGCGCGACAAGGCAACAAAGAAGGTGGCGATACCCTCCGGATTGCCGGGGACGTAGCTCCACCAAGCCCGATCGTCCAGACCCAGGAACGCAATGGTGTCGTACTCGAGGCCCTTGCTCTTGTGCACAGTCATCAAAGGGATCTGCCCGATGCCAGCGAAGGTGGCGAGACACGCCGGCCAGTCCTGCGCCGTCTGGGCGGAGTTGGCGAAGTGCTGCGCGAAGCCTTCGGCCATGATCTGTAGCAAATCGCCATGGGCGTACTGCAGAAACGTTCGCGAGATGGCATCTCCGTCCAAAAACTCGAACACCTTGATCACCAAGTTCACCGCGCTCACTCGATTCGGCGAGGTAGAGGCCATATCGCTGCGCAGATCCGCCAGGAAGCGTGCGAGCTTCGCCTGGCTCCGGTCTGCGCCCGCTTCGTCATCGGGATCAAGCGCACGAAGGATCTGAAGCGCGCCGGAAGCGCGCTGCCATGCGTCGGGTTCTCGTCGGCTTGCGCCCAACCGAAGAATTGCGAGCACGACCTGGCTGATCTCGTCCGCCAGCAGATCTTGAACCGTCGTGCGTCCTAGCGAGCGGCTTTCGTTGCGGATGCTCAACCCGGCAGCCGCAAAGGCCTCGCCCAGTTCTCCTTCGAAAACGTCCGCAGTCTGACGCACCAGCAGCGCATAGTCGCGGGGCTGCTTGCCGCGCTGCGCCATGTCTGATGCAATCCATCGCGCAAGATGGCTTGCCTCGGCCTCACGCGTGCTACTTGCCCAGATCTGAGCCACATCGCCATCCACCTGGCGCATGGCTTGCGCCTGGGTTGCCACAGCACCGGGATCCAGCGCGCGCGCCACCACGTGCTGGATGCGCACGAGATCTGGCGATGAGCGGAAGTTGAACAACAGCGGAAATCGCTGCGCCCGGAAATCGGCCTCGAACCTCTCAAAGGCATCGGTTCGCGCGCCCGCCCACCCCATGATGCGTTGCTTGTGATCCCCGACGGCTGTAACCATCGCATGGCCCGCAAAGGCAGACAAGAGCAAGTCATACTGCGCGAAGGTAGTGTCCTGAAACTCGTCCACAAACACGAATGGGTAGGTCGTGCGCATTGCCGTGCGAATGTGCGGATTCGACCTTAGCAGCAACTCCGCAAGCCGGTTGATACCGACAAAGGTGAGTGTGGAGCGTTCTGCTCCAGCCAGTTGCTGGTGCCACCAGCGGTCGACAGCAAACTCGATGCCATTTTTGGGGGCAACCCGCTCGACTTCCAAAATCCGACTGCCCACAACCTCTGGCTCGAAGGTCAACGGGCCGAGCCCCGCGATTTCGAACTGCCAAGGTGGCGGTGCCGCCAAGCGCGCGCCATCTAGGAAACCGTCCATCTGGCGCCGTGTCGGGAAGGCGATGTCATAGGGCTTGGTCGGCCGGCGCGACGCGGGGATCGCAGACTGGAAGCGATCCACCAACCCCTTAGTGAAGGCATCGAAGGTCATCGATACGAAGCGGCTGGCCAGCTCCGGAGGACAACGCTGACGTACGCGAGCAGCAAGGTTCGCCGCCGCATCGCCCTTGAAGGAGATGGCCAGTATCCGATAGGGTGCCAGGCAGAGCCCCGTCTCCAGCAGATAAACGGCCCGTTGTGCCAGGAACTCGGTCTTGCCGGAGCCTGGGCCTGCAACGACCGACGCAGAGCCGACATGCTTGAGTGCCCGCCAGGCTTGAGGTTCCAGATCGGGGATACCACGCGGATGCCAGTCATCCGGTGCAACGCGCGCCATCGTCAGATGCCACCCGGCGCCGCCGGTTCGACCTTGGCGCGCACGTAGTTCAGCAGCGCCCGCAGTTCCTCTGGGGCACCTGCAGCGAGTTGCGGTGCCGGCACGGTCGAGAGCACACGCACGTGCGTCGTTGGCTTGCCTCGACCGAGGAACAGGTAGCGGTACCAGCGCAGCGCAGTATCCCAAGCTGCTGGATACGTGCCAGGAATGCCATCCTCGCCGAGCACAGCATCCCTGGGGTCACCCCTTCCTGAAGGCCCGCGATCTCCGGCCTCCAGTACTTGGTACGCGACGGAAAAGGCGCTGAACATCGACAGGTCAAGGTCGAGTGGATATGAGAAAAAGACGCCGGAGCTGCGCAGGTGTTGAACCCATTGCTCGACGCCTGCTACGTTGCCTGCCGCGTTTTGAGCGAATTGCGCTAAGTTCGCCGCTGGTCCATCGGGGTGCAAAGCGGCGCCGAACACCTGCTGTGGATGAAATTCGCAGGCCAGCAGTTGCTCGCAAGCCGTCTTGATGCGCCCCCACCCTCCTCCGCTTCGGCCCCAGTCCAGGTCAAGCAAGGTGGCATGTGGAATATCAAGGTCGGTGAGCAGGCGCCATAGGTGGTTCACGTGCCGCCCACCCAGCGGGACGATAGCCACAAACGACCGATCGATCGGAAACCCCATCGCTTCAGCCAGTTTAGGCAACACCACCTCTTCGGTAGCTCCCTCGCCCAGCACAACGAAACGAGCGAAGTAGAGTTCGGGATAGCTCCTCACGGCCTCACGCACGAATTTGGACGCTTCCTCCACGCCAACAGGCAATTGCAGCGCACGTCCCATCGCCGTGCGGTCCACCGGATTCAAGCGGAAATGCCGCACGCCCTCGGGCTCGATGCGCGCCAGGATGCTCGCGGAGTGGCTCGACACGATGGCTTGTGCGCGATGGCCGTGGGTGAGTTCCCGGATCTGACCCACGATGCGCGACAGGTAGAACGGTGCCAATGTGTTCTCTGGCTCCTCCACCGCGATCAGCGTCAGAGCGGGAAGCGACACCGTGTCGACCAGGAAACCTGCAGCGGCGGGATCGGCCGCCGCCTGCGCTTCAACGTCAAGGATCGCCGCGGTCATGGCGAGGTGGAACAAGGAGCGCTGCCCATCGCTGAGATCGTCGAGACCACGCTCACGACCCGACTCATCCGGGTAGAACATGACTTCCACTCTGCGCACAAACTCCTGCCAGCGCACGTCCACAGGCCGAAAGACCGGCGTGGTGTCCGTGCCCGCCGAATGGACCTGCTGCCAGCGATGGCTGACGGCCGCGGCGATGCGACCGACAGCTGCTTCCCCGACGAAGGCCCCGTTCATCGTCGCTCCGGCATGGACCAGTGCGTCCTTGACACCCTGCGACCAGTTGATCGCGCGCCACAGACGCCCCTTGAGGAAGGCCGTGACCTGAGAGCCGCCGTCTCGCGTGGCCGGAACGTAGATCATCTGAATCCTCGCCCGGTCCACAGCCTTCATTTCAAAGCACTCGTCGTCCTTGAATGGCCCGAAAGTGCGCACGGCCAGCAGCTTTTGCTCCACTGCGCCTTCGAGCGAGCCGTCGTCCGTCCAGGTCGCCTGCAGCCGCAGGCGGCACTTGAGGCGGCCCTGCTCGTCGGCGGCCATTTGCTGAAAGAACTCTGGCACCGCCGCGAGGTTCGCGTTCGCATCGAGCTCAGGGAAGGCGACGACGGCCTCGACGTACAGCGTTCGCTGCGGTCCAGGAGCGAGTTCATTTGCAGGAACATGGAAATCCTGTCGGCGCAAGCGACGCTGGTCCGCCGTCACGCCAAAGAGGCGCGCCAAAGCCAAAAGGACGGCGGTTTTGCCGGTGCCATTGACACCGATGAATGCGGTGAGATGGCGCTCCAGCGCAATGGTGCTTTCTTGTGGGCCGAAGCATCGAAAGCCGCTCAGGTGCAATCGCTCGATATGCATGCAGAATGGGGCTGTAGCCGAATGTAAATTTGGCATGCAGTATGACCGAGTCGCGGGGCGCTTAAACGGGATGTCCGTCAGCTGAGTGGTAAGCGCAATTCCTACGATCCCGCCCTAACCACGACGCTTCTAGGGGAGCGGCCTGGAGCTCTAGCTATGTCATCTTTCAAGTTCTCGAAAGTCGCAATCCTCCAGTCCCTCGATCCTGCAGAGTTTGAGACCGGAACCGAGTTGGGAAAATCCATCGAGGGCCTGCGCGACGATCATGCAGTGGTGCCTGAAGTGGAGCTGATCAACGTAAAGGGACGCGAAGAATTCCTACAAGCCATTGACAAGCTGACCACTGAGGTTGAGAAGAGTGATACCGCCCCCATTCTCCAGATCGAGATGCATGGATGGGAGGACAAGACGGGACTCGCATTCCCTGACGATACGTCCTTGACTTGGCCAGAGCTTTCGGACCCGTTGGCCCGGCTCAACAAGGCAACTGGATTCAACCTGCTCGTGTGCATGTCAGCATGCTTTGGTGGCCATTCCCTCAGCTTCGTCAAGCCCGATGGCCCCAGCCCTTGCTTCGGGCTCATCGGCCCTACGCATTCTGTCGATCCGTCAGAGTTGCTCGGTGGTTTTCGCTCGTTCTATCGGGAGCTGATCACAACGCTGGACATTAATGCTGCGCTCGCGAATCTGCATGCTCACAAGCTGCAGGAGGGTGGCTACATCAACATCACGGCGGAAGAGTGGTTTTTCAGGCTCGCGGCTGGCTATCTCAAGACTGACTGCACCGAAGAGCGACTCCAAGCCAGAGCCAAGACAATCACCGACCAGATGAAGAGCGAAGGAAAGACGCTCAACGATGCGCAACTGGCGGCCATCGCACAACTTGGGACCACGCTAGCGACCAGCTTTCTCGATCGCCGATTCCCGACGTTTTTCATGACCGACGCAATCCCGGAGAACCATGTTCGCTTTGGCCAGGCGTTGACCCAGGCAAAGCAAGATGTTGCGGATTTCATGGCGTCGCAAAAGTAGCCCGGACCGCTTAGCCGGTGCCACGTACTGTGATGGGGAGCGTCACACCCCTGCAAAGCACGCTTCAGCGCATGGTCCATCGGCCCTAAAGCAAATCGGAGTGATCTGTTGAAGCTGTTTGATCCAGTCGTCGCCGAAGCGAGGTTGCACCCGAACCTGCGCAGCATTCTTAGTACCGGGAACGTCTACAACATGGACGTTCTGCAGGACTGGGCGCGAGGCTTCGTCGATCGCGACGGCAAGTTCATTGAAGAGTTCCAGACCACATTCAATTCGAGCTTCTGGGAGCTGTACCTGTTCGCCGTGCTGAAGAAGTACGGCATGAGCGTGGACTTCTCGAAAGCGAGGCCCGACTTCTGCATCCCAAGCCTGGGGTTGAACATCGAGGCCACGATCGCATCGAACGCGCAAAGCGCCGAGCCGGAGTTCGCCAGGCTGGGAAAGATGCCGCCAGGCGACCTGAATGCATTCAACCTGCAGACCATCGTGCGGCTGGCCAACAGCCTCGCAGCGAAGCATCGCAAGTACATCGAATCGTATGCGCCGCTCGATCATGTAAAGGATCGCGCCTATGTGGTGGCGGTGACGAACTTCGACCAGCCGTTCAGCTTCATGGCCTGTCAGCGACCGATCGAAGCCGTGCTGTATGGCTACTACGTCGACGAAGAGCGCTACATCGCCACAGGAGGCCAGGAAGGCCGGCTGCAAGGTGAAGAACTGCGGCAGGTATTCAAGGACAACGGCAGTCCGATCGACCTCGGCCTGTTCACCACACCGGCCTACCGGGAGATCAGCGCGGTGATCTTCAGCGGATGCGCAACCATGGGCAAGGTTCGCGCGCTCTCATCAGATCCCGCTCCCGGAATCGTCTTCACAGCATTGCGCCTCAATCCGGCCGCAGACCGTCCGCATGTCATCAACGAACCCAAGCGGCGCTACCAAGAAAGCCTGCTTGACGGCCTGCGCGTCTATCACAACCCGTTTGCGCAGCGCCCGCTGGACCCTGCCCTCTTCCGACATCCAAGCGTGTTCCAGTGGCATTTCCAAGGTGACGAAGAAATCATCGAGCAGCGCGAAGGCCAGTTGCTCTTCCGTTGTGTCAACACCGTCCTCGAAAAGCCCGGTACACCGGGTGTCGCAGGGGAGTCCGACCGTTCGTGAATCAATCGCGGAGAATCCTCGCCGGGTACTTGGCATCGAACAACTTTTCTTCGAGCCATTCGCACAGGCGCTCGACCTGCTCGATCGCCGTCATCAGCTTGTCGCGGGAGACGTGAACCGAGGGCGACATGAACAGCGCCGGCTCGTCGCCTTCTTCAAACAGCGCCGCCTCGCGCTCGCTCATGAAGAACGGCCGTGGATATCTCTGCCTATCCTTCTCGGCGTGAATCACTCGCACCGACGTGATGTTCTCTGGATGCTGATCCCGGTTTCGGGCCAACACCACCTGCTCGATGATCCCAAGGTCCGCCGGGCATTCACTCCAGTCGATGCCCGCGCACGAGGCCAGGCAAGCGCGATAGCCACCGACAATCCCTTCGTTCTTGAACTCGGCCTTGAAGGCCTTGCCGCAGTTCAGGCGCAGGTTGCGTTCCCAGGTCCTGAAGTAGAGCTGCAGAGATGCCGACAGCATGGACAGGCAACAGCGGCCAGTGACTTCCCGCAGTTCGTCCGCATCGATCCACTCGCTGATAAACGGCGGCTCCCCATCTTCGCTGTAGGGAGGCACATAGGGTTCTTCCTCCGCTTCGATCTTTCGGATGATCTCGTTGAACGGACTCGTCCCATGCTCGTAAAACTGGCGGATGAGGCGCGTACGATCTTTCAAGAAGAACAGAACATCCATGCTCACTCCTTCCTTGACGACGGTGGCGCACTCGCGCTCGATGCGACGGCGGCCACCGACGAGCAACGGCGGTCCATCACGTTCAGGACGACGACTCGGCCGCGAGGCTGCAGCCGTACAGGCCACTCTGCAAGCCCACAATAGCGGCTGATGCGCACATACGCCGTCGCGCCCATACCCTACGCATCCTACAGCTCTGCCATGCCCACTACTAACCCGCCAAAAGCGCGTGCTGGCTCGCGCTCTGTCATCAGACGCTCCAAACCCGAAGACATCGCGCCAATCCGTTCCTGGTTGGAGGCGGAAGATGCTGCTGGCGTGCACGGCAACTTTCTTTGCAACTGGTCCGTCATTGCACGAGCCCATGAGGACCAAGAGCTGCTTGTGTACGTAGACGGCAAGACTGGACTGCCAGTTGCCTTCCAACTCGGGCGCCTGCTGCAGTCAGGAATCCTGCAAGTCAAGCAAGACTTCCGAGGCCGGGGAATCGGCAAGAAGATGGTTGCGTACTGCGTCAATCTCGCCCGACGCAAGGGCGAGGATCTCCTGGTCATTCAATGCAAGCCGTCTTCATCGATTCCGTTTTGGCAGCGCATGGGCTTCACGCTGATCCCTGATAGTGAACCGCCGAACAAAGCCTATAGAGTCTTGGAGCGAAGGCATGACCTGCCCGCAGTCGGCAAGCCTGTAGAAGTAGTCATTCGGTTCTATCCGGAGGAAAGAAAATGGCTAGATGCCTGCCCTACGCTCGTGCAGCTTGCGGCGTCAGGGAAGGAATTGCCGGACGGCGTGATCCAGCTCGACCGCCGAATTTCCTTTCATGAAGACGCCTACCCACTCGCCCGAGATGTCGTTGTCGAGGCTGAGGCCAATGGAATTCGCCAGTTCATCGACAAGGCCAAATACCGCGAACTTCAACAACGCGGCGTCACACGGTGCAGGAATGGATGGTTCATTGACCAGATTCGCCCCGAAGAAAGTCATTGATCCATCGCTTCGCCGCAGTCTTTTCAGAGCGAGTTGCATCCGCGACGCGCAGGCGTCACCCACCCGGGAGCGGTTTGCTCACAGCAGGGGGAGCGATTCGTTTGTGCCCCATCGTCCTGAACCCCCGATCCCGCGCCATGAACGCCTCCAGCATGTGCGGCACCAGCGCAGCGGCATCGACCCGCTCGCCGTAGGTCTGCGCGTGCAGCGCCGCATAGCGGTCCAGCGTCGCCTTCAGCTCCGCCGACAAGGTAACCGTGAGCTTGACCGGTTCGGTCTTGGGCAGCGGCCCGAGGCGAAGCTTGGCCGTGCTCATTGCGATGAACCCCGGGTGAAAAACAAGGGCTGGTAGGGCCTCAGGATCAGATCCTTGTTGACCATCACCCGCATTGGGAAACCCGGCCGGATCGTGAGCGTCGGCTGAACGCTGAGGTTGCGCTTGGTGATCTCCTGGCCGACCTGGTTCACCGTGTCCTGCGCGCTCTCCCGGCCGGCGATGATCACGCGGTCGCCGGTACCGCCGCTGTTCGTGCGGGTCTCAGGCGCGGCCAGTTCGGCGCCCACACCGAGCAGCGTGGACAGCGCCGCGCCAGCGAGGATGCGGTCCCAGTGCCAATCAACGCCATCCTCCAGGCCAGCGTAGCCGGCCGGGTCGATGCCCGGCAGCCGGTCCAGCGCCACCGATGACGTGTCCGGCAGGATCAGCCGCGTCCACACCAGCAGCACGCGCCGCTGTCCGAAGGCAACCTGGCTGTCGTAGCGCCCGATCAGGCGCGAGCCCTGCGGGATCAGCAGGTAGCGGCCCGTGGCGGTGTCGTAAACCGCCTCGGTCACGTTGGCGATCACCTGCCCCGGCAGGTCGGAGTTGATCCCTGTCACCAGCGCGGCCGGGATGATGGTGCCGGCCATGACCTGGTACGGCGAAGCCGGGGGCTGAAGACTTCCGGGATTGCGCGTGGCCGCGTCGCCCGCCTTGGCGACGAAGGACTCTTTTTGGTCTTGGCGGTTCTGCACGGCGGTGGGGTCGGCCGGCTGCGCCGGCGCTGCAGGCGCCAGGGCGCCGGCCAGCGCGTCGAAGGGCTGCACGGCGCGGGCCGCGCCAGCAGCCATGGCCTGAGCGGGCTTGGCTCCCGGGTTACCGCCGGTCGCGCGGAAGAACACCCCCGAGCGTGCCGCCTCCTCGGCCGCCAGTTGCGCCGCATGCGCCGGATCAACGCCACCGCCCGGCACCCGCGTGTCCATCGGCTGCTGCGACTTCACGATGGCCGGCCCCAGGTCGCCCGGCAGCGGCACACCCAATTGAGGCACCGCGGACCGTGCGGGTAGCCCAGCGTAGTCCTTGGGCAACTGGTCCAGGCTCTCGGCCTTGGCGACGCGATCGACGTTGTACAGCTCGGCGGCCGGGTTGCGTTCGCGCTTGTGCGGCTGCAGCGACCACATCGTCGCACCGAGCACCACGGCGGCCAGCGCGCCGACGAGCACGGCCAGCATGCGGCGGTTCAGGCGCACCACCGGGCGCGGCGTCGCGCGCAACGTCATCGCCTCCGGATCGGCCTTGGGCGGAACGGCGGCGGACTCGCTCATGATCCGCTGCTCCCCGCTCCACTACCAGATGCCCGCGACACGCCGTCGGTGCGCTCGATGCGCACCACCTCGGCCTTGCCGCCTTTACCGCCACCTCCATAGCCGCCCAGGCGCAGCTCGGCCGCGCCGAACAACCGGTCCACCACGTAGTACGGCGCTCGAAAGCGGTAGTTCACGAGCTGGCCGTCGCCCTGCGGGCCGATCACGAACAGCGGCGGCAGCTCGCCCTGCGCGATGCCGCCGGGAAACTGGATGTAGACCTTCTGCCCGTCATCGAAGGCGCGCAACGGCTTCCACGGCGGGCTGTCACCGCTGATGTCATAGCGGAAGCGGATGCTCTCCAACGACAGGCCGGCATCCACGGGCGCCGCGGCCTGCGCCTCGCGCGCCTGCTTCTGCAGCGCCAGCATGCGGTCCTTCGGGTAGTCCCAGGACGCGGACGCCATCCAGGCCTGCGGCGTCGAGGACAGTTCGACCAGGTAGGTGCGCCGGTTGGTCGTGATGACCATGTTGGTCTTCAAGCCCGTGCGGGTGGGCTTGACCATCACATTCACGCGCAGCGTCGATCCAGCGCCACTCGCGGTATCGCCAACGACCCAGCGCACGGTGTCGCCGGCCGAGACCGTCACCAGTTCCTCGCCCTCTTGCAGCGCGATGACGGTGACGCGGCCAGGGCTCGTATAGACCTGGTACAGCGCGCCGTCGGTGAAAGGCCAGACCTGGATCGCGTTGACGTAGCCCTCGCGCGAAGGTGCGATGCGCGCGTCGTCGTTGGCCTTGGACACGCGCAGCTTCTCGTCGGCCGGCTCAGGTGCCGGCGGCGGTCCGCCGGCCGCAGGCAGTGCCTTCATCTGAGCCGGCAGCGGCAAGGGCTTGGGCACCTCCACCACTTCGACGGGTACGGGCGGATCGGGCAGGCGCCGCGCCTGCACGGGTTCGTCCAGCGTGATGGTCGGCGGCGGATTGCCCTGCGAGGCGCAGCCGGTGAGCCCTGCAATCAGCAGAGCCGGAAACACGTAAAGGCGCAACTGAGGATTCGTCGGGTTCATGGTTTCTTCACTCCTTCGTTCGCATCAAGTTCGCGGCTCCACGACAGACCGTTGACGTAGATGCCCAGGGGGTTCTTGCGCAGCCGTTCCTCGGTGCGCGGCGGCTGCAGCACGATGGACAGCACCGCAGTCCAGCGTTCGGTGGTGGACGGCGAGCCGTTGACGTAAGCGCGCTCGATCCAGCGCACCTGGAACGAGGAGTCGCTGGCACGCACGACGCTGGTCACTTCCACCGCCACCGAGTTCTGACCGATGCGCGAGAACGGGTCGTTGGTGCGGGCATAGTCGTTGAGCGTGGCCGCGCCCCGGTCGGTGGCGTAGTCGTAGGCTTCCAGCCAGTTGCGCCGCACGACGATGGGATCGATGGAGAGAGACCGCACGTCGGCGATAAAGCGGGCCAGGTGGTGCGCGATCTGCGCATCGCCCGGCCGGTACGGCGTGGCGGCCTCGCCGACCGTGCGCACTTGGCCTGCCTGGTCCACCTCGATCACGTAGGGCGTGACGATGGACTGCGCCGAGCGCCACACGAGGCCGCCGGCCATGAGCAGCGCCAGCGTGAGGGAGCCGAAGGCCATCAGACGCCAGTTCTTCGCCTGCACGCGGGCCGAGCCGATGCGCTCGTCCCACACCTGCGCGGCGGCCTGGTACGGGGTGACGGGCGCCGGCGTGTCGGAGTAGCGCACCTGGGGTCGTTTGAATCGCATGAAGGGTTCTCCTTGGCTGTCCTTAACTGTCATCCCGCAGGCTGGGGCTGGCACCACTGCCACCGCTGTCACCCGAGCGCAGCGTGTGGGCCGCCACGGTCGCGCCGTGCGCGAGGCGCTGGTGACGCTGGAGGCGTTGCGCCCAAGCGGGCGGCGCGCTGGACGCGGCGGGCGCTTCGGCCGATGCCCCCGCGGGGGCCGCCGCAGCCGTCGGCGGCGCGGCCGCCTCGGAAACGAAGTTCGCCACCCGGTCGCGCACGGCCTTAGCGCCCGACGCGACGCGTTCACCGACCGCCCCGGCGCCGCTGCGTGCGACGTTGGCCAGGCCCGCGCCGGCAGCGCGCAGGCCACTGGCACCCGAGGCCGCAGCACCGGCCTCATAGGCCGAGCGCGCTCCGCTGGCGAGCGTGCTGGCCGAACGGCCGGCAGCCGCCGCCCCGCCGATCGCGCTGCGCGCCGCGCCGGGCGCCATGCGCGCACCGGCCGCGACCGCTGCACCAGCGCCGGCCACGGCCGCGCCACCGGCGACCGCGAGCCCTGCCCCGCCGACCAGCGTCCCAGCCGCAGCGCCGGCACTGAGCTGCGGCGCGCCGGACACCAGCCCGGTGGCAATACCCGGCCCGAAGATGCCCAGGCCGAACAGCGCGAGCGAGGCCAGCATGATGGTGAGCGCGTGATCGATGCTCGGCTCGGTGCCCGGTGGCGCCGTGAACTCGCCGAACAGCCCCGTGCCGATGCCGACGATCACGGCCAGCACCAGCACCTTGATCCCTGAGGACACCACATTGCCCAGCACCCGCTCGGCCAGGAACGAGGTCTTGTTCCACAGCGCGAAGGGCACCAGCACGAAGCCCGCGAGCGTGGTCAGCTTGAATTCGATCAGCGTCACGAAGAGCTGCACCGCGAGCACGAAGAAGCTCACGATGACCACCAGCCAGGCGAGGCCCAGCACGATGATCACATCGAGGTTGGCGAAAATCTCGGGGAAGCCCGTCAGGTCGCCTATCTGCGTCATGATGGGCCGCCCGGCGTCGATGCCGACCTGGGCAAGGCGGCCCGGCTGCAGCAGCTGCGCCTGCGTCAGCGCCGAGCCGGAAGCCGTGAGGCCCAGGCCCGCGAACGAGCGGAAGACGATGCCCGCAAGCGCGTTGAAGTTGCCGATGATGTAGGCGAAGGCACCGACGTAGAGCACTTTCTTGATCAGCTTGGCGATCACGTCGTCGCCGCTACCGCCGCTTGCGTTGCTCATGGCCCAGAACAGGCCGGCGAGCGTCATGTCGATCAGCACCAGCGTTGCAGTCAGGAACGCGACCTCGCCGCCGAGCAGGCCGAAGCCCGAGTCGATGTAGCGCGAGAAAACGTCGAGGAAGCGGTCGATGACGCCAACGTCGTTCATGGCATCAGTCCTTGGGCGCCGGAGGCACCGACGCGGCGGGCGGCGGCAAGGGCGGCTTGACCGGATCGCCGGCGTAAGGCGACTGCCCGCTACCCAAGAAGCGCCGCCGCGTGGCCTCGGACACGGCGTTGCACTGCGCATCGCCGACCTTGGCGTGGTCCGCCTTGCAGGCTTCGCGCAGCGCCCGAAGCCGCTCGGGATTGGCGACCAGCGATTCGACGCTCTCGATGGGTGGTGGCTTCTTCTCGCAAGCGGCCAGCGCCAGTGCGAACAGGCTGAGGATGAGGATTCGTCGCATGGTGGCCTCTCCTTCAGTTGCCGTAGAAGTTGACGGCGGCGGGCGTGTAGGGTGTGCCGTCGCCCTGGAAACGGCGGCGCACCTCGCGGGCGCGCTCCTGCACGGCGACCTGGCGCGCCTGCTCCAGCGCAGCCGCACGGTCCTGCGTGATCTGAAGCTGCTGGGCCTGGATGGACTGGCGCGACTGCAGCGCGAGCAGTTGGTTCGTCGCCTGCATCGCCTGAAGCGCGCCCACGGCCGACTGGCTGCGATTGACCAGGTCGGTCAGCGTGCGCTCGTCGGCGGCGAAGTTCTGCACTGCCTGCGACTGCACCTTGGTGGCGGTGCGCAGCGCTTCCAGAGAATTGCGCCAGCGCGAGCGCGCGTCGAGCGCCATCTGCGTGCCCGAGGTCGCTGCGGAGTACGACTCGGGATAGAGGCGGCGGAAGTCTGCCTCCATCTGCGAGACATTGAAAGCCAACCCCTGGGCCTGCTGGATGAGCTGGTTCGTGGCAGACAGCGCGGCGCGCAACTCGGCCAGCGCGCTGAAGTCCAGGCCCGTCAGGTTCCGGGCCTGGTTGGTCAGCATCTGCGCCTCGTTCTGGAGCTGGCGGATCTGGTTGTTGATCTGCTCCAGCGTGCGCGCGGCAGTGAGGATGTTCTGCACGAGGTTGGTCGGGTCGATGACAACCCATTGCGCGTGTACGCCGGGTGCGAGCGCGGTGAGGATGGCCGCGACGGCGGCCAGCAAGGTCTTCTTCATGGCTTGATCTCCTGAAGTGAAGGGAAAGAGCTGGACGAGGGGATGAGGTCCGCGGCCCAGTCCAGGCCGCTGTGGCGCAGCCAGTGGGCTGCGAAGTCCTGTGCGCCGTACGCGGCCAGCACGGCGTCGATGTCGCGCTGGTGCTCGGGCGTGGACGCGCCCGCGAAGGCGAGCGCCACCGGCCCCAGGTCCAGGTCGAAGACCCGGTTGCCCAGCCGTGACTGGTAGTAGTAGTCGCGCTTGGGCTGCGCGGTGGCGACGATCTCGATCTGCCGGCTGTTGAGGCCGAAGCCCTCGTAGATCGTGCGAATCTGCGGCTCGTTGGCCTGCGGGTTGGGCAGGAAGATGCGGCTCGCGCAGCTCTCGATGATCGCGGGCGCGATGGCCGAATCCTTCACGTCGGCGAGCGACTGCGTGGCGAAGATGATCGACGCGTTCTTCTTGCGCAGCGTCTTGAGCCACTGGCGGATGCGCGCGGCGAACACCGGGTCGTCGAGGAACAGCCACGCTTCGTCAAGGATCAGCAACGTCGGCGCACCGTCCAGCCTTTCCTCGAAACGCGCGAACAGATAGCGCAGCACGGCCAGCACCGCGGCCTTGCTGTGCATCAGCTCTTCCATCTCGAAGCCCTGCACGTCGGCGCTGCCCAACCGGTCGTGGTCGGCGTCCAGCAGCTTGCCATGCGCGCCGCCCAGCACGTAGGGCGCGAGCGCCTGGCGCAGCATGTTGGACTGCAGTAGCACCGACAGGCCCGTCAGCGTGCGCTGCTCAACGGGCGCGCTGGCCAGGCTGCCGAGCGCCGACCAGACCGCCTCGCGCTCCTCCGGGCCGACGGCCACGCCCTCCTGGATCAGCCGGCCCTCGACCCATTCGGCCGCCCAGGTGCGGTAGCCCTCTCGGTCGATACGCGCGAGCGGCTGGAAGGCCATCCCGTTCTCGCCTTTCCCGCCACCCTCCTCCTGCGACGTGCCCAGGTCGTAGTGCTCGCCGCCCAGCCCCAGGATCGTCGCTCGGATCGAGCGGCCCATGTCGAAGGCGAAGATGCGCGAGCCGGCATAGCGTCGGAACTGCAGCGCCATCGTCGCCAGCAGCACCGACTTGCCCATGCCGATGGGGCCGACCACCAGCGTGTTGCCCACGTCGCCGATGTGGGTCACCAGCCGGAACGGCGTGGCGCCATCGGTGCGCGTGACGATCAGGGGCGGGCCGTCCAGATGCGCGTTGCGCTCCTGCCCGGCCCAGACCGCCGAGACCGGCATCAGGTGCGCGAGGTTCAGCGTCGAGACGATGGGCTGGCGCACGTTGGCATAGGCGTGGCCGGGCAGCGAGGACAGCCAGGCCTCGACCGCGTTCAGCGTCTCAGGGATCGTCACGAAGCCGCGCCCCTGGATGACGCGCTCGGCAGCGCGCAGCTTCTCGTCGGCCGCTGCCGCGTTCGCGTCCAGCACGGTCAGCGTGGACGTGACGTAGCCGTAGGCCACCTCGTCGCTGCCCAGCTCCTGCAGCGCAGCATCGGCGTCGGCCGCCTTGTTGGCAGCGTCGGAATCCACCAGCGGCGACTCCTGCTGGAAGATCGTCTCGCGCAGCAGCGCGACGATGTTCTTGCGCTTGGCGAACCACTGGCGGCGCAGCCGGCCCAGCTCGCGCTCGGCCTCGGCCTTGTCGAGGCACAGGAAGCGCGTGCTCCAGCGGTAGGCGAAGCCCAGGCGGTTCAGCTCGTCGAGCAGGCCCGGCCAGGTGGAGGTCGGGAAGCCACGCACCGTGAGCACGCGCAGGTGCTTGTGGCCCAGCATCGGCGCCAGGCCGCCCGTCAGCGCTTCGTCGGCGAGCAGCGCATCGAGGTGCATCGGCACCTCTGGCACGGCAACCGCCTGCCTGCGCGTGGACACGCCGGCGTGCAGATGCGCGAGCGTCTGTGCGTCGTCCAGCCAGCCGATCTCGGGCATCACACCTTCGAGCAGGCCGTGGAAGCGCTCGGTCTCGGCGACGAAGCCCTGCAGGCGCTCGCGCCAATCGACGCGGCGGTGGCCGCGGGTCTCGCCGGCGTTCTCGTAGATCAGGCCCGCGGCGCGAGTGTGCGATTCCTCGGGCGGCAGGTAGAGCTGCGTCACGTGGTAGCGGCTCTCGAAGTGGCTGCCGGCCTCCTCGAACCCGGCGCGGCGCTCCTCGTCCACCAGCCAGGACAGCGGCTCCGGGAACGCCGAGCGCGGATAGTCCGCAGCCTCGCGCCGCTCGGCCTCGACGAACAGCGCCCAGCCCGAACCCAGGCGGCGCAGCGCGTTGTTCAGGCGCGCGGTGATGGCCACCAACTCGCCGGCGATGGCGCTGTCGAGGTCCGGGCCGCGGAAGCGCGCGCTGCGCTGGAACGAGCCGTCCTTGTTCAGCACCACGCCGGGCGCGACCAGTCCGGCCCACGGCAGCCAGTCGGCGAGCAGCGCCGGGCGCTGGCGGTATTCGGCGAGGTTCATCATGGCCGCGCCCTCATGTATCGAGCAGCACGCGGTGCTTGATGTGCCGCGCGAAGACCTGCATGAACTGCGGGTCCGCATGCGCGCCCCAGACCGCAAGCGAATGGCCCACGATCCAGAGCACGATGCCCGGAACCCAGAGCTGCAGGCCCAGGCCCACGGCGGCCGCTAACGTGCCGTTGGCGATCGCTACGGTGCGCGGCGCGCCGCCCATCAGGATGGGCTCGGTCAGGGAGCGATGCAGAGGAACTTCGAAGCCCCGAACCTCGAAACCCCGTGCGTCGTGCGGGCTCATGCCAGCACCGCCCCGCCAGCGAACGAGAAGAACGACAGGAAGAAGCTCGATGCGGCGAACGCGATTGACAGCCCGAAGACAATCTGCACCAGCTTGCGGAAGCCTCCGCTGGTGTCGCCGAACGCGAGCGTCAGGCCCGTGGCGATGATGATGATCACCGCGACGATTCGCGCCACCGGTCCCTGGATGGATTCAAGGATGGATTGCAGTGGCGCCTCCCACGGCATGTTGGAGCCAGCCGCGTGTGCGGGCAACGCGAAGGCCAGCAGCAGCGCGGCCAGCAGCAGGATGTGTAGCGCCAGGCGCATGCGCCCCGCGTGCAGAGACGTATTTACGGAAATGTGCGAAGTCGTCATGAAGGTTCTCCTGGAAGTGATGGCAATGAAGGAAGTGAAGGCAATGGCGCGGGCTCCAGTTCGTAGCTGAGCCGGTAGCCGTTCGCGTCGAGGCCAACGACGCGTGCGATGGCCTCGACGCGGCGCGTGCGGCCGCGCCCGGCGATGAAGACAATGACGTTGATGGTCTCGCCGATAAGCGCGCGCGGCACGTTCACCGAAACCTCCTGCACCAGCTGTTCGAGGCGCGTGAGAGCGCCCATCGCCGAGCCCGCGTGCACAGTGGCGATGCCGCCCGGGTGGCCCGTGCCCCAGGCCTTGAGCAGGTCCAGCGCCTCGGGACCGCGCACCTCGCCGACGACGATGCGGTCCGGGCGCAGGCGCAGCGTGGAGCGCACGAGCTCGGTCATGCTGACCACGCCGGGGCGCGTGCGCAGCGGCACATGGTCGTGCGCCGTGCACTGCAGTTCCACCGTGTCTTCGAGCACGATCACACGGTCGCCGGTGGCCGCCACCTCGTCAAGCAGCGCGTTGGCGAGCGTGGTCTTGCCGGTGCTGGTGCCCCCGGCGATCAGGATGTTCTGGCGGCCCCGCACCGCAGTGCGCAGGAACGCGGCCTGGTCGGCGGTGAGGATGCCGTCGGCCACGTAGTCTTCCAGGCGGATCAGCGCGACGGCGCGTTTGCGCAGCGCGAAGACCGGACCGGGCGTCACGGGCGGCAGCGCGCCCTCGAAGCGTTCGCCGGTCTCGGGCAGTTCAGCAGTCAGGAGGGGTTTGTCCGCATGCACCTCGGCACGCACGTGTGCGGCGATCAGGCGGATGATGCGTTCGCCGTCGGCCGGCGGCAGCGTGATGCCCGTCGGTGCGCGGCCCGTGCTCAGCCGGTCCAACCACAGCGAGCCATCCGGGTTGAGCAGCACTTCGACCACGTCGGGGTCGGCCAGCGCCTGCGCGATCTCCGGTCCCATCGCCGTGCGCAGCATGCGGACACGACGGTCCAGCGCAAGCGAGATCGGCGTGGCAGCCTTGTTCGGATCACGCGGCGTCCCGGTCATGAAGCCGCCTCCGGTTTGCTGCCGGCCGGGGTCGCCGGCCGATCGTCTCCAGTGGCGTTACCCACGGGATCACCCAATCCGAAGAACTGGCTGTCCTCGGGCTGGATTTCCTCGTACACGTCCTTGACCAGGCTGCGCCCGCGCAGCAGGTGGCGGCCCAGCTGCTCTATGAACTGCTCGAAGCGGGCACGCCCCTGCGCGCGCGCCGCCTCCTGATGAGCCTCGGGCACGGGCGTGCTGACGGTGAGGAAGTAGCGCACGTACAGCGCCACCGTCTCGATGAGGATGTTCTGGTCGCGTTCGAGCTTGTCGTATTGGCGCGAGAGGCGGTCCAGCCGCTTGGCAATGGCGGCCTCTCGCTGGTCGCCGCTGTCGGGTGAGAGAAATGAAGACAGCGCCGCGGCGATGATGGAGGACTTGGACAGGCCCTTCATCGCGGCCAGCTCGTCGAGCCGGCGCGCGTGGTCGCGCTCGAGGAAGATGTTCAAGCGCGCCCGGCTCATAGCGCGATCCCATCGTCCGGGTCGAGCGCGGCCAGCCGCGCAGCGCGCTGCAGGCGCGGGTCGAGCTGCGTTGGCAGAGGAAGCGGCGAGTCGTCGTCATCGAGCAGGCCAAGGTCGTCGGCGCCGGGCTCGGGCTGAAGCGCGTAGGCTACCGCGCCCAGCTCCGGCTGATGCTGGCGGCCGCCGTCATCGACGGTGCCGACTTGGCCTGCCAGCGCCATGTCCAGGATGGGAGCAGCCAGCGGCGCCAGCCCGCTCCAGTCGTCGGCACGCAGTGCCGGGGCATCGGCATAGTGGCCAGCTGCGGCGAGCAGGGGCGCGGGCTTCACGCGCCCGGCGAAGTTGCGGTCGAGGTAGTAGCGGATCTTGCGTGCCTTGATCGGCGGATGACCCGACACCATCACCACCGCATCGTCGGGAGGGAGCTGCATCACCTCTCCCGGCGTCAGCAGCGGTCGCGCCGTCTCCTGGCGCGATACCATCAGATGACCGAGCCACGGGGCGAGCCTATGGCCCGCGTAGTTGCGCTGCGCGCGCAGTTCGGTGGCAGTGCCCAGCGCGTCGGAGATGCGCTTGGCGGTGCGCTCGTCGTTGGTTGCAAAGGCGATGCGCACGTGGCAGTTGTCGAGGATCGAATGGTTCTGGCCGTAGGCCTTGTCGATCTGGTTGAGGGACTGTGCGATCAGGAATGCGCGCAGGCCGTAGCCCGCCATGAAGGCCAGCGCGGACTCGAAGAAGTCGAGGCGCCCGAGTGCCGGGAACTCGTCTAGCATGAGCAGCAGCTGGTGCCGATGCGTAATGCCGTCACTGCCGTCTAGCGATTCAGTCAGGCGCCTGCCGACCTGGTTGAGGATCAGGCGGATCAGTGGCTTGGTGCGGCTGATGTCCGAGGGCGGCACCACAAGGTATAGCGACACCGGATGCTGGGCCGAGATCAGATCCGCGATACGCCAGTCGCATCGCGAGGTGACTTCGGCCACCGTGGGGTCACGGTACAGGCCGAGGAAGCTCATCGCGGTGGACAGCACGCCCGAGCGCTCGTTGTCGCTCTTGTTCAACACTTCACGCGCTGCCGAGGCGACAACGGGATGCGGCGAATCACCCAGGTGCTTGGTCGTCATCATCCGATGCAGCGTCACCTCGAACGGGCACGCGGGATCGGACAGAAAGTTGGCGACGCCGCGCAGCGTCTTGTCCTCACCCGCGTAGAGCACGTGCAGGATCGCACCGACCAACAGCGCATGCGAAGTCTTCTCCCAGTGGTTGCGCCGCTCAAGCGCGCCTTCCGGATCGACAAGGATGTCCGCTATGTTCTGAACATCGCGCACCTCGTGCATGCCACGGCGCACTTCGAGCAGCGGGTTGTAGGCGGCCGAACGCGCGTCGGTGGGGTTGAACAGCAGGCAGTGCGAGAAGCGAGAACGCCAGCCAGCCGTGAGCGTCCAGTTCTCGCCCTTGATGTCGTGGACCACGGCCGAGCCGGGCCAGGACAGCAGCGTGGGCACCACCAGGCCCACGCCCTTGCCCGAGCGCGTGGGTGCGAAGGCCATCACGTGCTCGGGGCCAGCGTGGCGCAAGTAGCTGTCGTCCTTGCGCCCGAGGAAGACACCCGCCGAGCCGGTCAGACCAGCTTTGCGAATCTCTTCGCGCTCGGCCCAGCGGGCGGAGCCGTAGGTGGTGACGCGCCGAGCGACGCGCGAGCGCCACACCGCCATACCGATGGCCACGCCGGTGGCAACCAGTCCGCTGGCCGCAGCAATGGCACCACCGCGCAGGAAGACATCCGGCGCGTAGGCGTCATACCAGTACCACCATTCAAACAGCTTCCAGGGCTCGTAAACCGGCAGGCCAGCCACGTCGGCCCACGTCGTCCCCAGCCGTGGCTGATAACCGAGTGCATGGGCGGTCCACTGGGTGGCCGCCCACACGCCGCCCAGGACCACGCCGAACACGGCCGCGATCTGGCCAAGCAGGATGCCTGTTTGGACGTTCGATGTGCCACCTTCGCTAGTTCCCGATCGAAATGCCATCTCCGACCTTCCCTTGCGCCCACCTGCGCCATGCACATGCGCTCCCCCATGGCGCGCATGGCACGAGTCTGGAATCGATGTGCCGCGCGGTACACCCACGGGGGCGTAGCTCAGAGAAGGCTGGCGGGCATGTCGCAAAAAAAAGCGGCTGGCTGGCGGGATTCCAGATCGCTGGAGGCGCAATGGCCCCAGCGTCTCGGACCTCGAGCATCCTTAGGATGCGGCCGGATGTCCAATGCTGACGGCGCAGGCTGACCATGCAGCAAACCCGCATCGCGTAACGATCACGACAAAGCGTCGATGTAGGTAAGAAAGCGTTGCACCGGGTCAGCAATGCCGAAGCGCTGATGCTTATGCAGCACGAAGGTGGTGATGTGCTCTTCCTCAGCCAGCGGGAGTGCCACCACGTCGCTGCGCCGCAGGGTCTGTGCATGCCCCTCGTCACCCAGTCCGACACCCGTCCCGGCCGCGATGCGGGTCACATAGCCCGACAACGTGCAGGCCTCGCCCGCGAGCGTAGCGCGATCGATGTATTTCCGCACGATGGTGCGCATCTGCCAGAGCAGGCCGGGCAGGCACTCCTCGTTGCAGGACAACAGTGGGAACGCCAGCAAGTCTGACAGGGCGACGATCTCCCGACTGGCCAATTCATGGCTGCGCGGTAGCACCGCCATGAGACGGTAGCGCCACGCAGGAGTCTGAGCGATGGCCTCATCATCGGGAATTCCGAAAGAGAAACCGACCTCGATCTCCTCGCTCTTTATTGCGCCAATGAGTTCGCCGGCACGCATCTCTGCAAGTTCCAGCGGCACCTCGGGCGCAACAGCACGCCAGTCGCCGAGACATTCAGACAGCCTGGGTTGTGCAATGCCATCAGCAACACCGATGCGCAGTGGTGCCTGGTACAGGGTGTGCGTCTGGCGAACCGTGCGTTTGATGCGCTCAAAACGGATGAGAAGCCTGCGGGCTTCGCGCAGCAATCTCAGTCCGGCCGGCGTCAGGTGCAGCTTGCGCGGGAGCCGAACGAACAACGGTGCGCCCAACTGCTCCTCAAGATCGCGGATCGCACGCGACAGCGAGGTCTGATCGACATGGATTCGCTCGGCGGCGCGACGAAAGTTCAGGTCCTCCGCAGCGGCAACGAAGTAACGCAGATGCCGCAACTCGATCATTTACGCCTCGCCATTGAACGTCTGATCCGTGAGCGATGACGGCAGTCGCTCCTGCGGCTGCTCGCCAGCAGTTAAGCTAGCCGAGTGAATTCCGGCACGGCTTCAAAGAGATCCGCTACAAGCCCGTAGTCGGCGACCCCGAAGATCGGCGCCTCCTCGTCTTTGTTGATCGCTACGATCACCTTGGAGTCTTTCATGCCAGCCAGATGCTGGATCGCTCCGCTGATGCCTACGGCCACATACAGCTGCGGAGCGACAATCTTGCCCGTCTGCCCAACCTGCAGGTCGTTGGGTGCGTAGCCTGCATCGACGGCTGCGCGACTCGCACCAATTGCAGCACCCAGCTTGTCAGCCAGCGGAGTGATGATTTCCTGGAACTTTTCGTCGCTACCCAGTGCTCTCCCGCCGGAGATGATGATCTTGGCGGCAGTGAGTTCTGGACGGTCGGTCTTGCTGACTTCCTGGCCGACGAATCTGCTCCTGCCCGCATCGGCCACGGCAGCGATGGTCTCGACCTCTGCGCTGCCGCCTTCGGCCAGGGTGGCGTCGAAGCTGGTGGTGCGCACGGTCAGGACCTTCACGCCGTCAGTGCTCTGTACGGTGGCGATGGCATTGCCGGCGTAGATCGGGCGCTCGAAGGTGTCGGCACTCTCAACCTTGGTGACGTCGCTGATCTGCTGCACATCCAGCTTGGCGGCCACGCGCGGGGCCACGTTCTTGCCGCTGGAGGTGGCGGGGAAGACGATGTGGCTGTAGGTCCTAGCAATCTCCAGCACCTGGGCTGCCAGGTTCTCGGCCAAGCCGTGGCCCAGGGAGGCACCATCGGCGTGCAGGACCTTGGCCACGCCGGCGAG
The DNA here is from genome assembly GCA_041424275.1 of Variovorax sp. Taxonomy (GTDB): domain Bacteria; phylum Pseudomonadota; class Gammaproteobacteria; order Burkholderiales; family Burkholderiaceae_C; genus Variovorax. The sequence continues at coordinate 112,766 of JBGMOF010000037.1, forward strand.
CTTGGCGGCGGCGGCGGCGGCGGCACCGGCGTTCTCGCCGGCCACGAACACGTGTACGTCACCACCGGCCTGGAGGGCGGCGGTGACGGTGTTGAGGGTGGCGGGCTTGAGGCTCTGGTTGTCGTGTTCTGCGATGACGAGTGCGGTCATGGTGTCGTTCCTTCCTTTCAGATCACTTTGGCGACATTGCGAAGCTTGTCGACCAAGGTGGCTACATCAGGCACCTTGATGCCGGCGTTGCGTTTGGGCGGCTCGCTGACCTTGAGGGTCAAGACGCGCGGGGCGACGTCCACGTCCAGGTCTCCGGGGGTGAAGATGTCCAGGGTCTTCTTCTTGGCCTTCATGATGTTGGGCAGCGTGACGTAGCGTGGCTCGTTCAAGCGGAGGTCGGCGGTGACGACGGCCGGCAGGGAAACAGAGAGGGTCTCCAAGCCACTGTCGACCTCCCGGGTGACGGTGGCTTTCTCTCCGGCGACCTCGACCTTGCTGGCGAAGGTGGCCTGGGGCCAGTCGAGCAGGGCCGCGAGCGTCTGGCCGGTCTGGTTGCTGTCGTCGTCGATAGCCTGCTTGCCGAGGATTACCAAGCCGGGCTGTTCCTTGTCGACGATGGCCTTGAGCAGCTTTGCCACGGCCAGCGGTTGGAGTTCGGCGTCGGTCTGGATGTGGATGGCGCGGTCCGCGCCGATGGCCAGCGCCGTGCGCAGTACTTCCTGGACTTGGGTTACGCCGGCGGACACTGCGACAACTTCGGCGGCCGCGCCCTTCTCCTTCAGCCGCACGGCTTCCTCGATCGCAATCTCGTCAAACGGATTGAGGCTGTGCTTGACGTTGGCCGTGTCCACGCCGGAGCCGTCGCTCTTGACGCGCACCTTGATGTCCTTGTCGACCACCCGCTTTACAGGAACAAGAATTTTCATGGTCGAGTCTCCTATTGAGCTTCCAATTCTCTGGCGATGATGAGCCGTTGGACCTCGCTCGTACCTTCGACGATCTGCAGCACTTTCGCCTCGCCAAGGAGGCCAGATACCTCATAGTCCTCGAAGACGCCATAGCCTCCATGAACCTGAACGGCGATGTCGGCTGCTTCGCCCGCGAGCTCGGTGGCGAAGAGTTTGGCCATTGACGTCTCGGTGCGGAAAGGGCGACCTTCGTCCGACAGCGTTGCGGCATTGCGGATCATCAGTTCCGCCGCGTGAGCCTTCGTCATGACGTCAGCGAGGGGGAAAGTCAGCCCCTGGTGCTTGAAAATGGGTACCCCGCCCACCTTGCGGCCAGCGCCGTAGGACTGGGCAAGGTCAAGGCACTTGCGTGTCACGCCGAGGCCAGCGGCGCCCACAAGAATTCGGCCCACGCTAAGGGTCGTCAGAATTTGCTTGAGCCCTTCTCCGCGGTTGCCCACCATCCAGGCCTTCGGAATGCGGCAGTTGTCAAAGTAGAGTTCCACGGAAGGGGCGATGCGCCACCCGACCTTAGGCGATGCTTTGCCGACGGTGAAGCCCGGCGTGCCGACCGGCACAACGAACGTCGACAAGCCACGCGCGCCTTGATCCGGATCCGTGACAGCGATCACCGTCGAGAGGCCGTGCAATGGGGTTCCCGCGTTGGTCGAGAAAATCTTCGCTCCGTTGAGCACGAAGAATTCACCATCCTCCTCTGCGCGCGTCTTGATGCTGGCAACGTCGGAGCCGCCCTGCGGCTCGGTCACGCCGAACGAGGCAATCGTCTCACCTGCGCAAAGCGGTGCCAACCATTCCTTCTTCACGGCGTCGGAACCATACCGGGAGATCACCGTCATCGGCGCGCTATTGCAGAGGTAAATGGCGGCGAACCCAGGTTCCGCTCGTGCCAAAGCCTCGGTCACGATCGCCGCACCGCGCACTCCGAGTCCACCTCCGCCGTAGTCAGGGTCGTACGCGGTTCCCATGAAGCCCAATCCAGCGAACTGCCGAACCAATTCAGTCGGAAACTCATGCTTCTCCACGAAAGCGCGGACGTTCGGGCGCAGGGCTCGCTCGGCGAAGTCTGCAATGCCTTCGGAAAGAAGGCGCTCGTCCTGGTTCAAATCCATCAACATCATCTGTCTCCTAGGTTTTCAAACTTCAAACAAGGATGCGTCCATGACACGGACATCGTTGGCGACGCGGACTGTGCCGCAATCCATCAAGCCCAGTACATCCCGTTGGATGTCGATCCCGGGGGCGATCTCCGTAAGCACCAGTCCCTCTTCGTCGACTCTGAACACTGCGCGCTCGGTGATGACGACTGCCGACTGACCGCGGCTCTGGACTCCTCGGAGCACCGGATAGGTGATTTGCTCGGCCGCGCGCACGAACTTTCGGGACTTGCCCTCACGGGTGATCCGCAACTTTCCGTCGACAACTTCGATCTGCAAGCCGCCGGTGGTGAAGGTGCCAGTGAACACTAGGCGTTGCGTGTTGGTGGCAATGTCGATGAAGCCGCCGGCGCCTGGATTGAAGTTGGCGAACTTGCTGACGTTCACGTTGCCTGCTGAGTCGAACTGTGCAAACGCCAGGGCGGCCATCTGGCAGCCTCCTCCATCGATGAAATCGAACTGCGCCAAGCCATCGAGCAGCGCTTCAGGATAGATGTTGGCCGAGAACTGCCACCCACTCATGACGATTCCGCCGAACACGCCGTGCTCTGTGATATGCGGATATCGCCACAGCCCGTCGTTCTCGAACAAGCCCTGCTCAGCCATAACGATCGGGATATCCGACGAGGCACCGAAGCCAAAGATAGTGATCTCGCCCGGTCGCACTTCCTGCGCGGCGCGCCGAGCGATGACCTTGTCCGCACCAAACGGCACCTGCTGCAGCACGCCCGATTGGAACTTCCCACCCAGATAGCGCTTGTCGAAAGGCACATCAGTTGTCATGAGTGCCTCAGGAGCCACCACGATACTGTCGACCAATGCGCCGGGAACTCGTACTTCCACGGCCGGCCGCTCGCCCCGCGGAACGATTCTGCGCACCTGCGCGATGACCTTGCCTCCTGAAGCCTTGGCGGCCAGCACCAACGCCACCGCGGCAGACAGCAAGGGCTCGTCCTCGAATGACAGGTTGCCGTACTCATCGGAGGAACTGGCACGGATCAGCGCAACGTTAACGTTCCAAGAGGGATAGAAGAGATATTCCTTTCCATCGAACTCGCGCACTTGAACGAGATCCTCGGTGGTGGCCCCGTTTAGCCTGCCGCCCTGCTGACGCGGGTCGGCATAGGTACCAAGCCCAACCTCCGTCAGATAGCCAGGGCTCCTGCGCGCGACCTCCCGCAGCCAATGCATGGACGCGCCGATGGGCCACGCGTACGCTTCGACTTTGTTGGCCTGTATCAGGCGCATCAACGCAGGCCGCTGACCGGTCTGCGGATTCACGGGGTTGATGTAGTTGCCGCACACAATCCGCTTCATCAGACCTTCGACTGCCACTTGGTCCATGCCGGGAATGTCCAGCGCATCGCCGGTGCCAACGGGGAAATAAAAGGTCAGGTCGCGCGGACCTTGGCCTTCGTCAAAGCGGGACCTGATCTCTCGCAACAGCGAGTCCGGCGTGAGCCATCCGATCACCCCCGTGCTGGCAACGACATCGCCGGAGCGGATGACAGCGACTGCCTCTCTGGCCGAGACGATCTTGCTCATGCGTCACCTGCTTTGCGCTTTGACGCCAGGGTGGCCAAGGCTTCTGGTTGCTGGCAGTTCTCGACAAAGAGGCGGTTGGCCTCATAGTCGATCGTTTCCGCATCGCGAAGCATCAGGCTGGAGAAGATGCGCCTCGTGGCTTGCACCGCGGCGGGAGGAAGCTGCGTCAGCCCCTGTGCCAGGCGGATGGCTTCCTTGTCTGCGGCCCCGTCATCGACCACATAGTCGACCAATCCGATCGAAAGGCATTGCTCCGCAGACAATGCTTCAAGGCAGTAGCACAACTGCCGGGCCTTCACATGGCCCACGCGCTCGATAAGCGGCTTCAGGCCCCAAGGCGTCAACCAGCCCAGAGGAACTTCGGGCATGCTCCAGCGGGAGCCACGCTCCGCTATGACGATGTCGCAGCACGCGGCCAGGGTGAAGCCACCTCCGATCGCAAAGCCCTGGATGGATGCGACAACGGGCTTGGAAATGAGGCCGATCAGCCGCCCAAGGTCGCCGCATTCTTGTTCGAACCGCGCCATCTCCACCAGATCAAGCCCGGCGATGTAGCGCAGATCGCTGCCCGCGCAGAAGCCTCCTCCTTCACCGCGGAGAACGATCGCGCGGACGCTTGCATCCGTGTCCGCGGCCTGCAGCGCCTGCCGAGCCTCCTGGACCAGCTGCCGGTTCATGGAATTGCGCCGCTCGAAGCGATCGATGGACAGGATGAGCACATGCCCTTCCTGGCGCGCTGCAAGCGCCTTGTTGTCTCCAGTCATAAACACACCTTTATTGAGGATCGAGAGAATGTAATATATCATTGATGTACCACAACGGCAAGATGCCAGTTGAGGCTTGGCATCACCACTTTTCAAATTAAGGAGACACGCTTTGAAATCGCATGACAGGTACTTTTCAGAGTGGGAAGCGGTCAATCGTCGCGACGCGACAGACCTGCCGGTGCTGGCGGACGTAGACGTCCTGGTGGTCGGCGGGGGGGCCGCTGGCGTGGCTGCCGCGACCATCGCGGCAGAGGGCGGCTTCAAGACCGTGCTTGTGGAGCGCTACGGTTTCTGCGGCGGCGCGGCGGTCGCAGGCATGTCGGGCACGATCTGCGGCATGTTCCTAGCCAGCGACACCTTGCGAAAGCCCGAGCAGGTCGTGTTCGGCTTCACCGAGCGGTTCCGCGCTGAGTTGTGGAGGCGTGGCGGCCTGACGGACCCGCAGATCTACGGCAAGACCTGGACCGTCACGCACGATCCCCTGATCTGGCGGGAGGCAGCCGACCACTTCTTGGGCCGCGCCGGGGTAAGGGTACTGTTTCACACAGTTGTGACCAGCGTGCTGATGGAGGGCTCAAGCTACCGAGGCGTCGTTCTTGAATCTTCGGCCGGACGCAGCGTTGTGCGGGCTAAGCGCATCATCGATGCATCCGGAGACGCCTCGGTGGTGGCCCGGGCCGGGGGGAACTACACGTTCGGAGATGATGGGAAACTGCAGAATCCGACAATGTTTTTCCGTCTCGGGAATGTCGACCTTGAGCACTTCCAAGGGTGGTGGGGCGACGACACAATCTGCCCAGCCAAACTCAGCGACGCCATTCGGGACGGCAACGCCAGCGGTCGATATGTCTTGCCGCGCGAGAAGATTTGGGTCTTCCCGACTACACGGCCTTCCGAGCTTCTGGTCAACGCCACGCGCCTTCAGGGAGCTGACGGCCGCGCCTTGAATGTTATCGACCCTGCCGACTTCACCGAAGCTGAAGTCCTCGGCCGGCAGCAAGTTCGTGAGTACGCAAGATTCTTTGCCGAGCATGTCCCAGGATGTGACGGCAGCTATGTCGTCGACACCGGGGTTGAGGCTGGGATCCGGCAAACGCGCTCGATCGTCGGCCTCGACAGGTTGACCGCTGAAGATGTAGTGGAGGGTCGCAAGCGGCCCGATGGCGTGTGCCGGGTGCCTTGGCCCATTGAACTTCACGCAGGCGAACGCCCGCGGCTGCACTGGCTTCTGGACGACTATTACGAAGTCTCCTACCGCACGTTAGTGCCTGAAGAAGGCGAAAACATCATCGTCGCGGGAAGGTGCCTGAGCGCCGAGCACGAAGCGTTGGCTTCGGCACGCGTCACGGCGCAATGCTTCGAGTACGGCCAAGCCGCGGCGGCAGCGGCGGTCCTTTCGTTAGAAAGCGGCCGCGACTTCGGGAACATCCCGGGAGAGGAAGTACGCAGGGCAATGGAGAGCATCGGCAGCCGGTTCTAAGAGGGGCCTCAAGGCCTGTTCGTCTCGGTCCTCACTGCCTCAGGCATCGCAACACGTCGTTTGCGCGACCCACGCGGGCGCGAGCTTTCAAAAGAACAGGTGGGGCGGCTGCCCGGCCCCACCATGCCGCCAGCCTCCAGGCCGTTAGACAAGGTCAGATCCTGCCCACCTCCCTCAAGAAAATTGATCGAGTGAACTGATCGATGTACTTCATCAGTTCATCGGCAGCCTGCTCCGCCGCATCCGCCTTCCCCAAGGCCACCGCACGGGCTCGCGCCGCGTGTAACTGTGAGACCTGACCCAGATTGCTCAGTTCATCGTGATAGCGGTAGTAGAAGCGGCGAGATAGGGCAAAAAGCGGTGTGATGGCCTTGAAAACGAACGGATTGCGAGCGCATTGTGCGATGTACTGGTTCGCAGCAAATACTGCGCGAACGTATGCCAGGATGTCACTCTCTTCTGCCGCTTTCTCGAACGCCAAGCCCATCTGAATGAGTTGCTTGCGCTCCTCTGGCAAGGCTTTCGTAGCTGCACTGGCGGAAATGAGACGCTCCAGATGCGACCTGAACTCGACGACTTGCAGTTGCTCGTAAAGGTTGATGTCGGAGATGCGCACCCCGTGCCGCGGCACTGTTTCGATCAGACGGTCTGCTTCCAGCCGCTTTATCGCCTCCCGCACTGGTGTACGGCCTATGGCCACAACGTCCGCCAGTGACTGTTCGGACCAGACGACTCCTGGCTTGAGTTCGAGCGTCACGATCAGCTCTTCCAACTTCTGATGAGCCAAGTCGGCAAGCGAGACATTGGACTTTGGGCTTCGTGACATTGAGCGTTCGTGCAGTGATTAACGGCCAAATTATGAGGGGCAGATAGCCTGCGCCTTCTTGGCGTACCTCTGAGCGGGTGCGCGAAAGAAAGGCACCTGCTCACGCCCCTCCTGCCGCTCAAGCGCGAGCGCAGTGCTGAAGTTCTGGCCGGCGCAGTTAGAGCCCCGCCAATTCGCCGCCCGAGAGGGGGCCCCTTCTCAGCTCCGTAGCAAACCGTCCCTTTAACGATAACGGGGCCAGACCTCAGGGTAAACACCCAGACATTGTAAAACATTGATGATATATTACTAATGCTTTACGAACTCGATCGGAGACAATTTTGAAAGCTTTGGACCTTCGGCTGCACGTAAATGTGGCCGCCCGACTCGAACGCTTGCCGATGACCGGCTACCAGCGTTTCATCTTCCTGATCATCGCCACAGCTTGGCTGTTCGATTCCATGGATCTCGCCGCGATGACGTTCATCCTCGGCTCGATCAAGGCAGATCTTGGGCTATCAACTGCGCAGGCGGGTTTGCTCGCCAGCGCGAGCTTTGTGGGAATGTTTTTGGGTGCCGGTGCGGCGGGAATGCTTTCGGATCGATTCGGAAGAAAACCTGTGTTTCAGGTGAGCATGGTTGCCTGGGGCGTGGGAAGTCTTCTGTGCGGCCTATCCAGGTCTTTTGAAGAGCTGGCCGCTTGCCGCGTCCTTCTCGGTATCGGAATGGGCATGGAACTGCCCATTGCGCTGGCGCTAGTAAGCGAAATAGTACCGACGAATGTGCGGGGCAAGTACGGGGCGCTCCTCGAGGGCTTCCTTCCCATTGGATTCGTGGTTGCGGGCACGCTCATCTACTTCACTCTTCCTTACGTGGGTTGGCGCGGAGTCTTTATCTGGCTGGCGGTGCCTGCAGCATTCCTGTTTGTGATCCGACGCCATGTTCCGGAGTCGCCCCGGTGGCTGGAGAGCCGCGGACGAAATGAAGAGGCGGAGCGCACTGTGTCCTTGATCGAAAGAAAGGTACAGGCAGCTTTGGGCGCGCCACTGCCAAGCATTGCGCCGACTGCAGTTGTCATAGCCGCTGAACCGAAAGGCATGTTCGCCACGCTGGCCGAGCTGTGGTCACCTGCCTATGCCCAACGCACGTCTATGCTATGGATTGTTTGGTTCTTCACCCTACTCGGGTACTACGGCCTGACTTCCTGGCTAGGCGCACTCTTGCAGCAGTCCGGCTACGACGTGACCAAGTCGATCATGTATACCGTGGTGATGTCGTCTGCCGGCATACCGGGATTCTTCTTCGCAGCGTGGCTCTTGGAGGCTATCGGCCGCAAGAAATCGGCGGTTCTCATGCTCTTGGGCAGTGCATTGACCGCCTACATCTACGGACAGTGCGCCGCAATGAAGCTGCCGATCGAGCAAGTCATTGCAGCCGGGCTGGCACTCCAGTTCTTTATGTTCGGGATGTGGTGTGTTATTTATGCCTATACCCCAGAGCTGTACCCAACACGCGCACGGGCTACGGGCGCCGGCATCGCCTCATCGGTCGGACGGCTCGGTTCGATCATCGGACCCTTTGGGTTGGGCCTGATCCTGCCCGTAACGGGGCAGGCTGGAGTATTCGCAATAGGAGCTGGCTGCTTTGCCGTCTCTGCCTTGACCATCGTTTGGCTTGGAACGGAAACCAAAGGAAAGGTGTTGGAAGATGTTTCCGCATAGCCTCCTGTCGCCGACGAGTTCGTCAGCCTCTCATCTCGCAGACAGGCGCCTTCGCAAATATTGAGCAGACATAACGATGCCTACAGACGCCTGATCACCTCGCAGGCCTGTAGGCTTTTTGCATTCGCCCATCGCTTTGCTGGTCGATCAGACATTCGTTGCCGTACTCGATTAACGAAACCAGTTCTTGCCGCCCCGAACAACCCCTTCCCCACATTGGCAATTGGCTCGTCTTCACAAGCGACGTCGACTTGGCCGGCTCCGCCTCAGCTTTGTTCTACTATTGCCCCCCGTCCTCCGCCATCAGCTGGCATGCGGCATACCACCAAGACACTTGGCCGTTGTGCCGGCATCACCGTGAGGCGGGTCTACTACCGCCTTGCCACGCACGCCACCTAACGGCCGGCCGAAGGAAGCGGATGCCATGGGGACCGCGCGTGCACTCTCTGCTCACTCCTGCGCTTGATAAGTTGCAATCGGGCATTCTTATGGCTGTTCATCCGGTTTCAAAATTGAGGAGGTTTGGCGATCCCCAGTCTCTCTCCGGGTGACCGCCTGCACAACTTATGAACCTAAACAGCTCGATTCGCAGGGGCATCAACCGAAGGACTTTTCACACTCCTCCTCCAACCATTGGGCGAGGTTCGCAGCTCTTGCCGATAGCGCGGTTTCGCCGAGCCAGATGAGGCCGTAGTGGCTGCCATCGGAATCGAAGCCTGCGGGAGCCACCAAGCGGTCTCGATCGATATCGTCCGTCGCCAACACCAGCGGGCTGAGCGCCACGCCGAGCCCAGCCGCCGCGGCCTCGACCACCAGGAAGTGATGGTCGTAGTACCGGATCTCGGCCGGACGAGGAAATGTAGGGTGCTGAGATAGCCAGTGCGACCAAGCCTCGGCGCGGGTCTTCGAGCCGAGAGCGATGTAGCCTCCCGCGGCAAACCCTGATGCCAGCCGGGGGCTCATCACAGGCCCCATTTTTTCCGCGAAAAGCTGTTGCACGTGCCACGCCCGGGGCAGAGCGAAGTCCAGCCGGCGAATCGCCAGATCGATCCGATCGCGTTGAAACTGGACCGGACCACCCCCGACCGAGAGGTGCACGGCGATATCGGGATGGGCCCCCTGGAAACTCGCCAGCCTTGGGATGAGCCAGCGCATGGCCACCGAAGGCTCGCACGAAAGCACGAGCGCGTTGCGCTCCGTATTCGCCGTCCGCAAACCCTCTATGGTCGCCGAGAGTTCATGGAAAAACCGGCCAAGCGTCAGATTCAGCGTCTCGCCGGCCGGCGTCAGCCGCAGCCCCCTCCCTCGCTTCTCGAACAGCTTGAAGCCGAGATCCTCGGACAACTTGGTGATGCGACGACTCACGGCACCGTGGGTCAGCGCCAGGTTGTCCGCCGCCAGACGGACCGAGCCCAGGCGAGCCGTCGACTCGAACGCCCGAAAATCATCCAGTGACGGAATATCGGCCCTTCTCATTGGTGACATTTTATCACCAATTAATCCCAGAAACTATCGCTTTTCATAGATGAGTTGGCTCTCGACAATTGATCCATGCGAACCAATAACCCGTGCACCGTTGGCGTTCTCGCCGATGATCTGACCAGTGCGGCGGATGGTGCTGGTCCATTTGTGAAGCGGGGGCAAAACGCCGTGATCGGTCGTCGCAGGCTCCCCCTGAGGGAGGCCGCGGTTGTTGCCGTCGACAGCGGCTCCCGATCTGTTTCGGCCTCTGAAGCCAAAAAAAGGGCGGTAGAGCTCACTGCGCAGCTCGCCGGCCGCGACATCCTCTACAAGACCGTAGATTCGACGCTGCGCGGACACGTGGCAGCAGAAATGGAGCCGTCCTTTTGGGCAAGTGGTCGCAAGATGCTCGTGTTTGCTCCTGCGTTTCCCGCGGCAGGGCGCACCACCGTCGGCGGCATTCAACTGGTGGACGGCGTTCCGGTGTCCGAAAGCGCCTACGGCCGGGATCCGGTCCATCCAGCCCGCCACTCCCGCCTCGCCGATCTTGTGCCCCCCTCCATCGGGAGCGCGGTCATTCTCGACGTCTCGACGCAGGAGGAGTTTGACGCGCACGTCGCCGCCATGCCCGAGCCGCAGTCGATTTTGTGGGTGGGCTCCCCTGGTATGGCGAGTGCGCTAGCCAGGCGGTTCCCACCCGTGGCGCCCTCGTCCAAGCCAACGGCAGGAGCGTGCGACGGTGTTCTGGTCGCGATCGGTAGCGCCAACCCGCACAGTCACGACCAAGCCGATCGGATCGAGGCGACGACGGGCGTCACCTTGCTGCGCGCGCCTCGCGAGCGTGAGCGCGATCCTGCATCGGTGCTTCGCCAGATCGCCGACGACGCGGCGACAAGGCTGCGCCAGCAGTCCTTTGATGCGCTGATCGCCACGGGCGGAGACACGATGGAGGCGATCCTCGACCGCCTTGACGTACGGGAGTTCGAGATTCTCGACGAGCTCGAACCCGGCTTCCCTCTCGGACGCGCGTCGCTCGGCGGCGGCCGCACGCTCCTAATCGCCATGAAGGCTGGCGGCTTCGGCCAGGATGACACGCTGCGTCGCGCGATCGCACGGCTGCGCCCGGGTGCCCCCGCATCGGAACACATGCAACCATGAACCAAGCCCCTCCCCTCGCCATCACCATGGGCGATGCCTCGGGCATCGGCCCGGAGATCGTGGCCAAGACGCTTGCCATCGGCAACCAGCGAGCGGTCGTCTTCGGCAGCTACGTCGTGATGACCGACATCGTGCGACGTCTCGGCCTCGACGTCGCTGTTCGGCAGATCACTTGCCCGCAAGAGGCGCGGTTGCAGCCCCGCTCGATCGAAGTAGTCGAGGCGACAAGGATCACCGAGTCCCCTCCGATCGGGCTCATCAACGCCATTTCCGGCCAGGCGTCTTTCGACGCGATCGTGTCGGCCATCGAAGCGGCGAAAGCCGGCAAGGTCAGTGGCATCGTCACCGCCCCGATCAACAAGGCGGCCATGGGAAGCGCCGGCATCCGCTACCCGGGTCACACAGAGATCCTGGCCGAGTATGGCGGCGCACGGCGTGTTGCCATGATGCTTGCCAACGACGACATCCGAACCGTGCTCGTGACCATCCACACGTCGCTGCGCCAGGCCATCGACCAGGCGGACTTCGACGCTCAGATGTCGGCGATCCGGCTTGCGCACGAGGGCGGCAAGGCACTCGGCATCGCGGCGCCGCGCGTCGCCGTCGCGGGGCTCAACCCCCACGCCGGTGAAGGTGGCCTCTTCGGCGACGAGGAAGCCCGGATCATCAGCCCGGCGATCGACGCAGCGCGCGCCGAAGGGATCGATGCCAGCGGCCCGTGGCCGGGCGACACCGTCTACATGCAGGCCCGCAAGGGACGCTTCGACATCGTCGTGGCCCAGTACCACGACCAGGGCTTGATCCCTGTGAAGTACCTCGGACTGGAGAAGGGCGTGAACATCACGCTCGGCCTGCCTTTCGTGCGCACCAGCCCCGATCACGGCACGGCATTCGACATTGCGGGTCAGGGAATCGCCGATGCCGCCAGCCTGGAAACCGCGCTCGCCTATGCCCGGCAGCTCGTCGCTGGGCGAACCAAGATCAACGATTGTGAGAGGACTTCGTGATGGGACTTCGCTTCATCTTCATGCTCACGCGCAACGACCGCACCGTCAAGGACGCGCCGCAGCAGCTTCAGATCGCCTTGAGCCTCGGCGTGCGCCACATCGGTTTTAAGGACATCGGCCTGCCGCTGGATCAGTTGAAGGCCCTCAACAAGGCCATCCAGGATGGGGGTGCGACCTCCTACCTCGAAGTCGTCTCGCTCGACCGTGACAGCGAGATCACGTCGGCGAAGGCAGCGGTCGAGATCGGCGTCAACATGCTGCTCGGCGGCACGCGGGTCGACGACGTGCTGCCCATCATTGCCGGCACGGACATCCAATACTACCCCTTCCCCGGACGGATCACCGGTCACCCGAGCGTGCTCGAAGGCAGCATCGACGAGATCGTCGCCAACGCCAAGGCGCTGGCCGCGCGCGACGGCGTGCATGGCCTCGACCTTCTTGCTTACCGTTCCCATGTGGACGTCCCGGCCCTCATGAAGGCGGTCTGTGCAGCCGTGTCCAAGCCTGTCTTTGTCGCGGGATCCATCGACAGCCCGCAGCGGATCGCCATCGTGAAGGAAGCCGGCGCCGCCGGCTTCACGATCGGCACCGCCGCGCTCAACGGCACGTATCCAGCCGACGCGCAGGACGTACGCAGCCAGATCGTGGCCATCGTTCGCGATGTCGCGACGCTCAATCGCCACATCTCGCCGTTCAAGAAGAAGAACCTGACATACTCGTTCGACCGCTTCTCCGACACCTGGTCGCCGAAGATCGCCGGCCAGATCAACAACATGCAGATCAAGCTCGCCAAGTTCAATGGTGAGTTCGTCTGGCACTTCCACAAGCAGGAAGACGAGTTGTTCCTGGTGCACAAGGGACGCCTGCTGATGAAGTTCCGCGACCGCGACGAGGTGCTCGAGGAAGGTGAATTCATCGTAGTTCCGCATGGCGTGGAGCATTGCCCGGTGGCGCTGGACGATACCTGCGAAGTGGTTCTGCTGGAGCCGGGCACCACGGTGAACACCGGCACGGCAACGGACGAGCGGACGGTGACCGACCTCGGCCGTATTTGAGGAAGCGCGCAGCATGTGCGACAAGTGCACGATCGACGCAGCAAAAGCCGCCATGCTGGCGGGAGCGCGCCCAGCGCCCCCGCGCTGCACACGGACGTGCGCCATGTCGAAGATCGGGTCGTCCACGTCGCGCCGACGACGTTCTCCCACGTCGTCGATCTCACCCATCGGCTCACGCCCGACTTTCCTTCTTTTTTCGGCAAGGCCTTCGAGGTCGAAACCCGGGCCGGGCGGGACGAGTCCGATTTCCTGCTGCTTCGTCTGAGCTACGTCGAGCATGTCGGCACGCATTTCGACGCACCTTTGCATTTCTCGAAGGACGGCGCGAGCATTGACGAAATCCCCATCGAGAAGCTGGTCTGCTCACTGGCCGTGATCGACGTGCGCGAGAAGGTGGCCAGGAATGACGACTACAGGCTGGGAATAGGCGATCTCGAGCGCTTCGAGGCCCGCAACGGACGCATCCCCGATGGCGCATGCGTCGCCATGCTCTCCGGTTGGCAAGAGCATCTGGGCACGGACCGTTTCCTCAACAAGGATTCGGCCGCCGCCCTGCACTTTCCCGGCTTTCATGAGGATGCGGCCGAGTTTCTGATCCACGAACGGCGCGTCCACGGAATCGCCGTGGATACGATGTCGCTCGACATCGGAGCGACTACCGCGAGCCCGGTTCACAAACTCTGGCTGCCGTCGGGTCGTTACGGCATCGAGAACGTCGCCAATCTCGCCCTGCTGCCACCGGTCGGCGCTACCCTGATTGCTGGCGCGCCAAAGTTCCAAGGCATGACCGGCGGCCCAGGCCGCGTAATCGCTCTGTGTTAGCCCTGTGGTTAAGACGGCGCCAGCACGATGGCGACTTGCCGCAGCTGATCAAACGCGATTGCTTTTACACCGGGCGCATTCCCCGGTTCCCCAGCCAGTCGAAGATGCGTAGACCAGCGTCGATGACAAGGCGCTGCTCGTTTTCGATGGTCGTCATCCTTCGTGCTCGGAGGCGTAGTGCACCTTCGCATCCTGCGGCTGGGCAACCGCCATGGCCACCGTATTGAACCGCCTCTGGCGAATCGTTTCGCCTTGCTGGACAGGGGTGTGACCTACCCGGCTGTTCCGCGGATTTCCACACTCGGCTAGCGCATGAGGCTTGCAGCCACGGCAGCGCAGCACTCGCTCTGACCCACCGTCGCGCTTGAAAGCCCTCTTCGACGCGACTTGTGCCAGCGTCAGCTCGCGAGATTGTGGGCAACGATCGCCCTCGTGAACGCCTCAACTTGGTCCATCAGCGTCTTTGCAGCGCTTGCTGCCGCATCAGGATTCCCATGTGCCACAGCGCGCGCCCGTGCTCCGTGGAGTTCGGAGAAAGTGATTAGATCTTGCTCAGCATGGGAGCTGTAGAAGAATCGCCTCGCGAGTGCGTGTAACGGCGCTATGGCCTGCGAGGCGAAGGGATTTCGGGCGCATTGCGCGATGAACTCGTTCGCCATAAATACATTGCGAAGGTATTTGCCAGCGTCCGAAGCTTTGGCAGAGCCCTCGAGGGCTTCAGCCAGGTCTAGCAGCTGACCTTTCTCCACTGGGGTTGACCTAAGCGCCGCCGTAATAGTCCGACCAGCACCGTCATTGCACCAGGGTTGGCGGCCCGGCAGCATCTGATCTGATGGAGTGCGCGCCCGCTTGATGGTGTGCACCAAAGGAGATGGTGCACACCATGAAGGATCAAACAAGCGGGTCGCGGCGAGTCCGGCGCAATCATGACCATGCGTTCAAGGACGACCTGATCGCCCAGAGCCTGATTCCCGGCGCGTCCGTGTCGGCGATCGCGATGAAGAGCGGCATCAACGCCAACCTTCTGTTCAAGTGGCGACGCGAGCATGTCAGGGCGATGGCGCAGGCCGCGCCGGAAGCAGCGACATTGCTGCCGGTGTGCGTGATTCCAGATGTCGAGCCGATGCGGGCACCCCAGCCGAACGCGCCCGTCGGTGCTGCGGTCCACCGAGGCGCACGCTCTGGCGTCATCGAAGTCGAGGTCGCCGGCGCGGTGTTGCGGCTTCGCGGTGCTGTGGACGAGACCGTGCTGGGAAGCATCTTGCGCGCGCTGCGCCACAGCGCATGATCGGTCCTCGCGCCGGAACCCGGGTGTGGCTTGCCGCAGGCGTGACGGACATGCGATGCGGCATTGACTCGCTGGCGGCGAAGGTTCAGATGGCGCTGACGCAGGATCCGTTCAGCGGCCATGTCTTCGCATTCCGTGGTCGTCGCGGCGACCTGGTGAAGTTGCTGTGGAGCGATGGCGACGGCATGTGCATGTTGACCAAGCGGCTTGAACGAGGCCGCTTCGTCTGGCCGCAGGCCGACAGCGGTAGCGTCTCGCTGAGCACTGCGCAGCTCTCGATGCTGCTCGAAGGAATCGACTGGCGGCACCCTGAACGCACGTGGCAACCACGCATGGCGGTGTAGCCGACAGGTCAGGAGGTTGACGGGAGATGTCCCGTGGCGAGAGATGGCTGTGTCGGGCAAAGTCATGGCCATGACGTTTGCGGATCTCGTGGCCAGCAACGCTGCATTGAGCGGCGAGGTTCGGCGCTCACACGAGGCCTTGAAGATCGCGCAGTTGACCATCGACAAGATGAAGGTCGAACTGGCGTACTTGCGGCGCATGAAGTACGGCCGCTCCAGCGAGAAGCTCGAGCATGCTCAACTCGAACTCGTAGGTGGGCAGGTCGCACAGCCAATGGTCGAGCCGTCCGTCGATGCGGGTGCGGATGACGGGTTGAAGTCCAATGTGACGTCGCTGGCGAATGAGCGCAAGAAGCGCGAGCCCAAGACGAGACCGGGGCTGCGCGAGTTGCCTTCGCACCTGCCGCGGCGCACCGTCGTTCACGCCCCGCAAGGCGCATGCGGCTGCACGGCCTGTGGCGGTGGCCTACGGGAGATCGGCCAAGACGTCTCGGAGGTTCTGGACTATGAGCCCGGCACCTTCCACGTGGTACGCCACGTGCGCCCGAAGCTGGCCTGCGCGGGATGCAAGACGATCACGCAGGCACTGGCGCCCAACCGACCCATGGACCGGTGCATGGCCGGCGCGGGTCTGCTCACGCACATCGCGGTGAGCAAGTTCGCCGATCACGTTCCGCTGTACCGGCTGTGTCAGATCTATGGCCGTGACGGTGTTCAGATGAGCCGCTCGACCATCACCGACATCATCGGCAATTGCGGCCTGTTGTTGACGCCGCTGGCCGATGCTGTTGGGCGCTACGTGGTCAAGGCCGACAAGGTTCACGGCGACGATACGCCGATCCGTGCGCTGGGCGGCAAGGGCGAGAAGGCGCACACGGCTCGGCTGTGGGTCTACGTTCGCGATGACCGTCCCAGTGGCGACAAGGCGCCGCCGGCGGTGTGGTTCCAATACTCGGCCGACCGCAAGGGCGAGCACCCGGCGCGACACCTGAGGAACTTCAGCGGCATCCTGCAAGCCGATGCGTACGCCGGATATAACGCAATCTACAAAGATGGTCGCATTGTTGAGGCTGGGTGCTGGAGCCACGCGCGCCGAAAGCTGTGGGACATCCACGTCAAGCAGATGCGCCTGCCCGGGACGCTGGCACATCAGGGCCTGGTGCGCATCGGCGAGGTGTTCAAGGTGGAGGCCCAAGTGAACGGGCGCTCGGCGCTGCGGCGAAGACGAATGCGCCAGGCGCGAACGGCGCCGGTGTTGGCGGAATTGAAGTCCTGGATGAGCGAGACCTTGGCACAGGTGTCGGCAAAGTCGCCGATGGCCTTGGCAATCGGCTATTCCTTGAGCAACTGGACAGCGCTGACGAAATTCGTGGATGACGGGCGCATCGACGCGCACAACAACACGGCTGAGCGTGCCCTGCGTGGCGTCGCCATTGGACGGAAAAACTACCTGCACGTCGGCTCGGATGCGGGCGGCCATACGGCGGCGGTGATGTATACCCTGCTGGGCACAGCACGGCTGAACGGGATCAACCCGCAGCGCTATCTGCGCCACGTCCTGGAGCGCATTGCCGACCACCCGAGCAACCGCATCGACGAGTTGCTGCCGTGGGTGGTCGCCGCGCAGTGGGCACACGAGGTCAGTGCGAAGGACATGCCGCTGGCAGCCTGAGCGCCGACCCGGCGGGCGTTGGCAAAATGTGCTCATGCGCATCAAGCTGATCGAAGACTTGCCGATGGCGACCAGCGCCGAGCTGTACCAGCTCAGCTGGGTCATCGAGCAACTGCTGGCCGACCCACGACGCATCGTCCAGGTGCGCGCACAGCTGCATACCGGCCAGCAGATCCAGTACCTCCAATGGGCAGACGGTAAGTTGCGCTCGGCACGCGTCGTCGGGATGCACGGGGACCACGTGGCCATCCAGGATGCGGGCTACAGCAAGGCCTTCAAAGTGCACTACGCGGCGATCCTCACCGAGCCGTCCGCGGCGCCGGCCGACAGTGGGTCGACGCCGGCGGACGTCGAATTCATCAGGCCAGTTCCGCCACCTGAGGTCGCGGCTCGTGGCGACTTCCGCGTCGGCAACCGGGTCACCTTCACCGACAAGAACTTCCAGCACCGCGTCGGCCTGATCGTGCGCATCAACCAACACACCGCCACGCTCGACTGCGATGGCCAGAAGTGGCGGGTCGCCTTCGAACTGCTCCGACATCTCGTCGACGTCTGATCCGGGCGGTCAATGCCGACGGTGCTCGTCGGACTATTACGCGCCGCCCAGCGTGATACCAACACTTCAAGCGGTGATCGCAGCTCGGCGACGCGCATTTGTTGGTAGATGTTCAGTTTGGCCACCATCAGGCCATGGCGAGGAACAATCTCGATGAGGTGGGCGCTCTCAAGGCGCTTCAACGCCTCACGGGTCGGCGTTCTTCCAACTCCAATCAGGCCCGACAAGGCTTGCTCGTTCCAAATGCTGCCCGGCGCCAGCTTCAGCGTCACGATCAACTCTTCAAGTTCCGCGTGAGCGCGATCAGCCAGGGATTGATGAGAAGGGCCCCCGCCAATTTCGTCTTCAACGGTTGAGACGCTTCCGTTGTCGGGTTTCGCTGTGCGCGTTCTACGAGCGGCCATGTCCGTTTGAGTGTTCGGCTCGAGTTCAACGACTCGAATTCTCTGCGATCCAAGAGCATTGCCACCGGCGTGGCGATAGGGGGAAACACTAATGCATCACTAAGATATCACTAAGACACTACCAATGCATCACACCACCTGGAGATAAACCATGCAGGCTCTATCGAGGATCATTCGATCGAAATGGGCGGCTGCCGTACTCGGCGTCACCACAATCTTCTGTTCTCTTGGCACGCATGCGGCCGAGCCGGAGGTAGTGAAGATTGGACAGATCGAGGCGCAAACCGGGCCCAACGCTACATATGGCTGGATGCCGTCGCAGGGCCTGAGGCTGGCGGTCGAGCAAATCAACGGCGCCGGCGGCTTCCAAGTGGCAGGCAAGACGTACAAGCTGCAACTTCTGCAGGAGGATACGCGCGGCGAGCCGCGCGAAGCCGTGGTTCAGTTCAAGAAGATGATGGAAGGCGGCGTGCCTTTCGTCTTCGGGCCATTTTTGTCCAACGTCTACAACGCGATTGAGCCCATCGCGCGCCAGAACGACGGCAAGTTCCTGCTGTTCACGGGCGCGACTGCCTCGCATGCGTCACTCGGCAGCGCCAAGTCGTCGTTCTTGCTACGCACCTTCAATTGGGACGCAGGCGCCTCTGGCTTCGGCAGCGGCATGGTCGATGTGCTGAAGAAGCGCGGCGTCAAAAAGGTGGCCATGCTGTTTCAGAACGACTCTTTCGGCAAGGTAGCCACGGACATCTATGTAGACCTGTTCAAGCAGGCCGGAATCGCGCTGCGCGTCGAACTGTTCGAGCCTGGCACAAAGGATTTCAGCGCTGTCCTTGCCAAGCTGGCCGCCGACAAGCCCGACGTGCTGTTCCCGGGCTATTCCGACGGCGTGCTGTTCGACATCGTGCGCCAGGCAACAGAGGCGGGCTTGTTCCGCAACTTCTTTACCGTGCGCGGGTCAGTCGCGCCGGCGCTGAAGAACGCCGCATCGCTGGACAGCTACATCGCCTACATCCCCAAATACTTCGAGGACGCAGAGAAGAGTAACCCGGCGGTCGGCAAGTTCATCACTGCGTACAAGACCTTCTACAAGCGCGACTTCCCGTATGACCAGGCGCCACTCTGTGCATCGTCCTGCTACGACCACGCCTACATGCTGGTCGAAGCGATGAAGGCCGCCGGCACGACCACGGACTTGACGGCCATCCGCAAGCAGCTGCTGACGCAGCGCTACAAGGGCCTGTGGAACATGGCTTTCGACGCCACTGGCGAAGCGGTGTTCGACTACGACGTGGTCGAGGTCAAGCGCGGTGGTGCGATCACGGTCACCAACAAGCAGCCGGCGCCATGATCGGCCAGCTTGTCTTCGGCCAGGTTCTCAACGGGTTGATCGTCGGCGCGCTCTACGGGATCGTTGCGCTCGGCGTCAGCCTGACGTTCGGCATCACCGGCATCGTCAACTTCGCGCTCGGCGCATTCATGATGCTTGGCGCCTACTTGACCTGGTTCGCCCGCGACGTCGCCGGCCTGCCGTACCCGCTGGCCGCCGCTGCGGCAGTGCTGGTGGTCGGCGCACTCGGCGCGGCGGTGGATCAGGGGCTTTTTCGCTTCACTCGCAACAACCTCGTAAACGGGTTGCTGGTCTCCATCGGCCTGATTTCCATCTTCGAGGCGGCCGCACTGATGCTATGGACTTCAACGCCCAAGGAGATGGCGCATGTCGTCTCTGGCTCGCTGGAGATCGGAGGCATCTTCGTGCCGCAAGCCAAGCTTATGGTGTTCGTCGTGCTGCTGCTGGTGATCGGTAGCACCTATCTAGCGCTGACGCGCACCAAGCTCGGCAAGGCCGCGTTCGCCTTCGCTCAGAACCCCGAAGCTGCAATGTTGATGGGTGTTCCGACCGCGCTGCTGCAATCCGCCATCGTCGTCTACAGCACTATGCTTGCCGGTTTGGGCGGCGCACTGTACGCCGCCATCTACTCGATCGAACCGACAATCGGTCACGAATTCGTACTCAAGGCCGTGGAAGGCGCTATCTTGGCCGGCATCGGAAGCATTCTCGGTGCGCTGGGTGGCGGTGCGTTGATCGGAGTCACCGAAGGCGTCGGATCGATCTTCTTGCCGCTCGCCTTCCGCGACGCCTACGGCCTGCTGTTGCTGGTTCTCGTATTGCTGATGAAGCCGGCCGGCCTTTTCAGTGGAGGCCGCTCATGAGCAATTCACAGGCTTTTGATGCGGCTTCCCGGCCAGGCCTACGTTGGACGCCGGCAACGCGTCGCGCCGCGTCCATAGTAGTGCTCGCCGGGGCGGTGCTGCTGCCCACGGTCATCCGTAGCGATGCCGCGATGACCGTGTGCATCTACGGGTTGCTGATGGCGGGCTTGGCCGTCAGCTTCAACCTCGTGTTCGGCTACTGCGGCCAGCTCTCACTGTTCCATAGTGCAGCCTTCGGCATCGGGGCCTACGGCACGTCGGTGCTGGTGATGAAGTTCGGCTGGGGTTTCTGGGCCGCCTTGATGCCATCTCTGGCACTGGCCGTCGTGCTGGCGGTGGCAGTGGGTACGCTGTGCTTCGCATTCAAGCTGCGCGAGTTCTATTTCGCAATTGTCACAATGGCGATGACCGAGTTGGTGCGGCTGCTGATACAGAACTGGAATAGCGTAACCGACGGCACGCTCGGTATGACTACCGTCATCACGCCCACCCTCGGCGCCTGGGCCATCGAAGGCACGGTGCGCTGGTACTACGCTGCACTTGTGCTGCTGGTGGTGGTGATGGCTGTCTGCGGCGCAATGGTGCGCGGTTGGACGGGCCGCTGCTTTGAAGCTATCCGCCTGAACGAATCTCTAGCCGAGAGCTTGGGCATCAGCGTCTTCGTTTACAAGTTGCTGGCTTTCGTAGCGGCCAGTACGCTGGCGGCGCTGATCGGTGCGTTCTACGGCGCGTATTCGGGCTTCGTCGAACCTCGCTACCTCTCGATTGCCAACTCGCTTGACATCATCGCAATGGTGCTGCTGGGTGGAGTGGGCACGCTATTTGGGCCCGTAATCGGTGCGCTAGTGCTGACATTGCTGCCGCATGTCATCGCGCTGAGCGCCGAACTTCGCGTGATGGTGTACGGCGCCATCCTCATCTTTGTGATCCTGGTCATGCCGCG
This sequence comes from Variovorax sp., assembly GCA_041424275.1. Taxonomy (GTDB): domain Bacteria; phylum Pseudomonadota; class Gammaproteobacteria; order Burkholderiales; family Burkholderiaceae_C; genus Variovorax. The sequence goes on from JBGMOF010000037.1 coordinate 134,118, forward strand.
CGGCATTGTCGGCCTGCTTAGTGGGAGGCGCCATGCTGTTTGAAGCCCGGCATATTGGCAAGCGCTTTGGTGGTCTCGTCGCGGTCGACGACCTGTCCTTCCACATCGCCGAGGGGGAGATCCTCGGTATCTTCGGCCCCAACGGCTCGGGTAAAACAACGACGCTGAGCCTGGTAGCCGGAATGCTCACGCCAACCAGCGGTTCCATCCTTTGGCAGGGACGAGACATCACCGGCATGAAACCGTTCCGCATCGCCGCGGCCGGTGTGGTCAAGACGTTCCAGAACCCGCAGCTATTCCCGGCGCTCAGTGTTCGAGGCCACATGCGCATCGCGGGCCACCTGCGCGGCAAGCGTCACCTGGGGTGGGCGAGACTGCGCACTTTGTTGCCGATGAAGTCGCCGGCCTACGACCAAGAGTCGGCCGCCATCGACGAGGCGCTGCATCTTTGCCGGCTCACCGCGGTGGCGGATCAGCCGGCCTCGGCTCTGTCTTACGGCGCCGAAAAGATGCTCGGTGTCGCAATGGCGCTGATGTGCGAGCCGCGGCTACTACTACTGGACGAGCCTACCTCGGGTCTCGGTTACGACGAAATCGACAACCTCGAGGCAGTGCTGCGAGGCTTACGTGGACGCGGTGTGACGCTGGGGATCATCGATCACCGCGTCAGTTTCCTCGGCCGACTCGCCGACCGCGCCATCGCCCTCCGCCAGGGGGCCAAGATCGCCGAAGGCCGGGCGGCCGACGTGCTGCGCGATGCGGCCGTCGTCGAGGCGTACTTGGGACGTGCTCATGCTTGAACTTCACAACCTCGACGTTCACTATGGAAAGCAGGCTGTGCTGCACGCAGTGAGCCTGCGTGCCGCCGCGGGCGAGGTGGTGGCACTGATCGGTCCCAACGCTGCCGGCAAGTCGACCACGTTGCGCACCGCCATTGGCCTGAAGCAGCCGAGCGCCGGCGGCGTGCGACTAGGCGGCCACGATCTCATGCGACTGCCAGTCCGCCAGCGCCTGCAGCGAGGGTTGGTGCTGGTGCCTGAGGGGCGGCAGGTGTTTCCGCGCCTAAGCGTGCGCGACAACCTGCTGATGGGCGCCTATCACCGCCGCGATCGCGAGCACTTTGCGGCCGACTTGGCCGATGTCTTTTCGCTGTTCCCCCGCCTGCAGGAGCGTGCCGCGCAGAAGGCCGGTTCGATGTCCGGCGGCGAGCAGCAGATGTTGGCCATCGGTCGCGGGCTGATGTCGCGTCCGGCTGCGATGTTGCTTGACGAGCCTACCCTGGGCCTTGCGCCTATTGTTGTCGATGAACTCGGCCGTGCGTTACGCGTCCTGGCTGGCCGCGGAATGGCCATCGTTCTAGCTGAGCAGAACGCGACAATGGCGCTGGGCTGCGCCGATCGGGCTTACGTGCTCGAGTCCGGTCGCATCGCGCTGGAGGGTGCAGCCGCCGAATTGGCCGACACGCCGCGCGTGCGCGAGATGTACCTGGGTCACTGAGAGGCGTCGAGGCGCTATGACGACCCAGCGTCAACCTTTCTGCCATGGACAACCTGCAATTTTCCAACCGGCGCGCACAGGTGCTCGTCGGCGATGACGGCGCTGCCTTTCACCGCGGCGCGGCGGGTAGGCCTCATTGTGAAGGCCGGGCATTGCACATCGTCGAAGTACCAGCAAGGTCAGGTGCATCGCAATTGCGCCGGTGCTTTTGCTTGAACGAATCAGTGAATGCCGACGTTTGGTGGGCGGCTGTTGACAAGGTTAGGGAGGCGACTTGCTTTCTAAACTGGAAATAGAGATATCTTCTGCACGCATAACCTGCAGGTCAGCGGTTCGGAGACATGTTCATGCGTAAAAATTTCATTGCTTCAAGAAGAAGACTTGGACTTGCACTGACCGTAGCGCCACTGATGGGTGCCGTCCCTTCGTTGCGAGCTGCAACGCGACCCGATCCCGCAAACGGCAGCACGATTATCCTCGGCCAATCCACATCGCTGACTGGCACCTTCGCCCGGATCGGAACCGAGTATCGCAACGGCGCATTGCTGTATTTCGAGCGCCTGAACGCAGCTGGAGGCGTCCGCGGCCGATCGATCAAGTTGTTGTCGTCAGATGATGGCTATAGCAGCGATCGCGCAATCGCGAATACCAAACGGTTCGTTGAAGCCGAAGGTGTGCATGCGCTGTTCGGCTATTTCGGAACCGCGGTCACAAGCGCCTGCCTGCCGGCGTCAACTGACCGACGCGTACCTCTCTTTGCGCCGTACACCGGTGCCGACTCACTACGGCGTGACACAAACCGATATCTCTTTCATATTCGAGCGTCCTATGGCCAAGAGGCTACCAAGATTGTGGAGCATCTTCATACGATCGGTATCGAGAGCGTCGCAGTCGCTTACCAGGCCGATGCATTCGGCCGTTCAGGCCTGGACGGCATCACGTCGGCGACCCAGCGGCTGGGCCGCAGACCGGTCATTGCGGCTCAGCTGGCGATAGCCCCGCAAGTTGACGTTGCCGGAGCCGTAGTTGCCGTCTCGAAAGCGAACCCTCAGGTGGTTGTGCTAATCACGTCGGGAAAGGCCGCAGTGGAGTTCATAAGACGCTATCTGCAGACGGGTCTCTCGGCCCAGTTTTACGGGACGTCAGTAGTGTCCAGCAACGAGCTCCTCACGGATTTGGGCACGAACAGCAAAGGCATAGTGATCTCACAGGTTCTTCCATCTCCATGGAACGGCAGCATCCCGATCAGTCGCGACTACTTGGCAGCCAAGGAGGCGGCTCATGACCAAAGTCCGGCAACCTACGGCGAGTTTGAAGGGTATGTCGCTGCACGCACGTTTTCTGAAGGTCTTCGGCGAGTTGTCGGAGATTTCAGTCGCGAATCAATTGTGAACGGTCTTGAGTCTCTAGGCGAACTCGATCTTGGCGGATTTCGGGTGAGCTTGGGACCCGGACGCCGCCTTGGATCAACGTTCGTCGACCTGTCTATCATTTCTCAGGGCGGCCGATTTCTCCGGTAAGCTAAAAGTCTTGCATTTTTGGACAGCCAGGGCACTGCGACCGCTCGCCTGCTGTGCGCATTTCATCGACTTGCGGACGCAATTCCGACTCGGACAGTTTGCTATGCGTTAGCTCGAAGCCGCACATCCCATTTAAGTTGCAATAGCAACGCCGCAAGCAGGCTTCTCGCAGACATGGAGGAAGCAATCGGATTCGAAGTTTTCGATCGCACCTGCCGCTTTTAACTCAATGCTGAAGACAATTTGCTATACCTTGAAGTACCTCAGGCGTTCGCTGGACTAGATCGCAAGGCGCGCATCGAAAATGCGACCTTTCGGGTCGGGCACTTTCGCATTGCTCCTTCCCCGGCTCTCGCGCTCGGTTTGCTGCCACTAGCGATCAACGCGTTTCATCGGCAGCACAACAGTGTTCTCGTGCAGGTGCGCAGCTCGTAGCAAACCGGGTATTTGTGTGTCGCGGGCGAAGTCTCAATCAACGTTGAACTGCTCACATCGAAATACTGCGTTTCCGTCCGATCTCCCACGTGACGCCGCTCCCTCGCACGATAGCCGCTAAGTGCTGGCCCATCCGCTGCTCGATCACCAGGTTCCAAGGCACGAGCGTGAAACCCAGCCCGTCGTCGAGCATCGCGAAGCGCCCGCTGGCCAGCAGCACGTTGCGGCGGTAAGCGCCGGACACGCGCTCGCCGTCCACCGCCGGTCGGTATGGCAGGCCGGTCTCGCCAGCGATGCCACGCGCGGCCGCGTCGAGGTCGCGCTGGCGCAAGGTGCCCAGGAGGTTGCGCGCGAGCACGACGCGCGTGCCGCGCCGTTCGGCGAGCCCCTGTTCGATAAGAAAGTCGGTGCGCTGGCGCAGCGTCTTGCGCAGCTCGCCGCCGAAGCCCTTGTCGGCAACGCCGGACGCTCCGGCGATCAACTGCCGGTCCAGCCAGGTCGCACCGATCACGCGCGTTTGCCGCTCGATCGGCAGGTGCGACCGCAGCGTCACGCTGCAGCCGGCCAGGCGCTGCGCGTCGTGCTGTCGCGCCCGCTCAGGCAGGTCGCCCGGCACGCGCCAGACGCCCTCGGTCACGCGATCGACCAGACCGGCTCGGCGCAGCGCTTCGAGCCGACGCACGTGGGCGGCCACGGTCTCTCCCGGATCGCCGCCGCGCGCCGGCTGCGAGCGCAGCATCGAGAGGTGATGGTCGGTGCGGTACAGGCCGCCCTCGGCGAGCCCAGCGATGGTCTTGTCCACCACGCGCCCTTCGTTCGCGCCACGCGCTTCCACCACAGCGCCGGCCGGAAACTGCTCTAGTTCCGTGCCGGCCGGCAGCGCGACGTAATGAGCGCGGCCGTCGATGCCGTCAAGCACCAAGTAGCCGCGCTCTTGTAGTTCGTCGGCCAGGCCCTTGCCGACCACGCGGCCCGCCACAGGCTGTACGCCCTCGCCCGGCGTGAACACCGCCATCTCGCGCTGCTGCGACCCGAGCGCGCGCTGCATGGTCCGCACGATGTCCCCGCGCTCTCCCATCGCGCGCAGCGTGGGTTCGATGTCGGGCCGCAGCCGCCAGCGGTTCATGCCATTCGTTTGGGCGAGGCCCATGTCGGTCAACCGCTGAAGCCGGCCGATCAGCAGCGTGCGCGGCGAACGCGCAGCATCGGAGTCGGCCTGCGTCAAATCCACGCCGCCATCCCGAGCCTGCTGTTGCAGGCCTCGGTCGAGGCTGGTCCAGCGCTCCTGCCCCACCTCGCGCTGCAGACCCTCGCGGATCTCGCGTTCAGTCCGCGGCCCGAGCCATTCGGTCGCCAGCTCGCAGGCGCGCTGGCGCATGCCGGCGGCGATGTAGTCGCGCGCGATGATCAGGTCTTGCCCGGTCTGGTCTCGGCCGCGCAGCACGATGTGCGTGTGCGGGTTGTCGGTGTTCCAGTGATCGACCGCCACCCAGTCGAGCGAGGTGCCCAGGTCGCCATCCATGCGCGTCATCAGGTGCCGCGTGTAGCCGCGCAGGTCTTCGAGCTGCTGCGCGTCCTCAGGCGAGACGATGAAGCGGAACTGGTGCCGGTCGCCACGCCCGCGTTGCTCGAAGTCGGCCAGGTCCGCATGGTCGGTCGTGGGGCCATAGGCGTGACCCTTGCCGCCATCACGGTCCACGCCCTCACGCTCGATGTAGCGCAGGTGCGTTTCCACCGAACGCGCGCCCGCCTGCTTGAGCACCATGTAGCGGGCCTTGATGACGACGCGGCGCGCGCCAGGTCCGAGCCGCCGTCCGGCCGTCTGCGCCGCGACGTGGCCGCGTCCGAGCTTGGCGGCACTGCGCCCGCCAGTTCGTGCGGTCTGCGAAGGCTTCACGCCGGCCTTGCTCGCCTCTCGCAGCACGCGGGTGACGAAGCGCTGCCCGCCGCCCGGCTGTCTGGTCTTGGATGGTCCCGGCCGGATGCGAAAGCGGTCGTCGTCACGCGAACTCATCGCACCGACTCCAGCGCAGCGCCGCGCATTGCAGCGCAGACGGCGCGCGAGAACGCGAGCGCCGACGCGCACTTTCCGCCGCTTGCGGCACGTGGCCGGTCGAAGGCCGTGCCGCGCCAACCCCCGTGCAGACAAGGCCCGAGTACCCGCGCGTGCCGTGCCCTTCTATCTTGCCCTCCGCCCGTCTCCTGAGTTCTGGCGATCGCTGACGCGACCGGCCCCGGCGATCGGGCGGCGATCGCCTGCACGGACGGAGCGCACCGGCCGCAGGCGGCGCGGCAAGGCGCGTGCATGCCGCCTTCACATGGATCGGCAGCGCCGATGCACGAATGGCGGCAGTCATCGCGTGCCCCAAGTCCAGATCGGCTGCGCGCGACCGAGCACGGCCGCTACGTCGACAGGACCGAAATACCGGCTGTCGAACGACGCCGGATTCGCCGCGCTGAGCAGGAACAGCTCGCCACCGCGCAGCGCGCGACAGTGCGACCACAGCGGCAGGCTGAGGCCCTGGCCGTCAGCGCTGCGCGCGAGGGCCACCGGCACGTCATCGACGTTGACGGTGCGCCCGGCCATGCACACCCGCTGCGGCGCCGTCGCGCCGATGCGCTTGAGCAGCGGGATGTGCTCTGGCAGGTAGCCACGCTGCGCAGCGAGCACGGCTACCTCGGCCGGCAGGCGAGCCAGCACGATGTCGCCGACATGCAGCGCGTCGTGCGATGGCTCGAACGGCTCGACCCGATACCAGCCGCGCGGCACGCTGTCGCTCGGGTTGTAAACCCAGCGCGCGGCCGGTGCATGCAGCGCCGGCGCGGCAAGCGCCGCGATGCCGAGGCTCGCGCACAGCGCGAGCACGCCAAGATGCTTGCGCCGGCTCATCGCAGCTCCTCGCCGCGCAGCCAGGCCGCGTACCGCTCCGCGCTGTAGGCAGGCAGCGGCTGGCGCGCGGCGAGGCGGTTGCCGAGCGTGCGCCAGTACGCGGGCGCGACACTTGCCGGGTCGATGACCAGCGCCTCGATGGCGTCGATCCGCTGCAGCACCGCCTGCACTCGCGTTTCGCCCTCCGCGCACAGCAGCAGGCACGCGCCAGGGCGAATGCCGGCGATGCGCTGCATGCGGTCGCCCGGCGTGCAGGCCTGCAGCACCATGAGCTGCCAGCGTGTCGTGCCGTAGTCGTTGGACTCCCAGCGCACGCGGCAGAACGTTGCGCCCGGCGCGAAGGTTGCACAGCGTCGCCAGCGGTCCAGTCGCAGCTCCCGGAGCGGCTGGCCGAAGCGCAGATAGAGGTTGATGCGACGCTCGACGTAGGCGAGCGCGACGCGCGTCAGCGGCGTCTCTACAGGAACGCCGTGCGATGCTGCCTGCGCCAAGGGAGGCACGTCCGATGGCACGGGCGTCGGAAGGACCGCAACCGGCGGAATGGTCTTTGACGATGTGTTCATGACTGTCTCTCCGGAAACTCGCGCTCCAGGAGCGCACGCAGCATGTCGGCCACGGTGATGCCCCGCGTGAACGCGGCGACCTTGATGCGCCCGCGCAGCGCAGGCGTCACGTCCAGCGTCAGGCGGGCGATGTAGACCTCGGCACGCGCGAGTGCGTCGAGATCGTTGGCTTCACCGACACGCACCCAGGCTTCGGCCTTCGGGTTGGTCGGCGGCCGTGCGCCAATAGGTACGCGCTGCACGCGCTTGCCGTTCTTCATGGCGGACCACCCCGCAACACTTCGGCAGCCAGCGCCGCAATCTCGCGCGCTGCCAGACCGTCCTCGTCCAGCTCGCGCACGAGCCGCCCGGCGGCCACGCTGTCGGCGAAGGCGATGCGCTGGCGCACCTCGGACGACAGCGCGGGCAGCGGCTGGTCGGCGAGCGCGCCACGCGCCTCGCGGCCGATCACCGTCGTGCTGACGCGCCGGTTGATGACGAAGGCCGCGCGCAGCGCCGGCCTGAACACCTGCGCCTCGCGGATCAACGCCACCATCTCCGCGCTGGCCCACACGTCGTAGGGGCTGGGTTGCACGGGGATCAGCACGAGGTCGGCGGCGAGCAGCGCGGAGCGCGCGAGCGCCGCGATGCGCGGCGGCCCGTCGATGACGACGTGATTGGCGCGACGGGCAAGTTCGGGCGCTTCCTGATGCAGCGTCTCGCGCGCCAGGCCGACGGCGCCGAACAGGCGCGGCAGGCCGCTCTGGCTGCGCCGCTGCGTCCAGTCCAGTGCCGAGCCCTGCGGGTCGGCATCGAGCAGCAGCACGTTCTTGCCAAGCAAGGCCAGCTCGCCCGCCAGGTGCGTGGCAAGCGTCGTCTTGCCCACGCCGCCTTTCTGGTTGAGCAGCGCGATGATCATGGCGCGCCTCTTGCGGGCATGTAGGCAGACCTGTCTTCGGCGTTCGTCCCGGCGAGCCTTGCGTTTTCCTTCGCACTGCAGGTGCCGGAGGCGTGCCGTGCGTGGACACGGGTTGTCCACAGCGCGCGGCCGCCTCTTATCGTTAGGTTTCTATTAAATACGTTAGGTACTACGTTACGGCGCGCGCAAGCCGTTGCTGCGCATGGGCTTTCGGACAGTCCGCACGCCTGATAGCACGAGCGCTCCACGCCCGATAGCACGAGTGCGCGCACGCCTGATAGCACGAGCCCGTTCACAGAGTGTCCACAGGCCATGCACCGTCGCCGAAGCTGCCGCCAGGGCGCAGCGGTGCCGCCGACGGCACGGGCCGGAAGGCGAGCACTTCCGGACCACGCCGCGAGCGAAGGATGGTCAGTGCGTAGCCCGGCAGCGGCTGGCGCGCGACGATGCGCCGCAGGTCGCAGGCGAAGTCCGCGAAGCGGGCCAGACTGCCGGACTTGCGGTGCAGGTGCGCGAAGTCGAAGCGCCAGCCCTCGGTTTGCCAGCCGCCGTGCTTGCGCACCAGGCGGTACAGCCAGCGTTCGATGCCGCCGGTGAGGCGGAAGTAGTTGGCGTCGATGGTCAGCACCAGGCTGTCCTCCATCACGCCGGCATAGAACCAGTCGGGCAGGATCAGCTCGATGCCCAGCGGCCTGCCCTGCCCGTCCGCGCGCTCCTTCCACTCGTTGATCCACGAAAAGCGATGCAGCCGCCGCGCGTTGGGCTGGCGGATCGAGGTCGCCACACTGGTGGACTGCAGACGGTCGAGCGCGGCTTTCAACCGCTGGTAGTCGCGCAGCGACGTGCCCCGGCCCATGAAGCGCAGGATCTCGTGTGGCGTGGCGGCCATCAGCCGCGAGCTGCGCAAGCCCGCATCGCGGGCTTCGACGAGCTGGCTGGCGGCCCAGATCAGGATGTCTGCATCCCATATCGTGGCGATGCCGTGCTCGGCCGTGCCCTCCACGCGCACCGTCACCGGCCCCGCGCGGAAGTCGATCGGCACGGTGCGCCGGCTCTTGGCGAGCGAGAAGAACGGGTAGGCCATCAGGTCCTGCACGTCGCGCGCGGGCATCTCGCCCGGCATGGCATGGAACAGTTCGAGCTGCTCGCGCTGCGGATCGCGCGGGGCGACCATCGGCTGCGGTATCCATGACGATCACCGCCCGCCGTCGCTGCGGACAGGACGGCGTTCTGTGCGCAGCTCGACGTACTCGGGGTCGCAGGTGGCCTCGAAGCTGCGCGCATCGGCCCAGGCTTCGAGATCGGACAGCGCGTACATCACGCGCCGGCCGAACTTGCGAAAGCGCGGGCCGCCCCCGATGACGCGCTGTTTTTCCAGCGTGCGCGGCGACAGCCGCAGCAAAGCGGCGGCCTCGTCGTTGGTGAGGTAGCGGGGCGCCGAGGTGGTCGCGGTGGTTGCGGTTGGCGACGCCGGCTGTGGAGTCGATGAAGGTGCGGCCTGCGGCCGCAGCGAAGCGGGTCTCATGGGATGGGCCTCCGTCGGTGCTGGTCGCCGACGGGCCAAGCGCCGCCGGATGGAGGCAGTCTCCGGAAAGCCCGGCGTCCTGGGGACGGACGTTCAGGCGTCAGCCCGAACGTCCGTCCCCGGCCGCTTCGATCTGGAGCAAGCGCCGGTAGCCGCCGTCCATGAGCGCTCGGCCGCGACGCGCGAGCCGACGCACCTGGGCGCGAAGTTCGCCCAGGTCGTGCCAGCGCTCGGCCACCACGGCCGCACCGAACAACGCCTGGGCGATCTCGCGCTGCGTGGCGCCCACGGCGAGGCCATCCAGCGTCTGCAGGCTGCGCATGTGCAGCAGCGCGATGCGGTCGGGCCGGCCATGCGCATGCGCATGGGCGTCCGGCAGCGCAGCATCGCCGCCGTAGTAGTCGTCGAAACGCTCCATCGTGGCGGTTGCGGCGCGCCAGCGCTCGCGCAGCCGCGCGCCGGCCGCCAGACCGTAGGCGTAGGCCATGCCGTGCTCGAGCGCAGGCGAGAGCGCCGCGCGCAGCGTGCTCTCCGGGCGGTAGGCGGTCAGCAGCAGACGCTGGCCGTCATGCGCGAGCTGCTTGCGCCCCGGCATGCGCCACAGCGCGAAGACCGGCGCATCGGGCATATCGGGCGCGGCGGCCGCGTCGGGGTGGAGTTGCGGCAAGATGTCCGGATCGGGCTGCCAGGCCGGCTGCGCCTGGCGTGCATCGCGCGCAGGGTCTTCGAGCAGGCGCAGGCCCCAGCGGGCCGCGTGGCCGGCTTCGTCGTCGCTGCCGCGTGCATACCTGTCGTAGACGGCCCGGTAATGCGGATTGCGCCGCAGGTACTCCCAAGCCAGTGCCGGCCCATCCAGCGTGAGGGCGTAGAGATATGCGGCCGACGGATGCCATTCGTTCGCGCGTGCGTCCATAACGAAACCTCCTTGCTTGCAGGCGGCGCCACGGGCAGCGGTCCAGCGATGCCACAACGGCTTCGCGGGAAAGGTCCATCAGTACGGCAGTGTCGTTGTCTCGATGTTGGATGTAGGAAATGGCAGGCGATGCCGCGTGCGGCCACCCTTGCACCGCTGCATCCATGATACGGGGGCGCGGGCCTTCAGCGGCCGGCAGCCTTGCAGCGGCGGGGCCGCCCACTTCAATCGTTGATCGAGCCGTCGGCCTCGGCGCGGCGCACGTATTCGGACAGCGGGCTTTGCGGCACGAAGTGCGTGTCGCGCAGCACCGGCAGGTTGCGCGGGCCGCGGATGCTCTGCAGGTCGGACAGGCGCACGTGATCCAACCGCGGCGCCCCCATCCCGAGATCGCACAGGCCGTAGGCCATGTCTTCGTCGCGCGGATCGAGCTGCACCAGCAGCCAGGTGGCGTGCGCATCGGGCGTGAACAGCTTGACCACTGGCCAGGGATCGGCCTGCGTGCCGCAGGCCGCTGCGTTGCCGTTGTCGAGCAACTGGCGACGTTGCTCTTCCGTGATAAGCGCGGTCACCGACACGCGCTCCGGGCGGAACGCCCGCCCGGAAGCGGTGCGGGGACGGCTGGCCTCTGCATGCGTGCAGCGGCTGCTGAACGGGGTCTTGTAGGGGCCATCATGTCCTGATTTCAGGGGTCAGCATAAAGCGGACCAGCAGGATTGCAAGCGGGCCACCCCGGAAAATGAGCCCTATAGATTGTAGCCCTATAGGTGTCCATGCGATGTCATCTTGGACTTGTCCCAAGTCCATTGATGATTCCGAAGAACTCATTTCCAACTGCTCTCCGATCCCTCCGAAAATCCCGCGGCCTGAGCCAGGAAGCATTTTCGGACGTATCGAGCCGCACGTACATGAGTTCGCTCGAACGAGGTCTCAAGAACCCGACGCTCAGCAAGGTGGACGAGCTGTGCGAGGTCATGCAAGTGCATCCGCTGACCTTGCTGGCTTTGGCCTATGGGCTCGACGCCAAGGGCGCGGACAAATTGCTCGCGCGTGTGCAGCGCGAGCTGGCCGCCGTGCAGGACGGCCAGGACGCCTGATCCCGGGAATAGCAACGGGGCGCCGCCGGCGGCGACGCCCCCAGCGCCTGTTACGTCACGATCCGTCCGGCCAAGCGCGCTTCGCGCGCGTAGGCACTCAGCCGCTTCTCGGCACGGAAGTGCAGGTCGCGCTCGACCGGCAGGCCGAGCTGGCCGCGCACCGCCGCCAGCTCGGCCAGGCTCAGCCAGCCCAGCTCGGGACTGCCCAGGCCCAGGTCGCACAACCCGAACGCATGGTCCGGCACGTCGGGGGCGATCGCGGTCAAGAGCCACGTGGCGCCGGCATCCGGCGTGAACAGCTTGACCACCGGGGCCGGATCGAAGCCCACCTCTTCGAGGGATTGCCGGCCGTTGGCCAGCAGTACCGTGCGTTGGTCGTCAGTGATGAACGTAGTCATGGTCTTCTCCTTGGAAGGAACACCGGGCGGGATTGCCCGGGACCGAGGAGAAGCACGGCGCAGCGCAGCCGTCAGGGTTCGTCAGACGGCCGCAGGCCGCCAGCGTGCGCAGCACGCGCAGACCTTGACGGCGAGACCGGCGTGATACGGTGGGCGGACCCACAAGCCAGCCCCTGTTAGCAGCATTCGCCTGGCTATGGGGTTTCTCGCGCGCAGCGCGAGCGCGTCAGCGATGGAAGCCCGAAGGGGCGAGACGCCCGCAGCGCAGCGAGGACGGCTCGATGCGCAGCACGACAGCGCGCCCCGGCCTCGCCGGGGGACGTCCGGCATTGCTAATTCGTGCAGAACCCTAAACCCTCGAAGCCGCATTCGCCGGAAAGCACAAAGCCCCGCATCCGCGTTCTCACAAAGCCACGCAAGCGCGAAGGCGCATTGGCGATTCCGCGTGCATGTGGGAAAGCAGAAACGAACGAAAGCGGCTTCCCGTGCAGCCACAAAGCCACGAAGCCGCTTTTACGGAAAGCTGCGGAGACAGCGGCGGCGATGCAGCGACGACGCTGAAGACCCCGCGCTGGCAGACATGCCAGCGCCCCGCCGGTGGGCGGGGCGCCGGGGTGGACGCTGGTCAGTCGCCCTTGCTGCGCGACCAGATCAGGTTGTGCGTGCCCTCCTCGGCCTCGACCAGGCGAGCGTAGATGGTCGCCGGGAACGACGGGTCATCGAGCGTCACCGACAGGTAGGGCCGGTCCGCCTTGCTGATCTTTTTCCACGCCGCGCCGATCTCGAAGTTGCCGGCGACGATGCGGTAGTCGGGAGCGTGCTCGCTCTCCTTGTCGTTGGGGACCAGCTTGACCTTGACGTTGAGCGTCAGGGTGCGGACGGTGCCGGTGAAGCCGTTGTTCTGTGCGGTGAAGGTGCCGATGTTGGCCATGATGAAACTCCTTACGGTGGTTGACTGGTCGCGCCCATCGCGGCCTTGTCGGTGATCCGGTAGGGCGAGGCACGGGCGGGCTGCACCCCGCAGCGCAGCACGGCGGAGCGAAGGGGCCGCAACAGCGTGGAGGACCGGGAGTGCCCGAAGAAATTTGTCTCGCGAGGAAGCCGCCGAACGCAGTGACAAAGGCGGGGAAATTTGTTCGGGCCGGACGGTTGCTGCCATGAAGCCCGAGGCTTTAGCCGGTGCATCGCCAGGATTCACGACAAGCCAAGGCCGCCCTGGGCGCGACTGCCACCGCAAGGGGTCATGGCCGACGCACCGCCCCCACGAACACCACCGGCACCGTCCGCACCCTGCCGCCGTCAAGGTCGGTCCCCAACGCGAGCGAGCCGCTCCCGGCCATCGGCGCCGGCAGCGCCGGCGCGGCGTGGAAGGGCATGGCGGACCAGCCCGGCGCGAGAACCCGGCCTCGGCGTCATCGGACGCTGCTGGTACGGGGATCGTGAATGCCGCAACCTGATCTGGACGGGCGGCCCCCGGCGAAGTGACTCACTCCGACGCGCGCCACCCGGCATGGGCTCAGGGCCCCGGTTCGCGCAGCGCGCCGACCTTGGCCGTGATGCGCGACTCGATGGTCTGGCGCGACGTCGCCACGAGGATGACGACGGCTTCACAGACGATTTCATGCGCATCGTTTGCATGCACGCGGAAGGTGACGCTGCGGTCGCTCAGGCGTTCCACCCAGCCGCGCAGGCGCAACGGCGAGCCCGGAGGGATCGGCCCCAGGTGGTCGATCCGAATGGAACGCCCGACCACCACTTCCACCTCGGCGTCCGTGAGCCGCTGCACCTCGCGAATGCACACCGACTCGATGACCGCGACCAGGTAGCCGGTGGCCAGGCATTCGATCAGTTGCTCCGCGTAGTCCTTCCCATGCGGCAGCCGCGAGAAAAGCGACCGCGCCGTCTGGTCGGCCGGGACGATGTAGGACTCCTCGAAGAAGACCGCACTGACTGCTTCATGGTTCATAGGATGTAGTGGCGAGAGGAGCGAATGCCTCCGATCCACCGATGCTCCCGTGCAGCGGCCCGGCCGCAAACCCGCCGCAGCGTGCCCTGGCGCGCTGCGGCGGGTTTGCGGCGCTCTTGGATGTGAAAACGCGCGCGGCAGACCTGCCGCGCGCGTCGCGTTATCGAAAAGCCCCGGTCGACCGCAAAAAGTCAGCCGGGGCACGCCGCGTCAGGCGGCTTCGGCCAATGCCCGCTCTTCAGCGTTCTCGTCATTGGCCACTTCCGCAGGCCCTTGTGCTTCGTCCTGCGTTGCAGCGGCTTCTTTCACGGCCTCCAGCGGGCGGAACATCGGCGGAAGCCAGCCGCTCCCTGCCGCCAGCCGCTCGGCCTCGGCGGCGATCTGCGCCTTCTTGAGCTTGGCGAGCCGGTGCACTTCATCAGGGGCGAACACCTGTACCGCTTCCAGCGCCTTGGCCTTGGACACGTGCTCGAAGTAGCCCGCAGCGGTCGGCGTCCACCACTGGCCCATGTCCAGGCCCACGGCCTGCGCCAGCAGCGCGGCGGGCCTGTCGCCTTCGCGCGACGTGATGGCACTGACGGTGAAGCCGACGCACACCGCCAGCAGCGACAGCAGTTCGGACTGCGGCATCGCCAGCAACTCGGCGAACAGCGCCTCCGGGTCCTCGGGCAGGCGCTGGCCCCAGGCCTCGCGCACCTTGTGCATGCCCACGGCAGCCGGGGCCTCGGCCACGTCCGGCGCGTGCTGCTCCAGCCGGTCCTGTGGGTCGGCGCTGATGTTCAGCGGCGAGCCGTGGTAGCCCTCGAGCACGATGCGTTGCGCGAGCTGGTGCACCACGGCCACGAGCGCAACGTGCGGATGCCGTGCGACTTCGGCCTGCAAGGCAGCGGTGCGGTGCGCCGACAGGCGGCGGGCCAGCTTCTCGGAGATCGTCAGCGCAGGCGGCTCCTTCTCGTCGCGACCCTGCGGGCTGCTGGCATCGTCCGCGCCCTCCGGGGCGTCCGCGCCGCGCTGCTGCGCGCGCAGCGCCTTGGCCTCGTCCTCGCGCAGCAGCCCGCGATGCACCACCACCGCGCCCTCCGAATCGAGCGACACCACCGCCCCGGCCATCGGCACCGCGCCCACCGGGTAGACCAGCAGCATGCGCTCGATGGCGTCCAGGTCGTTGCCGATCGCGTCCATCGCGTCCTGCAGCGCCTGCGCCTCGTCGTCGCCGATGGCCTCGTTCTCGTCGTCCAGCCGCTCCTGCAGCTTGGCCTGCTCGGCTTCCAGTTTGGCGATGCGCTTGGCCTCGGCCTTACCCGGTTCGCGCCGCGTGGCGCGCACGCGCTGGAAGCGGTGCAGGTCGGCATAGGTGGCGCGGGGTGCCACGTCCACCCAGCCCCAGCCCTCGGCGCGCACTTCTTCGGCCACGGCAGCGAGCTTGTCGCGGGCCAGTGCGTCCAGCAGCACGGCGTCCGCAAGGAAGATGCCGCTGTGCTCGTCGGCGAACAGGTCGCGCCGCGTGCCGCCGCCCGCCTGCTCGTAGGCGTCCAGCCCGACGAAGCGCGCCACCGGGTCGCGACCCGCATCGATTTCCTCCTGCGTCAGGTGATCGCGCAGCGCATCGGGGCTGCGCTGCCACTGCGGCGAGTCGTAGAACGCGGTCTCCTGCGCCGCATGGTCGTCGGTGATGGCAAGGGCCATCAACTGGTCGAGCGTCACGGCGTCGGCCCGGTAGTCCGCCAGCAGCCGGGGCGACACGTTGGCGAGCCTCAAACGCCGCTGCACCACCAGGGGCGTCACGCCGAAATCAGCGGCCACGTCCTCAATGGGACGGCCTTCCTTGATGAGCGCGGCGAAGGCCTCGAACTGGTCGGCCGGGTGCATGGCTTAGGTCAGCGGCGCGAGGTGTCCTCTTTGCTTGCACCAGTTGCTGTGCTTCGTTTTTCTGCTCGTGGACGCACAGTCTGTGTACTTCACCGCTGTGTAATCTGTGCAGCGCCAAGAGGATGTTGGTTTCAACGTGTCCTTAGGGCAGATCGTCGTGCACGGCCATGCCCGTTGCGTGACGGCAGCAACGCGCCGGACTGGCAATGTGTGGTCATTGTCGTTGCCCGACGAACGGTCGCGTACAGCTATAACTCGGCGCCGGCGTCCGGTCGGATCAGGGCCAGCAACTGCGGCAGGCGCTTGGCAACTGCACGCTCGGCGTCGCGCTCGATGGAACGGTAGATCGCCAGTGCCAGCAGCGCGCCGTGTACACCGGCAAGGTCGCCCCCGAGCGCGGGCGCCGGCGCCCGCGCGATGAAATGAAGGCCATCTCCGGTTCGCATACCCTGCTGACGAACATCGTGCTGGCCTGGAACACGAACCGCATGAACGAGGTGGTCGAGCGAACGCGCAAGGACGGCATGGGGGTGGACGACGTGTTCCTGCGGCGCATGGGGCCGGTGCACTTCGGGCACATCAATTTCCGCAGGACTTTCAGCTTCGGTATCGATAAGTACGCGCAGGCGCTGCTGCAGCCGTCCGCGACACCGGCGCGCGGGAAGTTTGCGCGAGCCTGAGGGGGCGCCAATGATGCAAGCGTCCACGGTAGCCGATGTAGTGGCGCATCGCCTTCTTCTGTTGCCCGCATCCAAGCGCGCTCATTCTGGCGTCTCTTTCGATGCTCGGAATCCGCATCGATGTGTCGGCCATGCATGTGGCATGCAGCGCCGGGCGCGCGCCGTCGATGAGCAGTTCGAATCACATCGTCGACACGGGTTTTCGTCGCGGGTTTAGAATCTTGGAATGCAGAGCGACAGGATCCAACTCCTCACCCCATGCGGAACATTGCATTCCGCCGGGCGCTTGCGCTCCTCAGCTGCGTTCACTCGAGCCACTCCGCCATAGTTTCTTGAGCGGTGCAGGGTGACCGATTTCGGGTCGCCCGTTTCTTTTTTGGTCTGTGACCAGACTTCTCGCCCTGAGAAATCGATTGCCTTCGACACTTCGATCGCGGTCCGTTTTCCGCGTTCCGTACCTCATGAATCTCCAGAAACTTCGCCAGGAATGGCTTTCGAACGTCCGAGGCGACCTGCTCGCAGGCATCGTTGTCGCGCTCGCCCTCATCCCCGAAGCTATTGCCTTCTCCATCATCGCCGGCCTTGACCCGAAGGTTGGCCTCTATGCATCGTTCTGCATCGCGGTGGTCATTTCTATCACCGGCGGCCGACCTGGCATGATTTCCGCCGCCACAGGCGCCATGGCGCTGTTGATGGTCACACTGGTGAAGGAGCACGGCCTCCAGTATTTGCTCGCGGCGACGTTGCTCACAGGTGTACTGCAAATCCTCGCAGGCGCATTGCGCTTGGGCAATCTGATGCGCTTCGTTTCCCGCTCGGTCGTCACGGGGTTCGTCAACGCACTCGCCATTCTCATCTTCCTAGCTCAGTTGCCGGAACTGACGAATGTCACGTGGGTCGTCTATGCGATGGTGGCCGCGGGGCTCGCGATCATCTACCTGTTCCCCTACCTCACCAAGGCTGTTCCATCGCCGCTGATCTGCATCGTCGTGCTCACGGGCATCAGCATGGCGCTCAAGCTGGACGTTCGCACCGTCGGGGACATGGGACAACTCCCTGACAGCTTGCCCGTTTTCCTGCTTCCCGATGTGCCGCTGACGCTGGAGACACTCAAGATCATCTTCCCGTATGCCGCTACCTTGACCGTGGTCGGACTTCTGGAATCCATGATGACGGCCTCCATCGTTGACGAGCTGACAGACACGAGCAGCAACAAAAGCCGAGAGTGCGCAGGTCAGGGCATCGCCAACATCGCATCCGGGTTCCTCGGTGGCATGGCCGGCTGCGCCATGATCGGCCAGTCAGTGATCAACGTGAAGTCGGGCGGACGGGGGCGGCTATCGTCGATGGCCGCCGGCGTCTTTCTTCTATTCATGGTTCTGGTGCTCGGCCCGTGGGTCAAGCAGATCCCGATGGCGGCGCTGGTCGCGGTGATGATCATGGTGGCGATCGGTACGTTCAACTGGGGATCTGTCCGAAATCTCACCAAGCACCCAAAGAGCTCGAGTTTCGTGATGCTCGCGACCGTGGTCGTCGTCGTATCGACGCACGACCTGGCCAAGGGCGTCTTCGTGGGCGTGCTGCTGAGCGGCATCTTCTTTGCCAACAAGGTCGGCCGCTTCATGGCCGTGGAGTCCGCAGCGCACGATGAAGGTCGACTGCGTCGGTACAAGGTAACAGGCCAAGTCTTCTTCGCCTCATCCGAAGCGTTCATCGCGAGCTTCGATTTCAAGGAGGTGATTGAACGAGTTCGCATCGACGTGAGCCGCGCGCACTTCTGGGACATCACGGCAATCAGCGCGCTCGACTCAGTTGTTCTGAAGTTCCGCCGCGAAGGCGTCGCCGTCGAAGTGCTCGGCCTCAATCAAGCCAGCGCGACCTTGGTGGACAAGTTTGCGATTCACGACAAGCCAGGCGCCGCGGAGCGGGTGATCGGACATTAAGTCATGGAGACAACTATGAAAAAAGTGATTGCGTGCATTGACGGGTCACGCTCGACGCAAAGCGTTTGTGACTGGGCGATCTGGTCGGCGAAACGCCTGGAAGCGCCGCTGGGGTTCCTGCACGTTCTCGACCGTCGTCTTGAACAAGCGCCCGTGCGCGATTTCAGTGGCCATTTGGGCGTGAGTGCGCAGGAATCTCTGATGGAGGAGCTCAGCACGTTGGACGAGCGTCGCAGCAAGATTGCCATGGAGTTGGGAAGAGATTTCCTCGAGCATGCCAAGCAGCGCGCTGCACTGGCCGGCATCACACAACTCGACGCCAGGCAACGTCACGGAACGCTGGTAACGACATTAGTCGAGATGGAGTCCGAGCTGCGGCTCGCGGTCCTCGGGCCTCACTTGCATGACAAGACATTGCCTCGCCACCATCTGGATCACACAGTCGAGAACGTGGTGAGATCGGTGCGCGCGCCTGTGCTGCTGGCAGATCGCGAATATGCTGAACCACGCCGCTTTGCTGTCGCGTTCGACGGCAGTTCGACCGGCCGCAAGATGATTCAAACGCTGGCTACCACGCCGCTGTTGCGGGAGCTCAGCTCGTCCATCGTCATGGCCAGCGAAGGGACGCCGCAAGCCAATGCCCAGGCAGACTGGGCCCGCACAATTCTGAGTCAGGGAGGATTTTCTCCTGAGGTTTCCATTGTTGATGGCAACGCCGAGGAGGTACTGCAAGCCCATGTCCGAGAGCACCACGTCGACCTGCTTGTCATGGGTGCCTATGGACACTCGCGAATCCGCGAACTGATCGTCGGAAGCACGACTACGACCATGCTGCGAACCAGCGAAGTGCCCGTGTTGATCCTGCGTTGATGGCGGCTCGGGAATGGAGACTTTAAACATGGATAAGGTTTTCGCCCTTCTTGATGCGACGTCGCATAGCGCCAGCGTCTGCGATCACGCCGCCTGGGCAGCGATGCGACTGGGGCTGCCGCTCTCATTGGTGCATGTGTTGGACGTCCGCCTTGAACGATTGGCCCATGATGCATCTGACATTGATTTCCCGGAGCGAGCGGCGCTATGTCGGCAGATTGAGGAAGCGGCCGATCAGTACAGAAAGGTTTGCCTGACCTACGGACAGCTTTGGCGCGCGGCTGCGGTGCGGCGGGCGCAATCCGCCGGCGTGCAGCACTGCGAGGCCTCAGCCCATCCGGGCTCCCTCACCGCTGCACTCGCGGACGTCTCCAATTCGGCCCCTCTCATAGTCACGGGGTTGCATCATTTTCAGGCCACGGCAGATGGCGCCGCGGGTCGAGACTTCGCGCAAGAACTGGCAATCCGCTCTGTGAGTTCACCGGTGTTGGCCTGCGGTGACCGCTTCGAGCTTCCCGTGCAGTTCATGTTGGCCTACGACGGCCTTCTCACCGCCAGCAACGCCCTGGCTACCGTTGCCAGTAGCGCGTTGCTGAAGAACGCGATATGTCACCTCGTCATGGTGGCGCAGCCCTCGGACGCCGACACCAACCGGCTCGAATCTGCACGGGCGGCACTAGAGGCTGCAGGGTATCGTGTCATCAGCACAGTGCTGCAAGGGGAGCCCCATGTCGCCCTGTCCGCCTATGCCCAGCTAAATGGCATCGGACTCCTCGTCATGGGGGCCTATCGTCAAGCACGCGGCCTGACCTATCCCGTGGACGGCACGCTTGCCAACATACTGCGCACGTGCCCCGCCTCGTGTCTGATTCTGAACTGAGCCGCTTGCGTCACGTCTCGCGCGCGTCCATTTCCAGCACTCCAATGTAGCTTCACCGTGTCCATATTGCGATGTCTCTCACGCGAGACATCGCTGTGTCCGCGCGGCGCTGTTTTGGGCAAGCCTGCAGGGATGCGACCGCCAGCCCGCTCATCGCACTGCGGGGCGACCTCGGCTCTCATCCGACGATTTGCCGTAAAGCAATCTCTGGTGCGGGTCTTCAAACCTTGCGCATGAGGGGGCTCATGGCAGCGCCTTTCAAGACCTTGCGACAGTCGGCCAGCGCAGAAACGCCTGATCCGCCGGCGACCAGACGATGTCAATCCGTTGCTAGCGACCAGCGCACGTCCGTTTCGATGGGCGCGGAGTACGACGCCATCGTCATCGAGCAACTTGAGTTCTTCGGAGTGATTGTTGCGTTTCATGAGGGCTGCAAGGGATTGCTGCACATGAAGCACATTCCGCTGCGCCGTGGCACATGGACGGGTCTTCTGTCTGTGGGGCAGCCCCTGCGCATCCGGGTGTTCGGCGTCAACCCGATGGGCATCTTCGAGACCACCATGCTGGATGTTGTCCAACCTGACGCTCCCGACACAAATCCTACTTCCATTGAATGAATCCCAACGATCAATCCAGGCAAGTCAGGCGGCGACGCACCTTCGCGATCATTTCCCACCCCGACGCCGGCAAGACGACGCTGACCGAAAAGCTGCTTCTGTACGCCGGTGCGATCCACATCGCGGGCAGCGTGAAGGCGCGCAAGGCGTCGCGCCACGCGACGTCCGACTGGATGGACATCGAGAAGCAGCGCGGCATCTCGGTGGCCAGTTCGGTCATGCAAATGGAGTACCGCGACTGCGTCATCAACCTGCTGGACACGCCCGGCCACCAGGATTTCTCCGAGGACACCTACCGCGTGCTCACCGCGGTGGATGCGGCCCTGATGGTCATCGACGCCGCCAATGGCGTCGAGGCGCAGACCTTGCGCCTTCTGGACGTCTGCCGGGCACGCAAGACGCCCATCATCACCTTCGTCAACAAACTGGACCGCGAAGTGCGCGATCCGCTGGACCTCATCGACGAGATCGAGCGCGCGCTCGGCATGGCGACGGTGCCCTTCAGCTGGCCGATCGGCATGGGCAAAGCGTTCCGCGGTGTGTTCGACGTGCGGCGCCAGCGTGTTCGGGTGTTCCGCGCCGGAGAGGACACGGTCGGGCACGAGGAACTGCTCGAAGAGTTCGACGATCCGGTGGCTCTGGCCCGCTTCGGGCCGGAGCTCGTGCAGGCCCGAAGCGAGATAGAACTCGCGAGCGGTGCGTCTCCGAGCTTCGACCTGGAAGCCTTTGCCGGTGGCGACCAGACGCCCGTGTTCTTCGGGTCTGCCATCAATAATTTCGGCGTGCGCGAGGTGCTCGACGCCCTGGTCGACTTCGCCCCGCCCCCTGCTGCCCGCCCAGCGCTGCAACGTGTTGTCGAGCCGAGCGAAAGCGAATTCACCGGAGTGGTGTTCAAAATCCAGGCCAACATGGATCCAGCCCATCGCGACCGCATCGCGTTCGTACGCGTGTGCTCGGGACGCTTCGACCGTGGCATGAAGCTGAAGATCTGCCGCAACCTGCGCGTGATCAAGACCACCAACGTCATGTCCTTCCTCTCGCAGCGGCGCGAACTGCTGGAGCATGCCTATCCCGGCGACATCATCGGGATTCCGAACCACGGCCTGCTGCAGTTGGGCGACACGCTCACTGAAGGTGAGATGCTGCAGTTCACTGGCCTGCCGTTCTTCGCGCCCGAGCTGTTCCGCACCGTGGAGGTCGTGGATCCGATGCGCACGAAGCAATTGCGCACGGGCCTGAAGCAGTTGGGCGAGGAGGGTGCGATCCAGGTGTTCCAACCTCAGGCGGGCGGCGTCATGCTGCTGGGCGCGGTCGGCGTGCTGCAGTTCGAGGTCGTTGCGCATCGGCTCAAGCACGAGTATGGCGTCGATGCACGGATGACGCCCGCGCCCTACCAGGTGGCGCGCTGGGTGACCGCCGACGATCCGCTCGAGTTGCGCAGGTTCATCGATGCCAACGCGCACCGGGTGGTGTTTGACGCCGTGAACGCGCCGGCGCTCGTGGCCGGCCACAAGGCGGAGCTTATGGTGGTGCAGGAGCGTTGGACCGGCGTGCGCTTCCATGCATTGCGCGAGCACGCCGGGCTGGTGTTCCACGAGCATGCGCGGCCCCATGTCGCAGGTTCGGCATGAGGACGTCGCTCGCCGGCTACGGGAAGGTCGTCGTTCGCCATAGGCGGCTACTGGGTTTCGGCGCCTTGCTGATGGCGATGTCCAGTGCCGGCCAGACCTTCTTCATCGCCTTGTTCGGCGCGCACGTCCGGGACGCTTTTGATCTGTCGGACGGTTCATTCGGAACCGTGTATGCCGCAGCGACGATGGCCAGCGCCTTGACGGTGGCGTGGGCCGGACGCTTCGTTGATTCTATGAGCGTGCGCAGGTTCACGGCGGGCATCGCCGTCATGCTGTCGAGCGCCTGCCTGCTGCTCGCCTGGAGCCCCAGCCTGCCGGTGCTTGTCGTCAGCCTGTATCTGCTTCGCCTGTCCGGGCAGGGGTTGATGGTTCACACGGCCATGACCACCGTCGCGCGCGCTCTGCCCAACGACCGTGGCAAGGCGATCGGCTTGGCGGCGCTTGGCCTAGCGCTGGGTGAGGCGCTGTTTCCGATGGCTGCGGTGGGGGGTATTTCCTCGCTGGGATGGCGGCCGGTCTGGGTGGCCAATGCGGCGTTCGTCCTGCTGGGATCGGCGCTGGCGTTGATGCTTGTGCATACCCGTTCGGGCGGTCCGACGGCCTTCGCCGCACCCGCGCCTGCGCCAGTCCGGAAGGAATCCGCCATATGGCGCAACCCGCGCTTCGCGCGCAGCCTGCCCCTGCTGCTGTGCGCCCCGTTCATGTCGACCGGCATCTTCTTCCACCAGGCCCGGCTGGCGCAGGAAAAGGACTGGAGCCTTCGCCTGATCGCCACCTGGTTCGTGGCATACGCCCTGTCTCGCGCCGTGTCGCTGCTGTGGGTCGGAGCGGTCCTGGACCGGCATTCCGCGGCGCGCGTCCTGCCGCTGCTCGCCGTGCCATTGGGCCTGGCCATGCTGCTCATTGCCGTCGTGCGGCAGCCTTGGGTGGTTCCCGTCTACATGCTCCTCTTCGGCTTGGCCGCTGCAGCCTCCAGCAGCTTGGAAACGGCTTTGTGGGCGGAAACCTATGGGCCGCACCGCCTCGGCCGTGTCCGCGCGCTGACCCAGGGATGGGGCGTATTGGCAAGCGGGCTGGCTCCCGCAGTCATGGGGTTGCTTCTCGACCGAGGGGTGTCGCTGTCGGCCCAGGCTGTCGGGCTGCTGCTAATTGCAGTGGCCGCAGGCCTGTTCGCCAGCGATCTGATTCACGCCGTCGGCAACACCAAGCCACAGGCACGATGAAGAAGACGATCAAACCTGTTCAGCGGCAGCTTGTGTGGCGCATGCGGCGCCACTGTCCTGCGGCGCTTTCAATTGTCGAATGGGAGATGCAGGCTCTGGATGGCGTTTCGGATGCAGGGCAGGTCGATTGCGAGCCGAGCGCACTCCACACGTTGAGGATCGCTGCGGTCACCGATGCGCTAGGTGCCGCAGGCGCTCGCGCGATCGGCGACCTTGGCTGCGGCAGCGGCGCGCTGTTGTCTCGACTGTTGGCGGACGCACGGTTCGAGCGAATCGTGGGCGTCGAGATGGCCCTGGGCGTGCTAACGCGGGCCGAGCGAATGGCGTCGGGCGTCGCACTGGGCAGCGGACGGCTGACGTTGATTCATGGTTCTTTTCTGGAGCACCATTCAGCTCTCCATGCACTGGATGCCATCGCCATGTTGGAGACAATCGAACATGTGCCGCCTGGCAGGCTTTCCCGCCTGGAAGGCCTCGTCTTCGGCGACTACAGGCCCCGGCATGTCGTCATCACCACGCCCAACGTCGAATGCAACGCGCTGCTCGGCGTACCGGAGGGGCGGCACAGGGAGCCGGGTCACTTCTTCGAGTGGTCTCGCGCCAAGTTCGAGGCGTGGGCCACGGGCACGGCACGCCGCAACGCGTACGAAGTCCATTTCCGTGGCATCGGTGAGTGCCATCCATGCTTCGGCAGTCCAACCCAGATGGCCGAATTCACCCGTCGAAACTGATTCTCATGTCCCTTCCATTCTTACAGGTGGCGCTGATCGGCAAATACCAGTCCCCGGGCATACGCAGCGTGCTGGAGCGCATCGGGACCTTTCTGACGCAACGAAATATCAAGGTGCATCTCGAGAGCGCCACCGCGGCCAACACCGGCCTGACGGGTTGGGGGGCCTACTCGATGGACGATCTGGGCCGCTCCTGCGAACTCGCCATCGTTGCGGGGGGCGATGGAACCATGCTCAGCTGCGCGCGCGCGCTCGCGCCCCATGGCGTTGCGCTGCTGGGGGTGAATCTGGGCCGGCTGGGTTTCATGGCCGACACGCCGATGGATCGCATGAATGAGGTTCTGGGCCCGGTCCTCGAGGGCACCTGCGAGCACGAAAGCCGGGCCATGCTCGAAGGGCGGGTGTTTCGCGGCGCCCGCTGCATCGCTGCGGGGATCGCGCTCAACGAGGTGGCCATCCATCGATCCTCGGCGCTGGGCGCGGTCGAGGTTGCGATCAGCTTCGACGATGCGCCCATTGCCTCGGTGCTCGCCGACGGCTTGATCGTGTCGTCGCCCACCGGGAGCACTGCCTACGGCATGGCAGCAGGAGGGCCCATCCTCCATCCGGCCATCGATGCATGGATCGTCGTGGCGATCGCCGCGCGCACCGTCGTCGACCGACCGCTGGCGCTTCCTCAGTGCGGCCCGATCGAACTCCTCATGGGTCGCGACAGTGCGGTGAGTTTCGATGGCCAGTTGCACACAGCGTTGCAACCAGGCGATCGGGTGCGCATCGTCAAGGCAGCGCATCCTGCTCGTTTCGTGCACCCGCGTGGCTGGCGCTATTTCGATACGCTTCGCGAGAAGCTCCACTGGTATGGCAATGGCGCCTGACAGCTGCAGAATCCCTGTGCGCAGTGGGCCGTCGGCGTTCCCGCCTGCACCGCTGGCCTAGAATTCCGTCCATGCCCGTCCTGACTCCGCCCTCTGGCCACCCGCGCTTTGGCGCAGGCCGCGCCTGCGCCGAGCGGAGGGGCTCGCTCCACGCCACAGGATCCACCGGGCCAGCCGTTACGTCGTTTCGACCGGCACCGCCATAGCGCAGCCTCATCCGACTGCGGCCTCACGACGGCCAGCTCACCGCTTCTCATGCCGCACCGCCTCTCGCCGGGCGCCAGGCTTCTTCTTCGGCACGTGAGAGGCATCACCTTCTTCGACCCGGCCGGAAATCCGCGCCGGCGTTTTTCCACCGAGCCTCGTGCATCACATTCTTTCTCGAGAACCAGCCGGGTCGACCCGGTCGCGGACCGGTCGAAACAGCCCCCCTCCAGTGCCCCCGCGTTCTTGGCTGCCCGCCTACATCGAGCCTTTGCTGTGCGTGATGCTGCTGTGCGCCGCCTACCTGGCCTTCGACGTCGGCATACGCGACACCGGCAAGGCTGTCGTGGTGTTCCTGCTCGGTGCGTATGTGCTGCTTTCGATGTCCGCGCGACTGCGTTGGAGCCGCGCCCTCGAAGTGTCCTGGCGTCTTGGTTTCGTTCTGGACCTGCTGATCCGGTCTTTCCTCATGTCGGTCTACCAGACCAACCCCGACGCTGCCCTGGTGCTCGATGCGGTGGGCAACACTTCCGCAGGTGAATCGAGGGAATTCATCGAGCACCATGCAGTGGATATCGCGATCCATCTGTTTGCCGCCGCCTTCGTCGCATTTGCCTCGGTATGGTTGCTGCGCGCTCGCAAGCCGCCCCGCTTCCGAGTGCGCACCTTCGGCGTCGTCGTGCTGCTGCTCGCAGGCCTGCATGTCAATGCGACGGTCCGCGCAGCCAACCCCTTCATCTACTGGCCGTCCCAAGCCAGGGAATACGCGCGCTACCAGGACAGCATTCGACTGCTTTCATCCACGCGCGAGGCTACTGCCGGCGCGATCGACGCGATGCAGGTGGAATACGTGGGCCCGGATCGCAATACCGTCGCGGTCGTGATCGGCGAGAGCATCTACCGAGGCAACTGGAGCCTGTACGGCTACCCGCGAAGGACGTCGCCCGAGCTGGACGCCCGTGCTGGCAACCTGCTGGTGTTTCGCGACGTTCTGGCCGCGCACAGCAATACCGTCGGGGCGTTTCGCCACATGCTGACTGCCAAGGATCGACAGAATGGACTGGACGCGGATGCGCTGCCAAGCGTCACGCTGCTTGCGAAGGTCGCCGGCTATAAGACCTTCTGGATATCGAACCAGCATGATCGCTACATCAACAACCGCTTCGCGCACGAGGCCGACGTCACCGCGTTCCTGAACACCGGCGGCAGGCGCAGTGACCGCAGTCTTGACGAGCGGCTTCTTCCCGCGTGGGAGTCGGCGCTGCGCGATCCAGCGCCGAAGAAGTTCATCATTGTTCATCTTCTGGGCGCACATCCGCATTACGAGCAGCGCCGACCAGCGGATTTCAATGCCTTCACGGGCGCATCCGACGCGGTGAGCTCAGAGATGAAAAGCGCGGGACGGATGCCCTGGATCGTTGCGATGCGCAACGAGTACGACAACGCCTTGCTCTATCACGACAGTGTCGTTGCACGCCTGCTGGACGGTTTCGTGCAGGATCAAGGCGCGCATGCCAGCCATTTTCTCTACACCTCGGATCATGGCCAGGATGTGGGGCATACGCGCAACCACGCAGGGCACGCGGAGACCCCCCCCGGCTATGAAGTCCCGATGTTTCTGTGGTCGTCGAAGGCGATCGGCCACCTTGCATCGTCCGAGCTGGTGGGAAGAGCCTACCGGACCGACGTGCTCGACTGGACGCTGCTGGATCTGCTCGACATCAGCACGCAGGGCGAGCAGCCTTGGAACTCTGTCCTCAGCCCTGACTTCCAGTCGCGCGAGAGCAGTCTGGAAGTCGAGGCTCAATAGGTGCCCCGGATGCCTCCCTTGTTGACTGTGAAGCCAGGGTCAATGTCTCTTCAATGGAGGGACGGTATCGTGCGATCGACGGCTGAGTGGCCCTTTGGTAGCCCCCCGGCACTCCCTTCTTGCTCAGAACCCATTGCCAAAGCTGTATGTCCCGAGCCCTGAATGCCCCAGCGCAGGACAGGAGGTAATAGCTCCACATGCGATAGAAGTGTTCTCCCAGCCGGTCTTTGAACCGTGGCCAGGCGTGTTCGAAGTTCGCGTGCCATGCCATCAATGTCTTGTCGTAGTCGGCGCCGAAATTGTGAAGGTCCTCCGCCACGAACAGGCCGTCACACGCATCACCGATCTGCCCAAGAGACGGCAGGTCGCCGTTGGGGAAGATGTACTTGTCGATCCATGGATCAGGCGTGGCGTCGCGGATGTTCTTGCCGATGGTGTGCAGCAGGAACAATCCGCCATCGGCCAGGCAGCGGTGTGCCACTTCCATGTAGGTGCGGTGATTTTTCCGACCCACATGTTCGAACATGCCGACGCTGGCGATGCGATCGAACTTCTCGCTGACGGTGCGGTAGTCCTGCAGGCGAAACTCAATGGGCAATCCCTTGTACCGTTCGGCCGCCCACGCCGCCTGCTCCTTGGAAATGGTCACGCCGACGCAGCGTACACCATAGTGCTCCGCCGCAAACCCCATCAGGCTGCCCCAGCCGCAGCCAATGTCCAGCAGTCTCAATCCTGGCTTGAGCTCCAGCTTGCGGCAGATCATGTCGAGCTTGGTTTCCTGCGCTTCCTGCAAGGTTCGAGCACCCCCCGACCAGTACCCGCAGGTATACGTCATACGTCCATCAAGCATGGCGGCATAGAAGTCGTTGCCCAGGTCGTAGTGCGCCTCACCCACGCGCCAGGCGCGCTTGAGCGTTTGTCGGTTGAGCAGCCGGGTGCGCAAGGCATGGAAGGCCAAACGAATGGGCTTCACCTTTTGATCCAGACGAGCCGCGAGCAGGTGATGGAAGAAGCAGTCCAGTTGGCGCGCATCCCAATGCCCCTCGATGTAAGCCTCACCCAACCCCAGATTGCCAAGAGCAAAGACCCGGTCGGCGAGCTTCCTGTCATGAATCTGTATGTCTTGGTTCCGGTGGCCGTCGATGCGAATGTCGGCGGTTTCCAGCAACTCGACCATCAGGTCATGCATTCTGGATGCCTCGCTGTTTTGACTTGCCCTTGTTCGTCGAAGAGGAGTTCTGTTCTGCATACCCTCAGCCCCTTGGTCGATTTTGGAGGAGCACATCGCGCTCTTGCATGCAGGCGCGGCAGAACACTGTCGCGGGGTCGTGCTCTAGGCGACTGAGTTCGATTTTTTCATCGCACTGGCAGCACAGGAAATAGCTACCAGAGTCAATTCGATCGCGCGCAGCTTGCAGCTTTCGTTTGGACAGCTGCAGCCGCTCGGTCAGGCCTCGGGCGATGGCCTGCTGTTGCAGGGCATCCATGCGTGAAAGTCTTCCCACGCTTGATTGGTCGAGAAGCACTGTTGCGGCAGCCTGTTGCGAATTTTGAAGCGAACGCTCCACTTTCTCCAGTTCGTCAAGAATGCGCTGACGAAAGCGTTCCAAGTCAAGAAGCATGACTACATCTCCGTAAAGGACATGGATAGCCCGCGCTTCGCGCCTGAACCGAAGGCGCAAAGGCGAGCACGCAGAAGATGCGTGCTCGCCTAGGGTGGGGTGACCGAATGAAGCCGGTCGGCGAGGAGAACGCACCCTTGCTTGACAATGCCCAGAGCAGTCTTGGGCGAACAGAGTTCGCGAGTCATTTAGTGATGTTAGCGCATCGGGTGCACGGCCCTGAACGCGCCAGAGCGGCTGCACGGCTTCGCGGTAAACCTCCGGCTTGCCCTCTCGTTCGCCCATGACTAATCTGCGCTATTGCGATGATCTTTCTTGTCGCAGTAGCTATCTCACTTGGCTAAACTCCGAAGAAGAAAAGTACCCCGAGCGCGATGATCCCGGAAGAGGCGGCTCAGGACTTCCCTGGCGCCGCGGCGCTCGCGGCCCTGCGTGCGTGGTACGCCGGCATGGGCATCACCGACGCCGTCGCGCAGTACCTGCCGCACAGCACAGACGCTGGAAGGTCGTCGCCCACCGTGCTAGGTGAGATCCGGCGCCAGCTGGCGGACCGCGCCCGCCGGTGTCGCCGCGATGACCTGGCGCAGCTGATCCTGCAACCCGCCTCCGAGCGGCCGAAGCGGGTCCGCGCCGTCATGGCGGCGATCGACCTGTTGCGCGGGCTCTCCGTGCCGCGGCCGCTGGTGACCGACGCCGTCGAGCGCTGGCTGCCCGCGCGCATCGCCAACCCTATCCAGGCCGACGGTCTGCGCACGCTGGCCGATCTGACCGTGCGCGTGCCGAGCCTGAGACCCACGGCTTGGGCGCGCGGCGGGCGGTCATCGCACGCGGTGTGGCCCGCGCGCTGGGTTTTCCCTGCGACCTGGCGAGCGCGTTCTTTGGTTTCGAGACTGCGTATCGGGCCACCCTCGATTGCATCCCGATGAGCATGCGCGCGAAGCTCGACCGCTGTCGCCTGAAGCTTTCGCTCGCGCAATGGCGCACCCTGCCGCTTGCAGTGCGCGAGACGCTGCGGGAGGCGCCAGTCCACAGACCCGATCACGTCGAACGCCTTTCCCGATTCCTGCGTCGCCGCGCCGAGCAGTCGGGTTGGTCCGACATGCCAGCGGTCCCTGCCGACGCGGCCGCGGATATCCCAGGCGTGGTGTCGGAGGCGGTGAGTGCACGCTGCATCGCCGGCGGAAGAACGCCGCCCTCTGCCACTCAATGGGCCGCTCTGGCGCCACTGCAGCGCTACGCGCTCATCAAGTTGGCCGGGCAGCGCAGCGGCAGGAACTGGAATCAGGCGCTCGCGGAATTCGGCATCGTCGAGTCCTAGGCCGAGGTTCTGAACATGATATGGAGCTGGGCAATCCGCTCCAGACGTCCCCGGCAGAATGCCACGATGAAGATCTTCTTGTTGTTCGTTGCAGCGGCATTGGCCGAGATCGCCGGTTGCTATCTGCCCTACCTATGGCTCAAGCAAGGCCGCTCGATCTGGCTGCTGGTGCCCGCAGCCTTGAGTCTGGCGCTGTTCGCCTGGCTGCTGACCTTGCATGCAACCGCTCCGGGTCGGGTCTACGCTGCCTATGGAGGCGTCTATATCGGTGTGGCGCTCGCGTGGTTGTGGGCTGTCGATCAGGTGAGGCCGACCGCTTGGGACTTCGCCGGCGTGGCCGTGGCGCTCTGCGGGATGGGCATCATCATGTTCCAGCCAGTTCGGTAGCTGTCGGTGTTGAGCATCACGCGATGCGAGGGCGAGGTACCAAGGTCACGGGCTTGCGTTCTCGGTCCTGCTCTGCGAGCAAGCGAGCGCTTTGCCGCTGATGCCGAGCTGCTGCAGCTTCGCTGTCCAGGGCGCGCTTGAGTAGCGCAGCGTTCTCGGTCACGAGACGCCGTTGCTGCGCCTTCAGCAAGTCGATGACGGCACGCTGCTGGGCCAGCTGGTCTTCCCAGCTTTTCCGCCTGCTCGGCACGCCCTGCTGCTGCGTGGCCTGGCGCAGTGCATCGATCATCGCTCTGTGGTTCGTATAGATCGCATTGCGCGCCACACCGGCCTCTCGCGCCAGGCTGGCGACGCTGAGCCGGCAGCGCCGCTCCTGCAATGACGCGTCATGCGGCGTGCTGTCGATCATTCGGGCCAGTGCATCGCGCAGCTTGCGATCCGTCGCCTGCCGACGCCTTTCGTACGGGTTGAGCACAGGCATGCGCGTCGCATCACGCGCCACGTTCTTCTCCCGCAGCGCTGTTCAACTGAGCCAGGATGCGGTCACACTCACCGACCCGCGCCTCGGCCAGCGCCAGGCTCTCCGGATCGAGGGCGTGGGACTGCATCAAGCTGACGTTCCGTGTGCGGCGCGCTTCCCAGACCGGCCGGTGCTTGTCCGTGACCGCGAAGTTCGCACACGACGCGCACACGCTTTGCGTACGCGACGCCGGATTGGGCCCTTTTTCTCCTCCCAGGCACGCCGAGGTTTCGCTGCGGTACACGCAGTACCCCCAATCGCATGCGCCCAGGCGCAAGTCCGTCTCCGCCATCAGGAACTCCACGTAGGCCTGCACGTCCGCATCGCGCGTGCGGCCCCTGAACTCGGAGCGAGCAGCCATCATTCGGCCAGCCTTGCCGCCAAGCGACGCGGCGGTGAGCAGTTCCTCCAGCGCGGCGCGCGTCTCATCGCGCGCATGACGATCAATCAGCTCATCGAGCGCGAAGTCCGTCCCAACGTATCCTTGGTCGGTCATCACCCGGCTCACATGCCCGAAGTGCGCGCGCAATGCGTCCAACCCCGTTCGGTCCCGCTTGCCCACGAAGCGCGCGAAGGTCTTGCGGCCCTGATGGGTGTTCAGGTGCCACGCTGCGCCCTGGTACTGCGGCAGGTCGATGAAGACCGCGAACCCTTTGTTCAGGCGGCCGATGAGCGTCTGCACGCCCGGCACGCGGATGCGTGCGGCAGGTCCTGCCAGGCCCGTACTGTCCGGGGACAACCACAGATCGGTGCGCCCGGTGCGCTGGCGCAGCGGCGCCGACAACTGCTCCATCACGGCGATGGCGCGCTCCACGGCAGGCGGCGCCGGCCAGCGGTGCGCTTGGCCACTCTCCGCCCGTGCCGTCT
This sequence comes from Variovorax sp., assembly GCA_041424275.1. GTDB lineage: Bacteria > Pseudomonadota > Gammaproteobacteria > Burkholderiales > Burkholderiaceae_C > Variovorax. The sequence continues at coordinate 165,867 of JBGMOF010000037.1, forward strand.
TGTAGATGCGTCCTGCCAAGTAGGCGAACTGCTCCGTGCCGTCGGCCGAAGGATTCCGCTCGATGCAGCCCGCCTGCAAGCCCAGGATCTCGGACACCCGTGCGCCAACTAGGTAGGCCACCACGATGAAGCAGCTTTCACCGATACGGTCCACCAGCGTGCGTACCCGCTTGGTGCTGGTCACGGGAGCGGCCTGCCATGGCTGGGCCTCACCGGGCAGCGTGGAGAAGCCGAAGCCCGCGATGGCATCTACGACCCTGAAGCCCGCCTTGGTCTGGCTCATGCCATCGGCCAGCGCGGCGTCGTAGGCCGTCTGTGCCCGATGCCACAGCGCAATGACGTCACTGGCCGGCGTGCCGATCAGGCGCAGTGCTGCCGACACCAGAGGCATGGCGATCTCGTCAGGGGTATAGGGCAACCACCCACGATCATGCTTGGGCAAGCGCTGCAGCAGCACGGGAACCGGCTCGTCGATCGCCACATCGGGAAGGCGGCCGCCCTGCAGGTACAGCAGGTGCAGGACGCCGCGGTAGGTGCTCAGGGTCGCCGCCGACAGAGGCTTGCCTTCCTTCATGCCGGGACGCCGGGCCACGTCGGCGAAGAACTCCAGCGCCGTGTCGCGGTGCAGGTCGGCGAAGCAGCGCAAGCCCCGCGCGGCCATCCAGCGCACCAGCGAACGCAGCACGCGGAAGGTGGACACGAGCGTGCCGTCGTGCACATGCCTGCGCCCCGGCGGAGGATCCACCTTGAGGCTCCACAGGAAACGCTTGGCCGCACGCGACCAGGCATGCCATTTCGGAGCGCTGAAGCGGCTGTCGTCGTGCAGCCGGAAGCTCCAGTCCAGAGAGAAGTCGCTGGGATTGGCACCAGGTCGCAGGCCGTCCAGATGCCAGACGACATCGGCCAGCATGGAGCGCGTCGACACCCTGGTTTCATCCTCGATGGGCGCCGGGGCACGGTAGGCACGCGCGGACGGCATGTTCACTCCAGCATCGGCAGCGCCGGCATCCGTTTGGCCAACGCGGCCGCCGGGGCATGCATGGCCTCAGGGAAGTCCGGCAGGATGTCCTGCACCAGGATGCGGTAGCTCGGCGCGTACAGCAGCTCCCAGCGCCGCGCATCGAGTCGCTCACGGGCCCGCTCGAACTCCTCCTTGGCCAACAGGATGCGTGCCAGATGCGCCTCATCCAGAGGGATCACCAAGCCCGGGCAGCGCAGGCAGCCGCCCAGATGCGCGCAGACCCGCCCGGTCTGCGCGTCGGGGCCTGAGCCATCCAGGGGGTTGAGGCAATCGTGGCCGAACGGCGCCGTCGCCCGGGCGCCAGCGGCAGGCGCAGGGCGACCCGAAGGCAACGCCGAACCGGCGGGACTCGTCAGCCAGTTGATCATCAGCTTCTGCAGCCTTGCCACCGTCTCGCGGCGCAACTGCTCCGTGCTCGGTCCCTTCACATAGGCCTCGGTCGTGACGGCCGAGCCATGGTTGAGGATCTGCTGGACGTGCAAGATGTCGCCGCCAGAGGCGCGGTAGTGCTCGGTCGCCACGCTGCCGCGCAGCAGCACCGCAGCGAAGTCCGGCAGCGGCATGCGCGCGCGCTCGGGCGCCGCCTGGTTCCAGATGGCGATCCTGGCGTTGGCGCGAGCGATGAACGCCTTGAGGGTGTGGGTCAGCGTACTCAGCGACATCGGCGCGATGTGCCGGGTCTTCTCGCTCACCACCAGGAACAGGAAGCCGCGGTTGTCGCGGCCGGCGCGCTCTACCAGCGGCTCGGTCATCGCCAACAGCTTGTCGATCAGGTTTGGCGCCGCGTGTCGGCGCCGGCGATCGAAGGAGCGCTGCTGCGCGCGCCTGAGTTGGCCGCCGACGCGGGCCTTGTCCCATTCGACGATCACGCGATGCTCGTCCAGCGGGTGCGCCCGCAGGCACTCGCGCCCCATCTTCGCCAGGGGATGCGGGTTGGCCGCCAGCTGGATCGCCAATGCCACGAAGAACGGCACCGCCATCTCGCCGGTGAGATGCAGGTAGCCCGCAAGCGAGCGCAGCCCGCCCTCGCGTGCAATGGTGGCCATGTTGAAGCTGCGCGCGACCAGCGTCAGCCGTGCCGGCATCACGCCGTGATCCACGCCGGCCAACGCGCGTACCAGGCCATGCAGTTGCACCGAGGCGCCCTGCGGCACCGCGGCGCTTCGAAGGATCTCCCGTCCCATCTCGAAGCGCGCCCACGCCGCGTCGATGTCCTCGTAGCAAGCGCGCAGAATGGTTTTGAGTTGATCCTCGGGCAGCCGCTTTCGCGGCTGAGCGTTCAGGTCCGGGTACACCCGGTACGGGAAGTCGATGCGCTGCGCCAGCGCGCCGGGATGGTGCCGCTTCATCCAGTCCACCAACTGCCGCAGCCCGGACAGCACATTGGCGCGCCCCTTGCGCGAGCGTGGCTCGCCCGTGGGACCGACCTGGCGGTCCAGCCATGCGATGTAGCGCCCCACAGCAGCCGTATCGAGATCCCGCAGCGACCTCACGGCGCCGTCTTCGGCAACGAAGCGCGCAAAGCTCTGCAAGGCCTTCCAGCAGCCGCGGCACGTCTCGGGCCTAGAAGCCGCATGGTGTTGTCGGAAGGCTTCTGCCAGCATTCGTGCCATGTCCTCCGGGAGGGTCAGCGTTTCCAGATCGTAGCGGCCCTGCACCTGGCCCCAGCCGTCACGCAGTTCCACGACCGCGCCTGCGGCGGTCGTAGCTTGCCCGTGCGGTGCGATCGCTTGCAATCGACGATCGAGCCTTCCTGTACGACTGCTCACGGCGTGCGCTCCTGGTCAATCAACTCTCCGTAGAGGTAGTCGATGCTGCCAGCCAGTTCCCTCTCATGAAGCTCGACGCAGCGCAGGTACAGCGCCGTGCTCTGGATCGACCTGTGGCCGAGCAGGACCTGCACCGTCTTGAGGGGGTTGATGTCCGGTGTTTGCAGCGCCTGACGCTGCAGACGCACGAGCATTGCCATGGCGAAGGTGTGCCTGAGCCAGTGCGCTGAGCCGTTAAGGCCCGCACGCCGGAAGGCCGCATTGAACACGGCGGTCAGCCGTTCGCAGGTCACCGCCTCGGCTCGGCTGTTCAGGAACAGCTGCGAAGGCGCACGGTAGCGCGCATCCTGGCGCCGCCGAGCCCGCACCAGCGGCGTACGGACCTCATCGATGTATCGCAGCGTGGCATCCACCAGCCGGATCGGCGGGTAGGCCGTGCGCGGCCGGTCACCCTTGGTGACGCTCAGGTCAACGCCGACCAGCGGATGGTCCCCCGTCTGCAAGTGCGCCGTCTCCGGCACTTGGAACACACACAGGCCGCACAGCTCTTTTCGCCGCATCCCGGTCGCCAGCGCCCACTGGGCCATCAAGCAGTAAGGCTCGCCCAGCTGGGCAAACACTAGGCGCAGTTGGTCCACGCGTAGCGGCCTGGGCAGACGCTCGTGCACGGGCAGCGTCAAGACGTTGGCCGGCATCACCGATGCGCCGCTGTGCAGGTGGCCCAGGAAGGATTGACGCCGCTCGACCGACACCCGCACATCGACGAACCGGAATGGCAGCCGCTCGATCCAGCCCTTTGCGCAAGCCCAGCTGTAGAAGCGGCAGACGGTGTGGATGCGGCCGTTCACCGTGGCGCGCGCGTAAGGCCTGCCGGTGTGTGCACTGGGGTTGTGCAGCATTCGATTGCGGTAGGCCGCGATCGTGCTTTCGTCGATCGAGCTCCATTCCAATCCGGACTGCTCCAGGCTGTCGAACCAGTCGTGCAGATGCTCGGCGTAGGTGCGCAGGGTCTGCGCGCTGTGCGCACGGCCTGAAATGGTCGCCAGTTCGAGCAGGTAGGCGAATGCCGGCTCGATGATCGCCATGCGCTCGTCCACCAGGATCGGCAGACCTTGTGCGATGTCGGTATGGCCGGGAACTGCACGGATGATTCTTGCCATCGCTGCCCTCCAGGAGGCACTTGCCACCGCGTGACGCAGGATAGCCCATGGCCAGCTGCGCCTTGCGGTTCCAAGATGAGGACAGCTCCAACACCTGATGTGAACCGGTGACCTCATCGTCCGGCGACGCGCGCCCGGGAAATGCAGGCCGGGGCGCGCGTCGAACAATCTCCTTCGACACATTGACCATCGACGGTGAATGCCTGATGACAAACAGGACACTCGCAGCACGCGACCTAACATGGCCTCGCGCTGCACGTTCTCGGTCAGGCTCACGGTGCGCGCCGCCGCATCGGGCACCAGCAGGCACGGCACCTCATGACCCTTGGCCAGCTTGCGGCGCTTGACCAGCAGCTTGAGCGCGGCGAGGCGGCGCCGCCCTGCGACGACTTCGTAGTGCTCGCCATCCGCCGACAGCACCACGGTGAGGTTTTGCAGCAGGCCCACGCGGGCAATGCTCGCGGCCAGTTCGGGAATCGACGTGCCGCCGCTCTTGCGCACGTTGCGCGAGGACGGGCGCAGCCGCGACAACGGGATCAGCAGCAGGTCCTGGCCTGCGCCGATGGCGTCCACGGTCTGCACGGCGGCAGCGATGGCGGTGGTTTCGTGAAGGGTAGCGGTGTTCATGGTGAAACTCCTGTCGAGTGAAGAAACGGACAAGCCAACGGGAGGAAAGAACAGAGGGGCCGTGTTGGCGTGAAAGCCCCTCCGCGTGGGTTCAGGCGGGGTTCAGGCCTTCAGGCGCTGCATGCCATCGGCAAGCAGCCACAGCGCGCGGTTCAGGCGCACGTTCTGGTCGATGCCCTGCACGGGCCGGGTGTGCTGGCGGCGGCCGTTGGCCGTGCGGGCGGGCAAACCGCCCTGGGTCAGGTTCTCCTGCGTGCGGTTGAACACGCTCCACAGGTCGGGGCGGTTGTCGTCGAAGCGGCGCGGGGCCAGCACCTGCGCCTCGGTGATGGGCGCGGGCTTGTCGGGGTCGTCGTACTTGAGGGCGAGCGCGGCACGCGCGAACACCTCGGCTTCGCCGCCGTCCAGCGTGATAGACCGCATCGCATCGCGGGACTGCTGCGCCTGCTCGAAGCCGTGCAGCACTTCATACGCACCCTCGATCACTTGGCCCGCCACGTCGCCCTTGTGCGGCACGCGCACGTCCGCCACGGTGTCGCCGCAGACCAGCCCGTTCTGGCAGACAAAGACGAGCATCCCGGCCAGCATCTGGTAGCTGCTGGTGCCGTCGTGCGAGTTCAGCAGGATGATTTCGTTGGCCTCGCGCCCGTTGATCTGGCTGGCGTGGCGCAGCCGCAGCATGTGCTTGGTGAAGTCGCGCCGCCCTTCCTGCCGCACGCGGGTCTGGCACACCATGAAGGGCTGGAAGCCCTCGCCGCGCAACTTGTGCAGCACCGTGGCGGTGGGGATGTAGCTGTAGCGGTGCGAGCGGCTGCCGTGCGGGGCCTCAGCGAAGATGGACGGGGCCACCGTCCTGATCTGGTCATCCGACAAGGGATGTTCGGAGCGCAGCACCGGCGAACGCGGTGCGAAACGGGAAGCGAGTTGCATGGTCTTTCTCCAATGAAGTTGGCTGTTGAAGAACCCCTACCGGATTCCTAGATTCAGAGCCCTCTTCGGACTCCGGTGGGGTCGGCGCAAAGACCCAGGTCGGCCTCGTTGCCACCGTCTTTCCTGAGTTCATCGCCCGCGACGAAAGGAGACCGGGGCCGGTGGCCGTCAAGGAAGAAGCGCCGGGTGTGGGGCGGCCCGCAGGCGCTAGCCGAGGACACGGCCCGGCGCGCCTTGACGGCCACCGGCCGCGGGCTACAGTCGCGGACAAGGTGATGGGCTCAGGAAAGACGGCGACCGCGGCAACGGCCGCTCTCGGCGCCGACACCACGCAAGCGAAGCGCGCAGCGCCGCCAGGCGCGAAGGCCGATCAGGCGCAGCTTGGTCGGCGGGCTCGCAGGGACGCCAAGCGCAGCGCGGCGGGGATGGGCCGCATGGCCGATCCCCTGGAGGCAAGCGCAGCGCGCAGGCCCGCCAGGGCCGAAGCCTTCGACAAAGGCGCAGCAAAGAAAAAGCGCCGCGCCCGCAACGAGCGGGCGCGGCGCGCGACGCCTCATTGAGCGATCAGCTCGCCGCCGGCGGCACCATCGCCTGCAGCTGCTCGATGACGCCCGGCTCGACGAAGACACAAGGCTGGTTGGCCTCGATCGGCACGTTGAACACCTGCGTGAACACGTGGCGCTTGATGTGGGCCAGCCGGCCGGTGCGATAGGCCTGTCCGGGCTTCAGGCGGCCACCCTGCAACCCGCTGCGCTGCGGATCGCATTCGACCAGCGCGACGAAGCCATCGTCCGCCAGCTTCTGGTGTTCGGCGCACAGGCCCCAGCCCGTCGTCGTGTGGCGCTCCATGCTCTCGCGCAGGCGCTTGTCCAGCAGGATGGCGCCGGTGTCGAAAGCCACGCCGCAGACCAGGCAAACGTGTTGCTCCATCGAAACATGCGATTTGTCGTTCATGACGATCTCCGGTTGCTCGGGCGGAATTGCCCGGAACCGTCGCCATCACGGCGCAGCGCAAGCAGCGCAGACGGCCACGGGCCGCAAGCGCCATCGGCGCGCAGCCCTTGACGGCGAGAACGCCGTGATACGGTGAAGGGGACAGCAAGACCGCCCACTCCCTCTAACGAAGGCACGGACAGGCAAGCGCAGCGCGCAGGCCCTCAAGGGCCGCATGCGTCAGGGATCAAAGCCGGATGGCCGTGATTCGGCACGAAGCACGGGGCGCAGCCCGAGAGCCCGACGGCGGTACGCCGGGACGCATAATTTGGAATCTGCACGGTTGCCGCAATCACCCTTTGCCAATACAAGGCCGCGCTGAATTTGACACTGAGACAGTGATGAACGGACACACACCAAAGATATTCTGGTCCTGGCAAAGCGACTATTCACCCAAGACCTGCCGCCATTTCATCCGCGGTGCCTTGGTAGATGCGATCACCCAAGTCGCCGCCGAGATCGGCGTTGATGATGCGGATCGGCCTGAGATTGACCACGACACCAAGGGCGAACGTGGCATGGCGGACATCGCCGCCACGATCCTCAACAAGATTGCGGATGCGGCAGTGTTCGTGGCCGACCTCACCCCCATCGCACAGTCTCCAGACGGAAAGTGGCTCCCGAACCCCAACGTGATGATCGAACTAGGATGGGCAATGCATCGGCCCGGGTGGGAGCGCGTCATCGGGATCCTGAACATGGCCAGCGGCGCGAAGGTGGAGGATCTTCCCTTCGATATTCGTCAACGGCGTGTCGTCACGTTCGTGCTGAGCGAAACCGCCGACAAACCAACCCACGCGGCGGTTCGATCGAAGCTCGTCAAGGAACTCAAGGAAGCCCTGAAGACCAATCTTGAGGAACGAGCCGATGACCTCGCGGCCGCAGCCAAGATTGCTGGCACTGATCCGAAGGCAAACAACTACTCCATTTGGGCTTCGGCCGGCGACACGCTCACGCACAACGACGCCTTTGGAGGAGCAAGACGCGAGACGGTCGCGATGCCCGATGTGCCGCGCGCGTTCATGCGGATCATCCCTGCCGGCTGGAAGAATGGCGCACCGTCAGTTTCGGACATCGCCAAGTTGAACCAATCCGAGAGCGTCGACGCGCCGAGTGATAGCGCAAGCAGTGGCAATTTTGGGGCGACAGAAGAGGGATACGTTCGCTACTGGATCACTGGTGGGCGGGCTCCGAATGAGACATCTTCCACCAACATGACCATGTTCTTCACGGATACCGGCGAGTTCTGGATATTGCATGGCAGCGTGATCGCTGAGCACCAAGGTCAACTTTTGCTCAGGGACCACCCGATGCTCGGGCAGTGGTCACAGTTGCTGCGCAGGGCGATGGCGGTGATGGACCGTTTCCAGGCGCTAAAGACCCGCCGGGTCGAGGCAGGGCTCTTCGGCGTCAAAGATCTTCAGTGGTTCTCTGAATGGCAAAGCGATCGGACGCCGTCCCGACGAAACGACACCCGCGAAATCAGGCAGAGCCAAGACTGGAGTCCGGAAGCGCAGCTGACTTTTCTCACCGACGCCTACAACCGCGTCAGGGATCTGTTTGCGCTGGAGCGAAGCACGGAGGCCGAGGTGACCCGGATATTGATGCATTTCGATCCGGAGCGATTTCGAGCAAGCGACTAGACAGGTCGCCGTCAAAACGAGACCGTCCAAGCTTATGGCGAAGCGACCGCCGCTCTCTGCGTGCCATCCAGCTTGCGATGAATCAATGAGACCAGCGTCAGGATGTCGAGTGCATCCTGTTCAGACATGGGCCAATTCGTCTTGGGCGCATGCGCCAACGGATTGCGCACAGCACCAAACAGTCCGATCAGCAGATTGGCGAAACCCCTCTGTTCGCTCTTCTCGGAGTCGGTGGTCAGCGGCCCCAGGACCAGGACGGGCTGCTGGCCCGCGAACACCTTGTTCACCAGATCGGCGCCGTCTCCTGTCAAACCCGACAGCGTGCGGATCCGCTCCGCCACACCTTTGGTCGCCTCGAAGACCGCGTGGAAGTAGTTTTCGTCCAGCAACTCGGCGCGGCAGTAGTTCAAGACCTCCACATGGACGACGCGGCTCTCCAACGCAGCCTTGAGACGGCCCGCGCGAGCGCGGGCCGCGTCCAGCGTCGTCGCCTTGTCGGCATACCCCACCCTGCCGTCATCGCGCACACAGAACCCAGAGAACGCGAGCACCACATTGAGTTCATCGCGTCGCCAGGCAAACGTCCTGGGCTCGCGCGCGTAGTTCACCGGATCCATTGCGCGGTTGATGAACATGATGAGGTGGTTGCCGATCTGATGCTTGTTCTGCGCCTCGGCGAGCGCGTTGAACAGCCGCTTCCACTTCGTCATGCCGGGCGACGGATCGGCCACCTCGATCTCTTGCAGCAGGCGCTCGATCTGCGTGCCGCTCAGGCCGCGCTCGGTGTCGGCGAGAACGCGGCATGCGGCCTCGAGGTGCTGCGAACTGAAAGGAGCGATCCGCGCTGCCATTACCGAAGGGCGACATCGAACGGCGCATGCACCAAACGAAACGCGGTGAGGAGGCGGTCGCGGGCATCATCCAGTTCATCGGCGACATCCTGAGTGAGCATGTACGTGGGGCAATCAGGCTGGCCGCATTGGCAGTGCCGAATCCCGCCCTCCCGAAGGCGAGCAACGAAGATGCGACGCAACTCGTCCACTTGGCGAACGACCTGAGTCAGGACCTTGCGCACGCGCTGGTCCCTGATGTGATGAATCGAAGGAATGCGCCTGATTTCGGTACCTTCGCGTGTTCGCCACACGCCGGTGTTGAGCGCCCCGATGGTGTCCTCGATGGCTTGCTGGAAAGCCGGGAGCGAACTTTCCTGGTGGAATGGCGTGCGGAAGGCCGGCCGGTCGAACACGGCGGCCATCAGCCCCAGCGCATCGGCGTCGGACAAGTCAGGAAAGTCGTCGACGAACTTGCGGATCTCCACTTCGGCGTCGGGGAACTCGACGCCTCGCACGAAGCGGTGCAACAGGTACTCGGCACGAAGCCGAAGGTTTTCCTCGAACTCAACGCCCGACCATATCGTCACGTGCTTCACGCCGAGCACGGCCGCTGCTTCCCCAATCCGTGTTCTGCTCGCGTCGGAGACAGCACCGCGGCAGACGAACTTGAACGCATCGGGCTTGCCACCGACAGCCGCGACAGCCTTCTCCATGTCGGTGCGGGCTTTCGCCAGCGTCAGCGTGTCGCGGTTGGCGCACTGGATGATCGTCCTGCGTGCGGGCCGCTCGTCAAAGTCCTCGATGCCGGAGATGTCCCTCCCCTGATCGCCGCCCGACTGGCCATGCCAGATCAGGTCACGCCAGCCAGCACGAACGTGGTACGCAAGGACAAGGCGTTCGAACTGGACGCCACTGTAGTCCTCGAAGTGAATTGGATGGGCGGTGCTGGCCATGAGAAGGGATTATGCGAGCCTGATTTCGTCCAGCAGTTCGGGGCGACGTCCAGCACGTTGAGCCGCTTGATCAGCGCCAGAGTCGCTGGCCGCCGGTGCCCTGCTATTCCTGCCAGTGCGGTCCGGCCCGGTTGTCCGCAGCGGCAGGCAACACCAGGAAGATGTCGCCCAGTGGCCTGGGACGACTCTCGTTGATTGCACACCACTGCGTGGTCTCGTCAAAAGCCCAGCATTCGTCGGGCGGGCTTTCCGGGACGAAATAGTGGCAGTAGACGTAGTCCAACTGCTTGCCTGCCGGATTGAACTGGCGCGCGGTCGCCATGATCTTCTCGTAGCGAAGCCGCTCCACACGGTCCCCTTCGACGGCTTCGAAGCCGATGTGCACGATGCTCGGCCGTCCATCGGGCAGTTGCGCTGTGGCTTCGGACAACTTCTTGCGAATGTCGCGCGCCTTGGCATCGATGGCGGCCTCGGCCAGACTCTCCCAATGCAGCACCACCGCCAAGTCGCAGGCGTCCACGTAGCGGGGGTTGTCGCCCGGCTTGGTTCTCAGCATCGTTCGATAGTTGGCATGGCGCAGATAGCGCCCCGTCAGGAGTTCCAGGATTCGCATGCTGCTGCCCAGCACGAAGTCCGTCGCCAGCACCTGCTGCAGAGGGCGCAGGTCCAGCCGCGAGATCTCGCCCGAACCGATGTCATCGTCCCACGCCATGGGTGACTGGCCGGAGGCGAGCCAGCGATGTACCTTGGCGAACAGGTAGTCGGTAGGGACGGAAGCAAGCTCGACGCGGAAGCTCACGCGGCACAGCGTGTTCCTTTCGATGTTGGCAAGATGCCCGCCGCATCCGTCCCACAGCCGGCCGAGCTGCAGACGTTCCCGCTCGCCGTACTCGCCGACCTCCATGCGCTTGCACTCAACCGCCCAGGTTTGGCCGTTCAGGGTGACATCCATGTCATGCGTCTGAGCCTTGCCAGGCTGTTCCTTGACGAAGGCGACCTGAGCACCCGCGCGCCGATAGCACGCCGCGACCAAGAGCTCGATCAGGCTTCCATTGGGTTGTGCGCGGTCTTTGGCGACCATGCGGCGAACCCGTGGCTCGATGCCATCGACCTGCAGCAGAAGGTCAAGGTCACGTCCGATGGCCTGGAGCACGGGGACGACGCGTGAGCCGAAGACGTAGTCATAGTTGCCGATGTGGTCCAGCAAGGCCTCGGCGAGGAACAAGTACCAGCCGAAGCTGTCGCGCGTGTCGAAGAAGCGCCCATCGCTCGATTCGTCCGTGCGGCCCATCGCTGAGAGGTAAAGGCGGCGGGCGGCGCGCTCGCGCCGCTGTTTCCATTCCTCGGGAGGAATGAAGCTCTTGAACCAGTCCACGGCGCGGCGCAGCACGGGGTTGTCGGGCCAGAAATCCGGACGGGTTGCTGGCGGATCGAAGAAGTCGGGGGGGAACTCCAGGGCATCGGGCGTATTCATGGTTCTTGGATTCTGGTTGGCATGTGATAGCGACAGCTACACCTCTTCGCGCTCTACACAAACGTGCAGTGTAGGCATCGACTTCGTGGCAGCCTTCTGTCAGGACGAGCCACGGACTGCCACGAGATACGCGCCGGACGCGCGAATGTCCGGCACGCGCTGACACAGCCATCGGCTTCGCGAAGCGACCGCGGTCGGGACGCTTGTCGATCACTTGCGCCGGTTCAGCAGGCATCAGTGCATCGACGCGGTTGACTTCAGCAGTCACCCCTTGGCCGTGGCGCAGTTGCGCGCCTTCCTGGGGTTGATCGCTGTGACGCGAAAGCCCGCGGTCTGCAAGGCGCGGGCCCAGGCAAACCGGTAGCTGCCATCAAGCCTGTTCGGGCCTTGTCAAGCGCCCCGACCGAGGCAGCTGCGAGGTCGGGTACGTTACCCGACCTAGGGGGCAGATCGGGTACAATACCCGATCTAGAAACCCCTCGTCGAAAGGAGCGGATCGTGCGCCTCGTGCCGACCCCGGTAGCGTCCGAGCTTACCGGTCTTTCGACGGAAAAACTGCGCGAATGGACCAGTCGCCGAGCACTGGTGCCCGCTGACGTGCGACCTCAGCAGAAGGGCTCGCCTGCGCAGTTCAGTTGGCAGACCATTCTGGTCCTTCGCGTGGCGGTACTTCTGCGGGACCGCTTTGGCGTCGAGCTTCAGTTCCACAAAGAGAACTTTGCGAAGCTGCGCGAGGAGTTGCGCTCGGCGTCCTTCATCGCACTGTGGGGGCGGCGCCTGGCGCTGACTTCGCAGGGCGAGTTGTCACTCCTTGACGATCAGGCCCCCCTGCCGGCGGGCGATGCCATTCTCATTGGCCTCGACCCGCATTTGTCGGTGATCCGGGACGGATTTGCTTTGCCCGACGCTGCGGCGGCTGCTGGACAGCTTGACATGTTTTCGCTTCCTTCCGTGCATGCCGTGACGCGTCCGTTGAAGGCTGCGAACGGCCGCGAGCGGAGGCGCTCGGCATGAATGACCATCGTGTCGGACGCGGGTTGTTCCTGTCCGAAGTTGCCTCCTTGGAGGTGTAGCCATGGCCAGTGCGTCCGTGCAGCAATGGCTCGACAGGCTCGGTTATTCAGCCGATCCTGCGTCGTTGCACGTGCGCGGAACCGCGGTCCCGGCCGCGCACCCGTATGCCATGGAGATCACCGGTCTCTTGAAGCCGAACGGGGCGATTCGGGCGCAGGCGGTGTTCGATGTCGAAGGCGTGCCGACTGTGGTCTTCGTGGGCGAAGACGGACCCCTGACGTCGTCGGCGCTCGACGACGTGCGCAAGCGCATCTGGAACCAGAACCTTGCAACAGTCGTGGTCGAGCTGAGGGGTTCAGAGGCGGTCGCCTTGCCTGCGCGAAAGCTTCAAGCCGAACAACGGCTACAGCTGGACGACGCGAGACCTGACGGGCCGTTCTCCGCGCTCGATATCGCAACGGCCAACCTGTCGCGCAGGCTACCGAAATGGTTCGACGTCAAGGCGCGGGTCGATCGCAAGCTGCTGGCCAATCTGTCGGCCACAGTGAGCAAGCTGACCGACGAAGGGCTGCGTGGCAACGCATCCATCGTTCCGCGCAGGCGTTTGGCCGAACTGCTCATGGGACAGGTGCTGTTTATCTCGTACCTGGAGCATCGAGAGATCGTCGGGGCGACCTATCGCGAACGTCGCGGCGTGACCCCGCTGCACGAACTCGTCGCGCGCATGGATCGGGAGGGCGTTCGGGCACTGGTTGATCGGTTGCGGGGCGACTTCAACGGTGACTTCCTTGGGGACGATCGGCATGATCCCTGGACGGCGCTCGCGGACCCGGGTTTCGAGTTGCTGAACCAGTTTCTAAGTCGAACCGACATGGAAACCGGGCAAGGGGATTTCTGGAACTACGACTTCAGCTACATCCCGGTAGAGTTGCTGTCGGGGTTGTACGAAAAGTTCCTCACACCCGAGCAGCAGGCCAAGGAAGGCGCGTACTACACGCCCCGCAACCTGGCCATGCTCGCGGTCGAACAGGCGCTCATGGCATCCCCTGATCCTTTGGCGGAGACCATCTTTGACGGGGCCTGTGGGTCCGGCATCCTGCTCACCACCGCTTACCGTCGCCTCATTGCGCTGTCGGAGGCAAATAGGGGGCAACGACTCGGGTTCGCTGAGCGCGGCGATCTGCTGGTGCGGAGCATTTTCGGCGCCGATATCAATTTCATGGCGTGCCGTGTCACGGCCTTCAGCCTGTACCTGTCGCTGCTGGAGGGACTTGATCCGGCGGACATTCTGGAGGCCCAGGAGCGTGACGGCACCAAGCTGCCGTCCTTGAGGGACACCAACCTGGCCCATGGCAAGGTGCAGGGCGATTTCTTTCGCAGCTCGCACGCTTTCCATGGCCGGCGCTTCTCGCTGATCATCTCCAACCCGCCATGGGCGGAACCGGAAGGTGAGACTCGCACGTCGGCGGACGACTGGGCGGAGCGTGCACGTGTGCCCTTCGCTCGGCGGCAAATTGCGGGGGCGTATGCGTTGCGCGCGCTGGAGTTCCTGTCGGAGGGTGGTCGGGCGTGCATCATCCTGCCGATCGGCCAATTCCTCGGCGCTTCCGCTTCGAATGCCAATTTCGTGGCGCACACCTTGCGCAGCTACCGGCCGCTGCGGTTGATCAACTTCGGTGATCTGCAGGGCCTGCTGTTCCCGACGGCGGAAAACACCTGCCACGTCTTTCTCGGTGAACGCCGCAGTGGTGATCGCAGTCTCGTTCCCTTCGATGAGACCTTCGACTATCTGGTCCCCAAGGCTGACCTGAGCCTCGCCTTGGGCAGGCTGACGATGCAGTCCGCCGACCGCCATACGCTGCAGACCCGCGCGGTGGCCGAAGATCCGCAGTTGCTGGTCACGATGATGTGGGGCGATGCGAACGATCTGGCCATCTGGACCCGGCTGACCTTGCGTGGCACCTTCGCCGATTTCTGGCACGGGCCGAAAGAGTTTCGTCGCTGGACATACCGCAAGGGCATCCATCTGCATGACAAGAGCCGTGAGGCCGTTGATGCCGGCGTGCTCCGTAAGAAACCGCACGTGCCAATCGCCGCTTTGCGGGTAGGTTCACCGGTCCTGCACCCGGACCTGCTGGCCAAATGGCCTGCGCACCAGGACACCGTGGTGGGCCTCGGTGCGGACGTCTTGAAGGTCTTCGATGGACCGCGGGTATTGTTCCCAGATGGTTTTTCGAAGGACGAGCAGAACGTGCGCGCCGTCTACTACGACGGCCCCGCCTCGTTCACGCACAGCATTGGAGTGATTGCAGGCCCGAAGGCCGATTCGGCCTTGCTGCAGTTCGTCGCGGTCTATTTGCGCTCAACTCTGGCCCGCTACTTTCTGATGATGCGCGGCTGGAAGATGCTTTGCGAGCGCAACGGCGTGCATCTGAGCGATGTGGAGACCTTCCCCTTCTTCGCACCGGACGATGCGCCTGATCCGGACGCGGCACGAGCCGCGTTGCAGTCGGTCCAGGCCCGTATCACCGAACTCACCTCGCTTGCCGAGTTGGAACAGTTGCCGCGTTATGGCACGTTGCGCGGTGAACTCGACGAAGCGATCTTTGCCTACTTCGGCCTCACGAGCGAAGAGCAGATGCTGGTGCGAGAGACCGTGGACATCCTGATGCCTTCGGTGCGACCGCGAAGTTTCAAAAGCCTGGATACCCCCGCGCAGCACCGCGTCGAGGCTGGCGATTTCGACATCTACGCCGGTGCACTCGCAGAGGCACTGACGGCATGGCGAACGAAAACGCAAGGTCAAGGACGGTTCCGGGTTGATGTCGTCGCCACGGATCCCCGGCGCGCCGGCCCCTGCGGCATTGTGCGCGTGTCCTATGTCCAGCAACCAACCGGCAAGCCAGAGGTCAACACCCAAATCAACGATGAGGCGGTGCTTGCGAGCCTGGCGGAACTCCGACGCCTTGGGCTGCATGCCATCCCGTCGGGGAACTTTCTGACCCTGGTGCCAGACGTGCATCTGTGGATCGACGAAGCCCTGTACCTGGTGCGTCCCCTCGCCAGGCGCAATTGGACCCGAAGACAAGCCCACCGCGATGCTGAGCATATTGTGCGCAGTGTGCAGGCGCAGCCGTATGGCCAGAAGAGAGCGGAGACGGCATGACGCCAGCGAGCGCCCCGACGGAGACTCCTGCAACGAATTGGCTGGCCGCTTTCCCGATCCAGGCGGCCACGGAAGCCGTCGAGGCCTTGCGACAGGGATGGATTGAGTTGGCGCAGCGACCGCGGGCCGAATTCAATCCAAAGACGAAGGAAGATGCACTGACCAAGCGCCTGAAGGTCTACGTGGAGAACCATGTGGCCCGACAGCATGGTCTCCTTGGCATGTGGGCTGCGGAGGACATCATCGGGGAGGTGGATCCCGTCACCGGAGTGATGATCGAGGAACGCCGAACCGATATCGTGTACGGCTGGAACGATGCGGCCCGAAGCATGAAGCTCGTCTTCGAGTTCAAGCGCCTGGGGCGTCAAAAGAAGCATCGCGACCACTATCTGCTGGACCAGGGGCTCGGACGTTTCGTCACCGGCATTTACAGCCGCCGGCAGGCGGTTGCCGCAATGGTGGGTGTCTTGCTCGATCCGGAGCTCGAGGTTGTGCCGCCGATCAGAACGGCGCTGGAGCAGACAACCCTGGCGACTGCATTGCGCCTGCGCAAGACGGCTGCCGGTCTCGCATATGCACAACCTTCCGCACTTTTTGCTCATGCGGATTTCGACACCGAGCACGAGCGGGATGCTGCGCTTGCGCCCTCGCACGGCACGATCCGCGTTTCGCACTTCTTCTTCAGCTTTGGCTACCCGACCACGACCTTGAAGCAGAAGAAGTCGGCGCCCGCCGCCAAAGCCTAGCTACTTTATTTGGCGCCGCTGAACTCGCGCCAAGCATCTTTGAACGTGGGCATCACGTCGGGCGTGCGCGCAACAGCCTCCAAATAGTGCAGCACGGCCTCTCGGGACGACGCGGTCACCGGAAACGCCTTGTCGCGACGAACGTCGCGCGCAAGATCACCGATAGGGTCATTGCGCTGCGACTGCTGCCCAAGCCACCGGTGAAATGGACTGCGCGATGCCTCATAGGCAGCCTGATGGGCCAAGGCTGCGGGTGCGACGACGTTCACGGGGTTGGCGGGACGGCGCACACCGCCTTTGCTGCGAGCCGGCCGACGCTGCCAGCGCTGAAGATCGGTGAAGTACCGTTCGTATGATTTGGTCGCATGCTCGCGGTCAAAGTGATCGGCCTCTACAGGCCTGTCGCACGAAGCACAGAAATACACCCCCGGCTCGTCTTCGATCTCGTCACCATGCAGGTAATGGCGGCGGGGGTCTCGGTCGAACTCCTGGACGCGGTCAAAGAAGTCCGGCCCGACCCTCACCTGCAGGGATCCATGACGAGCCTTCACCTGCTCGAGAACGTCGTCGTCGACGTTCACCTCACTGAAGTCAAACTCCCACCCGTACACAAGCCCGTCCTCCGATGCGAGCTGCTGCAACGGCGCATCGGTCAACTCCTCAGCAGCTCCAATGTCCACATCAAGGAGATCTGCCAGCGCCTCGGCGAGCGTCAAGATATCCGGCCGGTCCCAGTTGGTATCGAGTTCGGCATCTTTGATGCGACAACCCGCCGCCCAAAAGGCGCGCCCCTGCCTCACCAGCCACAAGATTGCGCGTACATCCACGTGGTGCCCCCAGTAGGGACGCTCGGGGTCCTGTTCCATCGCGATGTGACCCGACATCTCGATCTCGTGGGGGTCTCCGTTGGACGGTACGTCATCGAATTCCAGACCTTCGATGGGCATGTAGATTTCCCGAATGCCATCCGAGTTCGTGGTTGCCGTTTGGCCGGACACGATGCCGTCATTGGCCACGGTCAGGTTCACTTCCTCCTGCAATGAACTGCGGAACGCCTCCAAGGACATGTGCACGGGCGTTCCCACCCAGGTCTTGGAGATCGCGTCGCGAACCATGACGCAAAGTTCTTCGCCCCCAACAACCAGGCTCAATCCATGTGCTCGACCGAGCAACGCCGCCACGTCGAGCACGACATGCGTTTCTCGGTCCGGCAAGAAGCCAGCGTCAGGGGACGCCTGCAGCGCCGCCAAGGACTTGTAGCCCAGCGCCGCGGCAAAGCACTGCTGGGCGTGCCCGTGCTTGATCCGACTCTCAGCTTTGGGATGGTGGGTGATCGCGAATGCGACCGATGAAATGTCGATAGCCATGTAAGCTCCAAATTGGGCACAGGACGTTCGAGCGATTACCCGTCCTGCGCCATGCGAGCTCGCATGGGTTGGACAAATCATTTCAGAATCGGGGCTGCTGCCTGGGCAGCGTGTCTGTTTTGAGCCGCTCGAAGCTCCGGCTGACGCCTTGCATGTAAGTCTATCGCCAAATTGCGGCCAGTTATCCTGGGTAAGTGCCCAGCACACTCAAGCCTCTGGGCGTCGTTGGCCGATACGAACCCCGCGAGACCGATGGCACGCACGGGCGCCTCGCGAATGGCAATGCGAACTGTCGTCAGGCGACACGACAGCTCCGGCCGGCCGGCCCACGCCCTCACGCGCCTACGCACGCCCACGTGGGTTTTGCCTTCGGCCAGTCGTTCGGACAATTCGATCCATACAAGGCCGCCATCCCTTTTTCTGCTCCTGTGGCCCGCCTTGAGCGGAGGTCATCATGGGCAATGCGAGCCAGTGGGTGCTCATCAAGCGCTTCGCTGAGATCACGGGCTACAGCGAGAACGCCGTGCGGCACAAGATCAAGGGCGGCGTCTGGATCGAAGGGCGCGTCTGGCGCAAGGCGCCGGACGGCCGCATCTTCGTGAACCTCGGCGAATTCGAGCGCTGGGTCGAAAGCGATGCCCTCATCAAGGCCTTCTAACGGCTGTCGGAAACAGCGGCGCCATGTCCAACGCACGAACGGCGCGTATGCGCTCAATGAGCGTATACTTTGACCCGTAGTACCTCCCGGTCGCAGCTGCGGCTCGGGCTTCGCTGCCGGCGCATGAACGACCCGAAACCTCACAACCCGAAACCCGACGCCATCCGCAAAGCCCGCCTCGCCGTGGGACTCACGCAAACAGAGGCCGCCCACGTGGTGCAGGCATCGCTGCGTGGATGGCAGCAATGGGAGGCTGGCGATCGAGCGATGCCGCCTGGTTTGTTCGAGCTGTTCATGCTCAAGACCGGCCAGTGGCCACTCGATGGCAAAGCGGAGAACTGAACAGTGAGGTAAGCAGATGGCGAAAACAGCGGCAACCAATACGGAATACCCCGGCGTCGAGGTACGCGGAAATTCGATCCGCGTCTTCTTCATGTTCAAGCGCGCCCGCCACAGTCACACGCTTCGGCTGGAGCCGACCCGCAACAACATCAAGCACGCCATCAGCCTGCGCAGCGCAGCGCTGTTCGCGCTGAGGAACGGCAGCTACAACGAGGCCGACTTCTTCCCTCACGCACGCTCGGCCGCAGGCACGACGTCCGGCAAGCGCGTGGGCGAGCTGTGCGACCGCTACAAGCCCCTCAAGGCGGTGGACATCACCCCGGAGACGCAATCGCGCTACGAGGTCGCGCTCGGCATCTGTGTGGACACCCTCGGTCGCAACCGCCTGGTGGATTCGTTGCTGCCCGAGGACATCCAGAAACTGCGCGTGGACCTGATAGCCACACGCGCCGTCTCCACGGTGAACCACTACTTGGCGACCTTCTCCGGCTTCCTCTACTGGTGCGAGAACAACCACTACTGTGACGAGCTCGGCAAGCATTGCGTGCGCTTCACCAAAAGCATCAAGGACCCGGACCCGCTGACCTACGACGAATACTTGTCGCTGATCGAGAAGGGTTGTCTGCACCCGGTCGACAAGGCTGCCGTGACCGTGGCCGTCTACACCGGCCTGCGGCCAGGCGAGCTGCTTGCTCTGGCCGTCGAGGACGTGGCGCCCGACTTCAGCAAGATCACGGTGCGCCGTTCCATCACGCAGTCGGTGACGTTCAAGGTGCCCAAGACGAAGAAGGAGCGCACCGTGTTGCTTCAGCCGCCGGCGCGCGAAGCATTGAAGGTGCTGGTCGCCGATGCCGAGCAACGCGAAGCGGCCAGTCTCACCGTGTGGCTGAACCGCCATGAGTCGCGCATCGACCATGTGCGCGTGCTGCTGTCGCCGAAGACGCAAGCCCGCAAGACGGTGGTCAACGACTACTTCGTGCCGAGCGCCTGGAACACCAAGTGGATCAACCTCGTGCGCCGCGCCGAGATCCGTCCTCGTCCGCCTTACCAGACCCGGCACACATACGCCTGCTGGAACCTCACCGCGCGGGGCAATCTCGCCTTTATCGCCAACCAGATGGGGCACAAGGACTACTCCATGCTCGTCACGGTCTACGGCCGCTGGATAGATACGGAGTCTTCCAGAGAGCTTGAGCGCATCTGGGAGGGCATGCAAAACATGGCCCAAATTACACCAAAATTACCCCAAGAACTGCCGGCTTGATCGCTAAGTAGTTGATTTAAATGGACAAATTAGACTACTCAGCGCATACGCCGATGATGGCGCAGTACCTGCGCCTGAAGGCCGACCATCCCGACACGCTGCTGTTCTACCGGATGGGCGATTTCTACGAGCTCTTCTGGGCCGACGCCGAAAAGGCAGCACGCCTGCTCGACATCACGCTCACGCAGCGCGGCCAGTCGGCCGGACAACCGGTGGTGATGTGCGGCGTGCCCTTCCATTCGCTCGACACCTACCTCGCGCGGCTCATCAAGCTGGGCGAGTCGGTGGCGATCTGCGAACAGGTGGGCGAGGTCGGCGCCGGCAAGGGGCCTGTCGAGCGCAAGGTGATGCGCGTGGTCACGCCCGGCACGCTGACCGATGCCGAACTGCTCAACGACCGGAGCGAATCGCTGCTGCTCGCGGTGCATGCCGGCCCGCGCAACATGGTCGGGCTCGCGTGGCTGAGCGTGACCGGCGCTGAGCTGCGCCTGGCGGAATGTGCGGCCGATGCGCTCGAAGCGTGGATCGCACGCGTCGCGCCGAGCGAACTGATCTACAGCGCGGAAGTGACGCCGGCGTTCGAGCAGCGGCTCAAGGCAGCGCGCGCCGCCACGCCCTTCACGCTCTCGCTGCGTCCAGCCTGGCAGTTCGACGGTGGCCTGGGCGAGCGCAAGCTGGCCGAGCAAATGGGCAGCAAGAGCCTGGCCGCGTGGAACGCCGAAAGCCTCGGCCACGCGCATGCCGCCGCAGCCGCGCTGCTCGGCTACGCGGAGCACACACAGGGTCGTGCGCTCACGCATGTGCAGAAGCTGTCGGTGGAACGCGACGGCGAAGGGATCGAGCTGCCCCCGACCACCCGCCGCAATCTCGAGCTGGTGCAGACGCTTCGCGGCGAGGATTCGCCCACGCTCTTCTCTTTGCTCGACACCTGCATGACCGGCATGGGCAGCCGCCTGCTCAAGCGCTGGCTGCTGTCGCCGCGACGGGATCGCGCCGAAGCGCAGGCGCGGCTCGAAGCGATCGGCGCGCTGCAGACCGCCGCGCCGGTAAGCACCGCCGCGCCGTGGCGCACGCTGCGCGAGCAGCTGAAGAACACGAGCGACGTGGAGCGCATCGCCGCGCGCATCGCGCTGCGCCAGGTGCGGCCACGCGAACTGGTCGCCTTGCAGCTGGCGCTATCGAAATCGGAGCAGCTGGCGCCCACCCTGCCTGCGCTGGCGGCACTTTTGACTCAAATCTCCAGCGCCCTCGCGGCGCCACCCGGCTGTGCCGAATTGCTCGCCAGCGCGATCCAGCCCGACCCGTCGGCGCTGGTGCGCGACGGCGACGTGATCGCGGCCGGCCACGACGCCGAGCTCGACGAGCTGCGCGCGATCAGCGAGAACTGCGACGACTTTCTGCTCAAGCTCGAAGTGAGCGAGCGCGAGCGCACCGGCATCAGCAACCTGCGGGTGCAGTTCAACCGGGTGCACGGCTTCTACATCGAGGTGACGCAAAGCGCGCTCTCGAAGGTGCCCGACAACTACCGCCGCCGCCAGACGCTGAAGAACGCCGAGCGCTTCATCACGCCCGAGCTGAAGGCTTTCGAAGACAAGGCCCTGAGCGCGCAAGACCGCGCACTGGCGCGCGAGAAGTGGCTGTACGAGCAGCTGCTCGACGCGCTGCAGCCGTCGGTGCCGGCGCTCACGCAGCTGGCCGGCGGCATCGCCGCGCTCGACGCGCTGTGCGCGCTGGCCGAGCGCTCGCACACGCTGCACTGGCGCGCGCCGACCTTCGTGTCGCACCCGTGCATCGACATCCAGCAGGGCCGCCACCCGGTGGTGGAGGCGCGACTGGCCGAGAAGTCGTCGGGCGCCTTCATTGCCAACGACACGCAGATGGGACCGCAGCAGCGCATGCAGATCATCACCGGGCCGAACATGGGCGGTAAGTCGACCTACATGCGGCAGGTGGCGATCGTGGTGCTGCTGGCGTCCATCGGTTCGCACGTGCCCGCCACGGCCTGCCGGCTCGGGCCGATCGACGCCATTCACACGCGCATCGGCGCGGCCGACGACCTGGCCAACGCGCAGTCGACCTTCATGCTCGAGATGACCGAGGCCGCGCAGATTTTGCACAGCGCCACGGCGCAATCGCTGGTGCTGATGGACGAAATCGGCCGCGGCACCAGCACCTTCGACGGCCTGGCGCTGGCCGCCGGCATCGCGGCGCAGCTGCACGACCGCAGCAAGGCCTTCACGCTGTTCGCGACGCACTACTTCGAGCTGACCGAGTTCCCGGCCACGCACCATGGCGCAGTGAACATGCACGTGAGCGCCACCGAAGCGGGCCGCGACATCGTGTTCCTGCACGAGATGCAGCCCGGCCCGGCCAGCAAGAGCTACGGCATCCAGGTGGCGCGGCTCGCCGGCATGCCGGCCGCCGTGGTCAACCACGCGCGTCAGGCGCTCGACGCGTTGGAGGCGCAACAGACGCAAACGCGGGCGCAGGTCGACCTGTTCGCACCGCCTCCGGCCGTCGAGGCGCCGCTGGTCAGCGCCGTAGAATCGGCGCTGGCCGCGCTCGACCCCGATGCGATGAGCCCCAGGGAGGCGCTCGATGCGCTCTACACACTCCAGAAACTGAACGCGCGCGACCGCCAATGATGGCCCGGATCGTGCACTGAGAACTCATGACTTATTGCGTAGGCATCAAACTCAACGCCGGGCTGGTGTTCCTTTCCGACTCGCGCACGAACGCGGGCGTGGACCACATCAGCACCTTTCGCAAGATGATCTGCTACGAGCAGCCAGGCGACCGCGTCATGGTGCTGCTGTCGGCCGGCAACCTGAGCATTTCGCAGTCGGTGCGCGAGATCCTCCAGATCGAGGAGCTGCGCGAGTCCGACGACAAGCCGCCCATCACGATCTGGAACGCGAAGAGCATGTTCGACGCCGCGCGCGTGCTCGGCGCGGCGGTGCGCCATGTGTACGACCGCGATGCCGAAGCGCTCAAGCATGCGGGCCTCGACTTCAACGTGTCCTTCATCTTCGGGGGCCAGGTCAAGGGCGAAGGCATGCGCCTTTTCCTCGTCTACTCGGCCGGCAACTTCATCGAAGCCACCACCGAGACGCCCTACTTCCAGGTCGGCGAATCGAAATACGGAAAGCCCGTGCTCGACCGCGTGCTCACGCCCGACACACCGCTCGACGAAGCCGCGAAGTGCGCGCTGGTGTCGATGGACTCGACCATGAAGTCGAACCTCTCGGTCGGCCTGCCGCTGGACCTCGTGGTGTACGAGGCGAACGCGCTCAAGACCGACAAGGTGATCTGCATCGATGCCGAGAACCCCTACTACCGCATGATGCACAACAGCTGGGGGCAAAAGCTGCGCGAAGTGTTCGACAGCATCGAGGACCCGGTGTGGGACGACGCGGCCAGCGCGCATCCGCTCAAGATGCCCGCCACGCGCCACAGCCCGCTGCGCAAGATCTCGACGCCCGAAGAGAAACTGATTTGACCGCCTCGATGACCGCCATGCCTCCGGTCATCTTCTCGCACGGCAACAGCTTCCCGGCAAGCACCTATCGCGTGATGCTCGACAGCCTGCGCAACCGTGGCTTCGAGGTCGACGCCATCGAGAAGTTCGGCCACGACCCCGCCTACCCCGTCACCGACAACTGGCCGCACCTGGTGCAGCAGCTCGGCGACTTCGCGCAGGCCGCCGCCGACAAGGCGCGAGGCCCGGTGTTCCTGGTCGGCCATTCGCTCGGCGGCTTCCTGAGCCTGATGTGCGCCGCGCGTCATCCCGAGCTGGCCTGCGGCGTGGTGTTGCTGGATTCGCCGCTCATCGGCGGCTGGCGCGCCGACACGCTCAACCTCGTGAAGCGCACGCCGCTCATGCAGCGCATGTCGCCCGGCCTCGTCAGCCGCAAGCGCCGCAACAGCTGGGAAGACCGCGAGGCCGTCTTCGCGCACTTTCGAAGCAAGAAGGCTTTCGCGCGCTGGGACGAGCAGGTGCTGCACGACTACATCGACCACGGCACGCTCGAGGGCGAGGACGCGCGCACGCTGAGCTTCGACCGCGACGTGGAAACCGCCATCTACGACACCCTGCCGCACAACCTCAGCACCCTGCTGCGCCGCGATCCCCTGAAGTGCAAGGTCGCCTTCATCGGCGGGCGCCAGTCGCGCGAGATGAAGGCGGTCGGCATGGCGATGACCACGCAGGTGACCAGGGGCCGCGTCAGCATGCTCGACGGCACCCATCTGTTCCCGATGGAAAAGCCGATCGCCACGGCCGCGGCGATTGAGGCGTCTCTGCGGAATCTGGCGGACTAGTTCGACGCAGGGCTTCGAGCCGCCGCCGTCACTCCGCCCAGACGACCAGCCCGCTCCAGGCGGTCGCCAGCACCACGATGCCGAACGCGATGCGATACCACGCGAACGGCACGAAGTTGTGGGTGCTGATGTAGCGCAGCAGCCAGCGCACGCAGAGCCACGCACTGACGAACGAAAAGATCAGGCCGACGGAGAACATCGGAATGTCCGCCACCGAGAGCAGCGCGCGCTCCTTGTAGAGGCTGTAGACGCCCGCGCCGATGAGCGTCGGGATCGCCAGGAAGAACGAGAAGTCGGTCGCGGCCTGGCGCGAGAGGCCGAGCAGCATGCCGCCGATGATGGTCGAGCCGCTGCGGCTGGTGCCCGGGATCATCGCGAAGCATTGCACGAGGCCGACCTTGAGCGCGTCCCACGGGGTCATGTCGTCGACGTGCTCGACGCGCACCGAGCCGGGCGGGCGCTTTTCCGCCCACAGGATGATGAAGCCGCCGATGATGAAGGTGGTCGCGACCACCACCGGGATGAAGAGGTGCGCCTTGATGACCTTGCCGAACAGCAGCCCCAGCACCACTGCCGGCAGGAAGCCGATGACGATGTTGAGCGCCAGGCGCTGCGCCTTCGGTTGTCGCGGCAGCGCGACGACGGTCGACTTGATCTTCTGCCAGTAGACGAGGATGACCGCGAAAATCGCGCCGGTCTGGATCGCGATGTCGAAGACCTTGGCCTTGTCGTCGTCGAAACCGAGCAGCGCGCCCGCCAAAATCAGATGCCCGGTCGACGAGATCGGGAGAAACTCGGTCAGGCCCTCGACGATGCCCATGATCGCGGCCTTGACCAACAAAACGATGTCCACACACGCTCCTTGCGTAATCAGCAGTGCTGCCGATTATCACGAGGCGCGCGGTCAGGCCGCGTTCAGGCGAGCCGACGTCGCAAGGCGCGCACCGCGCTGTCGACCGTGGTGAGCACCGGCAGGCCGGTCGCGGCCTCGCATGCAGCTCGCGCGCGTGCCATGCTGAACTGGGCCAGTGCGATGCGCGTGCAGCCGCGCTCGCGCAGTGCGAGCGCCTGCTCGGCGATGAGCGCGTCATGCTGCGGCCCGTCGCCGGCATTGAGCGCATCGAGTGCACCCTCGGCGAGCGCCGTCTGAAGTTGAACGTGTGCGGGGAACTCCGGCGGCATCGACGTCAGCGTGCCGGCGAAGGTGGCGATCAGGCCCAGCATGCCCTCGCCAAGCGCGGCTTCTTCGACCATGGCCTCGTTCGGTTTCAGCACCGGCATCGGTGCGTGCTGACGCGCCACTGCTTCGATGCACGATCCGAATGCCGAGCAGGTGAAGAGGATGCCCTGGGCGCCGGTGTCGACCGCGTACTGCGCGAGCCGCTCGAAGCGTGCGTGCATGGCTGCGTCGAGCCCGCGCCCGTTGCGCGCGAGGTCTGCGGAGAGGCTGTCGTCGAGCAGGTTCATGCGCTCGGCCTCGGGCCAGTCGCGCGCGAACGCCTCGTTGATGGGTGCGACGGAATGCGCGAGGGCGTGGATCAGGGCGATGCGGGTCATGGGGGTTGTGGGAGCGTTTCAATCGTTCGGGGCTTCGAAGGCGAAGCCCACGCCATAGACAGAGCGTATCCAGTCGTGCGAGGGCGCAGCGACGGACAGCTTGCGGCGCAGGTTCTTGACGTGGCTGTCGACCGCGCGCTCGGTCACGTCGGCCGTGTCGTCGTAGGCGAGCTCCAGCAGGCGCGCACGCGAGAAGATGCGGCCAGGATGCCGCGCGAGCGCCTGCAGCAGGCCGAACTCGCGTCGCGTCAGGTTGAGCGGCAGGCCGTGCAGCGAGGCGCGCCAGTGCACGTCGTCGAGCACCAGCGCCGCTGCGCTCTCCACGGCGATCGTCGCATCGGGGCCGGAGCGGCGCAGCACCGCGCGCACGCGGGCCACGACCTCGCGCGGCGAGAAAGGCTTGCACACGTAATCGTCAGCGCCGAGTTCAAGGCCGAGCAGCCGGTCGACCTCCTCGATGCGCGCCGTGAGCAGGATGATCGGGTGGCCCGTCTTCGCCCTCGCCTGCCGGAGCACCGACAGGCCGTCGAGCCGGGGCAGCATGATGTCGAGCAGCGTCAGGTCGGGCGGCGCTGCCAGCATGCGTTGCAACGCCGTTTCGCCGTCGGCGACGTGCTCGGTTTCGTAGCCGGCATGCCGCAGGTAGTCCACCAGCACCGAAGCGATGTCCTCGTCGTCCTCGACCACCAGCACCCGGGTCATGCGGCCCCCATCAGCGGCAACGTGATCGTGATGCGGAGGCCGCCCGCGGTCGATGCCGCGGCATCGACCGAGCCGCCGTGCGCCTCGACGATGGCGCGGCAGATCGACAGCCCGAGCCCCGACCCGCCGAGGTCGCGGTTGCGCGAAGCCTCGCCGCGGAACAGCCGCTCGAAGAGGCGCGGCAGTTCGTCCTCGCGCACGCCGGGAGCGCTGTCGTCGAAGCGCAGCAGCAGCGTCTGTGCGTCTGAAGAACCCTCGATGCGCGCGCCGATTTCGAGCGAGCCGCCCGCGTCGGTGTACGACAGCGTGTTCTCGAGCAGATTGGCGAACACCTGGTGCAGTCGCCGGGCATCGCCGTGAACGACCGGTTGCCGTTGCGCCGCCAAGGCATCGACGGCATCGCGATCGACCTGGATGCGGCGCTGCGCGAACCGGTCGCGCGTCATCGCGAGCGCATCGTTCAAGAGCGCCAGCGGAAAGGTGGTGGTGAGCGCGGCTGGCGTCTCGGCAGCCTCCCGCATGCTGCTGCGCAGGTCGTCGACGAGCTGGCCCAGCCGCATCACCTGGCGGTGCAGGCGCAGCGCGGTGCGGTCGTCGAAGGTGCGCACGCCGTCCTGCAGCGCCTCGATCTCGGCGCGCATCGCGGCGAGCGGCGTGCGCAGTTCGTGCGCCACGTCGCTCAGCCAAGCGCGGCGCGAGGCTTCGATCGTGTCGAGCCGCTCGGCCATCGAATTGAAGGTGCGCCCGAGCACCGCGAGCTCGTCGGAGCCGCGCACTGGCACGCGCGTGGAGAGCCGGCCACCGGCGATGTTGAGGGCGCCGTCTGCAAGGTCGTCGATCGGCGCGAACCAGCGGCGGGCGAGGAACCACGAGAGCACCAGCGCGAGCACGAGCCCGGCCATGCCGGTGATCACGAGGAAGCGCGACTGCCGCGCGAGGAAGGCGCGGCCGGCTTCATCGCCGATGCCCTCCAGCGGCGCGAGCAGCAGGTAGCCGACGGTCCGGTTGCCCTGGCGCAGCGGCAGGCGCGCCGCTCCGTCCAGCGGGGGTGCGCCTGCGACCGGCAGGCCCGCGGCATCGACGACACCGAGCCGGCGGTAGATCGAGTCGACCGCCTCGCGCGGGTTCATCCCGCCGAAGAAGGGCGACAGCGGAAAGAACGGCGGCGGCGCGAAATCCGCGGGGCCGTTGCGGGCGCCATCGCCGCCGTCGCCGTGCCCGCGACCGAGGTACCAGGGCGGCAGCAGGCGAACCGGACGGCCGCCGTTCGCGCCCGCTGCGCTCCCTGCGGACCCGGTGGCAGCGTCGGCGAACGGATTGCCCTCGCCGAAACCGAAGCCGCCGAGGCGCAGGCGTTGCCAGGCTTGTCTGTCTTCCTTGAGCGTCTTCCAGTCGCCGTGGGCGGCATAGTGCTTCTGCAGCAACTGGGCGAGCCAGTCCATGCGCCGGATCTCGATCTCGGCCGCATACGAGCCGAGGCCTGTCTGCAGGCCGAACACCGAAAGCCCGTTGAAGATCAACAACATCGCGACCAGCAGCGTGCCCAGCGCCAGAAAGATCTTGCGGGACAGCGTCAGGCGCGGCATGAAATCAGGAAACGCATCGGATCATTTTGCAGCAGCGAGGTGGGCCGGCCGCGCGCGTGGAGGCACCGCACGCATCGGCGGGTCGAAGGCGACGGCGACATCGCGGCAGGGCATGTCGCGCGTCGCCATGATCGGCGCGAGGGTCGAAAGGCTGGCGCGGCTCGCGCGGCCCGGTCGCTCGGCAAAGTCGTCGCACTGGCCGCATCCGGCCAGTGCGCAGAGAACAAGGGAGCAGATCGGGCCAGCGCCGCGCGGTGGAATTCGGGTCATGGCAGGTTGGCGAGTGCAGGCATCAGAGGGCGACGAACGACGTCTCCACCGGGTGCGGCAGGTGCAGCGGCAACCGCACCGTGAGCGCAAGCCCGCCGAGCGGCGACGGCGCGGCGTAGATGCGGCCGCTGTGCTGCTTCACGATCTGGCGGCACAGCGCGATACGGTCCTGCAGCGCGCCTCTGGCCGGCCAGCGTCCATCGAAGAACGCTGTGAGGCGCACATGGTTTTCGCCCACACCGCTGTCGAGCAGATGCAGCACGGCGTGCGGTCCGTCGACCCGCAGCAGCCATTGCAGCGCCGTGTCCTGCGCGAGCGCACGCAATTGTTCGAGCAACGTGCGTATCTGCGCGGGACACGCGACCACGTGCACGGGCGCCGCGCCATCAACGTCGCGCCCCAGCGTTTCACGCACGATCTCGCCGAGCTCGACATCCACGCGATCCGCGCCGGGCATGGCATACAGCGCCGGGCCCGACCCCGGGTCGCTGCGCGCCCTGAGGGCGCGCCAGAGGCCGAGCAGCGCGACGGCGGCGGCCACGGCAATCAGGAGGCTGGCTTGGGTCACGGTGCGTTCCTCGCGTCAGAAGGCGTGGCGGATGCCGAAGTCGTAGCCGGTCGATGAGCGCGGGATGCCGCTGAAGCCGACGCCGTTGCTGCCGTAGCCCGTGGAAATGGCCGCGCCGAGGCTGCCGCCGTAGAGCGCATCATTGCTGTTCTTCACCCGCGCGATGGTGGTGTAGAGCGCGGTGCGCTTCGAGAGGTTGTAGACGTAGCCGAGTGCGAGCTTCTGCACGTGCGGATCGCTGCCAGTGAGGCCCGCCACGCCTTCCTTGTATTTGACGGCCGAGTAGGAGGCGCGGATCAACCCCGCACCGATCGGCACGCTGGCACCGACCAGGTAGCCGTTGTAGCTGTCGTGCGACGACGCGAGCGGCGTCTCGAACTTGTTGCGCACGCTCGAGAGCTCGCCGAAGAGCTTGACCGGCCCGAAGTCGTACGACGCTCCCAGGTTGGCGGTCTGCACGCGCCGCGTGAGGTCGGTGGTGTCGATCACGGTGTTGTCGCCGAGGGAGGCCGCGACGTCCAGCGGTCCGTTGGCGTAGCCGAAACGTCCGCCCACGTAGCGGCCGGCACTGCTGTTCGTGGTGGTGGCCAGCAGCGTGACTGGGTCGGTCGTGCTCGTCTTCGTGTTCTCGTGCAGCCCGTACTGGACCTGGCCGTAGAAGCCGCCGAGGTTCGAGGGCAGGAAGTAGCCGACCATGTTGCTCGTGCGCGCGTAGTTCGGGTTGCCCAGCGTGTCGCCGCCGCTCACCGACGAGATCAGGCTGGTGCCCGACCCGTTGGTGCCGAACGGGTCGAAGACAGTGTCGTTCCAGTAACTGGCGGTGTAGTCGCGGCCGAGCCGCACCTCGCCGAAACGGCCCGACAGGCTGACCGTCGAGCGGCGCGTGAAGCCCAGGCCCGAACCGCCATCGTCGTTGCTGAGCGGCGCTTCGAGCCAGAAGCTGGCCGCGAGACCGCCGCCCAGGTCTTCGGTGCCGCGAAAGCCGATGCGGCTGGCGTCCATGCCCGAGTTGGCCAAGCTCCAGCGACTTTGCTTCAGGCTGTTGCCGGTGGTCGCGTCGCGTGACGTGGCCGACTGGTAGCTCACGCCGGCATCGACGACGCCGAACAGCGTGACCGACGATTGGGCAGAGGCGAGGCCAGTGACAGCCAATGCGGCCAGCGCCGCGAGGTGTTTCTTCATTCCAGGATCTCCGGGGTTCAGGAGCGGCCATCTTGGAATTCAAATTCGGAGGCAAATGGGAGCCCGGAAAGCCATGCAGCCCACTTAGTTCTCAAATTGCAAATAAATGTGTCTACCAAGGAATAGGCGAGGTCCGGACTGCGTTAGCCTGTTGCAAATTGAAACGTTTGCACCTTCCTCAACATCCGGAGATCTCATGAAGAAGCGCGTCGCCGCCGTCCTCCTGCTCATCGCCCTTGCGGGCTGCGCCTCACCGCCCACGGGGAAACTGTCCAGCGCCACGCCGGCCATGGCCGAGGGCGGCATCCTCGTCGATGCCAAGCGCATCACGCTCTATACCTACGACAGCGACAAGCCCGGCACCGGCAAGTCGGATTGCTACGGCGTGTGCGCCGTCAACTGGCCGCCCTTCCCGGTCGCCAGCGGCGCCGTGCCCAGCGGCGACTACACGATCGTCAAGCGCAACGACGGCTCGACGCAATGGGCCTACAAGGGCGCCCCGCTTTATTACTGGCCCGAGGACCAGGACCCGGGCGACCGGTACGGCGACAACTACCAGAACGTCTGGCACGTGGTGAAGCCATGAAGCGGTGCCTCCTCACCCTTGCCATGGCGCTCGCGACCTTGGCGGCGCACGCCGGCGACCTGCAGGTCAGCGTGATCGACAAGGAAGGCAAGCCGGTCCAGGACGCGGTGGTCGTGCTTCTGCCGTCTACCAAGGCGATGCCGAAAGCCGCACTGCCGGCCCAGATCGTCATCAACCAGGAAAAGATGCGCTTCTCGCCTGCGGTCAGCCTGATCGCCACGGGCGGCAAGGCACGCTTCGTGAACAATGACCCGTGGGAACACCACGTGCGTGCCTCGGCTGCCGGCGCCAGTCAGTTCAATGCGAGCGACGAAGGTTTCGAGCTGCGCCTCGACGGCAAGGCCGAGGGCAAGCCCGCCAAGACGGCGGACGCCACGTTCGACAAGGCGGGCGCCGTGCTGCTGGGCTGCCACCTGCACAGCTCGATGCGCGGCCACGTGTACGTGAGCGATTCGCCATGGGCCGCTGTCACCAACGCCGACGGCGTGGTGAAGATCGAAGGCGTGCCCAACGGTGCGGTGCAGGTGCGCGTGTGGCATGCCGACCAGCTGATCGACATTCCCGTGCAGCAGCTCACGCTGACCGCCGCACCGGCAGAGGCCAAGGCGCAGTTGAACGTGGTGCCGCGCCGCCGCCGGATCTGATCGCGTCGCGTCGCGTCACGCTGCGTTCAGCTCACTTCGCCCAGCGCAGCGCGAGGGCGTCGAGGCGCCGCGCGGTTTCGATGAGCAATGCGCGGCTGGACGGTTGCATCGCGGGCCACGGATGGCGCGGCGCTTCGCAGCCGATGATGCCGCCCTCCTTCATGAGGGCCTTGGCGGCCAGGAACCCGCACTGGCGGTTCTCGATGTTGATGAGCGGAAGCCAGCGTTCGTACCCGGCGATCGCCTCGTCGCGCCGGCCCTCGCGGTACGCATCCAGGATCGGCCGGAGGCCATCGGGGAAACCGCCACCCGTCATGGCGCCGGTCGCACCCGCTTCGAGATCGGGGATCAGCGTGATCGCCTCTTCGCCGTCCCACGGCCCTTCGATGGCGTCGCCGCCGAGCCGCAGCAGCTCGCGCAGCTTGGCGGCCGCACCCGCCGTCTCGATCTTGAAATACGAGACCTGCTCGATCTCCCGCGCCATCTGCGCCAGGAACGCCGCCGACAAGGGCGTGCCCGCGGCCGGCGCGTCCTGGACCATGATCGGGATGCCCACGGCATCGGAGACGCCTCGATAGAACGCGTGGACCTGGGCCTCGCCGACCCGGAACGTCGCGCCGTGATACGGCGGCATCACCATCAGCATCGCGGCCCCCATGTCCTGGGCTCGCCGGCTGCGTTCGGCGCACACCCGGGTGCTGAAGTGCGTCGTGGTGACGATGACCGGCACGCGCCCGGCCACATGTTCGAGCACGGTGCGCGTGAGCACCTCGCGCTCGTCGTCGGACAGCAGGAACTGCTCCGAGAAGTTGGCCAGGATGCACAGGCCGTTCGAGCCCGCATCGATCATGAAATCAATGCAGCGCTTCTGGCTGGCCAGGTCGAGTTCGCCCGTCTCGGTAAAGGTCGTCGGCACGACGGGGAAGAGCCCCTGGTAGCGGGCGGCGGCGCGTGAGGTCATGAGAAGCTTTCCTGTGGGTCGGCCGCGCAGAGGCCGAAGCGATGCACGGTCGTGCTGGCGAACAGCGCGCCGGGGCGCAGCACGGTGGAGGGGAAGTCGGGATGGTTGGGCGCGTCGGGGAAATGCTGCGTCTCGAGGCACAGCCCGTCGCCCTGTCGATAGGTCTGGCCCGACGCGCCCGGCAGCGACCCGTCGAGAAAGTTGCCCGAGTAGAACTGAAGGCCCGGCTCGGTCGTCTCGATGTCCATGGCGCGGCCCGAGGCCGGGTCTTCGAGCCGGGCCGCGAAGCGCAAGGCGCCCGCTTCGGCGGGGTCCAGCACCCAGTTGTGGTCGTAGCCGCGCGCCCGGAGCAACTGCGGATGGTGGTCGCGGATGCGCGCGCCGATCAGGGTGGGCGCACGAACGTCGAACGGCGTTCCCGCCACCTCGGCGACGCCCTCCGGGATCAGGCCGGCGTCGACCGGGCAATAGCGCGCGCCGGCGATCGTGAGCCGGTGGTCGAGTACGCTGCCGCCGCCGCGCAGGTTGAAGTAGTCGTGATGGCTCAGGTTGACCACAGTGGCCCGGTCGCAGCGCGCGCGATAGTCGATGCGCCATTCGTCGCGCTGCGTGAGCGTGTAGGTCACTGTCACCCGCAGTTCGCCCGGGTAGCCCTGGTCACCATCCGCGCTCACGAGGGCGAGCGCGATCGCCACGTCGCCGTTGTCCGCCTCGGGCAGCACCGAGATGTCCCACCAGACCTTGCCGAAACCGGCGGGACCTCCGTGCAGCGAATGCTCGCCGTCGTTGATGCCGAGCTGAAAGCGTTCGCCGTCGATCGAGAACGACCCGCGATCGATGCGGTTCGCATGGCGCCCGACGATCGTGCCGAAGTGCGGATTGCGTGTTTCGTAGTCGGCGAGCGATGAGAAACCCAGCACGATGTTGGCCGCGACACCCTGCCGGTCCGGCACGCGCAGCGCGGTCACGATGCCGCCGAGATTGATCGCGCTGAGCGAAAGTCCCCTTCCGTTGTCGAGCGTGTACTGGCGCACCACCCGACCATCGGCGAGCGAACCGAACACCGCCGACTCGACGCCTGCGCTCGCCGTCATGCCGACAGGACGAACCGAACTTCGGGCAGGCCGCGCGCGCCGCTCGCCAGCTCGAAGACGCCGCCGGCTGCAGGTTCTTTCGCGAGCGTCGCATCGTCGAGACCCACGCGTGCCGACGTGACGAACAGCCGATCGAGCGCCGCACCGCCGAAGGCCGGGCACGTCGGCTGCGAAGCCGGGATGTCGAGGCGCAATGTCTCCACGCCGGCCGCGTCGTAGCGCACCACGCGCCCGCCGCGCCACTGCGCGTTCCAGAGACCGCCCTCGGCATCGACGGTGGAACCATCGGCAAAGCCATCGTCCGCACCGAGCTGGACGAAGGGCCGCGGCTCACCGAGCGTGCCGTCGGCCGCGTAGTCGACCCGGAAGATGGTCCGCGTCGGCGAATCGGTGTAGTACATCGTGGCGCCGTCCGGACTGAAGGCGATGCTGTTGGCCACCGTGGCGGGCGGCAGCGTCAGCCGCTCGATCCGGAGCTGGGCGTCCACCCGGTAGAAGTGCCCGATCGCTTCCGGCTTGCGGTTGAACATGCCGAAGACGAGCCGGCCCTGCCGGTCGCAACGGCCGTCGTTGATGCGCGTTCCGGCGTGCTCGGGCTCGACCGGGTGGATCGGCGACAGCACCTCGCTTTCCATGTCGAACACCGCGATGCCCGAAGCCAGGCCCAGCAGGAGACGCGAGGTGTCCTCGCACAGCGCGAAGCAGCCGACGCGCTCGGGCAGTGTCCAGTGCCGCAGGCTGCCGTCCGCCTCGCGCCAGCGGCTCAGTGTCGCGCTCTCGATGTCGGTCCAATAGAGGGCGCCGGTGCGGTCGCACCACAGCGGGCACTCGCCCAGCTTCGCGCGCGCATCGACCCGAAGCTGCGCGCTCATACCCAACCGCCATCGACGACGAAGTCCTGCGCCGTGCACATGCCGCTGTCGTCGGACGCCAGGAACAGCGCCATGCGCGCGATGTGCTCGGGCATCAGCTCGCGGTTGATGCATTGGCCACGCGCGATGTCGGCACGCCCCGCGTCGTCGAGCCAGAGGCGGATCTGCTTCTCGGTCATGACCCATCCGGGCACCAGCGTGTTGACGCGGATGTTGAAGGGTCCGAGGTCGCGCGCCAGGCTGCGCGTGAGCCCCTGCACCGCCGACTTGGACGTCGTGTAGACGGGCATGCCGCCCTGCTTGAGCATCCAGCTGACCGACCCGAAGTTGACGATCGAGCCGCCACCTTGCGCACGCATGCCCTCCGCGACCTTCCGGGCCGCGAAGAACTGGTGCTTGAGGTTGACCGCGATGCCGGCGTCCCACGACTCGGGCGTGGTCTCGGCGATGCTGTGGCGCCGGTCGTTCGCCGCGTTGTTGAGCAGTGCGGCGATCGGCCCGAAACGCTGGCTCACGACGTCGATGGCCGATTCGAGCGCCGCGATGTCGGTGAGGTCCGTGGCGACGAAGAGCGGTGCGTTGCGCGCACCCGCCAGCGATGCGGCGAGCGCCTCGCCGGCGGCCGCATCGATGTCGATGAAGGCCACCTTCGCGCCTTGCGCGACGAAATGCGCGACCAGGCTCGCACCGATGCCCGTGGCGCCGCCGGTGACAAGCACGCTGCGGTCGATCAGGCTGGGATAGGTGGCGAAGGCGCGCGCAGAAGGTTCGGGAGAGGTCATGAGGAATGTCAGTGGGAATGGCGGGGAACGTCGGCGCCGCGGCAGCCGACCAGGAAATCGAAATCGCAGCCTTCGTCGGCCTGCAGCACGTGGTCGACGTAGAGGCGCTGGTAGCCGCCGCGCATGCCGCCCACAGGTGGCGCATACACGCGCAGGCGCTCGGCCATTTCCGCGTCGCTGATGTCCAGGTGCAGGCGACCGGCCTCGCAGTCGAGCTCGATCCAGTCGCCGTCCTGCACGGCCGCGAGCGGGCCGCCATCGGCTGCCTCGGGCGCGACATGCAGCACCACGGTGCCGTAGGCCGTACCGCTCATGCGTGCATCGGAGATTCGCACCATGTCCTTGATGCCCTGGCGCAGCAGCTTGGGCGGCAGGCCCATGTTGCCGACTTCCGCCATGCCGGGGTAGCCCTTGGGGCCGCAGTTCTTCATCACGAGCACGGAGCTCGCGTCGACCTCGAGGTTCTCGTCGACGATGCGTTCCTTGTAGTGCTCGAGGTTCTCGAAGACCACCGCCCGGCCGCGGTGCTTGAGCAGCTCGGGCGAGGCGGCCGACGGCTTGAGCACAGCGCCACGCGGCGAGAGGTTCCCGCGCAGGATGCAGATGCCGCCATCGGCGATCAGCGGGTTGTCGAGCGGGCGGATCACCTCGTCGTTGTAGCTCGGGGCTTCGCGCACGTTGGCCCACAACGTCTGGCCGTTCACGGTCAGCGCATCGGGGTGCGGCAGCAGGCCGTTCTCGCCCATGCGGCGCAGGACGGCCGGCAGGCCGCCCGCGTAATAGAACTCTTCCATCAGGAAGCGCCCCGAGGGCTGCAGGTCGACCAGCGTCGGCATGCCGCGGCCGATGGCCGTCCAGTCTTCCAGCTCGAGCGGCACGCCCATGCGCCCGGCAATCGCCTTCAGGTGGATCACCGCGTTGGTCGAACCGCCGATCGCCGCATTGACGCGGATGGCGTTCTCGAAGGCTGCGCGCGTCAGGATCTTCGACAGCGTGAGCCCTTCGCGCACCATCTGCACCGCACGCATGCCCGACATCTGCGCCAGCACATAGCGCCGCGCATCGACAGCCGGGATGGCTGCGTTGTGCGGCAACGACGTGCCGAGCGCCTCGGCCATGCAGGCCATGGTCGAGGCCGTGCCCATCGTGTTGCAGGTGCCCGCGGAACGCGACATCCCGGCCTCGGCGGACAAGAACTGGTGCACGTCGATCTCGCCCGCCTTCATGGCTTCGTGCAGGCGCCAGACCGCCGTGCCGGAGCCGATGTCCTTGCCGTCGAGCTTGCCGTTGAGCATCGGCCCGCCGGTGACCACGATGGCCGGCACGTCGCAACTCGCGGCGCCCATCAGCAACGCGGGCGTGGTCTTGTCGCAACCCGTGAGCAGCACCACGCCGTCGATCGGGTTGCCGCGGATCGCCTCCTCCACGTCCATGCTCGCCAGGTTGCGCGTGAGCATGGCGGTGGGCCGCAGGTTCGACTCGCCGTTGGAGAACACCGGAAACTCCACCGGGAAGCCGCCCGCCTCCGAGATCCCGCGCTTGACGTGTTCCGCGATCTTGCGAAAGTGCGCATTGCAAGGCGTCAGCTCCGACCAGGTGTTGCAGATGCCGATGATCGGCCGGCCGTCGAACTCGTGGTCGGGGATGCCCTGGTTCTTCATCCAGCTGCGGTACATGAAGCCGTTCTTGTCGGCCGTGCCGAACCATGCGGCGGAGCGAAGCTTCCTGGGAGAGTTGTCCGACATGCGGGTAGTCCTGAAAAAAGAGATCAGCGCCGTGTTTCGCGCGCATTGAAGAAGCGCTGCAGCAGGCAGAAGACAAACAGCAGCGCGCCGACCACGATGCGCGTCCACCACGAACTCAGGCTGCCGTCGAAGGAGATCAGGGTCTGGATGATCCCGAGCATCAGCACGCCGAAAAGCGTCCCGGCCACATAGCCGACGCCGCCGGTGAGCAACGTGCCGCCGATCACCACCGCGGCGATCGCGTCGAGCTCGAGCCCGACGGCATGCAGTCCGTAGCCCGACAGCATGTAGAACGTGAACACCACGCCCGCCAGCGCCGAGCAGAAGCCCGACAGCGTGTACACCCCGATCAGCGTGGAGCGCACCGGCAGGCCCATCAGCAGCGCCGAGTGCTCGCTGCCGCCGATCGCGTACACCGCACGCCCGAACGGCGTGCAGTGCGCGATGAACACCGCCGCCAGCACCACCACGATGGCGATGACCGCGCTGATCGACACCGATGCATCGGCCCACAGCGGAATGCGCGTCTGCGACACCGCGGCATAGAACTCGTTGGTGATGCTGACCGAATCGATGCTGATCACATAGCAGAGCCCGCGCGCGAGGAACATGCCCGCCAGCGTGACGATGAATGGCTGCAACCGGAAGCGCTCGATCAGGAAGCCCATGAACGCACCGAAGGCGGTGCCCATCAAGAGCACCAGCGGGATCACGATGAACGGACTCCAGCCGTGCTTTTCGACCAGCGAGGCCGAGACCATCGTGGTGAGCGCGATGACCGAACCGACCGAGAGATCGATGCCGCCCGACAGGATCACGAAGGTCATGCCGACCGCCACGATGATCAGGAAAGCGTTGTCGATCAGCAGGTTGAGAAAGACCTGGGCCGAGAAGAAGCCGTCGTAGAACACGGACCCCAGCGTCGCCATCAGCACGAAGAGCGAGATGGTCGCCGTGAGCGGCAGGTACTTCGGATCGAGCCTGCGCCGCGCGCGGCCGGGCGTGGTCGCCGCAGGCGTGGTCGGCCTGAGCACGGCGCTCATTGGAATACCTTCGTGCTGCGCACTGCGGTGCGAGCTTGCTTGGGGCGGCCCGGCACGGCGCTCATGTCCGCACCTCGCCGGTCACCGGGCGGTGCGCCCACACGCGCAGCGTCGCGCGGAACTCCGGCGACTGAAGCAGCATCACCAGGAAGACCACGACCGCCTTCACCACGAGGTTGATCTCCGGCGGCACGCCGAGCGAATAGATGGCATAGGTGAGCGTCTGGATGATGAGCGCGCCGATCACGCTGCCCACCAGGCTGAAGCGCCCGCCGGTGAGCGCGGTGCCGCCCAGCGTGACGGCCAGGATCGCATCGAGCTCCAGCAGCTGGCCCGCGTTGTTGCCGTCCGCGCTCTTCACGTTGGAGCTGATCAAGAGCCCCGCGATGCCCGCGCACACGCCGCAGAACGCATAGGCGCCCACGACCAGGCTGCGCGCCTGAACCCCCGCCACGCGCGCCGCGGTCGGGTTGATGCCGACGGCCTGGATGAAGAGACCGAGCGCGGTCCGCGTGATCGCGAGGTAGAGCACCACGAACACCGCACCCACGACGAAGAGCGAGAAAGGCAGGCCGAGCAGGTAGCCGCTGCCGAGGAAGAAATACGGCTTGTAGTAGATCGTGATGATCTGGCCGCCCGTGACCAGCTGCGCGATGCCCCGCCCCGCGACCATCAGGATCAGCGTGGCGATGATCGGCTGCATGCCGATGCGGGCCACGAGCAGGCCGTTCCAGAGCCCGCAGACGAGCGCGACGCCGATGGCCGCCAGCAATGCCAGCGGCAGCGGGAAGCGGCTGGTGTCCGGCGTCACGGCGCCGCCGATCATCCAGGCCGCGACCGCCGCCGCGATGGCGACCACCGCACCCACTGAGATGTCGATGCCGCGCGTCGCGATCACCAGCGTCATGCCGAGCGACACCAGTGCGAGCGGTGCGGCACGGTTGAGGATGTCGATCAGGCTTCCGTACAAATGCCCGTCACGCCATTCGATCCGCAGGAAGCTGGTGTTGAACGCGGTGTTGAGCGCGAGCAGGAGGAGGAGCGTGATGACCGGCCAGGCGAGGCGGTGGCGCATGAAGGAGGAGATGTTCGTCATGCCACCGCCGCGATCATTTCGTAGACGTCGTCTTCCGTGCTGCCGCCCGGCAGTTCACCGACCTTGCGGCGGTCGCGCAGCACGACGATGCGGTGTGCCACGCGCACGACCTCGCTCATTTCGGAAGAGATGAAGATCACCGCCATGCCGGCCTCGGCCAGCCGCAGGATCTGCTCCATGATTTCCTGCTTCGCCGCAACATCGATGCCGCGCGTGGGCTCGTCCAGGATGAGCAGCCGCGGCTCGGTCGCGAGCCAGCGCGCGATCATGGCTTTTTGCTGGTTGCCGCCCGAGAGGAGCCCGATCGGCGTCTCGACGCTGGCCGTCTTGATGCCGAGCGCCTGGACGAAGCGTTCGGCCAGCGCGGTCTGTTCGGCATGCGAGAGAAAGCGCCGCACGCCCATCCGCGCCTGCAGCGCGAGCGCGATGTTCTCGCGCACCGACAACTCGGCCACGATGCCGTCGGTCTTGCGTTCTTCGGGACAAAGGGCCAAGCCCTGCGCAATCGCGTCCGCCGGGCTCGAGAAGGTCATGGCACGGCCATCGATCTTGAGCAGGCCGCGGTCCGGTGCTTCAAGCCCGAACAGCAGCCGCGCGAATTCGGTGCGCCCGGCCCCCAGCAGGCCGGCCAGGCCCACGATTTCGCCCGCACGCACGCGCAGGTCGACCGCCTGCAATTGCCCGGTCTGGCCCAGCGCCTCGACCTGCAGCAGTGCATCGGCGCGCTCGTCGAACGCGGGCAGCGCCGGCGGCCGAGCGGACTGTGCCGCCAGTTCGCGGCCCAGCATCGCCGCGATGAGCGCCTGCGGACCCAGGTCGGCGGCACGCCACTCGCCCACCCAGCTGCCGTTGCGCAGCACCGTGATGCGGTCCGACACCGCATACACCTGGTTCAGGAAGTGCGTGACGAAGACGATCGCCATGCCCTCGCCCCGCAGGCGACGCAGCACCTCGAACAACTTGTTCACTTCGTCGTCGTCGAGGCTCGAGGTCGGCTCGTCCAGGATCAGCACCCTGGAAGAGAGGCCCAGCGCCCGCGCGATCGCCACCATCTGCTGCACCGCCACCGAGTAGGTCGACAGCAGGCGCGTGACATCGATGTCGAGGCCGATGCGCGCCAGCAGCGCCTTCGCGCGGCGGTGGACCTCGGCCCAATCGATGCGAAAGCCTTGCGCCATGCCGCAGCGCGGATAGCGGCCGGCGAACATGTTCTCCGCGACCGACAGGTTCGGGCACAGGTTCACCTCCTGGTAGACCGTGCTGATGCCAAGCTTCTGCGCATCGAGCGGCGATGCGGGCCGGATCGGCACGTCGGCGAGCCGCATCTCGCCGCCGGACGATGCGAGCACGCCCGTGAGCACCTTGATCAGCGTCGACTTGCCCGCCCCGTTCTGTCCCATCAAGGCGTGAATCTCGCCCGGGTAAAGCCGCAGCTGCACGTCCTTCAGCACGCTGACGCCGGCGAAGGCCTTGTCGATGCCCCGAAGCTCGAGCACCGGGGCGCGGTCGTTGGCGTCCATGCTCATTTGTTCCTGTTGTAGACGTCGATGAAGACCGCCGCCAGCAACACCAGGCCCTTGATGACCTGCTGGTAGTCGATGCCGATGCCCAGGATGGACATGCCGTTGTTCATCACGCCCATCACGAACGCGCCGATCACCGCGCCCATCACCTTGCCCACGCCCCCGGATGCGGAAGCCCCGCCGATGAAGCAGGCGGCAATCACGTCGAGCTCGAAGCCGAGCCCCGCCTTGGGGGTGGCGGTGTTCAGGCGTGCGGCGAACACGAGGCCGGCCAGCGCGGCCAGCACGCCCATGTTGACGAAGGTGAGGAACGCCAGCCGCTCCGTCTTGATGCCCGACAGCCGCGCCGCCTTCTCGTTGCCGCCCAGCGCATAGATGCGGCGGCCGATGGTCGTGCGGCGCGTGACGAAATCGTAGGCAAGGATCAGCACCGTCATCACCACGAGGACGTTCGGCAGGCCCCGGTAGGACGCGAGCAGGTAGCTCAACAAGAGGATGACGCCGGCAAAGCACAGGTTCTTCGCCAGGAAGAACGCATAGGGCTCCTGGACCATGTCGTGCCGTGCCAACCTCGCCCGGCCACGCAGGGCCACCCACAGCACGGCGGCCGCCGCCAG
Source organism: Variovorax sp. (assembly GCA_041424275.1). Lineage (GTDB taxonomy): Bacteria > Pseudomonadota > Gammaproteobacteria > Burkholderiales > Burkholderiaceae_C > Variovorax. The sequence goes on from JBGMOF010000037.1 coordinate 206,975, forward strand.
CGCGCCCAGCACAATCGACGTGATGCGCAGGTCCTCGCCGCCGAAGACATCCGGAATGAAACCCGAGCTCAGCCGCTGGAAGGTCTCAGGGAACGGCCCGACCGACTGGCCTGCCAGCAGGGCCAGCGTCAGGCCCTTGAACACCAGCATGCCTGCCAGCGTCACGATGAACGACGGGATGCGGAAGTAGGCAATGAACCAGCCTTGCGACGCGCCGATGGCCGCACCCGCCAGCAGGCACACCAGCGTCGTCGGCACGAAGTGCCAGTGGTACTCGACCATCAGCACCGCCGCCAGCGCGCCCACGAAGCCGCAGACCGAGCCCACCGACAGGTCGATGTGCCCCGCGACGATGACCAGCAGCATGCCCAGCGCCATGATCACGATGTAGCTGTTCTGCAGCAGCAGGTTCGTGAGGTTGAGCGGCCGCATCAGCGTGCCGTCGGTCAACACCTGGAACAGCACCATGATCGCGACCAGCGAGATCAGCATGCCGTAGTCGCGCAGGTTGTTCTTGATGAACCCTGCGTGGAGTCTCCCCTCACGCGCCATGAACGGAACTCCCCGAATTGACAATCGCCCGCATGATCCGCTCCTGGGATGCTTCGGCCGCGCTGTATTCGGCAACGAAGCGGCCCTCGTTCATGACGTAGATGCGGTCGCACATGCCCAGCAGTTCGGGCATTTCCGAAGAGATCATCAGGATGCCTTTTCCTTCGCAGGCGAGTTGATCGACGATCGTGTAGATCTCGTACTTGGCCCCGACGTCGATGCCGCGCGTCGGTTCGTCGAGGATGAGCAGCTCGGGCTTCGCGAAAAGCCATTTGCTCAACACCACCTTCTGCTGGTTGCCGCCCGACAGGTTGACCACCTGCTGGCCCACGCCCGAGCAGCGGATGTTGAGCGCCTTGCGGTACGTGTTCGCCACGTCAAACTCGCGCCCCTTGTCGATCACCATCGCGCTCGACACGCCGGAAAGGTTTGCCAGGCTCACGTTGGTCTGGATGTCTTCTTCCAGCACCAGGCCAAGGCCCTTGCGGTCTTCGGTGACGTAGGCAATGCCGGCGTCGATCGCCTTGCGGATCGTGCCGAGGTCGACTTCCCGGCCATGCATGAGCGCCGTGCCGCGGATGCGCTGCCCCCAGGAGCGGCCGAACACGCTCATCGCGAACTCGGTGCGCCCCGCACCCATCAGGCCCGCGATGCCGACGATCTCGCCCCGCTTGACGTGCAGGTCGACGCCCTTGATGACTTCGCGTTCGGCGTGCAGGGCGTGGTTCACATGCCAGTCGCGCACCTCGAAGATCGTCTCGCCGATGCGGGGCGTGCGCTGCGGGTAACGGTGCGCCATGTCGCGCCCGACCATGCCGCGGATGATGCGGTCTTCGCTGATCGGCTCGCGCCGGCAGTCCATGGTCTCGACGGTGGTGCCATCGCGCAGCACGGTGATCGAATCTGCCACCTTCGCGATCTCGTTGAGCTTGTGCGAGATCAGGATCGACGCAATGCCCTGCCGCTTGAGCTCGAGCAGCAGCATGAGGAGTGCATCGCTGTCGTTCTCGTTGAGGCTGGCGGTCGGCTCGTCGAGGATCAGCAGCTTCACCTCCTTGGCGAGCGCCTTCGCGATTTCGACGAGCTGCTGCTTGCCCACGCCCAAGTCGGTCACCAGGGTGGTGGGCGATTCGTTCAGTCCGACCTTGGCCAGCAACGCACGGGTCTGCGCATACGCAGCGAACCAGTCGATCACGCCGCCGTGCGCGACCTCGTTGCCGAGAAAGATGTTCTCGGCGATCGACAGCAGCGGCACCAGCGCGAGCTCCTGGTGAATGATGATGATGCCGAGCTTCTCGCTGTCGGCGATGCCGCCGAACCGGCGGGGTTCCCCGTTGAAGCGAATCTCCCCGGTGTAGGTGTCCGCGGGATAGACGCCGCTCAGCACCTTCATGAGCGTCGACTTGCCCGCACCGTTTTCGCCGACCACCGCATGGATCTCGCCTGCACGCACCGCGAAGTGGACGTTGTCGAGCGCGTTCACGCCGGGAAACGTCTTGGTGATGCCGCGCATCTCCAGAATGGCGGCGGTCACGTCGACCGGGTCCTCATCGGCATGGGCCACTCACTTGATCTGGCTCTCGGTGTAGTAGCCACTGTCGACCAGCACCGGCTTCCAGTTCGCGAGATCGACGCTCACGGGTTTCAGCAGGTACGACGGCACGACCTTGACGCCGTTGTTGTACGTCTTGGTGTCGTTCACCTCGGGCTTCTTGCCCGAAAGCATCGCGTCGGCCATGGCCACCGTGACCTTCGCGAGTTCGCGGGTGTCCTTGAACACGGTCGAGGTCTGCTCCTTGCGGAGCATCGACTTGATCGACGGCACTTCGGCGTCCTGCCCCGTCACCACCGGCATCGCCTGCTTCGGCGAGCCGTAGCCGACGCCCTTGAGCGACGACAGGATGCCGATCGACAGCCCGTCGTACGGCGACAGCACGGCATCCACGCGGTCCTTGGTGTAGTAGGCGGACAGCAGGTTGTCCATGCGCGCCTGCGCCACCGCGCCGTCCCAGCGCAGCGTGCCGACCTTGTCCATGCCCATCTGCTTGCTGCGCACCACCAGCTTGCCGCTCTTGATGTAGGGGTCGAGCACCGACATCGCGCCGTTGTAGAAGAAGAAGGCGTTGTTGTCGTCGGGCGAGCCGCCGAACAGCTCGATGTTGAACGGGCCCTTGCCGCCCTTCAGGTCGAGCGCCTTCTCGATCGACTGCGCCTGCAGCACGCCGACCTGGAAGTTGTCGAAGGTGGCGTAGTAGTCGACGTTCTTCGAGCCCTTGATGAGCCGGTCGTACGCGATGACCTTCACGCCCTTGTCGGCCGCCTTCTGCAGCACGTCCGAGAGCGTGGTGCCGTCGATGGCCGCGATGACGAGCACCTTGGAGCCCTTGGTCACCATGTTCTCGATCTGCGCGAGCTGGTTCGGGATGTCGTCGTCGGCGTACTGCAGGTCGGTCTTGTAGCCCTTGTCCTTGAAGTACTTGACCATGTTGGCGCCGTCGGCGATCCAGCGCGCCGACGACTTGGTGGGCATCGAGATGGCGATCAGGCCCTTGTCCTGCGCGTGGGCCAGCGGTGCGATGCCGACCAGCACGACGGCCAGGCCGACCAGCGAGGCCTTGAGAAAGTTGCGTTTCATGTACGGGGCTCCTCAGTACTTACGGTTCGGGAATTCTTTGGCGGCAACTTCCATCGGGAAGATGCTTTCCACGGTCACGATGCGCTTGGGCAGCGTCTTGCCGTCCTTGATGTCCTTCACCGCCTGCATGAGCTGCGGCCCGAGCAGCGGGCTGCATTCCACCGACACGTTGAGCTTGCCGGCGATCATGGCTTCGAAGGCGCCCTTCACCCCGTCGATCGAGATGATGGTGATGTCCTTCGCGGGCTTCAGGCCCGCTTCTTCAATCGCCTGGATGGCGCCGATGGCCATGTCGTCGTTGTGCGCGAAGAGCACGTTGATCTTCTTGCCCTCGGCCTTCAGGAAGGCTTCCATCACCTCCTTGCCCTTGGCGCGCGTGAAGTCGCCGGTCTGCGAGCGGATGATCTTGAACTTCGGGTCGGCCTTGATGATTTCCTCGAAGCCCTTCTTGCGGTCGATGGCCGGGGCCGAGCCCACGGTGCCCTGCAGCTCGACGATGTTCACGTCGCCCTTCTGGTCCTTCATCTTCTCGACCAGCCAGCGTCCGGCCTTGCGGCCTTCCTCGACGAAGTCGGACCCCATGAAGGTGACGTACAGCGAGGTGTCCTTGGAGTTGACCGAGCGGTCGGTGAGCACCACCGGGATCTTCGCGGCCTTGGCTTCCATGAGCACCGTGTCCCAACCCGTCTCCACCACCGGCGAGAACGCGATGACATCGACCTTCTGCGCGATGTACGAGCGGATGGCCTTGATCTGGTTTTCCTGCTTCTGCTGGGCATCGGAGAACTTGAGCTCGATGCCGGCGTCCTTCGCCGCGGACTTGATCGACTCGGTGTTGGCGGTGCGCCATTCGCTTTCGGCGCCGACCTGGGCGAAGCCCAGCACCAGTTTCTTCTGGGCCAGCACGGTGGCGGGCAGCAACCCGGCGAGGGAGGCGGTGGCAAGCCCGATGGAAATGCCGAGCGCGCGACGGTTGAGTTTCATGTTGTGTGTCTCCTGGGTTGTCGAAACGGTGCGCTCCACTGGCGCCGGGCGAGTATGGGAACTGCACCGATATCTTTCCAATCGTTTTTTTGGTCGAATCGATATGCAAACACAGATTCACGTAAACCCGCATGAGCAACTACTCGCACTGGTTCATCCGCGCCCGCCTCAAGACGCGCCAACTCCTGCTGCTCGAGGCACTGGCCGACGAGGGCACGATCCACGGCGCAGCCGAAGTCCTCAACATGGCGCAGCCCGCCGCATCGAAGTTGCTGAAAGACCTCGAGGAAGTGCTCGGCGTGCCGCTCTTCGAGCGACTGCCGCGCGGCATGCGACCGACCTGGTACGGCGAAACCATGATTCGCCACGCGCGCATCGCGCTGGCCACGCTGAACCAGGCCCACGACGAGATCGTGGCGCTGCAGGACGGGCGGTCCGGCCAGGTCAACGTGGGCGCGATCACCTCGCCTGGACTGGCATTGCTGCCGGCAGCGGTGGCCCTGGTGAAAAAGGACCGCCCCAACCTGCGCGTTTCGGTCGACATCGAGACCAGCCCGGTCCTGCTGGAGCGGCTGGAACAGGGGACGCTGGACGTGCTGATCGCCCGCCTGTCGGCCGAGCACGCCAAGGACAACCTGCGCTACGAGGCCCTGACCGAGGAGCCGGTGTGTGCCGTCGTCCGGCCGGGCCATCCGCTCGCGCAGAGCACCGACCTGCAACTGCGCGACCTGGCCTCGGCCGGCTGGATCGTCCCGCCCACCGGCAGCGTGCTGCGCCATCGCTTCGAGCTGATGTACCGCGAAGACGGCCTGCACCCGCCGGTCAACGTGATCGAGAGCGCGGCGCTGCTCTTCATCACCGCCATGCTCGAGCGCAGCGACATGGTCGCGGTGCTGGCCGCCGAAGTCGCACGCTACTACGCGGGCCACGGCATCGTGGCGATCCTGCCGCTCGAGATGCCCTGCCACATGGACGCGTTCGGTCTCATCACACGCACCGACCGCACGCTCTCCCCGGGCGCGGCCATCATGGTCGACGCGCTGAAGGCAACCAGTCAATCCGTGTACGGCAAGCGCTTCGACTACGCCTGAACCCGGCTCGCCGCCGGGAGGGCGTCAGCGCCGGTCGAGCGCCACGGGCGTCGCCCCCGGTTCGGCCAGCCACCCGGCTTGCCACCCGCCGCCCAGCCCCTGGATCAGCGTGATCGCCGCGATCTGGCGGTTCACCTGGGTCTGCACGAGCGACCGGCGCGCGCTGAGGGCAGCGGCTTGGGCAGTGACCACGTCGGTGTAGTTCACCTGCGCCGAGCGGTAGCGGTTGAGCAGCTGCTGCTCGGTCTTGTCGGCCGCGAGCGAGGCTTCGCGGCGCAGGCCTTCCTGCTGACCCAAGGTGGCGCTGGCGGTCAGCTGGTCTTCGACGGACTGGAAGGCCGCGAGCACCGTCTGCCGATAGCGCGCCACGCTGCCGTCGTACGACGCCTTGGCCGCGTCGACGCTGGCACCGATCGCGCCGCCATCGAACACCACCTGCGCGACCGAAAGGCCGAGCGACCACAGCGTGTTCGAAGCGCTGAACAGGTCGCCCACGCGGCTCGCATTGCTGCCGAGCGACGCGCTCAGGCCGAAGCTCGGGTAGTACGCCGCGCGCGCAACGCCGATCTGCGCATTGGCCGCGGCCATCGAGCGCTCGGCGGCCGCGATGTCGGGGCGACGCTGAAGCACCGTGGAGGGCACGCCGGTCGGGATGCTCGGCACGGTCGGCGTCCACTCGGCAGCCGCGAGACTGAAGTCGGCCGGCGCGACGCCGGTCAGCACCGCGATCGCATGTTCGAGCGTGGTGCGGGTGCGCTGCACGCCGAGTCGGTCGGCGCGCGTGTTGATGAGCTGCGTCTGCGCCTGCAGCACGTCGGTCTGCGCGACGATGCCGGCGTCGTAGCGGTTCTTCGTGATCGTGTAGGCCCGCTCGTAGCCCACGATGGTTTCATCGAGCAGGCGCAGCTCGGTGTCGGCTTCGCGCAGCGAGAGGTAGTTGATCGCGAGTTCGCCGACGGCCGACAGGCGCGCCGATGCGAGGTCGGCCTCGGTCGCCTGCGCGTTGGCCTGCGCACTCGTCACGGCGTTGCGCAGGCGCCCCCACACATCGGGCGCCCAGTCGACGCCGAGCGTGGCCGAAAAGGCGCTGGAAGGCGGCGTGTCCGAATTGCGCGTGCCGCTGCGCCGCCCGCTGCCATCGACCGACACCTGCGGGAAGAGCGCCGCGCGTTGCTGCCGCACCAGCGCCTGCGCCTGCGCGTAGCTGGCCACGGCTGCGGCGATGTTCTGGTTCGACACCTGTACGCGTCCGGCCAGGTCGTCGAGCACGGCGTCGCCGAAGAGCTTCCACCATTCGCCGCGGTCCAGCGCGTCGGCCGGTGCGGCCGGCAGCCAGCCGGCCGCGGCGGGCGCCTCTTTCCACGCACCGGGCGACACGATGGCGGCGCGCTCGTAGGTCGGGCCGGTCGCGCAGCCCGCCAGCACAGCGGCCAGGAGCAGTGCGGAGAGTGGTCGGTAGCGAACGGGAATGCGAGGGGTGGCAGTCATGCTTGGGCGCCGGCGGCGCGGCTCAGGTGTTTTTCATTGGCGTTCGGGCGACGCAGCTTGTCCATCAGCACGTAGACGACCGGCGTGGTGAGCAGCGTGAGCAACTGGCTGGCGATGAGCCCGCCGATGATCGCGACGCCGAGCGGCTGGCGCAGTTCGGCGCCCTGCCCGAAGCCGATCGCGAGTGGCAGCGCGCCGAGTGCCGCGGCCATCGTCGTCATCAGGATCGGCCGGAAGCGCAGCATGCAGGCCTCGCGCACCGCCTCGGTGGCCGAGAGGCCGCGCGCACGCTCGGCGTCGAGCGCGAAGTCGATGATCATGATGGCGTTCTTCTTCACGATGCCGATCAGCAGGAACACGCCGATCAACGCAATGATCGAGAAGTCCATGCGGAACAGCATCAGCGCCAGCACCGCACCGACGCCCGCGGAGGGCAGCGTGGTCAGCACGGTGATCGGGTGGATCAGGCTCTCGTACAGCACACCGAGCACGATATAGATCACCACGATCGCCGCGACGATCAGGAAGGCCTGCTGGTTTTGCGACTCCTGCGCGCTGGCGGCAGTGCCGCTGAAACTGCCGCGCACGTTGATCGGCATGGCGATGTCGGCAACAGACTGCTCGATGAGCGTGCGCGCCTCGCCGATCGCGACGCCCGGCGCCAGGTCGAACGAGATCGTGCTCGAGAGCTCGCCGCCGTCGTGCGAGATCGACGTCGGGATCGCACGCTCCGACACCTTGGCCAGCGTGCCGAGCGGCACCATCGTCGTGGCCGAGGTCGTGAGCGGTGCGCCGGTCGAGGCGCCGCGCAGGCCCGGGTTGGCAGAGGTCGTCGTCTGCACCGTGCCGCCGGTCGCGGTCGGGTTCGACGGCAGGTAGAGATCGTTGAGCACCACCGGCCCCTGCGCGTAGCGCGGTGCCCATTCCATGATCACGCTGTACTGGTTCAGCTCGTCGTAGATGGTCGCGACCGAGCGCTGGCCGAAGGCGTTGTAGAGCGAGCTGTCGATCGCGCTCGACGTGAGGCCGAGCTGCGAGGCGCGGTCGCGGTCGACGGTGACGAAGCTCTCGACGCCGTTGTCGGACTGGTCGCTGTCGATGTCGGTGAGCTCCGGGCGCTGCTTCATGCGGTCGGCCAGCTTGCCGACCCACAGGCGCAGGTCCTTGAGGTTGTCGCTCTTGATCGTGTACTGGTAGGTCGAGTTGCTGGAGCGGCCACCCATGCGCAGGTCCTGCACCTGGCCGAGAAACACGCGCAGGCCGGTGAGCCTGTCGAGCTGCGGGCGCAGGCGCGCGATGACCTGCGGGCTGGTCACGTCGCGCTCCTTGACCGGCTTCAGGTTCACGAACATGAAGCCGCCGCCGGCTCGGCTGCCGCCCGCGAAACCGACCACGGTGTCGACGGCGGGGTCCTTGCGGATGATGTCCACCGCCTCGCGCAGCTTGTTGCCCAGCGCCTCCGACGAGATGCTCTGGTCGGCCCGAAGGCCGCCATTGAGCTGGCCGTTGTCCTGCTGCGGAAAGAAGCCCTTCGGCACCTTGGTGAAGAGGTAGTAGTTGAGGCCGATCACCACGACCAGGATCATCATCACGAGCGCCTTGCTCGCGAGCGCCCAGTCGAGGCTGCGCTCGTAGCCGCGCAGCGTGAAGTCGTAGCCGGCCGCCGCCCAGCGCGCCGGCCACGCCTGCCGCTTCGGCGGCGTGCCTTCGGGCAGCACGGGCTCCCGGCGCAGCAGCAGCGCGCACATCATCGGCGTGGTGGTCAGCGAGATGACGAGCGAGATCAGCACCGCGGCCGACAGCGTGACCGCAAACTCGCGGAACAGCCGGCCCACCTGGCCGTCCATGAACAGCAGCGGGATGAACACCGCCACCAGCGACAGGCTGATCGACAGCACCGTGAAGCCGACCTCGCGCGCGCCCTGCAGCGCTGCCTCGACCCGGTCCATGCCGGCCTCGATGTGGCGCATCGTGTTCTCGAGCACCACGATCGCGTCGTCGACCACGAAGCCGGTCGCGACCGTGAGCGCCATCAGGCTCAGGTTGTTGAGGCTGAAGCCCAGCAGGTACATCACGCCGAAGGTGCCCAGCAGCGACACCACCGTGGCCACGGCCGGCACGATGGTGGCGCGCGCGCGGCGCAGGAAAAGGCCGACCACCAGCACCACGAGCACGACGGAAATCATCAGCGTGATCTCGACCTCGTGCAGCGAGGCGCGGATGGAGTTGGTGCTGTCGGACGCGACACGCAACTCGATGTCCGGCGGCAGCTGCGCCTGCAGCTCGGGCAGCAGCGCACGCACGCCGTCGACCGTCTCGATGATGTTGGCGCTCGGCTCGCGCGTGATGAGCACGATGATCGCCGGGTCGCCGTTGAAGAGGCCGAGCGTGCGGCGGTTCTCCACGCCATCGACCACGGTGGCCACATCGGACAGCCGCACCGCCGCGTCGTTGCGCCAGGCGATGACCATCGAGCGGTACTCGGCCGCACGACGCGCGGGCGCGGGCGTGTAGATCTGAAGCCGCCGTCCTTCGCCTTCGATCGCACCCTTGGGCCGGTTGGCGTTGCTGGCCTGGATGGCGGCGCGCACGTCTTCGCTGCTGATGCCGTATTTGTTGAGCGCGAACGGCAGCAGCTCGACGCGTACCGCGGGCAGCGATCCGCCGCCGATCTCGACATCGCCCACCCCGTTCACCTGCGAGATGCGCTGGCTCACGATGTTGGACACCGCGTCGTAGATCTGCCCCGGCGTCTTGGTCTTGGAGGTGAGCGCCAGGATGATGACCGGCGACGACGCCGGGTTGGACTTGCGGTACGTCGGATTGCTCTTGAGCGTGGCCGGCAGGTCGACGCGCGCCGCGTTGATGGCCGCCTGCACTTCGCGCGCGGCGCCGTCGATGTTGCGGTTCAGGTCGAACTGCAGGCTCACGCGGGCCGAGCCGGTGGAGCTGTTCGACGTCATCTCGTTGACGCCCGCAATCGTGCCGAGCCGCCGCTCCAGCGGCGTCGCGACGCTGCTCGCCATGGTGTCCGGGCTCGCGCCGGGCAGGCTGGCGCTCACCGAGATCGCGGGATAGTCGACCCTGGGCAGCGGCGCGACGGGCAGGACGAAGAACGCGGCAATCCCTGCGAGAGCAATGCCGATGGTCAACAGGACCGTGGCAATGGGGCGTTCGACGAAGGGGCGGGAGAGGTTCACACCGTCACCTGCTCACCCGCCGAAGGCTTGCGCCCGAACCGCTGGCCCAGCCGATCGAACGCCAGATAGATCACAGGCGTGGTGAACAGCGTCAGCACCTGGCTCACGATCAGCCCGCCGAAGATGGCGAGGCCCAGCGGGCGGCGCAGCTCGGCGCCTTCGCCGAATCCCAGCATCAGCGGCACGGCGGCGAACAACGCGGCCAGGGTCGTCATCAGGATCGGCCGGAAGCGCAGCAGCGCCGCCTGGTGGATCGCGTCGAGCGGCGTCATGCCCTGATGGCGCTCGGCCTCGATGGCGAAGTCGATCATCATGATCGCGTTCTTCTTCACGATGCCGATCAGCAGGATGATGCCGATGATCCCGATCACGCCGAGGTCGTTGCCCGTGACCATCAGCGCCAGCAACGCCCCGACACCTGCGGACGGCAGCGTCGAGAGGATGGTCAGTGGATGGATGTAGCTCTCGTACAGCACGCCCAGCACGATGTAGACGCACACCACTGCCGCCAGGATGAGCCACAGCTGGTTCGACAACGACTTTTCATACGCGCCCGAGGCACCGAGGAACGTCATCGACACGCCGCTCGGCAGGCCGACGTCCTTCGCCGCCTGGCGGATCGCATCGACCGCCTTGCCGAGCGCCACGCCGTTGGCCGTGTCGAAGCCCACCGTCGCGGCCGGGTACTGGGCCACGTGCGTGATCTGCAACGGTGCGAGCTGCTCGCGGATGGTCGCCACGGCCGACAGCGGCGTCGGCGCACCGGAACCGGTCTTGAGGTTCAGCGTGCCGAGTTGCTGCGGCGTCTCGATCGACTCCGGCTGCGCTTCGAGGATCACGCGGTACTGGTTGGTTTCGGTGAAGATCGTCGAAACGATGCGCTGGCCGAACGCGCTGTAGAGCACGTCGTCCACCGCGCTCGCCGTGACCGAGAGGCGCGAAGCCGTGTTGCGGTCGATGTCGACATACGCCGACAGGCCCTGCGCGCCGGCATCGCTGGTCACGTTGCGCACCTCCTTGACGTCCTGCAGGCGCGCCTTCAGCTTGTTGACCCATTCGGTCACCGTCGCCGAATCGACGCCTTCGATCGAGAAGCGGAACTCGGTCGGCCCGGTCTCCGCGTCGATCGTCAGGTCCTGCGTCGGCTGCAGGTACAGCGTGACGCCCGCCACCTCCGACACGCGCTGGCGCAGCCGGTTCATCGTGTCTTCCTGCGAGCCGCGATCGGCCTTCAGGTTGATCAGCAGGCGGCCCGTGTTGAGCATCGTGTTGTTGGCCGCGTCCACCCCGGTGAACGAGCTCAGCGTGTCGACGTCCGGGTCGGCCAGGATGGCACGCGCCGCCGCCTGTTGCAGCTCGGCCATGCGCGCATAAGAAACGTCCTGCGCCGCCTCGATGCGGCCCTGCAGTTGGCCGGTGTCCTGCGTCGGGAACAACCCCTTGGGGATCACGACGTAGAGCAGGACCGTGAGCACCAGCGTCATGAGCGCGAGAATGAGCGTCAGCCCCTGGCGACGGAACACCCATTGCAGCCAGATGTCGTAGCGCGCGATCACGCGATCGAAGAAGGCCTGCACCTTGCCAGCAAGGCCGCGCGTCGCGTTGTGCGGTTCACTCTTGAGCATGCGCGCCGCCATCATCGGCACCAGCGTGAGCGACACCACCCCCGAGATCAGGATCGTGATCGCCAGCGTGACCGCGAATTCACGGAACAGCCGCCCCACCACGTCGCCCATGAAGAGCAGCGGGATCAGCACCGCGATGAGCGACACCGTGAGCGAGATGATCGTGAAGCCGATCTGCGCGGCGCCCTTGAGCGCGGCCGCGAACGGCGTCTCGCCCTCCTCCAGGTAGCGCGCGATGTTCTCGATCATCACGATCGCGTCGTCCACCACGAAGCCCGTCGCGATGGTCAGCGCCATGAGGCTCAGGTTGTTGAGCGAGTAGCCCAGCATGTACATGAGGCCGCAGCTGCCGATCAGCGAGATCGGCACCGCGAGGCTCGCGATCAGCGTGGCGCGCCAGCTGTGCAGGAAGAAGAAGATCACCAGCACGACCATGAAGACGGCCAGCAGCAGCTCGATCTCGACGTGCTTGACCGACGCGCGGATGCCGGTGGTTCGGTCGCTCAGCACCTTGACTTCGAGCGACGCAGGCAAGCCCGCCTGCAGCTCGGGCAATTGCTTCTTGATGGCGTCGACCGTCGCGATCACGTTGGCGCCGGGTTGGCGCTGCACGTTCAGGATGATGGCCGGCGTCAGCGCGCCGGTCTCGCCCGACCAGGCGCCCAGCCGGTTGTTCTCGGCGCTCTCGATCACGCGCGCCACGTCGGTCATGCGCACCGGCGCGTTGTTCTTGTACGCGACGATCAGGTTCTTGTAGTCGGCGGCGGTGACCAGCTGGTCGTTCGCGTTGATGGTGTACGAGCGCTTGGGGCCGTCGAAGCTGCCCTTGGCGCTGTTGGCGTTGGCCGCCGAGATCGCCGTGCGCAACGCGTCGAGCCCGATGCCGAACGAAGCGAGCGCGCGCGTGTCCGCCTGGATGCGCACCGCCGGCCGCTGCCCGCCCGCCAGCGAGACCAGGCCCACGCCCGACACCTGGCTGATCTTCTGCGCGAGCCGCGTGTTGACGATGTTCTGCACCTCGGTGAGCGGCATCTCGCGCGAGCTGATCGCGAGCGTGAGCACCGGCGCATCGGCCGGGTTCACCTTGGCATACACCGGCGGCGCGGGCAAGTCGGCCGGTAGCAGCGAATTGCTCGCATTGATGGCCGCCTGCACCTCCTGCTCGGCCACGTCGAGCGTTTCGCCGAGGCCGAACTGCAGCGTGACGATCGACACCCCCGCGGCGCTGGTCGAGCTCATGCGGCTGAGCCCCGACATCTGGCCGAACTGGCGCTCGAGCGGCGCCGTCACCGTGCGGCTCATCACCTCCGGGCTGGCGCCGGGGTACAGCGTCTGCACCTGGATGGTCGGGTAGTCGACCTGCGGCAGCGCCGACAGCGGCAGGAACTTGAAGCCCACCAGGCCCGCGAGCACGATCGCGACCATGAGCAGCGCCGTCGCGACAGGCCGCTCGATGAAGGGACGTGACGGGCTCATTGCGACGGGCCGCCGCCTTCACGGCGACGCTCGCCCATGCGCTGCCAGCGCTCGAGCGCGGCCGGGTCGCCCTTGTCGAGGTCTTCCAGGAACTTCTTGCGGCGAGCGAGCTGCTCCGGGTCGTCCTTGGCGGCATCGAGCATGCGCTGGCGCTGCTCGGCGGTGGGCAGGGGCTTGGGCGCCGCGGGCGCAGCGTCTGCACCCATGCCGGAAGTGGCCGGTGGGCGCATCGTGGCGCGCGGCTCCGGCACGGGTTTGGTGGGCGCACCCTCCGGCGTTGCGGTACCGCGAGGCGCCGTTTCGGATACGGGTCCGGGCGCGGCCATGCCCGCCGGCGCGGAGGCCGCACCGCGCGGACCCGAGGCGCCCTGGCGCCGGCCGCCGGCGCGACCGCCGGCCGCGGGCTCGTCGGTCGGCAGCTGCACGCGCGAGCCGTCCTTCAGGCGGTCGCCGCCTTCGGTGACGACGCGCTCGCCTTCTTTCAGGCCATCGGTGATGACCACCGATTCGACCGTCGAGTCGCCGCGCTTCACCGCGCGCTGCGACACGGTGCGGTCTTCGTTGATCACATAGACGTAGTTGCCGGTGCCCGAAGTGCGCAGCGCCGTCACCGGCACCACCACGGCACCGTCGATGGTGCGCAGCAGCAGCTTCACGTTCACGAACTGGCTCGGGAACAGCGCGAGCTTGTCGTTGGCGAAGCGCGCCTTGGCCTTCACGGTGCCGGTGGTCACGTCGACCACGTTGTCGAGCGTGGAGAACACGCCGGTGTCGAGCGTGGCACTGCGGTTGCGGTCGAGCGCGGTGACTTCGAGCTTCGCCCTGGCCGCCATGCGGTTCTGGATCTCGGGGATGCGGTCCTGCGGCAGCGTGAACTGGATGTCGATCGGGTTCATCTGCGTGATGACCGCGATGCCGGTGGTCGCGCCGGCGGCCACGTAGTTGCCGGGGTCGACGGTGCGCAGGCCGATGCGGCCGGTCACGGGCGCGGTGACGCGCGTGTAGTCGAGGTTGAGCTTCGCGGTGGCTTCCGAGGCCTTGTCGGTGATCACCGTGCCTTCGATCTGCTTGACCAGGGCGGCCTGCGTGTCGACGTCCTGCCGCGCGATCGAGTCCTGCGTGAGCAGCGTGCGGTAGCGCTCCAGCGTGACGCGCGCGGCCTGCAGCTGCGCCTCGTCGCGCACGCGGGTGCCCTGTGCCTGCATCAGCGCCTGTTCGTACGGGCGCGGGTCGATGCGGGCGACCACCTCGCCCTTCTTCACGGTCTGGCCTTCGGAGAACAGCACATCGGTCATGACGCCGCTCACCTGCGGACGCAGCGTGACGGTGGTGACGGGCGTGACGGTGCCGAGCGCATCGATGATCACCGGGATGTCTGCGCGCTTGGCGACAGCCATGCCGACCGTGACCGTCGGGCCGGTGCTCGCGCCCGCACCGCCCGGCCGACCGCCGGCGCCGCCAGGGCGCGCGCCGCCGGGTGCACCCGGGCCGCCGGGGCGTGCACCCGGGACGGCATCGGCAGGCGGACGGTTCACCAGGTAATAGGCCGCACCGATCACGGCGGCCAGGGCGAGCACCGCGATCACCGATCCCAGCCAGCGCCTGCGGCGCCGTGGCGGCACGACGTCCGGCGGGGTGACAAGCGGAGGTTCGGGCGGTCGGGGGTCCATGGATGTCCTGAGGAGAGCGAAAGTCAAAGCAACCGACCACAAAGGCGGCGGCCGCGCGAATCGTAGCCTGCGGCCTGTCGGCGATTGCGACGGCCATCAGACCGGTCCGTAAACCTTCTGTAAAACGGCGGACATCCATCCGCGGGGTCGGCATTTGGCGCCGGAAAGCGGGCGTTTCGTCGCATCCGGCTCGCTTCGGAAGGTCAGCTCGCGGAAAGTCCGCCCATCGACAGTCCCTCCACCCGCTACCCAAGGAGTTCCCCATGCTGCTGCAGATCCTGATCCATACGCCCCGCTGGGTGTTCGGCCTCTTCGCCCTCCTCGTCTGGCTCGGTGCGCGCCAGCTGCTGGCCGGCAGCGTCAGCCTCGGCCGCGTGACGGTCATGCCGATCGTCATGACCGGCCTGTCGCTCTATGGCGTGGTCTCGGTCTTCGGCGACTCGCCTGCAGCTCTGGCGGGCTGGGCGGTGGCAGCGGTCGTCCTGGCGGCCCTCGCAATGCAACGTGCATTGCCTGCGACCACCCGCTACGACGGGGCCGCGCGCCGCTTCCATGTGGGCGGCACCGCCGTTCCGCTCATCCTGATGATGGGCATCTTCTGCACCAAGTACGCGGTGGGCGTGATGCTCGCGATGCATCCCGAACTGCGCCACGACGCGACCGTCGCCGCCGTCGTGCCGACGCTCTACGGCGTGTTCACCGGCGTCTTCGCCGGCCGCGCCATCCGCCTGTGGAAGCTGGCGCTGCGCCAGGACCGCGACCTGGGCGCCGCGAGCGTTGCCTGAATGAATACCGCCTTCGCCACCTTCGAGGAGCGCCCCATGAACTCCGCCGACGCCGCCCGCGCCGCCCGCATCGACCGCCTCGCGCGCCGCCGCGCCAAGGCCAAGCTGGGCTTCTTCATCCATGCCACGGTTTACGCCCTTGTCAACCTCGGGCTCGTGGGCCTGTCGGTCGCCAACGGCCGGGTGTGGGCGGTGTACCCGCTGCTCGGCTGGGGCGTCGGCCTGCTCGCCCACGGCGCCGCGGTGTGGATGCTGCCGCCCGGCGGCGCACTGCTGAACCGCATGACCGAACGCGAGCGCGCCAGGCTGTCGGCCGGCAACGGCGACCCGTGGTGACCGGCCGGCCCGTGCCGACGCCGCTTCTTCGCCCACAATCCGCCCCCATGACTCCTCCGAGCGCGACCCGCTTCGACACGATGGACGTGCTTCGGCATGCCGCGACGACCGCCGCCTTCTGCTGCGTGATCGCCGCGGCGCTCACCGTCTCCGGGCATACGCACTGGGACATCCAGCTTGTGTATTCGCTGGCGATCGGCATGGTGAGCTTCGCGGTCATCGACGCCGGCTGGTGGGTCCTCGCCCGGGGCGAACGCAAGTTCTGGAGCGAAGGCTGGCAGGGCGCGGGGCTGGTGCTGGTCGGCACCGGCATCGGCTTCGTCGTCGGCACGCGCATCGGCGATGCGTACAGCGGGCAGTCGACGTGGCAGCTGCTGTCGTTCGCGCCCACCCGCTTCCTGTCCATCGTGGTGATCTCGCTGATCGCGACGATCGTCATCGCGTACTTCTTCTTCAGCCGCGGCAAGGCTCGCGCGCTCGAGGCGCAGATCGCCATCGCCGAGCGCGATGCCAGCGAGGCCAGGCTCAAGCTGCTTGAAACGCAGCTGGAGCCGCACATGCTCTTCAACACGCTCGCCAACCTGCGGGCGCTCATCCAGCTCGATCCGCCGCGCGCGATCGCGATGCTCGACCACCTCAACAACTACCTGCGCGTGACGCTCACCGGCTCGCGCGCACTGGCACACCCCCTGTCGGCCGAGTTCGCCCGGCTCGGTGACTACCTGGAACTCATGGCGATCCGCATGGGGCCGCGGCTGCGCTACACGCTCGAGCTGCCCGACGATCTGCGCGATGTGCCGGTGCCGCCGCTGCTGCTGCAGCCACTGGTCGAGAACGCGATCCGCCACGGCCTGGAGCCGCAGGTCGAAGGCGGCCAGATCACGGTGCGGGCTCGCCGGCAGCACGACCCAGCCACGGGCACGTCAGAGATCGTGATCGAAGTGAACGACACCGGCGTGGGCCTGGGCGCGGCGCCCGCCTCCGACGGCAGCGGCTTCGGCGTCGCGCAGGTGCGCGAACGGCTGGCGGCCACCTACGGCGCCCGAAGTGCGATGGACCTGCACTCGCCCGCCGGGGGCGGCACACGCGCCACCCTCACCCTCCCGCTGTAGCCCCAATGCGCCCCATCGCCCTCATCGCCGAAGACGAGCCACTGCTGGCGCAGGCCCTGCGCGCCGAACTCGCCGCTGCCTGGCCCGAACTGGAAGTCGTCGCGCTGGTCGGCGACGGGCGCAGCGCGGTGCGCGAGGCGCTGGCGCGGCTGCCGCAGGTGCTCTTCTTCGACATCCGCATGCCCGGCCTCGACGGCCTCGGAGCCGCCGCCGAACTGGCCGACAGCTGGCCGGCCGACGAGGCGCCGATGCCGCAGCTCGTCTTCGTGACGGCCTACGACGAGTACGCTGCGCGCGCCTTCGAGGCCCAGGCGCTCGACTACGTGCTCAAGCCCGTGCAGGCCGACCGGCTGCGCAAGACCGTCGCGCGCCTCAAGCAGGCGCTGGCGGCGCAAGCGCCCGTGGCGCCGAGCGCCCTGCCCGCACCGACTGCACTGGAACAGACGCTCGCCCAGTGGCGCGAACTGCTGGCAGCAGCCGGCGGTGCGCCCAGCGCCCCGGCGGCCGCGCCGCTCAAGGTCATCGCCGCAAGCGACACCGGCGGCAGCACCGTCCACATGGTGCCGATCGACCAGGTGCTGTACTTCGAGGCGGCCGACAAGTACGTGCGCGTGCTCACCGCCGCGCACGAATACCTCATCCGCACGCCGCTCAAGCAGCTGCTGCCGCAGCTCGACGCCGACACCTTCTGGCAGGTACACCGCGCGGTGGTGGTGCGCAGCGAGGCCATCGAGTCGGTGCAGCGCGACGAGGCCGGCAAGCTGCACCTGGCGCTTCGCGGGCGCGGCGAGCGCATCGCGGTCAGCCGGCTCTACGCCCACCTGTTTCGCGCGATGTGACCGCCCAAAGAAAAAGCCGACCCGGAGGTCGGCTTTTTGCGGGGCGTGACAGCAACTGATCGTGTGCCGGATGCCGTCAGGCGCCTCAGCGCCAGTCGCGGTGATGGCGGTGTTGACCGTGATAGCCCTGACCCGGGCCGTAGTAGCCACGGGGCGGGCCGTAGTACACCGGCGGCGGTGGCGCGTAATAGACCGGTGCCGGGCGGTAGTACACCGGAGGCGGCGGCGCGTAGTACTGCGGCGGCGGGTTGTAGTACACGGGCGCCGGGGCGTAATACGGCTGGTTCACGCCGACGGCGATGCCGGGTGCGGCGATGCCGACGGACCAGTTGACGCCCGCACTGGCGCTGTTGGCGGCGAACAGTGCGCCGGCAGCCACCGTGGCGGCTGCGGCCCACTTGAAGAAGGTAGAACGGGTGAGGCTCATGTTGGGGACTCCGGTTGCGGGCAAAAAACAGCCCATGGGTGTATTGAACGCGTCAGGTGTGACTCAGGTGCACGCGCCAATGTGAAGATCGTTGCCAAAGGTAACCCGGAAGAGGCCACGCCTAGAATGAACAGATGACCTCTTCTGCTCCCAAAGACGGCGCCAAGACGCCCAAATCCGCGGCCGCTCCCGCACCTGTCACACCCAGCAATTTTCTCCGCCACGTCATCGAGAAAGACCTCGAAACCGGCACCTACGCCGCCCGCCAATGGGGCGGCTCCCCCGGTGACGCCCAGCACCATGCCCAGGGCATGGCCGACCCGGCCAAGGTGCGCATGCGCTTTCCGCCCGAGCCCAACGGCTACCTGCACATCGGGCACGCCAAGAGCATCTGGCTGAATTTCCAGCTGGCCAAGGAATACGGCGGCGTGTGCCACCTGCGCTTCGACGACACCAACCCCGAAAAGGAAGAGCAGGAATACGTCGACTCCATCCGCGACGCGGTGAAGTGGCTCGGCTACGAGACCTACCTGGCCGACCGCCCCAGCGCCCCCGGCACCCTGCAGCCGCACGAGTACTTCGCCAGCAACTACTTCGACTTCATGTACGAAGCCGCCGAGTACCTGATCGGCGCCGGCCTTGCCTATGTCGACGAGCAGACGGCAGACGAAGTGCGCGCCAACCGTGGCGACTTCAACACCCCCGGCACCGACAGCCCCTTCCGCACCCGCACGCCCGCCGAAAACCTCGAGCGCTTTCGTGCCATGCGCGACGGCCAGCTCGCCGACGGCGCCGCCATCCTGCGCGCCAAGATCGACATGGCCAGCACCAACATCAACATGCGCGACCCGGCGCTCTACCGCGTGCGCCGGGCCCACCACCACAACACGGGCGACAAGTGGTGCATCTACCCGATGTACACCTTCGCGCACCCGATCGAGGACGCGCTGGAGCAGATCACCCATTCCATCTGCACGCTGGAATTCGAAGACCAGCGCCCCTTCTACGACTGGCTGCTCGACCGCCTCGCCGAAGGCGGCCTCGTCGCCAGCCCGCATCCGCGCCAGTACGAATTCGCGCGCCTCAACGTGACCCACGTCCTCACCAGCAAGCGCAAGCTGCGCCAGCTGGTCGAAGAAAAGTACGTCGACGGCTGGGACGACCCGCGCATGCCCACCATTGCCGGCCTGCGCCGCCGCGGCTACACGCCCGAAGCGCTGCACCTGTTCTGCGAACGCAGCGGCACCACCAAGTCGGGCGGCTGGATCGACTACGCCAGCCTCGAAGCCGCGCTGCGCGACACCCTCGACCCCATCGCCCCGCGCGCCATGGCCGTGCTCGACCCGGTCAAGCTCGTCATCACCAACTGGGGCGAACTGATGGGCGGCGACGATGTGCTCGACGACTGCACCGCCCCCATCAACCCCCGCGACCCCTCGGCCGGCGACCGCCATTTCAAGATCGGCCGCGAGGTGTGGATCGAAAGCACCGACTACGAAGACGTCCAGCCCAAGGGCTTCTTCCGCCTCTTCCCCGGCAACAAGGTGCGCCTGAAGTACGGCCACACCATCGAATGCACCGGCGCCACGCGCGATGCCGACGGCAAGCTGCTCGAAGTGCAAGCCACGCTGGTGCCCGACACCAAGAGCGGAACGCCCGGCGCGGACGCGGTGAAGGTGAAGGGGAACATCACCTGGGTGGCAGTGGCCGATGCACTGCCGGCCGAGGTGCGCTTGTATGAGCGACTGTTCGCGGCGGAAAAGCCGGGGAATGGGGAACTGCTGGACGAACTGAACCGTGACAGCTTGACGACGTGTGCGGGGTTTGTGGAGCCTTCACTGGCCGGTGCGACGGCCGGCGGTGCGGGGTTTCAGTTCGAGCGGCACGGTTACTTTGTGGTCGACACAAAGGCCGGTGCGGGCGTGACACGTGTGTTCAATCGTGCTGCGGGGATGCGGGATGGGTGGGGGAAATAGCCCGACGGGCCCACTTTTTTCGACCACGCGGCTAGCCAGGCGTCTTTCTCATCTGAAGAAATTCATCATCTAAGGCTGAATCAAAAGGCGGGTCGCGCCGCTGCGAGGGCGTTTTAAAGTCGGCAAGGCTCAAACGGCAAACGCAGGCAGCGCGTACAGGTCTGTTGCGTCAAGCCGCTCGCCGCGTCAACAACAGCAAGCCACCCATCAGCGTGAACAGACCACCGCACACCCGGTTCACCCACTTCACCGGTCCGCTGCGCCGAAGCAGCGGCGCGAGGCGCGACACGCTGAGCGCGCAGGTCGTGAGCACCGCGAACTCGAAGGCCATGAAGGTCACGGCGAGGATCGCGAACTGCGGCGCCATCGGCGCGGACGGGTTGAGGAACTGCGGGAAGAACGCCGCGAAGAACAGCACGGCCTTCGGGTTGCTCGCGCCGACCAGCAGGCCCTGCAGGTAGAACGAGCGCCGCGGTGCGCCGGGCGTGGCAGCGTCGACCGCCAGGGCCGATGCGTCGCTGCGAAAGGTCTTGATGCCGAGCCAGATCAGGTAGGCCGCGCCGATCACCTTGGCGGTGGTGAAGGCGGTTTCGGACGTCGCCAGCAGCGCGCCCAGGCCGGCGGCCGAGACCAGCATCACCACCAGCACGGCGCTCACCGATCCGGCCACCGACGTCATCGCGCGGCGGGGGCCGTGGTTCAGGGCATTGGTCAGGCACATGAGCATGGTCGGGCCCGGCGTGGCGATGAGCAGCGCGACGGCGGCGACGTACAGGAGGTAGGTGGAGAGCGTCATGGGGCCAAAGTATGCCGGCGCCCAGGCCGGACATTGATTCGGCGTCGGCCGGCTTCTTTGCGCCCGCGGCTGACAGGCGCCTGGCAGCGCGCACCAGAGAATCTTGCACCGCCGCCAACCAGCCGTCCGCCATGAAAGTCTTCCTCCGCCTCTACCCCTTCGTTCACGCGCTCATGGCGCTGCTCTTCGCGGCGGCCAGCCTCGCGCTGATGGTGATCGCCGCGCACAACGGCTGGATGGCGATGACCGGCGGCGTCGACACGACGGCGGGCGAGGCGGTGATCGAGGCGATCGGCCTGCTGGCCGCCGCCGTGGTGGCGTTGCAGATCTCGCAGACGATCACCGAAGAAGAAGTGATCCGCGACGCGCACATCGGCGCCCCGACGCGCGTGCGCCGCTTCCTCTCGCGCTTCATGGTGGTGATCGTGGTGGCCATCGCGGTGGAAGCGCTGGTCGCGACCTTCAAGGCGCGCGAAAAGCCCGAATTGATGCTGCACGCCGCCGCCATGTTCTGCGCGGTGGGCATCGTGCTGGCGGGCTGGGGCCTCTTCATCCGGCTGAACCGCTATGCGGAAGAACTGGAGCCGGAAGCGATGGCGGAGGCGAAGAGCGAGGATCAAAAGCTCGAATAAACGCCGCCTGGCGCTGTGCTTTTGATAGCCTCAGCAGCGCTCATTCATCGGGCGGTCCAGCACCGCCTGCTCAAGATTCCCCGATGCCCTCATTCCAAAGTCCCTACATCACCCGCCGAAGCGCCCTCCTCAGCGCCGCCAGCCTGCTCGCCCTGCCCTCGGCGCATGCCGCCAAACCCAAGGGCCCGCCACCGCCCGCCGCCGCCGCCGACATCTGGCCGCATGGCCTGCAGGTGCCGGGCGGTGTCGCGCGACTCTCGCTCGGCCCGTCGCCGGTGCGGCCGGTCGCGCGCTTGGCCGAGGGCGATGTGCCGCTGCTCGTGATCGGCGACGCGATCGAATGGACGGCGCTGGTCGGCATTCCGTTGTCGGCCACGCCGGGCGAAGCCAGCATCGCCGCGGGCGGCGATGCCCGCCGCGTGCCCTACACGGTCGCGCCCAAGCAGTACCGCGAACAGCGGCTGACCGTGGCGCCGGGCAAGGTCGATCTCTCGCCGGAAGACGAGGCGCGCTACAACCGCGAGCGCGAGCATCTGGCGAAGGTGATGGCCACCTTCACCGACGTGTCGCCCGCCGTGCTGGCCGGCGCGCTGCGCATGCGGGTGCCGGTGCCCGGGCGGCGCTCGGGCTCGTTCGGCCTGCGCCGCGTGTTCAACGGGCAATCGCGCAATCCGCACAGCGGCATGGACATCGCCGCGGGCACGGGCACGCCGGTGGTGGCGCCGCTGCCCGGCCGCGTGGTCGACACGGGCGACTACTTCTTCAACGGCGGCACGGTGTGGCTCGACCATGGCGGCGGCCTGCTCTCGATGTACTGCCACCTGAGCGGCATCGACGTGAAGGTCGGCGACGTGGTGAAGACCGGCGAGCGCTTCTGCGCCGTTGGCGCCACCGGCCGCGTGACCGGCCCGCACCTGCACTGGTCGGTGATGCTGAACCGCGCGATGGTCGACCCGGCGCTGTTCATCGTTGCCTGACGCTTCGTCGATGGCCGAGCCCCGCCTGATCCGCTTCAACAAGCCCTGGGGCGTGCTGAGCCAGTTCACGCCCGAGGGCCGCTGGCGCGGCCTGAAGGACTTCATCGATGTGCCCGGCGTGTACGTCGCGGGGCGGCTCGATGCCGACAGCGAAGGCTTGCTGCTGCTCACCGACGACGGCAGGCTGCAGGCGCACATCGCCGATCCGCGCTTCAAGATGGAGAAGGTCTACTGGGTGCAGATCGAAGGCACGCCCGACGAAGCGGCGCTGGCCGCGTTGCGCAGCGGGGTGCCGCTCAACGACGGGGTGACGCGACCTGCACGCGCGCAATGGCTCGACACACCGCCGGCCGTGTGGCCGCGCGATCCGCCGATCCGCGAACGCAAGAGCATTGCGACGTCGTGGCTCGAACTCGCGATCCGCGAAGGCCGCAACCGCCAGGTGCGCCGCATGACGGCCGCCGTGGGACTGCCCACGCTCCGGCTCATACGCGCCGCGATCGGCCCGCACACGCTCGACGGCCTTGCACCCGGCCAGTGGGCGGGCTGACACGCCCGCTCAGCGAACGCGCCGAGAGGTGAAGGCGCCGCTGCTCCAGGCGATGAGCGCGAGCAGCGCGACCTGGATCGGCAGGCGCAGCACGAGCGCCCAATAGGGCACGTTCGGGAACAGCCCGGGTTGCTGCAGCATGTAGAAGTGCGCGGGCGTCACCGCGAGGGTGAGCACGAACAGGCCGATGCCCGCAGCGCGACGCGTGGGGCGCCACAGCAGGCCCGCGGCGCCGAACAGCTCGAAGACGCCGCTCCACAACACCGCGGCGCGCGACCACGGCATCCAGGGCGGCACGATGCGCATCTCGGTCTCGGTCAACGCGAAGTGCGCAACGCCGCCGATGGCGAACCACAGGAAGACGAACGCGAGGCCGGCGATGCGCCAGCGTGCAACGCTCAAGGCAGGGGACGCGTGAGGTAGACGGCTTCCCGTCCGACGATCGCGCGCTGAGCGGGCATGAAGACGGTGCAGTCGTCACACGGCGCGCGGATTTCGTCGGGGCCGTTGACCGCGATGAGCTCGCCCTTCGCGAACGTCTCGAAGCCGATCAGCGGGCGCACGAAGTGGAAGTCTTCGCTCTGGATGATGTGCGTCTGCAGCAGCTCGTAGCGGCGCTGGGGCGCGACAGCCTCCGATGGCGTGTGCTCGATCAGCCCGAAGTGCGCGAGGAAGCGCAGGGTGACTTCGGTCGCGACCTCTGCGGTCGCGCGCTTGAAGTGCTGGCCGCACTCCGCCACCATCGCGGCGCCCGGTGCATCGGCACCGGCGTGCGCGCCGTGCTGGATGAGCGGCGAGCGTACCCGAGCCTAGGCCATTCGGCATCACGAGGTGGACCGACGGCAGGCCGATGGCGAGTGCGACGGTCGCGTTGCGACCGAAATCCGGATAGACCCAGAACGGCACGACGTCCTGGCTCGTTGAATGAATGTCGAGAATGTGGTCGGCGGCGGCCACGACCGGGCGCAGCGCACGGGCGCGGCGCAGCTCGGGGCTGTCTTCGCTGCCGCCGAGCATCTCGTCGGACCAGATGCGGTTGAGGTTGTGGACGATCTGGCGGTTCTCGAAAGGCTTGCTCGCATCGAAGGCGTTGTAGGCCTCGACGTGCGCGAAGCTCAGCGTCAGCGTGCCGACGAGCGGCCGCACACCGGTGTCGAGCAGGTGCTTGACGGCGACCATGCCGCAGATCTCGTTACCGTGCGTCAGGGCATTGATCAGCACGTGAGGGCCGGGCCGGCCAGCCTCGAAACGATGCACGTAGTCGATGCCGGTGTTGCCCTGGCGGTAGGAGGAAAGGTCGCCCTGGACGACCTCGATGGCGGGGGAGGAAATGTCTGTCATGGTGTGTGAGAGTTTGCTACACGGCAGAAGTCTTTGCTGAATGCGCTACGCTCGTCGATTGCCATCCCGGCCCACCTTTGACCGAGAGTTCCACATGACCCATTTCGCAACCATCCACGGCCATGTCACCTACACGCCAGGCGACGGCGTGCCCCTCAGCATTCCCGAAGGCCGCGTCGAAGTCGACCTGTCCGCACCCGACAGCGCCACGCTGAGCTGGGACGCCGGCGATGACACCGCCGGCCTCACCGCCATCCCGATCATCGAGTACGAGCGCTACGTGAAGGAAGGAAAGATCCGCGCGGAGAGCTGATCAGCTGCGTGCACGCACCTGATTGCGCAGGTCGCGAATCTGGTCGTGGTTGCGCTGCGCACCATCGGCCTGCCGCTGCACCAAGGCGAGCACATCGATCGGCAGTTCCTGCTTGAGTGCCTTGCGATAGCGAGACACCGCGGCATCTTCGCCACGCTCGCACTCTTCGAGCATCGAGAGTTCGCTGTTCGCGCCGACGGCGCCCTTCACATGCACCCAGCCGCGGTGCATGGCGCCACTCGCAGTGCCGCCTTCGGCCGGGGTGCCACCGTACTGAGCGACAAGCGCAGTCAACTCCTGGGCAGCCACACCGCATTGCGCAGCGCGGTCGGTGAAGACGCGCTTGAGAGGCGACGCTTCTTCCAGCTCTTCGGCACAAAGGCGGAATCCGTACTCGCCGTCGCGCGTGTTTTCGAGCAGGTCGTTGAGCACGTCGATCACGCTGTCGTTGGTCAGCGTGGACACGTTGCCATCGTTCAGAGGATCGCGATAGGTGTTGACGGGCTCGACGGCGGGGGAAGTGCTGGGGTTCATGGTGATCTCCTTGAAAGAAAAGTCCATGGTTGGTCGAGCCGCAGTGCCGCGGTGTCAGTCCGCCGGGCCCGCGCCTGTAGGCGATGGGTCCGCGGGCTTGCGGTGCGAAGACTAGGCCTTGTCGGCGGGCTTCGCGTCGGGTGATGAGCCGCGCTGCGGCTTGCCACGCGACTCTTTCTTCAACTGACGCTCCGCATCGAGCTGTTGGCCCAGGGCCAGCCACTGGGCGAATTCATCGGGCGTCTCCAGCGTGATGCGCCCGAGGTTGCCGGCGCGGAACTCGTGCATCACGATCTCGGCGGCCTTCTGCAGGTTGATGCGCCCCTTGCCGAGGATCGCGCCGCGCTTGCGGCCGATGGTCTCGAGCACCTCCTCGTCCTTCAGGGCCGCGATGTCGGCGGCGTCGAGGTCGAGCTTGAAGCGCGTGGCGATCGAGCCCGCGTAATGCTGCTTCAGGTAGGCCAGCAGTTCGAGCGCGACTTCCTCGTCGTCGAACGCATTGCGGCCGATCGCACCGCTGGCCGCGAGGTTGTAGCCGCTGCGGGCCACGATGATGCGCGGCCACAGCATGCCGGGCGTGTCATAGAGGTAGAAGTCGTCGGCCAGCGTGATGCGCTGCTCCAGCTTCGTGATGCCGGCCTCGTCGCCGGTCTTGGCCTTCTTGCTGCCGGTGAGCGTGTTGATGAGCGTCGACTTGCCGACGTTCGGAATGCCGCAGATGAGCACGCGCATCGGCTTGGCCATGCCGCCGCGGTTCGGCGCCAGCTGGTGGCATGCGCGCACGAGTTGCTGCGCCGGCGTGGACTGGCTCGCATCGAGACCGATGGCGCGCGTGTCGGGCAATGCGTTGTAGTGGGCCAGCCATTGCGCGGTGCGTTCGGGGTCGGCCAGGTCCTGCTTGTTCAGCACCTTGAGCGTGGGCTTGGCCGAGGTGAGCTCGGCGAGCATGGGATTGGCGCTGGACGCGGGAAGGCGCGCATCGAGCAGCTCGATCACGACGTCGGTGTCTTTCACGCGCTCGCCGATGGCCTTGCGCGTGAGGTGCATGTGGCCGGGAAACCATTGGATGGCCATCGATTGGGTCCTTCTCTTTCGGGGTCGAATTGTCACCTCTGCCGGGCGCAATGCCCGCAGGACTACGCAGGGGCTTTCAAATCGGGTGCACAGTGGTCCTTCGTTTCACAAGAGAGGCACTCACATGCAGATTCAAGTCAACGCAAGCAACGGCATCGAAAACAAGGACACGCTGGAACGCTGGGCCGACGCCGAGATCAAGCAGCACCTTGCACGCTTTGCAGAAGACGTGACACGGGTTGAAGTTCATCTGAGCGACGAGAACCACGACAAGGCCGGCAGCGGCGACAAGTGCTGTGTCATGGAAGCGCGACTCGCGCACCATCAACCGCTGGCGGTGACCCACCATGCCAACACGCTCGACGATGCCTTCCGCGGCGCGAGCGACAAGCTCAAGCGCGTGCTCGACAGCACGCTTGGCCGCTTGAACAAGCACCGCGACCGCGACTCCATCCGCAAGGACGGCACGCTGGTCGAGGAATAGCCTTCAGCCTCAGCGCCGCGAGGCGGCCATCGCCTTGGCGACTTCGTTCGTGCCCTGCGCGGCACCGCTCTGCGGCACGGTTTCGCCGGTGCGATCGGTCACCTCGGCCAGGCGGGCTGCGAGGCGCTCCGGTGCATCCCCGCCGATGCCGATGAAAGCGCCGCCTGTCAGCGTGATGTGGGCCGATTCGAACGTGCCGGCGCCGGCGCACAGGATGGTGCGCGTGGGCGCGTCCTGAGCTGCAAGCACGAGCATGGCCGGCACCACCGCTTCGGGCTTGAGCGCATCGAGCACTTCCTGCGACATCAGGCCCTCTGTCATGCGGGTGGCAGCGGTGGGGGCAAGGCAGTTCACGCGGATGTCGTTCTTCGCGCCCTCGATCGCCAGCGTCTGCATGAACCCCACGAGGGCGAGCTTGGCCGCGCCATAGTTGCTCTGGCCGAAGTTTCCGTAGAGGCCCGACGACGACGTCGTCATCACGATGCGCCCGTACTTCTGCGTGTTCATGTGCGCCCATACGGCCTTGGTGCAATGCACAGCGCCCATGAGGTGCACGTCGACCACCAGCTTGAAGTCGGAGATGTCCATTTTGGCAAAGCTCTTGTCGCGCAGGATGCCGGCGTTGTTGACCAGGATGTCGACCCGGCCCCAGGTGTCGACCGCCTGTTGAACCATCGCCTGGACGGCCTCGAAGTCGGTGACGGATGCGCCGTTGGCAATGGCCTCGCCACCCGCCGCCCTGATCTCGTCCACCACGGCCTGCGCCGCGCTCGTCGACGCGCCTGCGCCATCCACTGCGCCGCCGAGGTCGTTGACGACCACTTTCGCGCCACGTGCGGCGAGTGCCAGCGCATGCTGGCGCCCGAGGCCGCCGCCTGCGCCGGTGACGATGGCCACGCGGCCGGAAAATTCGAGGGTGGATTCGCTGCTCATGGGGGTCGATGCTTTCGTTCGGGAGTCGTTGACGCGTGGCGTTTTACCCCAGAACCCGGCGCGGGTTGCGCGCGGTGGCGACATCCCGCCTGTCGCTGACCCTCAACGCACCTGTTCGCGCGCGAGGTCGTCGAAGTAAGCAGCCAGCTCCTCGAGCTGGGAGGACTTGTCGAAGAACGCATCGGCACCGAGTGCTTCGGCCCGGCCCCGCATGTCCTGGGTCGCGTAGTTCGACAGCACCACAACCTTTTGCGAGTCGCGGCGTTTGCGGCAAGCCTTCACCACCGCCAGCCCGTTGCCCTGCTCCAGAAAGAGATCGACCAACGCAAGGTCCCAACCATACGGATGCGATTGCAGCCACTCGACCGCTTCATCCTCGGTGCTGGCATGGGCGACAACGTGCGCGTCGACCACGTCCTCCAGAAAACCCACAAGGTTCTCGCGGATCACGGCGCTGTCTTCCACCAGATACGTCTGGAATGTCATGGGAAATCCGGAGGAAGACGACTGCTGTGGAACATGGGTGGTGTTGGGTCGGGGCACAACGTCATGTTCGCAGCATGCGCCGCACCAGGAGTGGGCGATGCAGGCCAATGCGGGTAGGCGTGGACCTACCGCAGCATTTTCATGCGGGCACTGCCGAGCGACTGCGGATGCCCAGCCGGGCCGGCGAGACGTACTGCTCGCGGTAGATCTCGAAGGGCAGCGTGTCGGCCGCCTCGATGCGCTTCTGCTCCTCGATCGAGGTCTGGCTCATGCGGTCGAACGTGGCCTGCTGCTCGGCGGTCCAGGGCAGGCCCAGCAGCGCGCGTCGCGTCGACTCCGACTGCGCACGCACGAAACCTGTGAACGAGTCGTCGTGCGATGCGGCCATTGCCGCGAGTACGCGTGCCGAAGGCAGGCTGTCGGCATCGCCGAGCGCAGCGGTTGCGGCGCGCACGGCCTCGCCATGCAGCGTGGTGCCATGGGCGGAATCGAGCGCCGCCGCGATAGGCGCACATTGCGCGACCAGTTCAGCGGCCCATTCGACGAGCGGCACGTCACGACCGCCGCGCTTGAGCTTGAGTCCGGGCTCGCGCCCCCGTGCAGCGGTGAGGTTCTGGTTGTGCGCCAGTTCCGCGATTTCCTGCGGCGTGTCGTCGGGGCTGTCGCTCAGAAGGCAATGCAACAGGAACACGTCGATGAAGCGCATCGTCTGCGCGTTGATGCCAACCGGCTCGAACGGATCGAGGTCCATCAGCCGGACCTCCACGTACTCGACACCGCGCTCGCGCAGTGCATGCAGTGGCCGCTCGCCCGGGTAGATGACGCGCTTGGGGCGGATCGTGCCGTAGAACTCGTTCTCGATCTGCAGGAGGCTGGTAGCGAGCTGGTTGTAGTCGCCACCAAGGTTCTGGATGCCGATAGCCTCGTAGGCCGGCCAGGGGCGCGTGAGCGCATCCTGGAGGGATGCGCCATAGCCGTCGAGGCTGTTGTAGCTCACGGCCAGCGACGCCTGGGCCTCGCTCTGGTAACCCAGCCGGCCCATGCGCAGCGACGTGCCGTGCGGCATGTAGACGCTCCCCTCGCCCAACGGCTGCAGCTCGTGCGGACGGCCCGCCACGAAGCTGCTGCACAGCGCCGGCGATGCGCCGAAGAGATACAGCAACAGGAAGGCATTGCGGCGGAAGTTGCGGATCAGGCCGAAGTACTGGTCGCTGCCCACGCCCGGCAACGACCAGTTGTAGTGAATGCCCGAAATCGTCTGCATGCGCCGGCCGTAGCGGTGCGACAGGCCCATGCGGTACACGCTCTTGGCACGTCCCACGTTCGACGAGCCATAGCGGCCGATCGGGATCGTCTCGTCGGTCGGCAGCCCGCAGGGCATGCTCGAGACCCACAGCCGCTCGTCGCCGGCGGCATCGAGCACGCGGTAGGTGTACTGGTGCACGCGCGTGAGTTCTTCCAGCGCGGCATCGACCCCGTCGTGCACGCCGGTGATCAGCTCGAGTTGTGACTCGCTGAAATCGGTGGTGATGTGCGGATGCGTGAGCGCCGACCCGAGCGGCAGCGGATGCGGCGTGAGCGCCAGCGTGCCGTCGGGTTGTGCGCGCAGACTTTCCTTCTCGATCCCGCGGCGGATGCCCTTCAGCCGCGCGGGAGAGAGCGCACCCAGGCGTTCATGCAATGTGCTCATGTTCTTGTGACCATCGTTCTTGTGGGGACGGAAGGTAGCACGCGCGCGCCGACGGTGCTCGAACAGGGAATCCGGCGTTTCGTCGCACGCCGGTTTGCTATGTTTTCAATAGCGCCTCACGCAGGCTGGGCGGGCGCTGGAGTGCTTTCAGGCGGGTGAAGCGAACACGCGCAGCAGGAACGCGTTGACGTCGGCGATCTCCTCCATGCAGACCGAGTGCTCCATCGGGTAGTCGTGCCACTCGACGTCATGGCCCAGCGCCACCAGGGCATCGCGCGTCTGGTGGCCGCGCGCGACGGTCACCACGCCGTCTCGCGTGCCGTGGCCGAGGAACACCGGCGTGTCGTGGTTGGCGGCATGGCGCTCGGCAGCGGTGGTCGCGGCGATCGGCAGATAGCCCGAGAGGCCGACGATGCCGGCGAGGCGTTCGGTGTGGCGCAGGCCGGTCATGAGCGCCATCGCCGAGCCCTGCGAAAAGCCCGCCACCACGATGCGGCTGGCCGGGATGCCGCGCGCCTTCTCGGTCGCGATCAGGCCGTCGATCGTGGCCTGCGAGCGGCGCAGCCCGGCTTCGTCTTCGCGCAGCACCAAGTCGGCGACCGCGATGTCGTACCAGGCGGGCATCTCGTAGCCGCCGTTGATGGTGACAGGGATGACCGGCGCATTGGGGAACACGAAGCGCACCGGGCCGACGCCCGAGAGGTCGAGTTCGCTGACGATCGACACGAAGTCGTTGCCGTCGGCGCCGAGGCCGTGCATCAGGATGACCGTGGCGGTCGGGTTCGGGCCGGTTTCGATTTCGATGGGAGGACGTGACATCCCGTGACCATATCTCACCTTGCCGCCCCGCACGCGGACGGCCATTCGGCTGACTCGAAACCCTCGTGAGCAGGCGCACCATGAAGGCGTTAAGGAACACCATGAGCCACAAACCCTCCCCTCCTGCGGCAGACTCGTCGCTCCTCGTCAAGGTCAAGTTCGGCGGCGTCGTCGCGGTCTGCAGCGACTGCGAAGACCGCAGCAGCGGCCCGTCGAAGCTCAAGGCCAAGACCGTGCGCAAGGAATTGAAGCGCGGACTCGTGCAGTCGCCGGTGCGGATGCGCATCGTCGAATCGAGCTGCCTGGGCCTGTGCCCGAAGAAGGCGATCGCGGTGGCCGCCATCGCGTCCGGCCGGCCCTTGATGGCCGCCGAGGTGCACGACGACGAAGAGGCCGCGGCGCTGGCGGTCACCGTCGCGTCTTCCCTGCGCCAGTGACAGGGGGACAATCTCCGCCGCAACCACAACGACGGAGACACCCCCCATGCTCACCCTGATCGGCTTTGCCGCCAGCAACTACTACAACAAGGTCAAGCTCGCCCTCCTCGAAAAGGGCGTCGCTTTCGACGACGAACTGGTCTGGGTCGGAGAAACCGACCTCGCCGCCTCCCCGCTCGGCAAGGTGCCCTACCTGCGCACCGCCGAGGGCACGCTGTGCGAATCGTCGGCGATCAACGAGTACATCGAGGCCGCCTATCCCCAGGTCCCACTGTTGCCGGCCGACCCGTTCGCTGCCGCGAAAGTGCGCGAGCTGGTGCTGTATCTGGAGCTGCATCTCGAATTGGTGGTGCGCAACGTCTACGCCGAGGCGTTCTTCGGCGGCAAGGTGAGCGACGGCCTCAAGCAGATGATCGGCAAGCAGCTTGTCAAGAACATTGCTGCTTTCGGCAAGCTCGCGCACTTCGACACCCCCTTCATCGCGGGCGACCACCTCACGCTGGCCGACTGTGCGGCGGTGTGCCATTTGCCGGTGCTCGCGAGCGCCACGAAGATCATCTACGGCGAGGACATGCTGGCGAGCCAGTTGCCGGCGGCGCGCGACTACCTCAAGCGCTTGAATGCGCGGCCGCACGTCCAGGCGGTGAACGCCGAGCGCAAGCTCAACACCGAGAAGATGCTCGCCCGCTACTGAGGGCCGCAGCCTGCTCCCGACCCTCTATTCGTTCCGGCGCTGCCCCTATGCCATGCGGGCGCGCCTGGCGCTGATCGCGAGTGGCGAGCGCTGCGAACTGCGCGAGATCGTGCTGCGCGACAAGCCCGCCGAGCTGCTGGCGGCATCGCCCAAGGGAACCGTGCCGGTGCTGGTGACGGCGGAGGGGACGGTGATCGAGCAGAGCCTCGACATCATGTTGTGGGCCCTCCGCCGCCACGATCCGCAAGGCTGGCTCACGCCCAGGGGCGCGACACTCGACGAAGCGTTGGCACTCGTCGCCGACTGCGATGGCGACTTCAAGACGCAGCTCGATCGCTACAAATATCCGGGCCGCTCCACCCTGGTCGAAGGCGAGCCGTCGCCGCGCGAACGGGGCGCCGCTTTCCTTTCGGCACTGGATGTTCGACTGGCCACCACCGGCCAACTGGTCGGCGGGCGGACTTCCCTGGCCGATGCCGCAGTCATGCCGTTCGTGCGCCAGTTCTCGATGGTCGAGCCCGAATGGTTCGCGGCGCAGGCCTGGCCACACCTGCAGGCCTGGCTTCTCGCCTGGACGCAATCGACGACGTATGCCGCGGTCATGCACAAGTACATCGTCTGGAAGCCGGGCGTGGAGGGCATCGTCTTCGCATCCGAGTGACGAAAGGATGACCGCGCCGGTTGTTTCACCAGGAAAGTGTGGTCCTTTGGGTTACAGGTCGCATCGAAGGTGAATGACTGTGAACTTTTACACAGTCGGCATTCGCCAAAACGGCCCGCGCGCTGGCACCTGTTGCGCTCGACCAAGTCTCCAAATCGAAGAATGAATCACGCGCCGGTACAGGACCGACGCGCTTTTCAACCTTTGTCAGGAGATCGATATGAAGACTTCTCAACCAATGCGCTTGCGCGCAGTTGTGTGTGGCGTTGCTGTCGTCACCGCCCTTTCGGTTCTGAGCGGCTGTGCATCCGACGGCAAGGTCGGGTTTGCGATGGGCAGTGGCGGCGGCGCCACGCCGGGCGGATCGGGTTCGACAGACGGCAGCGGCGCGAACGGTAGCGGGTCGAACGCCGGCGGCGACGGCGGCACCGTCGTGGGTGGCGGTACGGGCGGTACGGGTACGGGTGGGAACAGCGGCGGCGATGGAGGCAGCACGGTCAATTCTGTCGGCCCGGCCATCGCGGCGAGCAATGGCCTGCTGGGCGCGGTCGGACAGACCGTCAGCGGCGCCGGGCAAATCGTCGGCGGCATCAATGCCGAGCCTGCGGTCAATCTCGTCAACAACACGGGCGGCGCCGTCGACACCCTCGGCCAGGGCGTGACGAACGGCCTGGGTCAGTTGCAGCAGGCCAATGCGCTGGGCGTCACGGTCGACAGCGTGCCGGTGGCCGTCCACCAGATCGGCGACGGTGTGGCGAGCGTGGGCGCGGGCACCGTCCTGACGCCCGTGACGGGCACCGTGGGCGGCCTTGTCAACAAGACGTCCGACCTGGTCGGCGGCGTGACGGGCAGCAGCCCGGTGCGGCAGGTGACCAGCAGCGCCAGCACGCTGGTCGCCCGCATCGACGACGGCCTGCTCACGACCACGCAGAAGATCGGCGATGCGACAAACCTGGGTGCACCGATCGATGGGCTCACGAACGCACTCGGGAGCGGCATTGCACAGCTCGGCGTGAAGCTCCCGGGCGACCAGGCGAACGGCGTGACCGGCGCGCTCGGCACCACGGTCGCCAAGGTCGGCGGCCTGGTCAATGCGCCGGTGAGCACGCCATCCGTTCCCGGCGTGTCGGGCGGTGGCCTGGGCGGCGCGCTGGGTGGCGTCGGAGGCGCTGTCGGCGGCATCGTGAGCGGTGGCGGCGCCGGTTCGGGCAGCGGCCTCGGTGCAATCACGGCGGGCCTGGGCGTCGGCGCGGGCGCCGGGGTGTCGTCGGGATCGGGCGGTGTCACCGCGGGCGTCGGTCTGGGTGCGGTTGCGGGCATCACCGCGCCGGTCACCTCGGCCCTGAGCCAGACGCTCTCGCCCGTCACGACCATTGCCAGCCCGATCCTGACGCCGGTCGTCGCGACCGTGACGCCGGTGGTCGGCACGGTGGCACAAACGACGAGCACGGTGGTCGGCGCTGTGGTCGGCACCGCTGGCACGGCGGTCGGTGGCGTGGTGGGTGGAACCACAGGCACCGTGGCAGGTGGCACCACGAGCACAGTGGTCGGCGGCACCGTCGCCACGGTCGGCGGGGTGGCGGGCGGCCTGATCGGCGGCTTGGGCCTGGGTCGCCGATGAGAGCAGTGGTTGCGAAGGCGATCTGCCCAGGGGGCGTCGCCGTGGCTTTGGCGCTCGCAACCGCCAGCACCGGACTGCATGCGCAGGCCGGTGCTGGCAACCCGCTCGACCAGCTGCCCTCGACCCGCCCGCTGCAGCCGACGCCGGCGCCGCGCACCACGGTCGATGTGCAGACCCCGGCCGGGCCCGCCGAGGCCCGGCTGGCGCGCAGCGTGACGCCGACCCGCTTCGACATCGAAGGCGTCGCATCGATTCCTTTCGCCGAGGTGGCGAGTCTTTTTGCACCGCTGGCCGGTCGACCGGTGACGGTGACGCAGCTGGTGGCGTTGTCACGCGACGCCACCGCGCTCTACCGCGATCGCGGCCATCCGCTCTCTTTCGTCTTCGTGCCCGACCAGAGCTTCGAGGGCGGCGTGGTGCGCGTCGTCGCGGTCGAGGGCTACATCGCGAGCGTTCGCATCGAGGGCGACACCGGCGCGGCCGAACCCAAGCTGCGCGAGATCGCCGAGCGCCTGCAGGCGGACCGGCCCTTGCAGCAGGCCACTTTCGAGCGCGTGACGCAATTGCTTGCGCGCCTGCCGGGCGTCAAGGTCGACGCCACTGCATCGCTGCCGGAGACGACCGACGGTGCGACCGTGCTGGTGCTCAAGGTGAAGCGCCAGCCCTACAACGTCTCGGTGGGCGCCGACGTGCGCCAGCCGACGCCGCGGGCTGTGCTGAGCGGCGTGGTCAACGACCCCTTCTGGTCGGGCGGCCAGTTCAGCGCTTCGACGCTGATCGGCAACTTCGAGCGCGAGAAGCTGCTCACGCTCGGCTACACGCAACTGGTGGGGGCCGACGGGCTGCAACTCAAATCCAGCTTCTCGGCGTACCGCGGCTACCCCGATGAACAACTGGGCCGCGGCGCCGCCCTGGAACGCTTCAACACGAACCGGCGCCTGGAGCTTTCCGCGAGCTACCCGCTGTACCTGAGCGCACGCAGCAGCGTCACGCTCAACGGTGGCTTCTACGCCGTCGACAACGTGGACGACTACCGTGAACGGTCGACCGGCGGCCGGCTCGCCGACGACACGCGCGTGCGCGCCCTCTTCGCGCAACTCGCCTACGCCGATGCGCAACCCGATCGCAGCCGCACCGCGAGCGTGCTGGTCGCGCAGGGCCTTCGCGGCGCGGGCGCACTGGCGGAGGTGCGAAGCAACATCGCCGGCCTCTCGGGCACCGGCAGCGCGAAGCTCGACTTCACGCGAATCGCCGTTGACGCGAGCCAGCGCGACCGCTTCGGCAGCCAGTGGGGCACGGGCGTTTCGTTCGGCGCGCAGTACAGCGGCCACACACTGGCGTCGTCCGAGCGCGTCTCGTTCGGCGGACCGCGCTTCGGGCGTGGGTACGCGGCCGGGGATGCCGCAGGCGACTCGGGTTGGGGCGTCGGGCTCGAACTGAACCGGCTCTTCAAGGTCGACGGCACCTGGCTCAAGCAGATCGAGCCTTACGTGCTGGCCGAAGCCGCGCGGGTGTCGACCAACCTGGGCACGCCGGCGCCCGAAAAACTGCGCTCGGTCGCGCTCGGGGTGCGCCTGTCGGACCGCCGGTATTACAGCGTCGACATCGCCATCGCCAAACCGACGGGCGATGCCGCGGCCACCAATCCGGCGCGCAAGCCGCGGCTCAGCCTGATGCTGAGCTACCAGCTCGCGGCCGACTGAGATTCAGCCGAAATCGGGTGCGCGCCGTTCGCGCAGCGAGGCCACGCCCTCGCGCACGTCGGCGCCGGCGAAGCCCATGAATTCGAGTGCCAGCGAGGCATCGAACGCCGGGCCTGCCTGGCGCAGCCAGTTGTTCAGTGCGTACTTGGTGAAGCGGATCGCGCTCTGACTGCCGGCGGCGAGCCGGTCGGCCACTTCGTAGGCGCGTGGCAGCAGGTCGGTATCGTCGACGGCGAGCGAGACGAGCCCGATGCGCTCGGCCTCCTCGCCGCTCACCGGTTCGCACAACAACAGGTGGTACTTGGCCTTGGCCATGCCGCACAGCAGTGGCCAGACGATGGCGGCGTGGTCGCCTGCTGCCACGCCGAGGCGCGTATGGCCGTCGACGATCTTCGCGGTCTTCGCAGCGATGGAGATGTCGGCCAGCAGCCCGGCCACGAGGCCTGCGCCGACCGCCGGGCCGTGCATGGCGCTCACGATCGGCTTGTCGCAGTTGACGATGTTGTAGACCAGGTCGCGTGCCTCTTTCCAGACGCGCTGGCGCACGGTGTCGTCGGTCGTCATGGCTTCGACCATGGCAAGGTCGCCACCGCCGGAAAAGCCGAGGCCCTCGCCACGCAGCACGGCACATCGCACGCTGTCGTCGGCGGCCACGTCGCGCCAGATCTCGGCGAGTTCGCGGTGGCCATCGTGCCCGGCCGTCGGCAGCTTGCCGTTGAGCGCGCGCATCTGGATGTCGAGCACGGCACCCCTGGCGCCGCGGCGCGTGATGGCGAGGGTCTGGTAGCGGTCGTAGTCCATCGGATCTTTCTGGTCTTCAGCGCCCGGCGGCCATGTCGCGGCAGAGCCTGAGATTGCTGTTGAAGCGCGGCGCGAGCCCCGGCTCGCACACGTCACCCGAGGGAATCAACCGGCACAGGCCGACCACGATGTAGTCGGAGACGGCCTCGGTGCAGGGCTTGTAGCGCGCGAGCGCCGGATTGGCCTGCGTCTTGAAGCCCCACTGCTCAGAGAAGCTCATCGCGCGGCCCATCGATTCCTCGAAGTAGTCGCGGTCGCGCTCGGCCACGGCGGTCTCCATGCGCGGCAGCTCCTCGTTGAGGAAGCCGGTGGCCGCAAGCGGGAACTCGGAGGCCGGCGCCTGTGCGAGGGCGAGCGGCACCGCGAGGGCGAGCAACAGGAACGTGAGCGGGCGTTGGTAGTTCATGGAAAAGGCTTTGCGCTGAATCGGACGACGTTTCATTTTCTGCTGCGCGCGTTGTCGTGCGATCGCCAGCAGGTGAACATGCGTGGGTCCCGGTGAAAACACGTCGCCGGATTGTGCCGCTCCTCGCTACCATGCCGCACCGGCATGGGCCGGACCCCACAACACGCAGGAGACAACAACATGAACACCCTGACCGGCAAGCTTGCCGCCCTCACCCTTGCCACGCTCGCCACCCTTGCGGGCTGCGCGAATACGACACCGACCGTTGCGCAGCGCCAGCTGATGCTGGTCGCCAACGACGAGAAGCAGGCGTGGAACGACGCCGGCGCCGTCCAGCTGAGTGCGCAAGGGAGGGACACGGTGCAGATCCTCGACATCGGCGCCGATCCGCTCGCGCCGAAGGTACTCGGCACGCTGCAACTGGACAACACCATCGCCGGCCCGCCGACCAACCTGGCGATCACGCCGGACGAAACGCTGGCGCTGGTCGCCAATTCGCTCAACGTCATCGAGGAAAACGGGGTGCGCAAACAGGTGCCCGACAACCGCCTCTTCGTGCTCGACCTGACCACCACGCCGCCGAAGCTCATCGACACGCTCGCGATCGGCAGGCAGCCGTCCGGCCTCTCGATCAATCGCGCAGGCAATCTCGCACTGGTCGCCAATCGCGCGGACAACTCGGTGAGCGTGCTGCGCATCGCCGGCAAGCAGGTGACGCTCATCGATACCGTGCCGATGGGCGACTCGGTGGCGCACGTGCGCTTCACGCCCGACGGCAAGCGCGCGCTGGCCGCCAAGTTCACGACGCACCGAATCGCGTTGCTCGAAGTCAACGGCGAGAAAGTCAGCTACAACAAGGTCGACATGGCCGCAGGCCTCTGGCCCTACAACGTCGACGTGACGCCGGACGGCAAGCTCGCGCTCACCGCCGACAACGGCAACTCGGGCGCCTCCGACGGCCAGGTCGACACGGTGAGCGTGATCGACATGGAAGCCACGCCGCCGCGCGTGGTCGACAAGGTGGTGGTCGGCGACGGCCCCGAAGGTCTCGCCATCAGCCCGACCGGGAGGCATGCGGTGGCCGTCATCTTGCGCGGTAGCAACGCGGCCAAGAACGCGTACTTCTACAACCGCGAAGGCTCCGTGGTGCTGTTGAAGATCGACGGCAAGAAGGTGACGCGCGGCAACGAGGTGGTGGTGCGCGGCCTGCCCGAAGGCGCGGTGTGGAGCGCCGACGGCAAGTACCTCTACATCGGCAACTTCATCGACCAGGACATCAGCATCCTGCGGCTCGACGGCGACACGCTCGTGCCGACGGGCAAGTCGTTCGGGTTGCAGGGCCACCCGGCTTCGATGCGAAGCAAAATCAACTGATGGCCAAAAAACAATCACGTACCCCGCGCATGGTCGAGCGCGGCATTCTCTGTGTGGTGATCGGCGCGGCGGTGCTGCTGGCCCCGCGTTTCCTGGCGGCCTCCGGCACGCGCGACATGATCGCGGGCGCTTCGGTGGTCGGCTGGTTCGCCGTGGTCCTGGGCGTGGCCCTGATCGCGGTCGACCTGTTCAAGCGCGGCCAGGTGCGCGAGTAAGTTTCACAAGCGCCATCTTGCAACGCGGCAACCCATTGCCCGGTGTTCACACGAAGCGCCTGCACTGCGCCGCTTGCCTGCGCCCGCAAGGGAGCTGCCTTTGCCACTGGGTGACGCCGACGCTGCACGACACAGAGGTGTTGATCCTGCAGCACCCGATGGAGGTCCTGCAGGCCAAGGGCAGCGCCCGCCTGCTGCATCTGAGCCTCAAGGGCAGCAAGATGCTGACCGGCGAGGTGTTCGGTGCGGCGCTGGACACGGCACTGCAAGGGCCGCGCTGCAACCTGCTGCTGTACCCGGAGTTCCGTGACGACACCGACCCCGGCTTGCCGCCGCCCATTCCTCCGGTGGCGGCATGGCCGGATCGAACGGACATGTTGCGGCTGGTCGTGCTGGATGGCACCTGGCGCAAAAGCCGCAAGATGCTGCCGCTCAATCCGCAGCTGCAACGCATGCGGCGACTGTCATTGGACGCGGTGCCTGCGTCGCGCTATCGGATCCGAAAAGCCCATCGTGCCCACCAGCTGTCGACGCTGGAAGCGACCTGTGTCGCACTCGCACAGCTAGAAGGCAATGACTTCGCGATGCAGCCCTTGCTCGAAGCCTTCGATGGTTTCGTCGGCCAGCAACTGTCCTGGCGACCGCAGGCCGCCGGTTTTCAGCGCTGACCGTCTTTGGAACGCAGCCGCTTCACGAGTTCCACCGCCGCCAGCACCACGGCGCCGGCCACGATGCCGACGACTGCATTGGCGAGGTTCGACGCGATGACGCCGAGGAATCCGCCGATGCCTTGCGCCCAGCCTTCGACCGCGTGGCCCACGGCGGGCACACCGTGCACCAGGATGCCGCCGCCGACCAGGAACATTGCCGCGGTGCCGACCACCGACAGCGTTTTCATGAGCCACGGCGCTGTGGCGAGCAGCCCGCGGCCGATGGCCTGTTGCACGCTGCTGGCGCGCTTGCTCAACCAGAGACCGGCGTCGTCGAGCTTGACGATGCCGGCCACGAGGCCGTAGACCCCGATCGTCATGACGCCGGCGATCAACGCCAGCACGGTGAGCTGGGTGGTGAAGGGCTGACTCGCCACCGTGCCGAGCGTGATCACGATGATCTCGGCCGAGAGGATGAAGTCGGTGCGAACCGCGCCCTTGACCTTGTCTTTCTCGATCGCGAGCACATCGACGGCGGGGTCAGCCATGGCGTTCACGTGCCGCGCGACGTCGGCCTCGTGCTCGTCCTTGTGCAGGAACTTGTGGGCCAGTTTCTCGAAGCCCTCGAAACAGAGGAACGCGCCGCCGAGCATGAGC
The DNA here is from genome assembly GCA_041424275.1 of Variovorax sp. GTDB lineage: Bacteria > Pseudomonadota > Gammaproteobacteria > Burkholderiales > Burkholderiaceae_C > Variovorax. The sequence continues at coordinate 247,019 of JBGMOF010000037.1, forward strand.
AAGGGCGTGACCGCCCAGGGGATGAATGCATTGATCGCCAGCGCCGCCGGCACCAGGATCGCCTTGTTGATGAACGATCCCTTGGCGACCGCCCACACCACCGGCAGTTCACGATCGGCTCGCACGCCGGTCACCTGCTGCGCGTTCAGTGCGAGGTCGTCTCCGAGCACCCCTGCAGTTTTCTTGGCGGCGACCTTGGTGAGGATGGACACATCGTCCAGCACCGTGGCGATGTCGTCGAGCAGCAGGAACAGGCTGGCGGCCATCGGATCAGACCACCGGGCGCTTGAAACGAATTTCCTCGACCTTGACCGTGCCGACGCTGGTGGTCTTGAGGGTCTTCATGTCGCGCTTGAAACCGGCGAGGTCGTGAAAACGCATCGCGCGCTCGTTGCGGATCGGCACCCAGACGGTCACTTCGGTGCAGCCCTCTTCCTCGAGGCCTTCGCGTGCAGCGTCCCACAGCGCAACGCCGACGCCCTTGTCCCAGTGTTCGGGTTTGACGTAGATCGACCAGATCTCGCCGGTGGTCGACTTGGTCTTCGGATCGCGCGAGCGGTCGTAGCCGACGAAGCCGACGACTTCGTCATCGAGCACGGCCACCTGGACCTGCGGCTCGCTGAATTCGATGGCTTCGCGCCATTTGGCTTCGCGTGTGGCGGGCGCCAGTGCGCGCAGCTGGTCTTCGGGCAGGATGCCCTCGTAGGCAGCGCGTGCGGCGGCAGCGTGGACTTCGGCGATGGCTTTGGCGTCGCTCATCTCGGCGGGGCGGACTTCGTAATCGGACATGGAGGCGGGTGAAACAAATGGACCGGCTATTGTCGCCGCGCCGGGCGTGCACGAGGCCATGCCCGCTAAACTCCCCGCTCGCATCGCACCACCACCGGAGAGTTCTCATGGCCAAGAGTCAACAACGCAGCAGCAAGGAAGCCAAGAAACCCAAGAAGGACACCTCGCCGCCGAAGGCGCCGGTGCTGGGTGGCGAACCGGTGCGTGCCACCGTCACCACCGCGGTCATTCCGCGCGGCAAGCTCAAGAACAAGTGACGGGGCCGGAAAGGCCCGAGCCCGCAGCCCAGGCGCGCAATCCGCTGCATGGGCTCACGCTCGAGGCCATCGTGACCGCGCTGGCCAACTACTTCGGCTGGGAAGACCTGGGCCAGCGCATTCCGGTCCGTTGCTTCACCACCGACCCGAGCGTCGCGTCCAGCCTCAAGTTCCTGCGCAAGACGCCCTGGGCACGCGAGAAGGTTGAAAGCCTCTATCTCTTCATGCTGCGCGACCAGCGCCGCAACGCCCGCGGCGAATGACACCATGAAGGTGCACATCGCGCCGGCAGGCTTCGAATTCCAGGCCGAGCCCGACGCCACGTTGCTTCAATCCGCGGAATTCGCGGGCATCGAACTGCCCAGCTCCTGCCGCAACGGCACCTGCCGCACCTGCCTGTGCCACATGACGGCCGGCGCGGTGCGCTACCGCATCGAATGGCCGGGCGTCAGCTACGACGAGAAGGAAGACGGCTGGATCCTGCCGTGCGTAGCGGAGCCGCTCGGCGACGTGACGCTGGTGGTACCGCACGCCAAGTCGCTTTTCTGATCGCTATCGGCTCGCGCCGTCGGGCACCGGCGTGGTCATGCGGTCGCGCTGCGAAAGCGACGGGAACAGCCGGAACCAGGTCAACGCGACCAGCACCGTGCCCACGCCGCCCATCACCACCGAGCCCACCGGCCCCAGCAGCGCCGCCGTCGCGCCCGATTCGAACTCGCCCAGCTGGTTGCTCGCGCCGATGAAGATCGAGTTGACCGCGCTCACCCGGCCGCGCATCGCGTCGGGCGTCTCGAGCTGCACCAGCGTCTGGCGGATCACCACGTTGACCATGTCTGCGCCGCCCGACACCGCGAGCACGATGAGCGACACGAGAAAACTGCGCGAGAGACCGAACACCACCATGCACACGCCGAACAGCGCGATCGCGAGCAGCAGCGTGCGCCCCACATTGCGCTCGATCGGCCGTCGCGTCAGCACGATCGACATCACCAGCGCACCCACGGCCGGTGCGCCTCGCAGCAGTCCGAGCCCCCACGGGCCGGTGTGCAGGATGTCCTTGGCGTAGATCGGCAGCAACGCCACGGCCCCGCCGAGCAGCACCGCGAAGAGATCGAGCGAGACCGCGCCGAGCACCGGCTTGCGCTTCCAGATGAAGTCGACACCTGCGAGCACCGTGGCGACCGTCACCGGCTCGCGCACCGCCGGTGTGTAGCTGTAGCGCAGCCGCGCGACCAGCACGCCGCCGATCACGAAGCACAGCACGCTCGCGCCGTAGACCGCGCCCATGCCGATGATGAACAGCAGTCCCCCGAGCGCGGGCCCGCCGATGATCGCGCCCTGCATCCCGGCAGAACTGAACGCCATGGCGCGCGAGAGCATGAGCGGCGGCACCAGCATCGGCGTCAGCGACTGCTGCGCCGGCATCTGGAAGGCACGCACGCCGCCGAGCACCAGCGACATGCCCAGCAGCAAAGCGCGCGAGTCGTGCTGCGCCTGGTGCGCGACCAGCAGCGCGAGCGCGACGGCCCCCTGCACAGCGAAGCAGACCGCGACAATGCGGCCGCGATGGTGGCGGTCGACGATGTGGCCCGCGTAGAGCGCGAGCACGAGCGCCGGGGCGAACTGGTAGAGCCCGACCAGCCCCAAGTCCCAGGCGCTCGACGTGAGGTCGTACATGTGCCAGCCGATGGCCACCAGCAGCATCTGCGAAGCGGCGGTGCCGAACAGCCGCGCGACCCAGAGCTGCATGAAAGGCTTGACGCGGCGCAGGTCGGAAAAACTGGAGGGTGCGGGCGAGGAGGCTGGAGTGGAAGCGGCGTCGGGAGGCATCGGCTTCGAGGATAGCCCAGCGCCTAGACTGGCGCCCGATGACGGTCTTGCATGCACTCCACGAAGACGCGCACCTGCTGGTGTTCGACAAGCCGGCCGGCCTGCTCTGCGTGCCCGGACGTGGCGACGACAAGCAGGACTGCCTGAGCGCCCGGGCGCAGCGACGCTGGCCCGACGCGTTGGTCGTGCATCGCCTCGACATGGCGACCAGCGGGCTCGTGGTGATGGCGCGAAGCGCTTCGGTTCAGAGAGCGCTGGGCGATGCGTTCGCCAGCCGCGCCGTGTACAAGCGCTACGAAGCCGTGGTCGACGGCGCGCTTGGCGCCAGCGAGGCGTGGTCCGAGATCGACGCGCCGTTGATGGCCGACTGGCCGAGCCGGCCGCGGCAGAAAGTCGACCCTGCAGGCAAGGCCAGCCTCACGCGCTGGAAAGTGCTGCGGGCGCTGCCCGAACGCGGTGCAACCCACGTGTTGCTGGAACCGTTGACCGGACGCACGCATCAGCTGCGAGTGCATCTGCAGTCGATCGGCCATCCGATCCTGGGTGATGCGCTGTATGGCAGTGCGGACAACCAGGCGCGCGCCCCGAGGCTGCTGCTGCATGCCACCGAACTGGCCTTCGCGCACCCGGTGACAGGCGATGCGATGCGCTTCAAGAGCGCCGCCCCGTTCGACTGAGGTGGCGGGCGTTCAGTCGCCCTTGACGACCATCACCGGCATCGGCGCATCCTGCAGCACGCGCTGCGTCACACTGCCGAGCAGCAGCTTCTCGATGCCCGTGCGGCCGTGCGAACCCATCACGATCAGGTCGGCGCCCAGCGCAACGGCGGTGTCGACGATGCCTTCGTGCACGACGTGACCGTCGATCACGCGCTGGTCGCTGTGCAGCCCTTCGGCGGCGAGTGCCGTCACGCCACGCGCGAGCGCCGCATTGGCGCTGCTGGTAGCAGCTGCGAGGTATTCGTTCTGCCCGAGCGCGTAATCGGCACCCACGCCGATGAACGGGTAGTTGTCGATGACATGGATCAGGGTGATGCGGCTGCCGAAGGCGAGCGCGAGCCCGCTGGCCTTGCTGACCGCGAACATGGATGTTTCGGAGCCGTCGATCGGAACCAGGATGTGATTGAACATGCGGACCTCCTTGTCGTTCGCCAATTTACCGCGCACCTTTTTGGGTGCCTGTAGGACTCAGTCGCCCTGAAAACTCTCGGCGCGGCACGTGACCACGAGCGTATCCCTGAAACCGGGCTGCGTGTCGTCCGCCGGCTGAATCGGCGTGGATTCGTGGATCACCCGCGCGTCGTCCAGCAACAGCAGGGTCCAGGGTTCCGTCATGGTGAAGCGCTCGCCGCGTCGTCCTGTCGCCTCGAACACGCGCGTTTCGCCGCCCTTGATGTTGTGTCGGCCGATCAATGCCACGGCCACCAGGTCGACGCCATCACGGTGCGCGCCTTCCGGTGTCGGGCGGCCGATGCCGCCGGCGGTGTCGATGCGGAATTGATGCGCCTCGACGAACCACCGACGCGTGCCGCGCAGGTCCGACGCCACGGCCGCCAGGCTGCGCATCAACTGCTGCCATACCGGCTGCGCCACCGTGCCCGCCTCCATCGGCTCGAACCAGCGCTGCATGCCGCCGTGCAGCGCGTTGTACTCGACAGGCTGCCAGTGCGCACGGTGCGGCACCTGAGCGACCGCCTGGCCGTCGACGGCGAAGCAGGCATGCCGACGCTGGCGATAGCGGCCACCGTCCTTGAGGTATTCGTCCGGTGGCAGGTGATCCCAATCGCCGTGCAACGCCTCGAGCTGCGTGACCGGCGTCCCGAGCCACTCCGACACACCGGCGGCGCTCAGCACGGCATAGCCCTGCTCTTTCAGCAGGGCGATCGCGTGTTCGGGGGGTGTGAAAGGCGGCGAGAACGCCGGGGCGCTCACGCCTCGACCTTCACGCCCTTCCAGAAGGCGACGCGGTCCTTGATTTCCTCGGCCTCGGGCTTGGGCTCGGGGTAGTACCAGGCAGCGTCGGCGTTGAGTTCGCCATTGACCAGCAGCGAGTAATAGCTCGCCGAGCCCTTCCAGGCACAGGTGGTCTTGTGATTGCTGAACGTGACGTGCTCGCGCTTGAGCGAGCTCATCGGGAAGTAGTGATTGCCTTCGACAACCACGGTGTCGTCGCTCTCGGCGATGGTGGCGCCGTTCCAGGTTGCTTTCATGTCGTTATCTCCAGGGACACGCCTATTGTGCCGCCGGTGCGTGGAGCCAGTGGACGCTGAAGAGGCGCGCCTCGTCGGTCCACACCGGCCCGGGGCGGAAGCCGGCGCGCGTGGCGAGCGCCCGGAAGCCCTCGACGGTGAACTTGTGCGAGTTTTCGGTGTGGATGCTCTCGCCCTCCTCGAACGCGAAGCGCTCGCCGGCCACGTTCACCACCTGCGCGCGGCGGCTCACGAGGTGCATCTCGATGCGCTGCAGTTGCAGGTTGTAGAAGGCGTAATGGCCGAACCCGTCGAGATCGAAGTCGGCATCGAGCTCGAGGTTCGCGCGGCGCAGCAGGTTGAGGTTGAACGCCGCTGTCACATCCTGTGCATCGTTGTAGGCCGCGTGCAGCAGCGACGGTTCCTTCACGAGGTCCACGCCGACCAGCATCCCGCCACCACGCAACAGGCGTGCCGCGAGTTGCAGGAACGACAGCGCTTCTTCGGGGTGGAAGTTGCCGATCGTCGAGCCGGGGAAGAAACCGACGCGCTGGCCGACGCCCGCGCCAGTGGCCGGCAGCACGAGCGGCATCGTGTAATCGGCCACGATGGGCTGCACCGCCATCGACGGGTAGTCCGCGCGCAGGCGTTGCGCCGCACCTTCGAGGTGCTCGCCGGAAATGTCGATGGGCAGGTAGCGTTTGGGGGCAGTCGCGGCATCGAAGGCATCGAACAGCAGCCGTACCTTGGTGAGCGAGCCGGCACCGAACTCGACGAGTTCGGCATTCGGGCCGATCTGCTCGGCGATCTCGGGCGCGCGTTCCGCAAGAATCTTCAGCTCGGTACGTGTCGGGTAGTACTCCGGCAAGTCGCAGATGCCGTCGAACAGCGCGGAGCCGGCCGCATCGTAGAAATACTTGGGCGGCACGCTGCGCGGCGTGCGCGCGAGGCCGGCCAGCAGATCGCGGGCGAACTCGGAAGCGGCGGCGCGCGGCGCCGCGGGTGGCACCTGAAGGTTGACGGCGGGGTTTCTCATGTCGGTCTCACTCCACGTCGCGCGCGAGGCGCACGCCGGAAAACTGCCAGCGCGCGGCTGGCGGGAAAAAATTGCGATAGGTCGGGCGCGTGTGCGCATCGGGTGTGGCCACGCTGCCGCCGCGCAGCACCAGCTGCCCCACCATGAACTTACCGTTGTATTCAGCCGCGATGCCGGGCAACGGCCGGAAGCCGGGATACGGGTCGTAGGAGGACCGCGTCCACTGCCACACGTGGCCGGAGGTTTGCGTGATCCCGGGCGCGTGGCTCGCGGCCTCCCACTCGAACTCGGTCGGCAGGCGGGCACCGGCCCATTCCGCATAGGCCGAGGCTTCGTAGAAGCTCAGCTGCGACACGGGCGCCTCGGCCTCCAGCGGACGCACGCCGTGCAGGCCATACACATGCCAGCCTGCGGTCGCGCCATGGTGCGCGACCCTCGGATCGTCCGGGGCCAGCCAGTAGGCAGGCGCACGCCATCCGTTCGCCTTCACCGCGGCCCAGCCGTCGGAAAGCCAGAGATCCGCGCGCTCGTAGCCGCCGTCGGCGATGAATTGCGCGTAGTCGGCGCAGCTGACGACGCGATCGGCGATCTCGTAGGGCCTCAGCAGCACCGAATGCCGCGGCGTTTCGTTGTCGAACGCGAAGCCGTCGCCGTCGAACCCGACATCGACGATGCCGCCGGCCTGCCGCAGCCAGCGCATCGGTGCCGCCACCGAGGCCAGGCGCAGCGCAGGGCCCGATGGCGCGCGGTAGGCCGGAAGCAACGGGTTGCACGACAGGGCATGCAGGATATCGGTGACCAGCAGTTCCTGGTGCTGCTGCTCATGGTGCAGACCTAGCGTCACGATCGGCTCGATGGTGGTCCACAGCGCGGCATCGGCACGGTCGAGCAGCACGAGCACGGCCGCGTCCACATGCAGCCGGTAGGCATGCACCTCGTCGACCGAAGGGCGCGTCAGCAGGCCACGCTGGGGGCGCGGATGGCGCGGGCCGAGCGCTTCGTAGTAGGAATTGAAGAGGTAATGAAAGCGCTGGTCGAACGGCTGGTAGCCGCTCGAATGCATCTGCAACAGCACCGTCTCGAAGAACCACGTCGTGTGCGCGAGGTGCCACTTGGTCGGGCTGGCATCGGGCATCGACTGGATGCACTGGTCTTCGGCAGAAAGCGGTGCCGCGAGTGCCAGGCTGTGTGCGCGGACTTCGCGAAATCGCGAGCGCAAAGCATCGGTCGCCTGCGCCATCGGACGCGAAAAAGTCATGGGGTCTCCGCTCTGGGCTTTTTGGAAAGTTGTTGTAGCCGAAGGTCGCTGGCACCCCGCGTAGGACAAGCCCGCGCGGCGCAACGTCCGGCGCCGGCCAATGTCGCACATCGCGCGGGTGCTTGCAGAGCGACTGCCTATCAGCCCCGCGATCACCTTGCCCTCCCCTGCCGGCCGGCCTCACGAGGTCATCTGCGGATGCAGATTCAGCGGGCTCGCAGCTGCCTCGGTGACGGCGCCGGCATAACCGCCGGTCCGCCGCCATCAAAAGTCCTCCGTCCTACTTCTGCACGCCGACCGCGCCGGAGCCGCTGGCCGCACCGCCTAATCGCGCCCCGGACACCGGGTTGCCATTGCGCACCGCGCCAGCCGCCCCGTTGACGACACCGCCGGTCGCGCCTTGCACGCCGCCCACCGTGTTGCCCACCTGGTTGCCAACGCCGCCGACTGCGCCGGTCACGCCACCGAGTACGCCGCCGGCCGCGTTCGTCGTACCACCCAAAGGCGCAACGTTCACATCGGTGCGTGCCCGTGCGCCGGCCTGGCCTTGTGAGCGAACGCCTGCAGCGGTGCCGCCGTTGGTGCCGGCGTTCGCGCCTGCATTCACCCCCACATCGGCACCCACGGCCACGCCAGGCGCGCCGGCGGTCTGGGCAACACTGGCGCCGCTGGCCGCCAGCGCGATCGCGAACGTTGCAGCAGCCACCATGCGTTGAGTCATCGGGTTCTTCATGATCTTGTTTCCTTTTTCAACACGCCGGCAGCAGACGAAGGTCCGTGCATCGACATGACTGATTCGCAAGGTACGAACCGTGGCTTGCGGCAGGGCGTCCTCACACACGCTTCACGGATGTAGGACACGTGGCGAAGTGCCGGAAACATCACGAAACGGCGCGCTGCGTGCGCACCGCTTGCACGATGTCAAAGACTGAACTGGAGCTCTGCAGCCGCGACGGCCACCACCCGCGGACCGAAGCTCGCGATGTGGGTGAGCGTGGCGTTGTGATGCGCGATGACCTGTTCAGGGCCGATCGCTGCATTGCCCGCGGATGTGTGTCCGTCGGAGACAAGCTGCACCGGATACCCCAGCGAGAGCGCCCGCCGCGTGGTGGTGTCCACGCAAAATTCGGAGTGCATGCCGCAGATCACGAGATTCGTGATGCCGTGCTCGCCAAGCATCGATTCGAGCTCGGTTCGAAGGAATGCGTCGGGCGTCGTCTTCCCCACCTTGAAATCGGTTGCGTGCACGTCGAGCGCATGCGCGAGTTGCCAGTCAGGCGTGCCGTGTTCGAGATACCCGGTTGTCGATTCGTGCTGGATGAAGATCACCATCGCCCCGGCCGCCCTGCCCTTGGCCGTGACCTGGTTGATACGGGCAATGGTTCCGGCGCAGTCGAATGCTGCGCCATCCCCCTCGCAGAGACCCTGTTGAACATCGACGACGAGCACGGCAGTGGACATGGTGAGACTGGTGGCCGCAGCGGCCGTCGGTTGAAGATTCAAGGCCCCGGCTTGCACCAGCAGCGATGAAGCCTAGGGCATGATTTGACGAAGTGCGCGGGTAAGGACGAACGCGATGCAGAGGTAGGCAGCGAAGAAGATCACGCAGTGCGATGCGCGCAGTCTCGCCTGCTGCAGCAGCCAGAGCACGGCGATGACAGACATGGCGAACATGATCACGGCCATCACGTAGGCCTGGGGGGCAGGAACAAAAACCTCCGACGTCCCTCGCTTGTTGGAGGTTGTGAATCCCTCTCCTGCGACGACCAGGCAGCCGCCGACCATCCCGAGTACGGCCAGGGAAGCCACTGAGGCGATGAGTGCTTTGCGCATGGATGTGGATGACGGATGGTCCATGGGACCTAGAGAGAGAACTTGATGAGCGCCCAAACGACAACGATCAGTTGCAGCAGGTTGGCGAGCAGCGCAAGTGAATGGATTCTCTTGAACCGACGGACCGCGGCCGGCTCGCTTGCCTGGATCTGATCGGCCAGGCGGTCCATGGCAACCGTCAGCTTGTCGCGAAGGACCACCGCTGCCAGTGCCAGGGCTGCGGCACCGACTGCGAAGCCGAAGCTGCCCAAGCCGGCAAAGCTGATCGCCGTGCCCGTTGCCGCAATGAAGTCGGCCTTGTAGTAGATGTTGAAAAAGCCCCGAACGAAACTCGCATCCAGAGAGGTGCCGTGGTCCAGCACGAGGAGTGGCAATCCGCCAAGAAGAAAGTAGGCCGTCGTCACGAGCAGCACGACGGTGAACACCAGCGCAGGATAAATCGCGATAGACATTTTCTTGCCAACGGAGTGACCAGTGGATGGGCGTTCTATTGACGCATCGGCGTGTGCGGTGCCCATCGACTGTCAAAAAACGGCGCGATGGACACCATGCTTGCTGCCTTGCGTCATCAGCGGCACATTTTGCAGTCGTTTGCGACCATCTGGCAGCGCTTTCGTCAAAGCGTTGGCAGCAGCAACTGCCGAATCGGGGAAGCAAGAACCACGAGACCGATCACGTTCAGGACGACGGTTGTCCAAAAAACTCGCCTGAACCCCGGCTTGGTGGACTTATGGCGAAACAGCTGCTGGGCCGCCAGTGCCCCTGGCCAACCACCCGCCAGCGCCAATGTGTGCAGCGTGCTTTCACGTGTTCGCCAGGCCCCGCGGCGTGCGGAGAACTTGTCCGCGGCGTAAGCGATGAACGTCACCGCACTCGCGGCGAAATACAAGGCCGCGACCCAGAGCGGCAACTTCCAGACTGCTGCAAGAACAACATAGAAGGCGAGAAAAAGCGGTATCAGAAACAGCTTGCCGGTACGAGACTGATCATGACCGTCGCGGTTCCAGTACGAGCCTGGTCGACGAACAGGGCTGAGTTGGACGTTTCGTGCCCGCTTGCCTTTCGGCCCTTGTTCGATCTCGAAAGTGACCGCCTGATTCAGCTGCGGACGACCATGCCCGCGCGGCCAGACGGAGACGTGGACGAAAATAGGCTCGCCTCCGTGACTGGACTCGATACGGCCGAAGCCGCGTTCGTCGTTCCAGGATGTGAGCGTGCCTTCAAAGCGCATGAGAAGTGAATGTGAGGTTTGAAGATGGCACCCATAAGCTTGGCATCACCTGTACCTTGCTGCCGTGATGAACTGGCCAAAGGTCTCCCACCAGACGATCACCGCGGCGTACTTCTCGGGTTCAACCACCGCAGGCACCGCCACTACAAAGTTCTCGAACGTCTTGACGTCACCGACCCGGACCATGCCTGGCTTGAGGCGGTTGAACGCTGCTTCGGTTTTTCACGAATTCAGGCGACAGGTAGAGCTTGTAGTCCGGCCCTGGCGCAAGCCTTCCGACCAGAGAGATGGCGCTGGGCGCGATCGACACCACGCCCTCGCCCCAATGAAGCGAGTCACTGTCCTTCAAGGTCGGGGCTCACGAATGGGCTGCCATTGGCTTTCCTCGTTTGCGAGACGCCGGGCTTCACTGGTGGACATACCGCACGTGTGTAGCCGCGCGACCATGCAGCGCACTTTCGATCCGGAAACTGGGTACCGGTTCGTTCAGATTCTCAAACAGGCGGCGCCCGCAACCGAACAGAACGGGCGCCAGCGCGACTTCCAGCTCATCGACAGCATTCAGGTTCAGGTACTGCTGGATCACATCGGCTCCGCCGGCTATTCGAATGTCCTTGCCGCCGGCTGATTCGCGGGCGAGCTGAAGGGCTCGCTCCGGGCCGTCATTGATGAAGTGGAACGTCGTCCCTCCCGGTCGCACCCAGGGATCGCGCTTCCGGTTGGTAAGGACATAAACAGGTGTGTGAAATGGCGCCTCTTCCGGCCAGACCGGTTCACCCTGGTCGAACATCCGCTTGCCCATGATGCTGGCGCCAGTGCGTTCAAAAGTACGACGGACCAGATCGTTCTCCGGTCCGGTGTCTCCACCCGGGCCGAGCTTCAGGTTGTCGCGCAGGTACTGCTGACCGAGGAGCCATCCCATCAGCGCTCCCCACTTCGCACCCCAGTTCCTGTAGCCCGGGTTGTCCATGGTCATCCATCGGGTGCGAGGTAACCATCAAGGCTCAGACCGACATTGACGAACACTTTACTCACGCCATTCCCCTGTGATTGAAAACAATCTCATCCGCCAGCCTGATGCCGTCCCCGAAAGCCCGGATTCAGCAGCCAGGCGTCAGGCCGGCTTCTCCTCCGCCTCCTGCAGAAACCGCCACATCACCTTGCCACTGCCGCTCTTGGGCAGCGCATCGACGAACTGCACCTTGCGCGGGATCTTGTAGACCGCCATGTTCTCGCGGCACCAGTCGATGATGTCCTGCTCCGTCGTGTCCTTGTGCGTCGGGCGCAGCACGACGACGGCCTTGACCGATTCGCCGCGGTAGGCGTCCTTCATGGAAATGACGCACGCTTCCTGGATCGCAGGGTTGCGGAACATCAGCAACTCGACCTCGGCCGGCCACACCTTGAAGCCGCTGGCGTTGATCATCCGCTTGAGCCGGTCGGTCATGAAGAAGTAGCCGTCTTCGTCCACGCGGCCCATGTCGCCGGTGCGGAAGAAACGCTTGCCTTCGAACTCGACAAAGGCGGCGGCCGTGGCATCGGGGCGCTTCCAGTAGCCCTGGAACACCTCCGGGCCGTGCGTGATGATTTCGCCGGATTCGCCCATGGGCAGCTCCTTGAGGGTGTCGGGGTCGACCACGCGCGAATCGGTGCTCATGTAGGGGATGCCCAGGCACTGCTGCTTCGGGTGCTCGTACGGATTGGCGTGCGACGGCGCCGCCGTCTCGGTGAGGCCGTAGCCCTCCAGGTACTTCAGGCCGTACTGCTCGAGCAGGCGCTGCGCTACGGCTTGCGGCATGGCGGCCCCGCCGCCGCCGATGTAGGTGAGGCTACTCAGGTCGTAGCTCGCGAAGTTCGGGCTGGCGAGCAGGTCGATCACCATGGTCGGGATGTTGGTCCAGCTCGTCACTTTCCAGCGCGAGATGAGGCGCCCCGCCACGTCGCGGTCCCAGCGCGGCATGATGACCAGCGTGCCGCCGAAGACGATCGACGTGTGCATCATGCTCACGGTGCCGGTGATGTGGAACATCGGCACGACCGCCAGCACCACCGCCTCGGACGAGCCGAGCCCCCAGAGGTGGCCGGCAAAAGCGTTGTGGTTCAGGCTCGAGTGGTTGTGGATGCAGCCCTTGGGCAGGCCGGTGGTGCCGCTCGTGTAGGGCAGCAGCGCCATGTCGTTCGCGCCGACGACGTGTTCGGGCGGCGCATGGCCGGCGTCGAGCGCATCGGTCCACGCCATGGTCTGGCCGCCATCGAGCTGCGGCATCGGATGGCGGGTCAGCAACCAGTCGCGCCAGGCCGCGGCGGGCGCTTCGTCGCCGCTCACGTCGGCATCGAAGGTGTCGGTGAACTGCGTGACGATCATGTGCGCCAGCCGCTCTTTCGGTTCGAGGGCGTTGCTGGCCTTGGCAAGTTCGTGCGCGAGGTCGCCGGTGGTGATGGCCACCCTGGCATCCGGATCGGTGATGTAGTGCTTGAGTTCCTCGGCGCGGTTCATCGGATTGACCGGCACCACGACGGCGTTGGCACGCAGGATCGCGAAATGCGCAATGACGAGCTGCGGGCAGTTCTGCATGTCGAGCACCACGCGGTCGCCGCGCTGAACGCCCAATGCGCGCAGCGTGCCGGCCAGCCGCTCGGTCTGCGCCAGGAAATCGCGGTAGGTGATGACGGTGCCGAAGAAGACCAGCGCCGCCTTGTCAGGGAAGCGCGCTGCGCTGGTGGCGAGGTTGTGCCAGAGGGAGGTCGCGGGGACGGTGATCGAATACGGAAGGCGTTTCGGCCAGAACTTGTGATGCGGGCGGTCCATGGTGCTTTCGGTCGGGCTCGGGAAGCCGGTCAGCCTAAGCCGCGCACCCTGACGGCCCAATCGGGGAAGCCCGGGGCGAGTCACCTTGGCGACGTGCGCCGATGGCCGACAGACAGGGTCGATTCGCTGCCGTAGCCTTTTCTGTTCAATCCACCCCACCGAAAGGAAACACCATGGCAGCAGACAAGCACGCAAGCGTTCACTGGGAAGGCGCCGGCAAGACCGGCAAGGGCGAAATCAGCACCGAAACCGGTGCGCTCAAGAGCTACCCCTACGGGTTTGCCAGCCGTTTCGAGGACGACAGGCGCGGCACCAACCCCGAAGAGATCGTCGGCGCTGCCCACGCGGCCTGCCTGACGATGGCCTTCGCCTTCGCACTCGAAGCGGCCGGCCTCACGGCCACGTCGATCGACACCAAGGCGGCCGTGCGTCTGGCCAAGGACGGCGCGGGCTTCAAGATCGACCGCATCCAGCTCGAACTCGACGCCACGGTGCCGGGCCTCGACGACGCCAAGTTCCAGGAGATCGCCAAGGGCGCCAAGGAAGGTTGCCCGCTCTCGAAGGCGCTGGCCAGCGTCCCCGAGATCACGCTGAAGGCGACGCTCAAGTCCTGAGCGACCGCTACTGCTTCTGCTGTTGTGCCGCCTGCAACATCGCACCCATGCGTTGGTGGACCAGGGTCACGGCCTTCAGCGGTCGCAGCATCACCTTGAATTCGGTGATGAGGCCGGCGTCGTTCCAGCGAATGATGTCGACGCCATTGACCGTCAGGCCGTCGATCACGGTCTCGAACTCGAGCATGGCGTCGCGGGGCCCCTCGATCTCCTGCGTGTAGCGAAACGTGGGATTGAACAGAACATCGAAGGCGGACGCCAGGTACTTGAAGGTGATCGGCTTTCCAACCTGCGGCGTATGCACCACCGGTGAATAGAACACGGCATCGTCGGCCAGCAGAGCCTCGATGCCGGCTGCATTTCGGCCGGTGACCAGTTGGTGCCATGCGGGAACAGGGGAAGCATTCATTGCGTTGTCTCCTTGTCGAAAAGCGGCATTCTGGTCGTTCGGCACACCTCTTGCTTATCACTTCGGGCACACCGGCCGCACCGTTTGCGCCGGTCCGATCAAAAGCCAAGGGAACTCCGTTCATGACCTTCACCCGCCGCGCCGCCTCGCTCGCCGTCCTGGCCACCGCCACCCTCTTCGCCACGGGCAGCCACGCCCAGAACGTGCTGGACAACGTCCTGAAGGCCAAGACGATCCGCATCGGCATCCCGACCGACTACCCGCCCTACGGCTTCGTCGGCCCCGACATGGCGCCCCAAGGCCTCGACATCGACACTGCAAGGCTCGTCGCCACCAAGCTCGGCGTGAAGCTCGAGCTGCTTCCGGTGACCAGCGCCAACCGCATTCCGTACCTGCAGACCAAGAAGGCCGACCTCGTGATCTCCACGATCGGCAAGAACGCCGAGCGCGAGAAGGTCATGGATTTCTCGTCCGCCTACGCGCCGTTCTTCCAGGGCGTGTTCGCCTCGAAGTCGCTCAAGCTCACCGACTTCAAGGAAATGGCCGGCAAGACCGTGGCCGTGACCCGCGGCGCGATGGAGGACCAGGAACTCAACAAGGTGGCGCCCGCGAACGTCGACTACCGCCGCTTCGAGGACAACAACGCGACCATCGCCGCCTTCGTGGCCGGCCAGACCCAGACCATCGCCATGAGCGGCGCGGTCGCGGCCGAGATGATCCGCAAGAACCCGAAGATCAACGCCGAATACAAGCTGCTGCTCAAGGACAGCCCCTGCTTCGTCGGCATCCCCAAGGGCGAAGACGCGCTCAAGGCCAAGGTGAACGAGATCATCGCGGCCGCCAAGAAGGACGGCACGCTTGATGCGATGTCCAAGAAGTGGCTCGGCCGCGGCATCGGTGACCTGCCGGTCTGATCCTCGATGGAATTCGATTTCGGCGCGATCCTGGTCGACTGGCGCCTGCTCGCCAGGGGCATCGTCTGGACCATCGGCCTCACGGCGGTGGCAACGGTCATCGGGATGGTGGTCGGCGTGGCGTGCGCCTGGGCGCGCTCCGGCGGCCCGACGTGGCTGCGCTGGGTGGTGGGCACCTACGTGGAGCTGATCCGCAACACGCCCTTCATCGTCCAGCTGTTCTTCATCTTCTTCGGGCTGCCGGCCGCCGGCGTCAAGCTGACGCCCGAAGTGGCTTCGATCATCGCGATGGTCGCGAACCTGGGCGCCTATTCGACCGAGATCATCCGTGCCGGCATCGAAGCCACGCCAAAGGGGCAGATCGAAGCGGCCGTGAGCCTTGCGCTCAACAAGGTGCAGGTGTTCATGCGCGTGGTGCTGCCGCCCGCGCTCAAGAAGGTGTGGCCCGCGATGGTGAGCCAGATCATCATCGTGATGCTCGGCTCGGCCGTGTGCAGCCAGATCTCCGTCGAGGAGCTGAGCTACGCGGCCAACCTGATCCAGAGCCGCAATTTCCGCGCGTTCGAGGCCTTCATCATCGCCACGCTGCTGTACCTCGGGCTGTCGATCGCACTGCGGCGCCTGCTCGACTGGGCCGGGCCCCGGTGGTTCTTCGGCCGCTGAACAAAAGACACATTCGAGTGCAGGAATTCACTCTCTGGGACATCGTCCGCAACCTCTTGATGGCGTTGCGCTGGACGGTCGTGCTCTCGCTCATCGCGTTCGTCGGCGGCGGGCTGGTCGGCGGCTTGCTGCTCTTCATACGGCTGCGTGCCGGCAAGTGGCTCGAGCGAGCGATCAGTACCTACGTGCAGCTCTTCCAGGGCACGCCGCTGCTGATGCAGCTGTTCCTCGCCTACTTCGGCATCGCACTGATGGGCGTCGACGTCTCGGCCTGGACGGCGGCGACGCTGGCCCTCACGCTCTACACCAGCGCCTACCTCACCGAAATCTGGCGAGGTTGCGTGGCCTCGATTCCCAAGGGGCAGTGGGAGGCGTCGAGCAGCCTGGCGCTGACCTTCCGCGAGCAGTTGCGCCACGTCATCCTGCCGCAGGCCGTGAAGATCGCGACCGCGCCGACGGTCGGCTTCCTGGTGCAGGTGGTCAAGGGCACGGCGCTGGCCTCCGTGATCGGATTCGTCGAGCTCACCAAGGCGGGCAGCATGATCTCCAACGCGACCTTCCAGCCCTTCGTGGTGTTCAGCTGCGTCGCGCTGCTGTATTTCGCGCTGTGCTTCCCGATCAGCCTCTACGCCAAGCATCTTGAAAGAAAACTCAATGTCCAACGTCGCTGAAGCAGCGTCGGTGAAGGCCAGCGTGGCGCCGGGCGCTGCGATCGTGCAGATCACCGCGCTGCGCAAGTCCTACGGCACGAACGAGGTGCTCAAGGGCATCGACTTGTCGGTCAAGCGCGGTGAAGTCATCGCGATCATCGGCAAGAGCGGTTCGGGCAAGAGCACGCTGCTGCGCTGCATCAACGGCCTCGAAGTTTTCCAGGAAGGCGCGCTTACCGTCGACGGCAAGCCGTTGTTGCAGGAAAGCGCGATGGCCATGCGCGAACTGCGCCAGCGCGTGGGGATGATCTTCCAGGGTTTCAATCTCTTTCCGCATCTCTCGGTTGGAAGGAACGTGATGCTGGCGCCGACGCTGGTCAAGAAACGGAGCACGGCTGAAGCCACGGCACAGGCCAGGAAGCTCCTTGCGCGCGTGGGGCTCGCCGAAAAATTCGATGCGATGCCAGACCAGTTGTCCGGCGGTCAGCAGCAGCGCGTCGCGATTGCCCGCGCCCTGGCGATGGAGCCGGCGGTGCTGCTGTGCGATGAGATCACCTCGGCGCTGGACCCTGAACTGGTCGGCGAGGTGTTGCGCGTGATGGAGTCACTGGCTGCGGAAGGCATGACCCTGCTGATGGTCACGCATGAAATGAGCTTTGCCCGCAAGGTCAGCGACCGGCTGATCTTCATGCACCAGGGCAAGGTGCACGAGATGGGTGCGCCGGCGGATCTGTTCAGCAACCCGCAGACACCGGAACTCAAGCAGTTCCTGTCATCGCTCCACGATTGAAGGCCTGCTCAGGCTGCGGCCGCGGCCGACGCGGCATGCACGAAACGGCTGGCGTTGGCGGGGCCGGCCACGGGCGGCTGGACTACCGTGCGGCGAGTGCCGAAAAACGAAAAGTCGTCGGTGACGAGGTTCATGCTGCCGCGCGGCACTGAACGGTAGTGATCCAGCGCGCAGGCCTCGATCACACCGAAGTGCGTCTTGCAGGCGTCCACGAGACTCTCGCCGTTGCCGCGCGCGCCAAACACGTCGCGCAAGGCATCTTCCGAAATTTCGGCGAGCACACGCGTGCCGTCGAACCCGTCCGGATACAGGGCAAAGCGAACGCTCGCTTTGTCGAAGCAATGAACCGCTTCGCATGTCATGGTTGTCTCCAACTTGGTTTTGTAAATTGCGTGGGTAATGTCACATCAGTCCCAAGGACCCCTTGGCAGCGCGGTACCGGATGCATTGACGGACACCGCCTACACGGCGTGTCGTCAAAGGGTTCTGGCAATATCGTTGCATGACCCTTCCAGCCTCTCCCGTCGGTGCGCGCCCCGGGATCGCCGACAAGCGGTGCGCGTTCCAGCAGCTTCACGCATCGGGCTGTTTCGTGCTCCCCAACCCCTGGGATGTCGGCAGCGCGCGCTATCTGCAGCACCTCGGTTTCAAAGCCCTGGCGACGACGAGTTCGGGGTTCGCATGGTCGCAAGGCCAGCCTGATGGCGCTGCCTCTCGCGACGCGGTGCTCGCCCACCTCTACGAGCTCGTGGCCGCGACCGACCTGCCCGTCAACGCCGACTTCGAGGACGGGTTCGCCCACGACCCGGCAGGTGTGACGCAGAGCGTGCGGCTGGCCATCGAGACCGGCGTGGCCGGCCTCTCGATCGAAGACGCAACCGGTGACCCCGCGGACCCGCTCTACGACATCGACACCGCGGTGGCGCGCGTGCGCGCCGCGCGCACAGCCATCGACAAGAAGGGCGGCGACACCCTGCTGGTCGGTCGGGCCGAAGGCTTCTTCGTGGGCCGGCCAGACCTCGACGAGACGATCGCACGGCTCAAGGCCTACGCCGATGCGGGCGCGGATTGTCTCTACGCGCCCGGCATCGGCACGCGCGAGCAGATTTCCGCGGTGGTGGATGCGGTCGCGCCCAAGCCTGTCAATCTGCTCATCGGTTCGGCCGGCGGCCTCACGTTCAAAGAGGCGGCGGACCTGGGCGTGCGTCGCATCAGCGTCGGCGGTGGTCTGGCGCGCGCCGCATGGGGCGCCTTCATGCGCAGCGCGCGACTGTTGGCGCAGCAAGGCAGCTTCGAAGGCCTTGCAAACGCGGCGTCAGGGGCCGAGCTGAACGCATTTTTCCGGGACGACCTGACCCGGCGGGAGGGCGAATGAACCCGATGATGTCCCGCCGCACCGCCCTTCGCACTGCCCTCGCCGCCGCGGTACTGCCCAGCGCCAGCGCCTGGGCCGGCTTCAATTTCTTCACCAACGAGTACACGGCCACGCGCGCCGAGCTGCAAGCCCAGGTCGAGCGCCACTTCCCGGTGGCGCAGCGCTACGCCGAAATCTTCACCGTCGGCCTGCGCGATCCACAACTGAGCCTGGACGCGCGCACCAACCGGGCCGCGCTGACCGCCGTCCTGTCGATCGCAAGTCCGCTCCTGCAGCCGGCCGCCATCCAGGGCGTCGTCACGGTCAGCAGCGCGCTGAAATACGACGCCGCCACGCGCACATTGCGGCTCGACCAGCCCAAGGCCGAGCGCCTCGAACTGCAGGGCCTCGCCGGGCGCGACGCCGAGCGGCTGCAGCAGATCGGCGCGGTCGTCGCGCAGGAACTGCTGCGTGACCAGGCCTTGCACACCTTCAAGCCCGAAGACCTCACGGTCGGCCGCAAGACCTACGAGATCGGCGCCATCACGGTGGTGCGCGACGGCATCAAGGTGGAACTGCGCTAGCCGCGCACACACGGAAAGCACCATGACCCCATCACGCATTCTTCTGGCCGCGCTGGCGTTCGCGCTGTGCGCTCCTGCCCTCGCCTTCGACCTGCAGGCCCACCGCGGCGGCCGCGGCCTCGCACCCGAGAACACGCTGGCCGCGTTCGCCCATGCAATGGACCTCGGCGTGACCACGCTCGAGCTCGACATCGGCCTCACCGCCGACAACGTCGTCGTCATCTCGCACGACACCGCCCTCAACCCCGACCACACGCGCGACGCGGCCGGCGCCTGGCTGAGCGCCACGGGGCCCGCCATCCGCACGCTCACGCTGGCGCAGCTGCAAACCTACGACGTGGGCCGGCTCAACCCGTCGAGCCGGTACGGCCAGCCTTTCGCGGGGCAGCAGCCACGCGAGGGCGAGCGCATCCCGACGCTTGCTGCGCTGTTCGCGTTGGCAAAAACGCGCGGCGCCGCCTCCGTGCGCTTCAACATCGAGACCAAGATCGATCCGACACGACCCGACGACACCGCCGCGCCCGAGCCCATGGTGCGCGCGCTGCTCGCCGAGATCGACAAGGCGGGCATGGCATCGCGCGTGACGGTACAGAGCTTCGACTGGCGCACGCTGTCGTTCGTCGGCCAGCTCGCGCCCCAGCTGCCACGCGCCTATCTCACGAGCCCGCGGACGCTCAGGGACCCGCGCTGGACTGCAGGCCTCGACGCGGCCGCGGTGGGCGGATCGGCACCGCAGCTCGTCAAGCGCGCGGCAGGCGATGCGAAGGCAACGGTGACGTGGTCGCCCGCCTACGCCGACCTGAATGCAGATCAGGTCGCCGAAGCCCATGCGCTCGGACTCGTCGTGCTGCCCTGGACCGTGAACCAGCGCGCCGACATGGCGCGCCTTGTCGACATGAGGGTGGACGGCGTGATCACCGACTTCCCCGACGTATTGCGCTCCGTGATGCAGGAACGCGGCCTGCCGCTGCCGGCCGGCGTCGCACGCTAGACGTGCCGCATGGCGGGCGTGCCGCGCTCGCCGCTCACCGGTTGCGCATCGGCCCGTGCGTGCAGCGTTTCGATGATGTGGCACTGCGCGTCGGTGCCATCGCAGCTGTCGCGCAGCGCGACGAGATCTTTTTCGAGAGAACGCAACTCTCGCAGCCGCTCGCGCACATGCCCCAGGTGCGAATCGAGCGCGACGCAGGCGGCCTCGCAATCAGCCTTTCTGCGCAGGTCCAGCCCCAGCAGCGTGCGCACCTCGTCGAGCGACATGTCCATGGCACGGCACAAACGGACGAAACGCAGGCGGTGCACGTCGGCATCGCTGTAGACCCGGTAGCTGTTCATCCCGCGCACCGGCGGCGCGATCAGGCCCTGCTGCTCGTAATAGCGGATGTTCGCGGTGCTCACGCCGCTGGCGGTGGCGGCTTCGCCGATGCGATAGGTGGTGGTTGTAGGGGCATTGCGCATGGCGGCTTGACCTTCGAGTGACTTCAACGTTTCCAATCGTGGCACATGTCAAACAACAACAAACGCCCACGCCCGATGACCCCGACCCCGACACAGGACGCCGCATGCGGCACCGGCTGCTGCGGCACGCCCATCGCCCTGAAGCCGCCGACGAAGAAGGCGCACGACACCGAACACGATCACGCCGGCCATGACCACGACGACGAATCCGCGGGCGGTGACCATGACGGTCACGACCACGGCCCGCTGCCCGCCTGGCCGCGCGTCGCCGCGGCGCTCGTCGTCGCGATCGCCGCCGAACTGAGCCACCTGCTGCTGCCCGACACCCAGGCCTGGCGCATCGCCGGCATGGCGCTCGCCGCGGTCGCGATCGGCCTGGCCGGGCTCGGCATCTACAAGAGCGGCCTCCAGTCCCTCGTGCGCGGAAAGCTCGGCATCGACGCCTTGATGTCGGTGGCCGTCACCGGCGCCTTCCTGATCGGCCAGTGGCCTGAGGCGGCGATGGTGATGGCGCTCTATGCACTGGCCGAACTCATCGAACACCGCGCCGCCGACCGCGCGCGCAACGCGATCGGCGGGCTCATGGCGCTCGCACCCGACGAAGCGGAAATGCAGATGCCGCAAGGCGAATGGCAGCGCGTGCCGGCACGCGAGGTGCCGGTCGGCGCGGTGGTGCGCGTGCGCCCCGGCGACCGCGTGCCGCTCGACGGCGTGGTCACCGCCGGCAACAGCGCGATCGACCAGGCCAGCGTGACCGGCGAGAGCATCCCGGTCGACAAGACCGCCGGCGACAACGTGTTCGCCGCGACCGTCAACCAGACCGGCGAACTGCAGGTGCGCGTGACCTCGGAAGCGGGCCACACCACGCTCGACCGCATCATCGAATCGGTGGAACGCGCGCAGGCCTCGCGCGCGCCAACGCAGCGCTTCATCGAGCGCTTCGCCGCCATCTACACGCCGACGGTGTTCGTGCTCGCGCTGGCCGTGGCGGTACTGCCGCCGCTGCTGCTCGGATGGCCGTGGCTCGCCGCGATCTACAAGGCCCTGGTGCTGCTGGTGATCGCCTGCCCGTGCGCACTGGTCATTTCGACGCCCGTCACCGTGGTGAGCGGGCTCACGGCGGCAGCGCGGCGCGGCATCCTCATCAAGGGCGGCACGCACCTGGAGGCCGCACGCAAGTTGCGCGCGGTGGCGCTCGACAAGACCGGCACCATCACCGAAGGCAAGCCGGTGCTGGTCGACTGGCAAGCGTGGGGCGGCGCCGACGAAGGCACGACCCGCGCGGCCGCGGCCAGCCTTGCCCATCGCTCGGACCACCCGGTGTCCAAAGCCATCGCAGCGGGCATCGAGGGCAGCGATGCGCCGGTGGACGATTTCCGCGCACTGGTGGGTCGCGGGGTTGAAGGCCGCGTCGCGGGCCGCGCGCTCGTGCTGGGCAATCACCGTCTCATCGAAGAGCGCGGCCTGTGCAGCCCGGCACTGGAAGCCGTGCTGGCCGCGCACGAGCGCCAGGGCCGCACCGTCACGCTGCTGGCCGACGACACGGCGGTGCTCGGGCTCTTTGCGGTGGCCGACACAGTCAAGCCGGGGTCCCGCGCGGCGATCGCGGAACTCAAGGCACTCGGCATCACGCCCGTGATGCTGACGGGCGACAACACCACCACCGCCCGCGCCGTGGCCGAAGCCGCCGGCATCGCCGACGCGCGCGGCGGACTTCTGCCCGAAGACAAGCTCGCCGCCGTCAACGACATGCGCCAGCGTTACGGCGCCACCGGCATGACCGGCGACGGGATCAACGACGCACCGGCGCTCGCGCAAGCCGACATCGGCTTCGCGATGGGCGCGGCGGGCACCGACATCGCGATGGAAGCGGCCGACGTGGTCATCATGAACGACGACCTCGGCCGCATCGCCGAGACGGTGCGCCTGTCGCGCCGCACGCATGCGGTGCTCTGGCAGAACATCTCGCTCGCGCTCGGCATCAAGGTGGTGTTCTTCGTGCTGGCGGTGTTCGGCAACGCGACCATGTGGATGGCTGTGTTCGCCGACATGGGCGCCAGCCTGCTGGTGGTGGCGAACGGGCTGCGGCTGCTGCGCGCGCTTCCGGCGAGCCGAACGCCGGCCTAAAATCGAACCCATGCGCGTTTTCGTCCTCGCCCTCGCGATCCTGCTGCTGCCGCTGCGCGGCTGGCTTGGGGATGCGATGGCGATCGAGGCCGCGCAGCCCGCCCCCATCGGGCATGCCACGCACACGATGCAGGCCGACGAGCACGCGATGCACGACATGGCGGGCCACGCGCACGACACACATCACAGCGATGGCGCAGCGGCCGAACCGGCCCACACCCCAGACGACTGCCACACCACCTGCGGCGATTGCCAGCTCTGCCACTCGGTCGCGATCGCACTGTGGCCTGAGCTCGCCGCGCTGGTGGCGGCACCGCGCACCGCGCCGGCATTCGCGCCGGCCGCCTTCGTCAGCGCCCAGCCGAAACCAGGCCTGAAGCCGCCCATTTCCTGATCTCCCTGCCCGCAGTCCGTCCGCCGGAAGCCTTTGCGCTTCGGGTGGCCGCTTCCCCGCTTGTGGAGATCCACCTTGAAAACCCTGATTCTTGCCGCCGCCCTGGCGGTCACCGGCTGCGCCAGCCTGTCGCCTGACGGCGGCAGCGCCGAGGTGCAGTCACTGGTCGGCGACAACCCGCTGACCCGAGGCGCCGCCACGCAGCGTGCGCCCGACGAGGGCTCGACGCGCGCCGTCGACGCCTTGCTCCGGAAGCCTCTGGATGCCGAAGCCGCCGTGCGCATCGCCCTTGTCCAGAGCCCGCGGATGCAGCAGGCCTTTGCCACGCTGCAGCTGAGCGACGCCGAGCGCGTGCAGGCCGCGAGCCTGCCGAACCCGGTGTTCGCGTTCGAGCGCCTGAAGGAAGGCAGCAGCGTCGAAATTGATCGCGCGCTGAGGTTCAACGTGCTCGGCCTTCTTGCGCTGCCGTGGCAGGCGAAATGGGCGGGGCAACAACACGAGGCGGCCAAGTTGGAGGCCGCCCGGAGCGTGATCGCACTGGCAGCCGACACACGCCGCGCCTGGGTGCGCGCGGTCGCGGCAGGGCAGAGCGTGGCGTACCTGCGCGATGCCAAATCCGCCGCCGAGGCCGGCGCCGACCTCGCCCACCGGATGGCCGAGGTCGGCAACTGGAGCGCGTTGCAGCGCCACCGGGAGCAGCTGCTGCTGGCCGACGCGGCCGCAGACCTTGCCCGCGCCGAACAGGTGGCGACGATGCGCCGTGAACAACTCACGCGCCTGCTCGGCCTCGAGGGCACGGAGGCGACGAACTACACGCTGCCTGATCGACTGCCCGACCTGCCGACCACTGCACCCGCGCTGGCCGACGTGCAGGCAAGCGCGCTCAGGGATCGGCTCGATGTGCGCTCGGCGGCGGCGCAGAACGCGGCAGTCGCCGATTCGCTGGGCCTCACGCGCGTGACCGGCGTGGTGAACGCGCTCGAAATCGGACCCGTGCGCAACTCTTTCTTCGGCGCCGGCGGCGGGCGATCGACCCAGCGCGGGTTCGACCTGGAAATTCCCCTGCCGCTGTTCGACTGGGGCCAGGCGCGCAATGCGCGTGCCGAAGCGCTCTACCTCCAGTCGGCCGCGCGCGTGCGCGATGCGGGCGTCACCGCCGCCAGCGAAGCGCGAGAGGCCTGGCAAGGCTGGCGTTCTGCCTGGGACGTGGCGCGCCGCTACCAGACCGAGGTGCTGCCGCTGCGCCGCCAGGTGAACGACGAGATGGTGCTGCGCTACAACGGCATGCTCGCCAGCGTGTGGGAGCTGCTTGGGGAGACGCGCGCCTCGATGCTCGCGGTGAACGCCGCGATGGACGCGCAGCGCGACTTCTGGCTCGCCGACGTCGACCTGCAGTTCGCCATGACCGGGGGGGCCGCATGAACCGCCGCAACTTCTTTGCCGGCGCCACCGCCGCCGTGGCCGCGACCTCGGTGAGCCGCGTGGCAATGGCCGCGCTGCCCGAGCCCGTGGTCCAGACCTCCACCACCACGGCGCCGCCGCTGGTGCCGCCGAGCGGCCGGCCCTACAACCCCGTTGTCACGCTCAACGGCTGGACCCTGCCCTGGCGCATGAACGACGGGGTGAAGGAATTCCACCTCGTCGCCGAACCTGTCGTGCGCGAGATGGCGCCGGGTTTCAAGGTCAACATGTGGGGCTACAACGGCCAGTCGCCGGGGCCAACCATCGAAGTGGTCGAGGGCGACCGGCTGCGCATCTTCGTGACCAACCGCCTGCCCGAGCACACGACGGTGCACTGGCACGGCCAGCGGCTGCCCAACGGCATGGACGGCGTGGGCGGCATCACGCAGCCGCACATTCCGCCCGGCAAGACCTTCGTCTACGAGTTCACTGCGCGCCGGCCCGGCACCTTCATGTACCACCCGCATGCGGACGAAATGACGCAGATGGCGATGGGGATGATGGGCTTCTGGGTCACGCACCCTGCACCGGGCGCGGCCGCGCATCGGCTCGTCGAGAAGGTCGACCGCGACTTCTGCTTCCTGCTGGGCAGCTTCGATGTCGAGCCGGGCAGCAGGACGCCGAAGGTCAACACCATGACCGACTTCAACATCTGGAGCTTCAACAGCCGCGTGTTCCCGGGCATCGACTCGCTCAATGTCCGCAAAAACGACCGGGTGCGCATCCGCGTGGGCAATCTCACGATGACGAACCACCCGATCCATGTCCATGGCCACGAGTTCGAAGTGACCGGCACCGACGGCGGCGCGGTGCCGAAGAGCGCGCGCTGGCCCGAGGTGTCGGTCGACGTGGCCGTCGGCCAGATGCGCCAGATGGAGTTCGTCGCCGACGAGGAAGGCGACTGGGCGCTGCATTGCCACAAGGCGCACCACACGATGGGGCCGATGGGCCACGGCGTGCCGACCATGATCGGCGTCGACCACCGGGACGTGGCCGACAAGATCCGGAAGCTGGTACCGGACTACATGGTGATGGGCGACAAGGGCATGGCGGACATGGGCGCGATGGAGATGCCGCTGCCCGACAACACGCTGCCGATGATGGCCGGCCAGGGACCTTTCGGCCCTGCGGAGATGGGCGGCATGTTCACCTTGCTGAAAGTGCGGCGCGACCAGAAGCACGGCGACTACAGGAATCCGGGCTGGTTCAAGCACCCGGCCGGGACGGTCGCACGCGAGGTCGCTGGCGCGGTGCCGCAGGCCGCGACCCGTGCAGCAGCACCCCCCACCAGCGCGAACCACGCCACACCTGACGCCACGGTGCGCAAACCTTCGGGCCACGGCGCCCACAACCATTGATGACCGAAAGAAGGACCGCCATGAAAGCCACTCACATCCTGACGGCCTGCGCCCTGCTGCTGGGCGCCGCCAGTTCTTTTTCACAGACCGCCACGAGGCTGCCGCATGTCGCCGGCGAAGTCCGCAAAGTCGACGTCGACGCGCAGAAGATCACGCTGCGGCACGGCGAGATTCCGAACCTCGACATGGGCGCGATGACGATGGTCTTCCGCGTGCGGGACCCCGAGCTGCTCCGGGAGGTAAAACCGGGCGACAAGGTGAGCTTCACGGCCGACAAGCTCGGCGGGGCGCTCACCGTGATGTCGATGGAGGTGACGGGGCCGTGATGAAAGCCTGAGCCGCAACCGCCTGGAAGAGGCCGCTCGTCCGACATCGCGTGGCCGGCCTTCCTTACTCCGGCGCGGATCGCGCGCCGATACGGTCATGCGATGACTACCGTTCCCGAGATCAAGCACGACGACCATCCTGCCGGCGGGTGGGGCTCCATCAAGGCCGTCACGACCTATCTTCTGCGCGAGGAAGCCCTCGTCGCGGGCACGAAAGCGCTGCTGGCGCAGAACAAGCCGGGCGGCTTCTCGTGCGTGAGCTGCGCGTGGGCCAAGCCGGCCAAGCCGCATTTCGCGGAGTTCTGCGAGAACGGCGCGAAGGCCACCGCGTGGGAGCTCACGGGCAAGCGCCTGCCGGCCGGATTCTTCGCCGACAACAAGGTCACCAGCCTGCTGCGCTGGAGCGACCACGACCTCGAAGCCGGTGGCCGCCTGACGGTGCCGATGCGCTACGACGGGGCGAGCGACACTTACCTCGAGGTGTCGTGGGACGAAGCCTTTGCCGGCATCGGTCGGGAGCTGCGGCAACTTCGCGCCGTCGATCCGAAATCGGTGGTGTTCTACGCCTCGGGGCGCGCCTCGCTGGAAACCAGCTACATGTACCAGCTGATGGCGCGCATGTATGGCAACAACAATCTGCCGGACAGTTCGAACATGTGCCACGAGAGCACTTCCGTCGCGCTGCCGGCGACGATCGGCGTGCCGGTGGGCACGGTGACGCTCGACGATTTCGAGCAGGCCGACGCCATCTTCTTCTTCGGGCAGAACACGGGCGTCAACAGCCCGCGCATGCTGCACCCGCTGCAGGACGCCCGCAAGCGCGGCGTGCCCATCGTCACCTTCAATCCGCTGCGCGAGCGCGGGCTCGTGAGCTTCGCGAACCCGCAGTCGCCGATCGACATGCTGACGCCCGCGCAGACGCAGATCAGCACCCAGTACCTGCAGCTGAAGATCGGCGGCGACATCGCCGCGCTGACCGGCATGTGCAAGTGGTTGATCGAAGCGGACGACGGCGCTCGGCAAGCGGGTGGCGAGCGTGTGCTCGACGCCGGGTTCCTCGCCGAGCACACGAGCGGATTCGACACGTTCGCGCAGGCGATGCGCGACGCCTCGTGGGCCGACATCGAACGCGAGTCGGGCCTCGCGCGTGCGGACATCGAGGAAGCGGCAGCTGTGTACGCGACGGCGCGTGCGGTCATCGCGGTCTACGGGATGGGGCTCACGCAGCATCGCAAGGGCGTGCAGAACGTGCAGATGGTGTCGAACCTGCTCCTGCTGCGCGGCAACATCGGACGGCCGGGCGCGGGGATCTGCCCGGTGCGCGGCCACTCGAACGTGCAGGGCCAGCGGACCGTCGGCATCACCGAAAAGCCGGAACTCGCACCGCTCGAAAAGCTGGCCGCGCTCTACGCGTTCGAGCCGCCGCGCGGAAAGGGACTGGACACGGTCGAAGCCTGCAAGGGCGTGATCGACGGCTCGGTGCGCGCCTTCATCGGGCTCGGCGGCAACTTCGTGCGCGCGGTGCCCGAAACGCGGCTGGTGGAAGACGCGTGGCAGCGCCTGCGCCTGACCGTCAACATCGCGACCAAGCTCAACCGCAGCCATCTCGTGCATGGCGAGGTCTCTTACGTTCTGCCATGCCTCGGCCGCATCGAGGTCGACCGGCAGGCCAGCGGGGAGCAGACGGTGGCACTGGAAGACTCCACGGGCTTCATCCATGCATCGGTCGGCGTGGCGGAGCCCGCCTCGCCGAACCTGCGCTCCGAGGCCGCGATCCTGGCGGGCATCGCGCGAGCCACGCTCGATGACAACCCCAACGTTCCATGGGAAGCATGGAGCGCCGACTACGCGCTGGTGCGCCAGGCGATCGAAGCGACCTACCCGGATGTATTTCGTGATTTCGAGAATCGATTCCGTGAGCCGGGCGGTTTCCAGCGGCCGATTCCCGCCCGCGAGCGCGTGTGGAAGACGCCGAGCGGCAAGGCGACGTTCGTGGTCGGCTCCGACCTCGTGGCCGACCCCGACACGCCCGAATCGGGCCCAGACGTTCTGCGCCTGATGACGATGCGCAGCGACGACCAGTTCAACACCACGATCTACAGCCTGGACGACCGCTTTCGCGGCGTGTACGGCACGCGCATGGTGCTGCTGATGAACGACGCCGACATCGTGCGGCTGGGTTTGGAAGACGGCGCCCTCGTCACGGCGAGCACCGCGGTGGACGACGGCGCGGTACGCGAAGTCGCCGGTCTGCGCGTGACACGCTTCGACATACCGCCAGGCTGCATCGCCGGCTACTACCCCGAATGCAACCCGCTGATTCCGCTGGCGCACCATGCCGAGCAGAGCCACGTTCCCGCGGCCAAGTCGATCCCGGTGCGGCTGCGGCGTTAGGCCGGTACCTCGGCGGGCGCCGGCGCTACCGACGCGGTGTCGGGAAGCACGACCGGCGCGCCGCTGGCAGAGCGCACGACCTCATGGATGAACTGCAGCTTGGCGATCGCGTCGCGCGGCAACACGAACGGGTAGTAATCGGCCTGGCCCATGCTGCGCGTCAGTTCGTTCAGCACATGCGTGAGCAACACCCATGAATTGAGGAAGGCGAGGAAAGCCTCTGCGCCGGGGTGGTCCGGCTGCCAGAGGTCGGCGGCCGTGTAGGGATCACTGTCGATCTCGACCGAGTTCGAATCGATGCCGAAACTCACCGCCGTGTCGACGGTGTCCGCCATGTGCAGGTAGTGCGCCCACGTCTCGGCCCAGTCTTCCCACGGGTGCGTGGTCGCGTAGCTCGTGACGTAGTGCAGCGGCCAGTCCTGCGGCGGACCGTTTTCGTAGTGGCGCTTGAGCGATTCGCCGTAATCGACGGTCTCGTCGCCGAACAGCTCGCGGTACGCGGCCAGCCATTCGCTGTCCTTGATCAGCCGATCCCAGTAGTAATGGCCGATCTCGTGGCGGTAGTGGCCCAGAAGAGTGCGATAGGACTCGTGCATCGCCGCGCGGATCTTCTCGCGCTCGGCGTCGTCGGCCTCCGCGATGTTGAGCGTGATGAGCCCTTCGTCATGCCCGGTCAGGACTTGCGGGCCATCCGGCAGGTTCTCGAGCATGTCGAACGCGATGCCGTTGGGCTTCTCGAGGCGCGTCTCCACGGGCAGGGCGAGCGACAGCAGTTGCGAGAGCAGCCGTCGCTTGGCGATCTCGAGCTTGCGCCAGAGGTCCTGGTTGCGCGGAGTGGACAGGTCCGGGATCGTGCGCGTCAATGTGCATGCCAGGCACAGGCCAGGGGCCAGGTTGGCGGGCGACTGCCGCATTTCCGCCGTGCCGCCCGGCACCAGCCAGTTGCACGCCGACGGCGTCTCGAAATTGTTGCAACGGTGAAAGATCTGTCCATCGGTGGTGCCCGGAATGATCCAGTCCATCGGCTGCGGGCCGGGCTCGATGGCCACCATCGTGCGCAATTCCACGTCGTAGCCGAGCTGGCGCCCGCAATGCAGGCACTGCGTGTTGCGCAGGAACACGGGTTTGCCGCAGATGCAGCGGTAGGCGCGACTGGTGGTCGGGCCTAGGGCGGTGGTGAGTTGGGACATGCGGCGGCGTGGTTGAACCTGGGGAGGGCAACACTGTCGCCGCCCGGACGCGCCGCCGACGTACGGTGTTCCCGGCCAACGCTGTCAGTGGAAATCCCGGCACGCGCGATTGCGCAGGGGCCGCCGTGACGAGCGGGAGCGCGCCGTATCATGGCCGCCGATGTCACACAACCCCTCTCCCGATTCGGCCAACGCAGGCGCCATCACCGATGTCGCCGGCCTCGAGGTCGGCCACTTCTCGGACACGCGACGCCCCACAGGCTGCACCGTGATCCTCGCGCGCGAAGGCGCCGTCGGCGGCGTCGATGTGCGCGGCGCGGCGCCCGGCACGCGCGAAACCGACCTGCTCTCGCCCGGCAACCTCGTGGAGCGCGTGCACGGAATCATGCTGGCGGGCGGTAGCGCCTGGGGCCTGGCCGCCACCGAAGGCGCGATGCGGTGGCTGGAAGAGCGCGACATCGGCATGGATGTGCGCTTCGGCATGCTGCCGATCGTGCCCGCCGCCGTGCTGTTCGACCTGCCGATGGGCGACGCACGCATCCGCCCGGATGCGGCGGCAGGCTACGCGGCATGCGAAGCCGCTTCGACGCGCGCGCCGGCCGAGGGCAATGTCGGCGCCGGCACCGGCGCGCTGGTCGGCAAGCTGTTTGGCGTCGAACGGGCGATGAAGGGCGGCATCGGCACCGCCTCGATCACGGTCGGCGGCGTGACGGTGGGCGCGCTGATCGCCTGCAACGCACTCGGCGACGTGATCGACCCCGACACCGCGCAGGTCGTGGCCGGTGCACGCACGCCCGACGGACACGCCCTGCTCGACACGCGCCGCGCGCTAATGCGCGGGGAGCCGCCCAAGCCCCTGCTCGCCGGCACCAACACCACGATCGGCGTCGTCGCGACGGATGCCGTACTCACCAAGGTGCAGGCCAACCGGCTCGCGATGGTGGCGCACGACGGACTGGCACGCAGCATCAACCCGGTCCACACGATGAGCGACGGCGACACGCTGTTCGCGCTCGCCACGGGCCGGGTGCCGCTCGACGACACCACGCCCGGCATGACGGTGCTGGGCGCCATGGCGGCCGAAGTCGTCGCACGCGCCACGGTGCGGGCGGTCCGCGCGGCCCGCTCAGTCACCGTCGGCACGCTGCACATCCCGTGCGCAGCCGAACTGGCCGGCACGCCGCACTGACTGGTCAATTCATGCAAATGCCCAAGACCCTCAAGCTGATCCTGCTCTCGATCCGCGACCTCATCGTCTCGGCCGGCCCGGTCGTCTTCATCGTGATCGGCGCGCTGATCGCGGCGTACTGGTACCTCGATCCGCAGCCGCCGAAGAAGGTGACCCTCGCCACCGGCCCCGCGGGCAGTGCATACGCCGGCTTCGGCGAGCGCTATGCGCGTGCGCTGCGTGCCAACGGCATCGAGGTGGAACTGAAGGCGACCGCAGGCTCGTCGGACAACCTTCAACTCCTGCGCACCGGCGAGGCCGACGTGGGCTTCGTGCGCGGCGGCAGCGCCGACACGGTCGCCGACGACGAGGCCGGCCTGACCTCGCTCGGCAGCCTGTTCTACGAGCCGCTGTGGCTCTTCTATCGCACCGATGTCGCGAAGCGGATCGACCGCAAGACCGGCACGCTGAATTCGCTCGCGCAGCTCAAGGGCCTGCGCGTCAACGTCGACAAGCCGGGCAGCGGCGTGCCCGACATCATGGAAAAGCTGCTCAAGGCGAACCACATCGACGCGAGCACGATCCAGTTGTCGACCCTGGAGCCGGCCCCCGGGACCGAAGCGCTGGAGGCCGGCATGCTCGACGCGATCGTGCTCGCCTCCGCGCCCCAGTCGCCGCTGGTCCAGCGCCTGCTGCGCGCGCCGGGCATCCAGCTGATGGACTTCGGCCAGAGCGATGCCTATGCACGCCGCTTCCCGTTCCTGCAGGCCGTGACGCTGCCGCGCGGCGTAGTCGACCTGGCGGCCGACGTGCCGGCGCGCGACGTCTCGATGGTCGCGGCCACCACGTCGCTGATCTCGCGCGACCAGACCCATCCCGCCCTGCGCCAGCTGTTCGCGCAGACCGCGCAATCGGTGCACAGCGATGCCGGCTGGTTCAACCGCGCGCGCGACTTCCCGAACACAAAGACCAGCGAACTGCCCGTGAGCCCCGAGGGTGACCGCGCCATCAACGGCACGCCGCCCTTCTGGCAACGCTACCTGCCCTTCTGGGCCAGCAACCTGGTCGAGCGCATGTGGCTGGTGCTCGGCGGCCTGATCGTGCTGATGCTGCCGCTCAGCAAGATCGTGCCGCCGCTCTACCAGTTCCGCGTGCGCAGCCGCGTGTTCCGCTGGTACGCGCGCCTGCGGGAAATCGAGAGCAAGGTCGATTCCCGCAAGGGCGACCGCGACGCCCTGCTCGACGAACTCGACGAACTCGACCGCGTGACCCACCGCATCACGGTGCCGCTGTCGTACACCGATGAGCTCTACGCACTGCGCAACAACATCTACGCTGTGAGGAAGCGCCTGCTGGGCACCTGGCCGAAGGCAGCGCCCGCGACCCGCGATACGAACGAAAGCGGCCTGCAGCGCCCATCCTGATTGCGCAGTTCGCTGTCAAATCGATGGCAAATCACCCAAAGAACAAAGCCCGCAGCAAGCGGGCTTTGTCGTTTGTGGAACACCGCGGAACCGGCTCCGCCGGGCCGCAGGTGTTGCCCCCCGGAAGGGGGTAGGCGAAAGCGACACGCAATGCGCCGCAGCCTGGGGGCGAGCTACTTCAAGGCCTTGTAGCGCATGCGCTTGGGCTTGGCGCCTTCTTCACCCAGCCGCTTCTTCTTGTCGGCCTCGTACTCCTGGTAGTTGCCGTTGAAGAAGGTCCACTGGCTGTCGCCTTCGGCCGCGAGGATGTGCGTGGCAATGCGGTCGAGGAACCAGCGGTCATGGCTGATCACCATGACGGTGCCCGCGAATTCGAGCAGCGCGTCTTCGAGCGCACGCAGCGTTTCCACGTCGAGGTCGTTCGACGGTTCGTCGAGCATCAGCACGTTGCCGCCGGCGATCAGGGTCTTGGCCAGGTGCAGGCGACCGCGCTCGCCGCCCGACAGCGTACCGACCTTCTTCTGCTGGTCGGCGCCGTTGAAGTTGAAGCGGCCGGCATAGGCACGGCTGGCCATCTGGAACTTGCCGACGTTGATGATGTCCAGGCCGTTCGAGATGTCTTCCCACACGGTCTTCTGGTTCGCCAGTTCGTCGCGGTGCTGGTCGACGAAGGCGGCGCGAACGGTCGAGCCGATCACCACTTCGCCGCTGTCCGGCATCTCCTTGCCCGCCAGCAGCTTGAAGAGCGTGGACTTGCCCGCGCCGTTCGGGCCGATGATGCCCACGATGGCGCCCGGCGGCACGGTGAAGCTCAGGTTGTCGATCAGCATGCGTTCGCCGAAGGACTTGCTGACGCCATGGAACTCGAACACCTGCTGGCCCAGCCGCTCGGCCACAGGAATGAAGATTTCCTGCGTTTCGTTGCGCTTCTGGTATTCCATGTCGCTCAGCTCTTCGAAGCGGGCCAGACGCGATTTGCTCTTGGCCTGGCGCGCCTTCGGGTTCTGGCGCGACCATTCCAGCTCCTTCTTCAGTGCCTTGGCGTGCGCTTCTTCGCTCTTCTGCTCCTGCGCCAGGCGTTCGCCCTTCTGCTCGAGCCAGGTGCTGTAGTTGCCCTTCCAGGGAATGCCGCGACCGCGGTCCATTTCCAGGATCCATTCGGCCGCGTTGTCCAGGAAGTAGCGATCGTGGGTGATGGCCACCACGGTGCCCGTAAAGCGCTGCAGGAACACTTCGAGCCACTCGACCGATTCGGCGTCCAGGTGGTTGGTCGGCTCGTCGAGCAGCAGCATGTCGGGCTTGGACAGCAGCAGGCGGCACAGCGCCACGCGGCGCTTTTCACCGCCCGACAGCAGTCCGATCTTCGCGTCCCACGGCGGCAGGCGCAGCGCGTCGGCGGCGATTTCCAGCTGGTGCTCGGAGTCGGTGCCGGCGGTGGCGATGATGGCTTCGAGCTGGGCCTGCTCGGCCGCCAGCGCGTCGAAATCGGCGTCTTCGGCGCCATAGGCGATGTAGACCTCTTCGAGGCGCGCCTTGGCCGCGAACACCGCGCCCATCGACTCCTCGACCGATTCACGCACCGTGTGCTCGTTGTCGAGCTTGGGCTCCTGCTCGAGGTAGCCGATGGTCATGCCGGGCATCGGCAGCGCCTCGCCCTCGAATTCCTTGTCGACGCCGGCCATGATATTGAGCAGGGTCGACTTGCCCGAGCCGTTGAGGCCGAGCACGCCGATCTTGGCGCCGGGGAAGAACGAGAGCGAGATGTCTTTCAAGAGCTGCCGCTTGGGCGGCACGGTCTTGCTGACGCGGTTCATCGAATAGACGTATTGGGCCATCTGTGTACTTGCGTTGGGTCAGGGTGGTTGCGCGGGCGGTCCGAAGAAATCCGGACAGCGGCAAACCGTCGATTATCGTCTCGTGCGACAATCCGGTCTGTTGCCGGGTCCAGTTGCCCGCAACACCGGCTCTCTGCCGGGGACGAAGAAGGCTCCTTTCCTCGCGATCGAGGGTCTTCCTGCTCCCACCCTGACCTTTCATCTGCCTTGACTGGCTTCGCGTCGTTTTCCGCTTGAGGAACAGACGCAGAGCGGGCCGATACCACTGCGCCGTGTAAGGCGCTTGATTGTTCCAATGAATTTTGATGATCTGAAGCTGGCTCCCGCCATCTTGAAGGCAGTGCACGAGCACGGCTACGACACCCCCACCCCCATCCAGGCCCAGGCGATTCCCGTCGTGCTCGACGGTCACGACCTGCTCGGCGGCGCGCAGACCGGCACCGGCAAGACGGCCGCCTTCACGCTGCCGATGCTGCACAAGCTCACCATGAGCCGCAGCGCGACCAACAAGTTCGGCGGCACCGGCATCCGTGCCCTCGTGCTGACCCCGACGCGCGAACTCGCCGCCCAGGTCGAAGAGTCGGTCCGTACCTACGGCAAGTACCTGCAGCTCGAATCCACCGTGATCTTCGGCGGCGTCGGCATGAACCCGCAGATCAGCAAGCTCAAGAAGGGCGTCGACATCCTCGTGGCCACCCCCGGCCGCCTGCTCGACCTGCAGCAGCAGGGCATGCTCGACCTGTCGCAGGTGCAGATCCTCGTGCTCGACGAGGCCGACCGCATGCTGGACATGGGCTTCATCCACGACGTGAAGAAGATCCTCGCGCTGGTGCCCAAGGAAAAGCAGAGCCTGTTGTTCTCGGCCACCTTCAGCGACGAGATTCGCGAACTGGCCGCCCAGCTGCTCAAGAACCCGCAAAGCGTGCAGGTGACGCCGCGCAACACGACCGTCCAGCGCATCACGCAGGTGATCCACCCGGTCGGTCGCGGCAAGAAGAAGGCGCTGCTCGCGCACATCATCAACGAGAACAAGTGGAGCCAGGTGCTCGTGTTCACGCGCACCAAGTTCGGCGCGAACAGCGTGGCCGAGTTCCTCACCAAGAACGGCATCGAGGCGATGGCGCTGCACGGCAACAAGAGCCAGAGCGCCCGTACGCAGGCACTCGCCGGCTTCAAGAGCGGCGACATCCGTGCGCTGGTCGCCACCGACATCGCGGCCCGCGGCATCGACATCGACGAGCTGCCGCACGTCGTCAACTATGAAATCCCGAACGTCAGCGAAGACTATGTGCACCGCATCGGCCGCACCGGCCGCGCGGGCAACAGCGGCGAGGCCGTGAG
This sequence comes from Variovorax sp., assembly GCA_041424275.1. Lineage (GTDB taxonomy): Bacteria > Pseudomonadota > Gammaproteobacteria > Burkholderiales > Burkholderiaceae_C > Variovorax. The sequence goes on from JBGMOF010000037.1 coordinate 282,701, forward strand.
CTTCGTGTGCCTGGACGAAGAAGGCTTCATGCAGGAGATCGAGCGCTTCACCAAGCAGCAGATCCCCGTCCAGATCGTCGAAGGCTTCGGCCCCGAAGAAGGCGAACACGCCGAACCGATCGCCATGGGTCGCCAGACGATCTGGGGCGGCGCCGGTCGTCCGCCGAGCCGTGACGTGATGCAGGCCGCCGCCAAGGCTGCCCGCACCGAAATGCTCACGCGCGTTCGCGAGAACAAGGCCGGCCAGGGTGGCGGCGCCCGTCCGGGTAACGGCGGTGGTGGTGGCGGTGCGCCGCGCCGCGGTCCTGCGGGCGGTGGCGCCGGCAATGGCGGCAACGGCGGTCGCAATGCCGGCGGCCGCGGCCCCGCACCTCGCGGTCCCGGCGGCCCGCGTGGCCCGGGCGCTCCTCGCGCTCCGCAAGGCCAGGGCCAGCGCCCTCCGGCGCGTCACAACCCGGCGCATGGCGGCGGTGCCCACGCGCTGTACGACGAGCGTCAGCCGAGCCATCACGGCAACAGCCACAGCCCGACGCAAGCCAACCAGGTCGCGCATCTGCGCGCCGAAGCCGGCGAGAGCGCGGTGCAGGGCCAGCCGGATCCGTTGCGCACCAGCGTCGACAGCATGGGTGGCGGCCGCGGTCGTCGCCAGGGTGGTGGCGGTGGCGGCTACGGCGGCAACCGTTCGGGCGGCGGCGGTGGCCGTTCGTTCAACAACCGCTGATCGAGGGGTCGGCAGTTCGCACAAGGGCGCTTCGGCGCCCTTTTTCTTGGGCGCGCCACAATGCCGCCATGAACCTGATCGCCATCGACTGGGGCACCACATCGCTGCGCGGCGCGCGCCTGGACGCGAGCGGCACGGTGCTCGAGAAGCGCCACCACGCGCGAGGCATTCTTTCCGTCGAGCCCGGCGGCTTCCCGTCCGTCTTCGAATCGCTGTTCGGCGACTGGATGCGGCCACCGGGCACGCGCTGCCTGATCTCCGGCATGGCCGGCAGCAAGCAAGGCTGGATCGAAGCGCCCTACTGCGCCTGCCCCGCGGGCCGTGCCGACGTGGGCCGCGCGATCGTCGACATCGAACCGGGCCGCATCGCGATCGTGCCCGGGCTCAAGAGCGAGCACGACGGCGTGCCCGATGTCATGCGCGGCGAGGAAGTGCAACTCTTCGGCGCGATGGCGCTCGCGGGCGTCGAGGAAGGCGTGTTCGTGCTGCCCGGCACGCACAACAAATGGGTCGCCGTGCAGAAGGGCCGCGTGACGGGGTTCCGGACCTTCATGACAGGCGAGTTCTACGCGCTGCTCGCCAGGCACTCGATCCTTTCGCGCATGCTCGACGCCGACGCACCGCTGGACGAAGCCGCATTCCTGCAAGGCGTCGCGCAGTCAGGCAACGGCGAGGGCCTGCTGCACAACGCGTTCAGTGCGCGCACCCTGCCGCTCTTCGAACGCATCCCTGTCGCCGAAGTGGCGAGCTATCTGTCCGGCGTCCTGATCGGCGAGGAACTGCGCACGCAATCGCTGCGCGCCGCAGGCGAAGTCGTGCTGATCGGCACGCCCGCGCTCACGGACCGCTATGCGCTGGCGTTGCGCAGCACGGGCGTGGCGTCGCGCACTTTCGGTGCCGAAGCCACCTGGGCCGGACTGCACGCGCTGTCCGCCTTTCTTCACGAAGAATGATCCGCATGACACCTCTCGAAAAATTCCGTGCCGCGATGCAGGCGCTGCCGCTCGTGGCCATCTTGCGAGGCCTCACGCCGGACGAAGCTGCTGCCATCGGTGACGCGATCGTCGAGCCTGGTTTCCGCCTGCTCGAGGTGCCGCTCAACTCGCCCGACCCCTGCGCGAGCATCACGCTGCTGCGCCAACGCTTTCCCGATGCGCTGGTGGGCGCAGGCACCGTGCTCGACGTGCAGCAGGTGCGCGCGGTGCACGCGGCCGGCGGCGAACTGGTCGTGTCGCCGAACTTCGATGCCGGCGTCGTTCGCGAAGCGGTGAGGCTCGGCATGGTCTGCCTGCCGGGCGTGATGACGCCCACCGAGGCTTTCGGCGCGCTGGCCGCGGGCGCCACCGGGCTCAAGCTCTTCCCCGCCGAGCTCGCGTCGCCTGCGGTGGTCAAGGCCCTGCTCGCCGTGCTGCCCAAAGGCACGCCGCTCATGCCGGTCGGCGGCATCACGCCGCGCAACATGGCCGAATGGCGCGCGGCGGGCGCGGCCGGTTTCGGCATCGGATCGGCGCTCTACAAGCCGGGCAAGCGCGCCGCCGAAGTGCGCGACGACGCGCTGGAATTCGTCGCCGCCCATGCGGGCGCCACGCGCGCCTGACGCCTCCTGTTTCCAACGATCGAACTTTCCATGTCCGCTGATTCAGACTTCGCCAGCCCCTCGGTGCGCCGCCTGCGCGACGACCTCGCACTCGCCCTTCGCGCCGCAGCCCACCATGGCCTCTCCGAAGGCGTCTGCAACCACTTCAGCGTGGCGCTGCCGGGCGCGCAGGACCGCTACCTCATCAATCCGCGCGGGCTGCACTGGAGCGAGATCGGCGCCGACGACATCGTGCTGATCGACGTGCACGGCAACGTGCTCGCAGGCCGGCACCGGGTGGAGCCGACCGCGCTCTTCATCCACGGCGCGGTCCATCGCATCACAGGGCACGCCGTGGTACTGCACTGCCACATGCCCTACGCGACCGCGCTGACGCTCACGGTCGACCGCGCACTCGAGCCGACGCTGAGCCAGAACGCGATGCGCTTCATGCACCGCATCGCGATCGACGACCGCTACAACGGTCTCGCGCTCGACGATGCCGAAGGCGAGCGCATCGCGCGGGCGATGGCAGGCAAGGACGTTGCCTTCCTCGGCAACCACGGCGTCATCGTCGCGGGCGCGACTGTCGCGCACGCGTACGACGACCTCTACTACCTCGAACGCGCCTGCATGCACCAGGTGATCGCGCAGTCGACAGGCCGGCCGTTGGCCCCCGTGAACGCCGAGCTGGCCGCGCGCGTCGCCGCACAGGTGCAGAGCGAACGCGAGCAATCCGATCTGTTTTTCGAAGCCCTCCGACGCCTGCTTCCGATCTAGCGTAAACCACTATCAAACGGCGTTGCCCAGTTTGACGACAACTGTCTACACTTTGTTCGGCGCAAGGGAACGGCACTGAAGAGTGCCCGACTGCATGCGCTTGATGCAGAAGATTTGCCCCATAAAAAATCTCGCATCGACGATTCCATCTATCAACAGAAGGAGCGAGACAAAATGACTTTCCCCCCCCGTCGGACGACCTGGGCATGCGGGCTTGCGATGGCTGTCGGCATGCTCGCCGGCACCGCGCAGGCGCAAGACAAGCCGATCAAGCTCGGCATCACCACCCCCATCCAGCTGCAGGTCGGCCGCGACACGCAGGACGCGATCAAGATCGCGATGGACGAGATCAATGCGAAGGGCGGTGTGCGCGGACGCAAGCTCGAGATGACCGTCGCGGACGAGACCGAGAACCCCGAGGCCGGCATCAACGCGATCAAGAAGCTCACGGCCGACGAGAAGGTCGACGTGCTGATCGGCGGCTACACCAGCGGCGTGACGCTCGCGCAGTTGCCGCACATCACCGCGGCGAAGACCATCTACCTCGGCGTCGGAGCGGCTTCTCCTTCCATCACCGCCGGCGTGAAGAAGGATTACGACAAGAACAAGTACATCTTCCGCACCGGCCCGATCAACGCGGCGCACCAGGCGCGCGGACTGGTCGACTTCATCTCGGGCCTCGTGATCGGCGAGATGGGCCTGAAGAAGATCGCGATCGTCGGCGAGAACGCGAAGTGGGTGCAGGACCTCGTGCCCATCCTCAAGAAGGGCGCCGGCGAAGTCGGCGCCGATGTGCGCATCACCGAACTGTTCGATGCGAGCACCTCCGACTTCTCGCCGCTGCTATCCAAGGTGAAGGCCAGCGAGGCGCAGTTCATGATCGTGATCCTGTCGCACGGCTCGAGCGACACCTTCGCCAAGCAATGGCACGACGCGCGCTTCCCGATCCCCTACGGCGGCATCGACGTCAAGAGCATGGACGGCGACTTCTACGAGCGCGTCGGCGGCAAGGCGATCAGCGAGATCGCCGCGAATTTCGCGGTGCGTGCCCCGCTGACGCCCAAGACCGTTCCCTTCTTCGACGAGTTCAAGAAGCGCACGAACCGCGTGCCGGTCTACACCGCCTACGGTGCCTACGACAGCGTGTACGCCTATGCCGCCGCCGTCGAGGAGGCCAAGAGCTTCGACACCGACGCGGTCATCAAGGCGCTCGAGAAGACATCGATGCAAGGCATCGCCGGCAAGCTTGAGTACGACGAGAACCACGACGTGAAGGCCGGCCCCGGCTTCAACAACCTGCTGTTCGCGCAATGGCAGGACAAGGGCAACCGTGTCGTCGTGTGGCCGAAGGCGCTGCGCACCGGCCCGGTGATCAGCCCGCCCTGGCTGGCGAAGAAGTAGCGGTCATGCCGCCCCGGCCCGCGTGCGCTGCAGCGGGCCGCTTACCTTTCCCTTTCTTCTGACCGTTGAGTCGCCGCACCGTCGCGGCGCGGGAGTTGCACGTGGCAGAGATTCTCATTTTCGGCGCCATCACGGGCTCGATCTACGCGATGCTCGCGGTCGGGTTCACGCTGATCTTCGGCGTGGCACGCATCCTCAACCTGGCGCACGGCTCGTTCTATGCGCTGGGTGCCTACGGGGCCTACACGTTGACGGCGGTGGCCGGACTGCCGCTCTGGGCAGCGGCCATCCTGTCGGTGCTGTTCGTCGCGGTGTTCGGCATGCTGGTCGAGCGCGTGCTCATTCGCCCGATGCGCGCATCGCAACTCGCCGTGCTGATGATGTCGCTCGCGGTCGCGCTGGTGGTCGAGCAGACGCTCTTTCTCACCTTCGGTTCGGAATACCGCAACGTGCCCGCCTTCTCTGACGTGAAGTACACGATCGCCGGCGTCGACGTCGCCGGTGCGCGCCTGCTGGCGCTCGTGGTCGGCGTGATCGCGATCGTCGCCGTGTACGTCTTCATCCGCACCACGCGCCTGGGCAGTGCGATCCTCGCCATCTCGCAGGACCCCGAGGCCGCGCAGTACATGGGCATCCCGAGCGACCGCATCTTTTCGGTGGTGATGGGGATCTCGGCCGCGCTGGCAGGGCTCGCGGGCGTGATGGCCGGGCCCTTCCTGTCGGTCAATCCTTCGATGCACCTGCTTCCGCTGGTCAAGGCCTTCGCGATCGTGGTGCTGGGCGGCCTCGGCTCGATTCCCGGCAGCATCCTGGCGGCCTTCATGCTGGGCTACGCGGAGACGATCGTGAGCTACCTGGTGTCGACGGCATGGACCGAGATTCTTTCGGTGCTGATCACCCTGGTCGTCCTGGTCGTGCGGCCCGCGGGCCTGTTCGGCCGGCGCGCGGCGTTCTGAGCGGAGACAGGAACATGGAAAAAAAGAAACTCCGCAAGTTCGACGCCGCGGCAGCCGTGCTGGTGCTGGCGCTCTTCGTCGGCCTGCCGCTGGTGATCCACAGCACCTACCTGATCGGCGTGCTCACCGTCGCGGCGATCTACGGCATCTGGGCCGTGAGCTGGGACTTCATGTCCGGCCTCACCGGGCGCGAGAACTTCGGCCACTCGCTCTTCATCGGCGTGGGCGCCTACGCCGCGGGCTTCCTCAATACCAGCATGGGCCTCGGCCCGTGGTGGGGCCTGCCGGCCGGCATGGTCGTCGCGGTGGCGTTCTCGCTGCTGATGGGCTTTCCGACGCTGCGGCTCAAGGGACCCTACTTCGCGCTGGCGATGCTGTCGGGCGCGGTCATCATGCAGCGGCTCATGCTGATTTTCTGGGAGCAGACGGGTGGCGAGGAAGGCATTCAGGGCATCGAGCCGCTGCTGGCATCGCCGCTGCACTTCTACTGGTTCGTGGTCGCCGTGCTGGCGGTCACCACCGTCCTGCTGGCGTGGATCGCGCGCTCCAACTGGGGACTGATCCTGCGCGCGATCCGCGGCGACGAAGCGACCTGTCTCGCCGCCGGACTGAACATCACCTTCTACAAGCTGGCGTCGCTCGCCATCAGTGCCGCCTTCGCGGGACTTGGTGGCGCGCTGTATGCGCATTACCAGCTGCAAGTGAGCCCGCAGCTGTTCGCGGTCGTCACGTCGGTCACGATCATCACCATGGTGTACGTGGGCGGCATGACGTCGATCTACGGCGCGATCGGCGGCGCCCTGCTGCTCACGCTCATGACCGAACTGCTGCGCGATTTCGGCGAATGGCGTCTGATGATCTACAGCGTGGTGCTGATCCTCATCCTGTTCTTCCTGCCAAAGGGCATCGTGGCCCCCGGCTGGCAATGGCTGCGCGCGCGCCTCGGAAAGGCATCGGCATGACGCTCCTCACCGTTCGCAACCTGGACAAGCACTTCGGCGGCCTGCATGCGGTCAAGAACATCAGCATGGAGGTCGAGAAGGGCGAGATCGTCGGCATCCTCGGCCCGAACGGCGCCGGCAAGACCACGCTCTACAACCTGCTGACCGGCTTCATCCCGGCCGACAACGGCGAGGTGCTCCTCAACGGCCAGTCGATTCGCGGCATGCGGCCGCACCGCATCGTCGGGCTCGGCATCGCACGCACCTTCCAGCTGTGCCGGCCCTTCGTCGGCATGTCGGTGCTGGAGAACGTGCTGGTCGGCAGCCTCGGGCCGCGCGTGCCGGCCGGCGACCGCGAGGCGCGTGCGCACCGGCTGCTCGCGGACACCGGCCTCGCGGCGAAGGCGGACTACCCGTCGGAGCAACTTTCCTACGGCGACCTGCGGCGACTGGAGATCGCGCGCGCGCTCGCGACCGAGCCCGACCTGCTGCTGCTCGACGAGCCCTTCGCCGGCCTCGGATCGGGCGAGATCGAGGAGGTGTCTGTGCTCATCCGCCATTTGCACCGCGAGAAGGGGCTGACCATCATCCTCATCGAGCACAAGCTGCGCGAATTCATGAAGCTGGTGTCGCGCGTGGTGGCGATCGATTTCGGCGAGGTGATCGGCATGGGCACACCCGAAGACATCGTGAAGAACCCGCGCGTCGTCGAGGCCTACATCGGACGTCAGGAGGTCGAACATGCTGCTTGAGATCGAACACCTCCAGGCCTTCTATGGCAAGGCCATGGCGCTGGAAGACATCACGCTGGGCGTCGAGCGCGGCGAACTGGTGGCCGTGCTGGGGCCCAACGGCGCGGGCAAGACCACGCTGCTCAAGGCGATCTCGCGCACGGTGCAAGGCGTCGGCAAGCTTGAACTCGAAGGCGTGTCGCTGCAGAACCTGCCAGCGCACGCGGTGGTCGGCCACGGCGTGTGCCACTGCCCGGAAGGGCGGCGCCTGTTCGGCGAACTGACGGTGCGCAAGAACCTGATGCTCGGCGCCTATCTGCGCAGCGACCGCGACGCGATCCAGAAGGACTACGACTGGGTGCTGAACCTCTTCCCCGTGCTGCACGAGCGCGGCAGCCAGATCGTCAGCACCATGTCCGGCGGCCAGCAGCAGATGGTGGCGATCGGGCGGGCGCTCATGGGTGCCCCGAAGTTGTTGTTGCTCGACGAGCCCTCGGTCGGAATCGCCCACAAGCTCAAGCAGCAGATCTTCGAAGCCATCTGCGCCATCCGCGACCGCGGCGTGGCGATCCTCATGGCCGAGCAGGACGCCTTGTCGGCGCTGCGCATCGCCGACCGCGTGTACGTGCTGGAGCACGGCAAGGTGGCGCAGTGCGGTACCTCGGCCGAGATGGCCGCGGACAACCGCATCCAGCAGATCTATCTGGGCGTGGAATAGACACAGGGCGGGCGCCGGGGCCCCGCGCCCTGCCGCTCACTGCAGCTTCATGCCGATCTTGTCGATCAGCGCCTTGAAGAAGGTGCTGTCGCTGACCATCTGCGCCTTGAACGCATTCGCGTCCGCGTACGAGTAGCCGAGGTTGAGCTTCTGCAAGCTCTCGATGAAGGCCGGGTCTTTTGCCGTCTTTTCCGCGACGCCCTTGAGGAATTCGACGGTCTCCGGCGGCGTGTTCTTGGGCACGGCGAGCCCGCGCCAGGCGCCGAGCGACACGTCGAAGCCGCGCTCCTTGAGCGTCGGGGTGTTCTCGAAGCCTTTCAGGCGCTGGTCGGACATCACGGCCAGCATCTTGAGCTTGTTGTTGCCGGTGCCGAGGTGCACGCCGACCTCGGCCGGACTGACCGCCACCGCATCGATATGGCCGCCCAAGAGCGCGAGCACGGCAGGCGCCGCGCCCTGGTAAGGCACCTGGTTGAACTTGACCTGCGCCTTGTCCTCGAGCGCGGAGGCGGTGAGGTTCCAGATGGAGCCGTTGCCCGCGTTGCCCATCTTCATCTCGCCCTTGTTCTTCTTCGCGGCGGCGAGGAATTCCTCGATCGTGTTCCACGGCGAGTCGGCGCGCACCGTGATGGCCGAGGGGTCGAAGTTCAGGCGCGCGATCGGCGTGAACGCGTCGTGCGTGAACTTGGCGATGCCCAGGCTGTTGAGGAAGGTGATCTCGACCGTTAGCAGCGCCATCTTGTAACCGTCGGGCTTGCTGTTGATCACGTCGGTGTAGCCGATCGATCCGCTCGCGCCGGGCCGGTTGTTGACCACGATGCTCTGCTTCATGTACTTGTGCGAGACCTCGGCGAATGCCCGGGCCAGCGCGTCGGTACCGCCACCGGCAGAGTACGGCACGACGAGCTCGATGCTCTTGTCGGGATAGCCGGAAGCGGTCGGCCCGGCCTGCTGCGCCTGTGCGAGGCCTGCGAAGCCGAGGGCAGCCAGGGTCGCAAGCGCGGTGCGGCGCTGCATGGGTTGGTTCATGTCGTCTCCTCTTGTGGTTGTGGAATCGGGGTCAGGCCGCGCGCTGGAGGGGAATCACGCGGCGCTGCAGCGTTTCGAACAACGCCGCCTCGCGCGCCTGCGTGCCGGCCAGCGACTTGGCGCGCACATGGCCGTAGCCGCGGATGTCTTCGGGCAGCGACGCGAGCGCAACGGCGGCCTCGAGATGAAGGGGATCGGCATGCGCCTCGAGCGTCCTCAGCGCCTTGGAGACGGTGTCCTCGTAGCGCGCCAGCACCGCCCGCTCGCTGCGCCGCTCCTCGCTGTAGCCGAAGATGTCGAGGGCCGTGCCGCGCAACGAGCGCAACCTGGCCAGCACGCGGAAGACGGGCACCACCCAGGCACCGAACTCCTGCTTCTTCAGCTCGCCGGTCGCCGCATCGCGCCTGGACAACAACGGCGGCGCGAGGTTGAAGACGAGCTTGTAGTTGCCCTCGAACTGCTGCGCGATGTTGTCGAGAAACCCGCTGTTCACATGGAGGCGCGCGACCTCGTATTCGTCCTTGATCGCGAGCAGCTTGAAGTGATAGCGCGCGACGGCCTCGGTCAGCGCATTGCTGCCGGCGAAGGTCCGCGACTCGACGGTGCGCACCTTCTCGACGAGATCGACGTATCGCTGCGCGTAGGCTGCATCCTGGTAGTCGGTGAGGAAGGCCTTGCGGACGGCGATCGTCTCTTCCAGTGTCTTGGCGCGCACCGGCGAAACGCCGGCACCCGACGCGGCGCGGCGCGACGCCAGGATGCGCTCGACGGCCTTGGCATCGACAGCGGTGCGGCGGCCCCACAGGAACGCATCCTTGTTCATCTGCCGGGCGGCGCCATTCAGTTCGATGGCCGCCTCGATCGATTCGGCCGCGATCGGGATGAGGCCGCGCTGGTACGCGAAGCCGAGCATGAACATGTTGGCTGCGATGCTGTCGCCGAGCAGCGCCGTGGCGATGCGGCCCGCATCGACGAACTCGGCGTGGTCCTCGCCGACCGCGTCGATCACGTTGCCGCGCAAGCCGTCGCGCGGAAACTGCATGTTGGCGTTGCGCGAGAACTCGCCCGGCATGAACTCCTTGGTGTTCACCAGCATGCGCGTGCTGCCGCGGCGCGCAGCCGCCAGCGTCTTGGAATTGCCCGCCACGATGACATCGCAACCCAGCACCAGGTCGGCGCCGCCGGCCGCGATGCGGATCGTCTTGATCGCCTCGGGCGACGCGCCGAATCGCAGGTGACTCCACACCGAGCCGCCCTTCTGCGCGAGACCCGCCATGTCCAGCAGGCCGCAACCGCGCCCTTCGAGATGCGCCGCCATGCCGAGGATCGCGCCGATCGTCACGACGCCGGTGCCGCCCATGCCGGTCACCAGCACGCTGTAGACCTTCTCGTCGATCGACGGGCGCACCGGCTCCGGCAGCACCGGGAAGAGCGTGCTCTCGCTCACGGGTTGCGGCTTCTTCAACGCGCCGCCGAGCACCGTCACGAAGCTCGGGCAGAAGCCCTTCACGCAGGAGTAGTCCTTGTTGCAGGATGACTGGTCGATGACGCGCTTGCGGCCGAATTCGGTTTCGAGCGGCTGCACCGAGACGCAGTTCGACTTGACCCCGCAGTCGCCGCAGCCCTCGCACACCAGGTCGTTGATCACCAGCCGCTTGGCCGGGTCGGGAAACGCGCCGCGCTTGCGCCGCCGGCGTTTCTCTGCTGCACAGGTCTGGTCGTAGATGAGCGCGGTGGTACCGGGCAGTTCGCGCAATTCGCGTTGCACCGCATCGATGTCGTCGCGGTGATGCACCGTCACGCCGTCGGGCCAGCGGATGTCATGCGGGTACTTGTCGGGCTCGTCGGTCACGATGACGATGCGGCCCACGCCTTCGGAGCGCACCTGGTGCGCGATGGTCGGCACGTCGAGCGGGCCATCGTGCTTCTGCCCGCCGGTCATCGCGACCGCATCGTTGAAAAGGATCTTGTAGGTGATGTTGGTTCTGGCCGCCACCGCCGCGCGGATGGCGAGCAGGCCGGAGTGGAAGTAGGTGCCGTCGCCGATGTTCTGGAACATGTGCGGACGCTTCGAGAACGGCGCTTCGCCGACCCACGACATGCCCTCCGCGCCCATCTGCGTGTAGCCGGTGGTGGACCGGTCCATCGCCTGCGCCATCCAGCTGCAGCCGATGCCAGCGTAACCCTTGCTGCCCTCGGGCAACACGGTCGATGAGCTGTGCGGGCAGCCGCTGCAGAAATAGAAGCTGCGCGACAGGATGTCGATCACGCCCTTGGGCGCGCGGTACGCGCGGATCTCCTCGATGCGCCGGCGCAGCGCCTCGTTCTCGCCCAGCTCGAGCAGGCGCTCGCCGAGCGCGATGGCGATCTGGTTCGAATCGAGCGCCATTTCCGACTGCAGCAGCACCCGACCGGCTTCGTCCTTCTTGCCGACGATCGCCGGAGCCTGCGCACGGCCGTAGAGCTGCTCCTTGAGCTGGAACTCGATCAGGCTGCGCTTCTCCTCGACCACGAGAATCTTCTGGAGCCCCTCGGCGAATTCGACCGCGCCTTCGGGTTCGAGCGGCCACGGCATGCCGACCTTGTACAGGCGCAGCCCCAGGTCTGCAGCAGCCTGTTCCGAGAGGTTCAGGTCGTCGAGCGCCTGCAGCGTGTCGAGGTAGCTCTTGCCGTGCGAAACCACGCCCAGCTTCGCGCCCGCGCCACCGATGACGACGCGGTCGATGCGGTTGCTGCGCGCAAAGGCCGTGACCGCACCGAGCTTGTACCGGTGCAAGCGCGCCTCCTGCGCATGCGGGCTGTCGGGTTGGCGGATGTTCACGCCGTCGGGCGGGAAGTCCACCCCTTGCGGCAGCGTGATCTGGACGCGATCGACGTCGACGTCGATCGACGCGGTCGCCTCGACCGTGTCCTTCACGCACTTGATGCCGACCCAGCAGCCGCTGAAGCGCGACATCGCCCAACCGATGACGCCGTAGTCGAGGATTTCCTGCACGCCGGCCGGGCTCAGCACCGGGATCATCGCGTCCACCATCGCGAACTCGCTCTGGTGGCAGGTGGTCGAAGATTCGCAGGTGTGGTCGTCGCCCATCAGCACCAGCACGCCACCCAGTTTCGACGAGCCGGCCAGGTTGCCGTGCCGGAACGCATCGCCCGTGCGGTCGACGCCCGGACCCTTGCCGTACCACATCGAGAAGACGCCGTCGTATTTTCCTTCGCCGCCGATCTCGGCCTGCTGCGTGCCCCAGACCGCAGTGGCGGCCAGGTCTTCGTTGACGCCCGGCACGAAGACGACGTGGTGCGCATCCAGGTGCTTCTTCGCGCGGCCGATCTGCTCGTCGAAACCCCCCAGCGGCGAACCGCGGTAGCCACTGATGTAGCCCGCGGTGCTGTGGCCTTCGCGCAGGTCGCGCTGCTGTTGCATCATCGGCAGGCGGACCAGCGCCTGCGTGCCCGTGATGAAGATGCGCCCCGTCGTGAGGGTGTACTTGTCGTCCAGCGTCACCTTCTTCAAAGCCATGGCCGTTCCTCGTTGTCGTGGAAATGTGGGTCGCGTCGAACCGTGCGTCCGAACTTTGCCGACACAAGTGTCGACACTTAGGTTCCACACGCCTACTAGGGAAACTCCGATGGGGTGGGCGCGCAGGACATCGTGGCTACACTGCGCCGTTGACAGTCACCTGCGAGACTCGCCTCGAATGCCCAAAACCGCGCTCCGCGCCAGCCAGAAGCCAACTCGCGAACCGCGAGAGGAAAGCAGCGTCGAGCGCCTCTACTACGAGCTGCGCGAACGCGCGATGCGCTACGACTTCAAGCCCGGCGCCCGCATCAACGAACAGGCACTCGGCCGCGAACTCGGCGTGAGCCGTGCGCCGCTGCGCGAAGCGCTCAACCGGCTGGTCGCCGAAGGTCTGCTCGACTTCGTGATGAACAAGGGCTTTTTGCGAAAGGCCATCAGCGTCGACGAAGTGTTCGACCTCTACCAGGTCCGGATCGCGCTCGAACGGCGTGCGGTCCTCCTGGCCGTGCAGCGCGCGAGCGACCAGGAGATCGCCGACCTGACGGCGTTCTGGCAGACCTTCCTGGACGAGTCCAGCCGCATCGCGAGCGCCGACATGGTGCTGGCCGACGAGGAGTTCCACCGGCGGCTGGTGGCGTTGTCGCACAACAAGGAACTCTCGGCCTTCATGGAGGTGGTCACGCGACGCATTCACGTGGCACGCCACATCGACATCGAGCAATCGTCCGACTGGAATGCCCGCGCCTTCGATGCACACCGCGAACTCATGGCGCTCATCGCCCGCCGCGACACGGCCGCGGCGCTCGAGACCCTCACCGAACACATCGACATGAGCCTCAAGCGGGCCGTGGAGATCACGCGCGAAATGGTGGCGCGCTTCTTCCTCGTGGAAGCCGCCTCGCCCACCGCACCTGGTGACCCCCGACCGGCGCGACTGGAAGCCACCACTGGCTGAGCGCCAACTGACGGCTTACAGTTGTTCATGACACTTCGCCTGCGGCTTACAAAGACTTCACATCGGGCCGCGACGATAGACGCTCACTCAACCACATCGGAGTCGCCATGAAAAAGCTCACTTTCGCAGTCGCCGTCGCGGCCTTGCTCTCGCTCGCCTCGCTCGGCACGGCCGCGCAGGCGCAGCCCGCCGGGCGCTTGATCCAGACACAGGTCTATGTCGTGCCGGCGCCCCCGCCGCCGCCCGGCTTCTACCGCCACGCCGAGCCGCGCCGCTACTACGGCCCGCCGCCGCGCCACTACCGCCAAGATCGCTACGACCGCCGTGACCGCCACGACCGTCGCTGGGACAACCGCCGCGGCCGCTGGGACAACGACCGCGATGGCGTGCCGAATCGCTACGACAGCCGGCCCAACAACCCGTACCGCCGGTAATCCGCTCGCCGATCAGCCCGGTGTGCCGGCATGGGCCGGCGCATCGGTCGAGAGGCTTCGCTTGACGTGACGCGTCACGTCATCCGATAGCACTTCGAACTGACCAGCTTCGACCCCCGCAAGCGCCTGCTTCGCCACGTCGTCCGGGGAGGCTTTCTGGCCCTGGATGCCGGCCGTCATGTCGGTGTCCATGAAGGCGACGTGCAGGCTCGTGACCTGGTTCCCTTGCCCACGCAGGGCGTCTAGCCCCGATTGGCACCGGTGATGAAGACGACCGAATCCTCGATGTGCATGAAACCTCCTGAAAAGAAAATTTAGGTGGCTTGCAGGCGCCGAAGCAGCCCTGCCGTCGTCCTTGGCAAGCCGACACGGCCGAACCAGGCCCCACCCGCAATCGCCGAAGCGATCACCACGCCATAGAAAACCATCGCCACGCCCTGCACGGCAAACACGTGGTGCAACTGGCCGCCCCAGCGCAGCGCGAGCCAGCCACCCAGAGCCGCCACCAGAAGGCGCGTGAGGTTGCCGATCACGGGCCAGAGCAGCCGCCCTGCGCCCTGCGACGCGAAGTACAGCACCAGCCCCACGCCGAAGAAGCCGTAGAAAGGGCCGACCGCCTGGAGGTATTGCGCGCCCGTTTCGAGCATGGCGGGGTCATTGCCGAACAGGCGAAGCCACGGTCGCGGAAAGAATGCGGCGGCGAGCCCGATCGCTTCGGTGAGCGTGAAGGCCAATGCCGCGCCGGTCCAGGCGGCCCGCATCGCCCTTTCCTTCTGGCCCGCACCCATGCAGGTGCCGACCATCGCCACCAGCGGCGCACCCAGTCCGAAGACCAGCGGAACCAGCAGGTACTCAAGCCGCGAAGCCGTGCCGTAGCCGGCGATCGCGCCCGAGCCGAAATGCCCCGCGAGCGCCGTCGCGATGCCGATCGAGAGGTTGGTCGACAAGGTGGCGATCGACCCCACCAGCCCGATGCGCAGGATGTCGCGGAAGAGCGGCCAACGGAGCGTCACGCCCCTGAACCTCGGCTTGAGCAGGCTGCGGCTCGAGCGCAGATAGACCAGGAGCGCCAGCGTGCCCAGCAGGTAATAGAGCAGCAGCGCAACGGCGCCGCCCGCGATGCCCATGCCCGGGAGCGGGCCCCATCCGAAGATCAGCAGCGGTGACACCGGGATCAGGAAGATGACACCCGCGACCGTCACGTTCGCGGGCACGGCCATGTTGCCGGTCCCGCGGATCACGGCGGCCAGCGAGTTGAACATCCACACCAGGATCGCCCCGACGAACACCCAGTTCGAATAGGTCAGCGCAGCGTCGAGCGCCGCGCCGGAGCCGCCCATCAGCGCGTAGAGCCACCGCCCGCCGAGCAACAGCGCGAGCGAGAACGCGACGCCGAACCCCAGCGCGATGACGATCGCATGCAGCACGAGCGCGTCCGCGTCGTCGCGTCGCCGCGCGCCGAGCGCCCGTGCGATGGCCGATGCGATGCCGCCGCCCATGGCGCCGGCCGACGTCATCTGCATCAACATCACGACCGGAAAGACCAGCGCCATGCCGGCCAGTGCATCGAGTCCGAGCTTGCCGACGAAGTAGGTCTCGATCAGGCCGACCGCCGCCTGCGCCACCATCACCACGACATTGGGCGCGGCCAGCTTGAGCAGCGTCGGCACGATCGGCGCTTCGAGCAGCATCCGCGTGCGCGGGTCGAGTGCGGTGCTCATGCCGTGACCTTCGCTGTCCGGCGCGATGGCAGCAGCGCCTCGCGAATGGGCAGGTTGATCAGTGCCGCGCCGACCGCCAGCATGATGTCGATGTACCAGACCCAGTCGTAGCTTCCGGTCGCCTGGAAGATGAAGCCACCGAGAAACGCGCCCATGAAGCCGCCGATCTGGTGCGCCAGCATCACGATGCCGAAGAGCATCGCCATGTTGGCCGGGCCGAACATCTTGGCGACGAGCCCCGCGGTGGGCGGCACGGTCGACAGGAAGGTGACGCCCATGACGGCGGCGAAAACGAGCATCACGGCCGTCGTCTTGGGCGCGAACAGAAAGACCAGCACTGCGAGTCCGCGCGCCGCATACAGCAGCGACAGCAGAGACTTCATGCGCCACCGCCCGACCGCCCAGCCCATTGCGAGGCTGCCGACGATGTTGAACAGGCCGATCATCGCGAGCGACCAGCCGCCCACTTCAGGCGGCAAGCCGCAGGCCGCGACCACGCCTGGCAAGTGGGTCGCGAGGAATGCGACATGGAATCCGCAAACCAGGAAACCGAGACTCAGGTATCGGTAGCTCGGCGTGGCCAGTGCCTGGCCGATAGCTTCACGCGCCGTCAGCGCCTTCTTGCCCGAAGCCGCTGCGGCCTGCGCGGCGATCGCTTTCGAGTTGCCGCGCAGCAACCAGGCCGCCGGCAGCGCCAGGAGCACGATCACGCCCAACCATTGCATGGATGCGGCCCATCCGACAGCCGCCGTGAGGCCGATCGCGATCGGCGCCATGACGAACTGTCCGAAAGAGCCGCCCGCATTGACGATGCCGGTGGCCAGGCCGCGCTTCTCGGGCGGCACGAGCCGCGTCGTCGCGCCCATCATCACCGAGGGCCCGGCCATGCCCGCGCCGCCTGCCGCGAGCACGCCGACGGCGAAGATCAGGCCGGCCGTCGTCGTCATGAGCGGCGTGATCAGCGTGCCGATGGCCACCAGCACCACGCCGATGAAGACCACACGGCCGGTGCCGATGCGGTCGGCCGCGGCACCGGCGAACGGCTGGGTCAGGCCCCACCACAGCTGCCCGAAGGCGAAGGCCAGGCTGATGCTGCCGATGCCGAGCCCCGTCGAGGTGTTGAGCGACGACAGGAAGAGGCCCATCGTCTGCCGCACGCCCATCGTGAGCGCGAAGGCGCCGGCGGCGCCCAGCAGCACGATCCAGAGCGCGCGATAGGCCGGCGCCGACGTCGTCGCGCCAGCCGTTGCCTTCTGCGTTTCATTCATGGTCTTCCCCGTGTTCATCGGCCAGTCCGGCCCGCTGCAGGATGTCCAGGCTGTCGTCCAGCAGCTTGTGGAGCGCCAGCACGCGCTCCACGCCCAGCAGGTCGTTCAGGGCCACCTGCGCGGTACGCCAGTGGGCTTGCGCCTCCGCCCGCTTGGTGCGGCCTTCGTCGGTGATCGCGATGAGCCGGCTGCGCGCATCGGGACCTTCGGTTTGCGTGAGCCAGCCGGACGCCACCATCGGCTTGAGGTTGCGCGTGAGCGTCGACGCCTCGATGTTCATCGCACGCGCCAGGTCGACCGGACGCAACGGCCCGAGATGAAGCACGTGCGACAACAACGAGTACTGCGTGGTCTTGAGCCCGCTGGCCGACACCTGCGCGTCGTAGTGGCGCGAGACCAGCCGGCTGAGCCGGCGCAGCCGGAGATTGGTACAGCCCTGCGGCTTCTCGAGAATTTGCATTAAATGATTGTAGCTACAATCATTGCATATGCAACCTATCGGAGAATCCATGAGTCCAACCCACCTACTCGACGCCTGGCTGGCGGCAGAACGCGTTGTGAGCGCAAGGCTGGAAGCGGGCCCCGGGCCCGGTCTGGCGCACCCGGATCAAATCCGCGGCAAGACCGGCCTCGAAGTCATGCAGATGATGTTGGCCGGCGAGATCCCGTACGCGGCCATCGCGAAGACGCTCGACTTCACGATCCTCGAGGTCGGCCCCGGCGTCGCGATCTTCCAGGGCACGCCACTGCCGCAGCACCTCAACCCGCTCGGCACCATCCACGGTGGCTGGGGCGCAACCATGCTCGACTCCGCACTGGGCTGCTCGATCCACACCATGATGCCGGCAGGCCGCGGCTACACCACCGCGGAGCTGAGCGTGAACTACGTGAAAGGCCTCACGCCGAAGGTCCAGCGGGTGCGGGCCGAAGGCAAGGTGATCCACTGCGGCCGCCAGCTCGCCACGGCCGAGGCCCGCCTGGTCGGCGCCGACGGCACGCTCTACGCCCACGCCACCACGACCTGCCTCGTGTTCGAAATGCCAACGCGCTGACCTTTTCCGGCGTGGGTGCATTGAGGGTCGTCGCAATCGAGTTGATAATTGTTCGCATTGGTGCCGCAACGGCATCGACCGATCTTCAATTCGAGAATCTCCGGAGGACTCCCCTTGACCCGACGCCCGACCGCCCTGCTGGGCCTGGCTGCAGCCGCATGGCTCGCCACCGCACTTCCCGCGCATGCTGCCGAGGAACTCACGCTCTACACGACCCGCGAAGCCGCGCTGATCCAGCCGCTGATCGCGGCCTTCACCGCGCAGACGAAGATCGACGTGAAGACGGTGTTCATCAAGGACGGCCTGCTCGAGCGCGTCAAGGCCGAAGGCGCACGCTCGCCGGCGGATCTGCTGATGACGGTCGACATCGAGAACCTGATCGACCTCGTCGACGGCGGCGTCACCCAGCCGGTGAAATCAGCGGCGCTGGAATCCGCGATTCCGGCCAACCTGCGCGGTGCCGATGGCCAGTGGTTCGCGCTCTCGCTGCGCGCACGCGTCCTCTATGCGGACAAGAGCCTCCCGCTCACCAGCTTCCGCTATGAAGACCTCGCCGATCCGAAGTGGAAGAACAAGGTCTGCATCCGCGCCGGCCAGCACCCGTACAACACCGCGCTGGTGGCCTCGATGATCGCGCACGACGGCGAAGCCAAGACCGAACAGTGGCTGCGCGGCGTCAAGGCCAACCTGGCCCGCAAGGCCACCGGCGGCGATCGCGATGTGGCGCGCGACATCCTCGGCGGCATCTGCGACATCGGCCTGGCCAACTCGTACTACGTGGGCCAGATGAAGGCGTCGAAGGAAGGCACCGATGCGCGCAAGTGGGGCGACGCGATCAAGGTGGTCCGGCCGACCTTTGCCAACTCGAAGAGCGGCGGCACGCACGTCAACATCAGCGGCGCCGCGGTCGCGAAGAATGCGCCGAACCGCGCCAACGCGGTCAAGCTGGTCGAGTTCCTCGTGTCGGCACCGGCGCAGGTGCTGTACGCCCAGGCCAACTACGAATACCCGGTGCGTCAGGGCGTCGCGCTCGATCCGATCCTGGCCTCGACCATCGGTGAACTCAAGGTCGACCCGTTGCCGCTCACCGAGATCGCGAAGCATCGCAAGCAGGCCAGCGTGCTGGTCGACAAGGTCGGCTTCGACCAGTGATCGCGCGGCCTCCTGGCCTGCAGGTCGCGGGGGTCGCATGGCGCGGCGCCTCGCTCGTAATCGCGCTCGGCGTTCTCGCGCCGGTGGTGTCGCTGGCGTGGCTGGCGTTCGGCTCCGGCCTGGCGCATTGGCCGAACCTGCTGGTCAACGTGTTGCCGCAGGCGGCACTCAACACCGCCTTGCTGCTCTCGGGCGTCGGCGTGCTGGTGCTGGTGATCGGCGTGGGTTGCGCATGGGCGGTGACGGCCTGGGACTTTCCGGGTCGCCGCACGCTCCACTGGGCGCTGCTGCTGCCGCTCGCGATGCCGACCTACATCGTGGCGTTCGCCTACCTGGACCTGCTGCATCCGATCGGACCGTTGCAGGGCGCCATCCGCTGGCTGCTCGGCTTCGACAGCCCGCGGCAGTTCCGCCTTCCTGATTTGCGCTCGCTGCCGGGCGCGATCTTCGTGCTCGGCTTCGTGTTGTATCCCTACGTCTACCTCACCAGCCGCGCGATGTTCATGACGCAGCCGGCCCACCTGATGGAAGCGGCGCGCTCGCTTGGCGAAAGCCGGCGCGGCGCCTTCCTGCGCGTCGCACTGCCGCTGGCCCGGCCGGCGATCGCCGTGGGCCTCAGCCTCGCGCTGCTCGAGACGCTCAACGACATCGGCGCCTCCGAATTCCTCGGCGTGAACACGCTGACCGTGGCGGTCTACACCACATGGATCACGCGTTCCGACCTGGCGGGCGCGGCGCAGATCGCCTGCGCGATGCTGCTGCTGGTCGTCGCGCTGGTGTGGATGGAGCGGCATGGGCGCCGACGCCAGCGCTTCGGTTCGGCACAGCGCATGCGCGCGATGCAGCCACGCCGGCTGCACGGCGTGGCTGCATGGACCGCCGTGTTACTGACGACGGCGCCGGTCGCGATCGGCTTCGTCGCCCCGGCCCTCTATTTGGTGTGTGAGAGCGCGAAGCGGCTGCTGCAGGGCGGCGGTGTCTCGCCGGGGCTGCTGGCCAGTTTGCTCAACACGCTCGGGCTGGCCGCCGGCGTCACGCTGGTCGCCATGGCGGCCGGCCTCGTCGTGGCGTGGGCGACGCGCAGTGCAGGCTCGACGCGCAATCCCTCGCGCTGGCAGGCCCGGGTCGCCACCCTCGGCTATGCGCTGCCCGGCACCGTGCTGGCGATCGGCCTGCTCACGCCCGCACTCGCCTTCGACGCCGGCATCGCCACCGTGCTCGGCCTGCCCGGTTTGCCGCTCATGGGCGCCGGCATCGTGCTGGTGGTCGCGTGCACGATCCGCTTCCTCGCCATGCCGGTGGGCGGCATCGAATCGGGCCTCGGACGCATCCCGCCCGCGATCGAGCAGGCGGCGCGCTCGCTCGGCGAAACGGCCGGCGGCACGCTGCGCCGCGTGCACCTGCCGCTGCTCAGGCCGGCGCTCGCCGCGGGCGCACTGCTGGTCTTCGTCGATGCCATGAAGGAACTCCCGGCCACGCTGCTGCTGCGGCCCGCCAACTTCGACACGCTCGCCACCTGGCTCTATGCCGAAGCGTCGCGCGGCACCTACGAGGAAGGCGCGATCGCGGCACTGGCCATCGTGCTCGCCGGCCTCCTGCCCGTCGTGCTGCTCGCGCGCCACCAGCTCGGCGCCACCCTGGACGCCCCCACCGCATGACCGCATCGCTGCAACTGGACGCCGTGCGCGTCGCCTACGACCACCGCGCGCATGCGGTGCTCGACAACTTCTCGCTGACGCTCGAAGCCGGGGCCATCGGCTGCCTGCTTGGGCCTTCGGGCTGCGGCAAGACGACCGTGCTGCGCACCATCGCCGGCTTCGAGCTCGTGCAGGCCGGTCGCATCCAGCTCGGCGGCACGCTGCTGTCGTCGACGCGGGTGCACCTGCCGCCGGAGCAACGCCGGGTCGGGATGATGTTCCAGGAGTACGCGCTGTTCCCGCACCTCACGGCTGCGCAGAACGTCGGCTTCGGTCTGCGCCGCGCGACGCCCGCCGTGCGCGAAGCACGCGTGGCCGAGATGCTGGCGACGGTCGGGCTGGCCGACGCCGCTGCGCGCTATCCGCATGAGCTGTCGGGCGGCCAGCAGCAGCGCATCGCGCTGGCACGCGCCTTGGCGCCGGCGCCAGCCCTGTTGCTGCTCGACGAGCCCTTCTCGAACCTCGACGGCGCGACGCGCGAGCGCCTCACGCTCGAGGTGCGCAGCATCCTGAAGGCCGCGGGCCAGACCGCCGTGCTCGTGACCCACAACGAGGCCGAGGCCCGCGCCATGGCCGACCACACCGGCGTGATGCACAACGGCCGCCTCGTGCGCTGGAGCGCCACGCGCGCAATAATTCCGCCACCATGAGACTACTTCACACGATGCTTCGCGTTGGCAACCTCCAGCGTTCGATCGACTTCTACACACAGGTGCTCGGCATGCAGTTGCTGCGCACCTCCGAGAACCCCGAATACAAGTACAGCCTCGCTTTCGTCGGCTACGAAGGCAACCCGGCACAGGCCGAGATCGAGCTGACCTGGAACTGGGACACCGACAGCTACGAGCTCGGCACCGCCTACGGCCACATCGCGCTCGGCGTGCCCGATGCGTATGCGGCCTGCGACAAGATCCGCGCGGCCGGTGGCAACGTCTCGCGCGAAGCCGGACCCGTCAAGGGCGGCACCACTGTGATCGCCTTCGTGACCGACCCCGACGGCTACAAGATCGAACTCATCCAGCGCCAGGAAGGCGTCGCCGGCGGCGGACTGCGCTGACCGCCATGGACGTCAAGGACTTCCCCGAACCCCTGCTGCAAACGATCGGCTTCTCGAAGCTGTTGCAGACCGACCCCGAAGCCGGCACCGCACGCGTGCGCTTCGTGGCGCGCCCCGAGTTTGCGCACACCAACGGCACCATCGTGCAGGGCGGCATCATCACCGCCTGGCTCGACAACGCGATGGCATTTGCCGTCGTGGGCCGCGACCCGTCGGCGGCGCTCGCCAGTCTCGAACTCAAGGTGTCGTTCCTGGAGCGCGTGGGCGTGGAGACCTTCGAGGTGGCGTCGCGCATCGTGCGCTGGGGCCGCAGCGTCGTGTTTCTCGAAGCCGACCTGTGGTCGTCCGACGGGCGCCTGCTGGCGCGCGCCACGTCGACCGGCAAGCTGCTCCGCGCGCCGTCCTGATTCAGCAGCCGAGCTGCTCGGCCAGCGCGACGATATCGCGCGCGTGCAGCGTGTTCGCCGCGACCGGCGACACATCCTTCAAGTGCGCGGCGCCGAACTCGGCGGGGCGTTCGATGTAGGCCGTCATGAGGCCGCAGGCGCGCGCCGACGCCAGGTCGTCCTGATGGGCGGCGGCCAGCATCACCTGCGCCGGCGATACATCGAACACACCGGCCACGCCCAGGTAGGTCCGCGGATCGGGTTTGTAGGCCTTGAACACCTCGGCCGACAGCACGCAATCCCAAGGCAGGCCCGCCTTCTTCGCCATTTCGGTGAGCAAGCCGATGTTCCCGTTGGACAACGTGCAGACGATGAACTTCTTCTTGAGCCGCGTGATGCCCTCGACCGCGTCGGCCCAGGCCGGCAGCCGATGCCATGCCTTGTTGAGTTCGCGCTTGCGGACGTCGTCGAGCGCGTCGAAGCCGAAGTCGCGCAGCACCGGCCCGAGGATGCTCAAGTGCAGTTCGTCGATGAGCGTGAAACCGCCCTCGCCCGTTTCGATGCGTTCCATGACGCGCTTCATGGCCGGCTTGTACCCCGCGCGCCAGGCCAGCGCGAACGCGCTCCCGTCGACGCCGGGCAACACGCGTTCGGCTTCGGCCGCGATGCCGTCGTGCCAGTCCACCACCGTGCCGAACACGTCGAAGGCGATGACCTTCAGGTCGCCCGCATCGAACGTCGACGTCATGCGGTCAGCGCGCCAGCTGCGTGGCCGCACGGGCCAGTTGCTCGATGCGGCTCCAGTCGCCGTCGCGGATGGCATCGGTTGGCACGATCCACGAGCCGCCGACACATGCCACGTTCGAGAGCGCGAGGAATTCCTCGGCGTTGCCGGCGTGGATGCCGCCCGTCGGGCAGAACGTCACGTCGCCGAACGGGCCCTGCCACGCCTTGAGCATCGGCAGTCCGCCGGCCTGCAGGGCCGGGAAGAATTTAAGCTGGGTGTAGCCGTCTTCCTGCGCCATCATGATTTCGCTGCCGGTCGCCACGCCGGGCAGGAGCGGCAGGCCGAGGTCGTGGCACGCCTTGCCGACCGCGCGCGTATAGCCCGGGCTCACGCCGAACTTCGCGCCGGCCAGCGCCGAGGCCTGTGCATCGGCCGCACTGCGGATCGTGCCGGCACCGGCCACGGCGTCGGGCACCTCCCTGGCGATCGCCTCGATGCATTCGAGCGCCTGCGGGGTGCGCAGCGTCACTTCGAGCATGCGGATGCCGCCGGCCACGAGCGCCCGCGCCAGCGGAATCGCGTCCTTGACGTCGTGCAGCACGATGACGGGAATGACCGGCGCGTCGCGCATCACGTCCAGCGCGGTGAGGTTTTCTTTCACAGCCATGTGCAGGCTCCTTCTTCAGCAGTCAATGCGTTGCGCCGCATGCCGGCAAACAGTTCGCGACCGAGGCCGCGGCCATCGGCGATGCGTTGGGAATCGGACAGTGTCGCCGAGTCGCGCGCGGACCACTCGTCGTCAGGAACGAGCACGGCCAGCGTGCCCGCCACGGCGTCGAGCCGGATCACGTCGCCATCGCGCACCTTCGCCAGCGGCCCGCCCGCGGCAGCTTCGGGCGAGACATGGATGGCGGCCGGCACCTTGCCCGACGCCCCGCTCATGCGGCCGTCGGTGACCAGTGCGACCTTGAATCCCTTGCCCTGCAGCACCGACAGCGGCGGCGTGAGCTTGTGCAGTTCGGGCATCCCGTTGGCCTGCGGCCCTTGCCAGCGCACCACGCAGACCACGTCGCGCTCGAGCTCACCGGCAGTGAACGCAGTCTGCAGCGCGGCCTGGGAGTCGAACACCCGCGCAGGCGCCTCGATCACGTGCAGCTCGGCAGGCACCGACGACACCTTGATGACGCTGCGACCCAGGTTGCCCTCGAGCAGCTTCAAGCCGCCGCTCGCACTGAACGGGCTGCCGAACGGGCGCGTGACCGCGTCGTTCTTCGAGGGCTGCGCGGGCACCCACCGCAGCGCCTGATCGGCTTCGCCCAGCGTCGGAATGCCAGAGAATTCGCGAATGCCGCCTGCGCGTACCGTGAGCACGTCGGCATGCATCAGGCCCGCGTCGAGCAGTTCGCCGATCACGAAGCCCGGCCCGCCCGCCGCCTGGAACTCGTTGACGTCGGCACTGCCGTTCGGATAGACCCGGGTGAGCAACGGCACCACGTCGGAGAGTTCTGAAAAATCGTTCCAGTCGATCACGATGCCTGCCGCACGCGCCACGGCGACCCAATGGATGAGGTGGTTGGTCGAGCCGCCGGTCGCGAGCAGTGCGGCCATGGCGTTGACGATGCATCGCTCGTCGACCATCCGCCCGATCGGCGGCACGGCGTTGGCGGTCTCGCCGGAGCGGCCGAGCACGGTGCGCACGGCTTCGCGCGTGAGGGTCTCGCGCATCGCGTCGCCGGGCTGGATGAACGCGGTGCCCGGCACGTGCAGCCCCATCGCCTCGAGCAGCATCTGGTTGCTGTTGGCCGTGCCGTAGAAGGTGCAGGTGCCGACCGAGTGGTAGGCCGCCATCTCGGCTTCGAGCAGGCCCTTGCGGCCGACCAGCCCTTGCGCGGCCTGCTCGCGCACCTTCGACTTCGCGTTGTTCGAGAGCCCCGAAGACATCGGTCCCGCGGGCACGAACACGGTCGGCAAATGGCCGAAATGCAGGGCGCCGATGAGCAGGCCGGGCACGATCTTGTCGCACACGCCGAGCATCAGCGCGGCATCGAACATGTCGTGCGTGAGCGCGACCGCCGTGCCCATCGCGATGAGGTCGCGGCTGAAGAGGCTCAGCTCCATGCCGGGCGTGCCCTGCGTGACGCCGTCGCACATCGCCGGAACGCCGCCGGCCACCTGGGCCGTGGCGCCGAGCCGGCGCGCTTCGCGTTTGATGATGTCCGGGTAGCCCTGGTAGGGCGCATGGGCCGACAGCATGTCGTTGTAGGCCGTGACGATCCCGATGTTCGGTGCACGCTCGGCCACGATGCGCAACTTGTCGTTGGCAGGGGCGCCGGCCACCGCATGCGCCACGTTGGCGCAACCCATGCGGTCGGCGCCGCGGTCACGACCGGCGTATGCATCGATCTGTTCAAGATAGGCGGCGCGCGTGGGTGCACTGCGCTCCCGGATGCGCCGGGTGACGGCTTGGACGGTGTCGTGGAGTGGCATGCTGGAGCGATGGAATGCGCCGGCTGGCTGGGGCCTCATCGTAAACCCTGCCTTGCGGCGCGCACAGGAAAGCGGCACGGCGCGCCGCCCTCCTGCGGGGTTGACGGCCTTACTTGCCGCGGGCCTGCAGCACGGCCGCGTTGACCGAATCCCAGGTCTCCTGGCCCACGGACTTCGCGACCCCCGCGTTCACGCTGACGAGCTTCTCGCGCATGCGGTTGGCCTCGGCGGCCGGCAGTTCGTTGATCTGCATGCCCTTGCTCTTGAGTTCGGCGAGCGCCTTGGTGGCTTCCTCGCGCGTGTCCTTGCGCTCGAAGTCGCGGCTCTTCACGGCAGCGTCCTGCAGCACCTTCTTCTCGGCCGGGGTCAGCGTGTCCCACCACTTCTTGCTCACCGTGACGATCCAGGGGCTGTAGACGTGGTTGGTCACCGTCAGGTACTTCTGCACTTCGTAGAACTTGCTCGACACCACCGTGTTGAACGGGTTCTCCTGGCCGTCGACCGCGCGCGTTTCCAGCGCGGTGAACAGTTCCGAGAACGGCAGCGGCACGGCGTTGGCGCCGAGCGCCTTGAAGCTGTCGAGGAACACGTTGTTCTGCATCACGCGCAGCTTGATGTCGCCCATGTCCTCGAGCTTGTTGACCGGTCGCTTGCTGTTGGTGAGGTTGCGGAAACCGTTCTCCCAGTACACCAGGCCGACCATGCCCTTGGGCTCGAGCCGGGCCTTGACCTTCTCGCCCACCGGGCCGTCGAGCACGGTATCGGCCTCCTTCACGTTGTTGAAGAGGAAGGGCGTGTCCCACACGGCCATCTCGGGCACGATGCCCACGAGCGTGGCGGTCGAGCCGACCATCATCTCCTGGGCGCCGCCGATGAGCGCCTGCTGCATCTGGGTGTCGGAACCGAGCGATGCGTTGCCGATGCCGCGCACCTTCATCTTGCCGCCGGTGGCCTTCTCGACCTCCTGCGCGAACAGGCGCACGGCGCGCCCCTGGTTGGAGTTGTCCACGAGGCCGTAGCCGAAGCGCACGATGCGCGGCTTGAAATCCTGGGCCTGGACGGCGCCTGCGGTGGCGAGTGCGGCCACCAGGCCGGCGAGAGCGAAACGAATGCGCATGGGAAGTCTCCTGTGTCGAGAGGGATAAAGAAAGGAAAAGGAATGGCGCGCCGGCGCCTCACTGCATCCAGGCCAGCGGCGCGGTGATGAGCGAAGGGAACAGCACGAAGAGCACGGCCAGCAGCACGTACATGAGCAGGAAGGGCGTGGTGCCCTTGATCACGGTTTCCATGCGCAGCTTGCCCACGCCCGCCACTACGTTCTGCACGGTGCCGACCGGCGGAGTGATCAGGCCGATGCAGCCCACGAAGATGAACATGAAGCCGAAGTACACCGGGTCGATGCCGGCCTTGACCGCCAGCGGTGCGCACACGGGGCCGAAGATCAGGATCGTGGGCGTCAGGTCCATCGCAGTACCGACCACCAGCAGGAACAGCATCATCAGCGCCATGAACACGATGGGGTTGCCCATCACGCCCGAGAAGCTGTCCGCCAGCATGTTGGGCAGGTCGGCCAGCGTGATCATGTAGGCGGTGACGGTCGCGGCACCGCACAGGAACATCACCACGGCCGTGGTTTTGCCCGCGGCCAGGAACACCTCGTAGAGCCGGGCCCAGGTCATTTCGCGGTAGACGAACATCGACACGATGAGCGCATACACCGCGGCCACGACCGCCGCCTCGGTCGGCGTGAAGATGCCGCCCTTGAGGCCACCCAGGATGATGACCGGCATCATCATGGCCCAGAAGCTGTGCAGCAGCGCCTTCATGCGCGCCCCCCAAGCCACGCGGGCCATGGCGGGCAGCTTGTGCTTGCGGGCGATCCACCACCAGGCCGCGATGAGGAAGATGCCCATCATCAGCCCCGGAAAGACGCCGGCCAGGAACAGCTTGCTGATGGACGTATTCGTCGTCACGCCGTAGATCACGAAGGGCATCGACGGCGGAATGATCGGCGCGATGATGCCGCCCGATGCGAGCAGGCCTGCGCTGTAGCTGGAAGGGTACTTCTGCTCGCGCATCATCGGCAGCAGGATGGTGGCGAGCGCGGCCGTGTCGGCGATGGCAGAACCGCTCATCGACGCCAGCAACACCGCGGCGCCGATGGCCACGAATCCCAGGCCGCCCGGAATATGTCCGACGAAGGCGCGGGCCAGGTCGATGATGCGGCGCGACAGGCCGCCCGCGTTCATCAGCTCGCCGGCCAGGATGAAGAAGGGCACGGCCAGCAGCGGGAAGTTGTCGAAGCCGGCCTGCAGGTTTTGCGCGAGCAACTGCGCATCGAAGAAGTCCAGGTGCCACATGAGCGCGACACCGGTCAGCACCAGCGCATGGGCGATCGGCATACCGATCACCATGCCGCCGATGAGCACGATCAGGAAGATGGCGGTGACGATCATGGCGCCGCCCTCACTCGATCTCGCCGGCGTCGCCGGACGTGGCCGGCGGCTCGCCGCGCACCAGGTCGAACACCAGCGCGACCAGCAGGCCGACCGCCAGCACCAACGTGGCGGCAGCACCGAGCGCCAGCGGGTAGCCCAGCACCGTGCTGAAGCTTTCCATGCCGGCGATCACCTGGCCCCACGCGCCCTTGAGCAGCAACACCATGCACAGCGCGACCAGCGCCTGGCTCAGCCAGAACAGGCCCTTGCGCGCACCGCCTTTCAGGCGCGAGGTCAGCATGTCGAAGCCCAGGTGCTTGCCTTCGAAGGCCGCGACGATGGTGCCGATGGCCACCAGCCAGACGAACAGCAGGCGCGAGATCTCCTCGTACGAGACGATGCTGGTGGCAAACACATAGCGCAGCACGACGTTCACGAAGACGGCGACGACCATGCCGGCCAGCGCCACGACCATGAAAAGCTCGGCCAGGCGCTGCAGCGCGGGCTTGCGCGGCGTCGGCGTCGTGGAAGGGAGATGACTCATGCGGTGTCTCCAGGCGACGTGTCGCGCCCTGTGCGGGAAGGGAATGGGGCCTTCGCAGCCCGCGCCGGCGCGGCCCAGGCCACTGCCGCGGCGACCAGCGTCTCGATGGGCTGCGTGGCGTCCAGCGCCAGCACGCCCGGCTCGCCCACCGGCGACTCGAGCGTGGCGAATTGGTTCGACACCAGCGCCGGCGAGAAGAAATGACCGGCGCGGGACTGCACGCGCTCCAGCGCCGCGTCGTAGTCGAGCGAGAGAAACACGAAGCCCAGGTGCGGCGTGGCCTCGCGCAGCCGGTCGCGGTAGCGGCGGCGCAGCGCGGAGCAGGTGAGCACCCGGCCGGCGCCAACGGGCGGAGAAGCGAGCAGCTCGGCGAGCCGGACGAGCCAGCCTGCGCGGTCGGCGTCGGTCAGCGGCGTGCCGGCGCGCATCTTGGCGACGCTCTCGGACGAGTGGTATGCATCGCCCTCGTGAAGCGTCCAGCCCAGGGCATCGGCAAAGGCCGCGCCCACACTGGACTTGCCGCAACCGGAAACGCCCATGACCACGATCGCCGAAGGTGAAAACGATGAGATAGCGCTGTCCATTGAGGTTCAAAAAAAGGCCGAACAGAGGTCCGGGCCAGGGCCGATATTGTCGTTCAGGAATCGCGGTTCACAGGGACTGCAAGGAACGCAAACCAATTCTACGGCGCAGCATCCTTGTAAACCCTCTGAAAGATAGCGCTATCCTAGAGAACAATGGACCCTCCTCTTCTCCGGATTAACCCTTGACCGACGCTATCCGCCGCCCCCGCCGCTCCAGCGGCCGCATCACGCTCGATGACGTGGCTCGTGCGGCGTCGGTCAGCCCGATCACCGTGTCGCGTGCACTGCGCGGCGAGCGAAGCGTCGATCCGGCCCTCGCCCTGCGTGTCCAGGAGGCGGCGTCGCGCCTCGGCTACGTGCCCGACCCCGCCGCCCGCGCGCTGGCGTCGCAGCGCAGCAGCCAGGTGCTGGTGCTGGTGCCGATGCTGTCGAACACGCTGTTCGTCGACTTGCTGGAAGCCGTGCACCGCACGTTGTTTCCGGAGGGCTACCAGCCCTTCATCGGCGTGACGCACTACGACAGCGCCGAAGAAGAGTTGCTGCTGCATACCTACCTGCCACACCGGCCGGCCGGCCTGCTGGTGACCGGTTTCGATCGCAGCGAAACCGCGCGCCAGCTCATCCATCGCAGCGGCGTGCCCTGCGTGCACCTGATGGAAACCAGCACGGCGCCCGGCGTCGCGTGCGTGGGGTTTTCGCAGGTGGATGCGGGCGCCGCCATCACGCACCACCTGCTGGCGCAGGGTCGTCGCCGCATCGCCTTCTGCGGCGCCCAGCTCGATCCGCGCGTGATGCAGCGCGCCGAGGGCTACCGCAGATGCCTGCGCGAAGCAGGCGTGTACGACCCGCGACTGGAAATGCTGAGCCCCGAGCGCTCGTCGATCGCCTTGGGCGCGCGCCTGTTCGAAGAGATGCTGCAGCGCATGCCGGACATCGACGCGATCTTCTTCTGCAACGACGACATCGCACAAGGTGGGCTGCTGGCAGCCAACCGCTTGCAGGTGCCGGTGCCGGACCGTATCGCCATCGCCGGCTTCAACGATCTCGCCGGCAGCGACCAGATGGTGCCGCCGCTCACGACGGTGCGCACGCCGCGCAGCGAGGTGGGCCGCGCCGGCGCAGGCATGTTGCTGGGCATGATGCGCGGCACACTGCCCCAGCCCGGCTGCGTCGAGCTGGATTACGAACTCGTCGTGCGCGGCAGCACCTGAGACCGGGCAAAAAAAAGCCCGGTCGACGAGACCGGGCTGAGGCGGCAGGGCCGAGGGCGGTCAGTCGACCAGCTTGACCTCGACGCGGCGCGCTTCGGCGTCGTTGCCGCTCCCCGCACTGACCGCCGGCTTCTGGAGATCGACCTTGTCAGCCGGGACACCGAGGCCGACCAGCACGTCGCGCACCATCTCGGCACGCTTCTTGGCCAATTGCTCGTTGATGGCGGCGTCGCCGGTGGTGTCGTGGAAGCCCGAAACGACGGCCTTGCGACCGTCCTGCACACCCTTGATCACCGTGGCGAGCGCTTCGGCCGCGCCCGGCGCCAGATCGGCACTGCCGGTGGCGAAGTAGAAGTTCACCACGCCTTCGTTCACACGGATGCTCGCGCCGTCGGGAATGGTCACCGTCACCGTTTCTGTCACGACGGCGAGCACCGGCGGGTTGACCACGACCACCGGCACTTCGGCCTTCGCCGCCGCGGCGCGGCCGTTGTGCCACAGCGCGATGCCGATCACGAAGACAACGACGAGGACGAGCAGCGCCATGAGGAAACCGAGGGCAAATCTTTGTTGGCTGTCTTCGTCGTTGCTGGATGACATCGAGCGTTCTCCGTAGGAAAGGGGGCGGTAAATAATGGTGGGGTGATCCATGACCGCCAAATTGTAAGTGGCCTCACCCTCGACACCCGGATGAAGCCCGTGCGCGACCCGCAGCCGATGCTCGAGCGCGTGATCGACGAGTGGGGTGGCCACGACGATTTCTGGGTGTTCGGCTACGGCTCGCTGATCTGGCGGCCAGAGTTCGACTTCGCCGAGCGGCGACCGGCGCGGGTGCACGGCTGGCATCGCGCGCTCAAGATGTGGAGCCGCGTCAACCGGGGCACGGTCGAGAACCCGGGCCTGGTGTTTGGCCTGCTCTCGGGCGGCAGCTGCCGGGGCGTGGTGTTTCGCATACCGCGCGCCGACGCCCTGGAAACGTTGGGCCGGCTCTGGCTGCGCGAGATGCCCACCGGCGTGTACGACCCGCGCTGGCTCGAATGCGTCACGCCCGGCGGCAAGGTGCGCGCGCTGGCCTTCACCCTCTCCCGCCGCAGCCCCAACTTCACCGGCGAGTTGACCGAGGCGCGCTACCGCGAGATCTTCGCCAGCGCGACCGGCCGCTATGGCACCTCGCTCGACTACGCCTACCAGACGCTCGTCGAATTGCAGCGCCATGCGATCCACGACACTGCGCTCGCACGGCTGATACGGCTTGCCCATTCCGATCTCGCGCCTGCGTCCGACGCCGTCGCGGCGGACGATCGGCTACACAGTGAGCATTGCGCGCTTGCGCGTCCCCACAACACATCGAAGGAACCCGACACATGACCCGTCCGATCGCACTCACCGCCGCGGCCCTCTTGACCGCTGCCGCCCTCGCTGGCTGCGGCGGCATGAAGATGGGCCCAAAGGCCTCGGCCGTCGCCAATCTCATGCCCACCGCCGCCATCGCACCGAACCCGACGATGGGCAAGGTGAGCTTCGAGGCGCTGGACCACGGCGTGCGCATCGCCGGCGAGGTGCGCGGACTGGTGCCGGGCAGCGAGCATGGCTTCCACATCCACGAAAAGGGCGATTGCGGCAACAACGGGGATGCGTCGGGCGGCCACTTCAACCCGGCCGGCGGTACCCATGGCAAATACGGCGCACCGGGCAGTCATGCTGGCGAGTTGCCGAGCCTGGTGGCCGATGCGAATGGCATGGCCCGTTTCAGCGTGGAGGACCACACCGTCTCGCTGACCGACGGCGCGGACAACAACGTCGTGGGCCGTGCGCTGGTCGTGCACCGCGACCCGGACGACTTCAAGACCCAGCCTTCGGGCAACTCCGGTCCGCGCACGGCCTGTGCCGTGATCGCGCGCAACTAAGCTCCGAGCCCCGTTGCCTCGAGGATCGCCTCGGCCCGGCGCAGGGCGTCGGGCGTGTCGATGTCGGTGACGGTACCGACATCGTCCACCTCGACGACACGGACTCCACCGGCAGCGGCCAGCACGCGCAGGACAGGCGCGGCACCCTGCCCGCCCTCCAGTGCCGAAAGTGCTTGAAAGTTGTTGGCGCCAAATGCAACGGGATGCCCGAGTTCGCCGCGATGAGAAGGCCGCGCCGCTTGCACGCCGGCGTCCAGAGCAGCGGCAATCGCCCGAAGCGTCTCGGGCTTCACCAGGGGCAAATCGCCCGGCAGCACCAACCATCCCGCGGCACCCGGCGTGGCGCGAACAGCCGCTGCGATGGAGTCGCCCATGCCGGGATGCCCTGCGTCCTCCAGATGCCATGGCAGGCCGCTGGCCTGAACCGCCGCGAGCGTGCGCGCGAGCACGGTCTGGCCTTTCAGCATTGCCTGCAATTTCGATCCTTCGCCCCCGGCCGCGCGGAAGCGTTCGCCGCGTCCGGACGCCAGCACGATGACAACAGGGAGTGAACGGCTCATGGCCCGAGTATCGACCGACAATGCCACCATGAATTCACCGAACGACGACCTTGCCGCTCTGCGCAAAAGCTACGAACGTGCCGAACTCGACGAGACCGCCAGCGCTGAAGTGCCGCTGCTGCAGTTCGAGCGCTGGCTGAGCGAGGCCATCGATGCCAGGGTGCCGGAACCCAACGCGATGACACTCGCCACCGTCGGTGGCGACCTGCGGCCTTCCACGCGCATCGTGCTCATCAAGGGCTACGACGAGCGCGGCATCGTCTGGTACACCAACTATCAGAGCCGCAAGGGCCAGGAACTGGCGGGCAATCCATATGCGGCGCTGCAGTTCCACTGGGTCGAGCTCGAGCGCGTGGTGCGCATCGAAGGCACGGTGACCAAGGTGAGCGACGAGGAGAGCGATGCCTACTTCGCCAGCCGCCCGCTGGATTCGCGCATCGGCGCCTGGGCCAGTCCGCAGAGCGAAGTGATCTCGGGCCGCGACGTGCTCGTCAAGAACGCGGCACTGGCTGCCGCGCGCCACTTGCTTTCGCCGCCGCGGCCACCGAACTGGGGCGGCTACCGCCTCGTGCCGGAGCGCTGGGAGTTCTGGCAGGGGCGCAGGAGCCGGCTTCACGACCGGCTTCGCTACCGGCAGGACGGCGATGGCTGGCTGCGCGAGCGGCTGGCGCCCTGAGGGCTGGAACCTGCTTCAGCGCGGGATCACGCGCGATGAGCGCGTCGCCCGCTACAGGCGGTGCAGCTGCGCCAACTGGGCCTCCAGCTGGTGCGTTCGCCGTTTTTCTGCGGCCAGCTCGGCCTCCAGCCGTTCCATCGTTCGTGCGTGCCGCATTGCCTCCTGGCCAAAACGGCGATCGCTGATGTCGCGCGCCGTGCCCACCAGCCCGACGATCTCGCCGGCCTCGTCCCGCTCGACCGAGCCTCGCGCCTCAAGCCAGCCTTGCCGGCCGCTCGAGTGGCAGTATTCGAGTTCGAGGATGTAGGGCGTCCCGGACGTGAGCGCGTCGAGGACCGCCTGCTGCAAACGCTCCCAGCTCGGCGCCGGGTACAGGCGGGAATGTTGGGCGTAACTCGGCGGCAGCAAGGACGGATTCAATCCGAAGAGCGTGTAGAGCTGGTCCGACCACGTGGTGATGTCGGCCTGGATCTCCCAGTGCCAGCTGCCGGTTTCGGAGAGGCGCTGCGCGTCCCGCAGCGCGAGCTCGCTCCTGCGCAGCAATGCGTGAGAGTGCCTGCACTCGTCGACCTGCCGCCTGAGATCTTCCCGCAGCGCGACGACGTCGGAAATGTCGATGACCTCGACCACGAATCCCGCCACCTTGCCGTCCACGACATGCGGGAGGTACGAGGCACGACCGGGGCGCAACACGCCATTCGGCCCTGGAATCAATCGCTCGAAGCGCTGCGGCTTGCCGGCGAGCGCCGCGACGATGTACGGCTCGTTGAGCGCGAACAGCGCGGGGCCGAGAAGGTCCTTCAACGAAGTGCCGAAGAGCGACGAACCCTTGACGCCGAACCATTCCTGATAGGCCTGGTTGGCGAAACGGCACTCCAAGTGGTTATCCCAGTAGGCGAGCATCGACGGTACGGACGACAAGATCGCCCAGACCGGGTCCGAGAAACTGCAGTCGGATTCCGAATTTTGCATGGTGAGCACCCCAGGCTGACATGGGCTGTCATGGCTGTTTGCAAGACACTGCCCTTGGATCAGTCTAGTCAACGCAGGTGACGACTTGCCAGATCCAGGACACAAAAAAACAGCATTTTTGCGCTCGCCTTCAGCACCCAGTTCATGTCCTGTTCAGGCGTGCGGATTAGCGGTGTGCAGTCCGTTCCCTGGCATGACTACAAGAGCGCGTTGGCAAGTGACATGACCGCGGACAGGGTCACCAGCGCCAGCGCGGTCGACATCACCACGCTTGCAGTCACCAGTTCCTCGGCCGTCTTGTAGCGCTGCGAAAAGAGGAAGACGTTTGCGCCGATCGGCAGCCCCGCGGCCACGACCATCGCCGCCAGCGGCACCCCACGCACGCCGAGCCACCAGCCCAGCAGCGCGACCAGCGCCGGATGCACCACGTTCTTGATGAGTGCTTGTACGAGCGCCGCGCGCCAGTGCGCGCCCACGCGCGTGAGGGCCAGCGTGATCCCCACCATGACCAGCGCGATGGGCCCGAAGGCCTGGCCGAGCAACGCGATCGGCTTGTCGATCGCGTCGGGCATGACAAGCCCGGTCTGTGCGAACAGCAGCCCGGCGATGATGGGCAACGGCACCGGATGGACCACCGCGTTGTAGAGCGCCCGCCCGAGCGTGCGGGCCATGGCGGGCCGCACCGCGCCGCGCGATGCGGCGTGCTCGCGGGCAATTGCCAGTTCGAGCACCACGGTCGCGCTCGTCAACAGCACCAGCGCGTGCAGCGAGATCAGCGTGAGCAGCACCACCGTGCCCTCCTCGCCATAGGCGAGCCCGATGAGCGCGATGCCGATCATCACGGTGTTGCTGAAGGTATTGGCCAGGGCCAGCACCGCCGCCGTGCGGTTGAAGCCGCGCCAGGCGATGGTGCCGGCGAAGATTAGGCCGGCGGCGATCAGGTATGCCGCCACCGGCTTGAAGCTCAGCGTCTCGATGCGCACCGTGCTCATGGAGCGAAAGAGCAATGCCGGCGCAAGCAGCAGGAAGATCAGGTTCGACAGCTCCTTGGTCGCGCCGCCGCTCACCCATCCCCGCTTGCCGGCGAGATAGCCCACTGCGATGAGCAGGACCACGGGCAGCAAGGACGACAGGACGGACGAATTCATCACCCCGAGGATACGGGGCGATGAACAGCGGAGGGCTTGCCTAGAAGGTTGCGCGCAGCCCGACCTTGAGCGTGCGTCCCGGCAGCGGCGCGTTCGGAAACACCGTGGTGGTCAGGATCGATGTCGCGCTGTAGGCCAGCTTGTTGCCGATGTTGTCGAGGCGCGCATACCAGGTGAGGTTGGCGCGGTCGACCTTCATGCGGTAGGTCACCGCGGCATTCCAGAGTGTGTAGGCCTCGGTCTCCCGCACGCCGACGGCCGGCACCCTGCGCTGCGCGGCGTTGTAGTCGAAGCCGACACGTGCACCCCAAGGCCCATTGGCGTAGGCCAGCGTCGCGCCGAGGCGCCACGGCGCGATGCGCGGCAAGGGTTCGCCGGTGTCGCTGTTGGTCGCGCGCACCGCGTCGCCGCGCCACTGCAAATCGAGCGTCGATGCGTCTTCGGCACGCGCGAAGCCGTCCTTGCCAAGCAGCCGCAGGTTGCCGCTGGCTTCGACGCCGGCAAAGCGCGCGCGCACGCCGCTGTAGCGGTACTCGGCCAGTGTGTCGGTGACCTCCGGGTCGGTGACGACGTTGCCCTCGCTGTCGAGATTGCGGCCCGATGCGGTCAGCCCGAGGTAGTTGCGAAAGCGCGTGGCATAGACGTTGACCCGCGCAGTGTTCGCACCAGACTTCCATTGCGTACCGAAGTCGATGCCCGTCGACTTCTCTTTCTGCAATGACGCATCGCCCACCTCCCACGCCGCGGTCGCAACGTGCGGGCCGTTGGCGAAGAGCTCGTAGTCCTTCGGCGCACGCTCGGTGTATGCGAGGTTCGAGGTCAGCTGCCACTGCGGCGTGAGGTTCACCAGCGCGCCGAAGGCGGCGCTGTGCGGATTGAAGCTGCGCTCGCCAACGGCGAAGCGCGTGATCGAAGGATCGTCCGGGTAGCCGAGCGACGTCACCTTCACCTGCTCGGTGCGCGCGCCGAAGCTCAGGCGTCCCCACGAGGTGCCGTACTCCTCGTGCAGGAAGAAGGCGTTGGCGCGCGTGCGGCTGTGCGGCGCGAACGCCTCTTCGCCGTCGGCCGAGAAGCGGCTGGTTTCGCTGCTAAAGCCGATCAGGCCATCGAAGTTGCCGATCTTGCGGTGCCTGGCCTCGATACGGAAGTCGTCGCTCTTGTTTGCGAAGGTGGTGCCGGGCTGGCCCCCTTCGAACTCGGTGTGACGGTAGTCGGTGCGGCTCAGCTTGGCGTGCACGCTCGTGAAGAAGCCGCCCGGTCGCCACTCGCCTTCGAGCGCGTAGCGATCGGACTGCATGCCGATGGTCACGTCGTCTTCGGCCACGGTGCCGTAGGTGCTGCGATAGGTGCTGGCCGATGCGCCGAGCCAGCCCTGGTCGAAGAACAGCGTGCCGCCGATGGCGCCACCGTGCGCCTCGTTGGCCGAGTTGCACATGCGGCGCGCCAACCCCGGCGAGCCCGGCTTGCTGCATTGCAGCTCGATCGGCACCTTCACGTCGTCGGCATCGCGGCTGAAAGCGTCCACGTGCAGCGCGTAGCGGTCGTTGCCGCCCTCGAGCACCACGCCGCCGTTCTTCTCGCGGTTGCCGGTCGAATAGCCGAGGTCGGCACGCCCGCCGAAGGAGCCCGCTGCGTCGAACGGCTCGGTCGGGATGCGGTTGTCGATCACGTTGACGACACCGCCGACGGCGCTGCCGCCGTACTGCAGCGCGGACGGACCGCGCAGCACTTCGATGCGGTCGGTCACCAGCGCATCGATCGGCACCGCGTGGTCGTAGCTCAGGGCGGACGCGTCCGGCGCGCCGCCGCCGTTCTGCAGGATGCGGATGCGGTCGCCGTCCTGCCCGCGAATGATGGGGCGGCTGGCGTTCGGGCCGAAGTAGCTGCTGCTCACGCCCGGCAGGCCATCGAGCGTTTCGCCCAGTGTGGACTGCGAGCGCAGCAGCAGCGCATCGCCTTGCAGCACCGCGGTGGGTGCGATCGAGTCGTTGGCCCCGAGCGGGTTGCCGGTGACGGTGATCTCCTGCAGCGTGGCGGTCTGTGCCGACGTCACGGACATGAAAGACGCGAGGAATGTGAATGCGGCGACGCCGACGGCGCCCCGACGAAAGGGGGATGTCATGAAAGAAAGGAACTCGTTGAATCGATGCCTCGACGGCATCGGGCCGGCCGCGCGCCTGCAAAGGCATCGCGACCGGAACCGGAAGACGGAATTCAGCGAGGAGAAGGCGGGCCGCGCGCCTGGAACAGCGCGACCCAGCGGGCGAGAGCTTCGCCCTGGAAGAAATCGAAGGTGGCCGTCGGCAGGAAGAGCGGCAGCACGATCAGCGGCACGGCGATGGGAGCCGTCCCATGGGACAACTGGTCGTAGATGCGGCACTGCGCATCGCCATCGTGGTGGTCGGTGAAGAGCGCGGCCACCGAGCCGAGCAGGCTGGTGGGCGCCGCTTTTGCAGTGCTCGTGATCTTCGACATGGCCGTTGCCTGCGTGTGCGCGAGCCCCGGTGCGTGGACCACGCTGTGCACCAGCCCGAGCGTCGACGCGAACCACAGCGCCAGCGTGAGCACGCAGGCGATGTAGGCGGATCGACGCAGACGCATTGACTCAACTCAGAAACAACGCGGAACCGGCTTCACCGGGCCGCTGTTGTTGCCCCCGGCGAGGGGGTTGGCGAAGCGGCACGCAGTGCGCGAAGACTGGGGGCGTGTCATTTCACACGTTCGGCGAAGGTCTTCTGGAACTTCTCGACCTTCGGGCCGACCACGAACGCGCAGTAGCCCTGGTTCGGGTTGTTCAGGAAGTAGTCCTGGTGGTAGGCCTCGGCCGTCGAGTAGTTCGCGAGCGGCACCACCTCGGTGACGATCGGCGACTTGTACGTCTTGCTTTCGGTAATCTCGCGGATCACGCCCTGCGCCACTTCCTTCTGCGCGTCGCTGGTCGTGTAGATGCCGCTGCGGTACTGAGTGCCGACATCGTTGCCCTGGCGGTTCAGCGTCGTCGGGTCGTGCACGACGAAGAAGATCTCGAGGACCTCGCGCAAGCTGATGAGGGCCGGGTCGAACGCGACCTTGACCACCTCGACGTGGCCGGTGCGGCCGCTGCAGACCTGTTCGTAGGTGGGGTTGAGGGTCTGGCCGTTGCAATAACCGGACTCGACATCGACCACGCCCTGGACGCGGTCGAAAACGGCTTCGGTGCACCAGAAGCACCCCCCGCCCAGCGTGATGGATTCGGTGTTCGACGATGTGGACATGCTCAAGGACTCCTGCTGGATTGAAAGAGGCGGGGGCCGGTATTGTCGCGGCTTGACGGGCTCACTGCCCGTCACTACATTACTAACCCGTTAGTCATTAACCCCCGCCGAATGCCCGCCCCCCGCTTCCTCGACGACAAGCTCTGCCCGACACGCGCCAAGCGCGAACGGCGGAAAGAGGCGCGTCCGGGCGAGTTGCTCGAAGCAGCGCTGGACCTGTTCGTCGAAAAAGGGTTTGCGGCCACGCGATCCGAAGAGGTGGCGGCACGCGCCGGTGTTTCCAAGGGCACGCTCTTTCTTTATTTCCCCAGCAAGGAAGAGCTGTTCAAGGCGGTCGTCGTGGAGAACCTGGCCGGGCGCTTCACCGAGTGGAACCGCGAGTTCGAAGCCTACGAAGGCACCACGGCCGACATGCTGCGCTACTGCATGCGCGTGTGGTGGGAGCGCGTCGGCGCAACCAAGGCGTCCGGCCTGACCAAGCTCATGCTGAGCGAAGGCAACAACTTCCCCGAGCTGGCCGAGTTCTATCGGCGCGAGGTCGTGCGTCCGGGCCATGACCTGCTGCGCCGCATCCTGCGCCGCGGCATCGACAGCGGCGAGTTCGCGCCGGTCGACGTCGACCACGCCATCTATTCGGTGATCGCACCCATGATGTTCCTCATGCTCACCAAGCACGCCGGCAACATCTGCGTGGACGGCCAGACGCAGATCGACCCCGAGCAGTTTCTTTCGATCCAGGCCGAGACCGTGCTGTTCGGCCTCTCGACAAGCCGGAACGCCAGGCCATGAAGCGCTCCGTCCAATGGGGCATCGCGGCACTGGTCGCCGCGCTGCTGATCGGCGGTACCGTCCGCGTGATCGGCGCGCGCAAGGCCCAGCAGGCCAGCACCGCGGCCACGCCAGCCGAAACCATCGTCCAGCTCTCGGCCGCCGATGTGGTGACCGTGCGCCCGCGCGACATGGCGCAGACACTCGGCGTCTCAGGATCGCTCAAGGCGGTGGACTCGGCGGCCGTCAAGGCACGCGTCGCCGGTGAGCTCACCGGGCTCACGGTGCGCGAAGGCGACACCGTCACCGCAGGGCAGGTCATCGGCCGCATCGAGCCGGCGGAGTACGAATCACGCGTGCGCCAGGCGCAGGAACAGGCCGACTCGGCCGCGGCGCAGGCCGAAGTGGCCCAGCGTTCGTACGACAACAACAAGGCGCTGGTCGACCAGGGTTTCATCTCCAAGACTGCGCTCGACACCTCGCAGTCCAACCTGAATGCCGCGCGCTCCACGCACCGCGCGGCGCTCGCAGCTGTCGAGGTGACGCGAAAGTCGCTCAGCGACACCGTGCTCAGGAGCCCGATCGCAGGCCAGGTCGCGCAGCGGCTAGTGCAGTCGGGCGAGCGGGTCTCGATCGACACGCGCGTGATCGAGGTGGTCGATCTCAGCAAGATCGAAGTCGAGGCGACGATGGCCGCGGCGGACTCGGTCGCGGTGCGCGTCGGCCAGCGCGCGAGCCTGCAGATCGAAGGCAGCGGCCTGGACGCCAGCGGCGCAGACCGCCAGGTGAGCGCGACAGTTGTTCGCGTCAACCCGACGGCGCAGGCCGGCAGCCGCAGCGTGCTGGTCTACCTGAGGCTCGACCGCAGCACCGGCTTCAGGCAAGGCCTGTTCGCGCAGGGCAGCATCGAGGTCGGCCGCAGCACCGCGCTGGCGCTGCCGCTGTCGGCGGTGCGCATCGACAAGCCGGTGCCTTACGTGCAGATGCTGATCGATGGCCGTGTGGCGCACCGCACCGTGCAGACTGGCCAGCGCGGCCAGGTCGACGGCCAGCCGATGGTGGTCGTGAGCGGCCTCACCGATGGAGCGCTGGTCGTGGCCGGCACGGTCGGCCCGCTGCGCGACGGCACCGCCGTGCGCCTGCCGACACCCTGACCGGCAACATCCACCATGTGGTTCACCCGCGTCAGCCTGAAGAACCCCGTGTTCGCGACGATGCTGATGCTCGCGCTGGTCGTGCTCGGCGTGTTCTCGTACCAGCGGCTGCAGGTCGACCAGTTCCCGAACATCGACTTCCCGGTGGTGGTGATCATCACCGAGTACCCCGGCGCCTCGCCCGAGATCGTCGAGAGCGAAGTGACCAAGAAGGTCGAGGAAGGCGTGAACTCGATCGCCGGCATCAACGCCCTCACCTCGCGCAGCTTCGAGGGCCAATCGGTCGTCATCGTGGAGTTCCAGCTCTATGTCGACGGACGCAAGGCCGCCGACGACGTGCGCGAAAAAGTGGCCGCGGTTCGACCGCTGTTCCGCGATGAGGTGAAGGACCCGCGCGTCTTGCGCTTCGATCCCGCCTCCCGTGCCGTGTGGTCTGTAGCGGTACTGCCGGATGCCAACGTCGCCACCAAGCAGCCCAGCGCAGTCGAGCTCACCAACTGGGCCGACCAGGTGCTCAAGAAGCGCCTCGAGAACGTGCGCGGTGTCGGCTCCGTCACGCTCGTGGGCGGCACCAAACGGGAGATCAACCTCTACCTGAACCCGCAGGCGATGGAAGGCTTCGGCGTCAGCACCGAACAGGTGGTGAACGCGGTGCGCAACGAGAACCAGGCGCTGCCGGTCGGCTCGGTCCGTTCGCTGGAGCAGGACCGCGTGGTGCAGATCGACGCGCGCATGGAGCGCCCCGAAGACTTCGGCCGCATCATCGTCATGCGCAAGGGCGGCGCGCCGATCCGCGTCGAGCAGGTGGCGCGCGTGTCCGACGGCGCCCAGGAAATCGACAGCCTCGCGCTCTACAACGGGCAGCGCACGCTGTTGCTCTCCGTTCAAAAGGCGCAGGACGAAAACACCATCGCCGTGGTCGATGGCCTCGTGAAGGCCATCGCCGAGATCCGCACGCAGCTGCCGCCGGGCATCAAGCTCGAACCCATCGGCGATGCCTCGCGCCCGATCCGCGTTGCCGTGCAGAACGTGCGCCAGACCTTGATCGAAGGCGCGCTGCTCACGGTGCTCATCGTCTTCCTGTTCCTGAACTCGTGGCGGTCCACCGTGATCACCGGGCTCACGTTGCCGATCGCGCTCATCGGCACCTTCTGGTTCATGGCGATGTTCGGCTTCACGATCAACATGATCACGCTGATGGCGCTGTCGCTGTGCGTCGGCCTCCTGATCGACGATGCGATCGTGGTGCGCGAAAACATCGTGCGGCACGTGCAGATGGGCAAGTCGCCGTTCCGCGCGGCGCTCGAAGGCACGCAGGAAATCGGACTGGCGGTGCTCGCCACCACGCTGTCGATCGTCGCGGTGTTCCTGCCGATCGGCTTCATGGGCGGGATCATCGGCAAGTTCTTCCACGAGTTCGGCATCACGATCGTGGCTGCAGTGCTGATCTCGATGTTCGTCAGCTTCACGCTCGACCCGATGCTCTCGAGCCTCTGGCACGACCCGGCCATCGACAACCACGGAAAGCGCGGCCCGCCGGTCACCTTCTACGACCGAACCATCGGCCGCGTGACGGGCGCGTTCGACCGCGCGACCGAATGGCTGGCCGACGGCTATCAACGCATCCTGCGCTGGTCGCTCGTGCACAAGCTCACGACGGTCTTCATCGCCGTCGGCATTTTCGTGGGCAGCATCTTCATGGTGCCGCTGCTCGGCACCGAGTTCGTGCCCAAGGCCGACTTTTCAGAGACGGCGATCAATTTCTACACGCCGGTCGGCTCGTCGATCGAGGTCACCGAGGCGCGGGCGCGG
This sequence comes from Variovorax sp., assembly GCA_041424275.1. Lineage (GTDB taxonomy): Bacteria > Pseudomonadota > Gammaproteobacteria > Burkholderiales > Burkholderiaceae_C > Variovorax. The sequence continues at coordinate 325,038 of JBGMOF010000037.1, forward strand.
CAGGTGGAAGGCATCCTGCGCGAGATGCCCGAGGTGCGCTACACGCTCTCGACCATCAACACCGGCGATGCGCAGGGAAAGATGTACGCGAGCATCTACGTGCGCCTGGTCGACCGCAACGCGCGCAGCCGCAGCGTCGACCAGATGTCGGCGGTGTTGCGCCAGCGGCTGCGTTCGGTGCCCGGCGTCACGGTGACGCACGTCGGCCTGCGCGACTCGGTCGGTGGCAACAAGCCGGTCGAGTTCTCGCTGCAGGGCCCGGACCTCAAGGAACTCGAACGCCTGAGCCAGCGCGTGATGGAGCGCATCCGCACGATCCCCGGCCTGGTCGACCTGGACTCGAGCCTCAAGCCCAACAAGCCGACGGTGAGCGTGGTGGTGCGGCGCGACGCGGCGTCCGACCTGGGCCTCGGCGTGGCACCGATCGCGACCGCGTTGCGCACGCTGGTGGCCGGCACCACCGTCGGCAACTGGCGCGCGCCCGACGACCAGACCTACGACGTGAACGTGCGGCTCGCGCCCGAAGTGCGCAACTCACCGGCCGACCTGGCGCGCCTGCCCTTCGTCACCACAGCGGCCGGCAGCAACGCCGACGGGTCGAGCCGCATCGTGCGGCTCAACCAGGTGGCCGATGTACGCGAATCGACCGGCCCCAACCAGATCAACCGCCGCGCACTGGCGCGCGAAGTGGGCATCAACGCGAACACCGACGGCCGCTCCGCCGGCGAGGTGTCGGCCGACATCCGCACCGCGCTCGCGGAGATCGCCTTCCCGCCGGGCTACAGCTATCAGTTCAGCGGCTCCACCAAGAACATGCAGGAATCGTTCTCGTACGCGGTGTCGGCGCTCGCTCTGGCGATCATCTTCATCTACATGATCCTGGCCAGCCAGTTCAAGAGCTTCCTGCAGCCGCTCGCCCTGATGACCGCGCTGCCGCTCACGCTGATCGGCGTGGTGCTGGCGCTGCTCACCTTCCGTTCGACCTTGTCGATGTTCTCGGTCATCGGCGTCGTGATGCTGATGGGCCTGGTCACCAAGAACGCGATCCTGCTGGTCGACTTCGCGATCCGCGCGCGCGAGCCCGGCATCGCCGACGACGGAACCGAGGTGCCGGGTCTCGATCGCGCCGACGCGCTGCTGCTCGCCGCACGCGTGCGGCTGCGGCCCATCCTCATGACCACGCTGGCGATGATCTTCGGCATGGTGCCGCTGGCCTTCGCCCTCAGCGAAGGTTCGGAGCAGCGCGCCCCGATGGGCCAGGCCGTGATCGGCGGCGTCATCACCTCGTCGCTGCTCACGCTGGTCGTGGTGCCGGTCGTCTATTGCTACATGGACGACCTTGCCCACTGGGCGCGCCGCCGCTGGAACGGGTCGGCCAAGCCGTCTCCGACGAGCCCACCTAAAATTGAGGGTTTGTCCTGAAGCCCCTAGGAGAAAAGTCCATGAGCCCCACCAATCCCCCCGCCACGCTCGCGCACCTGCGCTTCAACATGATCGAGCAGCAGATCCGCCCCTGGGACGTGCACGACACCGAAGTCCTCGCGTTGCTCGACCAGATCCGCCGCGAAGACTATGTGCCGCAGGCGCACCGCGCGCTGGCCTTCTTCGACATGGAACTGCCGCTCGGCGACGGCAGCGTGCCCGGCGAGATCATGCTGGCCCCCAAGGTCGAAGCGCGCACGCTGCATGACCTCCATGTGCAGAAGCACGAGACGGTGCTCGAGATCGGTACCGGCTCGGGCTTCATGGCCGCGCTGCTCGGCAACCGCGCCGCCAGCGTGCTGACGCTGGAGATCAACCCCGAGCTGGCAGCGCGCGCCGCCGAGACGCTGCGCCAGAACGGCATGTCGAACGTCGAAGTGCGCCACGCCGACGGCGCCAAGCCCCTGCCCAGCGGCCCGAGCTTCGACGTGATCGTGCTGAGCGGCTCGGTCGCGAAGATCCCGCAAAACCTGCTCGGCTCGCTGAACGTCGGCGGCCGGCTGATCGCGATCGTCGGCGACGAACCGATGATGCGCACGCACATCGTCACGCGCGTGAGCGAAGGCAAGTGGGAGACCACGCAGCCTTGGGACACCGTGGCGCCGCGCCTCCTGAGCTTCCCCGAGCCATCGAAGTTCGCCTTCTGAACCCGATGATCGATCAGGTCCGCCCCGCCGATCTTGCCGCCTGGTTCGCCCAGGAGCCCGAGATGCCTGCCGTTCTGCTCGACGTGCGCGAGCCCTGGGAATTGCAGACCGCCAGCGTCGCGCCGGAGGGCTTCACGCTGGTGGCGATCCCTATGAACGAGATTCCTGCGCGTGCCGGCGAACTCGGTTCCGGCCAACGCATTGCCTGCCTGTGCCATCACGGCGCACGAAGCCAGCGCGTGGCCGCCTTCCTGAGCCAGAACGGCTTTGCCGACGTCGCCAATGTGGCCGGCGGCATCGACGCCTGGTCGGCGCAACACGACACGCGCGTGCCGCGGTATTGATCTTCCAAGGACTCTCGATGCTTGCCTGGCCCCGGCTACTTCCCCTTCCCGCTGCGCTGCTCGCCGCGCTTGCGCTGCCGGCCCACGGCCAGAGCCTCATCGATCTCTACGAATCCGCCCGCGGCTACGACGCGACCTACCAGGGCGCCCGCGCGCAGTTCGACGCGAGCGTGGCGCGCGCCGCGCAGGCACGGGCCGGGATCCTGCCCGCCGTGGGCCTGTCGGCCGGCGTGAACCGCAACGACCTCGACATCAACGTCCTCACCGGCAGCCAGCAGGGTTCGGCCTCGCGCAACTTCAACACGCAGAGCGTCGGCATCAACGCGACGCAACCGATCTACCGCCCCGCCAACTGGGCGACGTACGAGCAGGGCAAGCTGCAGGCCGAAGTGGCGCAGGCGGTGCTCACCACCGCAGAGCAGGACCTGATCGTGCGCGTGAGCCAGGCGTACTTCGACGTGCTCGCGAGCCAGGACAGCCTCGCGCTCGTGCGCGCCCAGAAGGTGGCCGTCGCCGAGCAGCTGGCATCGGCCAAGCGCAACTTCGAGGTCGGCACGTCGACCATCACCGACTCGCGGGAAGCGCAGGCGCGCTACGACCTCGTCATCGCACAGGAGATCGCCGCCGGGAACGACCTGCAGGTCAAGAAAATCGCGCTCGACCAACTGGTCGGCCGGCCCGGCAGCGTGCCGATACCGCTTGCTGCGCCGGTGGTGCTCCCGGTCGCCACGCCGGCCGACATGAGCGCATGGGTGGCGCAGGCCGAAGACGTTCACCCGGCCATTCGTCAGGCGCGCCTCGGCCTCGACGTGGCCGGGCTCGAAGTCGAGAAGGCAAAGGCCGGACACAAGCCGACGCTCGATGCGAACCTGGGCTACAACATCACGCGCAACCCCACCGGCAGCAGCACGGCGACCGTGGGCACGCGGGTCAACGCCGCCAGCATCGGCGTGGTGTTCAACATGCCGCTCTTCGCCGGCTTCGCGACCGAGAACCGCATCAGGGAAACGCTGGCCCTCCAGGACCAGTCCACGCAAATCCTCGAGTCGACGCGTCGCAGCGTGACGCAGGCCACGCGCGCCGCCTACCTCGGCCTCGTGTCCGGGGCGGGCCAGGTCAAGGCGCTGGAAGCGGCCGAGTCGTCGAGCCAAAGCGCGCTCGATGCGAACCGCCTGGGCTACCAGGTGGGCGTGCGCATCAACATCGATGTGCTGAATTCGCAGAGCCAGCTGTTCCAGACCAAGCGCGACCTCGCACAGGCGCGCTACAACGTACTGCTCGGCAACCTGCGCCTGCGCCAGGCCAACGGCACGCTGGTGCCGGAAGACCTGCAGGCCATCAATGCGACGCTGGCGCCGCCCGGCAACGCGGGCGCCGACGCTTCGGCCGTCACGCCGTCGGCTGCGACGCAAAGCCCGGTGCCGGTGGCTCCGACCACGATCCCGAGCGTCCCGCCGGTGCCGCAACAGCCGTTCACCCCCACGCCGCCCACGATGCCGACGCCACCCCCGCCGCCGGTGATCCTCAATCCGCCGGTCCGCTGAGTTCGTCGAGGACCGGTTCGGTCCGCTCGACCACGCCGCCGGGCGGCGCGATCACCGGCCGCGGCACGTCCTGCACCAGGGCCAGTACCGCAGCCGCCGTGCGCTGCGCAGCCCCGCGGTTCGATGACGAGAACGCCAGCGCGGCCTGCACCATCGTCTCGCGCTTGCCGGCGTTGTTGACGATGGCGAGCGCGGCCTTGACCGCCTGCTCCATGTCGGCGACGCGCTGGGCGGCGCCTGCGGCGAGCGACAGCTCGGCCGCCTCCGCGAAATTGAAGGTCGACGGCCCCATGACCACCGGGCAACCGCACGCGGCCGCCTCGATGAGGTTCTGCCCGCCCAGCGGCTCGAAGCTGCCGCCGAGCAGCGCCACATGGGCCAGGCCGTAATACAGCGCCATCTCGCCGAGCGAATCGCCGAGCCAGATTTCGGCATCGCTGAGCTCGTCGGCCGCGGCACTGCGACGCGCGACGCCGAAACCGTACGACGCGACCAGCGCAGCCACCTCGTCGAAGCGCTGCGGATGGCGCGGCACGATCATCCATTGCACGTCGTGCACACGCTTCGCGATGGAATTGACGGCCGCCTGCACGGGCGGCACGGGCACTGCGGCTCCGAAGCGCTTCAGCACCTCGAGCAGCAGCTTCTCCTCGCCGTCGCGCGAGCTGGCGAACACCACGATCGGCTTGGGCAGCAACGCGCGCAACTTGTCGGCCGCCGCCAGCTGGCGGATGTCGGGCGCGGCATCGAACTTCAGGTTGCCGTACACGCCCTCGACCTTGGCCCCGAGCGACACCAGCCTGTGCGCATCGGCCTCGGTCTGCGCCCACACGGCGGTGAGCGCGCCGTAGGCAGGTCGCGCCAGCCACGCCAGACGCTCAGCCGAGGCGAGCGACTTCTCGTTGAGGCGGGCATTGGCGAGCACCAGCGGGATGCCGCGCTCGGCACAGGCCGCGGTCATCTCGGGCCAGACCTCGGTTTCCATCAGCACGCCGATGCGCGGCTGGAAGCGATCCAGAAAGCTCGCGACCGCCCGCGGCGTGTCCCACGGCATCCACACCTGCAGGTCGCCCGGCTCGAGCAAGCGCGCGCCCTCCTCGCGACCGGTCGCGGTGCCATGGGTGAGCAGGATCGGCACACCGGGGTGCTGACGCCGCAACTCGATGAGCAGGATGCCCGCGGCACGCGCCTCGCCCAGCGACACTGCGTGGATCCAGCACCAGTCGGTGCCGGCGAGCGCGGCGTCGTAGACGCCGAAGCGCTCTTCCACGGCGACGGCATAGCCAGGCTCCGCAATGGCGCGCTTCTTCAGCTTGCGCCGCACCAGCGGCTGGGACATCCGCGTGAACGCGCCATACAGGCGCAACATCAACGACCGCACGCTGCGTGTCGACGCGTTCAGTGGGAAGCCTCGGCCAGCGACGCGTCGGGCTTGACGGTGCGCAGCAACGCGAGGAACGCGTCCTGGATGCGGTGCAGCGCGGCCTCGGTCTGGCCTTCGAAGCGCATGACCAGCACCGGCGTCGTGTTCGACGCACGGATCAGGCCGAAGCCATCGGGCCAGTCGACGCGCAGGCCGTCGATGGTCGACACCACCGCAGGCGCGTCGAACGTCGCGGTCTTCACGAGCTGTTCGACGAGGCCGTGCGGCTCGCCTTCGGCGCACTTCACGTTGAGCTCGGGTGTCGAGAAGCTCGTCGGCAGGCCGTTGAGGACCGCGTTGGCGTCGGGGCTCTTGCTCAGGATCTCGAGCAGGCGGCAACCGGCGTACGTGCCGTCGTCGAAGCCGAACCAGCGCTCCTTGAAGAAGATGTGCCCGCTCATCTCGCCGCCGAGCGGAGAGTCGACCTCCTTCATCTTCGCCTTGATGAGCGAATGCCCGGTCTTGTAGATCATCGGCACACCGCCCGCGGCGGTGATCGCCGGGCCGAGGCGCTGCGAGCACTTCACGTCGTAGATGATGGTTCCGCCGGGCACGCGCGAGAGCACGTCTTCGGCGAAGAGCTGCATCTGGCGATCCGGGAAGATGTTCTGTCCGTCCTTGGTGACGATGCCGAGGCGGTCGCCATCGCCATCGAATGCGAGACCCAGCTCGGCGTCGCCAGCCTTCAGGGCGGCCATCAGGTCCTTGAGGTTCTCTGGACGGCTGGGGTCCGGATGATGATTGGGGAAGTTGCCGTCGACCTCGCTGTAGAGCTCGGTCACTTCGCAGCCCAGCGCGCGGAAGATGGCCGGGGCGGACGCGCCGGCGATGCCGTTGCCCGAGTCGACGACGATCTTCATCGGACGGGCCAACCGGATGTCCCCCACGATGCGCTGCGTGTAGGACTCGGTCACGTCGACCTTGCGCACGCTGCCACCCGGGGCGCGCGTGGCGCTGTCGGCCTCCATGGTGCGGCGCAGGTCCTGGATCTCGTCGCCGTAGATCGCGCGGCCGGCCATCACCATCTTGAAGCCGTTGTAGTCCTTGGGGTTGTGGCTGCCCGTGACCTGGATGCCGCTTTTGCATAGCGTGTGCGCGGCGAAGTACAGCATCGGCGTGGTGACCGCACCGACGTCGATCACTTCGACGCCGGTGGCGACCAGGCCCTTGATCAGCGCCTCGACAAGGCTGGGCCCCGAGAGGCGACCGTCGCGGCCGACGGCCACGGCTTTTTCGCCCGCAGCGCGTGCTGCGCTGCCGAAAGCCAGGCCGAGTGCCTCGGCGACCTGCGCATCGAGCGTGGTCGGCACGACACCGCGAATGTCGTAGGCCTTGAAGATGGATGCGTTGAGCTGCATGGTCTGACGGGGTTCCGGGGGTGAGGAAAAACGTGGGCCATTGTAGGCACCCGGGCCTCGGGCCGGATGTCCGGAAATGGCCAGTCCTGCACTGTCGGACGCCTAGAATTCAGCGCATGGCCACCGCATCCGCCCCGTCTGTCGCGCCCGCTGCCACGCCGCTGGAAAGCGATGCGTGCTACCTCGCGATGAAGACGCACGACGCGCGCTTCGACGGATCGTTTTTTACAGCCGTTACATCGACCGGCATCTATTGCCGGCCCGTGTGCCGCGTGCGGCTGCCGCGGCGCGAGAACTGCCGGTTCTTTCGCCATGCCGCACAGGCCGAGGCCCAGGGCTTTCGCCCCTGCCTGCGCTGCCGACCCGAACTCGCGCCGCGGGCCGCGAGCTGGTCGACCGAAGACGCCTCGCGCATCCTTGCGCTGCAGGCCGCGCGGCTGATCGACCAACCCGACGCCTGGACCGACGAGGGCCCTGGCGCCGCACAGATCGCAGCGCGCCTCGGCGTGAGCGACCGCCACCTGCGCCGCATCTTCGATGCGCAGTTCGGCGTGTCGCCGCTGCAGTACCTGCAGACACGCCGCCTGCTGGCCGCCAAGCAGCTCATCGCCGACACCCGCCTCCCGATGACGCAGGTGGCGCTGGCCAGCGGCTTTGCCAGCGTGCGCCGCTTCAATGCGGCTTTCGTCGCGCATTACGGGCTGAACCCGCTCGCCCTGCGACGCGCCGGTGGTGCCGCAGCGCGGCGCGAAGGCCAGCCGATCGAGGTGCGCCTGGGCTACCGACCGCCCTACGACACGGCCGCGATGCTCGGCTTCTTCGAGCGGCGCGCGCTGCGCGGCGTCGAAACCGTCGTAGACCCGGGTGTGCACCCGAGCTTTGCGCGCACGCTGCGCGTCATGCAAGGCACACGCACGCACACCGGCTGGTTGCAGGTGCGCTTCGATCCGTCACGCGAGCAGTTGACGCTGTCGGTCGGCGATTCGCTCGCTGGCGTGCTGCCGATCGTCATCAGCCGCGTGCGCGCCCTGCTCGATCTCGATGCCGAACCCATCGCCATCAACGGTGCGCTGCATGCGAGCTTTCCTGCGGGCGACGGCCTGCGGGTGCCGGGCACCGTCGACGGCTTCGAGCTCGCCGTGCGCGCAGTGCTCGGCCAGCAGGTCACCGTCGCAGCGGCCCGCACGCTCGGTGCGCGGCTCGTCGAAGCGTTCGGAGAACCGATCGTCACCCCGGTCGCCGGACTCGATCGACTTTTCCCCACGCCGGCCGCCATCGCCGAAGCGACCGGCGACGCGCTGGGCCAGCTGGGCATCGTGCGCCAGCGCCAGGCGGCGCTGCAAGCCATCGCGCGAGAGGTGAGCGAAGGCCGTCTCGCGTTGCATGCCGGTGCCGACGTCCCATCCACGCTGGTCGCGCTGCAGGCCCTGCCCGGTGTGGGCGACTGGACCGCGCAGTACATCGCGATGCGCGCCCTGCGCTGGCCCGATGCCTTCCCGGCCGGCGATATCGCCTTGCAGAAGGCGCTCGGCGTGAACGGCGCGCGCGCGGCGACCGAGGCCTCGCAGACCTGGCGCCCCTGGCGCAGCTACGCCGTGCTGCGCGCCTGGCAAACCCTATCCAATCCATCCGCTTCCGTCCACGCGTGACCGCCATGAAATTCAGGAACACCACTCTCTTCACGTCGCATGTCGACACCCCCCTGGGTGGCGTCACGCTCGTGGCCACCGACAAGGGCCTGGCCGGCCTCTGGTTCGACGCGCAGCGCCACTTCCCGGACACGACGGGCTGGCAGACCGATGTCGCGCATCCGGTGCTCGCCGAGGCAGCCAGGCAGCTGCTCGACTACTTCGACGGCCGGCGCCAGAGCTTCGATCTGCCACTCGACCTTTCGCATGGCACCGCGTTCCAGCAGGCCGTGTGGCAAGCCCTGCTGGCGATCCCGGCGGGCGCGACGACGAGCTACGGACGGTTGAGTGCCGGCGTCGGCAAGCCGGCCGCAGTGCGTGCGGTGGGTGCAGCCGTGGGTCGCAATCCGATCAGCGTGATCGTTCCGTGCCATCGCGTGATCGGCAGCGGCGGTGCGCTCACCGGCTACGCGGGCGGGCTCGAACGCAAGACCGCACTGCTCGAACTCGAGGGCGCGCTGTGAGTGCCGTGGCCAACGGCCTCAAGCCGGCGCCTCGCAGCTGGCTGGTCGATCTCGTACTGCTGGGCGCGCTGTGGGGCGCATCGTTCCTGTTCATGCGCATCGGTGCGGCCGAGTTCGGCGCCCTGCCAGCGGCGGGCGTGCGCGTGGCGGTGGCGGCGGTGTTCCTCATCCCGCTCATGTTCGTGCGCGGCAACGGTGCGGACCTCGCGCGCCACTGGAAACCGGCGCTGTTGATCGGCGTCTTCAACTCGGGCATTCCGTTCGCACTCTTCTGCTTCGCCTTGCTCACCATCAACAGCGGACTCGCCGCCGTGATCAACGCGACGGTGCCGATGTTCGGCGCGCTCGTCGCATGGGCGTGGTTCCGGGACCGGCCCAACGGTTCGCGCCTCGTCGGCCTGCTGATCGGCTTTGCCGGCGTCGCGATGCTCGCGAGCCGCAGCGCCGGGCTGCACGCCGATGCGGGTGGCAACGCCGCACTGTGGGCGGTGCTGGCGTGCCTTGGTGCATGCGTGAGCTACGGAATTTCGGCCAGCGCAACACGGCGCTACCTCGGCGGTGTGCCCGCGCTCGCGACAGCCACTGGCAGCCAGATCGGCGCATCGCTGTTCCTGGCCCTGCCTGCGCTCTGGTTCTGGCCCGCGCAGATGCCGAGCCTGCGCGCATGGCTGGCCCTCATCGCGTTGGGAGTGGCAAGTACGGGCATTGCGTACATCCTCTTTTTCCGGCTCATCGAGAACGCGGGGCCGGCACGCGCGCTGACCGTGACCTTCCTCGTGCCCGTGTTCGCGGTGTTCTACGGCACCGTGTTTCTCGGCGAGAGCGTCACCCACTGGATGATGCTGTGTGCCGCGGTGATCGTCTGCGGCGTGGCGCTGTCGACGGGGCTGATCCGGCTTGGGAGGCGTGCGGCGGTGGCCTGACGGGCATGGCCGTGAAGGAGCCGTCCTACGGGAATAGTAGGTTTCCTGATTTGCAAAACTCGAAGCAGGCGTCATGCTGGGCCTGTGTTTACCAATCCAGACCACCGGTCAGCGACGCCATGAAGTTCGTTGTATTTCAGGTCGCCGGCGGGCGCTGGGACTGGGAGTTTCGTGGCGCCGATGGAGTGCCCGTGGCACGCTGCGTGATGGGGTTCAGCACGCGGCAAGCCGCAGTGCAGGACATTCACCGACTGCGCACGCGGGCCGCTGGCAGTGCGATCTTCGATCCCCTGGGCAATCTGGTGATCGGCGAGCCGGCGACCGTGCCGGACGCCCTAGGGTCGCCAACGCCACGCAAATGAGAGCCGCAAAGGTCGGTGCCTAGATCGCACTGGCGACCACGTTGATCGACAGGGCAAGCACGATCATGTTGAAGGCGAACGACAACACGCTGTGCAGCAGCGTCAGCCGTCGCATCTCGCGCGACGTGACCTGCACGTCGGACACCTGCGAGGTCATGCCGACCACGTACGAGTAGTACAGGAAGTCGAAGTAGTCCGGGTCTTCCGCGCCCGGAAAATCCAGCCCGGCGCGCTCGCTCGAATCGGCGCTTTTCTCGGCCTGGTAATAGCGATGTGCGTAGTGGAACGTGAAGATCGTATGGATCAGCAGCCACGAGCCCGCGAGCGACACCACGCCCAGCACGATGTGCAGCGCCCTTTGCACGTCGCCCATGTCCTTGACCTGCTTGAGCAGCATGCCGATGACCACGACGCTCACGCTGATGGCCACCAACATCGCGAAGAGGATGAGCATGTTCGGCTGGTCGAGCGCCTGGGCGCGGGCCCGCACGCGCTTGGCGTCGCAGGTGATGGCGAGTCGCCACACGAGCAGCAGATAGACCGCGACGGCGCAGCACCAACCCAACAGCCCGCGTGCCAGGCCGTCGAGCGGGTACGCCAGAAAGCCCGCGACGACGCCTGCACAGGCGCCGTAGAGCAGGCGTTGCGGACCCTGGGTGGACGAAATGTCTAGTCTCATGCACCGACTGTAGCCTTCACAATCGAGCGATGAGACAGGTCCTGCGAACCACCGCATCCATCGCGTGCATTGCGCTCAGCTGCATGGGCAGCATCGGTGCCGCTGCAGCCACGCCGCAGGGCCGCGTGCCCGACACCATCGCGCAGCGGGTGGCGGCCTGCATTGCATGCCACGGCCGCGAAGGCGCGAGCACCAACGCCGGCTACTTTCCGCGCCTCGCCGGCAAGCCCGCCGGCTACCTCTTCAACCAGCTCGTGAGCTTTCGGGATGGCCGCCGCTTCAATGCCGAGATGGCCTACATGGTCCAGCACCTCTCGGACGACTATCTGCGCGAGATCGCCGAGTACTTCTCGAACCTCGACTACCCCTACCCGCCCGTCGCCAGCAGCTCCGATGCCTCCCCCGCGCTGCTGGCGCGCGGGAAGATGCTGGCGCTCCAAGGCGATGCCGCGCGCGGCATACCGGCCTGCGTCGCGTGCCATGGCACGACCTTGACCGGCGTGCTGCCTGCGATTCCGGCGCTGGTCGGCCTGCCGCGCCTGTACCTCGCATCGCAGCTGGGCTCGTGGCTTACCGACAGCCGGCATGCGCTGGCACCCGACTGCATGACCACGGTGGGGCGCAAGCTCACCACCGACGACGTCAACGCGGTCGCGGGCTGGCTGGCCCTGCAGCCGGTGCCGGCGAACGCGAAGCCCGCCGCGTCGCTCCCCGGCCCTGCGCCGATGGCGTGCGGCGCCATGGTGAAGTGAGGCAAGGTATGTGGCGTCGCATCGTCTGGATCCTGATCGGCCTCGTGGTGCTCACGGCACTCGTGGGCAGTGCACTCATCGCCTTGCGGCTGCTCGGCGACGAGCCCGTGCCCGTCACGCCGACCGCGTTCGAGCCTACGCCCGCGCAGATCGACCGCGGGCGCTACCTCGCCCTCGCCGGCAACTGCGCCGGCTGTCATACCGTGCGCGGCGGTGCTGCATATGCGGGCGGACTGGCGATCGACACGCCGTTCGGCACCATCTACGCCAGCAACCTCACGCCCGATGAGACGCACGGCATCGGCCGCTGGACTGCGGCGCACTTCTGGCGCGCGATGCACGAAGGCCGCTCGAAGGACGGCCGGCTGCTGTATCCCGCGTTTCCGTACCCGAACTTCACCAAGGTGACCCGCGAAGACTCCGACGCGATCTACGCCTACCTGCGCAGCGTGCCCGTGGCCGCAACACCCAACACCCCGCACCACCTGCGCTTTCCGTACAACACTCAGGCAGCGCTGATGGTCTGGCGCGCGTTGTCCTTCACGCCGGGCACCTTCGTCGCCGATGCGGCCCAGCCGGCCGAATGGAATCGCGGCGCGTACCTGGTCGAGGGCCTCGGCCACTGCATCGCCTGCCATGGCACGCGCAACGTGCTCGGCGCGACCGAAGAAAAGCGCGGCCTGTCGGGCGGCCTGATTCCGGTCGAGAACTGGTATGCACCGTCGCTCACCTCCGCCCGTGAGGCGGGCGTGGCCGACTGGCCTGCAGCGGACGTGGTTGCCTTGCTGAAAAACGGCACTTCGCCGGGCGGCTCGGTGATGGGGCCGATGGCTGAGGTCGTCTACGGCAGCACGCAGCACCTGACAGACGCCGACCTGTCCGCGATGGCGGTCTACCTGAAGCAATTGCCGGCGGCCACCGCCGATGCGGCGCCGGACGCCGCACCTGTGCCCGCCCGTCGCGACCCGGGTGTGATGGCACGCGGCGAAAGGATCTTCGACCAGCGCTGCGCCTATTGCCACGGCGATGTCGGCCAGGGCGCGGTCGGCGCCTATCCCCCGCTCGCGGGCAATCGCGCGATCAAAATGACCCAGCCCGCGAACCTGATCCAGATGGTGCGGCACGGCGGGTTCCTGCCCGCCACCGCCGGCAACCCCCGGCCCTACGGCATGCCGGCGTTCGGCCACGTGCTGGACGACAGCGAGATCGCAGCGGTGCTCACATTCATCCGCGGATCCTGGGGCAACGATGCCGCGCCGGTGTCGCCGCGGCAAATGATGATGCGCTGAGGCCTGCGGGCTGCACTACCGGACGTTTGTCGACACCGCTGTGGTGCCGCCGCGCCTGGCCGAAGCGAGCGCGGCCTGGCGCGACTGCTGCAACGCCTTGAGCTCGGCGAGCTTGCCCGGACAGTCGCTCGACGTCGCGACCAGCGTCAGCGAGCTGCGCCGCAGGCTGGCGACCGACTTCTCGACCACGGCGGGTTCGGCCCGGCGCGAGACCAGTCCCGCCGCCACCATGCCGCGCGATTGCGCGGAAAACGCCTTCTCGAATGCCGGCGTGCCGCAGCGCGCCGCAATGACGCGGTAGTCGGCCTCCCACTGCTCCTGGGCGGCCGGTGATGCCGTCTGGGGCTGCGCTGCCTGCGCATGCGCCACGGAGACGACGCAGGGCGTCGTCGCGATCCAGAGCACGCCGATCCATGAATGCCGCTTCATCTCTTCTACCCTTGTTTTGTGTTCAGAAGGGATGGTAAGCGCCAGGTCGCATGCTTTCAGTCATCCATGCGATGGAGCATTCGAAACGGGGCCGCGCATGCAAGGCTACGTGACCGCAAATTCCGCCGGCTCGGCCCGGACGGCCGCAAGCAGCGTGACGACCTCTGCAGCGGCGGGCGCCGGCGCGGGCAGGGCCGTCAGCAGGCGCGACAGCGTCTCCGCATGGGGCAGCAGCGGCCCGACGAAGCGAGTGCCGTCCGCCCCGGCCACGAGCAGGGTCGGGAAGGTCTCGACGTCGAAGTCATCGGCGATGTCGGCATGGTCTTCGATGTCGACCCACGCGAACCGGAAACCTGGATGCGCGCGCGCCACCTGCTCGAAAAGCGGTCGGTATTCGCGGCAGGCGCCACACCATTCGGCGCACAGGCACACGACCCAGGGCCGCGCGTCGTCATTGTTTTCTTTCACAGCACATCCCCCAGGCACAGCGAACGCAGCGGCGCTTTGCGCCACAAGCTGTCGAGCGCCGGTGTCGCCGGCAGCAACAGCGCCTCCAGCAACGGGGCCAACGGCGTCGCAGCATCGGCCAGCAGCACGTAGCGCGGATCGGTCCCGGATGCCTCCTCGGCGATCGGGGCGATCCAGTCGAGCGCCACCAGCGTCTCGATGACCGGGGCGAGCTGCAGCACGTCGACCTTCATGTGCGCGACCAGTGCACTCGCGCCGAGTCCGCGGCGGGGCGTGTGCCACGCATCGGCAAGAAGCTGCAACGCCTCCACCGCCAGCTGCATCGACCACCCCGCCGTGCCGCCGCGCCGCGCGACGCCGGTGAGCAGGCTCGGCAGATAGGCCGCGATCACCGCGCCGAGCAGCACGATGACCCATGCGGTGTAGATCCAGATGAGCAGGATCGGCGCGATCGCGAAGGCCCCGTACACCATCGAATAGGTCGGCACCAGGCTCAGGTAGTAGCCCAGGGCCCGCTTGGCGATCTCGATGGCCGCCGCCACGAAGATGCCGCCAGCCCAGGCATGCGACCACTGCACCTTCGTGTTCGGCACGTAGTGATAGAGCGCCGCCATGCCAAGCGCCAGCAACGCGAATTCGAAGGTGTCGAAAAGCAGCTTGAGCACCGCGCCGCCATCGCCCACCAGCCCGCGCGAAGCGGAGAACACATAGGACGTGGTCGACAGGCTCACCGCGAGGATCAAGGGCCCGAGCGTGATCGCGGCCCAGTAGATCAGCACCCGCTGGGCGAAGGGCCTCGGCGAGCGCACGCGCCACACGTTGTTGAGCGTCTTGTCGATGGTGAGGAAGAGCGCGATGGCCGTCACCAGCAGCACCATCAGCCCGGCGATGCCGAGGCCGCTCGCCTTGCTGGCGAACTGGTTCAGGTAGCCGAGCACCTGTCGCGCGATGTTGTCCGGGATCAGGCTGTCGATGAACCAGCGCTGCAGGCGGCCCTGCAGCTTCGAGAACATCGGGAACACGGTGAACAGCGCGAGCGCGACCGTGAAGAACGGCACCATCGCGATGGTTGTCGTGAAAGTGAGGCTGCTGGCGGTGAGCCCGAGCCGGTCTTCCCGAAAACGTTCGCCCAGCACGGTGGCGGTGTTGCGCCACGGAAAGCGTGAAAGGTCCCTCCAGAGCTCGTGGCGATTCATGGCCGGTATTATGTTGGCTCGCCCCCAAGTCCCCGCGCACCTCGTGTCGCTCCGCCGCCCCTCACCCGGGGTCAATCCCGCGGCCCGGCAGAGCCGGTTGCACGGTATCCCGAAAAAGCCATGTCATCGCCGCCCCCCTCTTCCGTCGCCTTGACGCGCTTTCTCGCCGTCGGCAGCCTCGTGGGCCTGATCGTGCTCGGGCTGGCCTGGGAGCTGTGGCTCGCACCGTTGCGGCCAGGCGGCTCGCTGCTCGCGCTCAAGGTGCTTCCGCTGGTCGTGCCGCTGGCCGGGCTCCTGAAGAACCGCATGTACACCTACCGCTGGGTCAGCCTCATGGTGTGGCTCTATTTCATCGAGGGCGTGGTACGCGCCTGGAGCGACCGCGGCATCGGCCAGGTGCTCGGGCTCGTCGAAGTGGCGCTCTGCCTGGCCCTGTTCACCGCGTGCGCCTGGCATGTGCGCTCGCGACTCCGCGCCGCTGCGACGTCGCGCCTCCTGGAGACCCCTGCATCGTGACCGCATTGCTGCTGGACCAACTGCGCGCCATCGTCGGCGCGCCCAACGTGCTGACCGAAGGCGACCTCTCCGCCTGGGAGCAGGACTGGCGCAAGCGCGAGCGCGGCAAGGCGCTTGCCGTGGTGCGCCCGGCCGACACCGTGCAGGTGGCAGCGGTGGTCAAGGCCTGCGCCGAGGCGAACACGGCCATCGTGCCGCAGGGCGGTAACACCGGCCTGGCGGTCGGCTCGACGCCCGATGGCAGCGGAACGCAGATCCTGTTGAGCCTGCAGCGCATGAATGCGATCCGCGCGCTCGACGCGGCGAACCTCACCGTGACCGTCGAGGCCGGCTGCATCCTGCAGACGCTCCAGGAGACGGCCGAGAAAGCCGGCTTCCTCTTCCCGCTCAGCCTGGCGGCCGAAGGCAGCTGCACCATCGGCGGCAATCTCGCGACCAACGCGGGCGGCACCCAGGTCGTGCGCTACGGCAACACGCGCGACCTCTGCCTCGGCCTCGAAGTGGTCACGCCGCAAGGCGACGTCTGGGAAGGCACCAGCGGTCTGCGCAAGGACAACACCGGCTACGACCTGCGCGACCTGATGGTCGGGAGCGAAGGCACGCTCGGCATCATTACCGCCGCGACAATGAAGCTGTACCCGCTGCCCGCCGCGCGGCTCACGGCGTGGGCGGCGGTACCTTCCTTGGACCATGCGGTCACGCTGCTGGGCCTCGCGCACAAGCACCTCGGCTCGGGCCTCACCGGCTTCGAGGTGATGGGCAAGTTCGCGCTGAGCCTGGTCGACAAGCACATGCCGCAACTGCGCGTGCCCTTCATCGACGACGCGGCGGTGCCGTGGTGCGTGCTGCTGGAGAACTCCGACAGCGAATCCGAAGAGCATGCACGCGCACGCTTCGAAGCGCTGCTCGAAACCGCCTTCGAGGACGGCTGCGTGAGCGATGCGGTGGTCGCCGAGAACCTCACGCAGGCGCACCAGCTCTGGCACATCCGCGAGAGCATCCCGCTGGCGCAGGCGGAAGAAGGCCTGAACATCAAGCACGACATCTCGATCGCGGTGTCGCGCATCCCGGCGTTCGTCACTTCGACCGACGCGCTGCTGCAGCGCGAAATCCCGGGCGTGCGGCTGGTCAACTTCGGCCATCTCGGCGATGGCAACCTGCACTACAACGTGCAGGCGCCGGTCGATGGCGATGCGAAGGCTTTCCTCGACAAGGAAGAAGCGCGCGTCAACACGCTGGTGTACGACGCGGTGGCCGAGTTCGGCGGCTCGTTCTCGGCCGAGCACGGCATCGGCGGGCTCAAGGTCGACAAGCTCGAGAAACACAAATCGCCGGTCGCGCTCGGCATGATGCGCGCCATCAAGCGCGGGCTCGACCCGCAGAACATCCTGAATCCGGGGCGCGTGCTCCGCTCCGACACGGTTTGACCATGAGCCACCCGATCCGCTCCCAGTACGAAGATTTCATGCGCCACGTCGATACGACGGGCGTGTTCAAGAGCGACCGCACCGGCACCGGCACGAAGAGCGTGTTCGGCCACCAGATGCGCTTCGACCTGCACGAAGGTTTCCCGCTGGTCACCACCAAGAAGGTGCACGTGAAGTCGATCATCCAGGAGCTGCTGTGGTTCCTGACCGGCTCGAGCAACAACAACTGGCTCAAAGAGCGCGGCGTCACGATCTGGGACGAGTGGGCGCGCGAGGACGGCGACCTGGGCCCGGTCTACGGCGTGCAATGGCGCAGCTGGCCGACGCCCGACGGCGGTCACATCGACCAGATCGCCGAAGTCATCAAGACGCTGAAGAGCAACCCCGATTCGCGCCGCATCATCGTGAGCGCATGGAACGTGGCCGAGCTGTCGAAGATGGCGCTGATGCCCTGCCACGCGTTCTTCCAGTTCTACGTGGCGCCCCCGCAGGCCGAAGGCGAGCGCGGCAAGCTCAGCTGCCAGCTCTACCAGCGCAGCGCCGACATCTTCCTGGGCGTGCCCTTCAACATCGCCAGCTATGCGCTGCTCACGCACATGGTGGCGCAGCAGTGCGACCTCGACGTCGGCGACTTCATCTGGACCGGCGGCGACTGCCACATCTACAGCAACCACGCCGAGCAGGTGGCGCTGCAGCTGAGCCGGGAGCCGCGTGCCTATCCGACGCTCGTGATCAAGCGCAAGCCCGATTCGATCTTCGACTACCAGTACGAGGATTTCGGCTTCGACGGGTACGACCCGCATCCGGCGATCAAGGCACCCGTGGCGGTTTGACGCTGCGTCGCGGCGACGCCCGGCGTCAGTG
This sequence comes from Variovorax sp., assembly GCA_041424275.1. Lineage (GTDB taxonomy): Bacteria > Pseudomonadota > Gammaproteobacteria > Burkholderiales > Burkholderiaceae_C > Variovorax. Next base: position 342,893 of record JBGMOF010000037.1, read on the forward strand.
CCCGGCGGTGCCGCCGTTGCGGCTGGCCTCGAACAGGAACCAGGTCCGCCGCTCGGTCTCGTCGATCCACGTTTCGATCAGGCTGGTGGTCGCGATGTCGCGGTGCTGCTCACAGACCCCGTGTGCTTCGCGCAGGCTCGACGCCAGCGTCTTGTTGTCCTCGCGCAGCTCCGCGAGCATGTCCAGCGGTTCGACGTAGTCGGCATCGTTGTCGAGCACCCGCTGCGTGCGGGCGATGTGGCCGATCGAGCGCAGTGTGGTGCCGCCCACCTTGCGGATGCGCTCGGCAATCGGGTCCGTCATTGCGAAGAGTTGCTCTCCCTGGTCGTCGAGCAACAGGTGGTAGTCGCGAAAATGCGGCCCGCTCATGTGCCAGTGGAAGTTCTTGGTCTTGAGATAAATCGCGAACACGTCGGCGAGGATGCCGTTCATAGCAGCGGCGATGTCGTGGGTCGCATTGCCCGAGAGGTCGGTGGGCGTGACCAGCGGGGATTCGCGGCGGGCCTTGAGGCTTTTCATTTTCTTGGCGTTGGGTGTTTTCATTGGGTAAGCCTTCGGTCAGTGGTTGGATCGTTGCCGAGTCGCAGGCTCGGGCATTGCGTCGTCGTCGTCTGTCTGCTGCCGCACCCACGCCACGCAGCGCGCCTCGTGTGGCCCAGCGCACAGACCGTGCAGCGTCGTGCGTCTAACTTGATCGCCGTCGGCCTCTCGCCGGCAGCCGATCCACCCATGCACCGACGAGAAAGCCCCTTCCACATGACTTCGACACGCAAGGCCTACTTCGTCGGCGGGGGCATCGGCTCGCTGGCCGGCGCCGCCTTCCTGATTCGCGACGGCGGCATGCCTGGCAGCCAGATCTCGATCCTTGAGGCCGGCGCCGTGCCGGGGGGCAGCCTGGATGCCTCCGGCGATGCCGATCGCGGCTACTCGATGCGCGGCGGCCGCATGCTGACCACCGACAACTACGAGTGCACCTGGGATTTGCTCAAGTCCATCCCCTCCCTCACGCAGCCGGGTCACAGCGTTTTCGAAGAGACGCTGGCATTCAACGAGAAGCACGTTTCCCACGCCATGGCGCGGCTGGTCGACCGCCGCCGCGCCAAGGTGCCGGTGGCATCCATGGGTTTCTCGATGCACGACCGGGCGGAGCTGCTCGAACTGGTCAATGCCGACGAGTCTTCGCTCGGCAACAGCTGCATCACGGACCACCTCTCGCCCGCATTCTTCGAGACGCCGTTCTGGTTCATGTGGGTCACGACGTTCGCGTTTCAGCCCTGGCACAGCGCGGTCGAGCTGCGCCGCTACCTGCACCGCTTCATGCTGGAGTTCTCGCGCATCGAGACGCTGGCGGGCGTCAAGCGCACCGTGTTCAACCAGTACGACTCGATGGTCGTGCCGCTGCAGCGCTGGCTTCAGGCGCAGGGCGTGCGCATCGTCACCGACTGCACGGTGACCGACCTGGACCACAAGACGGAAGACGGCAGGTTCGAAGTCATCGCGCTGCACTGCAGCTTGAAGGGCCAGTCCGAGAGCCTGCAGCTGGAAGGCGGCGACCTCGTCTTCGTGCAGAACGGATCGATGACCGACTCATCCAGCCTGGGCTCGATGACCGCAGCACCGCCCAAGCTGCAGAAGGCGCATAACGGCAGCTGGACCTTGTGGGAAAAGCTGGCCGAGGGTCGGCCGGCCTTCGGCAAGCCCGCTGTGTTCAACAGCTGCGTCGCGCAGTCCGACTGGACCTCCTTCACCGTCACGCTGAAAGACTCAGAGTTCTTCGACCGGATGCAGCGCTTTTCCGGCAACGAGGCCGGCACCGGCGGATTGGTCACCTTCAAGGACTCGAACTGGCTGATGTCCATCGTGCTGGCGCACCAACCGCATTTCGCCAACCAGCCGCCCGGCGTGCAGGTGTTCTGGGGCTACGGTCTCTTTCCCGACCGCATCGGCAACTTCGTTGCCAAGGCGATGGCGGACTGCACCGGTGCGGAGCTGTTGCAGGAGCTCTGCGGGCACCTGCGCTTCGACCTGGAGAGCGTGACCACGGCCAACTGCATCCCCTGCCGCATGCCTTACATCACCAGCATGTTCATGCCGCGCGCTTCTGGGGATCGCCCGCTGCCGGTGCCCCCGGGCACGAAGAACTTCGCTTTCATCAGCCAGTTCGTGGAGATCCCGCTGGACACCGTCTTCACCGTCGAGTTCTCGGTGCGTGCAGCGCAGATGGCGGTCTACGAGTTGCTGAACATCACCAAGCCGATCCCGCCGGTGACGCGGCACGACACCTCGCTCCATGCGAAATTCGACGCACTGGTCAAGGCGCTGCGGTGACGGTCATCCGGAGGGGACCCCGATGAGCGCGCACGGGCAACTTGCCCACCCTGGCGCTCCACAGTATGCCGTGGTGGTCGCGGGCCTGGCGATCATCGTTGCGCTCGGCCTGCTGATCGGGCACGACGCATCGACGCGGCTGGCATTGCTGTTCACCACCGGTGCGGCGCTCGGGGTCGTGCTCTATCAATCCCTGTTCGGCTTCACCTCGGCGTTCCGGGTGCTGCTCGCGGACGGTCTCAGCGCAGGCATGCGGGCCCAGCTGATCATGCTGGGGGTGGCCTGCCTGCTCTTCTTTCCAGCGCTCGCCGCGGGCTCGCTGTTCGGTCATCCGGTAACCGGATTCGTCTCGCCGGCCGGCGTGTCGGTCGCGGTGGGCTCGTTCCTGTTCGGCGTGGGGATGCAGCTGGGCGGCGGCTGCGCGTCGGGCACCTTGTTCGCCGTCGGCGGCGGCAGCACGCGCATGGTGCTGACGCTGCTGTTCTTCGTCGTCGGATCGGTCATCGGTATCACGCAGCTTGCCTGGTGGCAGACGTGGCCGTCGCTTCCCGCGATCTCGCTGGTCACCTCGCTGGGTTGGCCGACGGCGCTCGCCCTGAACGTGATCGTGTTCGCAGTGGCCTACGTCGTGGTTGCCCATATCGAGCGGGCGCGCCACGGCACCGTGGTACCCATTGCCACGCGCGAGAGCAGCGCCTGGCTGCGCGGCCCATGGCCGTTGCTCGCCGGTGCGGTTGGCCTGGCGGCACTCAACTTCGTCACCTTGGCACTGGCCGGCAGGCCGTGGGGCATCACGTCGGCATTCGGACTGTGGGGCGGCATGGCATTGCACGCCGCGGGCGCCCATGTCGAGAGCTGGTCGGGCTTCTCCACGCCGGAGATGCAGAAAGCACTCGCGGGCAGCGTGCTGTCGGATATCACGTCGGTGATGGACATCGGCATCATGGTGGGTGCCATGCTGTGCGCCGGGATTGCCGGGAAATTCAAGCCGGTGTGGCGCATTTCGCGCAAGCACCTCTTGGCCTCCGTGCTCGGCGGCTTGATGCTCGGGTACGGCGCACGCCTGGCCTATGGCTGCAATATCGGCGCGTTCTTCAGCGGCGTCGCGTCGGGCAGCGTGCATGGCTGGCTCTGGATCGCCTGCGCTCTGCCGGGCAACCGGGTCGGGTTATACCTGCGGCCCTGCTTCGGCCTGTCCGTGCCGCGCACGGCGACGGCTTGCTGAACACGCCAGCACCGGCGAGCCGGAACTTTTGCCATCGATGGTCACCTCTCGCCGCGCCACCGGACTGCAACCGGCTCGCAAGGCTGCAACAATCTGCCAGGGAGTTCACTGGCGCACTGTCGCCGCCGGTCCCCGCACGAAAAAAGCCAGAGCCTCATGAACACAGCTTGCACACCTTGCCGCCACGCACCGGAGGTCCTTTGACGATGCGCGTGAATCTGATTTATGCGCGAGCCGCCAACGGCGTGATCGGTGCCAACGGCACCCTGCCATGGCATCTGCCCGAGGACATGGCGCATTTCAAGCGCCTGACCGCTGGCGCCCCGGTGGTCATGGGCCGCAAGACCTGGGATTCGCTGCCGCCAAAATTCCGGCCGCTGCCCGGCCGCACCAACATCGTCGTCACACGGCAAGCAGCGCTGACGGAGCCTGGCTTGCAGCGCGCATCCAGCTTGAGCGACGCCCTGTCGATCTGTAACAGGCTGGGGGCGCCCGAGGTATGGGTGATCGGCGGCGCGCAGATCTACGCAGAGGCCGCGCCCCTCGCGCAGCGCGCCATCGTGACGGAGATCGCACGCGACTTTGACGGGGATGCTTTTGCGCCCACCCTCGATTCGCACTGGCGCGAGACGGAGCGGCTGTCGCCCATCGCAGCTGGCGATCTGCCATTCAGCTTCGTAACGTACGAACGAACGTTCTAAGCCTGGCTTCCAGCGTTTCCGGCCTGCTGACAAACAGCATAGGCGCCGTCGGACACGGAAAAGTGAACAAATGTGAACTTTGGTATTGCACAAATGCCACCGTATAGTCACAATTGATTACATGAAACAAGCCAGCGCAACATCCCACGAGTGGTGGAAAGACCGATCGGCCCCTGCCGACCAGGCTGCGTTCACCCAATCCTATCGTTCCAGCCAGCGCGAAGCCCATGCGGCAGGCTGGCGCCGAAACGTCCTCCTCGGTGTGCTTGCCCTGGCGGTGCCGATCTTCCTGCACCTGGTGCGGTCGCTCTGATGGACGACCTGATGCCCATGCCCCGGCTCAGCGCCGAGCAACTTCGTGCGCTGGCGGTCACGGTGCGCAGTCGCGCACCCGGTGGCGACCATGTTGCAGACTCGATCGCCGCTGCGCTGGAGTCGGTGTCGCGCCGCCGCGAAAAGCGGCCCCTGGCTCTTGCCGGCGACGCCGCAGTGTCGTTGCTGGCGGGTCTCGCACGTCGCGGACTCCAGATGATCGGATCCGTCTGCGACATGGTGGCCGGACCGTTCATGCCGGCGCGTGGGATGGCCCCACCTCGTACCCCGCTTCGCGTGGTCGACGTGTCCCGCAGCACGCCGCAGGCGAGTGCGAGCCAATGGCCTGCCGAGGTGATCTGCAGCACCCTGAAGGACGTCGAGCAGGGCAATGGCCTGCTGCCCGAGCAATGCGACGCACTGGTCGTGCAAGGCTGGGCGAAATGGGTCGACCGCACCTCCGGACGCCCCATCGGCATGAACGCAGCGCATTCGATGCTTCGCCTGACGCCCGAAGGCGAAGACCGCCTGACCTGCGAGCTGATCGCCTCCACGCTGTAGGTTCCTACAACCGCTTCGCCTTGGCGCCCACGATCGGGAGGTCGTGGTTCTCGCAAGATGGAACCAGAGTGATTTGGCTCTGCATTGCAAGGAACAACCATGGCTACCAGCCTCAACGAAACGAAGTCGGCGTCCGAGATTGCCGATGAAACCCGTGACCTCGGGCGCGACGCTGCCCAGGCTGCACGAGGCTATGCAGCCGAAGCTGCAGAGGTCGGCCGCGATGCCGCAAGGTCGATCCGGCCAAGCGTCGACGACGCGCTGGCCACCGGTCGCGAGGCGGCCGACACCGTTCGAGGCGTGGCCGGCGACGCGAAGGCGATCGCGGGCGACACGCTGAACCTCGGTCGTGCCTATGCGCGAAACGCGACACAGGCAGCCAGCCGCGTCATCGACGATGCCCGCACACGAATCCAGCAACAAAGCGATGACTGCGTGAAGTTCGTTCGCACCGAACCCATGAAGGCCACGCTGTATGCCGTCATCGCCGGCGCGGTGACGGCGATGTTGCTCGGCGCCGCACTGCGCTCGGGACGACGCGGTCGCTCGCAGGACTGATCAGAACGACGCGGCGTGGGCTCGGAAGTGGTGCCGGACACCAGGGGGAATTGCGGCGAGCCCGAACTCTATTCTTCCCGCACCAGTCGAATGCCCACGAGGGTATAGCGCGTATCCGGCGCGTTCCAGTTTCGATACGACGACCGCGCGTAAAGACCCCATGTATGCCACGAACCGCCCCGGCGAACCCGCACCTCTCCTTCGAGCGGGCCTTGCGGATCGTCGGTCGGCGCGCGTTTGTAGTAGTCCTCGCCGTACCAGTCAGCCACCCACTCCCAGGCGTTGCCGTGCATGTCGTGGAGACCCCAGGCATTCGGCGCGAAGCTACCCACCGGCGCCGTGAACGCAAAGCCGTCGTCGCCGGGCAGCGCCATCGGCGCCCACCGCGCCCAATAGCGTGCGCTGCTGGCGTCGAACACGTTGGCTACCTTCAGCAGGGTCGCCGGATCGTCGCCCGTGCTGTAGCGGGTCCGCGTTCCCGCGCGACATGCGTACTCCCACTCGGCTTCGGTCGGCAGCCGATAGCGCTTGCCCTCCGTCTTGCTCAACCATGCGGCAAGCGCTTGCGCGTCATTCCAGGTGACGTTGACCACAGGGTGCGTGTCATCTTGGGCGAAGCCAGGATTGCGCCACGAATAACGCGGATCGCGGCCTTCGAAAGCGTCGCCCCGTTTCGTACTTCGGGCGTCGTAGTCGGCTCGCCAACCATAGCCGCCGGTCTGGTCGGCGATGGATTCCGGCACATACCCTGAGGCTTCGACGAAGGATCTGAACTGGCCGACCGTCACTTCGTACTGCCCCATCCAGAAAGCCCGGGTGATGCGCACCCGGTGAACCGGTTGCTCGTCGCCGAGCTGGCCGAAGCGTTCTGAGGGAAGTTGCGGGTAGGCGCCGGCGAGTGCTTCGGGCGCCTCATCGCTGCCCATCAGAAACTCCCCTGCAGGCAGCTTGATGAACGCCATCCCGATGCTGTTGCGTTCGGCTTCAGCACCGTGCGCCGAACCGGTCATGGGGCAAACACACAAGGCGTAGCAGAGCGTCAGCAAGCGGAAGCATCGCGTCATCCGCTTATCTTAGGCAGACTCGAGCGTTTCAAGAATGCCGCCTCTTGAACGACGTGCGTGATGTGGATCATCTTGGGCTGTCGAGCATCCGCAAGTTGCAACGCTTGACGACCGCTGCCCCATCATCGTGATGCAGCTGCGCCCTTGCCTCTCAGCGCCATACGTCACGCACCTGCAAGAGTCGTAGGCGCGGACCTGCTCGCCGTTCAGCCATCGTCGTCAGCGGCTGCCAGATTTCGGAACGACGATCGTTCAAACATCGATCGAGCCACCCAATGCATTCCGCTGAAAAATTTCTATCCGAAGATCCCGTGGCACTGCGACGCAGCGAGCATGCCTGTCTCAACATGAACGAGCGGGGAGAGGTGCGCCACCACGCGCAGATGTTTGGCGTGCGAGAGGAACACTTGATGCGCGCCGTCGAAGTAGCTGGAATTTCGGAGCGCGCTGTTCACGCGCACTTGGGGTGCTGATCGGCACTTCTTCACCCAGAGCCTGAGTCCCCGTCTCTTCGAACTGCCGTTCCGAGGCGTCCAATATCCAGTCATCAGGCCACCAATGCCAGCGCTGCTGCCCGCACACCCGACCCCCCTGTCCGATCTCCCATCCAAGAAGAAACGCCGCTACCCCACGCTGTCGATGGCCGCTTGGCGTCAGTTCGTAGAGGTTGCCAAACCATACTGGCTGGGCGAGCAAAGGCTTATCGCATGGACGCTCCTGGGCCTTCTCTTGATTCTTATGTTGTGCGAGACACAACTGGCCGTACTCCTGGTCGACCGCACTGGCGAAATGACCTCGGCACTTGCTGCAAAGGAGCCTGACCGTTTCTGGCGTGCCGTGAAGGGCAGCCTCGTGGTGCTTTTGCTCGCAGCACCGGTGTACGCAGGCTACTACTACATGCGGGATTATTTGGGCAACCACTGGCGTCGGTGGCTGACCGGCCGGTTCCTCGATGGCTATCTCAGCGGTCGCAAGTATTACGAACTGGGTTCAAGACAAGACATCGACAACCCGGACCAGCGCATCAGCGAGGACATCAATACGTTCACCGGCCGCTCGATCAATTTCGGGTTGATATTCATTGGGTCGCTGATGCAGCTCATTGCCTTCAGCGCCGTGCTCTGGTCGATCTCCACGGCATTGGTGATCTTTCTGGCGATCTACGCAGCGCTCGGCACGTTCATCACCCTGTATGTGTTCGGCGCTCCGCTCATTCGTTTGAACTTCTGGCAGCTGCGCCGGGAGGCAGACTTCCGTTTCGGCCTGATGCGTTTCCGGGAAAACGCGGAGTCGATCGCTTTCTACCGCGGAGAAGCACGTGAGCGGGTCGAGCTCAATCATCGATTCCAGGCAGCGTTTGCCAACTATGCGCGCCTGATCAAGAAGCAGCGCTCGCTGAACCTGTTTCAGCGCGCCTTCAGCCAGCTGACGGTGGTGGTGCCAAGCATCATCCTGGCCAACTCGGTCCTGTCAGGTGAGCTCGAAGTCGGCCGCGCGGTGCAAGCCGCGGGCGCGTTTGCAGCCGTGCTGGCCGCCGTCAGTCTGATCGTCGACAACTTCGAAAGCCTCAGCCGCTTCGTGGCAGGGATCGACCGGCTGCATGTGCTCGCAGGGGCGGTGATCCCGGGCCCGGCTTCTGCGCTGCCTGCGTGCCCGGATGACGAGATCCGGAGCGAGTGCGGCGACGAGCTTCAAGTCGACCGCGTCACGCTGTTCACGCCGCAGTTCGGTCGGCTGTTGATCAAGGACCTGTCGTTGCGCCTGAACCCGGGCGAGGGCCTGATGATTGCCGGCCCGAGCGGGTGCGGCAAAAGCTCGTTGTTGCGCGCTCTGGCAGGTCTCTGGCGCAGTGGAAGTGGCACGGTCCGTACCTTTCCGCCAGGAGAGATCTTCTTTCTGCCGCAACGCCCTTACATGCAACTCGGTACGCTTCGAGCTCAAATTCTGTATCCAGCCACCGATTCCGACTGCACGGATGCGGCGCTGCTGGAAATCCTGGATGCGGCCCACCTGGGGGATCTTGCCGAACGTGTGGGCGGACTGGATGCAGTGCACGACTGGGAAAAGCTTCTGTCCATGGGTGAGCAGCAGCGCATGGCGTTTGCCCGTGTTCTGGCGCGTCGCCCGCGCGTGGTGATCCTGGACGAGGCGACCAGCGCCCTCGATGCGGCGACGGAGGCAGCGCTTTACCAGCGGCTGAGGGACAGTGGCGCGATGATGATCAGCATCGCTCACCGCGCTGCAGTGTTGCGATACCACACGCATGTGCTGGAACTGACCGGTGAGGGCGACTGGCGCTTGCACAACGCACTGGACTATGAAGGCCAAGCAGGCTGAAAGCCCGGTCGAGCAAGAAGAACCGTGGGCATTGAGCGCCAGCTACCGGCGGTCAATGGTTGGCCCGCAAGGCTCAGTGCCCGGATGCGTGCCTCTGCTCACAGAGGCTCAGCGCGATGCAGATTGAGCACACGCTGACCTACTCGGCGCTCACTTTGGAGGTCTTGGAATCAGCATCGAAGCGGAGCCGCGTCGGCCAAGGCCTCCACACTACATTGAGAGCAGCCTGATTTGGTTCACCGTCCCGCGCGAACGCGCCGAGCGCGCTTTGCATCACCCTGGACAGCCCCAAGCGACCTGGCTCATTGGCCCGGGTGTCCATTGCGTCGTCACGAATCGCCGTGAACCAGAGTCGGCCGCATGCGAAAGAGCGAGCGTCGGATCCGGTCCCGGCCCTTTCCCGTTTCGCTTTGATTTCGGGTGCTCGAGTGCTATGGCCATTGGAAGCCGGGCAACGTAGGGTACGCTTGCCGCCAGCACCCCGGTGCGCCGCAAGAGTCTTTCACAACCAGCGCCACCTTTCATGGCTATGGTGGTGGGTTACGCCATCCGAAACACTGAATTTTCAGTAGCGAAATCAACATGCAAGAGCAATGATGAAAATTGCCACCTGGAACGTCAACTCGCTGACTGCGCGCCTGCAGCACGTGCTCGACTGGCTCACCGCCAACCCCGTCGATGTCTTGTGTTTGCAAGAACTCAAGCTGAGCGACGACAAGTTCCCGCTCGAAGTTTTGAAGGCCGCCGGGTACGAGGCTGCGGCGTTCGGTCAGAAGACCTACAACGGTGTCGCCATCCTCAGCAGGACGCCTGTCCGCGACGTCCTCAAGAACATCGGCGGCTTCGAGGACGACCATTCGCGCGTGATCAGTGCAACGCTCGACACCCCGCTCGGCGCGGTGCGTGTGGTGAATGGCTACTTCGTCAACGGCCAGTCGCCGGGCAGTGACAAGTTCGCCTACAAGATGCGTTGGCTCGAGGGGCTGCGCGCCTGGCTTCGCACGGAATTGGCCGCACATCCCAACCTCGTGTTGCTGGGCGACTTCAACATCGTGCTGGAGGACCGCGACAGTTTCGATCCGGTGGGCCTTGCCGAGACGATCCACCACACCACCGAAGAGCGCGACCATTTCAAGGCCTTGCTGGCACTTGGCCTGATCGACAGCTTCCGCCTATTCGATCAGCCACCCAAGAGTTACTCGTGGTGGGACTACCGCATGCTGGGCTACCAGAAGAACCGCGGACTTCGCATCGACCACATCCTGGTGAGTCAACCACTGGTGCCTTACGCGAAGGGGTGCGTGATCGACCGCGTACCACGCAAATGGGAGAAGCCGAGCGACCATGCGCCTGTGGTGCTGGAGCTCGGCGCATGAGCGCCATGTTCCACCTTCGCAGCCTCTGCCTACTGGCAGTGGCGACGCTGCTGTCGGGCTGCGCCTTCTTCAAGGCCGTCGATCAGAAGCTCGACAAGGAGCAAGCCCGCCAGGATGCGGTGGAAGAGGCCAGGGAAACGCCGAAGTCGGAGGTGCCGACGGTGCGTCTCATCACCCAGCAGACCCCTGCCATCAGGACCTACCGCAAGATCGCGGCGGCGCACATCTACAAGGAATATGCAGCGCGCATCTACAAGGGCAAGATTCCGCCGCTCGTGCATGCGGTGGTGGTGGTCGAAACCGACATCGATGCGAACGGCAAGGTTATGAACGTGTTCTACAGCCGGGTGCCGAGCCACGCGCCGGACGTGCCACCCAAGATTGCGGAGCTCATCAAGGCCGCGTCGCCACTGCCGAGTCCGGGCAAGCTCGGCGCGCACACGTATGTCGAGACCTGGCTCTGGGACAAGAGCGGCAACTTCCAGCTCGACTCGCTGACACTGGGCCAGCGAAGCCGCTGAGCGCTCATTCCAGGCCGAGTTCCTGGATCTTGCGGGTGATCGTGTTGCGCCCGATGCCGAGCTTTTGCGCGGCCTCTATTCGGCGGCCGCGCGTGCTGGCCAGCGCGGTGAGGATCAAGCGGGATTCGAAGCGGCGCGAGAGCGCGTCCCACACGTCGTGTCGCCCGGCCTCGAGCAAGGCTTGCGCCTCGCCTTCGAGTCCGCTCTCCCAACCCGCAGAGCCGGCCACGGGGATGGCGACATCAGCGACCGTCGCACTCAACGGCACCGCAGCCGCGGTGGTACCCGCAAACTCCGCGACCGGTGCTTGCAACGTCGCTGGTGCAGGCGCTTGAATCGGCGTCTCAGCCGCCGAGACCGCCAGCACTTCGGGTGGGAGGTCCTTGGTCTCGACCAACTGCGCCGGCGCCATCACCGTCAGCCAGTGGCAGATGTTCTCGAGCTGGCGCACGTTGCCCGGAAATGCGAAGGTCGCGAGCTGCGTCAAGGCGGCATCGGAAATGCGCTTCGGCTCAACGCCCAGCTGCTTGGCGCTTTGCTGCAGGAAATGACGCGTGAGGGCGGGTACATCCTCACCGCGCTCGCGCAGCGCCGGAAGTCGCAGGCGGATCACGTTGAGCCGGTGGAACAGGTCTTCGCGGAAGCCGCCGAGCTTGACGCGCTGCTCGAGGTCCTGGTGCGTCGCCGCGATCACGCGGACGTTCGACTTGACCGAGTTGTGACCGCCGACGCGGTAGAAATGACCGTCGCTCAGCACCCGCAGCAAGCGCGTTTGCAGATCGAAGGGCATGTCGCCGATTTCATCGAGGAACAGCGTGCCGCCATCGGCCTGTTCGAAGCGACCGCGGCGCATGGTCTGCGCGCCGGTGAAGGCGCCGCGTTCATGGCCGAAAAGCTCGCTCTCGAGGAGGTCCTTCGGAATCGCTGCGGTGTTGATCGCAACGAACGGCCCGTCGGCGCGCGGCGAATGCTTGTGCAACGCACGGGCCACGAGCTCCTTGCCCGAGCCCGACTCACCGGTGATGAGCACGGTCACATTGCTTTGCGACAGGCGGCCGATGGCGCGGAACACGTCCTGCATCGCCGGTGCCTGACCCAGCATCTCGGGCGCAGCCTGCATGCGCTCTTCAGCCACTTCCTCGCGCTGGCTTTCGTCGACCGCGCGACGGATGAGTTCGACCGCACGCGGCAAGTCGAACGGCTTGGGCAAATACTCGAACGCGCCACCCTGGAAGGCCGAAACTGCACTGTCGAGGTCGGAGAAGGCCGTCATGATGATGACTGGCAGGCCGGGATGCTTGGCCTTGATCTTGTCGAGCAAATCGAGGCCGGAACCACCCGGCATGCGAATGTCGCTCACCAGCACCTGCGGACCTTGCGTCTCGTCGTCGGCTGCGATTTCCAGGGCGGCAAGAACCTCGCGGGTGTTCGTGAAACTGCGGGTTGGCAGATCCTCGCGCAACAGCGCTTTCTCCAGCACGAAGCGGATCGATTGATCATCGTCCACTATCCAGATCGGCTTCATGCAGCTCCTTGTTGGCATGGCTGCTAGGGCAGCGGTATCAGTATCTTGAAATCGGTCCGGCCCGGGACGCTGTCGCACTCGATCACGCCGTGATGCTGCTGCACAAAGGTTTGTGCGAGCGTCAATCCCAGCCCGGTTCCGCCTTCCCTGCCCGACACCAGCGGATAGAAAATGCGGTCCTTGATCGCGTCCGGCACACCCGGTCCATTGTCGATGACATGCAATTCCAGTGCCAATCGATACCACTGCTTGTTGAAGATGACCTGACGCGCGATCCGCGTCCTGAAAATGATCCGCGCATCGCCGGCCGCGCGTCGCTCCGCCAGCGCCTGCGCGGCGTTGTGAACGATGTTCAGCGTGGCCTGGATCAGCTGCTCGCGGTCGCCGCGGAACTCCGGGATCGACGGGTCGAAATCGCGGTCGATGTGCAGGTCGCGCGGGAACTCCGCAAGGATGACCGACCGCACCCGCTCGCAGACCTCGTGGATGTTCACATCGCCCACCACGTGCGGCCGGCGGTGCGGCGCGAGCAGCCGATCGACCAGCGTCTGCAGCCGGTCGGCCTCATGAATGATCACCTGCGTGTACTCGATGAGGTCGCGGGATTCGACTTCCATCTGCAGCAGCTGCGCCGCGCCGCGGATGCCGCCCAGCGGGTTCTTGATCTCGTGCGCGAGGTTGCGGATCAGCTCCTTGTTCGCCTGCGCCTGGTCGAGCAATCGCTCTTCGCGGTCCTGCCTGACCTGTTGCTCGAGTGGCGAGAGCTCGATGATGAGTTCGCCCACCTTGTCGCCCTGCGCCAGCGTCACCTGCACGGGCATCAACTCGTGGTTGACACGGCGCAGCATCGCTTCGTAGCGCAGGGTGGCGAAATCGTTGCTGCGGGCTCCCTCGATGGCGGTGCGCAATACATTGGGTTCATGGAAACAGGCGCCGAACTGGGAGCCTTCGAGCGTGCGCCGCGACGTGCCCAATGCGTCTTCGAGACCCGCATTGGCAAAGAGCACGGCGCCGTCGACGCGCACGACGGCGATCAGCGTGGAAAGAAGATCGAAGGCCTGGAAGCGTTTGCCTGCAGCGGGGACTTTGCCGAACGCCACGGCTGGCTTACTGGGCGCCGGCCGGCAGGCGACCGATCTCGCGGCGGATGCCGGCGATATCGCTTTCGTTGCGGGCAATCTCGGCCTTCATTTCGGAGACGCGGTCGAGGTACTTCTGGTAGTTGCGGCCTTCGCTGCCTTGCTTCTCGGGCTCCCCGTTGTTGTATTCCTTCTGCAGCTCGGCCTGGCGCGCTTCCGCCTTGCGGAGTTCGGATTGCAAGACCGAACGGGCCTCGCCGTCCCGCGCACGTTGATCGACGCTTTCGACGCGTGGGCTGCCGGCCGGTGCCCGGGCAGCGGAAGAAGGCGACGAACCGGTGGACGCGCCGGCAGTGGGAGCGGCGCCCGCAGGCCGCGTGCCCTGGACGATCGTGAGGTTGCCGCCCTCCATGACCTTGCAACCGCGCTTTTGCGCGTCGGCCGCATTGTTCGTGTACTCGTTGCCGCAGCGCCAGACGCGCTCCTGCGCATGGGCAGCCTGCAATCCCGCCAACGAGGCGAGGAGCAAAAGGAAAGTAACAGTCTTCATGGTGGTGGAGTGATGCGCGTCAAGCGGCCATTTTGATTCAATTCGACACACGCGCCGACGGGATGTTCCCCGCCAATGAAAAAGGACGGCCGAAGCCGTCCTTTCAACGCTCACCGGAACGACCGGTTTACAGCGAGTAGTACATGTCGAACTCGGCCGGATGCGTCGCCATGCGCAGGCGCGTGACTTCCTGCATCTTCAGGTCGATGTAAGCATCGATGTACGCATCGGTGAACACGCCGCCCTTGGTCAGGAAGGCGCGGTCCTTGTCGAGGCATTCGAGTGCCTGGTCCAGGCTGTGGCAGACGGTAGGGATCAGCGCGTCTTCTTCCGGCGGCAGATGGTAGAGGTCCTTCGTGGCGGCTTCGCCCGGATCGATCTTGTTCTCGACGCCGTCGAGGCCGGCCATCAGGAGCGCGGCGAAACCGAGGTACGGGTTCATCAGCGGATCGGGGAAGCGCGCTTCGACGCGACGGCCCTTCGGGTTGGCCACGAACGGAATGCGGATCGAGGCCGAGCGGTTCTTGGCCGAGTAGGCCAGCTTCACCGGGGCTTCGAAGCCGGGCACCAGGCGCTTGTAGCTGTTGGTGCCGGGGTTCGTGATGGCGTTCAGCGCGCGGGCATGCTTGATGATGCCGCCGATGTAGTGCAGTGCAAACTCCGACAGGCCTGCGTAGCCGTCGCCGGCGAACAGGTTCTTGCCGTCCTTCCAGACCGACTGGTGCACGTGCATGCCGGAACCGTTGTCGCCAACGATCGGCTTGGGCATGAAGGTAGCGGTCTTTCCATAGGCGTGGGCCACGTTATGGATCACGTACTTCTGCAACTGGACCCAGTCGGCGCGCTGGATCAGCGTGCTGAACTTGGTGCCGAGTTCCATCTGGCCGGCGTTGGCCACTTCATGGTGATGCACTTCGACCGGGATGCCAAGCGATTCGAGCACCAGGCACATCTCGGAGCGCATGTCCTGGAAGCTGTCGACCGGGGGCACCGGAAAGTAGCCGCCCTTGACGGCCGGGCGGTGGCCCGTGTTGCCGTGTTCGTATTCCTTGTCGGTGTTCCACGAGGCTTCTTCGGAGTCGATCTTCACGAAGCAGCCCGACATGTCGTTCTTCCAGCGCACGCCGTCGAACACGAAGAATTCGGGTTCCGGTCCGAAGAAGGCGGTGTCGCCCAGGCCCGAGGCCTTCATGTAGGCCTCTGCGCGCTTGGCCAGCGAACGGGGGTCGCGCTCGTAGGGCTTGCCGTCGGCGGGGTCGACCACGTCGCAGGTCAGGATCAGCGTCGTCTCTTCGAAGAACGGATCGATGTTGGCGGTGTTCGGGTCGGGCATGAGCTGCATGTCCGAGGCTTCAATGCCCTTCCAGCCGGCGATCGAGGAGCCGTCGAATGCGTGACCCGAGGTGAACTTGTCTTCATCGAAGGCCGAGATCGGCACGGTGACGTGCTGCTCTTTGCCACGGGTGTCCGTGAATCGGAAGTCGACGAACTTGACCTCGCTTTCCTTCACGAGTTTGAGTACATCGGCGACGGTCTTTGCCATCAAGTTCTCCTGGTTTGGATGGTGGTTGGGAATTCGAGAAAAGGAATGCAGGTTCCATGCCATTGTCGCGCCGCCGCGGCGTGCCGACCTACAGCGACAACCCAAAAGCAGGCGGCGTGGAACGAAGTTGGTGCGACAACGATTAACGCACCAATTCTGGGCCAAGACGCGCATCAAAGGTGCGCAAACCGGCCAAAAGCTGGGCATATGCTGCTTCCAGGCGCACGGGGTCGCCCTTCACTCCCAGTTCGATGTGCCGCCCGTACTGCGGGTGGTCCACGCTGGGCAGGCTGAACACCTTGATGCCGGCATGTGTGTCTTCGATGGCCTGCATCAGCGGCGTGAGGGTCGCCTCCATGGCGCCGAACACGATGACCGATTTCTCGGCGGCCTGCCCGAGCGCGAACAGTTCGTTGTAACGCGTGTCGAGCACCGATTCGATCATCGGCCAGGCCATCACTGGAAAGCCGGGCACGAAATGAACGTCGCCCACGCTGAAGCCCGGAATCTTGTTGTACGGATTGGCAATGATCGTCGCGCCGACCGGGAAAACGCCCATGTTCAGGCGATGCACGTTGTCCGGCCTGTCGGGTTCGTAGGCGATGCCCTGCTCCGCCGCCGTGTCCTTGATGCGTTCACGGATCAACACTTCCGCCTCCGGATGAAGCCCCAACGGCACGCCGAGCGCTGCAGCCGCGCATTGACGCGTGTGGTCGTCGGGCGTGGCGCCGATGCCGCCGGTCGAGAAAACGACGTCGCCGGAGGCGAAGGCCCTTGCGAGGGAGGCCGTGATGCGCGAGGGCTCGTCGCCCACGTACTCCGACCAGGCGAGTTGGAGTCCGCGCGCCGCGAGCAGCTCGATGACCTTGGCCATGTGTTTGTCGGCACGCTTGCCGGAAAGAATCTCATCGCCGACGACGATGAGGCCGAATGCACGCGTCATGGTGAACTCCGATGGGAAGCGATCGCGACCGCGCGATCGGCTTCGGTGGCAGGCAGGATGGCCGCAGGATCCGTCGCACTGGCAGTTGCAGCGCGGCTCGCGCGCAACTGGTGAAGTGCGTCGAGGCAATAGTGGGCGAACCAGAGCGCCGAAAAGGCGAAAACCAGCGTGTAGATCCAGATCGCGAGCGGCACGAGCACGAAGAACGCCGCGGCGAACAGCACGCCGGAGGCCCAAACGATGCTGGGTGCCGCGCCCAGATAACCGCACAACACGCCGATGCCGAGCAGCGGAAGGCGGTGCGTGCGCAGCAGTTCCGCGCGTTCTTCTGCGCTCGCGTACTCGGCGAGCGCGTCGAAGCTCATGACGCGGTAGGTCAACCAGCCCCAGATGAGCGGCGGAAGGATGAGCACCAGCGGCGGAATCAGCCACAGCGGCATCGAGATCAGAAGTGCCACGAGCGCGAGCAAGGTCACGCCGATGGAGCGCGCCACGCTGCCGATTAAGGACGCGCCCTTCTTCTGCTCGAGTGTCGCGAAGCGGCGCTCGCCCACCAGCCTGGTCAGCGATGGCGCCATGAATGCTGCCACCACAAGCAGCGACACCAGCACGAGCACCGGGGTTGCGGCGAGCACCACGGCGAGCGGCGCCAGGAAAGTGCGCGGGTCGGCGGAGAACAGGCCGCCGATCCAGCCCCAGACGCTGGACAACAACGGCCAGGCATCCAGCGCACCGCGCGTCCATTCGACGGCTGCCGTCCAGTAGAAGTAGCCGAATCCGGCGGCGAGCAAGGCCATCAGGCCGAGCGGCAGCAGGGACAGGAGGATCACGCGAGGCCGAAGGCAGTAGGCCACCGCGCGCCAGAAGGAATCAAGCAAGAGGCGCATCGGGTGCGAGGATAACGCCGCGGGAAGACGAGCCGTCAGCCGCGACCGACCATGCGTTTCATGCCGAACCACTGTTGTGCCCAGAAACCCCTGCCGTAATCGCGCTGCGGAGCGCCGGTGGCGGGATCGACCTGATCCCGGATGCCGGTCGCGTCGTAGCGGTTCTCGAAGTTGCCGGTGCGAAACAGCATGTCCCACCAGGGCAGCAGCACGCCGAAATTGTGGCCGCCCAGCGTCCTGGGACCGCCGGACTCGTGGCCGATGCCGATGCTGTGGTGCCGCCGGTGGAAGCGGGGGCTGATCCAGAGCCGCTCCCCGACGACGCCGAACGACAGGCGCAGGTTGGCGTGCTGGAGACTCTCGCTGAGTTGGGTCAGCGCGACCACCGCGATGAACTGCCCCGGCGCCACGCCGATGAGCTGCGCAACGACCACGATGATCGTGTCGTGGATCACGTCGTCCAGCAGATGGTTGCGGTTGTCGCTCCACATCGTCATCTGGCGTTGCGAGTGGTGCAGCGAATGCAACCCCCACCACCAGTTGAAGCCATGCTGGCCGCGGTGGATGAGGTACTCAACGAAATCGAGCACGACAAGGTAGATCGCGAATGCCAGCCACGGCGTGTCGGTCACGCCCGGCCAGAGCTCGTCCAGATGCAGCGTGCCCCAACCCGCCGCTCGCAGGCCGCCCAGCGCATCGTCGAACAAGGGTTGCAGCAGGAAGAACATCGCCAGCCGGAACAGGCCGAGCCGGTGAATGAGCGTGTACAGGATGTCGACGCGGATGGCCGGACGGTCCGTCACCGACTCGACCGGCCGCCAGCGCTGAAGCGGACCGATGACCGCCACGAGCACGAGGATCTGGATGAGCCCGACCAGCACCCAGCCGGTGGCGTTGAACGCATCCTCGGTCCAGCCCCCAAGACCGATGGCAAAGACGAAGGGCTGCACGACGGCCTCGAAGAACCAGCCCTGCAGTTCAGAAAAATGATCGGTCAGCCAATCGAACATCGCGTTCGTCCGTCAGGGATGTGCCGCGATCCAGCTGCGGTAGGCCGGATGCTGACGCAGGGTCTCGAAACAGAAACCCTTTTCTTTCAAGCCGACGATCAGCGGCTCCAGATCGGCAGGCGCCCAGGGGTCCTTGCGCGACCAGATGCCCAGGTGCGCCAGCAGGATGTCTCCCGCACGGATGGTGTCGAGGGCCTGGGTCAGAAGCTTTTCGTTGCTGAACTTCTCGCTGGGCAACTCGTCGCCGAGAAAGCCCGCAGGCGCCCAGCCCACGTGCTCGTAGCCGCAGGCCTTGGCGGCGGCCAGCAGCCTGGGCGACGTTTTGCCACCCGGCGCGCGGAACAGCGGCAGCGGCTTCTTGCCGGTGATGAGTGCCAGCCGCTCGGACGACTTGGCGATGTTCTCGCAGTACTCGGCCGCGGTCCAGGTGAACTCCCGGTTCGCGAGCGCACCGGCCGAGGGGCGCACCCTAAAGCGCGCTGTGACGCTCTTGTCGTCCCCGCGCCAGTAGACGTGATCGTAGGTGTGCGAGCCGAATTCATTGCCCTCCGCCGCCCTCGCCTTCCACCAGGCGGCCCAGTGGTTGTCGAGGCTGTCGCCATCGGTCTGCGTGCGCTCGGCTGCCGCAAAGAAAGTGACGCGCACGTTCTGCCGCTTAAGCACGTCGGCCACCAAGGGCGCGATGCCCATGTGGCCGGTGTCGAACGTCAGGTAGACCGGCTTCTCGCAACGGGCCTGCGCGGCAGCCCCTGTCGCGACAGCACACGCGGCGACGCCCAGCGCTGCGACCAGGAATTCAGCGGCTCGCATGGTCCAGCGTCCAGACGCCATGCGGCGAACGCCCGACGTTCACGGTGCGGACCACCTTGTGGCTCGCCAGATCGACGATGCTGAGCTTCTTGGCCCAGCGCGACGTGACATAGAGCGTCTTGCCATCGGCCGACACGTCCATGCAGTCCGGACCGCCCGGCACAGGGTATTCGTCGGTCACCTTGAGTGTCGCGATGTCGATGCGGCTGATCGTGTTGGCCACGCGGTTGCTGATGAATACGCTCTTGCCGTCACCCGCGGCGCGGAACGCATGCGCGCCCTTGCCCGTCGGAATCTTGCCGACCAGCTTGGGCTGCGCGCCGGCGACGTCGAACACCTGCACGCCGTCGCTGCCGGTCAGGCCGACCAGCAGCGTCTTGCCGCCATGAATCCCGAAGACGTCCGCCGGCATCGCGCCGGTGGCCGTGCGCCACTTGATCGTCTGCGTCGGCAGGTCGACGGCGATGAGTTCATCGCTGTCCTGCATCGTCACGTAGGCGATGGTGCTCGTGTCGTCGATCCAGATGTGGCTCGGCGTCTTGCTCGTCGCGATGCGCTTGGCCAACGTGAGGTCCTTGCCGTCCCAGCGGTACACGTCGACGTGGTTCAGGCGGTTGCCCGCCGTGACGAACCACTTCATGTCACGCGAAAACTGCAGCTGGTACGGATCGATGATGCCGTAGACCACGCGCTGGACTTCGGCCGTTTTCGGGTTCAGGAAAGTCAGCGAGTCGCCTGCCGAGTTGGCCACAATGACCGACTTTTCGTCGGGCGTCATGTAGATGTGGTGCGGTTCCTTGCCCGTCGGGATGCGGATCTTCTCGCTCCAGTCCGACGGGTTGATGACGCTCACGTTGGCGTCCAGCGAATTGAGGACGAAGAGCGGCGGCGCATCGGCCGCTTGGGCCCGAGGAGACAGCAGGGCTGCGCAGGCAAGCAAAAAGGCCGCGAGGCGGCCGGTCGGGAGAGCGGGAGATCGCAAGGGAATGGTCCGTGAAGGGGTCGTCGATGGTAAACGCCCGACCCTTGCGATCGGCTGACCTCAGCGCGCGGTTTTCAGCGTTTCCACCTCGTTCGCCGTGAGCCATCGCCACTTGCCGGGGGTCAGCGACTCGCCGAGTTCGAGCGAGCCGATGCGGGACCGATGCAGGGCCTCGACGCGATTGCCCACCGCCGCGAGCATGCGCTTGACCTGGTGGTATTTGCCTTCGGTGAGCGTCAGGCGCAAAGTCAGCTCGCCAGTCTGCTCGCAGGCGGCCGCGCGCACGGGCTTCGGATCGTCGTCGAGCACCACGCCGGCGAGCAGTTTCGCGATCTGCGCGTCGTCGATGGCGTGTTTGGCGGTCACCTCGTACACCTTCGGCACATGGTGTTTCGGCGAGCCCATGCGATGAATGAACTGGCCGTCGTCGGTCATCAAAAGCAGACCCGTCGTGTCCTGGTCGAGCCGCCCGATGGCCTGAACACCCTGCACCGAGCCCTTGTTGGGGCGCAGGCGCAACGGCGAGGGCAGCAGGGTGTAGATGCTCGGGTAGGTCGACGGCTTCTGAGAACACTCGGTGCCGGCCGGCTTGTGCAGCATCAGGTAGGCTTTTTCGTGGTACTCCCACGAGGTGCCCTGCACCGTGTACCTGAGCCCTTCAGCCTTCAGATCGATCGAAGGCTCCGCCACGACTGCGCCCTCGATGGCCACATACCCCTGCTGGATGAGACCCGCGCAAACGCGCCGCGTGCCGAAGCCCTGCGTGTAGAGAATTTCCTGGAGCTGCACCTGTTCAGTATCCCAATGCGAGGCCGGAATTGCGACGCGGATCGTTGGCGCCGTAGAAGCGGTTGTTGCCGACCGGCTTGCCGCCCAGCGACGGCGCGCCAACGACGATCGCGGCCATGTGGTTGGCCGGTTGCGGCACGCCGAGGTTGTGCCCCATGTCCACGAGGATCTTGCGGGTGTCGGGCGACAGCGCGAAGGTCTCGATGTTGGTCACGTCCGGCAGCCACTGCTGGTGGAAGCGCGGCGCATCGACCGCTTCCTGCACGTTCATGCCGTAGTCGACCGTGTTCAGGATGGTGTGGAGCACCGCCGTGATGATGCGGCTGCCGCCGGGCGTGCCGACCACCATCACTGGCTTGCCATCCTTGCTCACGATGGTCGGGCTCATCGAGCTCAGCGGACGCTTGCCGGGTGCGATGGCGTTGGCCTCGCCCTGCACCAGGCCATACATGTTGGGCACGCCGATCTTGGACGTGAAGTCGTCCATCTCGTTGTTCAGCAGCACACCCGTCTTGTCGGCCGTGACCTTGGCACCGAACCAGTCATTCAGCGTGTAGGTCACCGACACGGCATTGCCCCACTTGTCGGTGATCGAGTAGTGGGTGGTGTTGCTGCCCTCGTGCGGCGACACGCCGGGCTTGATGTCTTTGGAGACGCCCGCCTTCTTGGGGTCGATGGCCGCGCGGATCTTCTCGGCGTAGCCCTTGTCGAGCAGTCGATCGAGCGGGTTCTTCACGAAGTCGGGATCGCCCAGATAGCTGTTGCGGTCCACATAGGCATGGCGCATCGCTTCGATCTGGTAATGGACGGCTTGCGCCGAGCGGAAACCCAGGTCCTTGAGCGGATAGCCTTCGAGGATGTTGAGCATCTCGCAGATCACCACGCCGCCCGAGCTCGGGGGCGGCGCCGAAATGACGCGGTAGCCGCGGTAGTCGCACTCGACCGGGGCGAGTTCGCGCGTCTGGTACTGGTCGAGGTCGGCCTGCGTGATGATGCCTTTGCCCGCCTGACTGGACGCCACGATCGCCGCGCCGACCGGCCCCTTGTAGAAGCCGTCGACGCCCTTGTTGCTGATCGCTTTCAGCGTCTTGGCCAGGTCCTTCTGCACGATCGTCTGACCGACCGCGAAAGGCTCACCCTTGTTGAGGAAGATGGCCGCCGACGCCGGGTCTTTTCTGAAGTCGTTGGTGGCGGTCGCGAACATGTCGATGTCGCCCTGGTTCAGCACGAACCCTTTTTCGGCCAGCGCGATCGACGGCGCCAACAGCGCGGCGCGTTGCATCGTGCCGTACTTTTCACGCGCGAGCTCCATGCCGGAGACCGTGCCCGGAACGCCGACCGCCAGGTGACCGTTGGTGCTCAAACCCTTGACGACGTTGCCGTCCTTGTCGAGGTACATGTTGGCCGTGGCCGCAAGCGGCGCCTTCTCGCGGAAATCGAGGAAGGTCTTGCGCCCATCGGCCAGCTGGACCGTCATGAAGCCGCCGCCACCCAGGTTGCCCGCGGCCGGATACACCACAGCCAGCGCGTAGCCCACCGCGACGGCGGAGTCGATGGCATTGCCACCGCGCTTGAGCACGTCGACACCGACCCTGGTCGCCAGATGCTGCGCCGTGACGACCATGCCGTTCTGCGCCGCCACGGGTGCCTGGGATGCCGCTTGAGCGAAGGGTCCAGCCCCAAGGGCGATCGCGGCGACGATCGCACTTCGGAGTCGGCAGGACAGGTGCAGTCGTTTCATGATTGAAGTCTCCTGGTTGTAGTTCGTCGGGACGCAGTCAGGCCGTCAGCAGCGCTCTGCGTTGAAGGTCGCCGAGCGCGAGCGCCACCTGTTGGCGCGTGAAGGCGAGCAAAGCCTGCGGATCGGTGATTGTCTGGTCATCCTTGATGAAGCGCAGACGCTCGGCACGCGCCTCGGCCGCCAGATGTTCGGCCAGCGCCTCGTGGGAATGCCCGCCGTCGAGCAACGGCAACAGGCAGCGCTCCAGCAGCGACAAGCCCACGGGCTCATGCCATTGATTGCAGACGCCAGCCGACGCACCGGCTTCCAAAGCGAGACCTGGCGCACGGCGGATCGCGGGCAAGGCGACCGGATGGGAAGACACTTCGCTGGTGGCCAGGGCAGCGATACGGCGGATTCGAACGGCACCGATGATCAGAAGTTCCTCGAGCATGCCCATCACGAACGGGTCAGCTGCCTCTCGCGTCTCGCCCGTGAGCTGCGCGACGGATGCGATCAATGCCTCCACGCCGACCGTCGACGGATAGTGGCTGTCGAGCACCCGCGCCACCGCCTTGTGCACAGGGAGCCGCAACGTCACCTTGAGATTGCGCAGCGCCTGAGCGGGCTGCTCCCGAACGTCCAACGTTAACGCGCTGCCGTCTTCGGCACTGAAGATGCCGGCGTATTGCAGGGTGCGAAGGCGCTCGGGATCGAGGCGATACCGAATGCCGGGGCCGCGCGCCTGCTTCACCAGGAGCGTCTGCCTGAAGGTGCGGTTCACGAGGAAATCGAGGTACTGCTCCATCAGGATCTGACTGCCACCGCACTCGCGCAGCAGCGGCTCGCGCACCTTGTCGCCGTAGTTCTGCACGAACATCGTGGACGGTTCGGCATCGGCCAGATAGGTCAGGCCGTGGACATTGGAGCGCGCAATGAATTCCTTGAAATAGCAGGGTGCGTTGCAGGGCTCTAGAAACTCGTGCAGCAGGTAGGAGTCGGTCGAGTTGCGCACGATCGGCATCGTCTCTTCGAGCGTTTTCTTGAGCACGCTGTCGGGTCGTGCCGATTGCTCGAGAAACTCCAGCATGCCGCGCGCATAGGAGAGCTTTTCACCGGGCTCGTCGCGCGCCGCGCCGCGCAGGATCATCGCGTCGCGAACGATCTCCCGCGCCTTCCAGCCGGGATAGACGTTGTAGCTGATGTACGCAACGCCGTTCGGCGAAAGATTATCGGAACACACCCGAAGAATCGCCTCCTGCACCTCGGCGGGCACCCAGCTGTAGACGCCGTGGCAGACGATGTAATCGAACTGGCCGAACGAAGCATCGATCTCGGCAATGTTGAACGCTCGCAGTTCGATGTTCCGGAGCCCTGCGTGGTTGATCGCCAACTTGCCCTGCGCGACCTGGACCGACGAGAGATCGACGCCCAGCGCGGTCGCTTCCGGATAGCGAGCGGCGAAAGGAATCAGGTTGCCGCCGGCAGCGCATCCAAGCTCGAGCACCCGCGCAGTCGACGGAGAAGGCGCATCGAGACCGAAGAGGAACGACAGGGCCTCGAGATGCTCGACCGCCGTCTGTGGAAATGGATGTGAGTCGTAAGGGACCCTGTCGTAGTAGCTGGTGAGCGTGGCGGTCAGTGCTTCCGACATGGGCAGTCCTGGAGGTGAGCAAGCAAGGCGTCGAACGCCCACTATAGCGTCGGGCGAAAGAAAAAAAGGGCCAACCGAGACGGTTGGCCCTTGAGGTAAATGGTGGAGCTGGGGGGATTTGAACCCCCGTCCGCAAGCCTTCTTCGCGCAGTTCTACATGTTTAGTGATCTGATTTGAGTCTCGCTCCCGGAGTCGCGCAGTCACACGCTAAACCGGACGCCAGTACCCTATTTTCTTGCCCCGATCCAAGGTACCCGGACCGGAGCCAGCCGATGTAGTTATCTTTGCAGCCGGGAGGTTTCAGATTGCTCTGTCACCCCCTTGCCCAGCCCATCGGCCTGCTGTTGCAAAGCTCACCGGCAATTAAGCGGCGAGTGCGAAACGTTCGTCGTTTGCAGTTAGTTTGTTTGAATCTGTTTTACGAGCGCATTCAGCTCGACATGCCCCGCTACGATTCCAACCCACGTCGAAACCAGTGCAGCCCCAAGACTCGTATTTTAGGCCTCATTCAGCCATTGCAAGAG
Source organism: Variovorax sp. (assembly GCA_041424275.1). Taxonomy (GTDB): domain Bacteria; phylum Pseudomonadota; class Gammaproteobacteria; order Burkholderiales; family Burkholderiaceae_C; genus Variovorax. Next base: position 367,893 of record JBGMOF010000037.1, read on the forward strand.
TTGCAGCGGCGAAGTGATGCAGGCATCGGCCTGCCAGCGCGCCGCGTCCGCCTGCTCCCCCATGTATCCGTAGATCGCAGCAACCGTGCGCATCCCGGCTGCGCGGCCGGCGACGATGTCGCGCTCGTCGTCGCCAACGTAGACGCAATCTGCAGGCGCCACGCCAATCCGGCGTGCCGCTTCAAGCAATGGCTCGGGGTGCGGCTTTGCGAGGGGAGTGGTGTCGCCGCTGACAACCGCACGGGCGGTGGAGAACAAAGGCATCGCCTGCGTCAAGGGATCGGTGAAGCGCATCGACTTGTTCGTGACCACGCCCCAGGGCAGACCATCTTCTTCCAGCGCGCCGATCAGTTCGGCCACGCCGTCAAAAGCATGCGTGTTGAGCAGCATCCGGCGCTCGTAGTTCACGAAAAACTCGTCCCTGAGTGCGATGAATTCTGGCGATTCGGGCGTGATCCCGAATGCCACGCCTAGCATGCCACGTGCCCCTGAACCGGCCATGGGACGATACAAACGCTGCGGCAAGGACTCGAGCCCACGATCGGTGCGCATCTTGTCGGCCGCGGCACCGAGCTCGGGGGCACTGTCCACCAGCGTGCCGTCCAGGTCGAATAGCACGGCCCTGACTTGGCTTGCGCGGCTCATCGGGAGTGCTCGGGCTTGCGGGTTGCGAACATGTAGTTGACGCTGGTGTCTGCACTCAGCCAATAGCGACGGGTCAGAGGGTTGTATTCCATCCCACGCGTGTGCCGCAGGTCGACTCCGGCCGCGCGGCAATGCCCAGCAAGCTCGCTTGGCCGAATCATCTTCTGGTATTCGTGGGTTCCACGGGGCAACAATCCGAGCATGTACTCAGCTCCCAGGATGGCAAACAGGAAGGCCTTCGCATTTCGATGAATCGTCGAAAGAAACACCCAGCCGCCAGGCTTGACAAGGTCTGCGCATGCCTGAACGACCGAAGCGGGTTCGGGCACATGTTCGAGCATCTCCATGCAGGTCACGATATCGAAAGTGCCGGGCTGTTCGGCCGCCAAAGCCTCGACGCTGATCTCGCGGTAAAGGACATCTGGGGTCTGCGCCTCCAGGGCATGCAGCTGCGCCACCTTGAGCGCTTTGCCCGCCAGATCGATACCGAGAACGTTGGCGCCTTTGCGCGCCATCGAGTCGGCCAGAATCCCGCCGCCGCACCCGACGTCGAGCACGCGCGAGCCTGCGAGCGGCGCAATGCCGTCGATCCACTCCAATCGCAGTGGATTGATCTCGTGAAGAGGTCGAAATTCGCTTTCGAGATCCCACCATCGATGTGCGAGTTCGGAGAATTTCGCTAATTCGGCCGGATCTGCATTCAGGATTTCATTCATATGCAGGATTATGGAGAAATAGAAAAGACATAAAAAAACCCCGCCGAGGCGGGGTTGATTTCAGATTCTTTCGAATCAGTTTGCGCGGGTACCGACCACTTCGATTTCCACGCGGCGGTTCTTGGCGCGGCCTTCCTTGGTGCGGTTGTCAGCAACAGGTTGCGACTCGCCCTTGCCTTCGGTGTACACGCGATTGCGTTCGATGCCCTGCGAGACCAAGAAGGCCTTGACGGCTTCGGCGCGACGCACCGACAGACGCTGGTTGTAAGGCACGGTACCGATCGAGTCGGTATGGCCCACAGCGATGATCACTTCGAGGTTGACGCCGCGGATCTTCGAAACCAGGTCGGTCAGCTTGGCGCGACCTTCAGGCTTCAGGACCGACTTGTCGAAGTCGAAGAATGCGTCGGCTGCGAAGGTAACCTTCGAAGCAGCGACTGCCGGGGGAACTGCCGGAGCGGCAGGCGCCGCGGGCGTTACGCCAGCGACAGGAGCAGCCGGGACCAGGGCGCCATCGCAACCCTTGGCAGCCGTTGCGGGCGTCCAGTTGGCATCGCGCCAGCACAATTCGTTCGTGCCGTTCTTCCAGACCAGCTCGCTGGTGCCGTTTTGCCAGTTATCGATGACAGGGCCATCGTTTGCTGCGGTGACACGGGTCTGCGCGCCGGCGGCCGTGGCGAGCGCAGCGACTGCAAACATCATCGCCACTTTGTTCAGTTTCTTCATGGTTCTCCTCTTGGGGAAAAAGCCGCAGCCGCGCTGCGAATCAAGGACGCTTTAAGTGACCACCACCCAAAACGTTGAGGCGATTGTGCCATAGGGTCTTTGTCAAACAGGACGCGGAGCGCCCCGGAATCGTAGGACTGGAGCGGAATAGCCGGCTTGTGTTGCTGCGGTGCGACACCGCTCGCAGCGTAAAATTTCGGCTCCTTGCTGTCTGCCTGCCATCCATGACCTCGTTCGCCAAAGAAACCCTGCCCATCAGTCTCGAAGAGGAAATGCGTCGCAGCTACCTTGATTACGCGATGAGCGTGATTGTCGGGCGCGCACTTCCCGATGCGCGGGATGGCCTCAAGCCGGTGCACCGCCGCGTGCTCTTCGCGATGCATGAGTTGAACAACGACTGGAACCGGCCGTACAAGAAGTCCGCGCGCATCGTGGGCGACGTGATCGGCAAGTACCACCCTCACGGCGATCAGTCGGTCTACGACACGATCGTGCGGCTGGCTCAGAACTTCTCGATGCGCCACATGCTGGTCGATGGCCAGGGCAATTTCGGATCGGTCGATGGCGACCAGGCAGCCGCCATGCGCTATACGGAAATCCGCCTGTCCAAGATCGCCCATGAAATGCTGGGCGATATCGACAAGGAAACGATCGATTTTCAGGACAATTACGACGGCTCCGAAAGAGAGCCAATGGTGTTGCCGAGCAAATTGCCGAATCTGCTGGTCAATGGCGCTGGCGGTATTGCGGTCGGCATGGCGACGAATATTCCCCCGCACAACCTCAACGAAGTCGTCGACGCCTGCCTGCACCTGTTGCGAAACCCGATGGCGGACATCGACGAGCTGATGGAAATCATCCCGGCGCCGGACTTCCCGACCGCCGGGATCATCTACGGCATCAACGGCATCAAGGACGGCTACCGCACCGGCCGCGGCAAGGTGGTGATGCGAGCCAAATGCCACTTCGAAGACATCGATCGCGGGCAGCGCCAAGCCATCATCGTCGACGAACTGCCCTATCAGGTGAACAAGAAGACGCTCCAGGAGCGCATGGCCGAACTCGTCCACGAGAAGAAGATCGACGGCATCAGCCACATTCAGGACGAATCGGACAAATCGGGCATGCGCCTGGTGATCGAGCTGAAGCGCGGCGAGGTGCCAGAGGTCGTTCTGAACAATCTGTACAAGCAGACGCAGTTGCAGGACACCTTCGGCATCAACATGGTGGCGCTGATCAACGGCCAGCCCAAGCTGTGCAACCTGAAGGACCTGATCGAGGTCTTCCTGCAACACCGACGCGAAGTGGTGACGCGCCGTACGGTGTACACATTGCGCAAGGCACGCGAGCGCGGCCATGTGCTGGAAGGCCTCGCGGTTGCACTGGCGAACATCGATGAGTTCATCGCCATCATCCGCAACGCACCGACGCCACCCGTTGCCAAGACCGAACTCATGGCGAGGCCGTGGGACAGCAAACTGGTGCGCGAGATGCTCACGCGCACCCGGGCCGATGGCGGCACGATCAATGCAGACGACTACCGGCCGGATGGATTGGAGCTGGAATTCGGGATGGGGCAGGACGGCCTGTATCGCCTCTCCGACACGCAAGCGCAGGAAATCCTGCAGATGCGCCTACAGCGCCTGACCGGTCTGGAGCAGGACAAGATCGTCGCCGAATACAAGGAAGTGATGGCAGAGATCGACGACCTGCTCGACATCCTGGCCAAGCCGGAGCGCGTGTCGATCATCATTGGCGACGAACTCGGAACCATCAAACAGGAATTCGGCCAGACCAAGCTGGGCGCGCGTCGCAGCCAGGTCGAGCACAGTGCCTACGACCTGTCGACCGAAGACCTGATCACTCCGACGGACATGGTGGTGACGCTCTCGCACAGCGGCTATATCAAGAGCCAGCCACTCGGCGAATACCGCGCCCAGAAGCGCGGCGGCCGCGGCAAGCAAGCGACTGCGACCAAGGAAGACGACTGGATCGACCAGCTCTTCATCGCCAACACGCACGACTACATCCTGTGCTTTTCCAACCGCGGCCGCCTGTACTGGCTCAAGGTTTGGGAAGTGCCCGCCGGCTCGCGCGGTTCGCGCGGTCGGCCGATCGTCAACATGTTCCCGCTGCAAGAGGGCGAAAAGATCAATGTCGTCCTGGCGCTGACGGGAGAGAAGCGCACCTTTCCGGCTGACCAGTTCGTGTTCATGGCCACCTCGATGGGGACCGTCAAGAAAACGGCACTCGACGAGTTCAACAATCCGCGCAAGGGCGGCATCATCGCGGTCAACCTCGACGATGGCGACTTCCTGGTCGGCGCAGCGCTGACCGACGGCAAGCACGATGTGATGCTGTTCAGCGACGGCGGCAAGGCCGTGCGCTTCTATGAAGACGATGTGCGTCCACTGGGCCGCAACGCCCGAGGCGTGCGCGGCATGTCGCTGGACGTCGGCCAGAGCGTGATCGCCATGCTCGTCGCCGAAGACGAGCAGCAAAGCGTCTTGACGGCTACCGAGAATGGTTACGGAAAGCGCACAAGCATTACCGAATACACGCGACATGGCCGCGGAACCAAAGGCATGATTGCGATTCAACAGAGTGAGCGCAACGGCAAGGTGGTTGCCGCGACTCTGGTCCATGCGGACGACGAAATCATGCTCATCACCGACAAGGGCGTGCTCGTTCGCACCCGTGTTGCCGAAATTCGCGAACTCGGTCGCGCGACGCAAGGCGTCACGCTGATCGGCCTCGATGAAGGCGCCAAACTCAGCGGCTTGCAGCGCATCGTCGAAAACGATGCCATTGGCGAACCTGAGCCCGGCGCCGACGACACTTCAACATCTTCAACGGAGAATCCCAGTGAATAAATTCAAACTCGCACTTGTGACTGCGGCCCTCGCCACCTCTTCGATGGCCATGGCGCAGGACAAGGCAGCGTTGGTCAAGCAGTTCGTCGACCTGCAGCGTCCGGGCATCGAATCCCTCGCCCGCGGTCTGGTCGAGCAGTCGAGCGCACCCATCGCACAGGCCGGCTCGGCCTATCTGCAGACGCAGGTTCCCGCCGAGAAGCGCGAAGCCGCTGCCAAGGCCGCCGACGCCGAACTCAAGAAGTACTTCGACGAGTCCTATCCGATCGTTCGCGACAAGGCCGTGCAACTGGCACCCGGCGCCCTCGGCCCATTGCTCGAGCAAAGCTTCACCGAAGACGAACTGCGCCAGTTGGTCGCCTGGATCAGCTCGCCGCTGAGCAAGAAGTACCAGGACCTCAACCCCAAGATGCAGACGGCACTGACCGAAAAGCTGGTGACCGAGACCCGCGCCAGCATCGAGCCCAAGATGAAGGCCCTCGATGAAAGCGTTGCGAAGGCACTGGGCGCACCGACCGGTCCGGCGCCCGCACGTGCACCCGCCGCGGCACCCGCCAAGGCGCCTGCCAAGAAGTGACCGCCGAAGTCGGCCAGCGGCCCTACAACTTCTCCGCGGGTCCGGCTGCGATGCCGGAGCCGGTGCTTCGGCGCGCGGCCGAGGAAATGCTGGACTGGCACGGCAGCGGCATGGGCGTGATGGAGATGAGCCATCGCGGCAAGGAGTTCGGTGCGATCGCCGCGCAGGCGGAGGCCGACTTCCGAACGTTGCTGGCCATCCCGCCGGAGTTCCACATCCTTTTCATGCAGGGCGGGGGGCTGGGCGAGAACGCAATCGTTCCGCTCAACCTGTCGCGTGGCACCCGGGCCGATTTCGTGATCACCGGCAGCTGGAGTATCAAGTCGCAAAAGGAGGCGCAGCGCTACTGTGCCGCACGCATCGCAGCAACCAATGCGGCAGACCAGCACACCCGCTTGCCCGACCCTGCCACCTGGCAGCTGGACAGCGACACTTCGTACGTGCACGTGTGCACCAACGAAACGATCAACGGCGTCGAATTCCAGCAGCTGCCCGATCTGCGATCGCTGGGTTGCGATGCCCCGTTGGTGATCGACTTTTCATCGCATGTCGCGTCGCGCAGCATCGATTGGCGCCGCGTCGGCCTCGCTTTCGGCGGCGCGCAGAAGAACCTCGGTCCGGCCGGGCTCACCATCGTCGTTGTGCGCGACGAGCTGCTGGGTCGCGCGCTCGAGATTTGCCCGAGCGCGTTCAATTACAAGACGGTGGCCGACAACCAGTCGATGTACAACACACCACCCACTTGGGGCATCTACGTGGCGGGGCTCACGTTCCAGTGGCTGCTTCAGCAACGCGAAGGCGACGCCACCGGCATTGCGGCGATGGAACACCGCAACACCGCCAAAGCGAAACTGCTGTACGACTTTGTCGACAGCTCGCCGTTCTACGTCAACAAGGTCGATCCGACCTGTCGCTCGCGCATGAACATTCCGTTCTTCCTGCGCGACGAAACACGCAACGATGCCTTCTTGGCGGGTGCGCGCGATGCAGGTCTGCTGCAGCTCAAGGGTCACAAGTCTGTGGGCGGAATGCGCGCGAGCATTTACAACGCCATGCCGCTGGAGGGTGTCCAGGCACTCGTGGGGTACATGCGAGAATTCGAGCGCTCGCACGCCTAGTTTTCAGGGCGGCGCACCCGACCGATGACAGCTCCCGCTCAAGACACCTCCTCTGCTCCGAACTCCGACAACCTCGCGGGCTTGCGCGTCCAGATCGACTCGCTCGATCAGCGCTTGCTCGATCTGCTCAACCAGCGCGCCCGCGTGGCGGAGCAGGTCGGCGAAGTCAAGAAGCGAGAAGGCACGCCGTTCTTCCGCCCCGACCGCGTCGCGCAGGTCATCGAGAAGATGCAGAAGAGCAACGACGGTCCACTCAAGGACCTGCATGTCGCCGCGATCTGGCGCGAGATCATGTCGGCCTGTCTGGCTCTCGAATCGCCACAACGCGTCGCGGTCCTCGGACCTGAGGGCACGTTCTGCGAACAGGCGGCGGTCGAGTATTTCGGCGGTGCGGCCGACCTGGTCTATTGCGCCAGCTTCGACGAGGTGTTCCACGCGACCGCCAGCGGCAGCGCGCAGTACGGCGTCGTCGGCGTCGAGAACTCCAACGAAGGCGTTGTCACGCGTTCGCTCGACATGTTCCTGCACTCGCCGACCCACGTGGTGGGCGAAGTCGCCCTGCTGGTCCGGCACAACCTGCTGCGCTCGACCAATTCGCTCGAAGGCATCGAGGTGGTGCTCGCGCATCCGCAGGCCCTCGCCCAATGCCAGAACTGGCTGGCGAAGCACCTGCCGGCGGCCGAACGTCGTGCGGTGTCGAGCAACGCCGAAGGCGCCCGCCTCGCCGCAACCAATCCTGCGTGGGCCGGCCTCGCCAGCGAGCGCGCCGCCACCCGATTCGGCCTGCACATCGTGGCGCACGCCATCCAGGACGACGCCTACAACCGCACGCGCTTCGCGATCATCTGCCTGCCGCAGACGCTGGCGATGCCACCGGCGTCGGAACGCGATTGCACGAGCCTTGTCGTTTCCGTGCCGAACCAGCCGGGCGCCTTGCACGATCTGCTGGTGCCGCTGAAGAACCACGGCGTGTCGATGACGCGCTTCGAATCGCGTCCGGCGCGCACCGGCCAGTGGGAGTACTACTTCTACATCGACCTGGACGGTCACCCTTCGCAGCACAATGTCGCGGCCGCGCTGGCGGAATTGCGCAGCCTCTGTGCGTTCTACAAGGTGCTCGGCGCCTACCCGGTCAAGGCCTGAGCCACAGCCATGTTCGAGCAACTCGGTCTGATCGGCTGCGGCCTGATGGGAGGCTCATTCGCGCTGGCCCTCAAGCGCGCCAAGCTGGTGAAGCGTGTCGTCGGGTACAGCAAGTCGCCCTCCACCACCGAGCGAGCGCGCCAGTTGGGCGTGATCGACGTGGCGGCACCCTCTGCGCTGCTCGCGGTGTCAGGCGCGGATCTGGTCCTGATCGCGGTGCCGGTGGCGGCCTCGGAAGCCACGTTCAAGGCCATACGCCATGGCATCTCGGCCGAGACCTTGGTGATGGACGTCGGCTCGACCAAGGGCGACGTGATCGAAGCAGCACGCCGTGGCCTGCAAGACCAGTTCGCCAGCTTCGTGCCGGCGCATCCGATCGCCGGCAAGGAGTCGGCCGGCATCGAGCACGCCGACGCGGCGTTGTTCAACGGCCGCCAGATCGTGCTGACGCCGGTCAAGCAGACGCTGCGCTCCAACGTGCAACGCGCCACCCAGGTCTGGACCGCCGTCGGCGGGCATGTCGTGAACATGACGCACGAGGCGCACGACAGCGCCTTCGCCGCCGTCAGTCACTTGCCGCATTTGCTGGCTTTCGCTTTCACCAACGCCATTGCGGGACAACCGCAGGGCGCACACTTTCTGTCACTGGCCGGCTCGGGATTTCGCGATTTCTCGCGCATCGCTGCGAGCGATCCGACGATGTGGCGTGATGTCCTGCTGGCCAATCGGGAGCAGGTGCTGTTGCAGTCGCAGGCTTTCCGTGAGGAGTTGCTGAACCTCGAGTCGTTGATCGCGTCCGGCGACGGCCCGGCGCTCGAGCGCGCGATCGACAACGCGAGCCGCACGCGTGCAGGCTGGCGACCCGCGGCCCCACCTTCCACCGATTGAACGGACGATGTTTTCGACGCCATTTCTCGACCTTCCGCCCCTGACCGCCGCGGGCGGCACCGTGCAGCTTCCCGGCTCCAAGAGCATCTCCAACCGCGTCCTGTTGCTCGCCGCCCTGGCCAGCGGCACGACCACGGTCCACGACTTGCTGGATTCCGACGACACCCGCGTGATGCTCGATGCACTGACGCAACTCGGCTGTGGAATCGCACGCGATGGCAGCACGACCCGCATCGACGGGCTGGGTGGCCAATTGCGCACGCCGTCTGCCGACCTGTTCCTCGGCAACGCAGGCACTGCCATGCGCCCGCTGACCGCGGCACTGGCCATGTTGGGGGGCGAATTCGAATTGAGCGGCGTGCCGCGCATGCACGAACGCCCGATCGGCGATCTGGTGGATGCGCTCACCCAACTCGGCTGCCGCATCGACTATCTTGGCAACCCCGGCTTTCCACCGCTTCAGATCCATCCGGTGGCACGTGATGCGCTGGCCCTCGATGCGCCGATCAGGGTCCGGGGTGATGTGTCGAGCCAGTTCCTGACCGCCCTGCTGCTGGCGCTGCCGCTGGCGGCACAGCGCGACATCGTGATCGACGTCGTCGGCGACCTCATTTCCAAGCCCTACATCGAGATCACGCTCAACCTGCTCGCGCGCTTCGGCATCGAAGTGCAGCGCCAGGGCTGGGAACGCTTCACCATCCCGGCCGGCAGCGTGTACCGCTCGCCCGGCGACATTCACGTCGAAGCGGACGCCTCTTCCGCCAGCTACTTCATCGCGCTCGGCGCCATCGCCTCGCCGGTCGAAGGCCGGGACGGCATCCGCATCGAAGGCGTGGGCGCCGACTCGATCCAGGGTGACATCCGGTTCGTCGAAGCCGCGCGGCAGATGGGCGCGCAGGTCAGCAGCGGCGCCAATTGGCTGGCGGTGCGTCGCGGTGCATGGCCGCTCAAAGCCATCGACCTCGACGCCAACCACATTCCGGACGCCGCGATGACGCTCGCGGTGATGGCACTCTATGCCGACGGGCCCAGCACGCTGCGCAACATCGCGAGCTGGCGCGTCAAGGAAACCGATCGCATCGATGCGATGGCCAACGAGTTGCGCAAGCTCGGCGCTACCGTCGAGTCCGGACCCGATTTCATCCGCGTTCACCCGCTCGCCGCAGGCGCCTGGCGCGCCGCCACCATCAGGACCTACGACGACCACCGCGTCGCCATGTGCTTTTCGCTGGCCGCCTTCAATCCGGACCGCGTGCCGGTCCGCATCCTCGAGCCGCACTGCGTCGCGAAAACCTTCCCCGACTATTTCGAAACGCTGTTCTCGGTGGCCGAGGCACAGGCCATTCCCGTGATCTGCATCGACGGACCGACGGCCTCCGGCAAGGGCACGCTGGCGGTCGAGGTGGCGTACCGCCTCGGCTACCACTACCTCGATTCCGGCTCGCTCTACCGCGTGACGGGCCTTGCCATGCGGCGCGCCGGTCTGGACGCAGAACCAGGGCACGAGGCCGAGATCGCCGACTTGGCCCGCACCCTGCCGCTGCGTTTCGATCACGGCAAGGTGCTGCTAGACGGCGAGGATGTGACCGATGCCATCCGCAGCGAAGCGGCCGGCATGGACGCCTCCCGGGTGTCCGCGCTGCCCGCGGTCAGGACGGCCCTCACTGCGCTGCAGATGGGCTTCCGGCAGCTGCCGGGACTGGTCGCCGACGGGCGCGACATGGGCACCGTGATCTTCCCCGACGCCCCGCTGAAGGTGTACCTGACTGCCAGCGCCGCACACAGGGCGGAGCGCCGCTATAAGCAGTTGATTTCAAAGGGGATTTCAACTACACTCGACAGTCTTCGCGCCGACTTGGAGGCACGCGACGCCCGGGACTCTTCCCGCAGCGTCGCACCACTCAAGCCGGCACAGGATGCTCGCCGCCTGGACAACTCCAGCCTTTCGATCGAACAGTCGGTCGTCGAGGTTTTGAACTGGTGGCAGCAAGCACAGCCTTTCGGGTCCGCCTGAGAGGTGTTTTCGATCCAGCAGGTCCCCGCCGCGCGACAGCGCACCGGCCCGCTGGTTTTTCCAACTTGACCCGGGCGACAAGCCCACAACCGCCGTCTCCAGACCCTACGCAGTCGCTCGCAATTTCGCTTTTTGCGCCTGCAAACCCTGCCTGACGGAAGGAACCATAAATGTCTGAATCTTTTGCCGACCTGTTTGAAGAGTCCCTGAAGCGTTCCGAAATGCGCACCGGTGAAGTCATCACCGCTGAAGTCGTGCGCGTCGAACACAACCACGTCGTCGTGAACGCCGGCCTGAAGTCCGAAGCGTACGTGCCGATCGAGGAGTTCAAGAACGACAAGGGCGAACTCGAAGTCCAGGCCGGCGATTTCGTTTCCGTGGCCATCGGCTCGGTCGAAAACGGCTACGGCGACACCATCCTCTCGCGCGACACCGCCAAGCGTCTGGCTTCGTGGCTCGCCCTGGAGAAGGCCCTGGAATCGGGCGAATTCGTCACCGGCACCACCAGCGGCAAGGTCAAGGGCGGTCTGACCGTTCTGGTCAACGGCATCCGCGCTTTCCTGCCGGGCTCGCTGATCGACACGCGTCCGATCAAGGACCTGACCCCGTACGAGAACAAGACCCTCGAATTCAAGGTCATCAAGCTCGATCGCAAGCGCAACAACGTCGTGCTGTCGCGTCGTGCCGTGGTCGAAGCCAGCATGGGCGAAGAGCGCCAGAAGCTGATGGAAACCTTGAAGGAAGGCGCAGTCGTGCGCGGTGTGGTCAAGAACATCACCGAATACGGCGCATTCGTCGACCTCGGCGGTATCGACGGCCTGCTGCACATCACCGACATGGCATGGCGCCGTGTTCGCCACCCGAGCGAAGTCGTTCAGGCTGGCCAGGAAATCACCGCCAAGATCCTCAAGTTCGACACCGAAAAGAACCGTGTCTCGCTGGGTCTGAAGCAAATGGGCGACGACCCGTGGATGGGCGTTTCGCGCCGCTACCCGTCGAGCACCCGCCTGTTCGGCAAGGTCACGAACATTGCCGACTACGGCGCGTTCGTCGAGCTGGAACCCGGCATCGAAGGCCTGGTGCACGTCTCCGAAATGGACTGGACCAACAAGAACATCGCTCCGAACAAGATCGTCTCGCTGGGCGACGAAGTCGAAGTCATGGTCCTGGAAATCGACGAAGACAAGCGCCGCATCAGCCTGGGCATGAAGCAGTGCAAGGCCAACCCGTGGCAAGAGTTCGCGCAGAACACCAAGCGCGGCGACCGCGTCAAGGGCCCGATCAAGTCGATCACCGACTTCGGCGTGTTCGTGGGTCTGGCCGCCGGCATCGACGGCCTGGTTCACCTCTCGGACCTCTCGTGGAACGAAACCGGCGAAGCCGCGGTTCGCAACTACAAGAAGGGCCAGGAAGTCGAAGCACTCGTGTTGGCAGTCGATGTCGACCGCGAACGCATCAGCCTGGGCATCAAGCAGCTCGACAGCGATCCGTTCACCACGTTCACCACCGTGAACGACAAGGGCCAGATCGTCACCGGCAAGGTCAAGACCGTCGACGCCAAGGGCGCGGAGATCGACCTCGGCGAGGACATCATCGGCTACCTGCGCGCCAGCGAAATCTCCCGCGACCGCGTGGAAGATGCCCGCAACGTGCTCAAGGAAGGCGACGAAGTGACGGCCGTGGTGGTCAATGTGGATCGCAAGACCCGCAACATCCAGCTGTCGATCAAGCAGAAGGACATGGTCGACGAACAAGGCGCCATGGCCAGCCTGAGCCAGCAGTCGTCGCGTGAAAACGCCGGCACCACCAGCCTGGGCGCACTGCTGCGCGCCAAGCTGGACAACAACAAGGAATAAGCTCGCCGCCAGGCCGCGGCCGGGCTGAGCCCGTTCCGCGGTGTTCCGGGATTGAGAAGGGCGCTGAATGGCGCCCTTTTTTCTTTGCACTTTTTGCCCTATGACCCGCTCCGACCTTGTTGAAGAACTTGCAGCGCGCTTTGCGCAACTTACGCACCGCGATGCCGAATACGCCGTCAAGACGATCCTTGACGCGATGAGCGACGCGTTGGTGAACGGGCATCGCATCGAGATCCGCGGCTTCGGCAGCTTCTCGGTGAACCGGCGACCGCCGCGCATCGGACGCAATCCGCGTTCGGGTGAAAGCGTGCAGATTCCCGAGAAGCGCGTGCCGCACTTCAAGCCGGGCAAGGCCCTGCGCGAAGCTGTGGATGCGCGCACCGCCGAACTGGATTCGCAGGACCGCAAGGCCTGATGGCAAAAGTAGAATCGGCACGCCACCGGGGATGTGCATGAAATACCTTCTGTGGCTGCTCAGTGCAGCCATTTTTTTTATCCTGTTCGCTTTCGCACTGAACAACAGGCAGGACGCCACCGTCCACTTCTTCTTCGGCACCGAATGGAGCGCGCCGCTTGTGCTGGTCGTGCTGGCAGCCTTCACGATCGGGATGGTGGTCGGCGCGCTCGGCATGCTGCCTGGATGGTGGAAACATCGCAGCGCCGCCACGAAGCAACCGGGTCTGCCCTCCACCGCGCCCGCCTTTCCTCCAGGCGCTGAACTGCCTGTGGCACGCACGCATGGACTTTGATTTCAGCTGGCTTCTCCTCGGCCTGCCCGTGGCGTTCGTGCTGGGCTGGCTGGCCTCGCGCTTCGACATCCGGCAGCTCAAGATGGAGAACCGGCAAGCCCCGAAGGCCTACTTTCGCGGCCTGAACTTCCTCCTCAACGAGCAGCAGGACCAGGCCATCGACGCGTTCATCGAGGCCGTGCAGAACGACCCCGACACGCAGGAGCTGCACTTTGCGCTCGGCAACCTGTTTCGCCGCCGCGGCGAGTACCAGCGCGCCGTCCGGGTCCACGAGCATCTGCTCGGACGCGGCGACCTGAGCCGGGCAGACCGCGACCGCGCGCAGCACGCGCTGGCCCAGGATTTCCTGCGCGCCGGGCTGCTCGACCGCGCCGAGGCCTCGCTTCAAAAGCTCGAAGGCACGCGCTACGAGAACGAGGCTCGGCTGTCGCTGCTGGCCATCTACGAGCGGTCCCGCGAGTGGACGCAAGCAGCGGAAGTGGCGCAGAAGCTCGATGAATCCGAACAGGCGAGTTACAGCACCCGCCGCGCGCACCACCTCTGCGAGCAGGCCGCCGAGCAAGTCGCGGCAGGCGACAACGTGGCCGCAGGACAACTGTTGCGCGAGGCGGCGAAGCTCGCCCCGCAAGCGCCGCGACCTGCGATCGAAATGGCGAATCTACAGCTGCGCAATGGCGAAGCGGCTGGGGCGTTCGACACGCTGGCTGCGCTCTCCGAAGCGGCGCCGCTGGCGCTCCCACTCTATGCCGCGACCTTGCAGCAAGCAGCCACCGCATGCCAGCGCGGCGGGGAGGCACTGGCCCTGTTGCAACGGCGCTATGCCGCGTCACCATCGATCGACGTGCTCGAAGCCATCATTGCGCTGGGCGGCACGCCATTGCTTGCAGAGGAGTTCGATGGCGAGGAAGCGCCAGCGCCGCGCGACGGCTACATCGCCCATCTCGCGCACCAGCCTTCACTGGTGGCGGCCTCGCGCTGGCTGGCCGGCGAAATCTTCACCCATGAGCAGTTCCATCCCCAGGTTCAGCGCGCACTCGACCAGGCCACCCGCCCGCTGATGCGCTACCGCTGCGCAGCCTGCGGCTTCGAGGCGCACCAGTACTTCTGGCACTGCCCTGGCTGCCAGGCATGGGACAGCTACCCGCCGCGCCGGGTCGAAGAACTCTGAGTCAACCCGAACGTATCGGACTCCGTTGAGTACGGGCCGAGCCATCCGGCTTGGTTGTCAGTCATATCAACAATCAGGGAGTTTCATCATGCTGAAAAAAATTGCGGTCGGTCTGGCCGCCATGCTGCTGGCCGTCGCATCGTTTGCTGCGGTCGACGCGAACAAGGGAAGTGCAGCCGACCTGGACGGCCTCAAAGGCGTCGGGCCCGCCATGTCCAAGCGCATCGTCGATGCGCGGACGCAGACGCCGTTCAAGGACTGGAGCGATTTCATGAGTCGCGTCAAAGGCGTGAAGGAAAAGAAAGCCGGCAAGCTGTCCGCCGAGGGACTCACCGTCAACGGCGAAAGCTTCAAGGCCGATACCGCCGCACCCAAGCCCGCAACGAAAGACAAGAAGGCCGACACCAAGTCCGCAGCCTCCAAGCCCTGACGCTCCTTCGAAGCGTCCTTATCGAAAAGCCGCCTCAGGGCGGCTTTTTCGTGCCGGGGCGCAGGGAAAGGCCTCAGTCATGGCCCGATATTTGCACGTACAGTCGCCACCGCTTCCTATTTTCTTCCCTGCTTTGGAGAGCCCATGAATCACAAGTTCGGCATTGCCCTCGCCGGCCTCACACTGGCCGTCACCTCGTTCGCACAAACCAAGTGGGACCTGCCCACTGCCTACCCCGCCAACAACTTCCACACGGAAAACATCACCCAGTTCGCAGCCGATGTCGACAAGGCCAGCGGCGGCAAGCTGAAGATCACGGTGCACAACAATGCATCGCTGTTCAAGGCGCCGGAAATCAAGCGCGCCGTGCAGGGCGGACAAGCGCAGATGGGCGAGATCCTGCTGGTGAACTACCAGAACGAATGGCAGATGTTCGGGCTCGACGGACTGCCGTTCCTGGCCGACAGCTACGACGCTTCGTGGAAGCTGTACCAGGCACAGAAGCCGGTGCTCGAAAAGAAGCTCGGCGAACAGGGAATGATGCTTCTCTACGCCGTGGCCTGGCCTCCGCAGGGCATCTTCGTCAAGAAGGAAATCGCCTCCGCGGCCGACCTCAAGGGCGTCAAATGGCGCGCTTACAGCCCCGCCACCGCCCGCATCGGTGAACTGGTCGGCGCACAGCCCGTGACCGTGCAGCAAGCCGAACTCTCGCAGGCCATGGCCACGGGCGTGATCGAGTCGTACATGTCGTCCGGCTCGACGGGCTACGACACCAAGACCTACGAGTACATCAAGAACTTCTACGACATGCAGGCCTGGCTGCCGAAGAACGGCGTGCTGGTCAACAAGAAGGCATTCGACGCACTGGACAAGCCGACGCAGGACGCCGTGCTCAAGGCCGGCGCCGAAGCCGAGAAGCGCGGCTGGGACATCTCGAAGAAGAAGAACCTCGAGTACCTCGACCTGCTCAAGAAGAACGGCATGACCATCCACGCGCCGTCCGCACAGCTCAAGACCGATATGAAGAAGGTCGGGGACACCATGCAAAAGGAGTGGATCGACAAGGCCGGGACCGAAGGCCAGGGCGTGATCGACGCCTACAAGAAGATGTAAGAGGGCTTGCGCCTTTTTCCGATGCGAAAAGCACTCGACTTTCTCTACGACAGCGCCGCCGCCCTGGCGGCGCTTTTCATGGTCGGCCTGCTGGCGATGGTGCTGCTCTCGATCATCAGTCGGCAGCTGCACTTCAACGTGCCGGGCACCGACGCCTACGCCGGCTATTTGATGGCAGGCGCCGGCTTTCTGGCGCTGGCCCACACGCTCAAGCGGGGCGAGCACATTCGCGTCACGCTGATCCTCACCAGCCTCGGCCCCACGGCGCGTCGCTGGATGGAGCGCTGGGCCATGGGCGCAGCCGCGATCCTGGCGTTGCTGTTCGCGTTCTACAGTGTGCGCCTGGTCATCAACTCCCACGCCTTCAATGACATCTCCACGGGCAACGACGCCACAGCCCTCTGGATTCCGCAAGTCGCCATGGCGCTCGGCACCGTCATCCTCGCCATCGCCACGATCGACGAGTTCGTGCTCGAGTGGCGCGGGCGCGTGGTCAAGCAGCACACCGAGGCACTGCGCCATGAATGACATCGCGATCGCAGGGTTGCTGATCCTCACGCTGTTCCTGATCCTCGGCAGCGGCGTCTGGATCGGCCTGACGCTGTCGGGCGTGGCATGGGTGGCGATGGAGCTGTTCTCGACGCGCTCGGCCGGCGATGCCATGGCTGTCACGATCTGGGGCTCCGCCTCGAGCTGGACGCTCACGGCCCTGCCGCTGTTCGTCTGGATGGGCGAGATCCTGTTTCGCACACGCCTGTCGCAGGACATGTTCAAGGGCTTGGCGCCTTGGATGCAGGCACTCCCGGGACGGCTGCTGCACACCAACGTCGTCGGCTGCGCGATCTTCGCCGCGGTCTCGGGCTCGAGCGCCGCGACCTGCGCGACCATCGGCAAGATGACCTTGCCCGAGCTCAAGAAGCGCGGCTACCCCGAAGACATGATCATCGGCACGCTGGCCGGCGCCGGCACGCTGGGTCTGTTGATTCCGCCGTCGATCATCATGATCGTCTACGGGGTCAGTGCCGATGTCTCGATCGCGAAGCTGTTCATCGCGGGCGTGTTGCCGGGCATCATGCTGGCACTGCTCTTCTCCGGCTACATCGCCTTCTGGGCGCTGCGCAATCCGGACAAGATCCCGCCGGCCGACGCCAAGATGAGCTTCCTGCAGAAGCTCGACGAATCGCGCAGCCTGATCCCGGTCACGCTCTTGATCCTGTCGGTCCTCGGTTCGATCTACGCCGGCATCGCCACCGCAACCGAAGCGGCCGCCGTCGGCGTCGTGGGTGCACTGGTCATTTCGGCGGCCCAAGGCTCGTTGACCTGGCACAGCTTCAAGGAGGCCCTGCTGGGCGCGACGCGCCTCTACTGCATGATGGCCCTGATCCTCGCGGGCGCGGCCTTCCTCACGCTGTCGATGGGCTACATCGGCTTGCCGCGCCATCTGGCGGAGTGGATCGGCTCGCTGGGTCTGTCGAAGTTCCAGCTGATCATCATGCTGGCCGCCTTCTACATCGTGCTCGGCTGCTTCCTGGACGGCATCTCGATGGTGGTGCTGACGATGGGCGTCATCATGCCGACGGTGACCGCTGCGGGCATCGACCCGATCTGGTTCGGCATCTTCATCGTGCTGGTTGTCGAGATGGCGCAGATCACGCCGCCCGTGGGCTTCAATCTCTTCGTGCTGCAAGGCATGACCGGCCGCGACCTGCTGTACATCGCACGGGTCACGCTGCCGATGTTCGTCCTGATGATCGCCGCCGTGTTGTTGATCTACTTCGTGCCCGGCATCGTGACCTGGCTGCCGATGCACATGTCGCTCTAGGCCTCGCAAGGAAGTCCGTTCGCCATCGACAGGTCCACGCCACTGCACATGGACTTGCTCGACGAGCGTTCGGAATGAAGATACATTTTGACACTTGATCGCCAGGGTCGGAGAGGCACATGCATCCCTCTGTCACCGCGAGTCCCTTCAAAACAATTCCCGATCCCCGTCAGATGCTCAAAACCCTGAAAGCCATCGTCGTTGCGGCCGCATTGGCCACACAGGCAGCCGCTCCCGTCCACGCGCAAGATACCGCTGCCAAGGCGATCGTCGGCGACACGACATTCGAACTGGTCGGCCAGTGGGACGTCGCCAAACTCAACGCAATCCTGCACACGGACATTCCGAAGTTCGCCGGCATCAAGGTCGCCTACACGCCCGCCCGCACCGGTGTGAAGCTGTACCGGATCACGTATTCGTCCGTCATTCCCGAAAAGGGCAACAAGCCGACGCGCGCCTCGGGTCTGCTGGCACTGCCCGACAACCAGGACACGACGCTCCCGCTGGTGTCGTACCAGCACGGCACCGTGTATGGCCGCCAGGAAGTGCCGTCCTTTGCAGACCAGTCGCCCGAAACGCAGCTGATGATTGCCCAGTTCGCAGGACAAGGCTATGCGCTGATCGGTGCCGACTATTTCGGCATGGGCGTCTCGACCGAGCCCGAGGGCTACCTGGTGAAGGGAAGCCATCAGCAGGCCTGCTTCGACCTGCTGATCGCGGCCAAGGGTGTGCTGGCGAACCTGGGACGCAAAACCGACAAGCTGTACCTGTCCGGCTGGTCACAGGGCGGGTTCGTGACCATGGCGTTCCTGGAAAAGCTCGAACAAGCCGGCGTCCCCGTCGACGGCGCTGCCACCGCCAGCGCCCCGCTCGACCTGGGGGTCGCCATGTCCGGCTTCCTCGATTTCCCGCGGCCCTACGACGCCGTCTGGCTCAACAGCATCTTCATCCTCTCGGCGTTCTCGTACGAGAACTACTACGGCGTGCCCGGCCTGGCCCGCGCGCTCTTCAACGACGCCTACTACGACGTGTCCAAACAGGCCTACGACCGTCCGCCGGGCAAGCCGGTCAACCCCGCCGACATTCCGACCGACCTTCGCAAGTTGCTGAAGCCCGAGTACTTCAATCCGCAGTACTTTGCCGACTCCGCGTTCGGCAAGCTGATCTCGCAGACGCAGTCGTACCGCTGGGTCGTCAAGTCGCCGGTCCGCAACTACTACGGCGAGACGGACGAGGCCATCACCGTGGGTGTCGGCCGCCTGGCACAGACCTACGCAGAGGCAATGGGTTCGGGCAACAAGACCGTGCAGGCCGTCTCGACCGGGCCGACCACCCATCGCGGCACCTTCGCCACGGCGGTGCCGCAGTGGAAGTCATGGTTCGACGACCGCCGACCGGCGCAGTGAGATAAGGGCGCCGCTTCATGTTGCTTCAGGCCCTTGTCATCTGCGTGGCCGCCTGCCTCGGTGCATTGATGCGCTGGGGCATGCAGCTCTGGCTCAATCCCGGTGGGTGGCTGCCGTGGGGCACGCTGGCGGTCAATCTCGTCGGTGGACTGCTGATCGGTCTCGCGATTGCGACCTTCGACGCGCTTCCGGACCTGTCACCCGCGTGGCGGCTCGGCGTGATCACGGGCTTCCTCGGCGCACTCACGACTTTTTCCAGCTTTTCCGCCGAGGTGGTGGGCATGCTGATGGCTGGCCGCGTCGACATGGCACTGGCCACCATCGGCCTGCATCTGGGCGGCTCCCTGCTCATGACGTGGGTGGGGTTCCGCGGCGCGCAGATGCTGCTGCAGTCGTGACAGTCGGCCGCCGGGTCGCGGACAGCCCGTGCGGCAGGGCCGACAGCGGCCCCGCCATGCCGAGGTTCTTGCGATAGCGAGGCCAGGCCCGGTCGATAGAATCGATCGCGATGCCCCTGGTTTTTCTCGTCGCCCTCCCCTTCATCGCCAGCGTACTGGCGGCCTTCCTGCCGTCGAACGCCCGCAACAGGGAGTCGACGTTGGCAGGGCTGGTCGCACTCGGGTGCGCGATCCAGGTGGCGTGGCTCTTCCCGCAGCTGGCCGGCGGCAACGTGCTGCGCCAGGAAGTCCAGTGGCTGCCGGCCCTCGGTCTCAACCTCGTCTTCCGCATGGACGGCTTCGCCTGGCTGTTCTGCATGCTCGTGCTGGGCATCGGCGCGCTGGTCGTGCTGTATGCGCGCTACTACATGTCGGCGTCCGATCCGGTGCCGCGCTTCTTCTCGTTCTTCCTCGCGTTCATGGGCGCGATGATGGGCGTGGTGCTCTCGGGCAACCTGGTGCAGATGGTGCTGTTCTGGGAACTGACGAGCCTCTTTTCCTTCCTGCTTATCGGCTACTGGCACCACCGGCGCGACGCGCGGCGCGGCGCGCGCATGGCGCTCACGGTGACTGGCGCAGGTGGCCTGTGCCTGCTCGCCGGCGTGCTGGTGCTGCGCCGCATCGTCGGCAGCTACGAGCTCGACGTGGTGCTGGCATCGGGCGACCTCGTCCGCGCGCATGCGCTGTACCCGGTGGCGCTGGTGCTCGTGCTGCTCGGCGCCTTCACCAAGAGCGCGCAGTTCCCTTTCCACTTCTGGCTGCCGCGCGCCATGGCGGCACCCACGCCGGTGTCGGCCTACCTGCACTCGGCCACGATGGTGAAGCTCGGCGTCTTCCTGATGGCGCGGCTCTGGCCCGCACTGTCGGGCACACCGGAATGGTTCTGGCTGGTCGGCGGTGCAGGCGCGATCACGTTGCTGCTCGGTGGCTTCATTGCGATGTTCCAGCGCGACCTGAAGGCGCTGCTCGCCTATTCGACGATCTCGCACCTCGGGCTCATCACGCTGCTGCTCGGGCTCAACAGCCCGCTGGCCGCGGTAGCGGCGGTCTTCCACATCATGAATCACGCGACCTTCAAGGCTTCGCTCTTCATGGCGGCCGGCATCATCGACCACGAGAGCGGCACGCGCGACATCCGCAAGCTCAGCGGCCTGCTCAAGTTGATGCCGATCACCGGCACGCTGGCGATCATCGCGAGCGCATCGATGGCGGGGGTGCCGTTGCTCAACGGCTTCCTGTCGAAAGAGATGTTCTTTGCCGAGACGGTCTTCATCGAAGCCTCGCCCTGGATCAACTGGGGCTTGCCGATCCTCGCGACCCTCGGCGGCGTCTTCAGCGTGGCGTATTCGGCGCGCTTCGTGTTCGACGTGTTCTTCGGCCCGTCGTGCGCGGCGCCGGACGTTCCCAAGACGCCGCATGAGCCGCCGCACTGGATGCGTGTGCCGGTCGAATTGCTGGTGCTGATCTGCCTGGTGGTCGGCGTGGCGCCGGCCTGGTCGGTGGGCGCGCTGCTGGCCACCGCCGCCGCCCCGGTGGTGGGCGGCGAACTTCCGGAATACAGCCTGGCGGTGTGGCATGGCTTCAACCTGCCCTTGCTGATGAGCTTCATCGCGTTGCTCGGCGGCCTCGCGCTGTACCTGCTTCAACGGCGCGGGCGCACGGCCGGCCGGCTGGCGCACACGCCGCTGCTGCACCGTTTCGACGGGCAGCGCATCTTCGAACACTTGCTGGCGCGGCTGAGCGAAGCCGGTCGCCGCAGCCGTCGCCTGCTCGGCACGCGGCGGATGCAGACGCAACTGCTGCTGCTCGTCGGCGTGGCGATCGCCGGTGCGGCGACCGCCTTGTGGGCCACGCCAGTGGCGCGCGGCGCCCGGGAGTCGTTGCCGTTCTCGCCGATGTTCGCGATGACCTGGCTGATCGGCATCGTCTGCGCGCTCGCCGCTGCGTGGCAGGCCAAGTTCCACCGGCTGGCCGCGCTGATGCTGGCGTCGGGCGCCGGGCTGGTCTGTTGCATCACCTTCATCTGGTTCTCGGCGCCCGACCTGGCGCTGACGCAACTGGTGGTGGAAGCCGTCACCACCGTGCTGTTGCTGCTCGGCCTACGCTGGCTGCCCATGCGCAAGGTCGCGGCGCAACCGGCACGTGCGCGGCTGCGCCCCTGGGGCCGGCGCGGTCGCGACCTGGTAGTCGCCGCGATCGCCGGCACCGGCATGGCATCGCTCGCCTGGCTCTTCATGACGCGCCCCTTCCCGCAAAGCATCTCGCCTTTCTTCCTCGACCGGGCGCTCAGCGAAGGTGGGGGCACCAACGTCGTCAACGTGATGCTGGTCGACTTCCGAGGCTTCGACACCTTCGGCGAGATCACCGTGCTCGGCGTCGTGGCGCTCACCGTCTATGCGCTGTTGCGGCGCTTTCGCCCCGCACCCGAGTCGATGGCCTTGCCTGCGCAGCAACGCGCGCAGCCCGACGACGGCAGCAGCGACCTGCTGAACCCGCGCCGCGCCACGGACACGGCCGTCGGCTATCTCATGGTGCCGGCGGTGCTGGTGCGCCTGCTGCTGCCGCTGGCTGTGCTGGTGTCGGTGTACTTCTTCATGCGCGGGCACAACGCGCCCGGCGGTGGCTTCGTGGCTGGTCTGGTGATGTCGGTGGCGCTGGTGCTGCAGTTCATCGTGTCGGGCACCGAATGGGTCGAGGAGCATCTGCGCATCTATCCGCGGCGCTGGATCGCCGTCGGTTTGCTGCTCGCGCTCGCCACCGGCGGCGGCGCGGTGGCGCTCGGCTATCCGTTCCTCACGACGCACACCGCACACCTGCACCTGCCGTTGCTCGGCGAGGTGCACGTGCCGAGCGCCCTCTTTTTCGACATGGGCGTGTTCTCCATAGTGCTGGGCGCGACGATGCTGATCCTCACCGCGCTCGCCCACCAATCGGTGCGCAGCCATCGCTGGGCCGACGAGCAAGCGGAAAAGGAGGCCGAGCGCCTCGCCACGGCGGAGGGCAAGGCCTGATGGAAGCCGTCCTCGCCATCGCCATCGGCGTCCTCACCGGGTCGGGCGTGTACCTGCTGCTGCGACCCCGCACCTTCCAGGTCATCGTCGGGCTCACGCTCATCTCCTATGCGGTGAACCTCTTCATCTTCAGCACGGGCCGCCTCAAGGTCGACAGCGAGCCGGTGCTGATCGCCGGCCTCAAGTCGACGCTGGCCAACACGGCCGACCCGATGCCTCAGGCACTCGTGCTCACTGCCATCGTCATCGGATTCGCGATGACGGCGCTATTCCTCGTCGTGATGCTCGCCTCGCGCGGCCTCACCGGCACCGACCACGTCGACGGCGAGGAAGCACCCCATGAATGAGGTCTTCTCGCTGCTGGACCGCCTGCTCGACTTCAGCATGCCGCACCTCATCGCGGTGCCGATCCTGGTGCCGATGCTCACGGCGGCGCTCATGCTGCTGCTGGGCGAGCAGCGCCGGCGGGTCAAGTCGGCGCTGAGCGTCGCCTCGGGGCTGATCGGCCTGCTCGCGGCGCTCGCGCTGCTGCGCTGGGTGAACACACCGGACACCGGCGGCGGCGCAGGATCGATCGGCGTCTACCTGCCCGGCAACTGGAAGGCGCCCTTCGGCATCGTGCTGGTGGCCGACCGGCTGTCGACCATGATGGTCGCGCTCACCGGCGTGATCGCGTTCGCGGCGTCCATCTACTCGACCTCGCGCTGGGACCGCGCCGGCGTGCACTTCCATCCGCTGCTGCAGTTGCAGTTGATGGGCCTGAACGGCGCATTCCTGACGGGCGACCTCTTCAACCTCTTCGTGTTCTTCGAGGTGATGCTGGCGGCATCGTATGGCTTGCTGCTGCACGGCTCCGGCCGCCTGCGGGTGCAGGCCGGACTGCACTACATCGCGATCAACCTGGCCGCCTCCTCGCTGTTCCTGATCGGCGCGGCCATGCTCTACGGTGCCACCGGCACGCTGAACATGGCCGACCTCGGAGTGCGCATCGCGCAGATCGCTCCCGGAGATCGCGGACTCATACACGCCGCGGCGGCCATCCTCGCCACTGCGTTCTTCGCCAAGGCCGGTGCATGGCCGCTCAACTTCTGGCTGGTGCCGGCATACAGCGCAGCGGTGTCACCGGTAGGTGCGGTGTTCGCGCTGCTGACCAAGCTCGGCATCTACACGCTGCTGCGGCTGTGGACCACGCTCTTCGCTCCCGACACGGGCCTGTCGGCACAGTTCGGGCAAGGCGTCCTCGTCGCGATCGGGCTGTCCACACTGTTCGTGGGCGCGTTGGGCATCGTCGGCACGCAGCGCCTGTCGAACCTTGCCGGCTACAGCGTGCTCATTTCCGCGGGCACCTTGCTCACGGCGATCGGCCTGGGCAACCCGGCCATCTGGGCCGGCGCGCTCTACTACCTCATCAGTTCCACGCTGGCGGTCAGCGCATTCTTCCTTCTGACCGACATGATCGAACGCTGGCGCAACGCCGGCGCCAGCATCGCGCCGCACGAAGCCGCGGGCGACGCGCCCTACCTGGCCGAAGACCTCAAGCCCATCGACGACGTCAACCTCGACGACGAACAGCAGGCGCTCTACGGACGCGCCATTCCGGCCGGCATCGCGTTCCTCGGTCTCGGTTTCATGGGCTGCACGCTGCTGCTCGCCGGGCTGCCGCCGCTGTCCGGCTTCATCGGCAAGTTCGCGATGCTCTCGGGCTTGCTGGATGCGCGGGCGGTGAGCGCCTCGGGCGTGGCCTTCATGGTCTTGCTGATCGTCTCGGGATTCCTGACGCTCGTGGCGCTGAGCCGCTCCGGCATTCGCCACTTCTGGACGCAGATCCACGAGACGATGCCCGCGCTGCCTGCGCTCGAAGTGCTGCCGGTGGCGGCGCTGCTGGCAGCCTGCATGGCGCTGACCGTGGGCGCGGACCCCGTGATGCAGCACGCCAGCGCCACCGCCGAGAACCTGCGCACGGCCACTGCCTACCGCAAGGCGGTTTTCAGTGCCCGGCAGGTCGCGAACCCGCCGCCGAAGAAGGAGAGCGCACCATGAAACGATGGTTGCCCTCCCCGCCGCTGTCGCTGGCGCTGTTCGCCGTCTGGTTGCTGCTCAATCAGTCGCTCGACGCCGCCACCCTGCTGCTCGCCGCGTTGCTGTCGGTCGTGGTGCCGCTGATCACGCGCAGCCTGCGCCCGGCCAACGTGCGCATGCGCCGGCCCGGCGTGGCGCTCAGGCTCACCGCCCATGTGCTGCTCGACCTCGCCATGTCGGCCGGCAACGTCGCGCGCCTGTTGCTCACACGGCCGACATCGCGCATCCACGGCGAGTTCGTGCAGGTGCCGCTCGAGATGCGCGACCCCAACGGACTGGCGGTGCTCGCGATGATCCTGTGTCTCACGCCCGGCACCGCCTGGGGCGAGGTGTCGTTCGACCGGTCAACCCTGCTGATCCACGTGTTCGACCTCGACGACGAGGCCGCGTTCATCGCGCTGCTCAAGCAGCGCTACGAACGCCCGCTGATGGAGATCTTCGAATCATGATGACGCCCCTGCTGCTCTGGGCGCTCAAGCTGGCATTGCTGCTGCTCGCGGTTGCCATGCTCTGCGCACTCTCACGACTGCTGATCGGCCCGACAGCACAAGACCGCATCACCGCGCTCGACTGCCTCTACGTCAACGGCATGCTGATGATGCTCGTGCTCGGCATCGTCTACGCGAGCAACGTCTACTTCGAGGCGGCGATGCTGATCGCGCTGTTCGGCTTCGTGAGTTCCACGGCTATCGCCAAGTTCCTGCTGCGCGGCGAGGTGATTGAATGAACGAAGCTTTCCTGGGCGGCCCGCTGCCACTGTGGGCCGAGATCGTCACCGCGGTTTTCGTGGTCACGGGCGCGGCGTTCGCGGCGATCGGTTCTTTCGGCCTGGTACGGCTGCCGACCTTCTTTCGCCGCATCCATGCGCCGACCCTCGGCGCGACGCTCGGCGTGTGGTGCGTGACCATCGCGACCATCGTCTATTTTTCGGTGCAGGGCGGCAACATCTTCCTGCACGCCGTGCTCATCACGCTGTTCATCGCGCTCACCGCACCAGTGACCACGATCTTCCTGATGCGCGCCGCGTTGTTCCGGGAGCGGCAAAAGGGCGGCGACGTACCGCCGCCGCTCAAGGGCGACTGAACGCTACTCCTTGACCGACCCGGTCATCCCCGACACGTAGTACTCGACGAAGAACGAGTACACGAACGCCACGGGCAGCGAGCCGAGCAAGGCACCCGCCATGAGCGGGCCCCAGTGATAGACGTCGCCCTCGACCAGCTCGGTCACGACGCCAACAGGCACCGTCTTGTTCTCCGATGAAGAGATGAAGGTCAGCGCATAGATGAACTCGTTCCACGAGAGCGTGAACGCGAAGATGCCGGCCGAAATGAGCCCTGGCACAGCGAGCGGCAGTACGATCTTGATGAGGATTTGCCAGCGCGTGGCGCCATCGATCAACGCGCACTCCTCCAGCTCGTAGGGAATCGAACGGAAGTAGCCCATCAGCAACCAGGTCGAGAACGGGATCAGGAAGGTCGGGTAGGTCAGGATCAGCGCCATGCGGCTGTCGAACAGGCCAAGCTTGACGACGATCGCTGCCAGCGGAATGAACAGGATCGAGGGCGGCACGAGGTACGCGAGAAAGATTGCGCCGCCCGCCGGTTTGGAGCCCTGGAAGCGCAGCCGCTCGATCGCGTAGGCCGCCAGGATGGACGCGACCAGTGAAAGCGCCGTCGACACCACCGAGACGATCACCGTGTTGAGCAGCCACGCCGGGTATTCGGTGCGAAAGAGCAGCTTCTCGAAATGCGCCAGCGTCGGCCCGATGATCCAGAACGGATTGCCGTCGCGCGACAGCAGCTCGTTGTCCGGCTTGAACGAAGTGATCGCCATCCAGTAGAACGGGAACAGCAGCACGATCACGAACAGGATGATCGGGATGTAGATCGTCACCCACCGCCGCGGCAGCGACTGCAGATAGTCCATGCCTTGCGAGGCATCGTTGTTCGATTTTTCACTCATTTGTCACCGCCTTGCTGCCATGCACGGCGCTGCAGACCGAAGTAGCTGAACATGATGGCCGCCAGCAGGAAAGGCACCATCAGCGTGGCAATGGCAGCGCCTTCGCCGAGCGCACCGCCGGAGATGGCGCGCTGGAACGCAAGTGTGGCCATGAGGTGTGTCGCATTGAGCGGACCGCCGCGCGTGAGCACGTAGATCAGCTGGAAGTCGGTGAAGGTGAAGAGCACCGAGAACGTCATCACCACCGCGATGATGGGTGTCAGCAAGGGCAGCGTGATGAAGCGGAACTGCTGCCACGAGGTGGCGCCATCGATCGAAGAGGCTTCGTAGTACGAAGGCGAGATGGTCTGCAGCCCTGCCAGCAACGAGATCGCCACGAATGGAATGCCGCGCCACACGTTCGCGATGATGGTCGAGATGCGCGCGTTCCATGGGCTGCCGAGAAAGTCGATGTACGTGTCGATCAGCCCCATCTTCATCAGCACCCAGCTGATGATCGAGAACTGCGCGTCGAAGATCCACCAGAACGCGATCGCCGACAGCGCGGTCGGCACGATCCAGGGCAGCAGCACCACGGCGCGGAAGAAGCTCTGGAACGGCAGGCGCTTGTTCAGCAGCACTGCCAGCCAGAGGCCCAGTCCGAACTTCACGATGCTCGCGATGACCGTGTAGAAAAGCGTGTTGAACAGCGCCAGTTGCGTGACGCTGTCGGTGATCAGATAGCTGAAGTTTTCCAGCCCGACCCATTCGCCGGGGCGCCCGATCTTGGCGTCGGTGAAACCGAGCCATGTTCCCAATCCGAGCGGATACGTCAGGAACAGCAGCAGCAGCACCGTGGCGGGCAGCATGAATGCCCACCCCAGCGCATTGCGGTTGTTCTGGAACTTCTCGAGCGCGGTCACGGCGTCAGACTTTGTAGTAGCGTTCGGCGCGCTTCTGGGCGCGTTCCATCGCCTCCTTGGGCGTCTTGGAACCGCTGATCGCCTCGGCCACCATGTTGGTGACGATGAAGTCGGCACCGGCACCCGCAGAGGCGTAACCCAACTTGCCTTCGTAGCCCGAGGGGCGCATGTTCTTCACGCTGTCGCGGTAAGGCGTGTTCTTCGGATCGGACGTCCAGATCGGGCACGACTCGTAGGCCGCCAGCGGCTGTGCGACGTAGCCGCCTCCGCCGATGAGCCACGCATCGAACTGCTCGCGCTCCATCATGAAGCGCAGGAACTCCTTGGCGGCCTGAGGGTACTTCGTGTACTTGAAGATCATCTGGTTGAAGAACAGATGCGACTCCGTCGGCACGCCCACCGGCCCGATCGGGAACGATGCATGGTTGATGTCCGCAGCGATTTCCTTGACCTTGGGATCGGTCGAGTTCTTGGCCGCGTAGTAGATCGAGATGCCGTTGTTGGTGCTGCTGATCTGGCCGTCGAGGAAGGCCTTGTTGTTGTTCGGGTCGAGCCACGAGAGCGTGCCGGGAATGAATGTCGCGTACAGCTCCTTGCCGTATTCGAGCGCCTTCAGGGTCTCCGGGCTGTCGATCACCACCTTGTTGTTCTTGTCGACCAGCTTGCCGCCGTGCGACCAGATGAGCCAGTTGGTCCAGAGGCTGTCGCCCGTGGCGTTGCCGAGCGCATAGCCGGCCGGCGTGCCCTTTTCCTTGAGCGCCTGGTGCAGCTTGAGGAAACCGGCCGTGTCCTTGGGGTAGGTGTCGAAACCGGCCGCCTTCACGTGGCTCTGGCGGTACACGATCATCGAGCCCGAGGCGCCAAGGCCAAGGCCCAGCCACTTCTTGCCGTCGGGGCGCAAGTACTGCTGCACGGCCGGGTACCAGCCGCCGTACTTCTTGCCGAGGTACTCGGCCAGATCGGTCACGTCGAGCAGCTTGTCGGGGTACAGGTTGGCGTCGTCGTTGGTCGACAGGATGATGTCGGGGCCGGCGCCGGTGTTGGCCGCAACGGCTGCCTTGGGGCGAACGTCTTCCCAGCCTTCGTTGTCCACGCGCACCTCGACGCCCGTGAGTTCGGTGAACTTCTTGACGTTGAGCATGTAGGCGTCGATGTCGCCCTGCACGAACCGGCTCCATCGCAGCACGCGCAGCTTGGCCCCCTTCTCGGGTTTGAAGCTCAGCGCTTGCGCGTTGGCGAAAGGCGAGAAGAGCGCGCTGCCGGCGCCGACGGTGGCCGCGGCTGCAATGCCTGCCGAGCCTTTGAGGATCGTGCGGCGATGGTTGAAGTCACTCATGGTTTGTCGTCTCCTGTTGTTTGAACGGGCCAGTCGGTGAATATCGTCAAGCCACCAGCCGCTGGCCGCTGGTCGCGTCGAAAAGATGCGCGCGCTGCAGGTCGGGCTGCAGGTGGATCGTGGTGCCGGGTGCGAAGTCGTGCCGCTCGCGGAACACCGCCGAAATCTCGGTGCCTTCATGACGGCAGGCGACGAAGGTGTCCATGCCGGTGGGCTCCATGACCGCGACGCGCGACGGAATGCCGCCCGCATCGGCCAGCATCAGGTGCTCGGGCCGCGTGCCATACACGACGGGCTGCCCGTCGATACCGCCCGCGTTGAGCGGTGCGTCAAGCTGCGTGCCATCGGCCAGCTCCACACGCGCGGCCCCACCGCTGTGCCGCAGCGTGCCGGGCAGGAAGTTCATGGCCGGCGAGCCGATGAAGCCCGCCACGAACTGATTGGCCGGCCGGTCGTACAGCTCGAGCGGACTGCCGGTCTGCTCGATGCGACCGTCTCGCATGACGACGATCTTGTCGCCCATCGTCATGGCCTCGATCTGGTCGTGCGTCACGTAGATCGACGTGGTCTTCAGGCGCTGGTGAAGCTCCTTGATCTCGCTGCGCATCGCGACGCGCAGCTTGGCATCGAGGTTGGACAGCGGCTCGTCGAACAGGAACACCTGCGGGTCGCGCACGATGGCGCGGCCCATGGCCACGCGCTGGCGCTGACCGCCCGACAACTGGCGCGGATAGCGCTCGAGGAGCGGCGTCAGCGCGAGGATCTCGGCCGCACGCTTGACCTTGCTCTCGATCGTCGCCTTGTCGGCCTTGGCGAGGGCGAGCGAGAACGCCATGTTGTCGCGCACCGTCATGTGCGGATAGAGCGCGTAGTTCTGGAACACCATCGCGATGTCCCGCTCCTTGGGCGGCAGGTCGTTGACGCGCTTGTCGCCGATGCGGATCTCGCCGCCGTTGATCTGCTCGAGCCCCGCGATCATGCGCAGCAGCGTGGACTTGCCGCAGCCCGAAGGGCCGACGAGGACGGTGAAGGAGCCGTCCTGAATGTCGATGTCGACGCCGTGCAGGATGGGCACTTCGCCGAAGTTCTTCTTGACCGCTTGGATCGTGACGCTTGCCATGCAGAGAAATCCTGAAGGTTTTCGAACAGACAAACGAGGCGGAGACTTCCGCATCGCAGCCCGCGCAGTATCGGCACTGCTTGCACACGTCGCTATCAGGGCAAACCGGTAGGAGAAAACCCCCGGTAATTTGTATGATGACCTGATAACCGTGCTCCATTCCCCTACTTCCACCCAGGCCCGATCCCGCTCCGAACCGCTCCGCCTCGTGGCCGACCGGTTGTCGGACCGGCTCGCGCTGCGCCTCATCGCCCAGATCGAATCCGGCGCGCTGCGCCCCGGCGATCGGCTCCCTACCGAGCAGCAGCTCGCGCAAGCCCATGGCGTCTCGCGCACCGTCGTGCGCGAGGCGGTGCACCAGCTCAAGTCGAAGTCCCTCGTGCTGTCGCGCCAGGGCTCAGGCGTCTTCGTGGCGCAGACGCCGACCCACCTTCCGCTGGCGTTCGATCCGAGCGTGCTCGAGTCGGTGCAGTCGGTGGTGCATGTGGTCGAGGTGCGCCGCGTGCTCGAAGGCGAGATCGCCGCGCTGGCCGCCGAACGCGCCACGCGCAGCCAGGTGGCTGCGCTGCGTCGCGCGCTCAAGGCCATCGATGTCGCCGCTGCGGCGGGGCACGACGGCGTGGCCGAAGACCTCGCCTTCCACCGCGTCATCGGAGAGTCGACAGGCAATCCGCAGTTCCGCTTGCTGCTCGGTTTCCTCGAGCAGTACCTGCGCGAAGGCATGCGCATCACGCGCGGCAACGAAGCGCGCCGGCTCGACTTCATGGAGGCGGTGCAATCCGAGCACCACGCCATCGTGGAGGCCATCGCGGCACGCGATCCGGTGGCGGCACGCGAGCATGCGACACAGCACCTGATCCGCGGCGAAGCGCGGCTGGTCGAAGGCGGAATCATCCACGGGCGACGCCGCAAGGCGGCCGCCCAAGCATCCAGAACCTGAAGGAGACACTCCATGAAACTGCTCATCACCGGAGGCGGCGGCTTCCTCGGCGCGCGACTCGCGCGCACCTTGCTCAAGCGCGGCACGCTGGCGGGACAATCGATCGATCGTCTCGTGCTGACCGACATCGCGCCTCCGCCGGCCGACCTGCTGGCCGACCCGCGCGTCGAGGCGCGCACCGGGCCGCTGCTCGACTTCACCGACGCGCTGCGCACCGAAGCGTTCGACGGCGTGTTCCACCTTGCATCCGCTGTGTCCGGCGAATGCGAAGCCGACTTCGACCTGGGCCTTCGCTCGAATCTCGACAGTACCCGCGCGCTGCTCGACGCCCTGCGTGCCAACGTGAATGCCGGCGGCAAGGTGGCGCGCGTGGTGTTCTCCAGCTCCGTCGCGGTGTTCGGCCCCGATCCTGCCGTGCCGCTGCCCAAGGTCGTGGCGGACGAGACGCTCCCCGCACCCCAAACTTCCTACGGCACGCAGAAGCTGATCTGCGAACACCTCGTCGCCGACTACACGCGCAAGGGCTACATCGACGGCCGCGCCGCGCGGCTCATGACCGTGACCGTGCGCCCCGGCAAGCCGAATGGCGCCGCCTCATCCTTCTTCAGCGGCATCCTGCGCGAGCCGCTCGCGGGTGTCGAATCGATCTGCCCGGTGTCGCCCGACGTGTCGCATCCGGTGTCATCGCCATCGCGCACGGTGGAGGGCCTGATCGCCGTGTACGAGGCGAGCCGCGAAGACTTCGTGGGCCGTACCGCGCTCAACCTGCCGGGCCTCAACGTCAAGGTGAGCGAGATGCTCGACGCCCTTGAAGAAGTCGCCGGCCCGGCCGTGCGCGCGCGTGTGCGCTTCGAGCGCGACGAACGCGTGGCCGGCATCGTCGCCAACTGGCCGAGCGGTGCCTCCGCAGAACGCGCGAAGCACCTCGGCCTGCTCCCGCACGAGAACTTCGCGGAGATCATCCGGCAGTACATCGACGATTGCCGCGCCGGCCCCCATGCGGCCGAAGCACTCAAGGGAATGTCGTGATGAAGAAGGCCAAGACCCCCAACCCCAAGAGCACGCCGAAGCCGCCCCGCAAGGGCGCACTGAAGCTGCGCTCGCAGGCCTGGTTCGACAACCCGGACAACGCCGACATGACCGCGCTCTACATCGAGCGCACGATGAACTTCGGCCTCAGCTTCGACGAGCTCCAGTCGGGCCGGCCCATCATCGGGATTGCGCAGACGGGGTCCGACATCGCGCCCTGCAACCGCCATCACATCGTGCTGGCCGAACGCGTGCGCGAGGGCATCCGCGACGCGGGCGGCATCGCCTTCGAGTTCCCGATCCACCCGATCCAGGAGACCTGCAAGCGCCCGACCGCTTCGCTCGACCGCAACCTGCAATACCTGTCGCTCGTCGAAGTGCTTTATGGCTATCCGATCGACGGCGTCGTGCTCACCACCGGCTGCGACAAGACCACGCCCGCGCAGCTGATGGCCGCCGCCACGGTCGACATCCCGGCCATCGCGCTCAACTCCGGCCCGATGCTCAACGGCTGGTACAAGGGCGAGCGCACGGGCTCGGGCACCATCATCTGGAAGGCACGCGAGCTGATGGCCGCCGGCGAGATCGGCTACCAGGAGTTCCTGAAGCTCGTCGCCTCGTCGGCGCCCTCGACCGGGCACTGCAACACGATGGGCACCGCATCGACCATGAACTCGCTGGCCGAGGCGCTCGGCATGACGCTGCCTGGCAGCGCGGCCATTCCCGCGCCGTACCGCGACCGCCAGGAGATGGCGTACATGACCGGCAAGCGCATCGTCGACATGGTGCGTGAAGACCTCAAGCCGTCGGACATCCTCACGCGCGCAGCGTTCGAGAACGCGATCGTCGTGAACTCGGCCATCGGCGGATCGACCAACGCGCCGATCCACCTCAACGCGATCGCCAGGCACATCGGCGTGGCACTGGACAACGACGACTGGGAAAAGCACGGCTACAAGGTGCCCCTGCTGGTCAACCTGCAGCCGGCCGGCCAGTACCTCGGCGAGGACTATTACCGCGCGGGCGGCGTGCCGGCCGTGGTGGCCGAACTGATCGCCAGGGGCAAGATCCAGCCCGCGATGACCGCCAACGGCAAGACGCTGATCGAGAACTGCGAAGGCCGCTTCACCGACGACCGCGACGTGATCTTCGCGTACGCCAAGCCGATGAAGAAGGATGCGGGCTTCCTGCACTTCAAGGGCAACCTCTTCGATTCCGCGATCATGAAGACGAGCGTGATCACGCCCGAGTTTCGCGCACGCTACCTCGAGAACCCGGTCGACCCGATGGCCTTCGAAGGCACCGCTGCGGTGTTCGACGGCCCGGAGGATTACCACCACCGCATCGACGATCCGAAGATGAAGCTGAACGAGCACAGCGTGCTCTTCATGCGCGGCGTGGGGCCGGTCGGCTATCCCGGCGCGGCCGAGGTCGTCAACATGCGCGCGCCCGACTACCTGCTCAAGAGGGGCATCACCGCGCTGGCCTGCATCGGCGACGGCCGGCAGTCGGGCACCTCGGGCTCGCCATCGATCCTCAACGCCTCACCCGAAGCCGCCACGGGCGGCAACCTCGCGCTGCTCAGGACCGGCGACCGCGTTCGCATCGACTTGAAGAAGCGCACCGCGAACATGCTGGTGAGCCCGGAGGAACTGGCAAAGCGCCGCGCCGCGCTCGAAGCGGCGGGTGGCTACAAGTACCCGGTCAGCCAGACGCCGTGGCAGGAGATGCAGCGCGCGGTGATCGGTGAACTCTCGGAAGGCATGGTCCTCAAGCCCGCCGTGAAATACCAGAAGATCCACGCGACCTTCGGCGTCCCGCGGGACAACCACTGACCTCAGCGCGTCTGCACTTTCGGAGACATGACATGACCACACGCCGCCACTTCGTCCAGACCCTCGGCAGCGCCGCCGCGCTCGGCACGCTCGCGCCGCTCTCTGCGCTTGCGCAGGCGCTCGAGCAGGTGAAGATCCTCTACGGCTTTCCGGCGGGCAGTGCCGGCGACACCGTGGCGCGCCGCGTGGCCGACAAGCTCGCCGGCACGGGCTACACACGCAACCCCGGCGTCGTCGAGAACAAGCCGGGCGCCGGAGGCCGCATCGCGGTCGAGACGCTCAAGGCATCTCCGCCCGACGGGTCGGTGCTGGCGCTGGCGCCGGTGTCGGCGCTCGCGGTGTATCCGTACATCTATCCCAAGCTGAGCTACAAGCCGGAAGACGTGACGCAGGTGTCCATCGGCGCGGTCATGTTCCACGGCCTGGCCGTCGGCCCGGCCGTGCCCGCCGAGGTGAAGACGCTGCCCGACTTCCTGGCATGGGCAAAGGCCAATCCGGACCAGGCGAGCTACGGTTCGCCGGGCGCAGGCTCGATGCCGCATCTGCTCGGCGCGCTGTTGGGTATTCGCTCTGGCGTCGCGCTCCGGCATGTGCCGTACCGCGGCACGGTACCGAGCATCACCGACCTGGTGGGTGGCCAGATCGCGGCCGCCATGAACCCGAGCGGCGACTACCTGCAATACATGAAAGCCGGGCGCGTGCGCGTGCTGGGCACTTCGGGCCGCAAGCGCTCGCCCTTCCTGCCGGACGTGCCGACCTTCACGGAGCTGGGCTACCCGGACGTGACCTCCGAAGAATGGTTCGGCTTCTACGCCCCGGCGAAGACACCCGCCGCCACCATCACCGCTGCCAACGCAGCCATCACCGCAGCACTCAAGGACAAGGCCGTGATCGACTCGCTCGCGCTGGTGGGCCTGCTGGCCAACGGCACGAGTCCACAGGCGATGGCAGCCGACCAGAAAGCGGAATGGGAACGCTGGGGGCCGCTGGTCAAGCAGATCGGCTTCACCGCCGAGTCCTGACCGCGGCGCTGCAGGCTCAGTCGCCGTTCAGCGTCTTGGCGAGCGCGACTTCGGTCTCGCGCGGCAGCGTCACCGCGTTCTTCACCGCGAGAATTTCCGCCATCACGCTCACCGCGATCTCGGGTGGCGTCTTGCTCCCGATGTAGATGCCGATCGGCCCACGCAGCCGGCCGAGCGATTCCGCGGTCTGGTCGAAGTGCTCGATCATGCGTTCACGACGCGATTCGGCATTGCGTCGCGAACCGATGGCGCCGACATAGAACGCGTCGGTCTCCAGTGCTTCAAGCAGTGCGAGGTCGTCCAGTTTGGGGTCGTGCGTGAGGGCCACGACACAGCTGCGGCGGTCGGGACGGAACGCGGTGACCGCGTCGTCGGGCATCGCCGTGGAGAGGGTCACCCCCGGCAGCGACCAGGCGCTGCGGTATTCGATGCGCGGGTCGCACAGTGTCACGGCGAAACCGCTGAATTGCGCCATCGTCGCCAGGTATTCAGCCAGCTGGCCCGCGCCGATCAACAGCATGCGGTACTCGGGGCCGAAGGTGTTGACGAGTTCCGACCCGCTCACGGACAGCGCATCGGGTGCCGTCGCCTCGACCAACTCGACGTGGCCATCGGCGAGCGACACGGTGCGTTGCACCATCCGCCCCTCCTCGAGCAGCGCGACGAGCGACTCCAGCGTGGCCGCATCGGGGTCGTATTCGAGCAGCAGTTCGAGCGTGCCGCCGCACGGCAGCCCGAAGCGGTGCGCCTCGTCGGCCGTGATGCCGTACTTGACGAGCGTCGGCGCGCCGCTGGGCATCGGCTCGCCGTTGCCATGCGCACGGCTGTAGCGCGCGATCAAGTCATCTTCGATGCAGCCGCCCGACACCGAACCGACCACCGCGCCGTCTTCGGCGAGCGCCATGATCGATCCGACCGGCCGCGGCGACGAGCCCCAGGTGCGCACGACCGTGGTGAGCAACGCGCGCCGACCCGCGCGGCGCCAGTCGCGCAGCGTGCGCAGCACCATGACGTCCAGGTTTTCCATGCTCAGTCGGCTTTCTTGCCCAGGCCCATCTTTTTCATGAAGCCGGCGACGGCGCCGGTGCGTTCCTCTGTCGCGCCAGCCATCTCGACCGCGTCCGGCGCGGCGGGCGGCGGCCCGTAGCGGCTCTGCATCTCGGCCTCGAACCGTTTGAAGAAGTCATCGGCGGTGGACTTGGCGGCACCGTCGATCAGACGCTGGCCGAGCTGGGCGATCTTGCCGCCCACCTGCGCCTGCACCGTGTAGTCAAGCTCGCAGCCCTCGGCTTCCGCAGGCTTCAGCGTGACGCTCGACGCACCCTTGGCAAAGCCGGCCACGCCGCCCTGTCCTTCGAAGGTGAGCTTGTAGCCGTCGGGCGGCGCGATGTCCGAGAGCATGACCTTGCCCTGGAACTTGGCCGAGACCGGACCGATCTTGAGCGCGAGCGCCACCGTGTAGGTGTTGTCGCCCGTCAGTTCGAAACGGTCGCAGCCGGGAATGCACTTCTTGAGCGTCTCCGGGTCGTTGAGCGCTTCCCAAGCCTGTTGTTGCGTGATGCCGAGATGGCGGTGGCCGAGCATTTCCATGGTGATTTCCTTCTTGTCGTCGCGTCGGGCGCTCAGCGGCCCGATCGCATCAAGGCCGCGAGGCTCGCGGCCAGTTGTTCGAGCGCACTCAAATTGTGGACCGCGAGCATGGCATCCGCATGCCGGTGCAGCACGCTGGCCCCACGCGCCAGAGGGGCGTAGCCCTCGAAGCGTAGCAGCGGATTGAGCCACAGCAGCCGGCGCGAGTGGCGCTTGAGCCAGAGCAGTTCGCGCTCCAGCACTTCCGGTTCGCCGGTATCCAGCCCGTCGCTGATGACCAGCGTCAGGGTGCGCCGGCCGGTCAGCCGGCGCGCGTGCAGACGGCGCAGCTCGGCGAGCGAATCGCCGAGGCGCGTGCCGCCCGCGAAATCATCGATGGCCGCACCGGCCAGTTCGAGCATCTCGTCAGTGTCGGCGGCGCGAAAGGCCGGCGTGAGGTCGGTCAGGTGCGAGCCGAACGCGAACACGTCTCGCCGGCCCGCCTGCCGCGTCGCGGCATGCAGGAATGCAAGCAACAGGCGTGCGTAACGCTCCATCGATCCGGACACGTCGACCATCACGAGCAACGGGAGCGGCTCCTCTCGGCGCGCGAGACGCGGGAGTCTGAGCATCTCGCCGCCGGTGCGCGCAGCGTGCTGCATCACGCCCGCCCAATGCATGCGCGCATGCGTGCTGGCGCCATGCGCCACGCGCAGCCGGCGCGATGGCACGGTAGGCACCGGCAGCGCGATGTCGCGCGCGAGTCGCTCGACCAGCCGGTATTCGGACGCGCCGAGTGCATTGAAATCCGCGTGCTTGTGCAACATGCGATCGCTGGCGGTCATGGCCGCGTCGAAGTCGACCTCGCGCTCGGTCTGGGCCGCTTTGGTGGGCTCGCGCGGCGCCGTCAGGGCCTCACGCACGCGAGGGCGGCGCTTCGACGGCTCGGCCTTGCCTTCGGCATTCGGCAGCATCTGCGCCAGCAATTTGTTGGCGAGCTCGGGATCGCGAAACCACGCATCGAACAGCTCGCGAAACACCAGGCGGTCCTGCTCGCGGCTGACCATCACGGCTTCCATAGCGGCGCTCACGTCCGCGCGTTCATCCACACCGATCAGCGCCACCGCCTCGGTGGCAAGCGCGATGCGAGCCGCGTCCGTGCGCACACCGGCGCGCCGCAGCGCGCGGCCGAACGCCACGATGTTCGCTGCGAGCTTGCCGGTGCGCGCATCGCCAAGCTGCGAGACGCCGGCGGCGGTCACGGCGCAGCCGCTTCCTCGGGTTGCAGCAGATCGGAGGCGAGCGCGTGCGTGAGCGCAGCCACGTCGTCACGCTGCTTGAACAGGATGCCGGCGGTGTCGACCACCACCTCGGGGTCGAGTTCCAGCGTGTCGAGCGCGACCAGCGCCCGCGCCCATTCGACGCTTTCCGCGATGCCCGGCGCGCGCTGGAACGTGCCTGCGAACGGCGCACTGCGCAACCGGCCGACGAAGGCCGCCACCTGCGCCGACAGTGCGTCGCCCGCTTCAGGCACCTGGCCGCGCACGATGGCCAATTCGCGATCACGGTCCGGGTAGTCGAGCCAGTGGTAGAGGCAGCGCCGCTTCACGGCGTCGTTCAGTTCGCGCGTGCGGTTGCTGGTGAGAAGGGTGATCGGCGGCACGATGGCACGCACGGTGCCGAGTTCGGGAATGCTCACCTGGTATTCACCGAGGTACTCGAGCAGGAAGGCCTCGAACGGCTCGTCGGCCCGGTCGACCTCGTCGATCAGCAGCACGGCACCCGGCGCAGGTGTCTGCAGGGCCTGCAGCAGCGGGCGGCGGATCAGGTAATGCGGCTGGTACACCTCGGCCTCGACGTCGCTGGCCGCGCCACTCGCCTCTGCCGCGCGCATGTGCAGCAGCTGCGCGGCGTAGTTCCATTCGTAGAGCGCCTCGCGTTGCTCCAGGCCGTCGTAGCACTGGAGCCGCAGCAGCTCGCGCTGCAAGGCGCGCGACAGCGCCTTGGCCAGCTCGGTCTTGCCGACGCCGGGCTCGCCCTCGAGCAGCAGCGGGCGCTGGAGCTTGAGTGCGAGGAACACGGCCGTGGCAAGACGCCGGTCGGCGTGATAGCCCACGTGGCGCAGGCCGTCGACGACGGCATCGATGGAGGAGAAGCTCATCCGCCCCACCCGCACAACGTCGGGCTGCCCCGGGGCGCCCAGCAGGCCCCACCGGCTTCAGTGAGGACAGGGTGAGCCGAGCGTGGATGCGACATTCAGCCGAGCATCTGCTTGACGGCGCGCTGCGTCAGCACGCTGATCAGGTTCGCCCGGTACGCGGCCGACGCGTGAAGGTCGCCATTGAGCTCACCCGATTCGATCTTGACTGCCGCCGCCGACTCCGGCGTGAAGCTCTGGGTCAACGCCTCTTCGAGTCCCTTGTGCCGGAACACGCCGTTGCCCGCGCCGGTGATCGCCACGCGCACACCGCTGTCGTACTGCGCGACGAACACGCCGACGAGCGGAAAGTGCGATGCCTTCTGGCGCAACTTTTCATACACGGCGCGCTTGGGGATCGGAAAGCGGATCGCGGTGATCAGCTCGCCCTCTTCCAGCGCGGTGGTGAAAAGGCCCTGGAAGAAGTCGTCGGCGGCGATCTCGCGCTTGTTCGTGATCACGGTGGCACCCGAACCCAGCACGGCGCTCGGGTAGCAGGCGGCGGGGTCGTTGTTCGCGACCGAGCCACCCATCGTGCCCATCGCGCGTACCTGCCGGTCGCCGATGCGCGAAGCGAGGTCGGCAAGCGCCGGATAGGCGGACTTCACCTCGGCGCTGTCTGCGACCTCGAAATGACGCGACATCGCGCCGATGGTGATGCCACCGGCTTCGTTCTTGATCCCGGTGAGTTCCGGGACGCCGCTGAGGTCGACGAGTTGATCGGGCGCCGAGAGGCGCAGCTTCATCGAGGCCAGAAGGGTCTGGCCGCCGGCGAGCGGCTTGCCGCCGGCACCGGCGAGCTGGGCCGCATCCGCCACGGAGGCGGGACGTTCAAGGGTGAAGGCGTACATGGTGATTCTTCCTTCTGGGTGTCAGGCGGCCGGACGGCCTTGCGTGCTCGCGGCGAGCGAGGGCGTTTGCGGCTGTTGCGTGGGCGTGGTGCTGCCGTTGTGCATGGCTTCCCACACGCGGTGCGGCGACGCTGGCATGTCGAAGTCCTTCACGCCGAGCGGCGCGAGCGCGTCGAGCACGGCGTTGATCACGGCCGGCGGCGAGCCGATCGCTCCCGCCTCGCCGCACCCCTTGGAGCCGAGCGGGTTGTGAGTGCACGGCGTGCTCAGGGTGTCGAGCTTGAACATGGGGAAGTCCGATGCGCGCGGCATCGCGTAGTCCATGAAGCTCCCCGTGAGCAACTGGCCGGTCTCGGTGTCGTACACGCAGTTTTCCATCAGCGCCTGTCCGATGCCCTGCACGAGCCCGCCATGCACCTGGCCCTCGACGATCATCGGATTGATGATGGTGCCGAAGTCGTCCACCGCGGTGAAGCGATCGATCGTGACCTCGCCGGTCTCCTTGTCGATCTCGACCTCGCAGATGTGCGTGCCGGCCGGGTAGGTGAAATTGGTCGGGTCGTAGAAGGCCGTTTCGTTCAGGCCCGGCTCCAGCTTGTCGAGCGGGTAGTTGTGCGGCACGTACGCCGTGAGCGCCACCTGCGCGAACGGGATCTTCTTGTCGGTGCCCTTGACCGTGAACTCGCCGTTGGCGAACTCGATGTCGGCATCGCTGGCCTCCATCAGGTGCGCGGCGATCTTCTTGGCCTTGGTCTCGATCTTGTCGAGCGCCTTCATGATGGCCGTGCCGCCGACCGACAACGAGCGCGAACCGTAAGTGCCCATGCCGAAGGGCACGCGGCCGGTGTCTCCGTGCACGATGTCGATGTTCTCCACCGGGATGCCCAGGCGCGCTGCCACCACCTGCGCGAACGTCGTCTCGTGCCCCTGGCCATGGCTGTGCGAACCGGTGAACACGGTGACGCTGCCCGTCGGGTGCACCCGTACCTCGCCCGCCTCGAACAGGCCCGCGCGTGCGCCAAGCGCACCGGCCACGTTGGACGGCGCCAGGCCGCAGGCCTCGATATAGCTGGAGTAGCCGATGCCGCGCAGCTTGCCGTGCTTCGCGCTTTCTGCCTTGCGCGCCTCCAGGCCCGACACTTCCGCGAGCTCGTTGGCTCGCGAGAGCAACGCCGGGAAGTCGCCGGTGTCGTACTGCAGCGCCACCGGTGTCTGGTACGGAAAGCTGCTGATGAAGTTGCGCCGGCGGATCTCGTCCTGCGCGAGATTCATTTCCCAACCGCAACGCGTGACCAGCCGCTCCAGCAGGTAGGTCGCTTCGGGGCGCCCGGCGCCGCGGTAGGCATCGACCGGCGCGGTGTTCGTGAACCATGCGTCGACCTCGACATAGATCTGCGGCGTGGCGTACTGGCCCGCGAGCAGGGTCGCATAGAGGATGGTCGGGATCGCGGTCGAGAAGGTCGAGAGGTATGCGCCGAGATTCGCATCGGTGTGCACGCGCATCGCGAGGAACTTGCCGTCCTTGTCCATCGCCATCTCGGCGTGGCTCACATGGTCGCGGCCGTGCGCATCGCTCAGGAAGGCTTCCGAGCGGTCGCCTGTCCACTTGATGCTGCGGTTGAGCTGCTTGGCGGCCCAGGTGAGGCACACGTCCTCGGCGTAGAGATAGATCTTCGAGCCGAAGCCGCCACCGACGTCGGGCGCGATCACGCGCACCTTGTGTTCAGGCAGGCCGAGCACGAAGGCCGTCATCAGCAGGCGCTCGACGTGCGGGTTCTGGTTCGACACGTAGAGCACGTATTCCTCGGTCGCACGGCTGTAGTTGCCGATCGCCACGCGCGGCTCCATCGCGTTCGGGATGAGCCGGTTGTTGACCAGGTCGAGCTTCGTGACGTGCGCCGCACCCGCGAAGGCCGCGTCCACGTTCGCCTTGTCGCCCAGCGTCCACTTGTAGCACTGGTTGTCGGGCGCCTCGTCGTGGATGGTGACGCCGCTGGCCTTCTTCGCGGCATCGCCCACGCTCACCAGCGCGGGATGCACGTCGTAATCGACCACGACGGCCTCGGCCGCGTTCTTCGCCTGCTCGACCGTCTCGGCCACGACCATTGCGACATGGTCGCCCACGTAGCGCACCTTGTTGATCGCGAGGATCGGGTGCAGCGGCTCCTTCATCGGCGTGCCGTCGGGGTTGTTGATGAGCCAGCCGCAGGGCAGCCCGCCCATCTTTCCTTCGATGTCCTTGCCGCTGAAGATGCCGACCACGCCGGGCATCTTCATGGCTTCGGCGATGTCGACGGACTTGACCGTGGCGTGCGCATGCGGCGAGCGCACGAAGATGCAGTGGGCCTGGTTGCCCATCGTGATGTCGTCGGTGTAGTTGCCGGCACCGGTGAGGAAGCGGTAGTCCTCCTTGCGGCGGATCGATTCGCCGATGTGCGGCAGTGTCGCGAAGTCGGGTGCGCCCATGTCGTTCCCCTTAGGCCGTGACGGCGGTCTTGGCCGGTGCGGCCAGCATCGCTTCGCCGCCCATCTGCACGGACTTGACGATGTTCTGGTAGCCAGTGCAGCGGCAGATGTTGCCGTCGAGCAGCTCGCGGATTTCCGTCTCGCTCGACTTCGGGTGGTAGGTACACAGGTCGATCGCGCTCATCACCA
Source organism: Variovorax sp. (assembly GCA_041424275.1). Taxonomy (GTDB): domain Bacteria; phylum Pseudomonadota; class Gammaproteobacteria; order Burkholderiales; family Burkholderiaceae_C; genus Variovorax. The sequence continues at coordinate 410,085 of JBGMOF010000037.1, forward strand.
TGCCCGGGGTGCAGAAGCCGCACTGCAAACCGTGGCACTCCTTGAAGGCGGCCTGCATCGGGTGCATGGTGCCATCGGCATCGGCGATGCCCTCGATGGTCGTGATCTCGGCGCCCGCGACCTGGGCCACCAGCACGTTGCACGACTTGATCGCGCGCCCGTTCACGTGGACGGTGCAGGCGCCGCACTGGGCGGTGTCGCAGCCGACGTGGGTTCCGGTGAGGTGAAGATGCTCGCGGATGGCGTGTACGAGGAAGGTGTTGGGCGGCGCGTCGACCGTGACGTCGCGGCCGTTGACCGTGAGCTGGACCTGCATGTGGCTGTCTCCTGCAATGGGTGATGGCTGATTCCGGCGACCTGCATCTTCGGCGGCGGTCGGGGGGCCCATCCTAGGCAAAACCCTAGACGCTTGCGTGACGGCAGCGAAATTCTCAAAATGAAACAGCGCCCGAGAAAAAGAACCCCTTCATGCTGTCGCCCGCCTCCCGCCCCACCCCGATGCCACCCGAACGCAGCGCGCTGATCGCACAGGCCCGGCGCGCGCTGCTCGACCTTGGCGGTGCGAGCGGTGACACGGCGTTGCGCATCGAGCCCTTCATCACCCGCTCCTGGCAGCGTTGCCTGTCGGCCGGCCGCCTGCCCCGGCAACGCGTGGCCTTCGACCCGGTCACTGCCAGCGCGGCGCGCCAGGCCGAACAGCACTGTCACGACCTGGTCGTGGCCGCCGGTCCGGTGCTGGACCGTCTCGCGCGGGCCATCGCGCAGACGCGTTACTTCGCGATCCTGACCGACGCACGCGGCGTGGTGGTCGATGTTCGCGGCGTTCCGGCCAACGCCGAGCGGGCTGCGGTCGACATCGCACGCGTGGGCGTCGACCTGTCGGAGCGCGCGGTCGGCACCACCGCCATCGGGGCCGCGCTGACCGAGCTGCAGCCCGTTTGGCTCCATCGCGGCGAACACTTCTTCGACGACACCAGCCACTACAGCTGCGCCGGCGCGCCGCTCTTCGGACCGGACGGCCGCTGCGTCGGCATGCTCGACCTGACCGGCGTCGACGTGGTCGAACGCCCCGAGCTCAAGCACCTTGCGGCGCTGTCGGCGCGCAGCATCGAGAACGCGCTGGTGCTGCAGCGCCCGCATGCACTGCTGGTGCGCCTGAACTGGCCCGGCTACGGCGGCAACGCCGAGGCGGACGGCCTGCTCGCCCTGGACGAAGACGGCCATGTGACGGCCAGCAACGCGGCCGCGCGCGAGATGCTCCAGCCGACGCTGTCCGGCGCCGTACCGGCTGCAAGTCTGCATGCCAGCGAGCTGTTCGCGCTGCCGTGGACGATGTTGTGGGACACGGCGCGCCGCGGCGACGGGGCTGCGCTGGAAGTGCCTTTGTGGTCGGGGCTGCGTCTGCAGGCAAGGCCGCAGACCGCGCGCGACGGGGCGATCGAGGTGGACGCATCGCCGCTGGCGAAGCCGCCGCCGCGCCTGCGCGATGTCGAGACCGCGCTCATCCGAAAGGCCGTCGACGAGGCGCGCGGCAACGTGGCCGAAGCGGCGCGCGTGCTCGGCATCAGCCGTGCGACGGTCTACCGCAAGCTGGCGCGCGGTGCCCGCAACTAGCGGTAGAACGCCTCGACCTTGCCCTTGATCTTGATCAGCAGCGGCTTGCCGGTGCGGTCGAGCGTCTTGCCCGCAGGCACCCTCACCCAGCCTTCGCTGATGCAGTACTCCTCGACGTCGAGGCGATCCTTGCCGTTGAAGCGGATGCCGATGTCGTGCTCGAACACGGCGGCCACGTGGTGCGGGCTGCGCGGATCGATCGAGAGGCGGTCGGGCAATGCGGGGGTGGCGGGGGTCGGGGTGGCGTCGGTCATGAATGTCTTTGAGTGAATGGCCGCTATTTTGAAGCCCCACGACCAGGCTCAGCCCGGCAGCGCCACCACCACCGCAGCCTCGTCCACGATCGCCACCACGCGCTGACGCGTGCGCAGGCCGCTGCCGCTGGCGGCGAAACCGACGAGTTGCTGGTCACCTGCCAATGCGACGACGATCTCGTCGCCGTTTTCGCCGCGCGCGACGCGGGTCACGGTCCCGGTCAGGAAGTTGCCGCGTCGGCGGTTCGGCTTGGCATCGGCGTCGACGCGCTGGACCTGTACCGCCGTCGCCTTGCAGAGCGCAATGGCCACCAAGCCCAAAGCGAGCCCCAGCAACTCCGCGCTTTCCTGCGTGATGCGTGCGGCGATCACGTCTCCGCCCGGCAGATGCAGGACGACTCGCGCGATTCGCCCTGTCGCCTCGACCGCCGCCACCGTCGCGGGCAACTGGTTGCGCATGCTGGTGCGGATCGACAGGCTGGCCACCGCGATGGCAGCGCCGCCCGCGCGGGCCTGCACCGCGCGGCGGGCCACGTCGTGAGCGTCCGCCAGCTCGAGCAGGTGCTCACCTTCCGCCGTGAGCGTCGCCCCGCCGCCACCTGCGCCGCCCACCGCGCGCCGCACCAGCGGCACCCCGGCCAGGTTGGTGAGCGTGGCGATCGCCTGCCACGCGGCCTTGTAGCTGATCGCGGCATCGCGTGCGGCTTGCGAGATGCTGCCCGTGCGGCCGATGCCGCGCAGGATGTCGATGCGCTTGTCGCTCATGCCATGGCCAAGGGCGTCGTCGAAACGGGGTGCTGTCATGCGCGGATTGTGCAACCCTGAAGCTCTACCGAGACGCTCGATTTCCACGCGACCTACGGCCGACGCAGTGCGGGCTATGATTCGCTATTCATTTCGTGAATAGCGAATCGAAAGGACTTCTTTTTCATGGCGACATCTCGCAAGTGGCTGCGTTGCGCAATCGTCGTGGCCGCCTTCTGCTCCAGTGGCGCCGCGCTGCATGCGCAGGAACTGGTGGTGTCGGCCGCGGCCAGCCTGACCAATGCATTCCAGTCAGTCGGCCAGGCGTTCGAACAGCGCAAGCCGGGCACCAGGGTCACCTTCAATTTCGCGGCGTCGGGCCCGCTGCTCGCGCAGATCCGGCAAGGCGCGCCGGTCGATGTGTTCGCCTCGGCCGACCAGGAAACGATGGCCCGCGCCGCCGCCGCGAAGCTGCTCGACGATGCGACCCGTGTCGATTTCGCGCAGAACACGCTGGTGCTGATCGTCCCCGCTGGCGCCGCCACATCACCTCGACAGCTGAGTGACCTGACAGGCGCAAGCTATGCCCGCATCGCCACCGGAACGCCCGCCACCGTGCCGGTCGGCCGCTACACGGTCGGCGCTGTCGAGCGGGCCGGTTTGACCGCTGCGCTGCAGCCCAAATGGATCTACGGCGAGAGCGTTCGCCAGGTGCTGAACTACGTCGCACGCGGCGAGGTCGACGCCGGCTTCGTCTACCGCACCGACGCATTGATCGAACGCGACAAGACCCGCATCGCGCTCACGGTGCCGACCACCACAGCCGTCAGCTACCCGATCGCGCGGATCGCCACCAGCAAGAACCCGGCGCTGGCCAGGGAATTCATCGCCTTCGTGCGCAGCGCGCAGGGCCAGGAAGTGCTGCAGCGCTTCGGCTTCTCGAAGCCCTGACCGATGCTCACGCCACTCTGGCTCACGCTCAAGGTCGCGCTGCTCGCCACGCTGCTGGCAGGCGCGGCCGGCATCGCGCTGGGCTGGTGGATGTCGCGCCGGCGCTTCGCAGGCAAGGACGTGGTCGATGCCGTGCTGCTGCTGCCCATGGTGCTGCCGCCCACGGTGATCGGCTACTACCTCATCGTGCTGATCGGCCGCAACGGCGTGTTCGGCCAGTACCTGGACCGCTGGTTCGGCATCAACCTCATCTTCACGTGGCAAGGCGCGGTGATCGCGGCTTCGGTGGTGTCTCTGCCGCTCATCTACAAGGCCGCGAGGGCGGCGTTCGAGGAGGTCGACGGCCAGTTCGCGAGCGCGGCGCGCACGCTCGGTGCGGGCGAGGCCGAGGTGTTCTGGCGCATCGCATTGCCGCTCGCGGTGCGCGGCATCGCGGCAGGGCTGATGCTCGCCTTTGCGCGGGCCATGGGCGAGTTCGGCGCCACGCTCATGATCGCCGGCAACCTGCCTGGCAAGACACAGACGCTTTCGATCGCGGTCTATGAGGCGGTGCAAGCGGGCAACGAAAAGCTCGCGCTCGAACTCACGGCGGTGATCTCGGTGGTCTGCATCGTGGTGCTCGTGGCGTCGGGCCGGCTTCTGCAGGCGAAGCACTGACATGGCGCCAGAGTCGCTCGACATCCACCTGCAGCTCGTACTGCGTTCACCGGCCCGCGATTTCACGCTCGATGCGCGGTTCACCTCGAGCGCGCGCCGCACCGCGCTGATCGGTCCCTCCGGCTCGGGCAAATCGACCTTGCTGAAAGCCGTCGCGGGCCTGGTGCCAGGCGCACGCGGGCATGTGCGCATCGCTGGCGATACGTTGCTCGACAGCGCCCGGCAAATCGATCTGCCGGCACGCGACCGTGGCATCGGGTTCGTGTTCCAGGACTACGCGCTGTTCCCGCACATGACGGTGTTCCAGAACCTGATGTTCGGCGTGCACCGCCTGGGCAGCCGCGCGAGCGACGCGCAACGACACCGCGTCGCGGCGCTGCTCGAACAGTTCGACCTCGTGGCTCTGCGCGACGCCCGCCCGCGACACCTCTCGGGCGGCCAGCGACAGCGCGTCGCGCTGGCCCGGGCACTTGCGCCGCAGCCGCGTTTGCTGCTGCTCGACGAGCCGCTGTCGGCGTTGGACATCCCGCTGCGCGAGCGGCTGCGCGTCGAGCTAGCCGAGATGCTGGAACGCGTGCAGGTGCCCGTGCTGCTGGTGACGCACGACCCGCAGGACGTGAAGGCGCTCACGCAGGCCGCGATCCATCTCGAGCACGGGCGCGTGGTGGCGCCACCGGCCTGAGGCTTCGCGTCGTCACGCGCCAACCGGCACCTTGTCGAGAAAGCCGGTCACGGCGCGCAGCTTGCCGGCGTCGAGTTGCACGAAGTCCGTGCCCTGGATCATGTCTTCGGCACCGCTCGGGCCCAGCGTCCACGAAAAGCGCACGTTGTCGCCATGGGCGTCGGCCTGGCCGAAAAGCCGGAAGCGAAAGCCCGGATAACGCTGGTGCACCGCACCGACCAGCGAGCTGATCTGCTCGCGGCCGCTGGCCTGCATCATGGGATCGACGTAGTGCGCATCGGTGGCCCAGTCGGCTTCAAGCAAGCGCTGGCGACGATTGGCGTCGGTCTCGTTCCAGACGGCGATGTAGCGATGGGCGATGCCGACGGCATCGAGCGTGGCAGTGTTCATGACGGTTCCTTTCGAGGGTCGGACCCGCGAGATTGCGGGGTGAAGGAATGGTCGTCTGCACACTGCGCCACGTCGATGACGCGGCAGGTCATGGGCGCCTTGCGGCACCCGAAGTTCACACGCCGAGGATCGACACCGACTTGGTGACGAGGTAAGACTCCAGCGCTTCCGGGCCGCCTTCCGAACCGTAGCCCGAATCCTTCACGCCGCCGAAGGGCATTTCGGGCGAAGGCGTGGCCGGCTGGTTGATCCACAGCATGCCGAGCTCGAGGCGTTGCGCCAGCACGTGCGCGTTCTTGATCGAGCGCGTGAAGGCATAGCCGGCCAGGCCGAACGGCAGGCGGTTCGCCTCGGTGATGGCTTCCTCGAGCGTGTCGAAACCGCGGATCGCCGCGACCGGACCGAACGGCTCGTTGTTGAACACATCGGCGTCGAGCGACACGTTGGTGATCACGGTCGGCGCGAAGAAGTTGCCGGCGTCGCCGACACGCTCGCCGCCGGTCGCGATGGTCGCGCCCTTGGTGCGCGCGTCGTCCATCACCTTGGCCATCGCGGTGATGCGGCGTGCATTGGCGAGCGGGCCGAGCGTCGTGCCTTCGGTCAGGCCGTCGCCGAGCTTGAGGCTCTCGGCATGCTTGACCATCGCTGACGCGAACTCGTCGACCAGGCTGTTGTGCACCAGGAAGCGCGTGGGCGAAATGCAGACCTGGCCCGCGTTGCGGAACTTGGCGGCACCGGCAGCCTTGACCGCGAGCGCGACATCGGCGTCTTCGGCGACGATCACCGGGGCGTGGCCGCCGAGTTCCATCGTCACGCGCTTCATGTGCTGGCCGGCGAGTGCGGCGAGCTGCTTGCCCACCGGTGTCGATCCGGTGAAGGTCACCTTGCGGATGATCGGGCTGGCGATCAGGTAGCTGGAAATCTCGGCCGGGTCGCCGAAGACGAGGCCGACGGTGCCGGGCGGAATGCCGGCGTCGACGAAGGCCTGCAGCAGCGCCGCAGGCGATGCGGGCGTTTCTTCCGGCGCCTTGACCAGGAAGGAGCAGCCGGTGGCGAGCGCCGCGCCCAGCTTGCGCACGATCTGGTTGATCGGGAAGTTCCAGGGGGTGAATGCAGCAACGGGGCCGACCGGCTCCTTCAGCACGAGCTGCTGCGCGGCGAGGTTGCGCGACGGCACGATGCGACCGTATACGCGGCGGCCTTCGTCGGCAAACCATTCGATGATGTCGGCGCCGGCCATGACTTCCACGCGCGCCTCTGCGAGCGGCTTGCCCTGCTCCTGCGTGAGCAGGCGGGCGATGCTGTCGGCGCGCTCACGCAGCAGGCCGGCGGCCTTGCGCATGGTAGCGGCGCGTTCGTTGGCGGGGGTGTTCTTCCACTTGTCGAAGCCGCGCTGGGCCGATGCGAGGGCGCGGTCGAGGTCGGCAATGCCGGCATGCGCCACGCGACCGATGCGCTCCCCGGTCGCCGGGTTCATCACGTCGAGGGTCTTGCGGCTGGCGGCATCGCACCATTCGCCATCGATGAGGAGTCGCGTGTCGGAATAGGAGGTTGTCATGTCGGAGTGTCCCGGGCAGGTTGGAAAAAAAGTGCCCTGACTGTACCGGCGACTGGCCCCGTGCGCGACCACGGTCGCCGAAGGCACTACCGACGGCACGCGTAAATGCGGGCCGCCAGTGCCTCCGCGGTCAGACCGCCGGTGCGGTGCCGGGCGCGAATGTCATCGCGAGCCCGTTCATGCAGTAGCGCAGGCCGGTCGGCTTCGGACCGTCGTCGAACACATGGCCGAGGTGACCTCCGCAGCGGCTGCACAGCACCTCGTCGCGGCTCATGCCGAGGCTGTTGTCGGCCGTCTTCTCGACCGCGTTGGCGATCGGCTTGTAGAAGCTCGGCCAGCCGGTGCGGCTGTCGAACTTGGCGGCTGACGAGAACAGCGGCTGCTTGCAGCCAGCGCATGAAAAGGTGCCGGCGCGCTTTTCCTTGTCGAGCGGACTCGAGTGCGGCCGCTCCGTTCCGGCCTTGCGCAGCACCTCGAACTGGTCGGGCGTCAGCATCGCCTTCCATTCGGCTTCGGTGTGGGTGACTTCGTAGGCCTTGGCGGCCTGCGCCAAGGGCGTGAACAGAAAGCCCGAGAGGGACCCCAGCCCGGTGGCAGCCAGCGCGGTGGTGAAAAGTCTGCGTGGGATCATGTGGCGTTCTCCGTTTGAATGTGCACTGTGCCTGTACGCGCCCAAGTGTCATCGGGATTCAGAATGGCCCCTTGCGCATGCCCTCGCAAGGCCCATCCCATAATGGCCCTTCACATGACGACGGCCACCAGCGACATCCCCGCACGGCTCGACCGCCTGCCCTGGTCGCGCTGGCATTGGCGGGTGGTGATCGCGCTCGGCGTGGCCTGGGTGCTCGACGGGCTGGAGGTCACGCTGGTCGGCTCGATCGGCGCGGTGCTGGAGCGCCCCGACACGCTCGCGCTCAGTGCCAGCCAGATCGGATGGTCGGGCTCGATCTACATCGCGGGCGCGGTGATCGGCGCGCTGCTCTTCGGGCGGCTCACCGACCGGCTCGGTCGCAAGAAGCTCTTTCTCGTCACGCTGGTGGTCTACACCGTCGGCACGCTGGCGACTGCCTTCTCGAACGACTTCGCGTTCTTTGCGCTCTGTCGCTTCGTCACGGGGCTGGGCATTGGTGGGGAGTACGCGGCCATCAACTCGGCGATCGACGAGCTGATCCCGGCACGCGTGCGCGGCCGCGTGAACCTCGCGATCAACGGCAGCTTCTGGATCGGCGCAGCGCTCGGCGCGGGCCTGAGCCTCGTGCTGCTCGACCCGCACGTGCTGGGGCCCGTGTGGGGATGGCGCGCAGGCTTCGGGCTCGGTGCGGTGCTCGCGGTCGCCATCCTGCTCGTGCGGCGCGACGTGCCCGAGAGCCCGCGCTGGCTCATGGCGCACGGCCGCGCCGACGAAGCGCTGCGGATCGTCGAACGCATCGAAGCCGAGGTCATCGCACAGCACGGTGCGCTGCCACCCGCTGTCGGTCGGTCGGCGATCGGCACGCACGGCAGCCCGTCGATGCGCGAGGTGGCGCGCGTGCTGTTGCACCGCTATCGGCAGCGCAGCATCGTGGCGATGGCGCTGATGATTTCGCAGGCCTTCTTCTACAACGCGATCTTCTTCACCTACGCGCTCGTTCTCACGCGCTTCCATGGGGTGGCGGACGGCCGGGTCGCGCTCTATATCTTTCCATTCGCACTCGGCAACGTGCTGGGGCCGCTTCTGCTCGGCCCGCTGTTCGACCGCGTGGGGCGCCGCAAGATGATCGCCCTCACCTATGTGCTGTCGGGCGTCGGGCTGGCGCTCACCGGCTGGGCTTTCATGCTCGGGTGGCTCGATGCAATGAGCCAGGCGCTGTGTTGGTCGGCGGTGTTCTTCCTCGCGTCGGCGGCAGCCAGCTCGGCATACCTCACGGTGAGCGAGGTGTTCCCGCTGGAGATGCGCGCGTTGGCGATCTCGATCTTCTACGCGGTGGGCACCGGTGCCGGTGGGTTCGCGGCCCCCGTGCTGTTCGGCATGCTGATCGAGACCGGCAGCCGCGGCGCGGTGATGGTCGGCTACTGCATCGGCGCCGCACTCGTCATCGGTGCGGGCCTGCTGGCGCTGCGCTGGGGCGTCGATGCCGAGCGCAAGCCGCTCGAGGAAGTGGCGCCACCTCTGGGCGCCGGCCCGCACTGACGCGCGCCCGCAGCGCTGTGGCTACAGCGCGCAGGTCCTGAATCCGAAGAAGCCGTCGTCGCTGTGCGGCGATGCGAAGGCGCGCCGGCGCGGTGAACGCAGGCGCGCACGCGTGGCGAAAGATGCGCCGCGCAACACGCGTGCCTGCCCGAACGCCGGCACCGGATCGAACTCGGTGCCCGCACTCCACGGGTCGGCACGGAAACCGGGCCACGGCCGCAGCGTCCCGGCGGTCCACTCCTGCACGTCGGCCCAGCGGAAGCCGCGACGTGGGGCAGTGTGCGCGGCGACCTCCCATTCGACCTCGGTGGCAATGCGGCGCCCGGCCCAGCGCGCCCAGGCATCGGCTTCCCACCAGCTCAGGTGCACGGCGCTGTGGTGGCCGGCCGCGCGCACGGTGGCGCCGAAGCGCCGCTGCAAGACCGAGCCCCCACTGCCATTGCGCGCGCCGCCGATCTGCTCGACGTGGCGCGGTGCGCGGCGGCCTTCGACCTGCGCGGCAAGCCAGTCCCACCCCGCGGGATGCCACAGCGTTTGCTGGTCGTAGCCACCGTCGTCGACGAATTCGATGAATTGACTCCACGTCACCGGTTGCGCATCGATCTCGAACTCGGGCACGTCGACGCGGTGCGCGCCCTGTTCCTGCGCGAAGCTGAAGCCGGTGTCGGCCCGGCCCATGTCCCACGCGGTCGGGGGCACCAGCAACGGTTCGCGCGTGACCGCGGCCGGCGGTTGGCCGATGCCGAGCGGCAGGCCGAGCGTCTGCGCCATCACGACCAGCTGTTCGCCGCGCAGGTCCTCGTAGAAAAGCGCAAGGCGATAGAAATAGAGGCCGGCATCGGTCTCGGCGGCGTTCTCGAGCAGTTCGAGCGTCACTTCCAGGGTCTCGAGCAAATAGGCCTTGGTCTGGCCGATGTCGGGGAGGTCGGGCGCCCAACGCATTTCGCGTGCGCGCTGGGCCGGGTCCCACCACGCATCGGCCTGCGGGTCGATGGCCGCGAGGCGCGTCGGCCGCGCCGGGCAACGGTCGCCCGATGCGCGCTGCGTGTTGCGGCTGATCCACCACTCGGCGAACCAGCCGATGTGGCCAGCAAGCCAGACCGGTGGCGCGACGCCCGTCTCATGCGCGCTGTACGGCACCGGCAAGTGCGCGGAGCCCAGCGCTTGCTCGTACAGCGACAGCAGATGCAGCGTGTGGTTGCGCGCATCGATCAGTGCCAGCGACAGCAAGTCGCGACCCGCAAGCCGCATGTCCGGCGAGTCGATGGACGTCGGCGCCATGCCATCGGCAGACGGGGTGGATCGCGGTGTCTGGGCCATGCCGGCATTATGGCCAGCCCATGGGTTCGCCCTGAAGGGAGACGCCCTGCGCGCCGATAGAATCGAGCCCCCTCGCCCACCCGACCGAAGGCTCACGAAGCCGATGCGCCGGGCCACTTCCGACGCGGGGTCCCGGTAAAAAATTGGAGACGCAATGCAAGGCTTGCTCAAGCTGTCACGGGCCATCGACTGGCTCAACGCCCAAGTGGGCAAATACGCCATCTGGCTCATCCTCGCCGCCACCGTGATCAGCGGGCTCAACGCGGTGGTGCGCAAGGTGTTCAACACCAGCTCCAACGCCTTCCTCGAAGTGCAGTGGTACCTGTTCGCCTGGTCATTCCTGGTCGCCGCCGGCTACACATTGCTGCAGCGGGAGCACGTTCGCATCGACGTGCTCAACAGCCGGCTGTCCAAGCGCAAGCAGGTGTGGATCGACATCATCGGCTTCGCCTTTTTCCTCACGCCGCTTTGCCTCACGGTGCTCTACCTGTCGACGCCCGTGCTGATCCAGATGTACCAGTCGGGTGAAACCTCCGGCAACTCGGGCGGCCTGATCCGCTGGCCGGTGTGGGCCGCGCTGCCGGTCGGCTTCACGCTGCTGCTGCTGCAGGGCTGGTCGGAACTGATCAAGCGCATCGCCTTCCTGCGTGGCGAGGGGCCCGACCCGATGGGCCGCCTGACCGACAAGACGGCCGAAGCCGAACTCATCGAGGCACTCCGCCTGCAGACCGAGGCCGCCGCCGCGACCACGACCAGCGCGGCCACCAAGCCGCAACACTGAACCGGCCACGCAGAAAATCACCATGGAATTCATTGTTGCCAACTTCGCCCCGATCATGTTCGCGGGGCTGATCTGTTTCCTGCTGATGGGTTTTCCGGTGGCGTTCAGCCTCGGGGCCTGCGGCCTGTTCTTCGGTCTGGTGGGCGTCGAGCTCGGCGTGTTCCAGTCGTCGGTGATGGCCTGGTTGCCCCAGCGGCTCATCGGCATCATGGCCAACGACACCTTGCTGGCCGTTCCCTTCTTCACGCTCATGGGGCTGATCCTCGAGCGCAGCGGCATGGCCGAAGACTTGCTCGACACCGTCGGCCAAGTGTTCGGCCCGATGCGCGGCGGCCTTGCGCTGGCGGTGATTTTCGTGGGAGCGCTGCTGGCAGCGACCACCGGCGTGGTGGCGGCATCGGTCATCTCGATGGGCCTGATCTCGTTGCCGATCATGCTGCGCTACGGCTACGACCGGCGGCTGTCGAGCGGCGTCATTGCCGCGTCGGGCACGCTGGCGCAGATCATTCCGCCGTCGCTGGTGCTGATCATCATGGCCGACCAGCTCGGCAAGAGCGTCGGCGACATGTACAAGGGCGCCTTCCTGCCCGGCTTCATGCTGATGGGCCTGTACGTTCTCTACGTGATCTTCCTGGCGATCTTCAAGCCTGCGCAAGTGCCCGCGCTGCCGCTCGAGGCACGCACTTTCCGCGAGCCCAATGGCAGCGGCGGCTATGCGTCGTTGGTGGCGATCACCGCGCTGTCGGCCGTGGTGGCGTTTTTCCTGGCGCACAACATGGAGGCCGTGCACTCCTGGTTCCAGGGCGAGCCGGTCACGTTCGTGGCCACCGACGAGAAGGTCGTCGTGGCCATGTGCGGCGGCGTGTTCCTTGCGCTGGTGATTGCGCTGATCAACAAGGGGCTGAAGCTCAACCTGCTGTCGCGCCTCGCCGAACGCGTGACCTTCGTGCTCATTCCGCCGCTGCTGCTGATCTTCCTGGTGCTGGGTACGATCTTCCTGGGCGTCGCAACGCCGACCGAAGGCGGCGCCATGGGCGCACTGGGCGCACTGATCATGGCCTGGGCGCGTCGGCGCATGAGCTTCAGCCTGCTCAAGCAGGCACTGGGTTCGACCACGCGCCTCTCGAGCTTCGTGATGTTCATCCTGATCGGTGCCACGGTGTTCAGCCTGGTGTTCCAGGCGGCCGACGGCCCGATCTGGGTCGAGCACCTGCTGTCGTCGCTGCCAGGGGGTCCGGTGGGCTTCCTGATCGCGGTGAACGTGCTGGTGTTCTTCCTGGCGTTCTTCCTCGATTACTTCGAACTCTCCTTCATCGTGGTCCCGCTGCTCGCGCCCGTGGCCCACAAGCTGGGCATCGACCTGATCTGGTTCGGCGTGCTGCTCGCAGTGAACATGCAGACCTCGTTCATGCACCCGCCCTTCGGCTTCGCACTGTTCTTCCTGCGATCCGTCGCACCCGAGAAGCAGTACGTCGACCGTGTGACGCAGAAGGTCATGGAGCCCGTGACGACGATGCAGATCTACAAGGGTGCCGTTCCGTTCGTGCTGATCCAGCTGACGATGGTGGGCGTGTTGATCGCGTTCCCGCAGATCGTGACAGGTGCGCTGGACAAGGAGGTGAAGCTCAACCTCGACGACATCGGTGCGCAGATGCGCGACAGCCTCAAGCCGGACGACGGCGGCACGCCTGCCGATCCGTACGGTGGCGCACCGGCCGAAGAAGCGCCGGCGGGCACGCCACCCAATGGCGAGGCGACGGGGGGTGCCGCGCCTGAAGCTGCACCGGCCGCGACGCCGGACGCGACGCCAGAAAACGCCGGCGAGAGCGACCCGATGAAGGCCATGCAGGACGCACTCAAGCCGACGCCGGCCAAGCCCTGAACCCCGGGCGCTTCGAAGCGCCCATTGAAAAAGGCCGACCCGCTTTCGCGGGTCGGCCTTTTTGCTTTGAAACTACCGGGCGGTCAGATCTTGACCGTGTTCATGTACTGGTTGAACGGGTATTCAGAGAAGCGGTTCCACAGGATCTGGTCGCGCTGGAAGCTGCGCATGCTCTGGTGAATGGTCTTGAACTCGGCCGACTTGGCTTCGTGTTCGGCGAACACTTCCATCGATGCCTTGTATCCCGCATCCATCACGGCCTTCGGGAACGCCTTGAGCTGGGTCTTCTCGGCGACCAGCTTCTTGAGTGCGATCGGGTTCACCGCGTCGTACTTCGCGGTCATGTCGGTCGCAGCGACCTTGCAGGCGGCATCGAGAATGGCCTTGTTCTCGTCGGAGAGCGAATTGAACTTCTTCACGTTGATGAAGAACTCCAGGTCGGCGCCGCCTTCCCACCAGCCGGGGTAGTAGTAGTACGGTGCGACCTTGTTGAAGCCCAGCTTGGCATCGTCGTAGGGGCCGACGAACTCGGCTGCATCCAGCGTGCCCTTTTCGAGCGCCTGGTACACGTCGCCTGCCGGCATGTTCTGCGACACCACGCCCAGCTTGCCCATCGCTTCGCCGAACACACCGCCGCCCAGGCGCATCTTCAGGCCCTTGAGGTCTTCAACGGTCTTGATTTCCTTGCGGTACCAGCCACCCATCTGGGTGCCGGTGTTGCCGGCGCTGGCCGTCTTGAAGTTGTACTTGGAGAAGAAATCGTCGAGCAGCTTGCGGCCACCGCCGTAGTCTTTCCACGACGTGTTCTGGCGCGCGGTGAGACCGAAGGGCACGGCACAGCTGAACGCGAAGATCGGATCCTTGCCGGTGAAGTAATAAGCGGCCGACTGGGCCATGTCGATGTTGTCGCCCTGCAGCGCATCCACCACGCCGAAGGCAGGCATCAGTTCACCGGCGGGATGCACTGAGATTTCGAACTTGCCACCCGACAATGCCTTGACGGTCTTCGAGAGCATCTCGGCGCTGCCGAAGATGGTGTCCAGCGACCGGGGAAAGCTGGAGGCGAGGCGCCAGCGGACAGCAGCCTGGGCATGCACTGCGGGTGCGATGCCGGCGGCCAGGACGCCGGCGATGCCAGCGTTCTTGATGAGGAAACGACGATCCATTGAAATTCACTCCGGGTGCTTGGGAATACAGGCACGGCTCATGACCGGCCACGGGACTTTTTGGGTCTGCAGGATTGTAAAAAGCTTCTTACAACCAATCGCAGGGGGTTTTCCCTGCGGAAAACCCTGTGCGACAGAGGGCGAAACGGAACGGCGTTCAGCCGGCCGCGCCCGCGCCGAAGCGCGTCGCGATGGCCTTCTCGATGCCGGCGGCATCGAGCCCGAGCCCCGCCATCAGCTTGACCGGATCGCCGTGTTCGATGAACTGGTCGGGCAGGCCCAGCTGCAGCACGGGCTTCTGCACGCCCGCCGCCTGCAGCGCCTCGAGCACTGCACTGCCGGCGCCACCCATCACCGCGCCGTCTTCCACCGTCACCAGCGCATCGTGCGTGGCCGCGACTTCGAGCAGCAGCGCCGCATCGAGCGGCTTGGCCCAACGCATGTTGACCACCGTGGCATCGAGCGCCTCGGCCGCTGCCAAAGATGGGTACAGCAAGGTGCCGAAGGCGAGGATCGCGACACGGTGCCCCGCGCGACGGATCTCGCCCTTGCCCAGCGGCAAGGCATCCAGCGTGAGATGCGGCGTGATGCCGGCACCGGCACCACGCGGGTAGCGGACGGCGACCGGATGGCTCTGTTCATAGGCGCTCGTCAGCAGCTGTCGGCATTCGGCCTCGTCAGCCGGGCACGCGATGCTCATGTTCGGGATACAGCGCAGGAACGGGATGTCGTAGGCCCCCGCGTGGGTCGCACCGTCGGCGCCGACGAGGCCCGCACGATCGAGTGCGAACACGACCGGCAGGTTCTGGATCGCGACGTCGTGGATGAGCTGGTCGTAGGCGCGCTGCAGGAAGGTCGAATAGATCGCGACCACGGGTTTCAGTCCTTCGCAGGCCAGGCCCGCAGCGAAGGTCACCGCATGCTGCTCGGCGATACCGACGTCGTGGTACCGGCCGGGAAAGCGCTGTTCGAACTCGACCAGTCCCGAGCCTTCGCGCATCGCCGGCGTGATGCCGACGAGCCGTCCGTCCTGCGCCGCCATGTCGCACAACCAGGTGCCGAAGACCTGCGTGAAGGTCTGCTTGGGCACGGTCGTGGGTTTGACGAGTCCGACCTGCGGATCGAACTTGCCGGGGCCGTGGTACGCCACGGGGTCGGCCTCGGCCAGCTTGTAGCCCTGGCCCTTCTTGGTCACCACGTGCAGGAACTGCGGGCCGTCGAGTTGGCGCAGGTTCTCGAGCGTGGGGACTAGCGAATCGAGGTCGTGGCCGTCGATCGGACCCACGTAGTTGAAGCCGAACTGCTCGAACAACGTGGCCGGCACGACCATGCCCTTGGCGTGCTGTTCGAAGCGACGGGCAAGCTCGAAGAGCGGCGGCGCACCGCGCAGCACGGTCTTGCCGACATTCTTGGCGGCCGCGTAGAACTGCCCGCTCATCAGCTGGGCGAGATAGCGGTTCAGCGCGCCCACCGGTGGACTGATCGACATGTCGTTGTCGTTCAGGATGACGAGAAGCTTGCAGTCGCAGACGCCGGCGTTGTTGAGCGCCTCGAAGGCCATGCCGGCGGTGAGCGCACCGTCGCCGATGATCGCGACCGCGTGGCGGTCCTCGCCCTTCTGCTTGGCCGCCATCGCCATCCCGAGCGCCGCCGAAATGCTGGTCGACGAATGCGCGGTGCCGAAGGTGTCGTACTCGCTTTCGCTGCGTTGCGGAAAGCCCGAAATGCCGCCCTGCTGGCGCAGCGTGGGCATGCGCTCGCGACGGCCGGTCAGGATCTTGTGCGGATAGGTCTGATGGCCCACGTCCCACACGAGTCGATCGTGCGGCGTGTTGAAGACATGGTGCAGGGCAACTGTCAGCTCGACGGTGCCGAGGTTGGAGCTGAGGTGTCCGCCGGTGCGCGAGACGTTGTCGAGCACGCAAGCGCGAACTTCGTCGGCGAGCTGCTTGAGCTGCGCGCGGTCGTAGTCGCGGATCGGTGAGGGGTCGTGAAGCGTGGGGAGCAGCGGAGCCATGGAGTGAGTTGTTATCGGTCGCGATCCACGACCATGTGCGCCAGCGCGCGCAGGGCCCGGGTGTCGGCAAGCGCGCTGCGATCGAGTGCCGACAGCGCTTCGGCGAGCAGCCCGCGCGCCTGCGCACGCGCACCGTCGAGCCCGAGCAGTGAAACATAGGTGGGCTTGTCGCTCGCCGCATCCTTGCCCGCGGTCTTTCCGAGGGTGACGGAATCGGCAGTCACGTCGAGGATGTCGTCGACCACCTGGAAAGCCAGCCCGATCGCGGCGCCATAGTCGCGCAGCGCCGCGAGCGCCAAGGGCGCCACGGCTGCATTGCACACGGCGCCCATCTCGACGCTGCCCTGCAGCAAGGCGCCGGTCTTGAGGCGGTGCATCTCGCGCAACTGCGCCTCGTCGAGCGCCAGGCCGACGCTGGCGAGATCGATCGCCTGGCCGCCAGCCATGCCCTGGCTGCCCGCAGAACAGGCCAGCAGACGGCACAGGCGCGCCTGCATTGCGGCCGGCACATCGTCGGTCTCGGGCGTGAGCAGTTCGAAGGCCAGCGCCTGCAGCGCGTCGCCGGCCAGCAAGGCGTCGGCCTCGCCGAACTTCACGTGCACCGTGGGCTTGCCACGGCGCAGCACGTCGTTGTCCATGCAGGGCAAGTCATCGTGCACCAGCGAATAGGCGTGAATCAGTTCGGTCGCGCAGGCCGCGCGCAATGCCGCAGCCGCGTTGCCGCCGACGGCTTCGCTCGCCGCCAGCACCAGCAACGGGCGCAGCCGTTTGCCGCCATCGAGCACGGCATAGCGCATCGCGTCGCCCAGCTGCACGGGGGCATCCACGCCGACCCAGCGCGACAGCGCCGCTTCGACGTTGCGCAGGTGCAATTCACTCCACGCGGCCAGCCGCGCAGCATCCCAGGAGGCCAGGGTCGCGCCGCTCATTCGGGCGTCCAGGCCTTCAGGCTGCCTGCATCGAGCACTTTGATCTGGTCTTCGACCGCCTGGAGCTTGTCGCGGCAGAAGGCGAGCAACGCGGCACCGCGCTGGTAGCTGCCGAGCAGTTGGTCCAGCGGCAGCTGGCCCGATTCGAGTCCGGCCACCAGTTGCTCGAGCTCCTGCAGGCCCGCTTCGTAGCTGGCGGGCAGCGCGGCGGGCGTGGACGTGGCGGGGGAAGGCACCTTGGGCATGCGAGGGTCGTGGGTGGAAACCGCTCATTTTAGGGCGCGGACGCGATCAGGGACCCCCGGGTACAATCGCCCTCTCGCGTCGGCCAGCGGCCGGCGAATCTCACGGCTGCCGCCCTGCTCCAGAGGCCGCCCTCCGTTTTCTTTTTTCCCTTTCCTCCCTGTGGGGAGCTTGGTCAGGTCTCGATGTCTGATTTAAGTCTTCAGCTGCAGCAGGCGACGAGCCAACTTCCGGTTTCCGCGTATTTCGACGAGTCGCTCTATGCGCGCGAAATGCAGACGCTCTTCGCCCGCGGCCCGCGTTATGTCGGCCACCGCCTTGCCGTGCCCGAACCGGGCAACTACCACACGCTGCCGCAAGAGCACAACGGTCGTGCGCTGGTGCACACACCCAAGGGCGTGGAGCTCATCTCCAACGTGTGCCGCCACCGGCAGGCGCTGATCCTGCAAGGCAGTGGCCGCCTCGAAGCGCAGACCGGCGGCAACATCGTGTGCCCGCTGCACCGGTGGACCTACGCTGCGGCCGATTCGCGCACGACCGGCACGCTCATCGGCGCTCCGCATTTCGACCAGGACCCCTGCCTGAATCTGCACAACTACCCGCTCACCGAGTGGAACGGTTTGCTGTTCGAGAAGAACGCCGACGGTACCGGGCGCGACGTGGCGGCCGACATGGCGTCGCTCGGCCCGCGCGCCGACCTCGACTTCTCCGGCTACACCCTTGACCGGGTCGAGCTGCACGAGTGCAACTACAACTGGAAGACCTTCATCGAGGTCTACCTCGAGGACTACCACGTGGGCCCGTTCCACCCGGGCCTTGGCAGCTTCGTCACCTGCGACGACCTGCGCTGGGAGTTCAAGCCCCGCTATTCGGTGCAGACGGTCGGCGTGGCCAACCGCCTGGGCCGCGCGGGCAGCCCCGTGTACCAGAAGTGGCAGGAGCAGTTGCTCAAGTACCGCGACGGCAAGCCGCCCAAGTACGGCGCGATCTGGCTGACCTACTACCCGCACGTGATGGTCGAGTGGTACCCGCACGTGCTCACCGTGTCGACGCTGCATCCGGTCAGCCCGACCAAGACGCTCAACATGGTGGAGTTCTTCTACCCCGAGGAAATCGTCGCCTTCGAGCGCGAGTTCGTCGAGGCCCAGCAGGCGGCCTACATGGAAACCTGCGTGGAAGACGACGAGATCGCCGAGCGCATGGACGCCGGCCGCCGCGCGCTGATGCTGCGCGGCGACGACGAGAGCGGCCCTTATCAAAGCCCCATGGAAGACGGCATGCAGCAGTTCCACGAGTGGTACCGGCAGGCGATGCACGCCTCCAAGGCGTAGCGCACACCCATCGTGCAAGCTTTGTGGATGGTGCTGGCCGCACTGATCTTTGCCAGCATGGGGGTTTGCGTGAAGTTCGCGTCCGCGTACTTCGGCAGCGCGGAACTGGTGTTTTATCGCGGCCTCATCGGCATCGTGTTCCTCGGCGTGCTGGCGCGCAGCCGGGGCGTGTCCCTGCGCACTGCATACCCCGGCATGCACGCCTGGCGCAGCCTGATCGGCGTGGTGTCGCTCGGCGCCTGGTTCTACGCCATCGCGCACCTGCCGCTCGCGACCTCGATGACGCTCAA
The DNA here is from genome assembly GCA_041424275.1 of Variovorax sp. Lineage (GTDB taxonomy): Bacteria > Pseudomonadota > Gammaproteobacteria > Burkholderiales > Burkholderiaceae_C > Variovorax. The sequence goes on from JBGMOF010000037.1 coordinate 429,064, forward strand.
CTACATGAGCAGCGTGTGGATCGCAGCGTTCCTCGTCGGCGGTGCGATGCTGGCGTGGGTGCCGGTCCCGGGTCGCGATCCGCGCACCCAGCGGCCGCCGCTGCAGGGCGCGCTGGTGCTCACGGTACTGGCGGGGTTCGGCGGCGTGGTGCTGATGCTGCGTCCTTCGCTCGGCGAAAACCAGGGCTTCGCGGCCCTCATCGGTCTCATGTCGGGCCTGACGGCCGCGTTCGCCTACATGCAGGTGATGGCGCTCTCGCGCATCGGCGAACCCGAAACGCGCACGGTGTTCTATTTCGCGCTCGGCTCCGCGGTGGCCGGCGGACTCGCCACGCTGATCACCGGTTTTTCCGAATGGAACTGGACGCATGCGCTGTGGCTGCTGCCGGTCGGCGTGCTCGCCGCGGTGGGGCAGCTGTGCATGACGCGCGCCTACGCCACCGCCAAGACCGAGGGCGGCACGCTCCTCGTCGCCAATCTGCAATATTCGGGCATCGTGTTCGCGGCGATCTACAGCGTGGTGCTGTTCGGCGACCGCATCGACGCGATGGGCTGGGCCGGCATCACCCTCATCGTGGCCAGCGGCATCGCCGGCACGATCCTGCGGCAACGCACGGTGCCCAAGGCGCCGGCCGAAGAACACTGAAGGACACCCCATGACCTACACCACCCTGATTTCCGTCGAACAACTGCAGGCGCTGGAAACGTCCGGCACGCCGCACATGGTGTTCGACTGCACCTTCGACCTGATGAAACCCGATTCAGGCGCGGTGCAGTACGCCGCCGCACACATACCGGGTGCGGTCTACGCAAACCTCGACACCGACCTGAGCGCCCCGCACGGCATGCCGGGCAAGGACGGGCAGGTGATCGTGGCCGAGGAGGACGGCGAACCGTCCTCCGGCGGCCGCCACCCGCTGCCGAGCCGCGAGAAGTTCGCGACCTGGCTGTCGAGCGTCGGATTCGCCAACGGCATGCAGGCCGTTGTGTACGACCGCAACGGCGGCAACTACTGCGGCCGCCTCTGGTGGATGCTCAAGTGGATGGGGCACGACGCGGTCGCTGTACTCGACGGTGGGCTGCAGGCCTGGCAAGCCGCTGGCGGCGCCGTGACCGATCGCGAGGAGCCGGCGCACTTCCAGGCGAATTTCGTGGCCGCGGACCCACTGCTCGCGCTTGCGACGACCGCGATGGTCTCGTCCCGGCTCGAGCAGTCCGGCCAGACCGTGATCGATGCACGCGCAGGCGCGCGCTATCGCGGCGAGGTCGAACCGCTCGACCCGATCGCGGGCCATATCCCCGGCGCGCTCAACCGGCCCTTCACCGAGAACATCGGCGCCGATGGCAAGTTCAAGCCCGCAGCCCAACTGCGCGCCGAGTTCGAGACGCTGCTCGCAGGTCGTGATCCTGCGACGGTGGTGCACCAGTGCGGCAGCGGCGTGAGCGCCGTGCCCAATCTGCTGGCGATGGAGATCGCGGGCCTCGGGCCGACGGCGCTCTACGCCGGCAGCTGGAGCGAGTGGAGCAACACGCCCGGCCTGCCGACCCGACAGGGCGCCACGCCGTGAAGCTACAACAGCTTTTCGCCGCACTTGCGCTGACCCTCGTGGCGTCGATCGCGGGCGCACAGGCGCAGCACGCGCACGTGCACGGACTCGTCAAGCTCGATGTGGCGGTCGACGGACCGACGCTCACCATCGCGATCGATTCACCGCTCGACAACATCGTCGGCTTCGAGCGCGCGCCGCGCAACGATGCGGAAAAGAAGATCGTGGCGCAGGTGGTCACCCAGTTGCGCACGCCCGACGCGCTGTTCGGAATCGATCCGGCCGCCGGTTGCAAGGCCGCACAGATCGACCTCGACGCGCCAGTGATCGGCCTGGGCGAATCGGGCGCCTCCCGCGACACCGGCCATGCCGATCTCGACGCTGTCTACACGTTCGCCTGTGCCGATGCCGCGAAGGCGCGCGGCATCACCCTCAAGCTGTTCGACGCGTTCAGAACCGTGCGACGCGTCGACGCGCAGATCGCCTCGCCGCAAGGCCAGTTCCGGCGCACGGTGATCCGTCCGAGCGACCGGCTGCGTTGGGGTCGGTGACCGCATGACCGCGCCGGCGACCGATGGCGCGCGCCCGGTGCTGGCCGCCGACAGGCTGCGGTTCACCTGGCCCGGCGCGAGCGCGCCCACCATCGACATCGAGCGCTTCGAAGTCAGGGCCGGCGAGGCGGTGTTCCTTCACGGGCCGAGCGGCTGCGGCAAGAGCACATTGCTGTCGCTGCTCGCGGGCGTGCTGCTCGCCGACACCGGCTCCGTCACGTTGCTGGCGCAGGACTGGGCCACGTTGTCGGGTGCGGCGCGAGACCGTGCACGCGTCGCACACGTGGGCTACATCTTCCAGCAGTTCAACCTGCTGCCGTACCTCAGCGTGCGCGACAACGTGCTGCTGCCCTGTCGCTTCTCCGCACGGCGCGAGGCGCAGGCCGCGCGCGCCGGCAGCTCACGTGACGAAGCCGAGTACCTGCTCGCGCAGATGGGCCTGCCGCGCGAGCTCTGGGCACGTCAGGCGATGCAGCTCTCGGTCGGCCAGCAGCAGCGTGTCGCGGCGGCGCGCGCGCTGATCGGACAGCCCGAACTCATCATTGCCGACGAGCCCACATCTGCGCTCGACGAAGACCGGCGCGAAGCCTTCCTCGACGTGCTGCTGGCGGCCTGCGCCGCCAACCACAGCGCGCTGGTGTTCGTGAGCCACGACCAGCGCATCGCCGGGCGGTTCGGGCGCCATGTGCTGCTTCCCGAGATCAATCGCGCGGCAAGCGCTGCCGAAGCGACATGAGCGCGCTCTTCTCCATCGCGTGGCGCAGTGCCTGGAACCGCCGCTTCACGCTGGCGCTCACGGTGCTGTCGATCGCGCTCTCGACCTTTCTCCTGCTCGGCGTGGAGCGCATCCGCACGGAACTGCGCGAGAACTTTTCGTCGGCCGTCTCGGGCACGGACCTGATCGTCGGTGCGCGGACCGGCTCGACGCAGCTGCTGCTGTATTCGGTGTTCCGCATCGGCGCCGCAACAAACAACATTTCGTGGAAGAGCGTCCAGGCGCTGTCGGCGCATCGGGGCGTCGACTGGGTGGTGCCGCTCTCGCTCGGCGACTCGCACCGCGGCTTCGCGGTGCTGGCGACCACGCCGGCCTATTTCGAGCGTTTCCGCTACGGCAACCGGCAATCGCTCGCGCTGCGTGAAGGCAAGCCGTTCGGCGAAGTATTCGATGCGGTGGTGGGCGCCGAAGTGGCCGACACGCTGGGCTACCGCGTCGGCCAGAAGATCACCCTGGCGCACGGGAGCGGCGAGCTCAACGTGGCCGAGCATGCCGACAAGCCATTCGCCGTTGTCGGCGTGCTCGCGCGCACCGGCACGCCGGTCGACCGCACGGTGCACATCGGCCTCGGCGCGATGGAGGCGATCCATCTCGACTGGGTCAGCGGCGCGCCGATGCCCGGCTTCAGCATTCCTGCCGAGCAGGTGCGCAAGTTCGACCTCACGCCCAAGAACGTCACCGCCGCACTCGTCGGCCTGAAGAACCGCGCGGCGGTCTTCGCGGTGCAGCGCTGGGTGTCGACCTATCCCGACGAGCCGCTGATGGCCATCCTGCCCGGCGTCGCGCTGGACGAACTCTGGAGCGTGGTGGGCATCGGCGAGAACGCGCTGCTGCTGATGTCGGCCCTGGTCGCGCTGGTCAGCCTCGCGGGCCTGGTGTCGGTGGTGATGGCGAGTCTCAACGAGCGCCGGCGCGAGCTCGCGGTGTTGCGGGCCGTCGGCGCCAGCCTGCGCCATGTGCTGGGCTTGCTGGCGCTCGAAGGCGCGATGGTGACCTTGCTGGGGGTGTTGCTCGGCGTGCTGCTCGCAGTGCTCGGCATCGCCCTGCTCTCGCCGTGGCTGCAAGCGCACTTCGGTCTCGCGCTCACGCTCGGCCAACCTACACTGAACGAATGGATGCTGATCGGCGGGCTGCTAGCGGCCGGTTGGCTCGCCAGTCTGATGCCGGGTGTGCGGGCCTACCGCCTATCGCTGGCCGACGGCCTTTCCCCACGGATCTGAACGGAGTCGAACACCATGCGCCGCCTCACCCTCGTCACGCTCGCCTGCACGCTCGCGATGGTCTCGGCTTTCGCCGCCGGCCCGGCGCCGCAAGCCACTTCGCCAACGAACCCGCTCGGCGGCAAGGCCGCGCCCGCTGCCAAGGCCGGCCAGGCACGCGAAATCTCGTGGGCCGAGCTGGTGCCCAAGGACTGGGACCCGATGAAGGCCTACAAGGACATCGACCTCAGCAAGCTCGACGATGCCGACCCCAAGGCCAACGAGCTGCTCATGAAGATGCAGCAGGTCTCCGACAACGCACCCAGCAACCCGGCGCTCAATGGCGTCGAGGTGAAGATTCCGGGCTTCATGGTGCCGCTCGAGGAGAACAAGGGCGAGGTCACGGAGTTCCTGCTGGTGCCCTACTTCGGCGCCTGCATCCACACGCCACCGCCGCCGGCCAACCAGATCCTGCACGTCAAGCCGCAACAGGGCGCGAAGTTTCGCGCGATGGACACGGTGTGGGTCACCGGCAAACTTGAAACCGTTCGCAACGATTCGATGATGGGCGTGAGTGGCTACAGCATGGCGGCCCAAAGCGTCACCAAGTACAACGGCGGCGCGAAGTAGACCCACAACCGCGCGAGATACGCGCTGTCACATCCCGCGTCGGCGCGCGGGCTACGGTGAACGTTGAACGACGAGGGCCACTGCTTCGAGGGCCTTCGTTTCACGGAGACACCGTCGATGAATTTTCCTTCCCCTTTCTCTTTCCGCGCGCCCTCCCGTCCCCTGCTGATCGTGGCGCTGTGCGCCGGCGCACTGCTCGCCACCGGCTGCGACAAGGCGCCGAGCGTTCCCTCGCCCGCCGCGCCCCCTGCGCCATCGGCCGAAAGCACCCCGCAAGCGGTTGCCACCACGCCGGTCTCGGCACCGGCAACGCCATCGGCGCCGGTGTACGTGCCGCCGGGCGCCGAGCAGCTCTACCAGATGGTCGCGCCGATCGCGCTCTACCCCGACAAGCTCGTGGCCCAGGTGCTCGCGGGTTCGACCTATCCGGACCAGGTGACCGCAGCCGGTCAGTGGCTCTCGCAGAACACCTCGCTGAAAGCCGGGCCGTTGTCGGACGCAGCGGAGCAGCAACCCTGGGATCCGAGCATCAAGTCGCTCACCGCCTTCAGGCGCGTGCTTGACCAGATGGCATCCAACATCCCGTGGACCACCGCGCTGGGCCAGGCCTACTACCACGACCCGGACGACGTGATGAACGCGATCCAGGTGATGCGGCAGCGCGCGTCCAAGGCCGGCAAGCTCAAGAGCACGACCCAGTTGCGCGTGGCGAGCGGCTCGGCGCCGGTCGCCGGTTATGCGCCCGACCCGAATGCGCCGTCGTACTACAGCGGCCCGATCGTTGTCGAACCGCCGCCGCAATACATCACCATCGAACCGGCGCAGCCCGACGTGGTCTACGTGCCGAGCTATGACCCGCGGGGCACCTACGGCGAACCCGTGGCGGCCTACCCCGGCTATGCGTACGCTCAGCCGGTGTATGCCGAGCCGCGCTACAGCAATGCGCAGATCGCGACCGCGGGCGCGCTCACCTTCGGCACAGGCGTGGTCGTGGGCGCTGCGCTGCAGCGGCATGGCTGGGGCTGGAACGCATGGGGCATGAACTGGGGTCGACCCGACGCGTACCGTGGCGGCGAGCGGCCACCACGGGAAGCGCGCAGCTACGACCGGCCGGCAGTGGTCTACAACCAGTCGACCTACGTCTCGCGCACGCAGGAAACCGTGATCCACAACAACGTGCGCAACAACTTCGTCAACAACGGCGGCGCACCCCAAGGCCTCGGCCAGCCCGCGTTCGACCAGGGGAGGCGCCAGCAAGCACAGGCACAGCAGCAAGCCGAAGCCATGGCGCGGCAGGCCCAACAGCAACAGCAACAGCAACAGCAACAAGCTCAGGCGCAGGCGCAGGCCCGGGCTGCGCAACAAGGCCAAGTGCGGCAACAGCAAGAGCAGGTGCGCCAGCGGCAGATGCAACAGCTCCAGAACCAGCAACAGCAACAGCAGGCTCGCCAGCAGCAGCAGCAGCAGCAGCAGCAACAGGCACAGGCACAGGCACAGGCACAGGCACAGCGCGACCAGCAACGCCAACAGCAAGTCCAGCAACAGGCACAGTCGCGCGAGCAGCAAGTGCAACAGGTTCAGCGCCAGCAGCAGCAAAGCGAGCAGTCACGCCGGCAGCAAGCCCAGGCGCAACAGCAACAGGCGCTTCAACAGCAGCAACAGGCTCAGCAGGTTCAACGGCAGTCGCGCCAACAGGAGTTGCAGCAACAGATCCAGCAGCGGCAGCAGCAGGCCGAGATGCAGCAAGTGCAGGCACGCCAGCAGCAAGCGCAGTCACAGCAATTGCAGCAAGAGCAGGCCCGTCAGCAGCAAGCTCAGGTGCAGGCTCAGCGAATGCAGCAAGAGCAGGCCCGTCAGCAGCAGGAGCAGGCGCTTCGCCAACAGCAACAGCAGCAAATCCAGGCGCAGCAACAACAAATGCTGCAGCGCCAGCAGCAGGCCCAACAGTCTCAGCAACAGCAAATGCAAGCCCAGCAGCAGATGCAGCAACGGCTGCAGCAACAGCAAGCACAGCAGGCGCAGGTCCAGCAGCAACAGGTGCAAGCGCAACAGCAACAGCAGCTCCGAATGCAGTCTCAAAGGCCCCCGAGCCAGCCCGGGCGCAGCCCCCAGGACGAGCCAAACCGCTGAGGGCGGGCGTCGCGCGCTGTCAGTCGGGTGCCTGGACCACTCGTTCGGTCTCCTCGTCGGCCGGCACGTTGTCGGCGTCGAGGTCGCTGGCGTCCGTCAGGTCGATGCCGGTCTCCTCGGACAGCTCGTCGGGCGCTTCGTGTTCCGGCACGTCGAGATCGTCGTCGAGCACGTTGGGGACGGGATTGGGGTGAGACTGCGGCTGCGTGCCGGCATGAGGTTTTGAATCGGCGTTCGACATGACAGGTTCCTCGTTGTGGCCAATCGGCAAAGACAGCATCGTGCGCCCAACTTCCCTGCCATGCCCGATCACGCTGCCCGCTTCAGGTGTCGGACGGCACCCCGGACACGCAGCGCTCAATGCTTGTGATCGTCGTGCGACTCGGTCACCGCGCCATGTGCATGGTCATGATCGTGCCCATGTTCGCCGTGCGCAAGACGGCTCACCAGCGTCACGAGCACGATCCCTGCGACGAGCCACGCCACCTGCGCCGCGGTCTGCCGCGCGGGCAAGCGTTTCTGCAGTTGCGGGATCAAATCGGCCAGCGCGACATAGACGAAGCTGCTGCTGGCCAGCACCAGGAAATACGGCAGCCAGGCGTGCAGCTGGTCGACGAGCCACCAGCCCACGAGGCCGCCCAGGGCCGTCATGGTGCCGGCGAGCGACACCTTCAACAGCGCAGCGCGCGAATTCGGCGAGGTCTGGCGCAACACGACGAGATCGCCGATGTGGTGCGGCACCTCGTGTGCCAGCACCGCCACCGCGGCAACGAGCCCCAGGCGCATGTCCGCGATGAAGGCGGATGCGATCAGGATGCCGTCGCCGAAGCAGTGAACGCTGTCTCCGGTGAGCACCGCCCAACCGCCAGCGCGCGGAGCGTGCGAATGGTCGTGCCCATGGTGGTCGTGTGCGTCGCCCTGGTGGTGCTCGTGGCCGTGGTGCCAAAGCTCGGCCTTGTCGAGCAGGAAGAAGAAAACGAGCCCGAACAGGAGCACGGCGAAGAGCACCGCGGGTTCGATCCTGCTTTCGAACGCCTCGGGCAACAGGTGCATGAACGCGGTGGCGAGCAACGCTCCGGCCGCAAGACTCAGCAGGTGTTGCGGATTCACGCCGCTGCCGTCGCGCCGCACGCCCACACGCATGAGCAGCGCCGCCAGCCAGACGCTGCCGATGCCCGCGACCAGGGTCGCGCCGATGATTGCGATCAGATCCATTTGGCAGATGTCATTCAAAAATAAAAAGGCCGCCCATCGGACGGCCTTCGAAGCAGGGGTGGCTGCAGCGCGTCGTCAGGCGACGCCGTTGGCCTTGAACCAGGCCAGGGCCCGGTTCCAGCCATCGTCGGCCGGGCCCACGATGTAGCTCGGCCGGTAGTCGGCATGGAAGGCGTGGCCCGCATCCGGATACACGACGAAGCTCGAAGCCTTGGCCGCTGCACTGCCGGCAGCCAGGACACTTTTCATCTTATCAACGCTGTCAAGAGGGATGCCCTGGTCTTTGCCGCCGTAGAGGCCGAGCACCGGCGCCTTGAGGCCGGTGGCGATGTCGACCGGGTTGGTGGGGGTCAACGGGTTCGACGCACCGACGAGCCGGCCGTACCAGGCGACGCCGGCCTTCACCTTGCCGGTGGCGGCGTAGAGCCACGTGATGCGACCGCCCCAGCAGAAGCCGGTGATGGCAGCGTTCGAGGCGTTGCCGCCGTTGGCCGCGGCCCAAGTCAGCGCGCCGTCGAGATCGGCCATCACCTGCGCATCGGGCACCTTGCTCACGATGTCGGCCTGCAGCTTCGGAATGTCGGTGTAGCCCTTCGGGTCGCCCTGCCGTGCGTAAAGTTCTGGCGCGATCGCGAGGTAGCCAAGGTTGGCGAAACGGCGGCAGACGTCGGCGATGTACTCGTGCACGCCGAAGATTTCCTGGACCACCAGAATCACCGGCAGGCCGGTCTTGCCGGCAGGCTGCGCTGCATAAGCCGGCACGTCGAACCCGTTGACGCGGTACTTGACCGGACCGGCCTTGAGCCCCGTGTCGGCCGTCTTGATGACGGTTTGGGCGGCGATCGGCAGCGTCGCAGCGGCATAGCCGACGCCCAGCGCGACCTTGATCGCGGTGCGGCGCGAGGCGCCCTGGTCGGTGCTGGCGCCGGGGCGCAGGGAGTCGAATTCGGCTTTCAGGTCGTCACGGTTCATGCGTCGGTTCTCCGGGTGGATGAAGGGATTCTGGGAGCGCGAAGTCTGGCCGCAAGCCCAAATCCCTTGCCAAAAACGGTCAATGCGCCTTTTCCCAGTTCGGTCCGAAGCCGATTTCCGCGAGCAGTGGCACCTGCAGGTCGGCCACGCCGGCCATGATCTTGGGCACCTCGGTGCGCACCCATTCGACCTCCGCCTCGGGCACCTCGAACACCAGCTCGTCGTGCACCTGCATGATCATCTTCGTGCCGCGCTGTTCGGCATCGAGCACGTCCTGCACCTTGACCATGCTGAGCTTGATGAGGTCGGCCGCTGTGCCCTGCATGGGCGCATTGATCGCAGCGCGTTCGGCGCCACCGCGACGCGGGCCGTTGGGCGAATTGATCTCGGGCAGGTAGAGCCGGCGACCGAACACCGTCTCGACATAGCCCTTTTCCTTGGCGAGCGCCTTTGTCTCGTCCATGTAGATCTTCACGCCCGGATAGCGCGCGAAATAGCGGTCGATGTACGAAGCGGCCGCCTTGGTCTCGATGCCGAGGTTGCGCGCCAGCCCGAAGCTGCTCATGCCGTAGATGAGCCCGAAGTTGATCACCTTCGCGTAGCGCCTCTGCTCGCTCGTCACCTGGTCCGGCGTGCTGCCGAACACTTCGGCAGCCGTCGCGCGGTGCACGTCGATGCCTTCTGTGAAGGCGCGCAGCAGCGTGGCATCGCCGCTGATGTGCGCCATGATGCGCAGCTCGATCTGGGAGTAGTCGGCACTGGCGATCACACTGCCTTGCGGTGCGACGAACGCCTCGCGCACGCGCCGACCCTCCGCGGTCTTCACCGGAATGTTCTGCAGGTTCGGGTCGTTGCTGCTGAGGCGCCCCGTGACGGCGACGGCTTGCGCGTAGTGCGTGTGGACCCGCCCGCTGCGCGGATTCGCGAGCTGGCCGAGCTTGTCGGTGTAGGTGCCCTTGAGCTTCGACAGGCTGCGATGCTCGAGGATCTTCTTGGGCAGCGGGTAGTCCTCGGCCAGTTTCTCGAGCACTTCTTCGTCGGTGCTCGGCGCGCCGCTCGGCGTCTTCTTGACCACCGGCAAGCCGAGCTTGTTGAAGAAGATGTCGCCGATCTGCTTGGGGCTTCCGAGGTTGAACGGCTGCCCTGCGATCTCGTAGGCTTCCTGCTCGATCGCCATGATGCGGGTGCCGAGTTCGTGGCTTTGCGTGGCGAGCAGCGGCGCGTCGATCAAGACGCCGTTGCGCTCGATGCGGTAGAGCGACTCGCTCGAATCCATCTCCAGCTGGTAGATGAACATCAGCTTCGCATCGGCCTGCAGCTGCGGCCACAGCACGCGGTGCACGTCGAGCGTCTGGTCGCTGTCCTCGCAGGAATACTCCGCCGCTTTCGCGATGTCCACCTGGCTGAAGGAGATCTGGTGCGCGCCCTTGCCGCACAGGTCTTCGTAGCTGATGCCGCTGCGGCCCAGGTGCCGCTCTGCCAGGCTCGCAAGACCGTGCGGCTTGTGCACCTCGAGCACGTAGCTCTGCAGCATGGTGTCGTGCGCGTAACCCTGCACCTCGACGCCATGGTTCGCCAGCACGTGCCGGTCGTACTTGACGTGCTGGCCGAGCTTCTTTCTCGTGCCGTCCTCGAGCCACGGCTTGAGCCTTGCGATGACCTCCTCGCGGTTCAGCTGCTCCGGTGCATCGGGGTAGTTGTGCGACAGCGGTATGTAGGCGGCCTCGCCGGGCGTGACGCTGAAGCTCAGGCCCACGATCTCGGCACGCATCTCGTCGAGAGACGTGGTCTCGGTGTCGAGCGCCACCAGGTCGGCGGCTTCGATCTTGGCGAGCCAGCGATCGAAGTCTTCCCAGGTCATCACGGTGTCGTACGACAGGTTGGACGCGCGGTCGGCGGCCTCCGCCGCGAACTCGTCGAAGAGGCCAGGGTTCTGGCCGTCGGCCTTGTGCTTCTTCGCGTTCTCCTCGATCAGCTCGGGCGGCACATCCTGCGCCTCCAGCGACTTCACCAGGCTCTTGAAACCGTACGTCTCATAGAAGACTTTCAGCTCGGCCGTTTGCTGCGCACCCATGGCAATCGCGTCCATCGCGGGCAGCCCGCCCACGTGGCCGGCCAGATCGCAATCGGTGCGGATCGTGACGAGCCGCTTGCTCAGCGGCAGCTGGTCGATCGCCTTGCGCAGGTTGTCGCCGGCCTGCCCCTTGATGTCGGCCGCATGCTCGAGCAGGCCATCCAGCGAGCCGTACTGCAGCAGCCACTTGGCGGCCGTCTTCGGGCCGACCTTGTCGACGCCGGGCACGTTGTCGACTGCGTCGCCCACCAGCGTCTGATAGTCGATCATGAGCGCGGGGGGCACGCCGAACTCGGCCGTGACGCCGGCCACGTCGCGCTTCTTGCCGTTCATGGTGTCGATGATGGTGACGTGCTCGTCGACCAGCTGGCTGAGGTCCTTGTCGCCGCTCGAGACGATGACCTCGATCTTCTGGTCGGCCGCGGTGCGCGCCAGGGTGCCGATCACGTCGTCGGCCTCCACATCCGGCACGCACAGCACCGGCCAACCCATCAGCCGCACCACTTCGTGGATCGCGGCTACCTGGCTGCGCAGGTCGTCGGGCATCGGCGAGCGGTTGGCCTTGTACTCCGGGTACCAGTCGTCGCGAAAGGTCTTGCCGGGCGCGTCGAAGATGCAGGCGGCGTAGTCGGCGCGAACCTCGCGGCGCAGCGCCTGCATCATGTTGATCATTCCGCGGATCGCGCCAGTGGCCGGGCTGGACGGGTCACCCGGCACCGCGCGCAGGTCGGGCATCGCATGGAACGCGCGGTACAGATAGCTCGAACCATCGACGAGCAGCAGGGTTTTCTTGTCGGTCATGCGGACCATTTTGCCGCGTTGCCTTCTGACATGAGGGCCATGGGCGGCCACCTACAATCCAAGCATGTCCTCCACCTTCCTTCTGTTCGCCCGCCACGCTGTCGCGACTTTCGCCTGCGTCGCGCCTTTCGGCCTGGCTGTGGCGCAGAGCGCGGCGCCGCCCGCACCCGTCGCGGCCGAAGCGTTGCCGAACCAGGATCAGGACGCGGGGCGGCGCAACCAGAAGATCGAGAACATCCACGTCGAGGACTCGGGTGCCACGGTCGACGAAGTGCGCTATGGCGGCCGAACGCAGAGCATCGCGGTCCAGCCCAAGGCCAACGTGCCGGGCTACGAAGTGCGGCCGGAAAACGGCGCGCGTCCCGGAGAGGCCTCCAACGGCAACGGCACCGGACCGCGCGTCTGGAACGTGCTGAAGTTCTGACAGCACGGCGTCGTGGCGGTCTATACGGAAGTCGGCTTCGACGAGGCGGATGCGCTCGTCCAGCGCCTCGGCCTGGGCGTCCTCACGACGCTGCGCGGCATCGAGGGCGGCATCGAGAACACCAACTACTTCGCGACCACAGAGCAGGGTGAGTTCGTGCTGACGCTGTTCGAGCGCCTCGGGGCCGACCAGCTGCCCTATTACCTGTGCCTGATGAAGCATCTGGCCGAGCGTGGGATTCCGGTGCCGGCACCTGTGGCCGACCCCTCCGCCGTACCGGCCACGTCCCATGCGTTCGAAGCGATCGCCGCGCGCGCGCCCTGCGAACTGCTGCATGTGGTCGCGGGCAAGCCGGCCGCGGTGGTTCAGAAACTCACCGGCAAAAGCGAACTCGCGCCGACCGCAGCCCACTGCGCGGAACTCGGGCGCCTGCTGGCCCGGATGCATCTGGCGGGGCGCGACTTTCCGCGATCCCAGCCGAACCTGCGCGGCCTGGCATGGTGGAACGACACAGCGCCCGTCGTGTTGCCGTACCTGGAAGAAGCCCAGTCCGCGTTGCTGCGGGGCGAGTTGGCCTACCAGAATCACGTCGCCGAGTCGTCGGCCTATGCGGCGCTGCCGTGCGGCCCGGTGCACGCCGACCTTTTCCGTGACAACGCGATGTTTGCCGTCGACACCGACTGCAGTGCGCCACGGCTCACCGGCGTGTTCGATTTCTACTTTGCCGGCACCGACACCTGGCTCTTCGACCTCGCCGTGTGCCTCAACGACTGGGCCATCGACCTGCCCAGCGGCCGAACCGACACCGGGCGCGCCGATGCGCTGTTGCATGCCTACACGTCGGTGCGTGCGCTCACGGGCGCGGAGCGCGCCTTGCTGCCTGCGCTGCTGCGTGCCGCCGCGCTGCGCTTCTGGATCTCCCGTCTCTGGGACTTCCACCTGCCGCGCGAAGCCAGCATGCTCAAGGCCCACGATCCCAACCATTTCGAACGCGTGCTGCGCGAACGGGCCCGCGGGCCGCAAGTCCTGAACACGGCTGTGCCCGAGCCGGTCGCCGCCTGACATCCTCACCATGAAACTTCACATCGTGCCGGCGAAAACCGGCGTCGAATGGGTCCGACTCGGCCTGCGGACCTTCTGGCGCCAACCGCTCGCGTTCGTCTCGCTGTTCTTCTTTTTCATGGCGGTCATTTCGATCGTGTCGCAGATTCCGCTGGTCGGCAGCATCGTCGCGCCGATCCTGCTGCCCTTCATGACCCTGGGGCTGATGGTCGCGACCTCGGTGGCGAACGACAACCAGACCGGCAAACCCACCGCACCAGCGATGTACATGGCCGCCTTCGGCGCGATGCGCGCGAAGTGGCGGCCGATGGTGACGCTCGGCGTGATCTACGCCGTGTACTTCGTGGTGGCGATCGCGGTGTCGGCGCTGGTCGACGGCGGCCAGCTCGCCAAGGCGTACCTGTTCGACGCCGACGTGACGCCGGAGGTGGTCCGCAGCTCCGATTTCCAGACCGCCCGCCTGCTGGTGATGGCGCTCAACGTGCCGCTGTCGCTCGCGATGTGGCACGCGCCCGCATTGATCCACTGGCACCACGTCGAACCGGTCAAGAGCCTCTTCTTCAGCGTGATCGCGCTGTTCCGCAACTTCACCGCCTATGCGATGTTCGGTTTGTCGTGGTTCGGCGTGTTCATGATCGCGGGCATCGCACTCGGCCTGCTCGCCACGGTGCTGGTCGGCGTCGGCGCGATGGGCATGGGCGACGGCGCTTCGACCATCGGCAGCGCACTGATGGTGGGCAGTGCCCTCATCCTTGCCGCCATGTCGCTGAGTTCGACCTGGTTCACATTCCGCGACAGCTTCGACGCGGAGTAGTTGCCTCGGGCGATTCGCCGGCTCAGACCGGCGTGAGCTTTGCCACCGAGAGCGCCAGCCACTTCACGCCGTGGCGCGAGAACTTCACCTGGGCCCGTGCGTCGTCGCCGGTTCCTTCGAGTCCGAGCACCGTACCCTCTCCGAACTTGTTGTGGAACACCTGCATCCCCGAGCGCAGGCCGTGCGACGGTGCAGCCTTCTGGGGCGGCAGCGGCGGGCTGGCGAACGTGTCCTTGGCGTAAGAGGACGACCCTCCGCCCGCCGGACGCGAGGTGGCGTAACCGCCGCCGTAGCCGAAGGCCGACGGTGCGAAGCCCTGGTTCTTGGGCGTCAGCCACTTGAGCGCGTCCTCGGGAAGTTCCTCGTAGAACCGGCTCTTCACGTTGTAGCGCGTCTGTCCGTGCAGCATGCGCGTCTGCGAATGGCTCATGTAGAGGCGCTTGCGGGCACGCGTGATCGCCACGTACATCAAGCGACGCTCTTCCTCGAGGCTCTCGTAGTCGCTCATCGAGTTCTCGTGCGGAAAGAGGCCCTCTTCCATGCCGGTGATGAAGACGCAATCGAACTCGAGACCCTTGGCGGCATGCACGGTCATGAGCTGCACGGCATCCTGGCCGGCCTGCGCCTGGTTGTCGCCGGACTCCAGCGCGGCGTGCGTCAGGAACGCGGCCAGCGGGCTGAGCGTTTCACCGGTTTCAGCGTCCGGTGCGAGTTCGATGGCTTCGTCGAGCAACGGCAGGTTCGGGTTCAGGCCCTGGCTCGCCGGCGACTGGCGCAGCTCGTCGATGGGCAACGCCACCGCATCGCGGCCGAAGCCTTCCTGCGTGACGAAACTTTCCGCTGCGTTCACCAGTTCTTCCAGATTCTCGATGCGGTCGGCGCCTTCGCGGTCGGCCTTGTAGTGCTCGATCAATCCGCTGTGGTCGAGGATCAACTCGATGATTTCGCGCAGTGAGATGTTTTGCGTCTGCTCGCGCAGCACGTCGATCTTCGCGACGAAGCCCGTGAGGTTGGCGCCCGCCTTGCCTGGCACGGCATGCACCGCATCGTGCAGCGAGCGGCCGGCTGCGCGCGCGGCATCCTGCAGTTGCTCGATGGTGCGTGCCCCGATGCCGCGCGGCGGGAAATTGACGATGCGCAGGAAGCTCGTGTCGTCGTCCTTGTTCTCGAGCAGGCGCAGGTACGCCAGCGCATGCTTGATCTCGGCCCGCTCGAAGAAGCGAAGGCCGCCATACACGCGGTACGGGACCGCCGCGTTGAACAGCGCCGTCTCGATCACGCGGCTCTGCGCATTGCTGCGGTAGAGCACGGCCATTTCCTTGCGATCGAAGCCCTCGCGCACCAGCTGGCGCATCTCCTCGACCATCCACTGCGCTTCCGCGAAATCGCTGGTCGACTCGTAGACGCGCACCGGCTCGCCGGGACCCTGGTCGGTGCGCAGGTTCTTGCCCAGGCGCTTGGTGTTGTGACTGATCAGCGCGTTGGCCGAGTCGAGGATGTTGCTGTAGCTGCGGTAGTTCTGCTCGAGCTTGATCTGGTGCGAAACCTCGAACTCGCGCACGAAATCCGCCATGTTGCCCACGCGCGCGCCGCGAAAGGCGTAGATGCTCTGGTCGTCATCGCCCACTGCGATCACGCTGCTGTCTCCCGGCACGAAGCGGCCATCGCGCTCGTTGCCCGAGAGCATCTTGATCCACGCGTACTGCAGGCGGTTGGTGTCCTGGAACTCGTCGATCAGCACATGCCGGAAGCGGCGCTGGTAGTGCTCACGCACCGGATCGTTGTCGCGCAGCAGTTCGTAGCTGCGCAGCATGAGCTCACCGAAGTCGACGACACCTTCTCGCTGACACTGCTCTTCGTACAACTGGTAGAGCTCGACCTTCTTGCGGTCGTCGTCGCTGCGGATCTCGACATCCTTGGGCCTCAGGCCGTCTTCCTTCGCACCGGCGATGAACCACTGCGTCTGTTTGGCCGGGAAGCGCTCGTCGTCGACGTTGTACTGCTTCATGAGCCGCTTGATGGCCGAAAGCTGATCCTGCGTGTCGAGGATCTGGAAGGTGGAAGGCAGGCTCGCGAGCTTCCAGTGCGCGCGCAGCAGGCGGTTGCACAGCCCGTGGAAGGTGCCGATCCACATGCCGCGCACATTGACGGGCAGCATCGAGGTGAGCCGCGTCATCATTTCCTTCGCGGCCTTGTTCGTGAAGGTCACGGCGAGGATGCCGCCGGGCGAGACCTGCCCAGTCTGCAACAGCCACGCGATGCGAGTGGTGAGCACCCGGGTCTTGCCGGAGCCAGCCCCCGCGAGGATCAGCGCATTGCCGGCAGGCAAGGTGACCGCGGCGAGCTGCTCGGGGTTGAGGTTCTGGAGCAGTGGCAGGTCGGTGCGCGGCGCGGTATCGGAGAACATCGGTCGATTGTAGAAAGCCGCGCGTATGCGGGGTATATGAACGGCCATTGCATCGCAACGGACGCGACTGCGTAAAATCAGTCACCGGGCCCAAGTTTCTTGCGCCCGGTTTTTCGTTTCTGGAAAGCCGGCCGGACCAAGCGCTCATTCATCTCGGCCGCCGCCGGGCCGCCCCAAGGCGGGCAGAGCTCTCCCCACGGGGGAAGGCGAAGCACACGGAGTGGCGAGCCGAGGAGCATTGTTTTCAATGGAGCTTCGGTCATGCAGATTTTCGACTACGACAACATCCTTCTCCTGCCACGCAAATGCCGCGTGGAAAGCCGTTCCGAGTGCGACGCCAGTGTCGAACTCGGCGGCCGCAGTTTCCGCCTGCCGGTGGTGCCCGCCAACATGAAGACGGTGGTCGACGAGACCATCTGCCTCTGGCTCGCGCAGAACGGCTACTTCTATGTGATGCACCGCTTCGACCTCGACAACCTGAAGTTCGTCGAGGACATGCAGCGCAAGGGCGTGTTCGCATCGATCTCGCTGGGCGTCAAGAAGGCGGACTACGACACGGTCGACCAGTTCGTCGCGCGGGACCTGGTGCCCGAATACATCACGATCGACATCGCCCACGGGCATGCCGACAGCGTGAAGAACATGATCGGCTACCTCAAGGAGAAGCTGCCGAAATCGTTCGTGATCGCTGGCAACGTCGGCACGCCCGAGGCGGTGATCGATCTCGAGAACTGGGGCGCCGATGCCACCAAGGTCGGCATCGGCCCGGGCAAGGTCTGCATCACCAAGTTGAAGACCGGCTTCGGCACCGGCGGCTGGCAGTTGAGTGCGCTCAAGTGGTGCGCGCGCGTGGCGACCAAGCCGATCATCGCGGACGGCGGCATCCGCGATCACGGCGACATCGCCAAAAGCATCCGCTTCGGCGCGAGCATGGTGATGATCGGCTCGCTCTTCGCGGGCCACGAGGAGTCGCCGGGCAAGACCGTGGAGGTCGACGGCGCCCTGTTCAAGGAGTACTACGGCTCGGCCAGCGACTTCAACAAGGGCGAATACAAGCACGTCGAAGGCAAGCGCATCCTCGAACCGATCAAGGGCCGGCTCGCCGACACGCTTGTCGAGATGGAGCAGGACGTCCAGAGCTCCATCAGCTATTCGGGAGGCAAGAGGCTGATGGACATCCGCAAGGTCAATTACGTGACGCTTGGAGGCGCCAACGAGGGCGAGCACCTGCTGATGTGATCAGCCCGCGAGCAGTTGCATCGCGTAGCGGTGCAACGCGTGATCCGGGTCGGCCAGCGCGTCCACGATGCTGAAGTGGTCGAGCCCGGGCAGCACCTCGCATACTGGCACTGCGCGTGCGCCCCAGGCTTTGCGGATCAGGGCGTTGTGGCGCAGGAACTCTTCGCTCTCTTTTCCGCCCACCACGCTGTAGAGCCGGCCGGTGCGCGGTGCCGGCCAAAGCGCCGGACTGGCTCGGCGGGCGTCCGCCTCGGTGAGCTGCAACGCGGCCTGCAGCGAGGGCGTGTGCATCAGCGGCCGAAGATCGTAGAGGCCCGACATCGAGAGTGCGCTGCGCGGCGGCCGCGTCTTCAAACCCAGCAGCATTGCGGCCAGATGACCGCCGGCCGAGTGACCGGCCACGGTGATTCGGCACGGATCACCGCCGTGCGCGGCAGCATGCTGGGTCAACCATTCGAGCGCCTTGGCCATCTGCCACGCGATGTCCGGAATCGTCACGGGTTGCCCGGGCGTGCCGGGGCACAGCGCGTAGTTCGGGATCACCACGCAGACGCCCTTCCGCGTGAATGCAGGGGCCAGAAACGAATGGTCGCTCTTGTCGAGGGAGCGCCAATAGCCACCGTGGATGAACAGCATCACGGGCGCATCGGGACTGTCGGCCGGAAAGATGTCGAGCGTCTCGTTCAACCCTTCGCCGTAACGCACATCCAGGGAGGCACGCGCCGTCGCCCTGACATGCGCGGATTCTTCGGCCCAGCGCGAGAAGTACGCCGGATGCTCGGGCACCCGCGCCCGGTTGTTGTACATGCGGTCGAGCCAGACGGGATCGTTGAGCGTCATCGGGAAGTCCTCAGGCGTCGAGTGCGAGGTGCTGCCCGTGCAGCGCGACCGCAGCGGGCGACGCGAGAAAGCCGATGGTCTGCGCGGCAACCGCCGTCGACACCCAGCCGGCCGGATTCGCATCCGGCATCGCTTGCCGGTTGGCCGGCGTGTCGAGCACGCTCGGTGCGATGCTGTTGACATTGATGCCGTGAGGCGCGAGCTCCGCAGCCATCGATTCGACCAGTCGCTGCAATGCGCTCTTCGACGCGATATACGCAGCCATGCCCGCCAAACCGTGGCCCGCGCTCTGCGCAGTAACGGCAACCACGCTGCCAGCCTTGCGCGCGACCATCGACGGCACGAACGCCTGTGCGACAGCGACGAACGACCACGCATTGAGATCCATCAT
The DNA here is from genome assembly GCA_041424275.1 of Variovorax sp. Classification (GTDB taxonomy): domain Bacteria; phylum Pseudomonadota; class Gammaproteobacteria; order Burkholderiales; family Burkholderiaceae_C; genus Variovorax. The sequence continues at coordinate 448,135 of JBGMOF010000037.1, forward strand.
CCGGTCCCACGCAGAGCGGGTGAGCGCGTGGGTTTCGTCGCCCATCGCGAAACCGCCGGCAATGTGCACCAAGGTGTCGACATGCTTGAATGCCGTCAACACCTGGCCGGCAGCCGCACCCGCCGCGTCGATGGACGTGACATCGGCCGCGATCAGCAGATGCTGCGAATTGTCCAGCCCGGGAAAAGTGCTGGCAAGATGCTCGTCGCTGTGGTCAAGCAGCGCCACGCGCGCGCCCTGACCCAGAAAATACTGTGCGGCAGAGCGGCCGAGCGCGCCGGCTGCTCCGGTGATCACGACATGCTGCCGTGCATTTGCATCGATCATGGTCTTTCCTTCTTGGATTGCTGCATCGTAGCGTCAGCGCTTGAGCCGCGTTGAGTTTCTGGGCTATAATCGAAGGATTGCCTGATAGCAGCAATGCTTTCAGGAGGGGCTCTTAGCTCAGTTGGTAGAGCAGCGGACTCTTAATCCGTAGGTCGAGTGTTCGAGTCACTCAGGGCCCACCACCAAACACCCCGTGGTTATTGAAAAGCCCGCTATCTATTTGATAGCGGGCTTTTTGTTTTTCTTCCAAGTTGCCAGAACATTGCCAGTTAATTTGCAGTGCATCGAAGTTGTGCTGTGCACACTGGAAGATCGCCACAGCAAGTCATCAAGCGGCCACCAAACTTCACAAGCTTGGTTTGACGTCGGACGGCATATTCGCTCGCACCCCGGGTTGCACTCCGGTTGACATTTCAGACACGTCCAGCGCGGGTGTAGCTACAACTGCCTACAGTCGAACTCGATCTCCAACTCAGGTAAGACTTTGATGCCGGTCATAGCGTCAAGGATATCGTTTAGTCGAGCCGCAACCTGTGGCCGCTAAGAACGGTCGCAACGCAGGATCGCACTGGAACATAGGTCGAATGACCGATTCGATTGTTTACAATTTCCAGCTAACTTTCGTAATTCAGCAATGAACCCGACCTGCTCCGAATGTGAAACTCAGGCCACCCATATCTTGGTTGGCTACCATCACACACCGATCTTGGAAGGGGAATCTCCGATTCTTCTGTGTGCGGCGCATACGCTGGATCAATCCGCATATGAGAGCTGCCCCTGCTGTGAAGCGAACGAGGATTACACCGTCGATGTCGCACCGTACAACTTAAGGCCCATCTATACATCGGGCTCTTTGGACGGACAGGGTTGCTGCAGCGATCATCCCTGACGTGTGCGCTTCGCCCGTCGCGTCCTATGAGTTCGATCACAGGAAGCGAAAGCAGGTCACAAAACAAGGCAGGGCACACACTTATCCACTGAATCACCCCGGGTTTGAACTGACCCCCAAAAGTTGAAAAAACTTCCAGGGGTCCTATGAGGAAGTACAAAACAATGTTCAAGCGCGAGGTCGTTGAGAGCTTTCTGGCCGGGGAAGGCGGCGCGAAGCTGCTCGCGCGGCGTTGGTCAGTGCCCGAGGAGAAGATTCGGACTTGAGTCAGTCACTACCGGCTGCACGGGTTGCCGCCCTGCAGGAGCGCTCCGCTTGCCGAGGCGTGGATGCCTTCGAGGACAACGGCTCTCAGGTCGCGCTTCGCGACGGAAAGGGTTGGCTGCTTCGGGATCATGTGATTGCGCGCGGCCGGATCAGAAGCGGCGCGAAGCGCCAGAGATAGAGTGCAAGCGCAGCGATCCACGCTGCCGCCGACAGCTGCAGCGCTGCCGGACTCAAGGCCGATGGCGCGATGGCCGCCAGGCGCAACGCGCAGGCCCCCAGCATCAGCACATAGCTTGCGAACATGCTGCGATCGGCGGCGAGCGGCCGCCCCAGGTGGCCGAGTGCAGTGCGCGTGACCATGCCGATGATCAACACCGAGAATCCCGCCATCGCAATCGTGTGCACGGGCAGCGGCGGCGGCAGATTGACCCCAGCGATCGCACATGCGGTCAATGCCAGGCCGACGCCGACGCCCGCATAGCCGACATAGAGGATCCACAGCAGCGGGTGGGCGCGAACCGCGCACGGCCGCCACCGCACCAACTGCAACGCTGAGAGCAGGCCAGCAAGGCCGAGGGCGATGACGGTAGGGAGTTGAAGACTCCCGAGCAGCCCGATCACGGCGACCAAGCAGACACCGAGCTGCACCTGACCCGTGCGCGTTTGCATCGGCAGCTTCAGGCCGACGACCGCGCGCATCGCAAAGAAGGGAATCACGCGGCGGGCTACCAGCAGAGCAACCATCGCCATCACCACGAGTCCGACGTCCAGACGCTGCATCAAAAGCGCGTGGTCGCCTTGGCGCGCGGCGAGCAGGTACAACGCGTCGGCTGCGGCCAAACCGACGATGAGCCATGGCACTCCGTAATTGCGGACGTTCCTGGCGCGGTATACCGCCCGCATCATCGCTACGGCAGCCAGGACAAAGAATCCAATCTCTGCTGCCGCCGCGATCCAGAACACTGCGTCGTCGACGACGAGGAAGCCGACCCGCGCGATGAGCCACAGGCCGCAGGCGATGCCGAGTGCAACGCCATGCAGCGGGTTGATGCCGGTCCAGGTTGCACTCGCCGTCATCAAAAATCCGACCGCGATCGTGGCGATGAAGCCCCAGAGCATTTCATGGGCGTGCCACGCGATGCCATGCAGCGGACCGATCAGCAGATGCGGCGCATAGATCCAGATGCCGATCGCGACCAGCGCCCAAGCCACCCCAGCCAGATACAGCGGCCGGAAGGCGAGCTCGAGGAACGCGCGCAGGCTCGGTGCCACTCGCTCGGACGGCGCCGCGCCTTTCGGATCGATGAGGGTGTGCAGCGTCATTTGAGAACCGCCACCAAGGCCGATCGCGGCGCAGCTGACCGCTCCGGCAGTGAAGTCGGCATCTGGTCTGGCTCGCGCTGCAGCTGATAGTCGTACCAGAAGCTCTGCGCAATGCGTTGCGACAGTTCCCCTGCGCGCTGGGCCATCGTCCGGTTCGGCAGCGCGCTCGCCGCTTCTTGGAAGAGATCGAGCCAGCGCTGGAAGATCGCGGGCGTGAGGCCAGGCAACGCGCGGTGCAGCAGCATTGGGTTGCCGCGATAGTGTTTCGATCCACACAGTGCCGTCGACCAGAATGCGACCATCTTCGGCATGTGCAGGATCCAGTCGGCGACGTGGCGTTCGAAGATCGGCGCGAGGAGCGGGTCAACGCGTACCTTGGCGTAGAAAGTGGTGATCAGGTCGGCGACTTCGGCCTCGCTGCACAGCTTGAGTGACGGCATTCGGACTCTCTCGGTAGCGGCTGCAGTTCTGGATTGACGCACCCCGCCGCAGCCAGCTGGCTGGCGCGCGTTACAAGATGCATGGTGAATACACCTTATCGGACGACCAGGCGAGCTCTTCACAGGATCACTGGAAGCACCTACCGGCGCAGTGTCAAATGAAATGGTGAGGGTCAGACGGCCATTGGTCTGTGCGTCGGCGCACGGACGAGAACATTTTTCTGCCTACCTCGGCGAGATTGGCGCATGGCATCCAGCCCGCCAACCGGCTCGGTGACCCGGCAATTTGCTCCAACACGCGCACAAAGGTGGACTTGCAGGCATCGCTCAGAGTGTTGCGTTCGGCAGGCGAGTGCACTCGCGACGCTTTGAGTCTAGGCCGATTCAGCACTGTCAAGTTGCCGATGAAGTTGCCTGGTCGACACTTTCTTCCAATGTGCGCTGGCGAACAGACAACGCTGCATTCGGACGCTAAGGTCGTAACGAGATCGAAGTGCCGGACCGGTCGGCTCTGTAGCACATCAGCCCGAGGAGTTGATGGAGTTGATCGGACGGGAACGTGCCCACCGGCATCTCGGACCAACTGCTTGATTCACGAAGCGCCGCCTTGCTTCGATTGCATGATTCTGTACTCGCCGAGCAGCCATGTGGCGATAGCTCGGCAGCCGTGGTGGAAAGAATTTCCGTTTATCGATTGAAACGATTTACCGAAGACGCATGGCATTGATTTGCATCTTGCGGCAGGAATGTTCTCGCCCGCATCCACCCTTGGACAAATCAACCTTCGAAAATTTCAACATCACATGTACCCACTGACTTATCAAAAGACCGATTCAATTGAGCGAAGCCGTCTCCTCGCCAAGGCGATCTCTAGGTGGGACAGCGAGGGCGGAGCGGGAATCAACGGAAACTACCTTGCTGGTTCAGCAGAGTCGTTGACCGATGCACTGCCGCTGACAAATGCCGAGCTAGTGCAGTTGCAGATCCGAGTTATCGCCCTGGAGAACATGCTCGCAGTGTTGATGGCTGACGCTTCCGATCGACAGCTCAAGCTGGTTCGGGAGATCGCCGATTGCATCACCCCGCAACCGGGCTTCACACCGCATCCACTGACGATCCACGCAGCCGCCCGAATGCTGGGTTTCATCGAAAGATCGGCCCATCTGCGCACGCTGCAGATCGACGAGGCGAGCGATGGCGATTCGCCAAATGATGGGCTTGTTGCGGGGTGCGCAAATTGAGCATGAATCGAGTCAGCAGCATCGCGGCTGCGACGCGTTCGCGGCTGGTTACGATCCGATCCAACGCGCCGGTACGGGAAGCGGCCCAGTTGCTATCAAGTACCAATATCAGCCTGCTGGTGGTCTGCAATCCAGAAGAAACAATGATCGGCGTGATCACGAAGTCGGACATCGTTATGCAGATCGGTCACTGCGCGGGCCTCACCTGCACCAATACAGTTGACCATGTAATGAAGCGAGACGTGATCGCGTGTTGCCCGGCCGATAGCTTGTCCGATGTGTTGTCGATGATGCAGGCGCGCGGATTGGTTCATGTCCCGGTCATCGACGCAGAGGGCAAGCCATCAGGTGTCGTGAATGCTCGGGACGCGCTACGCGAGTTGATGCTCGAAGGCCAGTATGAAGAGGCCCTGCTGCGCGACTACGTGATGGGGGTGGGTTATCGGTGAACTCGGACCGACACACAAACCAAGGAAATGCGGTGCCCACACCTTGTGCAGAATCCGGTCAATTGATCGATATCCATTCGTATGGCGACCAGTTGGCGCAGGCGACATCAGAGCTAGCCCGTTCGTTTGAAAAGATTTCGTTTGCTTTTAACTGGATCCTGCGGGGAGGGCTGCTTTCGGCCGAAGGCCGTGGCAGAGAGTCGAAGTACACCACATCAGGTGTGCGCGCTTGCAGGCTCGAGTCCGGTCTGCGGGTGCTTCTGGATGGCGTCGATCAAGGGGCGGCGTTGTGTCCAATTTGAGCCCTCCGCGGTGGAGCTGTTGGAGAAGATGCGCTCCTATGTGCGGTGCCGCACGGACGATCGCACCGCGAGTGACCCATAAGAATTCGGCCTTGAAAAACTTGATCCTTCGCCATCGAAACCAGCGGAATGTGATCCACATCTTCAATTGGTACCCAATGCTCGCAGAGGTCCGCGCCCATGAGCACACAGCACTCGTCGTCATAACCGTTCAGCATTCAGATGGCCGGACTGCACGCCGGATTATCCATCCAGAAGGAACCCTATGAACACCACAGCGCTTGACACAATTCGAGGCGCGCCGCTCCGGGCGTGGTGCTCCTTGCCGCGAGTCGTGGGAGTCGGCTGCGCCGCGACGGCAGTCTCCGCCGAGGCACACGTTAAATGGTTCGCACCGTACATCGTGGGAGCGCCGCCGCAAGCATTGAGCGCGACGCTCGCGAACACGTGGTTCTGGCTCGGCATTGCTTTGGTCCTGGTGTTTTTCATTGCCACCCGTGCGATCGAGAAGATGCCTGTCGGACAGCTCATCCTGTCGGGCATGGACAAGATCACCAATCCGCTGTGGCTTCGCCTTGATGACTTTGTACGTGTGGTGATCGCGGTCTTCTTCGTCGCAATCTTTGCGGTGGGCGGCGTCTATCTGACGCCGGATCTGAAGACACCAAACGAGTGGGTCTCGTGGGTGCAACTCCTCATCGCGGCTTTCGTGTTTTCGCGCCGAACGATGCCGCTGGCCGCGGCCGGCATCATCATGCTTTGGATCCTGGCGCTCACTGAGTACGATCTTTTTCACCTGCTGGACTATTTGGCATTGGGCGTGGCCGTGGCCGGCTACCTGGTGCTTGAGTCGTCGAGCCGTCCCGAATGGCGCAAGTACCGTTTCGAGGTGCTGCGTTGGGGGGTGGCCATAGCACTGATGTGGTCGAGCCTGGAGAAATTTGCCTACCCCGACTGGTTCTACCCGTTGGTCGAAGAGAAGCCCTTTCTCACTTTCGGCATGCCGCGCGATGTGTTCATTCCTATGGCAGGTGTGGCTGAATTCACCATGGGCTTCGGGCTGCTTTGGACCGCACTCGTCCGCCGGCTTTCGGCGATTACGCTGTTCGTGATCTTCAACGCTGCGGTCTACCCCTTCGGTCGCATCGACATGGTCGGACACGCGCTGATCATGGCCATCATCGTGGCCATTGCAGCGGACCCCACGCCGCAGGTGCGCTTCGCCCTCCGGCGCTCGGTGTGGAGCATCCCCGCGGCGGTGGGCGCAGCGCTGGTGGTCTTCGCCAGCGGCTATTGGGGGCTGCACCTCGCGCTCTACGGGCCGGACGGTGCGCCGGGTCCGGCGAGCGCGGAAATCGCCACGCACACCTACAGCACCGAGCACCCGCACGGACCGCAGGCGATCGGTCAACCCGGCACTTCGCCCAAGCCAAGCACAGGCCAGCATCATGGTCTTGCTGCGCCCGCTCTCAGCGTGCCAGGTGCTTCAGCGCGTGAGGCCTATGAAGCAAGCATGGGCCGGATGCACGGGCCGATGCAGGAAGGGATCCAGCATCCTGACCCGGACGTGGCATTCGTGCTCGCGATGATTCCCCACCATCAAGGCGCCATCGACATGGCGCAGATTCAGATTCAGTTCGGTAAGGATCCCGTAAACCGCAAGCTGGCCGAGGAAATCATCGCCACCCAGCGCCATGAAATCGAGGAGATGAAAGCTTGGCTGGCTACGCGGGAAGCCAAGTCAGCAAAGTGACGGGCGCAACAACGTGCTGTACTGAGCCGCGTTGCGGCTACCTTGCGAAAACGATTTGGGATTCAAGATTGTCGAGTCGATTGCACCGTCTGAGATTGTCGGTGAACAAAAACCTCGGTGGCATTCAAGGCGGCTACAACGAAGATCTCGAGTTTTATAGTTGTCGGATGCCCATGTGACGGACTCGATTCGCGCCACAAGCCCGCAAACGCGCAATGCTTCAGTCAGCCCGATCAAACGCATCGCACAGGTTTGGGCGGTTGGCCGTGCAGTCCCATCGTTCATAGCCGCCCGTACAGAAAGAGCCAATCTTTTCTCGGTTCGGGGCGCATACTGCATTGAGACTGCTTGCGTTAGCGCACGGACACTTCGCCGCCAGCTCCCCGACGATTCAGCAAAGAGGATTCAGAAATGGCGATTCACCATGCTTTGTCAGGCGAGCTCATCGACATTCGTCCGCTCGGCGGCGAGATCAAGACAACCCGGACCGCGACGCTTTACAAGACGCAACACCTCGAAGTGTTCCGCATGGTTCTCCTTGCCGGCAAACAGATGCCCGAGCACCACGTCGCCGGAGAATTCACGATTCAATGCCTCGAAGGTCGAGTTGAATTTTCCATCGGCACCACGCGAGACATCATGGGGCCGGGCAGCCTGAAGTGTCTGGCGGGCGGCGTGCCGCATTCCCTGGTGGCCATCGAGGATTCAAGTGTGCTCGTCACTCTGTTGCTTCATGAAGCATGAGGCCGTTCAAGCCGCTGCTGCATCGTTGCGTCCCTCCATGAAGCGGCGCGTTCCGGCTCGACCGGTGTTCTTCAAGCTGACGCAGATTCAGATGCCGGTCGGTGCCATCACCTCGATCATGCATCGGGTCACGGGCGTGGTTTTGGCGATCGCCATCCCGTTCTGTTTTTACGCCCTGCATCTTTCGCTGGCCAGCAAGGAGTCGTACGAACATCTGACGAAGATGGCAAACACCGGCCTTTTCAAGATCGCGCTGATCGCCTTCATCTGGGCGCTGTCGCACCACTTGCTCGCAGGCGTGCGGCATCTGCTGATGGACATTGGCATTGGCTCGCACCTGCCCGACGCGCGCCGCAGCGCCTGGAGCGTGAACGTCGGCGGCGTGGCCATGGCGTTGCTGGCCACAGGCGTCGTGCTGTGAGAAGACCTTTCGGCGGCCTCGTGCCGTGGCTGATTCAGCGCCTGAGCGCAGTGTTCATGCTGGTTTTCATCGGCTTCGTGCTGGCGCATTTTCTGCTCGATCCGCCCGGTTCGTATCAGGCCTGGCGAAGCTGGGTCGGGCATCCCGGAGTCAGCGTCGCCATGTTCCTGTTCTTCGGCGCCTTGCTGGCGCATGGGTGGGTCGGTCTGCGCGATGTCACCCTGGACTACGTTAAGCCGCTTGCAGCCCGTGTTGGCGTTCTGGCGCTGATCGCTCTTGCGCTGATAGGTGCAGGCACCTGGATCGTCCGAATTCTCTGGCTGAGTCTCGCGTGAATGCCGCCGGCGACGCCTCCTTCCATTTCCTTGATGGGCGTTCATGAAATTCTCGATCTACCGCTTCAATCCCGAGCAAGACGCCAAGCCGTACATGCAGGATTTCGACCAGCCCATTGGCACCGAAGACCACATGCTGCTGGATGTGATCTTGCGCATCAAGGCGCAGGACAACACGCTGACGATTCGCAAGTCGTGCCGCGAGGGTGTTTGCGGCTCCGACGCGATCAACATCAACGGTCGCAACGGACTGGCGTGCATCACGCGAGTGCGCGATCTGAAAGAGCCCGTGGTGTTGCGCCCATTGCCGAGCTTTCCGGTGATTCGCGACCTCGTGGTCGACATGACTCGCTTCTACGCGCAATACACATCCGTCAAGCCCTGGTTGATCAACCACGAACCTCCGCCAGACAAAGAGCGTCTGCAGTCGCCGGAAGAGCGCGACAAGCTGGACGGCCTCTACGAATGCATCCTGTGCGGTTGCTGCACCAGCCAGTGTCCATCGTCCTGGTGGAATCCCGAGAGGTTCGTGGGCCCCGCCGGCTTGTTGCAGGCTGACCGCTTCATCGCCGACAGCCGAGATCGCGCGACGCGCGAGCGGCTGGATGACCTGAACGATGTCTACAGGCTGTTTCGCTGCCGCTCGATCATGAATTGCACGGAGGTATGCCCGAAGGGACTCGCCCCGTCGCGGGCGATCGAAAGCATTCGGCTCACCCTGCTCAAGGAGGCGCTGTGAGCACCGCGACGGCGAGCATCGCCGCCCAACCGGTCACCGAGGACGACGGGCCGCTGTCGCCCTGGTGGATCCGCGCGGTCGTGGTGGTGATGCTTCTGGGCTTTGCCGGGTTGATCCTGATCACCACCCTGTCTTACCGGAACGCGCCGCCGATCCCTGCGCATGTAGTGAGCCCGCAAGGTGCGGCCCTGTTCACCGCAGACGATGTCGGTGATGGACAAGCCGTCTTCCTGCGCTATGGCCTGATGGCCAACGGCAGCATCTGGGGGCATGGTGCCTACCTCGGGCCCGACTACTCGGCTTCCGCATTGCATCGCATGGGGGTTGTCACTGCGGAGGCCATCGCTCAGGCGCAACATCACAAGCCATTCGCAGCACTGAACCGAAGCGAGGCCGCGGGAGTTCAGGCTGAGACTGCGGTGGCGCTGAAGACGAACCGTTACGATGCCTCCAGCGACACGCTGCAGTTCACGGACGCGCAAGTGACGGCATTCAACGAGGAAGTCGGGCACTGGACCGCTTACTTTCATGACCCTTCACGCAATGGCGGCCTGAAGGCCGACCTCATCACCGACCCGACCGAACTGCGTCAGTTCACTGCGTTCGTGACGTGGGCCGCTTGGGCGTCCGTGGCGGCGCGGCCGGGCGAAGTGCATTCGTACACCAACAACTTCCCCTACGACCCGAGCGTTGGCAATACGGCCATCTCGGGCGCCTTGCTGTGGAGCGCTCTCAGCCTGATGGTGCTGCTCGCCGGCATCTCCACCGTGTTGCTGGCCTTCGGCAAGTTCGACTACCTGGGCTGGATCACGCGCGGCCACAACGTGAAGCCACAGATGCTGCCTGGCCGGTCCAGCCGGGGGCAGGACGCGCTCGTCAAGTTTTTCGTGGTGGTCACGCTGCTGTTTCTTGCGCAGGCGCTGGTGGGCGGCGCAGTCGCCCACTACCGCGCCGATCCTGGCAGCTTCTATGGGTTTCAGCTCGAAAGTATTTTTCCCAGCAACCTGATGCGCACCTGGCATCTGCAACTGGCCATCTTCTGGATCGCGACGGCGTATGTGGCAGCGGCATTGTTCCTGGGTCGATCCCTGCGAACGGACGAACCGCGCTGGCTGGCGGGTTGCACCCATGCGCTGTTCGCTGCGTTTGCGGTGGTCATCTTCGGCAGCCTGCTGGGCGAATGGGCCGGCATCGCGCAGCTGCTGGGGCCACTGTGGTTCTGGCTCGGTAACCAAGGCTGGGAGTACCTTGAGCTCGGCCGCGTCTGGCAGGTCCTGCTCGTCGTGGGGTTGTTCGCCTGGTTCGCGCTGCTGTGGTCGCTGGTTCGACCGAGGACACTGACTGAGCCCGCTGCGCGGCCGATCGTCCGGATGTTTCTGGTGGCAGCGCTCGCCATCCCGGTGTTCTACATCCCGGCCATGGTGTTCGGCGCGAAGACGAACTTCACGGTGGTCGACACCTGGCGCTTCTGGATCATCCATCTGTGGGTCGAAGGATTCTTCGAATTCTTCGCGACCACGATCGTCGCCCTGACGTTCTATCAACTGGGTCTCACCCGCCGCAACGTGGCGCTGCGGGTGATCTACCTCGACGCGATTCTTTACTTCCTGGGCGGCTTGATGGGCACCGGCCACCACTGGTATTTCACCGGGCAGACGAACGTGAACATGGCACTGTCGGCGCTGTTCTCGGCGCTGGAAGTCGTGCCGCTGACCTTGCTCACGCTGGATGCATGGGACTTCGTTCGCACCACGCGCGGAGAGCGAGATGCCGCTGGCAAGCAGATGGTGATTCCGCACAAGTGGACGTTCTATTTCCTGATGGCGGTGGGGTTCTGGAACTTCGTCGGCGCGGGCATTTTCGGCTTTCTGATCAACCTGCCGATCGTCAGCTACTACGAAGTCGGCACCTTGTTGACGCCGAACCATGGGCACGCCGCAATGATGGGCGTCTTCGGCATGCTGGCGATCGCGCTGATGGTGTTCGTGCTTCGACAGACAAGCCGCGACGAGGATTGGCCAAGCATCGAGAAGTACGTTCGCTGCGCCTTCTGGGGTACGAACGTCGGCCTCGCAATGATGGTGGTGATGAGCCTCTTTCCAGGTGGGCTGCTGCAGGTTTGGGATGTCCTGCAGAACGGCTACTGGCATGCTCGGAGCTTCGACTACATCGGCAGCGAACGATCGCATTTGATCGAATGGCTGCGCATGCCAGGCGACGTGGTGTTCATAGCGTTCGGGGCCGTTCCGCTCGTGATTGCGACGTTCAAGGGCTATTTCTCGCTGAGATCAAAGTCAAAGGGCGATGCAATCGAACAGCAAGTGGCTGTATGAACTTGGTGAAGCTAACTCTTGATCTTTCAAGATGCTTCACGGGCAAAGAAGAGCCAATAGAAACAAGGCAAGCCGACTAGCTCGATTTACGGTTGCACCAAGTCATGGTCGGCTCGGGATAAGAGAGGGCGTTCAGCGGCGAAAGATGCAGCTGTCTGCTTTGTGCAATAGCCGACATCGGGCCCGGTCGACCGACTGCAGTCGGTCTTTGGCAGAAGTCCAAAAATCGTTCACTCGTCCAAACGGCCGGCAGTACGGTTGCGCCTAGTACGTCGATTCGACCGCCATGCCTTGCGCCCAACGACTTTCCCAGTGCGCCAGATAGCGCGCTGCCGCCTGCGGATCGTTCCACACCACCAGCACATGCACCGAGTTCGATTTCGCCGCTGCCTGGCTGTAGTTAAAGGATCCCGTTTGCGTGCTGCGTCCATCCACGACGATGTACTTGTCGTGGTGAATTGCATACGTGGAGATCACGCGCATCGGGATCCCGGCATTGATGACCAGATTCATGGCCGCCAAGTTTGCCTTGCCTCGGTAGCCCTTGTCGTCGATCAGCACCCACACGTCCACTCCTCGCCGCTTGGCCTCTGTGAGCGCGCGTACGACGCTCGACGATGTGAAGGAATAATCGGCAAGGCGGACTGACACGCGAGCGGTGTCGATGACCCGAAGTACCAGCACTTCGGCGCCTTCTTCTTCGGGTGAGAAGGCCACGTCGATGCTTGATCGCATTCAGTCGCCGGGTCCATGCCAACGCGTGGCACCAAGCATGAGACGGTTGTGATGAGACAGCACTCGTATTTTTAGAAAAAAAAGAAAAGAGCAAAGCAGCCAGAGACCGCGAGGTCTCTGGCTGGAAGCTTTCAACTTGGCGGTGATCCTTCAGACAGCTTCCCGCCCACTGTGGTCCGGAGGGCCGACAGACCCACGACTGGCTCCTCTATCCCCCATCACCAAAACCGCCACCAAGGCTTCCGCAGCCGGGCTTCAAGCGAACGCGTATCGAGCAACGCATATGAGCTCGCTGGATTGCCCAGCCGCCGCCGACTCTCCCTCTCGAGCGCATGCGCCACACCGCGTGCATCCCTGTCGCCGTGCATCGCCCGTCTGCGCCACTCATTCGCGTGGGCAAGCAATTCGTTATCGGTGAGCTGATCAAGATCGGGCATCTGTTGATTTTGCTTGAGCCATCGGCGGCAAATTAGCGAGGCGAGCAATCGCCACATCACTGGATGCTGTTCATGCCACGCATGTCACTTTCCCGGAGCGCGTACGCCCCGACCGTCAGCGGATGCCACCTTGCGATTCAATTTGTCCGCCAAATCGGATTCTGCGTCGACACGCGGCGCTGCATCAAATAACCTTGGGCCGAGGTCGTCGGGAAAGAACTCTTCCACCACCGCAGCCCCCTCCTCTGCCGACTCTTCGAACGCCCCCGCGGCAAACCCCGCGCGCGCGACCGCATCGAGTGCCGCTTGGTCGAAGCCGCTTTCCGCACGCGCTTGCGCTTCGCGGTGTGCCTCGTCCAACGCCTGTGCCAAGGTCGACCCGCTGCGCACTGTCAGGTCCACGTAGTAGATCGGCGCTCGGTGCGACTGCGTGGTCGACTTGCCCCGCAGCCGAAGCTCCAACGGCAAGGCCGCCAGCGCATCGCCTGAAAGCGCCTGGAAGTAGCGGAGCCGCGCCGAGAGCGTGCGGATGCTGTTGTAGCCGGTAGTCCGGAAGATGAACGAACCAAGTTCGTCTTCGTCCCCGATCCGCACATGAAGCCTCCCATAAGGCTTGCACCCCGCCTTCGACCCGAGCTCGCAACCATTGGGAGTCGGGCAAGGAAGGCTCTGCACCCCGGTCGTCGTCGAGCGTTTGCAGGTTTCGCCATTGCCAACGCATAGGGGCCGGCCCGTCCCGCGGTCGAACAGGGTGTAGTCGGCGCGCAGGTTGAGGTCCGGATCGTTGAAGAGCAGTCGCACCGGGATGGCACGCAGCTTCACGCTGGCGCCCGGTTCCTTGTCCTTGTCCTTGTCCTTGTCCTTGTCCTTGTCCTTGAGCATGACCGGTTGTGACTTGCGCAGAACGCTGTCGAGCGGATGAACCATCCAGCCGTCGCGCAGCTGCACCTGGGTGGTGATGGTGAATTCGTCGTCCTTGTCGGGCAAGCGCTTGCCGTCCTTGACAACGACTTTGCCGATGGCGATGCGCCCGATGATGGGCGGCGTCAGTGCCAGTCCTTTGAGCATGTGATTCCTTGTGGTTGGTGTGTGGTCGTGGTGCTCGCCCCCTCGGGTCCGGTAGGGCGAGCAGTTGTTGAGCCCCGCGGACACGGGGTGGCCGAAGCGGGGCTTCTTCGGCGGTCGCACTCTGTGGTGCGGTGGGCGGCTCAGAGATCGCTTACGTGGTGCTGCAAGCGCCGGAGCAGATCGGCGCCAGCCCATCCCAGCGCGAAGCCCAGCAGCCCGCCTGCGGCCAGCACGATCGCAAAAGCCGCCAGGTACTCGAGGGGGCCGTTCGACGTGTTCACGGGCGGCCTCTCAGGCGACGGGCTTTGTCGCGCTTTCTTCCGGCCTCTCGGTCGGCTTCACGAGGAAGCGTCGCGAGCCAGGCCGGGTGGTCGCATAGGTCGTTGCCAGCTCGGGTTGCGCTGCCAACATGCGGTCCACGTCCAGCGCAGTGCCATCCTTGCTGCGCTTCCAGCTCACCTCGCCCGAATCAAATCGCGCGCTGGTCGCCTCGCCCATGCGTTGCTGGATCCGTTGCTTGACCGCGGATTCACGCTGCAGCGTCGTGCCCAGCAGATCCCGCAAGGCCAGCAGGTCGGAGAAGACCGCAGACATTTCGAAGTCGCCCGACAGATCCACGGATTGCCCGTTGTCGTGCGGGTAGAGCGCTCGCAACGCCACATCGGCCGAGTCCGATCCATCAGCCGGTGGCGCTGTCTCGGTCTCCACGCAGCGCCAGAAGCGACGTTCCAGCTCGATGAGCTGGGCGATCATGGCTTCGTCCCGTTCGATACGGTGGACCCGCAGTTCCTGGCCACAGATCAGCACCGCGACATCCGCCGCCTGTTTACCGGTCACGGCGAGCTGATGCAGAACCTGGAGCTGGACGTATTCGGGCACGCCTTCATCCCAGAGCCGGGCACCGTGATATCCGGCGGTCTTACATTCGAGCAACTGCACGTCCGGCGATCCCACGACCTCGCGGTCGACGTTCGCCAGCATCCATGGCTCCTGCGGGTGCTGCAGCACCGCGTTGATGCGTCGCACGCGCAGGCCGGTGCGGCGCGTGTAGTGGGCGGCGACGATGGGTTCGAGCAAGGTACCCCAGTACATCGGGCTGGTTTCGTCGTCGGGGTCGACCTTGGGCAGGCCGGCGTCGCGGCCGGTCTTCTCCATCCACAGCGCGAGAGGAGACTTGTACGGGTTGAGGCCCACGGCCGTTGCAGCATCCGAACTGCCAATGCCGCCCTTGCGGATGTCGAGCCACTCGTCTCGGTTCAGGTTCGTCGTTTTGACCAGCTTGAGTGCCGGTCGTGGTTTGGCCGGCACGCGGCCGGCTTTGAGTGCTTCCGACATGCGGAGTCCTTTCCTTGTGATTTGTTGATGAAGAAGTCCGAACGCCCCAGAAGCACAAAGCCCCGGTCTCCGCGAGGAGCCGGGGCTTGTGCCGTTGGAGTGAATCGGATGGGAAAGCTGCTTCGTCTCATGCAGCCAGTTGCAGTGCGGCGTCGAGCGCTCGCTGCTTGAGCGCGGCGCCCTGGCCGAACCAGGCGCTGTCGAGGCGGTACTCCTGGTTGCGCGCGCGGCGCTCGTGGTCGACGAACTCGGTCACGGCGTTTAGCAGGCCCCAAGCGGTCCCACTGGCCGAAGCGAGCTCCGAGCCCCTGCCCTTTCCGTCGTACAGCGACTGCACGGCTTTGAGCGCCCGCTCGTTGACCAGGCCCTGCGCGGGATCGGGCTGCCGATCGGTCTGACACATCACCCGCAGGAAGTAATTCATGGCTTCATGACTCCGAACTTTTCTTTCGGAGAGTGTTTTCATCTGGTACATGAACGTGTCCCACCCGCTGACGGCGATACCGAGCTGCTTCTTGACGGCCAGCGCATCGAAGCTGGTGCTGTGGGGCACCTTGATCGCGCTCGAGGCGCCACGCAAGGCGATAGCCAGGGTGTTCTGGCAGACCACGCGTACCGTCGTCGGCGTCGCAGTGGTCGCCAACGTCCCATCGCAGGACGTGGCGAGCAGCAGGTAGCCACGCACCACGTCATTGCCCTTGAGCTTGGCTTCCTTGCCGATGCGGGCCAGCGCCCAGAACTTGCGGCCCTCTTTAAGCACGCCTGCAGTGTCGAGTTCGTAGCCCGAGACCTCGGTGAGGTCCTTGTAAAACTCTAGGACGGCCTTGGGTTGGACGATCTGGTAGCGGCTGCCGACCACTGACAGGGGTGCCTTGGTGTCGCTGCGGTAGAGGACCTTCTGGTCGTCGAAGCTGCGGATGGAGCCGAGGGCTCCAGCCTGTTCGGTCATGTAGCGCACGGGGCTTTCGCAGATGGACCAGTCCATGCCGGCTTTGCTGGCCCAGACATCGAGGGGCTGCTTCTTGGGGAGTTCGTTGCCGAGTTGGTGCCAGGGGGTGGCGCCAACGTAGGCCATGGTTTGCAGTTGGTGGGACATGGGGGAACTTTCGGAAGAGGTTGTTGGGGAGGTTGGGGTGAACGCTGAAAGGTTGAGTAGTCAGCTGCGACGCGGTACACAGAAGACATGGCCGCAGGCAAGGCAGCGGCGATTGCGGATGACGGATTCGTCGACGGCTTCGCCGAGGGCGGCGCCCACGGCGCATCCGGCGATGGCACCACTCAGGGCACCCAGGATGCAGCCGGCGACGACGCCCACAGGCACGCCGGCGGGACCGGCAACGAAGCCAACAACGGCACCAACTTCGCCGCCAGCGGGTGCACCGGCCATGACGCCGGAGATGCCGCTGGCCGCGCCTGCGATTGCGCCAATAGCAGCGCCTGCTTGCTTGCCGATGGCACGGTTCACGACGCGGGGCTTCGGCACGCGGGGCACAGTGTGCGCGAGCAGCTTGGATGGAACGACCTTCGCTCAGGCTCGTCGTGGAAGGTTGAAGATGAAAAATCAGAATCCATGAGGTAAAGGCGTTGGCAAGCGCGCAATGAAGTCCGGAGGACGGGATAGAGGGATCAGTCGGGTTGGCACCAGACGGCATAAAGCCCAGCGCGGCGATGAGGCCAGGCTGGGCTTTGCTGGAGATCAGGTCAGTCTGATCGGAGTAGAGATATGTGGCTGAAGAAATCTGGGATCGCAACTAGCGACATATCGCAGCAGCGCTTCAGTGCGAGGGTCTGCCTTAACCCGATCCGGGGTCAACGCGGGGTGTTCGAAATGAGCTTGTCAAAGTCATTTGCTCGTTCCGACTGATTGGTCGTTGCCGACGAAGGCTATCCTTCGAAGATGCCCTCGTTCGTACCTAGCCTTCACTTTCAGACCCGCGACAAGTTGCTGAACGCTGTGTGTCTGCAGATTCCGGTGGACCGTCCGAGTCAACCTTACGCGAGCATCACTCAAGCGCCATCGCATGTGATCGAGCAATTCGCGGCGCAGGTGTGCGCTGGGTGGCAGTGTTGGACTGGCGACCTATTGCGACGCACCTACGATCCGGTAGATTCCGCACACTATTCCTCGGAGCGAATCGGTGAGTGCACGGTGTACTGCTTTGCGACGGGCGCAGAGCGGGACGCATTTGTAGCGATGAGTGGCGCGGTGGTGGCGACGCTCGTGCGCGTCATTCCGGGCTGACCGCTTCTCGTCTCTAGGATGTCTGCTTCAGACTGATTGCCGTCGTTCGAATACGGATAAGCTGCTGTGAATACGGTGATTCACTTTGCAGCAACATCTGGTGCATTTGTTGAAGGAAATGATCTGTGACTGTATCCATCGCTGCCAAGATCAAGGACCTTGAAACGCGTCTTGCGGATGCCATGCAGACCTCTGATATGTCGGCCTTGGATGAGCTACTTGCAGAGGACTTGCTTTTTACCAATCATGACGGCAAGCAAGTTACCAAACATGAGGATCTTGCCCTCCATCGATCTGGGTTGCTAAAGCTTGAAAAGCTTTCCCTTTCTGAGGTTTCCGTTCGCGAGCTTGGCGACAGCGCCGTCGTGTCGGCCCATGTGCAACTTGCTGGCCGTTACGCCGAAAGCGCTTTCGAAGGGGCATTCCGATTCACACGTGTCTGGGCGCTGCGAGACAGCCGCTGGCAGGTTGTAGCAGCGCACTCCAGCACGGTTGTTCGCTGATCGCGACAAACGCGGCTGAAGCTTTGTAGTTGCCGATCTGTCTTGATGGGCAACCCGAACCTATTCAATTTCAGTGAATCCTCCCCGAGACTGACCGCTCCTCCTTATTGCCGCTGGTGGGCGTCTCCTACCGAAAGACTGCTGTCGCTGCATAGCTGACTTCCGGTCCGTGCCAGTCAGAGCTAAGCCAACACCCTCGGCACATCCTCCCACCGCGTCGTGTACTCCGGCGTCTTCATCGACTGCTTCATCGTCCGTCCTGCCTGTGGCCGCAGCGATTGGACTTGCCACCTTCGTCAGGACGTTGGGCGTCATGGTCGGGCGCCTGCTCGGCAAGATCGCAGGGCGCTAGGCTGAGGGCTTTGGCGGCGTCTTGCTTCTTGGCATTGGCGCCGTGATTCTCTTTGAGCACCTGACAGCTGCTTGAGATTACTAACCGGCAGCAGTAGGCCCGGCCCGCTCCAGAAATTCAAAGATGCCTGGTTGAAGGCGGTCGAGATTCAAGCTTTGCTGCTCAGCGTGTTTAGGGGAGCTGGTAGATCTACGACGTCGGCCTTGATTCGAAGCGGTACCTAGATAGGCAGGGGTGCGGATCGACAGCTGGAGCTGTGCGGTAGAGGCGGAGCGCCAGAGGCCGCAACAAGGAGCGAACGGGACCGGGTGAGGACATGCAGGAGCGCACACGCGTGGCCAGCGCTATGCTTTGGAGAGAGGCGGTCCGGTGCGGAGATCAACCAGGCGAATGCTGAGTGCTGGAGATGGCAAGCATCGACGCATGCGGGCGTGGTGGCAGCTGCAAGGCGTGAGGTCTTCGGCGCGGTGGGGCGCTAAGTTATCGTCGGCACTTCCCTGTCTTGCTAAGCCGCCCAATGACTTCCGCCCCAGTTTTAGCCGACCGCCGCCACCTATGGGCGTTCGTCGTCGGCTGTATCGCTGTAACACTCGGCGTGCTGTTGCACCTTCCAATGTTCTGGATGGGCCGCAACGACGGCTTTCGGCTTGCCGACATGCCGATGGACGCAGAGATGCTCTGGGGCATGGCGCTGATCGTTGCCGGCATCATCGTCGCCGGCTTCGGCCTGATCCCGAAAGCACTGTCCCAGCCTGAAGCACTGCCGCAAGAGCTACGAATCATCGCCCCCGAAGACGCGCCGCTGAGCTGGGCACATTGGCGCCTGATGATCGTGCTGACCATCGCACTGGTGATTGACGTGATGAAGCCGGCGAGCCTCGGCTTCGTGGTGCCAGGCATGACGCACGAGTACGAGGTCGCTCGAACGACCATCGCCTGGCTGCCGTTTGCGGCGTTGTGCGGCACGGTCATCGGCTCCGTACTGTGGGGCTGGCTTGCCGATCTCTACGGAAGGCGTGCTTCGATCCTGCTGTCGGCTGTGATGTTCGTGGGCACTGCCATCTGCGGTGCGATGCCCTCACTGTGGTGGAACGTCGGAATGTGCTTCCTTATGGGCGCAGCTGCGGGCGGCATGCTGCCGGTCGCCTACGCGCTGCTGGCCGAGACGATGCCGTCGCGTCACCGCGGGTGGGTACTGGTTCTGGTAGGCGGGCTCGGCGCGGTCGGTGGATACCTAGCGGCAAGCGCCTGCGCTGCGTGGCTCGAGCCCATCTTTAGCTGGCGCATCCTGTGGTTCATGAACCTTCCGACGGGACTGGTGCTGATCTTGTTGAACGCGTTTATTCCGGAGTCGCCCAAGTTTCTGCTGAAGCTTGGGCGCGTTGCGGAGATGCGTGAAACTTTGCGAAGCTTCGGCTGTATCGTGAGTACCGACGATGCCGCAGGGCTGAGCGCAAGGCGCTCAGCTGCGCGCTCCCCGCGCGCCGAAGCCGCCTCCAATGCTTCACGCCTGAGCGTGCCACCCAGTTTGGTCGGTCCAACATGGGCCCTCAGCATCGTGGCGGTTGCCTGGGGCTTGGTCAACTTCGGACTGCTGCTGTGGATGCCCGCGCACTTGGTGGCGAAGGGCTACAGCATGCGGCTGTCGAGCGAGTTGCTCGCCGCCTCGGCGTTGATTGCGCTTCCGACCGTATTCGTCGCGGCGCTGCTCTACAGCCGGTGGAGCAGCAAGGGCGCATTGTTCGGCGCGATCGTTCTGACTGCGCTTGGACTAGGCGGCGTTGTGCACCTTGAGCTCGCCGCGCCGGGCGGCGCAAACCCAGTCTGGCCGATCGCACTTCTGATCGTGGGCATCAACGGAATCATTGCCATGTTGCTGCCCTATGCGACTGAGAGCTACCCGCTCGCAGTGCGCGGGCGAGCCACCGGCTGGGTTGCGGCTTGCACCAAAGGCGGGGGGCTTGCGGCCCAGTTGTTGAGCCTACTTGGACTTGTCCCGTCGCTGCTGGTCGCGGCGCTTGCGATTCTCGCGCCACTACTGACATCGCTTGTTCTGGTGGCGTGGTTCTGTCGTGAGACACGTGGACGCGATCTCCGGGAGCTCGAGGTCGATGGATCTGTATGCGAACGGATCGCACCGTAGTATCGGAACCACTCGGGCCTCAACGTTTGCGCGGGACCTCCGGCACACGAGGCATCGACCAGGCGAGCACTGGCAAGCGCCGATGGCGCATGCCGGTGTGGTTGTCGCTGCAGTGATGAGGTCTTGGGCGGCCGCTACGCGGCCGCGTGCGAGAAGTCTTTGCTGCGGGGAGCCAATAGCGGCACACAGGTTGTTCGTCTTCTCTCTGACAAACTGGCAAGCGCACTATGTCGCCATCCACGCTCGCTTGATCGTCTGAATGCAGGCCATTGCGGCTCGGTCGACTACATGGACGATCTCCACCAGTTCATGCAGGACTGCTGTCAACTGAAGCAATGGCTCAAGGATGACCAGGAAGACAGAGTTCGGTCCGAGGTCGAACCGTTTGTGCGTAGCTTTAGCTCCCTGATGATCGCGGTTGGACTTGGCGAACGCGGCGAAGCATTTCGTTCTTAGCCAAAGACAAGTCAGAAGGATCAACTGGATACTTGATTGGGTCACCTTTATGGGGCAAGTGGTCTGCTTGTCGGCGCCGACTGCTCAATTACTTCTCCGCCCCGTACGAAGACGCACAGGACGGGCGCATGGGTAGTCGAGTCGCCAACTTGATCGCATAGCTCGCGCCAGGCGGTGCCGTTACTTTCAAGCCTGGAAGTCCCACCGGACGACTGGAAGCGCCGGTTTGCAGCGTAGCGCTGCAATTCTTCTGATGGTGGACGCGGCTGCTCCAGTATCTTCAGTGCTGCAGTTCGTTCCTGCGCAACTGCGCGTGCTTGGTCGTGCTCGACGCCCTCTCTGACAAGTCGAGCCTGTTCGGCTTGTGCGCGGTGCGCCTGGATTTCCTGGTCGCCGTCGTTAACCACCAGCCCCACCGATGCCGCCACGATGGCAACGACACCGACCAAGCCCAATTGGGTCAGAAAGCTGCGCTCCGCGGCTTTTCACGGTCGCGTGAGCTGGACTGCCTTCGCACCTTCAGGCGGATCCCGTGCGAGAAACGAGGCCATCACTTCGCGCACGTCCTGCAATGGATAGACCGCCTCGTAACCGAGGGCGGCCTTTCGCTTCTGTGTACTTGAATGCGTTGAACGGGTCCTTGACGATCTCCTCGCAGGGTGCCGCGAGGCCCGGCGAATAGGCCAGCGACAGGTCGCGCTGGTCCACTGTCTGCTTGGTGGCCTCGATTGCGATCTTGCCCGGCACCGGAAACTCGTGGTACTCGACCGCTGCACGGCGCAGTTCGGCAAGTTCTTCGTCAGCATCGGCGAACGAATTTTTGAGATTTGGCACAAAACACCTCTGCAATGGAACGCGCGCACTGCGCGTAAATGAATATCACGCGACGACCTGCACCGCCGTGCGCTCAATCAGACGCTTCCTCTACAAAGGCTCGGCAACTGTGAAACACGAGATCGCTGGTACTCAATGGGTTTTCGTATACCTAGTTGCGGTGACGATCGCGGTCTCGTCGTCCAACGACACCATTGAGAAAAAATATGGACGTCACGGCTGGGAGCGAGGTCAACGGCAGGCTCGATCCGCCTCATTGCTGGCCGTCTTTGAATTGAATTTGAAGTGGACTGATACCGGCGGCTTCATAACGTAGCAACCATGTCCAGACCGCCGTTGAGGCGTGGGTCAAACGCTTGAGGGTCTGAGAGCATCCCAGAAGATCAGACAGGCGCGCCTCTGCGCGGACCACGACGAATTCACGCTCGACATACTCTTCAATGACAGTCGCGAAGCGCCGAGCAAGTTCCTCGATGATTGCACCGGCGAACGCACGCTGAGCACGAATTCGCAAGAACATGACAGGGTGCACCGTCTGCTCGGACTCCTCGTCGAGATAACTGTGGATCTCGGGAACTCCAAACAGAATCAACGGCCCGTATATCTCGCTCGCAGCGACTCTCGCTTCCTCCAGCGCGGATTCATTTGCCGCAAAAAGCCGTGCAGAAACGCCATCGCTTTTGAGAAAGTATCGATCCCGTCTGCACATGCTCTCCACGACCCCAACCCGAGAGAAACAAGCTTCGGCCGACATGACACACTGCCGCAGCGGGTACTCTCTGTATGAAGGAACTGTCGACGTGGCGGCAGGCGATGAGCAGGGCAGCGAAGGCGCTATGGAATCCCAGGTGCCCTGGATCATTGGACCATCCCCCGTCCGGAGAGAAATCCCCCCTGCCCGTCTCCACGTTCTGCGGCAATCCGCAGTTTCGCGGCGGCCCGGCTAGAAGCCTGATGATCGTGTGGAACGATCAAGACGTCTGCAGAAGACCATGCCAGCAAACGGCTGGAAACAGAACCACGCACAAACTCCATAACGGCAGAGCGACGCTGCTTGCCCACGACGATGAGAGACGCGCCGCTACCCTGTTGATGCAATGAGGTCTGCCTTGCCGCTTCACCGCTTCCCATCGAGGTTGCCAGTGTTCGTCCGTCGGTGTCGATCGAATGCGCCAATTGCTGCAAACGCCCATGTGCGTAAGCCTCCTGGCGCGCGCGAAAGGCCTTCACCACCTCCCACGAAACATCCGCCGCACGAAGCTTGGCTTCGTCCGCGCGGCTGATCGCATGAAAAAGTTGAAGCTCGGCCCGGTCATCTACCGAGCAAGCGTGCTTTACAAGCTGCGGCGCCTCTTTGCCGAAATCGACAGCCACCACAATCTTGCCGTAGGGCATTCGCCCGCTCCAGCGCGTCAAAAGCACAGGGCAGCGCGTCAGCCGAATGACCTGTTGATGCCACTCGCCCTTAAAAAAGGTCTCGAACCGGGTTTTGCTCCGATAGGTTGAAACGAGCAGGTCTGCGCAGTTCGCTTCGGCAGCAATCTCGCTGGGCGAAATTGCGTAGCGGGTGGTTGCCTTCACTGAGATTCCAACCAGGCTGGCGGTGCTGCGCGCCAATTCGGCCAAATGAGATTCGTTGTACGGCCAGGCAGGGTTGTCGTCCGCCGGGGCGTACAACAGGCGGAGTTCTGCTTTGCAGTTGGCCGCAATGAGGGCCGCGCGCCGTACCGCCTCGTTGCCGATTGTGGAAAGGTCTGTGACCGCCAGAATTGTTTTGTAGTGCATCGAATGTTCTCCTCATTCGCAATGGATGAACGCGCCTTTCCCCGACCTCGAAGGTCGTGAACAAAAGCGGATAAGCGCGGCAGCGCCGCGCAGCTACCGGGTGTAGTCGCCGGCGGATTCGGGCTGAAAGAGGACAGATGCCACTTCAGCCGAACACTCTTCGCCGCTGGGCGTAAGCCAGCGCGCGACTTCACCTTCTCGCAGCCCGATCAGGCTGAGGCCGACGGGGGACAGCACGGAAACGAAGCCCGCGGCCGGTTCGGCATCGCCGGGAAAGCAAATCGTCAACTTCTGCCGGCGATGCGTGTGGGTATCGACGAGCTCGACCTGCGAGTACATCGTGATGACGTTCGCGGCCACGTCGCGAGAAGGCACGACCTCAGTGGCGGACAAAAGGTCAGCCAGATCCGGTGGCAGCTGGCCGCCGAACAATTTCGTGAGACGCGAGAAATCCAGTTCAGTGAGCAGGCGCTCGCCGTGAATCGTTGCATGCATGACGCACTCCATTCGAATTTGCAGGCCCCGCTTGAACGGGTGCCCACAGTCGCGCCGGGCTGGTGCCCGGCGATCAATGGTTGCGCAAAAAGATGAAGTGGATCGCCGGGCTTAGGGATGTGCGGCCGGCTGTCGAAGTCCCAGCGTGACCACCTGGCACCAGGCGCACAGATCCACGCTCGCCATGTCTGGCAAGGTCGTCGTGGAAGCGTCAAAGTGACAGCAGGAAAGCGGGATTCGCATGTCTCAAGTCTAGGCGACCGTCGAGGCCCGAGCAAGCCATGCCCTCAACTTCCTTGCCAGAATCGCCACGCACACTGCGCGTTTCAGTCAACGAAGAAAGGCTTCAGGCGTCGTCAATCTGGCAAGGGGTGTAGGGGTACCGTGCTGGAATCGCAGTGATCCAAATAGACTATGCCTATGCAAACCCAGGCGCACCTCTTTCACACAGTTCACGGCCAGGTCGGCCTTGTTGTGTGGGCGACAAACACGTCGCGCGCCTTGCCGTTTGTTCGACCCTTCGTCGGGTCACCCCAGACCCTCGGACATTCCTGAGCCCGGCGGTCAGCCTCCCTCTTTAAGCGCAATTCATTGACCGTCGGGCACAAGCCCACGCTAGCGATACCGCGTTCAGCGCGGATTGGTTCGATCGCAGCCGCAGTGCGTTTCGCAGTGCCAATGAGGCTTCGCGCCAACCGCTGAACCTTCGCTAGCTGCGATCTGCCGCGACTCGGCCAAAGCTTCGTCTACGCCCATAGAGCCTTGCTCTGCTGCGCAGGCCGTCGCCCACGCCCCGTCGCCATCCAACTGCGCTTCATCCGCCGCCGCGCATTCCGTCGTGAGCATTCACGACCGCGGGGCAAGCGCGCATCGCCGGCCGTGTACGCACACCCGCCGTCCCACGCCTACAGGAAAAAAAAAATGAACATCCAATCCATCCTTGCCGTCACCGATCTCTCTGACCAAGGCAACCGCACCGTCATTCGTGCCGCAATGCTTGCGGCCCAGCATCGGGCGTTGTTGAAGATCATGTATGCGCCGGAAGGCTTTGTTTTGCCTCAAGGCGCTGACGTTCAAGACAACGTCAGCCAACTTTCAGCGGTTGTCCACGCACGATTCGACATTCTCGTGAAAAGCGTTTCGTGCACGAGCGGTGATCTGCAGGCGGTCGCGGAGGAAGCACGTTGGGTCGACCTGCTGGTCATTGGCGAGCATCGCGAGCGCTCTGTCAGAACCTTTTTCTGCGGCCAACCCATCGAACGCCTGCAGCGCGTTGTGCGCTGTCCGATCCTTCTGGCAAGACTCGAGGTCTTTCATCGCTATCGACGCATCCTGGTCGCAGTTGACTTCACGCCCGAGTCCAAGAAGCTTGTGAAGCTGGCCTGGTCCCTCGACAGCGACGCCCAGGTCGAACTTTTCCACGCGCTCAACACGATGCATGAAGGCAAGTTGCGCTATGCAGACGTGTCGGAGCAGGCCATCAAGGCCTATCGGCATGAGAGCATGCTGGAGGCACGCGAGCGTTTGTTCTGGTTGAGCGACTCCTCGACCGCACGCCGCAATCGCGTCGTTGCCGCAATTGGCAAGGGCGACGCGGCTCGCCAAGCCGTGATCCAGCAGCAACACGCCAACGCAGAGCTCTTGGTAGTGGGCAAGCGTCGAAGTTCCGGCTTCTCGGACTTTTTGCTGGGCAGTGTTGCGCAGCGCGTGTTGTGGTGGTCGAGCGGCGACGTGCTTCTGGTGCCGCATGATTGGCGCATTGACCCAAAGGCAGAGCTCGCAGCGCCTTCGGCCAAATCCAAGCCCATGGCGGCGCGCGCCCCAAACGGGAGTGCCGCATGACGACCCTTCGCTTGCTGACAGAACGAGAAGCGAGCTTCCTGAGCGATGCAACCGAACACTGGCTCCGGCTGCGCGACGTGGAGGTCAACCTTGCGGAAGTCGCTCTCAAACTTCTCCGCGCTGCTGCACTCCGGCCGGCAGACTGTCGTCGCCAGGACATTGCCAGCGTCAACTGGACCGTCGACGCGCAGCTTGCCGGTGGGAGCGCCCCGGTCGCGCTGACGTTGGTACCCCCAACCGCCGAGGACGTCAGGCGCGGCAGGGTGTCAATGCTCAGCGCTCTTGGCCTTGCCCTGCTCGGACACGCGCTGGGCGCTGTTGCCCAGCTGCCACTTCCCAGCGGCCAAACAGTGAGTGCCCGGCTGATGGCGCTGAGACCTTGCCAGGAGCTTTCCTCGCGCAGCTTCCTTGAGGGCCGCCATGTTCACTGAAGACAGACTCGTTGGATATCCATTGCGACAGTCATTGCTGCCGGGTGCCGAAGGCCTTCAGATTTTTGCACTCCGCGGTGTAGTGGACTGGTTGTCCCGGCCAGACCGCTACCTCGTGATTTGCGAAGGCCGGGGCGGACGGATCTTCGCTGCAGACGAATCCTTCCTGCACGAAGCGCAGCAAGTGATTCGCGACGCACATGGCGACCTGGTCATCATGCGCTCGCCAGAGGTTCACACCTACACCGACAACGTGCTGCAAGCGTCGGTCGAGCCGGTGATGTTTCTGCGCGTCAAAACGTCGTACGCATACGCGCCGGCGATCCTGGCAGAGCTCGACCGTCGTGAACTGCGCATTCTCGAAAAAGACATACAGCGATATGACCTGGTGATTCGGGCTGAAGGCCGTCTCGTCAACACATTGGGTTTGACGCTCGAAATCAGTTTGCTCGCGCGAGGGTCCGCGACCATTTGGACGTGGCTCGACCGATACGAGGTCGCGGCCACCATGCCTTCGTCAACGGGGCAGCAATCAGATGACCGCTATGGCGTGACCTCTCCGCTGTCAGCAGACGGGGCACTTGAACAGGAGCACTGACATCATGAATCTGGTACTACCGTTTCCGCACTTTCGCTTTCCGTTCCATCGGCCTTCAGAATTGCGAGTTGACGTCAATCCGTCGCACACGGGCGTGTACGAATCCTTGGCGGCCATCTACGAACGCATCCACTCGCCCGGGGACAGGTTGCACGATCTGCCAGTCTTCAGACTGCCAGATCCTCACTTGAGGATTCGTGTCCGAAAGTCTGGCGGCGAGTTTTACGCGTCCGTAAAAGATCTGCAACGTCGTTGCTTGGCAGGCTGCACGGTCGTCAACCGCATGGTGGAAGCAAATTGTCGTGCAGATCGGCATCTGCGGTCGCCCCACTCACGTTATCTGGCGCAGTACCTAGCTTCGGCCGGCGTTTGTTCTGTTGAGGTCTTCCGATTGACGACCCTACTCAGCCTCGCGGGAGCTTTGCGCCGCACGCGCTGCTACATATGCCACATACATCGATTCGATCTCAAGGTTCCAAAACTTAACGGCTTCCTCCTGCTCTTCGTCCGCATCAAGTTCCTCCTGAGGAACCTGGGCTCCACGCATCAGATAGCGCTCCTGAACCGGAAGACGGCGTGATGGAAAAGGCGGGATGGAGCTGCCGGTCTTCGAGAGAATCTTGGCTTTCTGACTCAAGCTAAGCATGGTCGACTCCTGTAGACGAGGAGCAAGTTTATTCACTCGGCAAGCGTCTGGTTGAACTCTCTGGAGGTGTTGAGATGCAGCGGCTCCTGCGCAATCAGTCCAACCTCAGAAACAGCAACCAATAGTTCACATACGCGTGGAGGGAGATCTCGTCACCTCGCGCAGTCCTGCCAACGCAGGTCCCACGATGTTCATGTCACAAACGTCTGGGTAAACCGCATAAGCCGGATAAAGGAATTCAGGGGCACCCGGCACTCGCCGCAACCTGCCCGAGTCGAGGTGACTGCGCACGACGTCCAGACGGAAGTACCCAGTACCGCCGGCTGCCAGCACGTATTCTCGCCCTAGCGGTCCCAAGCTGGCAGAAACGCCGGCGCTTGCGAGTTCGGGGAACGCGAGATTGTGCTGCGCTGCAAACTGCGGGCCCCAGTCCACGAAAACATAGTCATCCGCTCGAATGGACTGGCCCTCCTGCAATGTGGTGACCATGACCAGTTTTTCCTCGATCAGTAATTCGATGCGCAGCCCCGGCTTCTGGTGAGGCGCATAGACCACCGCAATCTCCATGGTCCCGTCAGATACGCGGTTCAGCAGGACTTCGGGGAGCCCGACCACCGTTCGCAACGCTAGCTGCGGTGCGGAGCGCCGCATCTCCAGCAGCCAGTTAAGCAACAACGGCTCCCACAGACTGACCTCACATCCGATCGTCAACACGGCTGCTTTGCCAGTCGGCACGGCCATTTGGTGCTGCGCCTGCTCCCAAGCTTGGACGAGGATCAAGGCGTATCGATGAAAGCGCTCGCCGGCCGGTGTCAGCGTGGCGCCTGCACGATTGCGCACGAAGAGCGCCGCGCCGAGCGACTGTTCGAGCGAGCGCACCCGAGCGCTGATGGCAGTCTGCGTCAGATGAAGGCGTTCGGCAGCGCCCATGAAGGAACCAGCAGAGGCGATCTCGAGAAACGTCCTGGCGAGCCCAATGTCCATCAGTGCATTATCTTTGCATTCAAATATCTTTCAATTCGTTTTACTTGCGCTCAAGAGCAGTCGACTATGGAGGTTCTCAATTTCTTCTTGGAGACTTTTCATGAACGCCAAAGACATCATGAGTGCACCCGTGATCACGATTTCCTTGATCACGCCCGTCGTGGAAATACGGACGTTGCTGTTGGAGAGAAATATCTCGGGCGTGCCCGTACTGCATGAGGATGGGGTCGTGGGCATTGTGAGCGAGTCTGACTTGCTGCATCGCTACGAAGCAGGAGCCCATGCTGCTCCGGCGCGCTCGTGGTGGCGGCGCTGGGTTCAACCCAGCGCAGCTCCACGCGACTATGTTCGTTCACACGGCAGCCGGGCTGCGGACGTGATGAGCCGAGACTTGGTGTCGGTCGGTGAGGAAATGTCAATTGCCGAGGTCGCATCGCTCATGACGCGGCGTCGTATTCACCGCGTGCCAGTGCTGAGAGACAACCGCCTCGTGGGAATAGTTACCGGTTCAGACCTCATGAAGGTCATGCCCGCTAGCGCACCTGCGATGGGCTCGGCAACGTGGAGCGACGCGGACGTCGAGCAGCGTTTGAGCGCCGAACTCGCCGCGCAGGATTGGTGGAATCCCTTGTGGTCACAGGTGACTGTGCACGATGGCATCGCATGTTTTTGCGGGATGATCGAGAACGAGGCGCAACGGGAAGCTTGCCGTGTCGCTGCTGAAAACACGCCCGGCGTATGCGGCGTGGTCGATGACCGCATCCGCGCGGCCGACTGGCAGGCCATGGCGTGATCGACATATTGCTCTCTTTATGCGAGGAGTTGCAGCAATATCAGCGCGAGGCTGTTGCTGGCGATCCGGAGCGACGTTTCAATGCGCAAGCGCGTCGCGACCCCAGTACGGCCTTCAAGGCCACCATGCGCGCGCATATGTCGGTGCAGGAATCGGTACTGATCCCACTGCTGATCGACTCGATGGCCGGATCGGATGCTGTTTGCCTGCGCAACATGACGGACGAACTTTGCGCCGAACACCGCGCGATCGAACTCCTCTGGGCGCGCGTCACCACTACAGCGGAAACTGCTGCGTTGGATGCTGAGGCGCTGGTGGCACTGTGTGAGCGCCACCTTGCGTTTGAGCGTGACGAACTGTGGCCGATGGCTGAGCGACTTCTGAGCAATGAAGAACTGGCGCGCATTTCAAGTCTTGCTGCGCAATCTTGCGGAACAGTTTTACGGAATTTCAAATAGTCAGGTGCAAGATCTCTGAAGAGCGCTTGGCCGGGCATCCGACATCGCCTTGGATCGCACAGTAAGCTGGCGTTTTGTCAGCAAGTCCAAAAGATGCTCGCTAGAAGAATTGTCGATGTCGTTGCGCAGTTCTGGCCCGCTCGCACGCGCGTGGGTTGGCGCGAACGCTTCCGGGTCCTGATTGGAGCCGGTCTGGGAATCCTGACAACGGCCTTGCTCGCGCGGTGGTGGGTTGGATTGACCCATACCGACGGACTGTGGCTCGCAGCGCCCCTGGGCGCAAGCGCCGTGCTTGTTTTTGCGGTCCCGGCCAGCCCGTTGGCTCAGCCTTGGGCCGTGGTCGGCGGCAATGTCTTGTCGGCTCTGGTTGGCTCGGCCTGCGCCCTCTTGATACTCGACCCGGCGTGGGCAGGGGCGGCAGCAGTCGCGTTGGCCATCGCACTCATGTTTTCGCTGCGATGCCTGCATCCCCCTGGTGGAGCCACTGCGCTGATCGCAGCCATGAGTGCCGCGAACTGGCACTTCGCCGTCTTTCCGATGCTGGCGAACTCGGTGCTGCTGGTCGCAGGCGGAATTCTGTACAACACCGCAACCGGTCGGCGCTATCCGCACGGTCAGGCAAAGCCGCTTCCCTCCGCAACGCCGTTGGGTCGATTCAGCGAAGCGGACCTCGACGCCGCCCTCGCGCACTACAACCAGTTCCTGGATGTGAGCCGCGACGATCTTGGCGACCTGCTGCGCTTCGCAGAAACCGCAGCCTACGAGCGCAATTTCGGCAACCTCATGTGTCGCGACATCATGTCGCGGGAGCCATTGGCGGCCCAGTTTGGCGACCGGCTTGATGAAGCGTGGGCGCTGATGCGAGAGCGGCGTATCAAGGCGCTCCCGGTTACGGATCGCTCGCGCCGCGTGGTCGGCATCGTGACCGTGGCCGACTTTCTCGAGCACGCCGGATTCGAGCGGACCGAGGGCATCGGAGAGAGACTCCGCTCGCTGATCCGGCGGGATGGTGCCGTGCATTCGGACAAGCCTGCAACCGTCGGCCAGATCATGACGCGTGAGGTGCGCATCGCAAGCGCAGACCGCGCTGTGGCGGAACTCGTACCGCTTTTCTCGGAAGATGGGCACCATCACATTCCGATCATCGATCGTGACAAGCGCCTGGTCGGAATCATCACTCAGTCGGATCTGGTGCGGGCTTTGTACAGAGCTACAAAAAACGGTTGAAGACGTCAGAAGGGATTGGATTTGGCAAAGGCTTTTCTGGCGCAGTTTGTGCTGCGATCATTGCCCTCAATTGAACCTTGAACCTCTGCTGTGAACCTGTCTTGTCCTGATAATCACTTTGAGTACAGAGGCTGGTTGGTCGACATGGTGTTTTCGAGCGAAGGGTCTGGAGTTCAGGGCTATGCAACGCTAAAGATGGATGGCAAGTACAAAAGCACGCTCAGGCTCTTGCCTTCACCCATCAGCGAAACGGCTGCGAGATTTCTTTTGAGCACAAAGGCTAAAGAATTCGTTGACGAATGGGCTCATTGAGGTGCTCCCTGAAATCCGGTCGCACCCGGCCTTGTCACGGCAGGCCGTCGTCAACTTAAAACGGGACTGAGTGAGGCACGGGAGGGAACTGCTGCGGCGGTGAGGCCGCAAGTTGGCGGCCGGCTTAGCTTGCACTTTGAGATGGGTACATAGGCTTCGTGCAGGCGCGCGGCGTTGGCGAGTCTCACCGGACAGACGGCGCGTCGATCTGCAGATTGGGATGCGCCGCCGCGACTTCCGGGATTGCCATCAGCGACGCCCCCACCGTCGCCACTTTCGGATAGGCGTCCAAAGACACGCCGAAACGCGCTGCGCCAATCAGGTGACTGGCAAGTGCAAGGTCGGCAATGCTCAGAGTCTCTGCATGGCAGCGGGTGGCGCCTTCTGTCAGCAACACCTCGTAGGCGGCGAGGCCTTCCCGGAACCAGTATGCTGCCCAGTCGGCACCCGCAGCATCATCGGCGCCGAAACGTTGCGTCAGCTGGGCGCGCACTCGCGGCACGACAAGTGGGTGAGTGTCTGCCGCGGTCAGCAGGAACACAGCGCGAACTTTGGCGCGGCCAGCCGCATCAGTGGGCAACAACGCCGGCGTGGGATGGGTTTCCTCCAGCCATTCAAGAATGGCGAGGCTCTGGGTCAAAGGTTCGGGTGTGGCTCCTTCGAGCGCGGGCACTGCACCCGCCGGATTGACCGCCCGAAATGCCGCCGCGTTTTGGTGGCCTTTTGTCAGATCGTGCGTTCGCTCCTCGAACGCCACGCGTTTCAGATTCAGTGCGATTCGCACCCGGTAGGTGGCGAGGAGAGCCAGAAGCTGTGCAGGATGATCATGGTGAGAGTCTACGTATGTCGCCGCAGTGCCGCCCGTTGGCGTACGTGCCGGCCAGATGCTGGTTGAGGTCGTCGCGCCGCGGTCTAAAGGGATCTCATCGCGCCTGCTCAGCACGCTCTTGCGGAACGACGCGATTTCATCGGCATAGCGATGTCGCCATAGGGATGCACTGGCACGCCGCGATGGATCATGAGGTAGGCATCGGAACGTCGAGAATCGGCGCATTAGTCGGCAAGCTTGAGCTTCTCCGGCGAGCATCTGTTGAGTTGCGTGCTGTCGGCGGTCGGACGGCAGGACGCCCCAGTAATGACAGGTTACGCCTGAACGAGCGCGGCGGTCGTGGTCCACAGTGCCACCAGGATGCCGGCGCGCATGCGCACAGCAAGCCCATCTGCATGCGCTACTTCACGCCACGACCGCAATCCACTGGCCTTGCGAATAGCGCTTGAAATCGCCGCCATCAACAGAGCGCCACAGGTGGAACCAATCGTTGTGGAGCAGTTGGCGCACGACGGGGTGCAGGGCGATCACGCGCTCAATTGCCTCGGCCTGGGCGTCGATGATGACCGTCAGGCGCAACGGCTCGTGCCGCCAACGCGTGCCGTCGTGTAACGACTGCTGTGCCAGGCCGATTCGAAGATCGCCTCCGTTGCCCTCGAAGACACCAATGCGTCCACCGACCACGTTGTGCAGCAGCTTGTTGCCACTGCCCAGGCGACCCGGATCGCAGGTGGATGCGTGGTACTGCCAGTTGATCCAGTGGGTCACCAACATCGGCGCGGTCATGAGCAGCTCCAGGACGCTGCCGTCTTCGTCACTGGCAGCGTCGTAGTCGTGCAGGAAGGCGCGGCCGTCGAGCACGGCACCCAGGCTGCGACTGCGTGGCGCGATGAGGAAGGCCGCGTTGCCGACCAGGCCCCATTCCGGCCGCGTCTGGGCGCCGTCGTTGGCGCGGCGGCGAAGCTGCTCCAGCAAGCTGGCATGGGGCGAGCGGGGGTCGAGCCCGAGCCCGGCTGCACGCTCGCGGCGCACCTGGTCACCGGCGTGCAGGAACACGTCCTGCAACCGGGACCAGCGCGCCCGTGCGAGGTCGTCTAGCAGGTCGAGGTCGAAACCCTCGATCTCGTCGGTGGTCGTGTTGTGCAGCGCTGCGATGAATGCCACATCGGTGGGCATCGAGATGCCGCGAGCGCGCAGGCCCGCCTGCACCTGCTGGTCGTTCAGCATCAGCGCCAGCACGCGCGCATTGACCTCGCCGGTCTGGCCGCAACAGGCGCCGCAGTCCAGCGCGGCCGCCTGCGCGTTGTTGGCGCTCTGGCTGCCGTGGCCGACCAGCAGCACCAGCGGTGCCAGGCCAAAGTCCAAGCCCATGGCATGCAGTACGCGCGCGCCGAGATCCACCTTGGCATCGAGATCCATGCCGGCGAGCACGGGCCGGCACGACGCCTGGTAGCGCGGCCCGAGCCCGGCACTGTCGACCGAGCGGCGTGCGGCGGCCGACGGGCGCGGCCACCGCGCCAGCTTGCCCAGATACCCGGCCCCGATCGCCTCGACCGACGAAAAGGCCGCGTTCGGCCAGCGGCTGCCAGCGCCCCAACGGTCGGTGTCGGCGAAGCTGGTCAGCCGGGCCTCGCGGGCGCAAGCCTGCAGGGCGTCACCGGGTGGGCCGAAGTCGGAGAGGGTGTCGGCCACGCGCTCGGTCACCTCCAGGGTGGGTGCCAGGAGACCGGGCAACTGCGGGCGCCTCGCTTCGGTGGCCAGCGGTGTGTAGGCCACCGGCAGGCCGAAGAAACCGGCGAAGCCGACGGTCTGTACCGCCGGCCATGTCGCTTCGATGGCCCGGCGCAAGGGTTCGCTGCGCACGTCGATGCAGAAGGCGGCCTGGACCTCGACGCCCGAGTCCAGGCGCGATTTATCTGCCGGCGTGGGCGGCAGCGGCGCGACAGCCCGCAGCCGCTGTGCCAGACCACGCTGGTAGCCCAGCTCGAACGCGAGCTGCCAGACCTCGTCGACCACCAAGGCGTTCTCGGCCTGCTGCAGCAGCGCGGGCGCACGGTCCCACTCGACCTGCAGTGCGGAAAAGGCGCGTTGCGCCGCCTTGTCGTCGCGGCACTCGAGCAAGATCGCGCCCCAGGCCAGTCGGATCGCGAGCAGGTCACGCAGGTGCGTGTCGCTGTCGCCCGCCAGGCGGGCCTCCCAAGCGAGGTAGGCGCACCACGATGCCCAGCCGTTCACTGTGAGCAGGACGGCTTCGAGGTAGTCGGCCCAGGCTTCTTGCGGCAATCCCAGCCGACGCAGTACCCAGCGTTCGGCGTCCTCGCGAGTGGCGGGGAGTGCGGCCAGGCCACGGGCGATGTCGGGCAGGCCCATCAGCACGCCGATGCCGTGGTCGTGCGTCAGCGTCGTGCGCCAGAAGGTGTAGAGCCCGCCTCCCCGGTCGGGCTGCCAATCGGCCTGGTGGACGTCGAAGTAGGCGGCGCAGACCTGGCTCACCTGATGGGTGATGGCCTGCCGCCACGAAAGGCGCCGCTGGCCCTGCGGGTCGTCGTCGAGCACGTCGATCAGCAGGGGCAGCCGGGGCAGATCGGGCCTCTCGGTGAGCGCAGCCACGGCCTGGTCGGCGTTCAGGCCGGCGACCCGGGCGGCGGGAAGTTGCGCCAGCGCTTCGTCGATGTCGGCGGCGACGATGCGGCCAGACGCCCAGGCCTCGCACAGCATCGCACGCGGTGGAAAAACGCGGATGTCGCCCAGCACCGCCATGCGCGCGGCCACGGTGCGCACGCTGTGACCGATTCGCTCCCAGTGCGGATTGACGGCAATGGCGCGGTCCAGCGGCCAGGCCGGTGCAATGGCGCTGCAGGCCTGTGCGCAGGCGGCTTCAATGCGGCGGTTGATGTCGACGTTGGCCGACGGTTCTGGCTGCAGGCGGTGGCCGGGTTCGGCGGGCGGGGTCAGAAAGGTTTGCATGGGTGGTTCCTCGTTTCGGGTCAATCGGCGGCGACCACGGTCCAGCGCGCCGGCCACAGCCGCAGCGCCGCGCGCGTGGCGTGCTCGTCGACATAGAAGCCGGCATAGATCCAGCGGCGCCAGGTGGTTAGGCCCGCCGGGCGGGCGTGCAGCAGGGCCAGGCAGGCGTAGAGCGCCGCCATGCCGGCCAGCGCCACCAGGCCGGCCACCCCCTGCGGCCTGTCATGCACGCCGAAGGGCAGCGCGTGGCCGATCAGCGCGGCCAGCAACAGCGCGGCCACCATGCCGGTGCCGGTGAGGGCGCCGCGCAATTCGCCGGGCGCGTCCGGATGTCGCTTCGACGGCGCCCAAAGCAGCGGTGCCCAGGCCAGCGCCAGCACACCGCTCCACCACCAGGGCCAGGCAGCGACCTGAAACACCACCGCATGCAGCAGGAGCAGGGCCGTCACCAATGCCGCGGACGCCAGCGGCGCGACCCAGAGGCTTGTGACCGAAGGCGCCAGGACACCGCGCATCGTGCGCAGGCGCGCCGATTCCACCGCGCTGGAGGCGGCGAGGAAGGCATGCGCCTTGTAGACCGAATGACCGATCAGGTGGAGCATCGCCAGCGTGTACAACCCCAGGCCACACTCCATCACCATGAAGCCCATCTGGGCCACGGTCGACCAGGCCAGACGCACCTTGATGCTGATCCGCGTGAGCATCACCAGGCCGGCAAGGAGCGCGGTGATCAGGCCGATGCCGACCAGCAACCAGCGCGCGATCGGCGCTGCGTCGAGCAAGGGCGCAAAGCGGATCAGCACGAAGCCGCCGAGGTTGATCACCCCTGCATGCAGCAGCGCCGACACCGGCGTAGGCGCCTCCATCACCTGGATCAGCCAGCCGTGAACGGGCAGCAGTGCGGTGCGCAGCACGACCGCAAGGGCCAGGCAGATCGCGCTGGCCTGCAGCGCCATCGACGGCGCACCGGCCTCGAGATGGCGCCACAAGTCCGACAAAGAGCCGGACCCGACCTCGTGCCAGGCCAAGGCCGCAGCGGCGATCAGCAGCACATCGGCCAGGCGGTCGGCCACGCGCTTCTTGTGTGCCGCCAGCAGGGCGAAAGGGCGACCGGCGTAGAAACACAGAAGGTGCTGCAAGGCCAGCCCGACAGTCGCCCAGGCAGCGATCAACACCAGCCAATGGTCTGCCAGCAGCAGTACGTGTACTGCGGCCAGCACGCCGCTGAGCGCGGCCACGTAGCGCGGTTGGCCTGGCTCACCTTGCAGGTAGCGCGACGAGAACACGCCGATCACGGTGCCGAGCAACTGCACCAGCAACGCCATCCAGGCGCCCGTGAGGTCGACGGCAAGGCCCGTAAAAAGAGGGACCGGCGCGTTCGGCGTGGCAAGAGTTTGCAGCCCCAGGCTTGCTGCCGTGCCTGCGAGCGCGACCACCGCCAGCACTCGGAACCGCTGCCAGACTGCCGGCATGTCCGCATTGCGCCGAAGCGGCGTGGCCGCCAACATCAGGATTGCAGGCATGAGGTTGCAGGCCGACAAAAGCACACTTGTAAGAGTCATCACTGGTCCACCCGAAAAAAGATCGGTTCATGATGCGAGCGGCATTGCGTTCTGTAAAATTCATTGATAAGAACGTATTGTTCTTTTTAAGAGAACAATGAAGATCGATCAGCTGAATTTCCATCACCTCCTGTATTTCTGGCGTGTCGCCAAGGTCGGGCATCTCACGCAGGTGGCGAATGAGCTGCACGTATCCCAGTCGGCGCTCTCAAATCAGATCCGCCAGCTAGAAGACCGCCTCGGGGAAGCGTTGTTCGAGCGCACGGGTCGCCGTCTTGTTCTGACTGACACGGGGCAGGTCGTGCTGTCCTATGCCGAGAACATCTTCGGGCTCGGTCAGGAACTGCTAGGCCGGTTGCAAGGCAGCGACGGGGGCATGGTGCGGTTGCGCGTAGGAAGCGTCGCAACGCTGTCGCGCAACTACCAGGAGAACTGGATCCAGCCGCTGCTCGCCGATCCGACGGTGACGCTCACGCTGGAGTCAGGAATGCTCGAAGAGCTGCTCACTCGCCTGCTTCAACACCAGCTTGACGTCGTGCTCGCCAACGAGGCGGTGCCGGCCGATCCGGATCGGCCGCTGCACTGCCGGTTCCTGGGCAGCCAGGACATCTCGCTCGTCGGCCCGGCGTCGACGTGGCGTGGGCGCACGCTGCGCATGCCCGAAGATCTCGACGGGCTGGAGCTGGCACTGCCAGGTCCGCGCCACGCGTTGCGCGGGCAGTTCGACGCACTGTGCGTGGCTGCGGGCGTCACCCCTCGTTTGCGGGCAGAGGTCGATGACATGGCGATGCTGCGCCTCGTAGCGCGCGACAGCGGCTGGCTCACGGTGCTGCCCGAGGTGGTGGTGCAGGACGAACTCCGTGATGGTGCGCTGGTGACGGTCGGGCGATCTTCACAGCTGCAGGAAAACTTCTACGCGATTACCACGTTGCACCGGCACCGCATGGAGCGGCTGGAGCAGTTGCTCGCACAGCGACCTGCGCTGGCGGCAGAGCAGCCGGATCTGCACCTGCCCGCCGTCCAAGCATCCAGTAAGACGCGCCGCAGGCGGAAAACCCAATTCCTCGCGTAGCAGCGTTCCTGCGCGCACTTTAACGGTTGTGCTAAAGCGAACTTCGGCCATGTTTGGCGCGGCTGCCGACAAAGGAGCCGCGAATGGTGATGAAGTTGGCCATCAAGCTGAACAGTGGCACCTAAAACTCGCCCGGCGGAATGCCCACCAGCACGCCCGTGCCGTGCTTGCGGGTCATGCTCACGCCCTGCTTGAACGCTGGCAAGAAGGGCGCGGTGATCAGCGCGCCATGCGCCCCACCTTCCGTGGCCCTGATCACAGCAGCCACGGCATCGGCACCCAGTCGCGTGGCTCGCGCGAGCTTGCCGTCGTTGATAGCCATGTAATGCCAGCGCAGGCCGTCTTGTTCTCTTTGCTTCCTCGTTGCCAGAAACTTCGGTGATGACCGAAGAAGACGCTGGATGTCGGGCGTACAAAGCCGGAGGACCTGCGGCCTGTCGGCGTCCACCGTTGCTCTGACCAGCACTTACTCGTAGCACCGGTCTTGGGCAACGGCCTCAGCGGGGCACGGATCCCAGCAACAAGCCATCTGGCGAATAGTTGTAGCCGACGTGAACGAGCCGATCTGTGTCCGAGAGGAACACGGCCGCTTTGTCGAGCACGCTCGCGATCGTTTCGTAAGGCAGCGCGGCAGCACCCATTCCGCGATACGTGAACGCAGCCACAGCGTTGCAGTCGATCAAGTAACCCAATCCGCTCGTCTGCACATCCCAGAGTTCTGAAAGGGTTTCGTCGATCTCCTCGAGCTCCTGCTCGCTGGGTCCGTCGAGGGCAAGGAGGACGTGAGCAAGATAGGTGCCTGCCGGCCCGGCGTCCAGTTTGCGAACATCTCCGACCACAGCAGTGCCGAATGCCGTCTTCACGCTGTCAACAAATGACTTGCTGGCGCTGACCATCAACTTCCACTCTTCCGTGGCGTTCAAGGATGCACAACGGCTCATGCAGAGCTCGACACGCTTTACGCTGGAGGCGGGATGACGTTTGGCCAGTTTGGAAAAGTAAGACCGGAGCTCGCGCGCTCGGGCAAGGTGCTTATCGTGGTGTCTTTGGATATCTCGGCCAACGCCGATTTTCTGAGCGCGTTGCCGGATATATGGGACATACCCATTGCACACGACAGCGGCAGACTCGAACGCGCAACCTCTCGCGTACCATTGCGCCGTGTTTCCAATCGCGCCCAGCGACGTACCTTGCCAAAGGCCGGTTTCCAAGTAAGCGTCGATTGCGATCTGCACAAGCGGATCGAATTCCATGTCGTCGTGCTCGTGACGGAGTTGAGCCCAGCGTTCAATGTGAGGCATCGCTTCCAGCAAGCTAAATCCTACCTGGCTGGTTGCCTCCCAACCTCGTGACGTCCGCTTAAACGGGAGTGTGTTTGCAGCGCTCGACGAAAGGCAAGCTTTCGAAAACGCCTGAATCTTCAGCAGTTCGTCGCCCTTGCTCACCGTTTCAAGGCGGACGAACTGTGTTTCGGCCTTCGCCGGTTTCGGCGTTTCGGTCAGCCCCTTGTTTGCATGGGTGCCTTGCGGAGGGTAGACCTCTACCCACTTTGGCGGCGTGACCGTCGCAGGTTGCAAACGATGCGCCTCGATGGTGCAAAGCCGTTCCGAGAGTGCTAAGCGCTGAGGCAGGTCCTTTGTGGCACTCAGCCCGCGAAACGGTGCCGCTGAACCGTCGTAGGGGTTGGAATAGGGGTTCGGGGAGTAGTTGAACATTTCTTTCTCCTCTCAAATGAACCGCATGTCTTCTTCGGCCTTAGCAGCGGTAGTCCTGCCGCGCCAGCCGGGTGCAAGACGAGGTGGTCGTCCCGAACGTACGCGCTTGGACTTGGTGAGCTTGGATTGCTGAAACGCCCGGATACGCTGCCGCCGCTGAGGCACGTGCAGTTTGACGAACAACCCTGCCAAGGTGAAGTACGGCACGATCCGACGAAGTCCCTCGATCACTTCCGGGTCGTCCAGGCGCACGACGCCGAGGGCCTGGAAAGGGTAGCTCAAGCGGTAGCGATTGCAGTTGTGCGTGTAGCCCAGCCCCTGGGTCATCTTTTCCCACTGCCAACTCAGCACATCCACAATGCCAACATGATCTTCGTTGCCCGGCACGCGCAGCGTCAGGTGATAGTGCTTGTGGAACGCAGTTTCCCGGCCGTGTTCGAATGCCCAGGCGAAGTGCAGCAGATCTTCACCGAAGTGGGCGCGCATGTAATTTTGAAATTTCTCGCACAGGGCGAGAAAATCGTCGAGCGACGCCGTACTTGCTGCTTCGTCCAAGCGGGCAGGCGCTGAATTCAAGCCTCGGTAATACAAATCAAAGCGAATACTGACCACCTCCACGTGCGAATCTGCCACCCGTTCAATCGCGTCGAAATAGTTGTTGAAGTTGTCGATAGCGGACTTCCTGAAATTAGCTTCGGCGTTCTTGAAGATGCGGCGCTTCAGTTTCCAGCGCAAAACACGGATTAATCGCTGCGCCAGATTCATTACCATTTCAGCTTCGTGGGCAGGGAGGGGTACGCCAAGGACTTTTTTCCAGCCAGCTGGCAAAAGGGATGCAAACCACATGAACAGCAACACGATCGGCGCAACACGATAGAGAATGAAATCCTGTCGAACCTGAAAAAAGTCAACAGACAATGCGTTGACTACGGATTTCCCCATTTCAGAGACGTTGATCAATTTGCGATTTCCTCGAACTTCTTCGAGCACCAGCAACGGTACGTTCTTCTGACGTACCGCCTTGGCGGCTTGGGGCATCAGCGACAGCGTCTTGTGGGAGTGATGAACTACCGTGCTTTTGTCAAGGCGCTCGAGGCGCTGTTCGTGCATTGCATCACCGCCGAGCTTGCTCAAGCAAGCTACATCATTACGAAAAGTGGAGTGGGTTCCCACTTCATTGACAAACGTTTTCATTTTTAACTTTCATCATCTGGCACTGGATGTGCCAGTGAGTTGAACTTGATCAATCCTGTACCACTATCCTAAGTAATATAGAGTTTCGGTATAGTTATAGAGGGGTAGCGATTTCTATCGCCATATCCCCCTCAAATGCCTGAAGCGACGCCCAGTTTTCGGAAGAAATTCAAGCAGATCCCCAATATTTCTCTTGGTGGGATTTACCTCCGAAAAAATGTCGCGCTATAGACGCCGCAAGACTCGTATCGGAGTCACTAAGGGCTTGGGGAGTTAACTCCTCCCCCTCGCTAGAATCCCGATCGGGAGAAGGCAGAACTGCGCTCGATGTCGCTGATCTCTGGCCTTGTCCCCCGGATACGCTAAGTTGCTAAGGTTTGAACGCCCGGCGGTCTTGGTGCTTCAGCTGGTCTTGGAGAAAGCTCGCGCGCCACGCGATGATCAATTCAACCGGGAACACGGCACGGCCACCCAGCCGGACCGGTCGCGGCAGAGGGTTTTTCGGACTCTTCATGAGTGCGTACAGAGTGGTGCGTCCAATACCGCCGAGCCACGCCTGTGTTTCTGAAATTGAGGCAAATCCAGGGCCCAGATCGACTGGCATTTTGGACAAATACTGAAAGAAATGATTTGGACAGTCATTCTCTTGAGATCCAGATGAATTGGGTTTCCCCTTCATCTGCTCATCTTGAGATGCCGCCGGCGCGGGCGGCGCAGCGGCCAAATTAGGATCAACATTTTTCATAAAATCCTTCGAAGCCCTTTTTTTTGAGGAAGGGCAAACAAATCAAGCCGGCCTGCCGGCTAGATCAATTGAAGAAGAACGAGCTGCTACCGAAATCTTCGGCAACGCGGAATGTCCCGAGGCAGTAGCTCGATCGAATCTGACAAACTAAAACTGTGTTGTTGGGCTCTGAGCAACGTCAGGGCAAATGAATACCAATGTGCAATCTCCTGCGCGTGGAGATGCGTTTATCTGGTATCTTCTTGGACGTTAACGTTCTGTCGTTAACGCGGTCCGAAAGGACGGCTCCAAGGCTAGTAAAGGTCCACGGGTTGTGCGCCCGCCGATCCTGTGCCTTCTCAATTAAAGGCTTGTATGCGTGGGCGACGACATTTCGTTGTCAATGGTCTTGGCACGGACCCCCACGAACTTCACTACGTACACCGACTTCCGTCTACGTTCGCCTGCTTCACCCTTTGAAGCGTGCAAGACACATTACTCACATGGCTGCGACAGAGCTTCTGCAGAACGGTAGGCATCAAAGCCCCAAGTGGCCCCAAGCGCGGTCGGCATTGTGGATCGCGTATTCAAAGTTTGCAAGGGCGTGCAGGAACAGCGGCGAACGTTTCCGACAGGTTGCGATCCTGCTGCGAGGCGGTGAGCGCGCCAAATCAGAGTTTTGTAGGCGGCTCGTGGGCAGTACGGCATAAGGGGCGGGAGAGCCCCGCCAAGTTCACCAGCTGATATTCGGCACTAGACCAAGTTGGGCTATGGCACGAGGTGGGGCGCAGCGCCAACCTGCGGGCTCAGGGGCGTTGCCAAAACCCCCCGAGGCCTACTTCCGCCCTTCCACTATTGGCGCGCCCGACGCCTCCAGCAACCTGTAAAGGGTCTTCAACGCGTCGACCTTCTCATCCATGTAATCGTGATCATCGTAGTGGCGCGCCTGCACGCCAGCAATGCCGTGCGATTGCAGATGACCTCGGCTGTCTTTTGACACTTTCGCGCTTGCAAGCAGCGTCTCAACGCCCGAGCGCAGGCGCTTGGCGATAAAGCCCTTAATCCCCGCAGCATCGGCGATTTCCTTGGCCCAGCCGCTGAGGGTGGTAGCGGCGAGGTGTGTTTGTCCACCGTCGGTCGAGAGTGCATAGATGCCGCCGGGCTTACAGGTTTCGAGGTCGCGTTTTGCCGGCGTGATGAGAGGCACGGTGTGTGGGCGTGGCGGCTGGCCAGGGCGGCCCTTGCCGTCGAAGATGGTGAAGCGATCTTTCTTGATACTTGCAGTCCGCAGGTTGACCAGCTGCTCAATCCGCTGGGCGCCAGTGAGCAAATGAAATCGAAGCAGTGCGCCTCGAAAGTCATCGCGCGCCTTGAGTGCTGCCCAGTACAAGCGCATCTCTTCGAGAGGAAGCGGATTCTTGGCGCTGCGGTTCTGTGTCTCGTCCGGCATCGTGTCGGCCACCGGATTGACAGTGATCGTGTAATCCTTGAACGCCACTGGAATGGAAGGCTTGGATTTTGCCGCTTTGGCAACCTGGTACGCGGCACGAGCATAGCTTCGCAGCTTGTTGGCGGTACGGCCTTTGCCGGCCTCGATCAGCCTACGCATCATGTCCGCTACTTGTTCGTCTGTCACGTCCTTGGCAGGCAAGCCGGCCACCAAGGGCCAGGGCTTGCGAACATGCAAGTTGAAAATGCTCCGCGCATCAACGTGAGAACGCCGGCCTATGCTTTCGAGGTAATCACAGTAGTCCGCCAGGAGGTTGCCCAGCGTGTGCCTGGCAGCTGAGCTTTCGGCGTCCTCGGCTGTCCTCTTGGCATGGCGCCGAGCTTCGATCAGCGCAGGCCGCCCACCGTTGCCGAGATGTTGGTGATGCTCCAACGCCATGGTCTCGGCTTGACGCATTGCAGCAGCGTAGGAGAAACCATTGCCAGTTGGCGTGAGGCTCTTCGGAGGTGCGCTGGAGTCGTAGAGCCCGACAAAAACGCGCTCGCTTTTCGCGCCTACGCTGTAGCGCCAGTAAAACCTCGTGGCGCCGCTCTTTTGCCGCCGCGCCTGAAGTGAGCCGGTCGGATTGATCTTGCACAGCGTCACGAAGACCGCAGGCTCAATCTCCTTAAGCGCCTTGCCTATGTTGAGTAAAGTCATAGCGTCGTTTCGTTATTGCCAGTTCGTTGCCAGAATTATCGCGAATGTTAACGAACGTGGACGAACGATCCAGAACATAAATATCAATAAAATCAAGTAGATAAAAGAGAATCTTGTTCGCCAAGGATCCAGGAAGTTCGCGAATATCGGACTCTTAATCCGTAGGTCGAGTGTTCGAGTCACTCAGGGCCCACCACCCCACACCAAAGTAAAAAGGCCTGCATGAAAATGCAGGCCTTTTTTATTGTCTCTGGCGTTGAGCAGTCGCCTGTGACAGAGTCGTCTTCATGACGCCTTTTCACGACCCTGACTACGCACCCGATGCGTTCGACGTGCGCGTTTCCGAACTGCTCGTCGCGACAGCAGATGGCGGGGACGCGCTCATCAACGACTCTGTCCCCGAAGTACTTCGCCTGCTGCGAGAACATCTCAAGATGGACGTGGTGTTCGTGTCCGAATTCGTCGACGGTCGACGCGTGTTCAGGCGAGTGGACACCGCGCCCGACCGGGCGCTGATCGCAGTCAATCAATCGGCTCCGCTCGAAGCGAGTTTCTGCCAGCGCGTGGTCGACGGGCGGCTGCCGGGAATCGTTCACGACATGGCCAAACGCCCTGATTT
The DNA here is from genome assembly GCA_041424275.1 of Variovorax sp. GTDB lineage: Bacteria > Pseudomonadota > Gammaproteobacteria > Burkholderiales > Burkholderiaceae_C > Variovorax. Next base: position 492,205 of record JBGMOF010000037.1, read on the forward strand.
CGACGCGCTACCCACGACCCCATTCACGGTGGGTGCACACATGAGCGTGCCGGTGGTGCTCAACGATGGCCGCATCTATGGAACGCTGTGTTGCTTCAGCCTTGCCGCGAACGACGATCTGGCGCAGCGCGACTTGAAGAAGCTCGAGATGTCTGCGCAGCTCGCTGCGCGTCGCATCGATGCAGAACGCGCACGCGAGGCCGAACAGGTGACGGCCGGATGGTCGCTGGAACCACAAGATGAATTGAAGTCGCGCCGGCGTTGATGTCCGCCACGGCGCAACGCGCAAGAAAAAAGCCCGCTCTCTTTCGAGGCGGGCTTTTTTCATGGCGACGTGCGGATCATCGCGTCGGCTTCGACGGGCGCTTGGCCGCGTCGCGCGGCACGAACACCTTGCCACCGCCGCCATGGCCTGCGCCATTGCCGCGCGGCGCAAAGCCGTCGTTGTGGCGGGGAGCGGCACCGCGCGGTGCGCTGTCACCCCAACCCGGTTTGCGGCCGAAGCCACCACCGTCGTCGCGGCCGGCACCGAAGCCTGCGTTGTGACCACCGGCGTGGTGAGGACGGGCACCGGGACCCGCCGGACCACGCGGTGCGCGGTCGTTGAAGCCCGACGCGCCGGCGTAGCCACCCGAGGGTGCGCGATGATTTGCGCCGCCGCCGAACTTGCGGTCACGCGGGGGACCGTCGTTGCGGCCACGGAACTCGCCTTGCGGGGCGCGCGATTGCGGCATGCGTTGCTGCGGTTCCAGGCCGGGAATCGTCTCGGACTTGAACTGCTGGCGCGAGTACTGCTCGATGTCCATGATGCGGCGGCGATCGCGGAACTCCGCGAACGTGACGGCCAGGCCGTCACGGCCCGCGCGACCGGTGCGGCCGATGCGGTGCGTGTAGTCCTCTGCCTTCATCGGCAGGCCGAAGTTGAAGACGTGCGTGATGGTCGGCACATCGATGCCGCGGGCAGCGACGTCGGTCGCGACCAGAATCTGCACCTGCCCCTGGCGCAGTGCCATGAGGCGGCGATTGCGCAGACCCTGGCTCAGCGCGCCGTGCAACGCCACGGCGCTGAAGCCGCTTTGCTGCAGGTCGGCTGCAAGGCCGTCGCATTCGATCTGCGTGCTCGCGAACACGATCGCCTGGTTGATCGTGGTGTCACGCAGCCAGTGGTCGAGCAGCTTGCGCTTGTGCTGGCTGTTGTCGGCCCAGAACAGCACTTGCTTGATGTTCGCGTGCTTTTCCTGCGGGCTGTCGATCGTGATGCGCTGCGGCTCGCGCATCACGCGCTGGGCCAGTTGCTGGATGCGCGGCGCGAAGGTCGCGCTGAACATCATCGTTTGCTGGCGCTCGATCGTGAGCTGGTTGACTTCGGCCAGATCGTCCGAGAAGCCGAGGTCGAGCATGCGGTCCGCCTCGTCGACCACCAGGAACTTGACCTGGTCGAGCTTGATTTGCATCGAGCGCTGCAGGTCGAGCAGACGACCAGGGGTCGCGACCACCAGATCGGCGTTCTGCAGCTTGGCGATCTGCAACTGGTAGGGCATGCCGCCGACCACGTTGGCGATGCGCAGGCCGCGGCAATGCTTGACGAGTTCAATCGCGTCGTGTGCAACCTGTTGCGCGAGTTCGCGCGTCGGGCACAGCACCAGCGCGCCGGGTGTGGCGGCCTTGAAATTGCGGTTGTTGGTCGGGTCCTTGCGCTTGGCCTTTTTCGGTGGCGCTTCGCCACGGGCGATCGCTTCATCGGACAGGCGCTGGAACTCCGCCTTGGCGGCCGCTTCGGCATCGGCCTGGCGTTGGAGCAAGGTGTGCAGGACGGGCAGCAGGAAGGCCGCGGTCTTGCCGCTGCCGGTCTGGCTCGACACCATCAGGTCGACGAAACGGGCGGCGCCGTTCTGATCGACATTGCCGCCCATGGCAAGCGGGATGACCTTGTCTTGCACGGTGGTCGGCTGGGTGAAGCCGAGGTCTGTCGTGGCGGCGACCAGTTCAGGCGCGAGACCGAGTCGAACGAAACCGTTCGGCAACGACGGCTCTTCGGTCACCGGTGCCACGGCATCGAGTGCTTCAAGGATGGGGGCTTCCGACACGGTGTCGGGCGCCACGGAAAATTCATTGGATTGCACAGGCGCGAGTTCGCCCTGCGCTTCAAAAGCGTCGGTCATGATTCAATTTCATACGCGAGCGCAGCCGTGAGCGGCGCTCCGTTGGTGGTTAAAAACATCAACCATCCAACGACATTCAACTTCAGGCCTAAGCCAGAGGTTGCGGCCCTTTTTGATCACCAAGGATGATCGGGCGCGGTGTGCAAGACAGGGAGATGCAGGAGACGCTGCAATTTTGGCAATGCAGCGAAGCCGCCGATTATGGCATGTCCCCGGGTTTTTACCTAATCTTCAGTCGACAAGTCGAAGAAAGGTCGTGCGGTAGTGCGCCAGCTCTTCGATCGATTCGTGTACGTCGGCCAGCGCGGTGTGCGCCTGCTGCTTCTTGAAGCTGCTGTAGGCCGCCGGTTTCCAGCGCTTGGCGAGTTCCTTGAGCGTACTCACGTCGAGGTTCCGGTAGTGGAAGTAGGCCTCCAGCTTCGGCATGTACTTGACGAGGAATCGGCGATCCTGCCCGATCGTGTTGCCGCACATCGGCGAGCCGGACTTCGGGATGTAGCGCGAGATGAATTCGATCAGTTGCTTCTCCGCCGCTGCCTCGTCCAGCGTCGAGGCCTTCACCTTGTCGATGAGCCCGCTGCGGCCATGCGTCCCCTTGTTCCAGGCATCCATCGCGTCCAGCACCTCGTCGCTTTGGTGGATCACCAACACGGGGCCCTCGACCCGCGGCGACAGGTCCGGGCCGGTGACGACCACGGCGATCTCGAGCAGGCGCTCCTTCTCGGGATCGAGACCGCTCATTTCGCAATCGAGCCAGACGAGGTTGAGGTCGCTTTTCTTGAGCGTGGCAGGCGCGGCGGCGGGGGTCAGTTCGTTGGAATCAGGCATCCGGAGATTGTCGTCGAAGGGCTGTGGACAATTGCACGAGGACTAAACTCTGCGCCCCATGACCCCTTCGCTTTTCTTCACGTCCGCCTTCGCAGCCGCACTCGTCGCCGGACTGCTCGTGAAGTTCTGGCTGGCTTCGCGCCAGATGCGCCATGTCGCGCTGCATCGCGATGAGGTGCCTCCCGCATTCGCGCAGACCATCACGCTCGCCGCACACCGGAAAGCTGCCAGCTACACGATCGCCAAGGCGCGTTTCGGCCTCGTCGAAATGGCGTGGGGCGCGGTCGTGCTGCTCGCCTGGACATTGCTCGGCGGTCTTGACCTGCTCAACAAGCTGCTGCTCGCAGCGATGGGCGGCGGCATGCTTCAACAACTCGTCCTGCTCGTCGCCTTCGTGGCGATCGGCGGACTGCTCGAGCTGCCTTTCACGCTCTGGCAAACCTTTCGCCTCGAGGAGCGTTTCGGCTTCAACAAGATGACGTTCCGGCTGTGGTTCGCCGACACCGTCAAGTCGACGCTGATCGGCGCGCTGATCGGCCTTCCGATCGCCGCGCTCATCCTGTGGCTGATGGGCGCAGCGGGTCCGCTTTGGTGGTTGTGGGCGTGGGGCGCATGGATGGGCTTCAACCTGCTGCTGATGCTGGTCTACCCGAGCTTCATCGCGCCGCTGTTCAACAAGTTCCAGCCGCTCGACGACCCAACCCTGAAAGCGCGCGTGACGGCCCTCATGAAGCGCTGCGGGTTCGCGGCCAAGGGATTGTTCGTGATGGACGGCAGCACGCGCAGCGCCCATGCCAACGCCTATTTCACCGGCTTCGGCGCCACCAAGCGCGTGGTGTTCTACGACACCTTGCTGCGCCAGCTCAACGCAGGCGAAGTGGAAGCGGTTCTGGCGCACGAGCTCGGCCACTTCAAGCACCGTCACATCGTCAAGCGGTTGATCGCGATGTTTGCGCTCAGCCTCGCGGGCTTCGCGCTTTTGGGCTGGGTGTCGTTGCAGACCTGGTTCTATACCGGCCTCGGCGTGGCGCCCAACATGGCCGCGCCGAACAACGCGCTGGCCCTCCTGCTCTTCATGCTTGCGGTCCCGGTGTTCGGGTTCTTCGTCGCCCCGCTGCCCGCGCGGCTCTCACGCAAGCACGAGTTCGAGGCCGATGCCTACGCCGCGGCGCAGACCAGCGGCGCCGACCTCTCGGCGGCCTTGCTCAAGCTCTACCAGGACAACGCAGCGACGCTCACGCCCGATCCGGTGTTCGTGAAGTTCTACTACTCCCACCCGCCGGCCTCGGAGCGCCTCGCGCGCATGGCGGCTGCCTGATTCGACACACGGAAAACAAATGACGAGCATGTTCAAGCCCAAGGACTGGAAGGCCCTGCCGCGTCGCGTGGCCACGGCCACCGAAGTGGTCGCGGGCCTTGCCCAACTCGATGGGTGGAAACTCACCGGCGATGGCGCCGACGTGGCCATCGAGAAGACCTTCACCTTCGCGAACTACTTCGAGACCATCGCCTTCGTGAATGCACTGGCCTTCATCGCCCACACGCAGGACCACCACCCGGACCTGTCGGTGCACTACAACCGTTGCGTGGTGCGCTTCAACACGCACGATGTCGGCGGTCTGAGCGCCAGCGACTTCGACTGCGCGCGCCAGGCCGACGCGTTGGTTTCGACGGCTGCTGCATGAAAGCCCCTGCCATTGGCTAAGCCGCACCGCGCCCCGGCTGCGCACGCCGGCGCTGCGACCGCGGGCCAGCGCGACGGCCTTGTCATCGCCAGCCACGGGCGTCACTGCCTGGTCGAAACACAGGAGGGCGAGCGCCTCATCTGCCATCCACGCGGCAAGAAGAGCCAGGCCGTCGTCGGCGACCGCGTGAAATGGCAGGCGAGCGAAGACGAGGGCACGATCGAGAAGGTCGAGCCGCGCCGCAATCTTTTCTACCGACAGGACGAAATCCGCACCAAATCGTTTGCGGCCAACCTGGACCATGTGCTGATCCTCATCGCGGCCGAGCCCGAGTTCTCGGAACATCAGCTCGCGCGAGCCTTGATCGCGGCAGAGGCGGAGCGCATCACACCGATCATTGCGCTCAACAAAAGCGATCTGGTGGGCCCGTTCGAGCGTGCGTGGCTCAAGCTAGCGCCGTACCGCCAGATGCACCACGGAGTACTGCCCCTGTCGCTCAAGGCCTCCGGCGATGTCGACCGCGCGTCATTGATGAGGCTGCTCGCCGGCAAGAGCACGCTGGTGCTCGGCCCGTCTGGCGCCGGCAAGAGCACGCTGATCAACCTGCTGGTGCCGGGCGCGACCGCGCTGACCAACGAAATCTCGTACGCGCTCAACTCGGGCAAACACACGACGACCAGCACGACCTGGTACTGGGTCGACGCCGAGCGCACCACCGGCCTCATCGATTCGCCGGGCTTCCAGGAGTTCGGCCTGCACCACATCCCGCCGATGCAACTCGCCACCTTGATGCCTGACATTGCGGCCCACGCCAACGACTGCAAGTTCTACAACTGCACGCACTTGCACGAGCCAGGCTGTGGCGTCATCGCGAACGTGGAGTCGGCTTCGAAGGCAGGCCCGATCAGTGCCTCGCGCTACCGGATCTACGGCGAACTGTTCGCCGAGTTGAGCCAGTCGCGGTACTGAACCCGGCGTCGCTCAGGCGCCGAGAAGGTCCGTCAAGGCATTCAAGAGTGCGCTGCACTGCGCCGGGGTGCCGATGCTGATCCGCAGATGTTGCGCAATGCGCGGTTGCCGGAAATGCCGCACCAGCACGGCGCGCTCGCGAAGTGCCGAAGCGAGCTCGCCTGCATCGTGCCCAGGATGGCGGGCAAACACAAAGTTGGCCTGCGAGGGCAAGACCTCGAAGCCGAGGTCCTCGAGCGCCAGCACCAGCCCGTCGCGGGTGTGGACGACCGCATCGCGCGTTTGTCTGAACCAGGCTTCGTCGTGCAGCGCAGCGACGGCACCGGCGCTGGCGAGGCGGTCGAGCGGGTAGGAGTTGAAGCTGTCCTTCACGCGCGTCAACGCCTCCACCAGCGGCGCCTGCCCGCACGCGAAGCCCACGCGCAAACCTGCCAGCGAACGTGATTTGGACAGCGTCTGAACCACGAGCAGATTCGGATGGTGTGCGATCAACGGGAGCGCGCTTTCGCCTCCGAAGTCCACGTAGGCTTCGTCGACCAGCACCACACGGCTGGGACAGGCCGCGAGTAACCGTTCGATGTCCACGATCGGCAAGCCGATGCCGGTCGGCGCGTTGGGGTTGGCGATCACGATGCCTGCGCATCCCTGCCGCGCACGCGCAGCCAGCGCATCGATGTCGATGCCCAAGCCGTCGTCGACCGGCAGCAATACGCATTCGATGCCGTAGAGCCGTGCGTACACCTTGTAGAAGCTGTAGGTGACGTCCGGGAACAGCAACGGCTCGCCGTGCTGGAAGAACGCGAAGAACGCGTGTGCAAGCACCTCGTCGGAACCATTGCCCACGAACACCTGATCGACCTGCAAGCCGTGCCTCACGGCAATGGCCTCGCGAAGCGCCAGCGACGTCGGGTCCGGGTAGCGCTCCAGGCCATTGGCGGCTGCAAGCTGAATCGCGTCGATCGCACGTGGCGACGGCGGATACGGGTTTTCGTTGGTGTTGAGCTTCACGAGGTCCGGGATGCGCGGCTGCTCGCCCGGCACGTAGGGCTCGAGCGCCGCGATCCGCGGGCTCCAGAAAGGCGAGGTGGTGGCGCTCATCCGAGCAGCCGGGCCAGCGTGAGCAGCGCCAGCAGCACCATCCACATGACGACAGAGCGCCACACGAGCCCGACCACGCTTCGCAGGTGCGCGGGTTCGGGTTCCCGACCCGGCGTGCTGCCGCCATCGGCGCCACGGTCGTCGGCGACGGACTCACCGGCCTGCGCGCTCGCGAGCGGGTCGGCAAACGGCATCGAGTTCAACGCGCCGCCGCCGAGCCGGACGTTCACCGCGCCCGAGGTCGCGGCCAGGATGACGCCGTCATTCGGGTCCGGAAAACGCCTGGCGTCGTTGCGCCAGCAGTCGATCGCGTCCTCGAAGCTGCCGACCACCGCGAAGCCGAGCGCCGTGATGCGGGCCGGGAGCCAGTCGATCACGCGCCAGGCGGTGGCCGCGGCCTGCTGCACCCACATGCTCGAGGGCTGTACCGCCGCACCGTTCTTATGGGCCCAATAACGCGACACGAACTCGCTCATGCGATAGAACACGGCACCCGCAGGACCGAGCCCCAGCGCCGCCAGGATCGAGAACCACGCGAGGACGCCGAAGACATGCCGATGGGCTGCGATCACCGAATGCTCGATGACCTGGCGGATCACCTCGCTGCGCGGCAGATCAGCGGCTTCGACGCGCTGCCAGTGCGCAAGCAGCGAGCGGGCCAAGGGCTCGTCGCCGACATCGAGCGCGTCGCGGATGTCGGTGAAGTGATGGCTGAACTGCCGAAAACCGAGGGTCGTGTAGAGAACTGCAATGCTCCAGAGCACCGCGAACGGCAAGCCCAGCGTGAGCACCAGCAACCAGTGCACGCCCAGCGCAAGCCCGGTCGGCAGGAACACCGCGAGCGTCCATGCAATCCATCCATGGTGCGACTTGCCTGCATCGAGATTGCGGCTGGTCCAGCGCGTCCACGCAAGCACGCCACCGTACACCGGGTTGTGGTACGCGAGGGGGCGCACCTGCTCGATCAGCAACGCGCACAGGATCGCAAAGAAGCTCATCCTTCGATGATAGCGAGCGCCCTTTCGATCGCCGCAGCGCTCACGCGCTCAGAAAGCGGTACAGGTTGCGCAACATCCCCGCCGTGGCACCCCAGACGAAGCGCTCGTGTGGGCCGTCCTGGAACGGCATGGAAAACCAGTCCCGACGCTCGCGCTTGCCATCGGTGGCATCCCACGCGATCGTGTGGTGCCGGTGGTGGGCCGGGGTCATGAGAAACGAAAGAGGCACCTCGAACGATTCGGCCACCTCGTAGGGATTGTTGGTCAGCACGAAACCTGGCCGCACGAGCGCGACGACCGGGGTGATGATGAATGAGGTGCCCGTCGTGTAGGTCGGCAGGCTGCCGAGGATCTCGACAAAGCGTGATTCGAGGCCGACCTCTTCCCAAGCCTCGCGCAACGCTGCCGCGGCGACATTGATGTCGTCGGGATCCACGCGCCCGCCCGGAAATGCGACCTGCCCGGAGTGGGTCGACAAGTGCGTGGTTCGCTGCGTGAGGAGCACGGTGGGCTCATCGCGCATGACGATCGGCACGAGCACGGCCGCCTGCGCCGGCACGCGGTCGGCAAAGCGAGGCTCGCGCCAGATCTCGGGCTCCCACAAAGGCGGAGAAGCGAAACGCGCGCGCAGCGCGGTCGGCGTCAGATCCGCCACCGGGACAGGCGGCAGGTCGGCGTCGACAGCGGTGACGGGAACCGTGCGCGGGTCGAACGCGGGCAACGGCGCGAAAGGTGCAGCGTTGATCGGTTCGACGGAATCCTGTGTCATGGGCGTTTCGGGTTGGAAATGCAAAAAGCCGCCAGAACGGCGGCTTTTTGCGGGGCAAGCAGCAGCTTATTGTGCAGCCGCTGCAGCTGCGGCGCTCTTGGCACCACGAAGTTGCAGCTTTTCCTTGATGCGTGCCGAGCGACCGCTGCGTTCGCGCAGGTAGTACAGCTTGGCGCGGCGGACATCACCGCGACGCTTGACTTCGATGCCGGCGATCAGCGGGCTGTAGGTCTGGAACGTACGCTCCACGCCTTCGCCGCTGGAGATCTTGCGCACCGTGAAGCCGCTGTTGAGGCCGCGATTGCGCTTGGCAATCACCACGCCTTCGTAGGCCTGCACGCGCTTGCGGGTGCCTTCGACGACGTTCACGCTGACGATGATCGTGTCACCGGGCATGAATTCGGGAATCTTCTTGTTGAGCCGGGCGATTTCTTCCTGCTCGAGGGTTTCAATGAGGTTCATGATTTCCTGAATTCGATCGTGTCCGCGCTGCACTAAGGGCGTCTTCTCGAAGAAGACGCGGCCGGCCAGAGGATCGGGGAACCGCGGATTATAGCTTTTTCTTGAGCGCGGTCTCGTCCGCAGCAGTCAGTCTGCCGGCAGCACGCGCAGCGTCGATCAGTTCAGGACGCCGTGCAGCGGTGATTGCCAGTCGCTGATCACGACGCCAGCGCTCGATCTGCACGTGGTGCCCCGAGAGCAACGGCGCTGGCACGCCCTGCCCGTTCCATTGCTCCGGGCGCGTGAAGTGCGGGCAGTCCAGCAGGCCGTCGAGCGCCGGGTTGAAGCTGTCCTGAACATGGCTGGCCTCGTCGCCGAGCACGCCGGGCTGAAGGCGGGCGACCGCGTCGAGCAACGCCATCGCGGCGATCTCGCCTCCGGACAAAACAAAGTCGCCGAGGCTGATCTGATGGGTGACACGCGCGTCGACGAAGCGCTGATCGATCCCTTCATAGCGTCCGCAGATCAACACCGCGCCCGCACTGGCAGACCATTGCTCGACGGCGGCGTGACGCAAGGCATCGCCGATCGGCGAGAACAAGACGACCGGCGACGGCAGCTCATCGCTGCGCGCGACTTGCGCTGCGTCGAGACACGCCGACAGCGGCTCCGCCAGCATCACCATGCCCGGCCCGCCACCAAAGGGGCGATCGTCGACGCGCTTGTAGTTGCCCTGCGCGAAGTCGCGCGGGTTCCACAGCACGACCTCGACCTGCTTCGATTCGTACGCGCGACGCGTCACACCGCTCGCAAGAAATGGCGCGAACAGCTCGGGGAACAGGGTGATGACGTCGAAGCGCATGGATGGTGCGCGAAGCGCATCAGTAGTCGGGCTGCCAGTCCACGGTGATCGTGCGGCCAGCGAGGTCCACGCCATCGACGAAGGCGGACACGAAGGGAATGAGCCGCTCCAAGGCTTCGCCGTCCTGCTGGGCATCGAGCACGAGCGTGGTTTGCGGGCCAGCGGCGAGCAGCTCGCGCACCTCGCCCAGAACGACACCTTCGCGGTTGACTACCTGCAGACCGATCAGGTCGACCCAGTAGTACTCGTCGACACCCGCAGTCGGAAAACTCGATCGGGGCACGAACACCCGCGCGCCGCGTAGCGCTTCGGCCGCGTTGCGGTCGGGCACGTCGTCAGACGAAGCAACAACGCAATCGGAATGTTCTTTGGCTTCGCGGATGGCGAGCCGGAAAGTGCCGGTCCCGCCGCCCGGAGGCTGCAGAAACCAACGCTTGGATGAGAAGAGCGCCTCGGGTTGGGCGCTATGGGGAAGGACCTTGAACCAGCCCTTGATGCCCCATGCATTGGCGATGCGCCCCACCTCGATTGCATCCGCCGGCAAGGCGGCGGCTTCGAGCGTGGGCAACATCGCCTGGGCAGCTGGCAGCTTAGGCCGCTGCCTTCGGGGCCGCAGCAGCGGCTTGCTTGATCAGGCGCACCACGGTCGGCGAGGCTTGTGCGCCGACGCTCTTCCAATAGGTCAGGCGATCCTGCGCGATGCGGATGCTTTCTTCGTTTTCCTTGGCGGTCGGGTTGTAGAAACCCAAACGCTCGATGAATCGGCCATCGCGGCGAACGCGCTTGTCCGACACGACGATGTTGAAGAACGGACGACCTTTGGAGCCGCCGCGGGAGAGTCGAATGACGACCATGATTTATCCTTGGGTGGTCAGCGAGCCAGTTCGATGAGAAAGAGGCCCGCTCACAATGTTCTTCCAGCGTCGAGACACGCGACATGGCCACCCGGCCAGCGACACGCTGAAAAGCCCACGATTATAGCCCGCCAGCCTTTTTTGCAATTTCGGCCTCGCGCCAGTCCCCTCATGACCACCATCCGCACCAGCCGCGACGAAGATTTGACAGCCATCACCGCGATCTACGCGCACCATGTTTTGCACGGCACGGGCACCTTCGAAACGGAACCGCCATCGCTCGCGGACATGACCGCACGACGCGCCGATGTGCTGTCGAAAAACCTGCCCTATCTGGTGGCGGAAAAGGACGGCGAAATTCTCGGTTTCGCGTACTGCAACTGGTTCAAGCCACGCCCGGCCTATCGCTACTCGGCCGAAGACTCCATCTACCTCGCGGACGCCGCGCGCGGCCAGGGCCTGGGCAAGCAGTTGCTCGAAGCGCTCGTCCTGGCGGCCCAAGCCGTAGGCGTACGCAAACTCATCGCAGTCATCGGTGACTCAGCCAACACCGGTTCCGTCGGCGTGCACCGCGCGCAAGGCTTCTCGCATGTCGGCGTACTCAAGGACTGCGGCTGGAAGTTCGGCCAGTGGCGCGACGTGGTGCTGATGGACAAGGTGATCGGTCAGGGAAGCGACACCGCGCCGGAGTAAAAGGGCGCGATGAAAAACAAAACCCTCGCCGCGTGGCTGACCTTTGTCGGTGGCCCGTTGGGCCTGCACCGCTTCTACCTGCGTGGATTCGGCGACCTGCTGGGCTGGTTGTTGCCTATTCCCACAGCGCTCGGGCTGTACGGCATCGAACGCGTCAAAGAGAACGGGCTGGACGACCTCTGGAGCTGGGTGCTTATTCCGATGTTCGGCTTCACCATCGCGGGTTGCGCGCTCACCGCGATCGTCTACGGGCTGATGACACCGGAAAAATGGAACGGCCGCTTCAATGCCGGTGCAGCGCCAGATGCCGCGGCAGGCCGCACCAACTGGTTCACCATCGGCGCGATCGTCGTGGCCTTGTTGATCGGCACGACGGTGCTGATGTCGAGCATCGTCTTCAGCTTCCAGCGTTACTTCGAATACCAGGTCGAAGAGGGCCGCAAGATTTCGCAGTGACTGGCCGTTGCTTGCACGGTCATCGCTCAGGCGCTGTTTGCCACGAAACAAACGCTTGACATTTCAAGAAAAATTCACCCTTTAAGTAGCGGTTGCTGCGGGTATTCTCGCAGCGCTGTCGTCGACTTGTTCGGAGCGAAGTCCGGCGACAGCACTGTCGATCAATACTTAAAAAAGGGAGTTTGTCATGGCCACACGGCGTCAGGTTCTGACCGCGTTCGGGGCCGCCGGCCTCAGCGGTCTTTCCGCTACACAGGCACAGGCGTTCATCAACCTTCAAGTCCTCAAGTACAAAGCGCTCGTACCTGAGATCTTCCAAACGATTTCCCGGCCACCGACCTACACGCCGGCACTGGTCATCGGATCCGGTTTCGGCGGGGCGATATCGGCCCTGCGCCTGGCGCAGGCGGGACAGCAGGTCACCGTGCTCGAACGCGGGTCCAAGTGGCCGAACTCCCCCACGCGCGACATCTTCACCAATGACGTGCTCCCCGACGGCCGCGGTTTCTGGCATCGCAACAGCGCCCGGATGATCTCGGGCCTCACCACATATTTCGACAGCTTCGGTGGCGTGATGGACGTGCGGGAGTACGACAACATGACGGTGTGGACCGGCGCCGCCGTCGGGGGTGGTTCGATGGTTTTCACCGGCGCCATGGTCCAGCCCGAGCGCCGCTATTTCGATGCGATCTTCGGTGGCCTCGTGAACTTCGACGAAATGAACAGCATCTACTACCCGCGCGTGCGGCAGATGCTCCGGCTCAGCCCGATGCCCGCAGCCGTCTACAACAGCATGCCATTCGGCCATTCGCGACTTTGGGATCAGCAGGCGCGCCAGGCGGGTTACACCACCTACCCCGTCGATTCGATCTTCAACTGGAACGTCGTGAATGCGGAACTCGCCGGCACGAGCCGCGCCTCGGCCACGCTCGGCTACAGCAACCACGGCAACAGCAACGGGGCGAAGTTCGATCTGAACCAGAACTACCTGCTGCAGGCGGAGGCCACCGGACGCGCCAAGATCTACCCGGGACAGGAAGTTCAGGGCATCGGCTGGGACGGCAGCCGCTACACCGTCGACGTCATCAAGCGCAGCCCCGATGGGCAGCAACTCGATCGCTACGTGTTGAGCTGCGATCGCCTCTTCATGGGCGCGGGCTCCATCGGCACTTCCGAATTGCTGGTGCGCGCCCAGGCACAGGGAACGCTGCGCAATCTGAACGCCGAGACAGGCAAGGGCTGGGGGTCCAACGGCGACACCATCGTCGTGCGCAGCTTCGGCATTCCCAAGGGCTTCGTTCAGGCCTCGCCCTGCGCATCGCGCCTGCACGATGCCCGGGGCGGCATCCCGGTCACGCTGGAGAACTGGTACGTGCCCGGCGTGCCCGTGGACGTCGGGATCGTGGGTTCTCTCGGCATGGCTTACGACGAGACGAATCGGGGGCGATTTGCCTACGATCCTTCAACCGACAAGGTCAAGCTTCAGTGGGCTGCGACAGGCAACAACGATGTGGTTGCAGCAACCCGGGCCGTCAACAACGCGATCTGCGCTGCGTCCCACACCATCCCGGGCGCACAGCCTTTCGTGCCGGATGTCGGGGGCGGCAACTGGACCGCCCATCCGCTGGGCGGCGCGGTACTTGGCCGCGTGACCGATGCCTGGGGCCGCGTCAAGGGCCACCCCGGCCTCTACGTGATGGACGGGGCTGCGATTCCGGGCACCACGGGTGCTGTCAATCCGTCACTGACGATCTCTGCGCTGGCCGAACGCAACATCCAGAAGATCATCCAGCAAGGCGGCTGAAGGCGACCTGCGGTGAGTCGCAGGCATGCCGTGGCAAGCGCCATCAGAAGATCTGCAGACTCACCCAATAGGACACCGCAGCAACGAACGCCGATGCTGGAATGGTGAAAATCCAGGCCCAGACGATGGTGCCAGCCACGCCCCAGCGCACTGCGCTAGCGCGTTGGACCGAACCGACCCCGACGATCGCACCCGTGATCGTGTGCGTGGTCGACACCGGAATGCCGAGCGCCGTGGCCAGGAACAGCGTCAACGCGCCGCCCGTCTCCGCACAGAAGCCGCCCACCGGCTTGAGCTTGGTGATTTTCTGGCCCATCGTCTTCACGATGCGCCAGCCGCCGAACATGGTGCCCATCGCGATCGCGCTGTAGCAACTCACGATGGTCCAGAGCGGCGGCGCAGCGTCGGTGGCCGACGCGTAGCCGGTCGCGATCAGCAGCATCCAGATGATGCCGATCGTCTTCTGGGCATCGTTGCCGCCGTGCCCGAGGCTGTAGGCACCAGCGGACACAAGCTGCAAGCGACGGAACCAGCGATCGACCCGCGAGGGTGTGGAGCGCCGGAACACCCAGGCCACCAGAATCATCATGAACGAGCCGAGCAGGAAGCCCAGCAGCGGCGACACGAAGATGAAGGCAACCGTCTTCCAGATGCCCGACGCCACCAGGGCACCCGCGCCGGCCTTGGCGATCACGGCCCCGACGATGCCGCCGATCAGTGCGTGCGACGAACTGCTGGGGATGCCGTAGTACCAAGTGACGAAGTTCCAGCTGATGGCACCGACCAACGCACCGAACACCACGTGCACGTCAACGATGCCCGGCTGCGCGATGCCCTTGCCCACCGTGGCGGCCACGCTCAGGTGGAACACGAAGATCGCGATGAGATTGAAGAAGGCGGCGAACACCACCGCCTGCCCGGGCTTGAGCACCCCTGTGGACACCACCGTCGCGATCGAGTTGGCGGCGTCGTGGAACCCGTTCATGAAGTCGAACAGGATGGCGAGCACCACCAGCACGATGACCACCCAGAGGGCGACCTGAACCGTTGCCATGTGCGCCGCCCGCTCAGGAGTTCTCGAGGATGATGCCCTCGATCACATTGGCCACGTCCTCGCACTTGTCGGTGATCGTCTCGAGCAGCTCGTAGATCGCTTTGAGCTTGATCACCTCGCGCACGTCTGGCTCTTCGCGGAACAATTTGCTCATCGCGCTGCGCATCACCCGGTCGGCGTCCGACTCGAGCCGGTCGATCTCTTCGCAGGTCTTGAGGGTCGCCTCGGCGACGGCCGGATCGGTGATCTTGCCCAGGAACTTGACCGCGTCTTTCAGGCGATCGCAACACTTCACGCTGAGCGCGGTGAGCCGCACGATCTCGTCGGTCATGTGACGCACGTCGTACAGCGCCATCGTTTCGGCGCAGTCCTGGATCAGGTCGGCCACGTCGTCCATCGTGTTGATGAGCTTGTGGATCTGCTCGCGGTCGATCGGCGTGATGAAGGTCTTGTGCAGGACACGATTGACCTCGTGCGTCACGCGGTCGGCGGCGCGCTCGGCGTTGTCGACGTCGCGGTTGTACTGCTCACGCAGGTGCACGTCGTTGTAGTTGGTGACCAGGTTCTCGAACGCACGCGCCGCCTCGACGATGCGCTCGGCGTGCTGGTTGAACATTTCGAAAAAATTGCCCTCTCGGGGCAGCAGCTTGCCAAACATGATGGCGCTCTCCAGGGTTCGCTGCCACCAAGAGATGTGACAGATTCGTGACAAACCGCGCAAGTGTAATGGGCGGCCGAACCACGCTGCCCGATTCAGCGGATTCGTTCGATGACCTGTTTCGAAACGCGCGCGAGAGCCGCAGCGGGCACCTTGTCCGGCGCGATTTCCGCCAACGGCTTGATCACGAACGCTCGGTCGCGCATGCGCGGGTGGGGCAGCGTCAGTTCAGGCGTGTTGCGCACCGTGTTCGCGAACATCAGCAGATCGAGATCGAGCGTGCGCGGTGCATTTGGAAACGGCCGCTCGCGCCCGGCCTCGGACTCGAGCCGCTGGAGCGCCGAGAGCAGCTGTTCCGCGTCCAGCCCCGTCCGAAGCGCGACCACTGCATTGATGTAGTCGGGGCCTGTGGCATCGACCGGTGCGCTGCGATAGAGCGAAGAACGCGCGGTCACCACCGTCTTCTGCAACTCGCCGAGGGCCTTGATCGCCGCCTGCACCGTGGCCTCGGCGTCACCCAGGTTCGCGCCGAGGCCGACATAGGCCGAGACGGTCGCGTAGTCTTCCTTCGTGCGCCGCACAGGTGACCCGCCAGACGACTTGCGTGCCGGCCCAGGCGAACGCGTTGCCGGCCCCGTCTTGCGTTTGGGCGCGCCGCCGGGCGGGCGGCTCGTGGAACGGTTCATGCCTCGGCAGCGCCGTCGCCGCCCTCGTGCGTGCCGCCCGCGCCGCCCTCGCCGCCGGTGCGCGGCTTGCGACGCCGACGCCGCTTTCTTGGCGCAGTCGCCGCTTCGCCTTCCGCCGGCGCCTCACCGACGTCGGCCGAGGTTTCTTCCATCTCTTCCGGGGACGCTGAAGCGCGCTGGGCTTGGGACGTGGTCGCTGTCTGCGGCGCACGGACCCGAACGCGCGGGCCCTTCTTCTGCTCGTCGCGGACCTGGTCCATCAGGTCCTGGCGACGCAGGTCGTCCGCGGTGCTGAACTCCTGCCACCACTCGGCGATGGCTTCCCCGATCTCACCCACGTCGGCGCGCAGCCGCATGAAGTCGAAGGCCGCCCTGAAGCGCGCCTGCTCGACCAGGCTGTAAGGCGTGGCACCGCTGCGCTTGTCGAAGCGCGGCTGCATCATCCAGATCTCGCGCATGTCGGCAGCGAGCTTGCCGCGGCCCGACACGTCGCCGATGCGTGAATTGAACACATCGTCGATCGCGTCCTGCAGGGCAGGAAAGGCCGGCTGGCCGCGCTGGCCATGGCGACCTTCGATGCGGGCGGCCCACCCATCACGCACGTCGGCCCACAGCACGCAGGCCAGCAGGAAGCTCGGCGCGACCGGTTTCCCTTCGCCGACGCGGCGATCGGTGTCCTGCAACGCTGCGTTGACGAAAGGACTGTCGGCGCGCTCCACCACCACGTCGAGCAACGGATAGATGCCCTTGGCCAGGCCCAGCTTGCGCAACTGCGCGATGGTGGCAATGGCGTGACCCGTTTGCAGCAGCTTGAGCATCTCGTCGAAGAGGCGGCTCTGCGGCACGTCGGCCAGCAGCCTGCTCGACTCGATGAGCGGGGCGGCGGTCTTCGCTTCCATGCTGAAACCGAGGGCGGCGAGCTTGGCCGAAAAACGGATCGCCCGGATGATGCGCACCGGGTCTTCGCGGTAGCGGGTGGCCGGGTCGCCGATCATGCGCAGCGTGAGCTTCTTCGCGTCGCGGATGCCGTTGTGATAGTCGACCACGACCTGGTTCGCCGGGTCGTAGTACATCGCGTTCACGGTGAAGTCGCGGCGCGCGGCGTCTTCGTCCTGCGGGCCCCAGACGTTGTCGCGCAGAACGCGCCCGCTGGAATCGACCGCGTGCGTCATGCCCGCGAGCTCGCCCTTGCTGGTGCGCTCGTTGCCCTTGACCTGCTCGGCCGCGGCGTTGTCCATGTAGGCACGGAAGGTCGACACCTCGATCACCTCGTGTTCGCGCCCGCGGCCATACACCACATGCACGATGCGAAAGCGCCGCCCGATGATGAAGGCGCGGCGGAACAGCCCCTTGACCTGCTCGGGCGTGGCGTTCGTCGCCACGTCGAAGTCCTTCGGCCTCAGACCCAGCAGCAGATCGCGGACGGCCCCGCCTACGACATAGGCCTCGAAGCCGGCCTGCTGCAACGTGGTGACCACGTTCTTCGCACGCTCATCGACCAGGGCCGGATCGATCCCGTGAACCGAGGCGGCAACCTCCTGGCGTTTGCCGAAGCGCGGCACTTCGGCGGATTTGCCGAGCAGTTTGTCGATGAATTTCTTGATCATTGTTGTGTATGTGAGCGCGCGTCGAAGCGCTTATTCATTCTCGAGCATGGCGCGAATCAGCGGAATCGTGATCGCGCGCTGCGTCTGCAATGCGAAGCCATCGAGCTGCGTGAGCAGCTCCATCAGGCTTCCGAGGTCGCGGCTGAAGCGGTGCAGCATGTAGTCGAGCACGTCGTCCGAAAGGATCACGCCCCGTGCATCAGCCGCCTGGCGCAGCACTGCGCGACGCTCAGGCTCGCTCAGGACATGCAGATGGAACACATGGCCCCACCCCAGCCGGGTGCGCAGGTCCTCCCGGAGCGCCAGGTCGGCCGGCGGCAGCGCGCCAGCGGCCACGACGCCGCGCTGCAGGGTCTGCGCGTTGACGAACCAGTTGAACGCCGCGTGCTGCTGCACCGCGGTGTAGCGGTGCACGTCGTCCATCAGCACCGCGCCCCAGCGTTCGTCGAATTCGGGCGGTTCGGTCACGCCGGGGTGCAGCCAGCCGACCGTGGCGCCCTGCTCGCGCAGCGCGACACGCACCGATTCGAGCAGATGGGTCTTGCCGCAGCCGCCTTCACCCCACAGGTACGTGGGCACCGGCGAGTGCACGGCCGGTCCGGCCGTGCCGCCCACCCAGACCTCCAAATGCCGCAGCGCCGCCTCGTTCGGGCCTGCGAAGAATCCCGCGAAGGTCGGGCCGGTCGCAATGCCGATGTCGAGCGCGAGCTGTTTCATCCGGGGAAGAGGTTGTTCATGGAGCGGGCCGTGGAGGCGGAGATGCGAGGCCCTTAAAATCGTGTCGAATTCTATCGGCCCGGGCATCCCGGTTGCCTCGGCCCTCCCCTCCTCTCATTTCGCCTGCCCATGACCTCCCCTTCGGCCACTCCGCTCAGCTACAAGGACGCCGGCGTCGACATCGACGCCGGAGACGCCCTGATCGACCGCATCAAGCCCCTTGCGAAGAAAACGATGCGCGAGGGCGTGCTGGCCGGGATCGGCGGCTTCGGCGCGCTGTTCGAGGTGCCCAAGCGCTACAAGGAGCCCGTGCTCGTGAGCGGCACCGACGGCGTAGGCACCAAGCTGAAGCTGGCCTTCGAATGGAACATGCACGACACGGTCGGCATCGACCTCGTCGCCATGAGCGTCAACGACGTCCTGGTGCAGGGCGCCGAGCCGCTGTTCTTCCTCGACTACTTCGCGTGCGGCAAGCTCGAGATCGACACCGCCGCCGCGGTGATCGGCGGCATCGCCCGCGGCTGTGAACTCAGCGGCTGTGCGCTGATTGGCGGCGAGACGGCCGAGATGCCCGGCATGTACCCCGCCGGCGAATACGACCTGGCCGGTTTTGCCGTCGGCGCGGTCGAGAAATCGAAGATCCTGACCGGCCAGGATGTGAAGCCTGGCGACGTGGTGCTCGGCCTGGCCTCGGCCGGCGTGCACTCCAACGGGTTCAGCCTGGTGCGCAAGGTGATCGAGCGCGCAGGGGCCGACCTGCCCGCCACGCTCGACGGTGAGCCGTTCCGCGAAGCCGTGATGAAGCCGACGCGCCTGTACGTCAAGCCCGTGCTCGAGGCCCTCGCGAAGCACCCGATCAAGGCGCTCGCGCACATCACGGGTGGCGGCTTGCTCGAGAACATCCCGCGCGTTCTGCCCGAAGGCACCGCAGCGCACCTGAAGAAGGGCAGCTGGCCGCAGACCGAGCTGTTCGCATGGCTCCAGAAGGTCGCCGGCATCGACGACATCGAGATGAACCGCACGTTCAACAACGGCATCGGCATGGTCATCGTGATCGATGCGGCCGAAGCGGCCGCCTGCGCCGCCACCCTGCGCGCTGCCGGCGAGGCGGTCTACGACATCGGCGTGATCCGTGCGCGCGACGAGGGCGCCGCGGTCGTCGTCGCCTGACGTGAAGACGGCGTTGCCGGGTCTCGCCACGCGCAACGTGGTGATCGCGAGCTACCTGCTGATCGCAGGCGGCTTGCTGCTCGTTCTCTGGCGCGACCTGCTCCCGGGCCTGCTGTTCGTGTGTATCGGCTTCCTCGCGACGCGTCGCCTGGCGGATCTGGCCAGTGCCGGCTGGCAACGTCTGCGCGCCCGGTCGCGCGCTGGCGCCGGCGCCGTGCCGCCCACGTGGCCCCGCGTCATCGCCGCCACCTTCGTCGTGTTCGCGCCGATCGGCCTGCTGGTGCTCGCCTTCGCCGAAGCGCGCGAGTTCGTGCTGAACGCGCCCGAGCAATACCAGGAGTTGCTCGACTACATCGCGCGCACCATCCTCGAATTGCGACTCAAGCTGCCGGTGGAAGTGGCGGTCTACCTGCCCGAAGGCACTGCCGAAGTCCAACGCATGATCGCCACCTACCTGCGCGCGCAGGCGGGCTCGTTGGCGCTCACGGGCCGGGCGTGGCTCGGCGGCCTGCTCTTCGCCTACGTCGGCTTGATCGTCGGCGCACTCGCCGGCGTGGCGGGCAGCCAGCGGCTGCAGGGGCCCCTCGCGACCGAGCTCGCCAAACGCATCCAGCTGTTCGGTGAGGCCTTCCGCCAGATCGTGGCGGCGCAGTTCTGGATCGCCGCCTTCAACACCCTGCTGACTGCCGCTTTCCTGCTCTTGCTGCTGCCGCTCTGGGGCCTGCGCCTGCCTTACGAGCCCGCACTCATCACGCTCACATTCGTGGCTGGGCTGGTGCCGATCGTCGGCAACCTGCTGTGCAACGCGGTGCTGACGCTGGTCGGCCTCTCGGTGTCGCCGGTGGCCGCGGCGGCTTGCCTGATCTTTTTGATCGTGATCCACAAGGCCGAGTACGTGATCAACGCCAAGGTGGTCGGCAGCCGCACGCACATGGCGGTCTGGGAACTGCTGGCCGTCATGTTCGTGGCCGAAGCTGTGTTCGGGCCGGCCGGGCTGGTCGCGGCGCCGCTGTTCTACGCGTACCTCAAGAAAGAGCTCGAAGCCGCACGCCTGGTGTGATGACGGGTGATGTCCAGAGTCGATCGATTCCGGTCTTGTGTCGCGCGACGGCGCGTCGCTTCCAATTTCTGAAGGAGAAACTGATGCTCGAAATGCGCGCTGCCTGCGAGCACTGCCACAAGGCGCTGCCGCACGAGGCGACGGACGCCCGGATCTGCAGTTACGAATGCACCTTCTGCACCGACTGCGCCAACGATGTGCTCCACGGCGTCTGCCCCAACTGTGGCGGTGGGCTGGAAGCACGACCGCTGCGACGCCCGAAGGCCACGACGGCCGCTGTCAGCAACGGCTGAGCCTCCGCCCGACACGCAACTCCGGCAGGCTTGGCGCCGCTTCGGCCTGTCAGGGTCGCCGTACGATGGCTAGAGGTAGCCGCAGAAACGCAAGACGTGGCCGTCCGGCTCCCGGATCGCGAACTCGCGCAGGCCCCAGGGCTGGGACACCGGCGGCTCGACGACGTCGACGCCGCGCTGGAGGTACGCCGCGTGCAGGCCATCGATGTCGTGGCCTACGTGAATCACGATTTCGCCGCGCCATTGCCGCGTTTCGCGCGCATTGCATTGCCAGAGCCGGATGTACACCGGATCGCCATGGCTCCGATCGCCTTTCTTCACGCGCGCATAGCTGGGCGGTTCGCCGGCGATGAAGTCCAGTTCGAAGCCCAGCACATCGCGGAAATAACGCGCAGCGCGGCTCACATCGGACACCGGCAGCACCGGCTGGATGCCGTGGAACTGGTGTTGCGTGCCGAGGTCCGGCACCGCGGAAGCGCCGGCCTGCGCAGCCATCAGCTTTTTTCGCGGCGAAGCGCGGCGACCCGTTCGGCGATGGCGTCGAGATCGAGTGCGTCGTCCGCGTGCCGCAGGTAGGTTTCGAGGTCGCGAACCGCCTCGGCCGTGTTGCCCTGCCCTGCATGGGCAAGCCCCCGGTCGCGGTACTCGCTCCAGGCATCCGGCAGCAGCGTGACAAGGCGGTCCTGCACGGCGATGGCGCGCTGCCAGTCTTCCTGTGTGCCGTGTACTTCCTTCAGATTGCGCAGCATGCGCGCGATGATTTCGCGCGGGCTCGCCGGTTGCAGGTACAGGCCGAGCGGCACATCGAAATCGCCGACCAGGCCGTTGCTGCGCTTGTAGGGTTCGAGCCGCTCCGAGAGCTCCTCGCGCGACAGCGACTTGCCGGTGAACGGATCGATCACGACCTGCCCCTTGGGCAGCGTCACCTTGAGCATGAAGTGCCCTGGAAAACCCACGCCGCGGGCGTGCAGGCCGAGCCCCTGCGCAAGTTCGATCCAGATCACGGAAAGCGAGATCGGAATGCCCCGGCGGGTGCGCAGCACGGCGTTCAGGTAGCTGTTGTCGGGGTCGTAGTAGTCGTTGACGTTGCCACCGAAGTTCAGGTCATGAAAGAAGAACTGGTTGAGCATGCGCAGGCGCTGCAGTGGCGCCGCATCGGCCGGCAAACGGCGCTTGAGGCGGGCCAGCAACTGGTCGACGTCGCCGAGCACCTGCTGAACGTCGAGCTCGGGGTATTCGTCCTGCGCGAGGCTGGTGGCCGCTTCCAGCAGCGGGAAATGCTCGTCGCTCTGCACGAGCGCGGCGAAGTATTCGAGGGCGGTGGGCGCTGAATAGCTCAGGGACATGTGTCTTTTTAGTGGAGGCCACGGAGCCCGTCAAGGCAGCGCGACGACGCGACGCTCAATGGCGCAGGAAACTGCGCAACCGCAGTCCGGCGATCGTCAGCACGCCGAAGTAGATAACGCCAGCGCCCGCGATCAAGGCGGCCAGAAGGCCGGCCCGCAGCAGCCGCTGGTCGCGCAGGGCGATCCAGTCGAAGTGCTGGTTGCCCCACGCCAGCAAGGCTGCGAGCAGCAAGGTGGCCGCCATCACCTGCGCGATGAAGCGCCACCAGCCGGGCAGCGGCTTGAAGGCGCCGATGCGGCGCAATCCGATCAGCAGCAGGGCCGCATTGACCAGCTGCGCCAGACCGATCGACAACGTCAGCCCGGCGTGCTGCAGCTGCGGCACGAGAAAGATGTTGAGGACCTGCGTGAGCGCCAGCGCGACCAGGCTGAAGCGCATCGGCGAGCGCATGTCATGCCGCGCGTAGTAGCCTGCCGCCAGCACCTTGATCGCCACGATGCCCACGAGGCCGGTCCCGTAGCCCATGAGCGCAACGGTCGTGCGCTGGACGTCGACCGCGCTGAAGGCGCCGTTGTGGAACAACACGGCCACCAGCGGTTTCGGGAAGACCAGCAAGGCGACGGCGCAGGGCACCGACAGCAGCACGATGAGCCGCAGGCCCCAGTCGAGCATCGCGGAATAGCGCGCATGGTCTTGCGCGGCGCGCGCGGCCGCCAGTTGCGGCATCAAAACGACGCCCAGCGCGACCCCGAGCATCGCGCTCGGGAACTCCATGAGCCGGTCCGCGTTGGTGATCCAGGTGACGCTGCCTTCGGCGAGGTGCGAGGCGATCTGCGTGTTGATGAGCAGCGAAATCTGCGCGCCGCTGACGCCGATCATCGCGGGCACCATCAGGCCGAGGATCTTGCGCGTGGTCGGGTCGGCCCAGGCTGTGCGCAGCGCCGAGAAGGTCACGCCGATGCGCGGCAGCATGCCGATCTTGCGCAGCGCCGGCAGTTGCAGAGCGAGCTGCAGCACCCCGCCGACCAGCACCCCCACGCACTGCGCGTAGATGGGTTCGATGCCCCAGCGCCGGAACAGGGGCGCGCCCGCCACGATCGACAGGATCAGCGCCACGTTGAGCAGCACCGGCGATGCGGCCGGCACCACGAACTTGCGCCAGGTGTTCAGGATGCCGCCCGCAAAGGCCACCAGCGACATGAAGCCGATGTACGGAAACATCCAGCGCGTCATGACCACGGCGGCATCGAACCCACCGGATTTCTGCAGGCCGCTGGCCATCGCCCAGACCATCAGCGGTGCCGCGACCACGCCTGCGATGCACAACAGCACCAGCGTCCAGGTCAGCAGCGTGCCCACATGATCGATCAGCTGCTTGGCACCTGGCTCGCCCTGCTCCGTCTTGCAGGCCGCCAGCACCGGCACGAAGGCCTGGCTGAACGCGCCCTCGCCGAGCACCCGGCGAAACAGGTTCGGAATGCGGAAGGCGACGTAATAGGCGTCGGTCAGCGCGCTGACGCCAAACACCGAACTCATCAGAACATCACGGACGAGCCCGGTGATGCGCGAGGCGAGCGTGAGCAGGGAGACGGTGGAAGCGGAGCGAAAAAGGGACACGGCGACGGAGTGTAGGCCTAGCCGCAGACGTGGCCTTCTCGTTAAATGCCGCGGATCGGGCTCCGCCCGTCCGCTGGCGTTGCCCCCGGTCGGGGGAAGGCGCAGGCGACACGCAGTGCGCCGCAGCCTGGGGGCGAGCTATAATCTTTGGCTTTGCTGCATCATCCTCAGACACCTAAGGACTAATCAATATGGCATCCGCCAAGCCCAAGAAAAAGAACCCCCGCCTCGCATCGGGCCGTAAACGCGTCCGCCAAGACGTCAAACTGAACGCTGCGAACACCTCGCTGCGCTCGAAGTACCGCACCGCTGTCAAGAACGTCGAAAAGGCTGTTCTGGCCGGCGACAAGACCAAGGCGACCGAAGCGTTCGCCAAGGCACAAAGCGTTGTGGACATGGTTGCCGACAAGGGCATCTTCCACAAGAACAAGGCTGCTCGCGACAAGAGCCGCCTCTCGGCCAAGGTCAAGGCGCTCGCCCTGGCCCCAGCAGCCGCCGCCTGACCCTGCGTCAGGCCAAGCCCGGATGAAGGTCGATCCTCCATCCGCCGTTTGACAGGGGTGCGCTGCAGCAAAGATGAAAAAACCGCCTTCGGGCGGTTTTTTCATTTCCGGTCGGGAAGCACGCACGCATCGCCGACCTGAAGGCCGTTGTCGCGTGCGAAGTTCATCACGAAGTCCCAGGCCATGACCTCGTGCTCGCGCAGCTCGCGGTCGACCACCACGCACTTGATGCCGTTGACCGTGTTCGGGACGCACCACGGCGAATAGCTCAGGTGGTCGCCCGGGATGGCGCCGCCGGGACGAAAGGAACTCATGACGCCTGCCAGCCGCTCGGCCCAGTCGCTGGGCCTGAAGGCGCGACCGTCGGCGGTGATGCCCATGACGAAAACGTGTTTGGCGGTGGGGGAATCCATTGATTGGCGTGGCGCCTGCAGCGTCGCGCTGCAGTGCACAAGGATTTTACCCGGCGGACCTTGCACGGGTTGTGCCAGCGGGCATTGCTGTGATGCGGAATCCTCAACGAAAACGCAAAGCCCCGCACCTAGAATCCAACGTTCCCTATCTGGAGAACAGCATGAGCACCGCCGAACAGCCGACCTCGCCCCACGTCATGAACACCTACGGTCGCCTGCCGATCGCGCTGTCACACGGGCAAGGCTGCCGAGTCTGGGACACCACCGGCAAGGCCTACATCGACGGACTCGGCGGCATCGCCGTCAACACGCTCGGCCACAACCATCCGGAACTCGTGCCCGCGCTGCAGGACCAGCTCACCAAGCTCATCCACAGCTCGAACTATTACCATGTGCCCGGCCAGGAACAGTTGGCTGCCAAGCTGGTCGAACTCTCGGGCCTGACCAACGCGTTTTTCTGCAGCACCGGCCTCGAAGCCAACGAAGCCGCGCTCAAGCTGGCACGCAAGTTCGGCCATGACAAGGGCATCGAGCGCCCGGAAATCGTGGTCTACGAGCACGCGTTCCACGGCCGCTCCATCGCCACCCTGTCGGCCACGGGCAACCCGAAGATCCAGGCCGGGTTCGGCCCGCTGGTCGAAGGCTTCATCCGCGTGCCGCTCAACGACATCGAGGCGCTGAAGAAGGCCACGCAAGGCAACCCCAACGTGGTCGCCGTGTTCTTCGAAGCCATCCAGGGCGAAGGTGGCATCCACCCGATGCGCTGGGACTACCTCAAGCAGGTGCGCGCCCTGTGCGACCAGAAAGACTGGCTGATGATGATCGACGAGGTGCAGTGCGGCATGGGCCGCACCGGCAAGTGGTTCGCGCACCAGTGGGCCGACATCAAGCCGGACGTGATGCCGCTGGCCAAGGGCCTCGGCTCCGGCGTGCCGATCGGTGCAGTGGTCGCGGGTCCGAAGGCAGCCCACATCTTCGGCCCCGGCAACCACGGCACCACGTTCGGCGGCAACCCGCTCGCGATGCGAGCCGGTGTCGAGACGATCCGCATCATGGAAGAGCACAAGCTGCTCGACAACGTCGCCCAGGTCGGTGCACACCTCAAGGCCGCGCTGGAACGCGAGTTCGAGGGCATGGCGGGCGTGAAGGAAGTGCGCGGCGCGGGCCTGATGCTCGGCATCGAGCTCGACCGGCCCTGCGGCGCCATCCTGAACCGCGCCTGCGATGCCGGGCTGCTGCTGAGCGTGACCGCCGACAGCGTCATCCGCCTGGTGCCGCCGCTGATCCTGAGCACGGCCGAGGCCGACGAGATCGTCGCCATCCTCGCCCCAATCGTGAAGGCCTTCCTCGCCGAACCGAAGGCCTGACGATGTCGGAGATTCGCCACTACCTGCAGTTCTCGGACTTCACGGCCGACGAGTACGGCTACCTCTTCGAGCGCATGGCCGTCATCAAGAAGAAGTTCAAGGCCTACGAGCGGCACCAGCCGCTGGTCGACCGCACGCTCGCGATGATCTTCGAGAAGGCCTCGACCCGCACGCGCGTGAGCTTCGAGGCCGGCATGTACCAGCTCGGCGGCTCGGTGGTGAACCTCACGACCGGCGACAGCCAGCTGGGCCGCGCCGAACCGATCGAGGACAGCGCAAAGGTCATCAGCCGCATGGTCGACATCGTGATGATCCGCACCTTCGGGCAGGACAAGATCGACGCGTTCGCGGCCAACTCGCGCGTGCCGGTCATCAACGGGCTGACCAACGAGTTCCACCCCTGCCAGATCCTGGCCGACATCTTCACCTTCATCGAACACCGCGGCTCCATCGCGGGCAAGACGGTGGCCTGGGTGGGAGACGGCAACAACATGGCCAACACCTGGCTGCAGGCCAGCGAGATCCTCGGCTTCAAGGTGCACGTGAGCACGCCGAGCGGCTACGAAGTCGACCAGTCGATCGCCGGCATCCGCTCCAGCGACAGCTACAAGGTCTTCAAGGACCCGATGGAAGCCTGTCGCGGCGCCGACCTGGTGACCACCGACGTGTGGACCAGCATGGGCTACGAAGCCGAGAACGACGCGCGCCGCAAGGCATTCGCCGACTGGTGCGTCGACACCGACATGATGCGCATCGCACAGCCCGACGCGCTCTTCATGCACTGCCTGCCGGCGCATCGCGGCGAGGAAGTCGAGGCCGACGTGATCGACGGCCCGCAATCGGTGGTGTGGGACGAAGCAGAAAACCGTTTGCATGCGCAGAAGGCGCTGATGGAGTTCCTGCTGCTCGGAAAGCTCTGACCCGCCGCAGCGCGGCTGCGGAATCAGAACGTCACATTGCGTGTTGGAAATAACCGACACCACGACCCCTCGCCCGGCGCTAACTTCGCGCCATGACTTCTTCCACACCGCGGCTCTGGGACATCTCCCCGCCCGTCCACGCGGGCGCGCCGGTCTTCCCCGGTGACACGCCCTACCGACAGCGCTGGGCCGCGAGCATCGGGCCCGGCTGCCCGGTCAACGTGAGCGAGATCACGCTGTCTCCGCACGTTGGCGCGCATGCCGATGCGCCGCTGCACTACGACGCGGACGGCTCGCCAATCGGGCAGGTCGACCTCACGCCTTTTCTCGGCACCTGCCGCGTGATCCACGCGATCGACAAGGGTCCGCTGATCGAGTGGGCGCACATCGCACACGCGCTCGCCGACCTGCCGCCGCGCGTGCTCGTGCGCACGTACCACCGCGCGCCGGTGGACCGCTGGGACGGCGCCCTCGCCGCCTACGCGCCGGACACCATCGAACGCCTTGCCGTGCTGGGCGTGACGCTCGTCGGCATCGACACCGCGAGCATCGACCCGGCCGACAGCAAGGCGCTCGACAGCCACCAGGTCATCCGCCGGCTCGGTTTGCGCGTGCTCGAGAACCTCGTGCTCGACGACGTGCCCGAAGGCGACTACGAACTCATCGCGCTGCCGCTCAAGCTGGTGACGGCCGATGCCTCTCCCGTTCGCGCCGTGCTGCGCGCACTCCCCACCCGATGAAGACACCCATGACACTCGACGACTGCCGCGCACTCGACCGCCAGGACCCGCTCGCCCCGCTGCGCGACCTGTTCACCATGCCCGAAGGCGTGATCTACCTCGACGGCAACTCGCTGGGCGTGCTGCCCGCCGCCGCACCGGCACGCATCGCCGAGGTCGTCACGCGGGAATGGGGCCAGGGCTTGATCCGCTCGTGGAACAGCGCCAGCTGGTTCGACCTGCCGCAGCGGCTGGGCGACAAGCTCGCACGGCTCATTGGCGCCGCGCCCGGCGAGGTCGTGTGCACCGACAGCACGTCGATCAACCTCTACAAGGTGTTGTTCGCCGCGCTGTCGCAGCAACGCGAAAGCGGCCGCAAGCTGATCGTGAGCGAACGCAGCAACTTCCCGACCGACCTCTACATCGCCGAATCGCTCTGCCGCGAGCGCGGCTTCCTGCTCAAGCTGATCGACGATGTCGACGCGCTGCCCGCGGCGCTCACGGACGACGTCGCCGTGCTGATGCTCACGCACGTCAACTACCGCACCGGCGCGATGCACGACATGAAGGCCATCGCGGCGGCAGCGCACGCGGCAGGCGCGCTCACGGTGTGGGACCTGGCGCACAGCGCCGGCGCCGTGCCGATTGCGCTCAACGACTGCAATGCCGACTTCGCGATCGGCTGTGGCTACAAGTACCTCAACGGCGGCCCTGGCGCCCCGGCCTTCGTGTGGGTCAACACACGGCATGCGGGGCAGTTCGAGCAGCCGCTGTCGGGCTGGTGGGGCCATGCCGCACCGTTCGAATTCACGCCTAACTACCGGCCCGCGCCCGGCGTCGGCCGGTACCTGTGCGGCACGCAACCCATCGTTGCGCTGGCCGGGCTCGAATGCGGACTCGACACGGTGCTCGCCGCCGAAGTCTTCAACGGCGACTTCGGTCCGATGGCGGCGCTGCGCAGCAAGTCGCTCGCGCTCACCGACGCGTTCATCGCGCTGGTCGAACAACGCTGCGCCGACCGCTTCACGCTCGTCACGCCGCGCGACCACGCGCTGCGCGGTTCGCAGGTGTGCCTGGCGATGCGCGAGCCGCATCCGACGGCCGCCTATGCCATCGTGCAGGCGCTCATCGCGCGCGGCGTGATCGGCGACTACCGCGCAGGCGACGCGCAAACCCCGCACATCCTGCGCTTCGGTTTCACGCCGCTGTACCTAGGCTTCGAGGATGTGTGGAATGCGGTGGAGCACATCGTGCAGGTGCTCGACGCCGACGAATGGCAGCGCCCGGAGTTCAACCAGAAGAATGCGGTGACCTGAGATGACCACCGAGAAGATCGTCCACGAAGAAAAGGCGCAGCTCGACTTCAGCGCGTCGATGAGCTACGGCGATTACCTTCACCTCGATGAGATCCTGAGCGCGCAGCATCCACGCTCGCCCGCACACGACGAGATGCTCTTCATCGTGCAGCACCAGACCAGCGAACTGTGGATGAAGCTGATGCTGCACGAGCTGCGCGCCGCCATCGCCGCGGTCGCGAACGATGAACTCGCCGACGCCTTCAAGATGCTCGCGCGCGTGACGCGGATCATGGAACAGCTGGTGAGCGCGTGGACCGTGCTGTCGACCATGACGCCGCCGGAGTACAGCGCGATGCGTCCCTATCTCGCGAGCTCCAGCGGTTTCCAGAGCGCGCAGTACCGCTGCATCGAGTTCGCGCTCGGCAACAAGAATGCCGCGATGCTCAAGCCGCATGCGCATCGTGCCGACCTGCTCGCGCAGGTGCAGGCCGCGTACGAGGCGCCCTCGCTGTACGACGAAGCGTTGCGCCTGCTCGCGCGCCGCGGCGTGCCGGTGCCGGCCGATCACCTCGACCGCGACTGGACCCAGGGCTATGTGGAGAGCGATGGCGTCGAGCAGGCCTGGCTCACTGTGTACCGCGACCCGAAGGCGCACTGGGACCTCTACCAGCTCGGCGAGAAGCTCACCGACATCGAAGACGCTTTCCGCCTCTGGCGCTTCCGCCATGTGACCACGGTGGAACGCGTGATCGGCTTCAAGCGCGGCACCGGTGGCACCGGCGGCGTAAGCTACCTTCGCAAGATGCTGGACGTGGTGCTCTTCCCCGAGATCTGGAAGCTGCGAACCGATCTCTGAGAAAGCCCTGCCTGTCGCGCATCGACACGCCTGCACCGGCAGTTATTTTTCGATGGCAACGGGAGACACAGAATGAACGACATGAACGGCTATTTCTCTCCGGAAGAACTGGCGACATTGCGCACCCACGGCGTCGTGCTCTACGCCGATCGTGTGATCTTCGAGGCGCGACCGCCCATGGCGAGTGAAGAGGTCGCGGCGGTGCAGGCGGTCTGCATCGGGCCCCTCCCGCAGCAACTGTTGACCTTATGGCAACTCACCGCCGGCGGGCGCCTCGACTACGACCTCACGCTGTCGATGAACGGCAACGAGGAAGGGATGAGCTGGAACGAACTCTTCTTCAACGGCAGCGACGGGTACCACGATCTCCAGGGTTGGATCGCGCACGAGCAGGAGATCGCCGAAGAGGCCGCCATCGAGGAAGGCCACGCATGGCAGGGCCGCCTCACGCATTTGCCGATCGGCGGTTTCGAGTACCTGGAAAGGATCTACGTGGTGGTCGAACCGGGTGAAGCGCACGGCCACGTGGTCGCGTGGAAGCAGGGCCTGCCACCGGCATGGACTCACCGACTGCACGAGGACGGCATCAGCCCGATCGCGGCCGACCTGAACGGTGCCTTCGCTGCGCTTCACCTTCATGAAGATCCGCTCGCGCCGGCCGGCGACTACTTCTCCGGCCAGGCGCTGATCGAATACCTCGACGACCGTCACGAGGAACACGGCCTCGACATCGACCTGATGGACAGGCTGGTCTCGTTCTATCGACGCGCCATGCTCGACTGGCGCGGCCCGCTCGCCGATGGAACCCTGCGCCACCATGCCGCGCTTGCGCGCGTCGCCGTGCGGCACGTGATCGCCACGGACGATGCCGAAGGGGTCGCGGCTCTCGCCGCCGCGGGTGTGCCGTTCGACGGACCGTTGCAGGGCAGCGCGATCGCCACCGATGTGGCGATCGGACACGGCGCCTTTGCCGCCGCTGCGGCGCTCGTTCGCGCCGGTGCACCGGTCGCGGCCGACGCGCTCGCCAACATCGACGGCACGATCTCGCCGGAACTCACGGCCGCGCTGCTGGCCAATGGCGCCGAGCCGGACATGCCGGCGATGGTCAAGTGCGTCGCATGCGGCGCACCCGCCAGCGCGAGGTTGATCGCCCAGGCGTGCGCACAGGTCGGCATCGACGTGCCCGCGGCCTACGAGGCCGATTGCCGCAACGCGCTGGAGGAGCTGGAATCCTCACTGGCCAAGATCACCGACCCAGACCAGGCCTTCAGCCACTATCTCGGCGCCGAAGGGCTGGCCGAACGCATTGCGAACCTGCGGGACTTCAGGCTGTAGCGGCCGCGATCATCCGCCGTAAAGCCACGGCTGATCGAGCAAGGACGCGCCGAACGCGCGCAACGCCAGATCGCGGCCCAGGCGCACCGGTCCGCTCGCGTGAAAAATATCGCCGTTGCGGCGCGCACGCACCTGCACCTGTGCGTTGCGTTGCCAGCGCGCGGCGGCATAACGCCCTAACGCCTCGGGCAACTCGGCCGGGCCGCCATCACCGAGTGCATCCGCGAGTGCCGTGGCGTCTTCGATCGCCATGCCGGCGCCCTGCGCGAGGTACGGCAGCATCGGATGCGCCGCATCGCCAATCAGCGCCACACGGCCACGCGCCATCTCTTGGGCTCCCGTGAGCGGTGCGCGATCGTTCAGCGACCACGCGCGCCATGCCGGCATGGCTTCGAGCAGCGCATGCAGGTCGGGGCCGCAACGGCCCGTGGCCTGCTGCAGCGCGGCCAGGCTGCTCGCCTGGTCCCAATCGCGCGCATCGCCCGCCGGGGCCGACTCGGCGATCACCACGACGTTGAGCCAGGCGCTGGCGCGCACCGGATATGCCACCGCATGCAGCTGCGGCCCGAGCCAGACATCGACCTGCCGGCTGCGCAGCGCAGCAGGCAGCGCAGACTGCGCGATCAACGCGCGCCACGCGGTGTGGCCGGTGGCACGCGGCGCAGTGGCGATGCCTTCCACCTGCTGGCGCACGACGCTCCAGAGGCCATCGGCACCGATCAGCGCATCGGCCTCCCAGGCACGCGCATCGTCGCTCGACACGCAGACGAGATCGTCGCTGCTCTGCACATGTGCCACGCGGGCATGGGTGGCGAACGAGACCTCACTGCGCCTCCGAACTGCGTCGAGCAGCAAGCTGTGGAGATCGGCGCGATGCACGCAAAGATAAGGCGCGCCGTAGCGCTCGCTCACGGTGTCGCCGAGTGGCAAGCGCGCGAGGACAGCGTGTGTGGCCGCGCTGCGCACGACCAGCGCCTCCGGCCGCGCGGCAACGGCGTCGAGCGGTGCCGCGAGGCCCAGCGCATGCAGCCGTTTCGTGACGTTGGGACCGAGCTGCACGCCGGCACCGATCTCGCCGAAGTTCGCAGCCTGCTCCAGCACGTCGACGCGGTGGCCTCTGCGCGCCAGCGCCAGCGCGCTCGCGAGTCCGCCGATGCCACCACCGGCGACCAGGAGGTGCGCAGTCATCGGCTCAAGCCTTACGCCGGACCGCCTTGGGGCAGGACCGCGTGGTCGCGGAGGGCAATAAGAGACGAGGCGGGGTGCGCGAAAGTGTCATTTCATCGGGGAGAGAACTTGGCGTCGGTGGCGGGCGCATCGGCCTTGCCACAAGCGCCACAAGTCTCGCACGAACCGCAGCCCGAGGACTTGGCCAGCGCGGCGGCCAGCGCATCGGCTCGCGCCTGGTCAACCAGCCCGGCACGGTGCGAGCCTGCAGCGAGCTTCTGCGCCGCCGAACGTCGCCATGCGGAGGGCATCCATCGCCACACCGCGTAGAGCGCGGCGAGCGCGACGATCAATCCGACGATCAGTTGCTGTGTCATGGCGGTTCTCCTTCAGCCCCAGCCCAGCGCGACGGCGACGCGATAGGTGATGAAGCAGGCGATGTAGGCCAGGGCGAACAGGTAGCCCGCCAGGATCCACACGTATTTCCAGGAGTTGGTCTCGCGCTTCACGGCGGCAAGCGTGGAGATGCATTGCGGCGCGAACACGTACCAGACCAGCAACGACAGCGCGGTCGCGAGCGACCAGCTGCTCGCGATCAGCGGCTGCAATTGCCCCGCGACCTCGTCGCCCGTGGCCGAGAGCGCGTACACCGTGCCCAACGCGCCGACCGCGACTTCGCGTGCCGCCATGCCGGGCACCAGCGCGATCGAGATCTGCCAGTTAAAGCCGATCGGCGCAAAGATGTGCTCGAGCGCGCTGCCCAGCCTGCCGGCCAGGCTGTACTGGATCGCCGGTCCGGTCGCACCTTCGGGCGGCGACGGGAAGGTCGAGAGGAACCACAGCAGGATCGTGACGGTGAGGATGATCGTGCCCACGCGCTGGATGAAGATCCACGCCCGCTCGTAGAGACCCAGCAGCAGGTTGCGGAGGTTCGGCCAGCGGTAGGCCGGCAGTTCCATGAGCAGCGGCGACTGCGCATCGTTGTCGCGGAAGCGCTTCATCACCCACGCGACGCCCATCGCCGACACGATGCCGAACACATACAGCGCGAACAGCACGATGCCCTGCAGGTTGAAAACGCCGGCCACCGTTCGCGCGGGAATGAACGCCGCGATGAGCAGCGCATAGACCGGCAGCCGCGCCGAACAGGTCATGAGCGGCGCGATCATGATGGTCGTGAGCCGGTCACGCCAGTTGCTGATGGTGCGCGTGGCCATCACGCCGGGAATCGCGCAGGCGAAGCTCGACAGCAGCGGGATGAAAGAGCGGCCCGACAAGCCGACCGTGCCCATCACGCGGTCCAGCAGGAACGCGGCGCGCGGCAGGTAGCCGGAATCCTCCAGCGCGAGGATGAACAGGAACAGGATCAGGATCTGCGGCAGGAAGACGATCACGCCGCCCACGCCAGCCACGATGCCGTCGACCAGCAGGCTCTGCAGCATGCCTTCGGGCACCACCGCCTTGATGCCGTTGCCCAGCGCTTCGGTCGCGGCCTTGATGGCGTCCATCGGCACATTGGCCCAGCTGAACACCGCTTGGAACATGAGGAACAAAGTGACCGCCAGCACCAGCATGCCCCACAGCGGGTGCAGCACCACGCGGTCGATGCGGTCGCTGGTGTCGAGGCTGCCCATGGGCTCGCGCACCGCGAGGCCGAGGATGCGGCGCACCTCGCGCTGCGTGGCCAGCACGTCGTCCAGCACCGGAGGCGTCCAGGTGTGCGGCTGCGCGGCCGCCACGGGTGCGTCGAGCTGCGCGAGCAACGCCTCCGCGCCGCCGCTGTGCACGCCGACGGTCTCGATCACGGGCACGCCGAGTTCGCGCGAGAGCACCGCGGCATCGATCGTGATGCCCTGCTTCTTCGCCATGTCGGCCATGTTGAGCGCCACCACCATCGGCAGGCCGAGCTTCTTCGCTTCGAGCACCAGCCGCAGGTTGAGGCGCAGGTTGGTCGCGTCGGTCACACAGACCAGCAGGTCGGGCAGGGCCTCCTTGCTCTGGCCGGTGACCACGTCGCGCGTGACCGCCTCGTCGGCGCTCAGCGCATTCAGGCTGTAGGCGCCCGGCAGGTCGAGCACGAACACACGCCGGCCCGAGGCCGTGAGCAGCGTGCCCTCCTTGCGCTCGACCGTCACGCCCGCGTAGTTGGCGACCTTCTGGCGGCTGCCGGTGAGCAGGTTGAACAGCGCGGTCTTGCCGCAGTTGGGGTTGCCCAGCAAGGCGATGCGGCCGGGTTGCCCGGTGGGGGCGAAACCGCCCGGCCCGCGAACGACCGCTTCAACCATGGTGCTCTGCTCCCGGCGTGACGCGGATGAAGGCCGCCTCGTGGCGGCGCAGCGCGAAGGTGGTGTGGCCAAGGCGCACCGCCAGCGGCTCGCGGCCCGGCAGGCCACTTGCGACGATGCGAACCGCTTCACCGGGGACGAAGCCGATTTCGGTTAGGCGCAGCACCAGATCACGATCTTCCGCCTGCTCGGGCGCGATGACGTCTATCACCGTCGCCCATTGGTGCGAAGGAAGCTTGTCGAGGCTGAGGCTCGATGCGGTCTTGGCCGCGCCATGCTTTGTGGTCACCCGGAAATCCAAAATCATCAAAATGAGAATTATTCTCGAAAACTACGGGGATGGGGAAATCTGGGGGAAGTGGCCCTTTGCCGGAGTCAGCTCCGGCAGCGATGCACGCCGGGGCGAAAAGGCCCACGCGTCGTGCGCATGCCGGCGATCGCGCGTGGAGCGCCGGCCTCCGGCGTCACACGCGATGAGCAGAAACCCTGAAGGACGGCACCACCGCCACGGTCACAATCCTCGACCTCGCCAGCGACGTGCTGTGACTCAAAGGTCTCCTGTGCCCATCCTGAACACCGCCCCCATTGTTTCTCGCGGAGATCTGCAACGGTTTGAAGCCGAAATGACACTGGAGCAGCGCCTACCCGAGCGCTGCGTTCTCGATGTACTCGTTGGAACTGCAGCGCGCCAACCCGACAGCAAGGTGTTCACGATGCTCATGACGGGAGCCCCCGATGAGCATCCGCGGTCCGTGAGCTACGCGGAGTTTCTCGGACTCGTGCGCCGCGCGGCCAACCTGTTCGCCGACCTCGCGGGGCCGCGGCCGGCGGTGGCCTACATGCTGCCGAGCCTGATCGAGACCCACGCCACGCTTTGGGGCGCCGAGACGGCTGGATACGCCGTGCCCATCAACTTTCTGCTGCAGACCGACCACATTGCAGAACTGCTGCGCTCGTCCGGCGCGCAGATCCTGGTGGCGCTCGGGCCGCATCCAGTTCTGGACACTTGGCAGAAGGCGCTGGAGCTGCGGAGCCGCATGCCCGGGTTGAAACTGCTGCGCGTCGGCGTGCCCACCTTGCCGCTGGAGACGGGCGTGATCGACTTCCATGCTGCGCTGGCGGCCCAGCCCGAGGATCGCCTGACCTTCGGCGAATCTCGTCAAGGAGAGGATGTTGCGGCCTACTTCCACACTGGCGGCACTACCGGCACACCCAAGCTGGCCGCCCATACCCATCGCGGGCAACTGGTCGCGGCCATGGGCGGCGCCGTGATGGCTAACGGCCGTCCGGGCGACATCTCGACCGCCACGCTGCCGTTGTTCCACGTCGGCGGCACGATCGCGGGCACGCTGACCGGGTTCATGAGCGGGCGGCACATGTTGATCATGTCGCCCTCCGGACTGCGCAACCCGGCCATGGTGCAGGGCTTCTGGCGCATCGTGGCGCAGTACCGCGCCACGACAGTGACGGCGGTGCCCACGTCGATCGGTGCCATCCTCGAAGTGCCGGTCGGTGACGCCGACATACGTTGCGTCGAATCGGGAAGCACCGGCGCCGCCCTGCTGCCGCCGGCGATTGCCACGCGCTTCACCACGGTCACGGGACGCACGCTGCATGAAATCTACGGCATGACCGAAGCCTCGGGGCTGATCGCGATCGATCCCGCTGGCAGCACCGGTGGCACGGGCTCCGTGGGCTGGGCCCTTCCTTACACACGCGTGCATGTGCGCCGCCTTACCGCCAATGGTTCCCCGGGGGACGAGTGCGAAGCCGGCGAGGTAGGCGTCATCTTCGTCAGTGGTCCGACCGTTTCGCCGGGCTACCGCAATCCGGAGCACAACCAAGGTGTCTTCGTGAACGGCATGCTCAATTCCGGCGACCTCGGCTACACCGACGCCGAGGGCCGGCTATTCATGGCCGGCCGCGCCAAGGACCTCATCATCCGCAGCGGCCACAACATCGACCCTGTGATGATCGAGAACGCGATGGCGACCCACCCGGCGGTGGCGCTGGCCGCGGCCGTCGGCGTGCCCGATGCCTATGCTGGCGAACTTCCCGTCTGCTACCTTCAGCTGCGCCCCGGCGCGCGAGTCACCGACGATGAGCTGCACGACCATGCGCAAGCAACCATCGGCGAGAGGCCTGCCTGGCCAAGGCACTTTCACATCACCGAAACGATTCCGGTCACTGCGGTGGGCAAGATCTACAAGCCGCAGCTGCGTTGCGACGCAGCTTTGCGGCATGTCAGCAACCTCGTACAGAACCAATTGGCCTGCCCGCAAGCACAGGTAAGCGTGGAAGACGGCGGTAAGCGAGGCCTTCGGGTGACCGTGGCGATACCGGCCGCGAGACACGCGCAAGTGCCGGCTGTGAGGGAAGCGCTCGCCGGTTACCTTTTCGAAGCGCGGGTGGTCACGGAGTGAAGGGGCGCTGACATCGGCTGACCGAGACGGCGCGGGTAGTGGGAACTCGTTCGAGCAATGCCTTCAACCCTCGCCGATGTCGTCCTCAGCTCGCTAGCAACTGCCGCAACACAAACGGCAGGATGCCCCCGTGCTTGTAGTAGTCCACTTCGATCGGCGTATCGATCCGCAGCCGCACGGTGACTTCCTGGTGCGCGCCGTCGAAGCGGCGAATCACCACCTTTACGTCCATCTGCGGCTTGAGTTCGCCACCGATCACGACGTCGACTTCTTCGTCTCCCGTGAGGCCGAGCGACTGCCATGAATCCGCACCGCGAAACTGCAGCGGCAGCACGCCCATGCCGACCAGGTTGGCGCGGTGGATGCGCTCGAAGCTGCGCGCGATCACGGCCTTGATGCCGAGCAGTTGCGTGCCCTTGGCTGCCCAGTCGCGCGACGAGCCGGTGCCGTATTCCTCGCCGCCGAAGATCACGGTCGGCACGCCGGCCGCCATGTACTTCTGCGCCGCGTCGTAGATGAACATCTTCTCGTTGCCGGGCTGGAAGCGCGTGATGCCGCCCTCTTCCTGCGTGCCGTTGGCGTCCGGCGGAATCATCAGGTTCTTGATGCGCACGTTGGCGAAGGTGCCGCGCATCATCACTTCATGGTTGCCGCGGCGCGAACCGTAGCTGTTGAAGTCGGCCTTGCTGACGCCGTTTTCCTTGAGCCAGATGCCGGCCGGCGAGCTTTCCTTGATGGAGCCTGCGGGCGAGATGTGGTCGGTGGTGATCGAGTCGCCGAAGAGCGCCATCACGCGTGCGTTGCGAAAGCCCGGGTCGCTCGCATGTGGCTTCATCTTGAAGCCGTCGAAGAACGGCGGCTCGGCGATGTAGGTCGACTCGGGCCAGGTGTACACGTCGCCGGTCACGCCCTTGATGCTGCTCCACAGCTTGCCGGGGTTGTCCTTGATCTGTTCGTAGTTCTTGCGGAAGGCCTTGGCGTTCATCGCGAAGCGCAGGTTGTCGTCGATTTCCTTGGGCGTGGGCCAGATGTCGCCGAGGTACACGTCCTTGCCGCCCTTGCCCTTGCCGACGGGCTGGGTCATCAGGTCGACCATCACGTTGCCGGCGATCGCATAGGCCACCACGAGCGGCGGCGAAGCGAGGAAGTTGGCCTTGAGGTTCGGGTGGATGCGCGCTTCGAAATTGCGGTTGCCCGAGAGCACTGCCGCGGCCACCAGGTCGTTCTTCGTGATGACTTCGTTGATCTCCGGCGCGAGGTCGCCTGCGTTGCCGATGCAGGTGGTGCAACCGTAGCCCGCAAGGTAGAAGCCGAGCTTGTCGAGGTACGGAATCAGGCCGGCTTTCTCGAGGTACTCGGTGACGATGCGCGAGCCCGGCGCGAGCGAGGTCTTGACGTGCGGCTTGACCGTGAGGCCCGCCTCCACTGCCTTCTTGGCCAGCAGGCCCGCCGCCAGCATCACGCTGGGGTTGGAAGTGTTGGTGCACGAGGTGATGGCCGCGATCAGCACGTCGCCGTTGCCGATGGTCAGCGCCTTGGCGGGCGCCACTGGCGCGGTGACTGCGCTGTGTGCTGCCGCGCGCGTCGAGCGGTTGGCCACCATCTCCACGAGTTCGCGCGGACCACCGGGGCGGGGCGCGGCGGCCTCTTCTTCACCGCCTTCGCCGATGGACGTCACCGGAAAGCGCTGCTTGAGCTTTTCGGTCGGTTGGTTGAAGCCGTTGGCCTCCTGTGGCTTGCTGTAGAGCTCCGAGAACTTGGTGGCGAGGTGGCCGAGGTCGATGCGGTCCTGCGGGCGCTTCGGTCCGGCCAGGCTCGGCGTGACGGTGCCGAGGTCGAGCTTGACGATCTTGGTGTAGTCGATGTCGCCCGGTGCCGGCATGCCGAACAGGCCCTGCGCCTTGTAATACGCCTCGAAACGCTCGATTTCCTTGTCGGTGCGGCCGGTGCCCTTGAAGTACGCCAGCGTCATTTCGTCGACCGGAAAGAAGCCCATCGTCGCGCCGTACTCGGGCGCCATGTTGCCGATGGTCGCGCGGTCGGGCACGGCGATCGACGCGGCGCCGGGGCCGAAGAATTCGACGAACTTGCCCACCACCTTTTCGCCACGCAGGATGGCCGTGACGTACAGCACCAGGTCGGTGGCCGTGACGCCTTCGCGCAGCTTGCCGCTGAGCTCGAAGCCCACCACGTCGGGCGTGAGCATGTAGACCGGCTGGCCCAGCATGGCCGCCTCGGCCTCGATGCCGCCCACGCCCCAGCCGACCACGCCGATGCCGTTGATCATGGTGGTGTGGCTGTCGGTGCCGACCAGCGAGTCGGGGTAGTAGGTCGGCTTGTCAGCCTTGTCGTTCGGGCTCTTGTACACGCCGCGCGCAAAGTATTCGAGGTTGACCTGGTGCACGATGCCGAAGCCCGGCGGCACGACACCGAAGGTGTCGAAGGCCTGCATGCCCCACTTCATGAACTGGTAGCGCTCGTTGTTGCGCTGGAACTCCAGCTTCATGTTCAGGTCGAGCGCCTTGGGCGTGCCGTAGTAATCGACCATCACCGAGTGGTCGACC
Source organism: Variovorax sp. (assembly GCA_041424275.1). Lineage (GTDB taxonomy): Bacteria > Pseudomonadota > Gammaproteobacteria > Burkholderiales > Burkholderiaceae_C > Variovorax. The sequence continues at coordinate 531,883 of JBGMOF010000037.1, forward strand.
ACCAGATCGACCGGCACCAGCGGCTCGATCGCCTTGGGCGACTTGCCGAGCGATTGCGCCACGCTGCGCATCGCGGCGAGGTCGGCCAGCAAGGGCACGCCGGTGAAGTCCTGCAGCACCACGCGGGTGACGACGAAGGGGATCTCCTGCGTGCGGTCGGCGTTGGGCAACCAGTGGGCGAGTTGCTCCACGTGCTCGGCGGTCACCTTCTGGCCGTCGCAGTTGCGCAGCACCGACTCCAGCACGATGCGGATCGACACCGGCAGGCGCTCGATGCTCGGGTACTGCCTGGCGAGTTCCTTCAGCGACCAATACTTGCCGGTCTTGCCCGAGGCTGTCTTGAAGGTCTTGAGCGTCGAGCCAAAGGCGTGGGTCGGCTGCGGGATGGCCATGAGAACTCCTTCATCGGTAGGTGGGTCTCTCAAAGATAGCAGGCTTCAATGACATCGGCAGCCGGATGGACGGCCTGAATCAACCCATCGCGACCACGCCGACGCCCGGACGGGTGCGGCGCAGCCCCATCCATTGCAGCTCGGCCAGCACCACCACCGTGAATGCCTGGGCCGCCACCCACAGGGTGCCGGCCGCGGTCACCGGCGCTGCGCCGCTGGCCAGCAACGCGATGCAACCCGCGGCCCAGCCGAAGTTGCCGAGCACGACCAGGCCGATCAGCGTGCGCGGCGGGGTGGCACGCGTCGCCATCCAGGCGGCGGCCGCCGCGTAGACGAGCAGGAAGATGCCGGTGCCCAGCAAGAGCTGCGATGGCAGCCCGGTGATGCGCGCCATCGCATCGGTGAGACCGACTTGCAGGGCGCCCGTCGCGGCGCACGATGCTGCATCGGCGCCCATCACACGGGGCAGGAAACGGGGAGACGTGAAGATCGACATGAGAAGACTCCTTGCGGTGGTTGGTACGAAGTGCTGCACCACAGGCCATTCCTGCGATGCCGGGACGGATGATTCCGCCGGCAGGGCACGGGGTCGATGACCTCGCAGGTCATGGCCGACGCACCGCCCGTCGATACGATCCGGCCCATGAGCACGATCTCCAGCACACCGACTGCCGCCGATCCGTTCGGCACCCATCTGCGCCACTGGCGGCAGCACCGCCGCCTGAGCCAGTTCGAACTGGCGAGCGACGCGAGGATCTCGACACGCCACCTCAGCTGTGTCGAAACCGGACGCGCCGAGCCGAGCCGCGAAATGGTCCTGCGGCTGGCCGAACGGCTCGAAGTCCCGCTGCGCGAGCGCAACGCACTGCTCGTGGCAGCTGGCTATGCGCCGATGTACCGCCAGCGCTCGCTGGACGATCCCGCGCTGGCGTCGGCCCGGCGTGCCGTCGATCTCGTGCTCAAGGGCCACGAGCCGTTTCCCGCACTGGCGGTCGACCGGCACTGGAACCTGGTCGCGTACAACGCCCTCGTCCCGCTGCTGATGGCCGGCGCGGCGCCCGCGCTGTTGCAACCGCCGGTCAACGTGCTGCGGCTGAGCCTGCATCCCGACGGACTGGCGCCGCGCATCGCGAACCTCGCGCAATGGCGTGCGCACCTGCTGGAGCGCCTGCAGCAGCAGATCGCTGCGACCGGAGACGCCGTGCTGCAGGCACTGCACGACGAACTCGCCGGCTACCCCGCTCCGGCCGTGAGCCACGACGCACCTGCACCGCACAGCGAACTGGCGGGCGTGGTCGTGCCCTTCCAGCTGGTCACGCCGCAAGGAGTGCTGAGCTTCATCAGCACGACCACCATCTTCGGCACGCCGGTCGACATCACGCTGCAGGAACTGGCGGTCGAATCCTTCTTCCCGGCGGATGCGCAGACGGCCGCAGCCCTGGCGAGCGCAGCGGCTGCCGCATCGTAGAAACCCGCCGTCAGCGTCGGCTTGGGACGACACCCGCTTGCGTGATTGCGGACAGCGGCGGGCCTCGGTGGCGGCTAAGGTCAATGTTCGATATCCCCATCACCGCCAGGAGACCTTCAATGACAAGCACGACCACCCCCGCCAACTCGCATGACTTCAGCAAGCTCTGGGAGCTGATCAAGGACACCCGCTTCGGCATGCTGACGCATCGCCACAGCGACGGCCAGCTGCACAGCCATCCGCTGACCACCCAGAACAAGCAGGTCGACGAAGGCGCAACGCTTTACTTCTTCATCCCGAAGAATGGTGACATCGCCCGTCACGTCGCGACCGACGCGAGCGTCAACGTTGCCTATGCCAACACCGATTCCGACAGCTATGTCTCCGTGACTGGCAGCGCCGGCTTGCTCGAAGACCAGGCCAAGAAGGAAGAGCTCTTCAACCCGATGGCCAAGGCCTGGTTCCCCGCTGGCGTGACCGATCCCAACCTCGGCCTGCTGGCCGTCAGGATCCTTGACGCCGAGTACTGGGACGTGGACGACAGCAAGATGGTCCAGCTCTTCAAGATGGCCAAGGCGGCCATCACCGGCGAGACGCCGAAGGACCTCGGCGAGCACAAGAAGCTCAACGTGAGCTGAATGAAAAAAAGCCCCGCACTGCGGGGCTTTTTTTTGGGCGCCGGAGCGATCAGGCAGGCACGCCGTCGGCGATGTCCTTGTATTCGTCGATCTTGTCGAAGTTCAGGTACTGATAGATCTGCGCGCTCGACGCGTCGAGCACGCCGACGCTGGCCATGTACTCCTCCTTGGTCGGAATGCGACCGAGGCGCGAGCAGATGGCGGCCAGCTCCGCGCTGCCGAGGTAGACGTTGGAGTTCTTGCCCAGGCGGTTCGGGAAGTTGCGCGTGCTCGTCGACATGACGGTCGCGCCCTCGCGCACCTGCGCCTGGTTGCCCATGCACAGCGAGCAGCCTGGCATCTCGGTGCGCGCGCCGGCGTTGCCGAACACGCCGTAGTGGCCTTCTTCGGTGAGCTGCTGCGCATCCATCTTGGTCGGCGGTGCGATCCAGAGCTTGACCGGAATGTCGCGCTTGCCTTCGAGCAGCTTCGACGCTGCGCGGAAGTGGCCGATGTTCGTCATGCACGAACCGATGAACACTTCGTCGATCTTCACGCCCGACACTTCGCTCAGCGTCTTCACGTCGTCCGGATCGTTCGGGCAGGCGCAAATCGGCTCGTGGATGTCGGCCAGGTCGATCTCGATGACGGCTGCGTAGTCGGCATCGTCGTCACCCTTGAGCAATTGCGGGTCCTTCAACCAGGCTTCCTGCGCAGCGATGCGACGACCCAGCGTGCGCGCGTCGGCGTAGCCTTCGGCAATCATCCACTTCATCAGCGTGATGTTGCTGTTGATGTACTCGATGATCGGTTCCTTGTTCAGGTGCACCGTGCAGCCGGCGGCGGAGCGTTCGGCCGAAGCGTCGCTCAGTTCGAAGGCTTGCTCGACCTTGAGGTCCGGCAGGCCTTCTATCTCGAGGATGCGACCCGAGAAGATGTTGACCTTGTTCTGCTTGGCGACCGTCAGCAGGCCCGACTTGATCGCGTAGAGGGGAATCGCATTCACCAGGTCACGCAGCGTGACGCCGGGCTGCATCTTGCCCTTGAAGCGCACCAGCACCGATTCGGGCATGTCGAGCGGCATGACGCCGGTCGCAGCGGCGAAAGCGACCAGGCCGGAGCCGGCCGGGAAGCTGATGCCGATCGGGAAGCGCGTGTGGCTGTCGCCGCCGGTGCCGACGGTGTCGGGCGTCAGCAGGCGGTTGAGCCAGCTGTGGATCACGCCGTCGCCCGGGCGCAGCGAGACGCCGCCACGGGTCGCCATGAAGTCGGGCAGCTCGTGATGCATCTTGACGTCGACCTTCTTCGGGTACGCCGCGGTGTGGCAGAACGACTGCATGACGAGGTCGGCCGAGAAGCCGAGGCATGCCAGGTCTTTCAGCTCGTCGCGCGTCATCGGGCCGGTGGTGTCTTGCGAGCCCACGCTGGTCATCTTCGGCTCGCAATACGTTCCGGGGCGCACGCCCTGGCCTTCCGGCAGGCCGCAGGCGCGGCCGACCATCTTCTGCGCGAGCGAGAAGCCCTTCTTGGTGTCGACCGGGCTGACCGGCAGGCGGAACAGCGTCGACACCGGCAGGCCCAGCGCTTCGCGTGCCTTGGTGGTGAGGCCGCGACCGATGATCAGCGGAATGCGGCCACCGGCACGCACTTCGTCGAACAACACATCGCTCTTGACGGTGAACTCGGCGATGACCTTGCCGTCCTTGAGCGCCTTGCCGTCGTAGGGGCGCAGTTCGACCACGTCGCCCATCTCCATCTGGCTCACGTCGAGCTCGATCGGCAGCGCGCCCGAGTCTTCCATCGTGTTGTAGAAGATTGGTGCGATCTTGCCGCCAAGGCAGACGCCGCCGAAACGCTTGTTCGGCACGAAGGGGATGTCTTCGCCGGTGAACCACAGCACCGAGTTGGTCGCGCTCTTGCGCGAGGAGCCCGTGCCGACCACGTCGCCGGCGTAGGCCACGAGGTGGCCGCGGGCGCGCAGGTCTTCGATGAACTTCACCGGGCCGCGCTTGCCGTCTTCCTCCGGCACGATGCCGGGCCGCGCGTTCTTGTGCATCGCGAGGGCGTGCATCGGAATGTCGGGACGCGTCGTCGCATCGGGTGCGGGCGACAGGTCGTCGGTATTGATTTCGCCGGCCACCTTGAAAATGCTGACCGTGATGCTCTCGGGCACTTCGGGGCGGCTGGTGAACCATTCGGCGTCGGCCCAGCTCTGCAGGACGGCCTTCGCGTTGGCGTTGCCCTTGTCGGCCTTTTCCTTGACGTCGTGGAACTGGTCGAACATCAGGAGGGTTTTCTTGAGACCTTCGGCTGCGACAGCGCCGACCTCGGCGTCGTCCAGCAGGTCGATCATCGGGCTGATGTTGTAGCCACCGAGCATGGTGCCGAGCAGTTCCGTGGCGCGGGCGCGCGACAACAGCGGGTTCTTCTCGGTGCCGTGGGCCACGGCCGCCAGGTAGCTGGCCTTGACCTTCGCCGCATCGTCCACGCCCGCCGGCACCCGGTAGGTGATCAGCTCGAGCAGGAACTCGCCGTCTTTCGACGTCGCGGTCTTCATCAGCTCGATCGCTTCGGCGGTTTGTTTGGCCGTGAGCGGCAACGGCGGAATTCCGAGCGCGGCGCGTTCGGCAACATGGTCAAGGTAGGCTTGCAACATCTTCTTTTCTCCAGAAACTGAAACGGGCGGGCGCGCGGGGCGGCAAGCAAGAGCCGCGCCGCGCTGCCGGGGGACTGATTACTTCTTGGCCGCGTCGGCACCCTCGAACAGGTCCTTCGGCGGGTTCTTCTTCATTTCGGCGGCGAACGCGACCTGCTCGGAGGTCTGGCACTCGTCGGCGATGCGCAGGCCCTGCTTCTGGTTCATCAGCATCGACTTGTTGCCGAGTTGCAGCCACATGGCGCCGACACGCGGGTCTTCGAGGCGAATCGCGCCGGTGCGGCTTTCGACCGGGTGCATGCGGTAGCGCTGGCCCTTGGTCGTGACGGTGAAGTAGCCGGGCTTCTTTTCGTCGGCGGTGACGGTCACGTCGGCGCCGAGCTCGCACTGGGCCTTGCCGAGCGACACGCGCTTGGCAACGGCCAGATCGGCTTCGGTCATCGCGACGTCGACGTCCTCACCGATCGGGGTCACTTCTTCAACGGCCTTGGCAGCCTTGCGCGTCACCTGGCGCTTCTTGGGCGCCGGCTTCGCTGCGGCAGGCTTGGCAGCGGCCTTGGCGGCCGGCTTGGCAGGCGCCGCGGTTTGTGCGTTGGCGGCGAATGGCAGGGCCAGTGCCACGGCGGCGATCAGTGCAATGTGCTTCATGGATTTCCTAGGATGGGTGTGTGGTGTCAGAGGGTGTCGAACCAGGCCAGGGCCTCGTTCGGCAGCGCGCGCCCCGTGGCGTGCGCGCGTGCCAGCACTTGCCAAAAATGGCGATAGCTGGCGCGGTCGTGCAATGTGCCATCAAAACTTACCGGCGCCCAATCCGCATGGGCGGCAGCAGCTATGATTTTTGTAGCAATGTGAATCTGTTCCTCGTCCGGCGCGAACGCTTCGAGGATCGGTCGTATCTGTGCAGGGTGGATGCTCCACATGCGCGTGTAGCCGAACTGGCTCGCCGCCTTGTGCGCGGCAGCGCGGATGGCGTCCACATCGCTGAACTCGGTCACGACGCAGTGCGACGGCACCTTGCCGTACGCATGTGCCGCCGAGGCGATGGCCAGCTTGGCGCGGACCACCAGCGGATGCGTGAACTGGCCCGTGGCGCCCATGCCATCGGCAGGAATCGCACCGGCATGGGCCGACACGAAATCCATCAACCCGAAGCTGAGCGACTGCACGCGCGGATGCGCCGCGATCTCGAAGGCGTTGTGCACAGCCAGCGGCGATTCGATGAGCACATGCAGCGGCAGCGCTTCCGCGTCCGCGGCGTCGAGCGCCTCGACCGCTTGTTGCACGTCGGAAAGCGACTCCACCTTCGGCACCATCAGGTGGCTGAGCCTGGCACCGGCACGTCCGGCGATGGTGATCATGTCGCCCACGAAGGCCGGATGGTCGACCGGATGCACTCGCACGCCCACGCGCATGCCGGGCTTCGCGCCCAGCGCGAGCTCGGTGACCAGCGCCGCGTGCTCCGCCTCGCCGCCCACCGGTGCGCCGTCTTCGCAGTCGAGCGTGACGTCGAACACGCAGGCGCCGAATTCTTCGGTCATCTCGGCCTGAAGCGCCAGGCTCTTCTTCATGCGGGCTTCGACGCCGCTGTAGTGATCGCAGACGGGCAGCACGACGGCACCTGCCTGTGCACCGAGCAGCACGTCACCGGGGCGAATCGGCGCGCTCATGCCTTCTGCGCCACGATGAACAGGCGCGGGAACGCCAGCAACAATTTGCCGTCGGCGCGCGCCGGATAAGCGTTCGCCACGCGCGCCTCGTACTCGGCAAGGTAACTGGCCTGCAGGTCCGGCGACAGGCGATCGACAAAAGGCTTGAGCCCCGTGCCGCGAACCCATTCGACGATGGCCGCAGCCGATGCCATCGGATGCTGGTAGACGGTGTGCCAGACATCGACTGCTGCTGCCCTCGGAGCCAGAAGGTCGTAGTACCCGCCGATGCCGAGCAATTCGGTGCGCAGGCGGTCTGCGTCGCCGATGGGCTCGGCCCACGGTGCCCCTGCGGCCACTTCGCGCATCAGGCGATGCGTCGGCTCCTGGCGGTTGTCGGGCATCTGGATGGCGAGCACGCCACCCGGTGCCAACGCGGCGAAAAGGCGCGGGATCAGCGATTCGTGATCCGGCACCCATTGCAGGGCGGCGTTGGCGTAAATGAGGTCGGGCGCCGCGTCGGCCGACGCGGGTGCCCAGGTGGCGATGTCGCCGAACTCGAAGCGTGCCTGCGGCAGCCGCTCGCGCGCACTGACCAACATGGCTTCGGAGTTGTCGGTGCCGAGCACGTCGGCACCGGGAAAGCGCTGCACCAGCAGCTCGGTGGAATTGCCCGGACCGCAACCGAGGTCGACCACGCGGGTCGCGCCGGTCAACGGGACGCGCGCCAGCAGCTCGTGTGCGGGGCGCGTGCGCTCGTCCTCGTAACGACGGTAGAGCGCGGGATTCCAGTCGAGCATTTGCAGCGGACACTTACTTGACCAGGTGGGCGACGCCGGCCTGTTCGTCGGTCAGTTCCTTGAGCGTCTTGTCGATGCGTTCCTGGCTGAATGCGTCGATCTCGAGGCCTTCGACGATCTTGTATTCGCCGTTTTCGGTCGTGACCGGGAAGCCGAACATGACGTCCTTCGGAATGCCGTACTGGCCATCCGACGGGATGCCCATGGTGACCCACTTGCCGTTGGTGCCCAGGGCCCAGTCGCGCATGTGGTCGATGGCGGCGTTGGCGGCCGAAGCAGCCGACGACAGGCCGCGCGCTTCGATGATGGCCGCGCCGCGCTTGCCGACGGTCGGCAGGAAGGTGTTGGCGTTCCATTCCTGGTCGTTGATCATCTTGGCCACGCTCTCGCCACCGATGGTCGCGAAGCGGTAGTCGGCGTACATCGTGGGCGAATGGTTGCCCCAGACGGTGAGCTTCTCGATGTCGGCCACGGCCTTGCCGGTCTTGGCGGCGAGCTGGCTGGCAGCGCGGTTGTGGTCCAGACGGAGCATGGCGGTGAAGTTCTTGCGTGGCAGGTCGGGCGCGCTCTTCATCGCAATGTAGGCGTTGGTGTTGGCTGGGTTGCCGACGACCAGCACCTTCACGTTGCGGCTGGCAACGGCATTGAGCGCAGCGCCTTGTGCCGTGAAGATGGCGCCATTGACCGCCAGCAGTTCGGCACGTTCCATGCCGGGGCCACGGGGACGCGAGCCCACCAGCAGGGCGTAGTCGGCGTCCTTGAAGGCGGTCATCGGGTCGCCATGGGCTTCCATGCCGACCAGCAGCGGGAAGGCGCAGTCGTCCAGTTCCATCATCACGCCCTTGAGCGCCTTCTGCGGACCCTCCACAGGCACTTCAAGCAGTTGCAGGATGACCGGCTGGTCCTTGCCGAGCATTTCGCCGGAGGCGATGCGGAACAACAGGGCGTAACCGATTTGGCCGGCGGCACCGGTGACGGCAACGCGAACAGGCTTTTTGCTCATGGGAAAACTCCAGAAGTGAGAAAGGAAACAGTGTCGGGAACGTCTCGGATTTTATGCCGATTCGCCGTTTCGGTGGCGTTCGTCTTATGTCTTATATAAGATACGAGCCGCTTCATGAACGCCCCCACCGTCAACGTCGAATCCTCGACGCCCTCTTTCAGCCCGCTTTATCAGCAGATCAAGTCGCTGATCCTGCAGAGCCTGCAGGCCGGCGAGTGGAAGCCGGGCGAGCCGATTCCCAGCGAGATGGACCTCGCCGCTCGCTTTCGCGTGAGCCAGGGCACGGTGCGCAAGGCGATCGACGAACTGGCCGCGGAGAACCTCGTGGTGCGCCGCCAGGGCAAGGGCACGTTCGTCGCCACCCACGCCGAGCAGCACGTTCAATACCGCTTCCTGAAGCTCGTGCCCGACAACGGCGACCTCAACACCGAAGGCCCCGCCGAACGGACGATCGTCGACTGCAGGCGCCTGCGCGCGGCCGCGGACGTGGCGCGCGCCCTGTCGCTGCGCACCGGCGATGCCGTGCTGCAGGTACGGCGCGTGCTGGCCTACGGCGGCGCGCCGACCATCCTGGAAGACCTGTGGCTGCCCGGCGCGCCTTTCAAGGGTCTCACGGCCGAGCGCCTGACCGCCTGGAGCGGCCCCATGTATGCCCTGTTCGAGACCGAATTCGGCGTGCGCATGGTGCGCGCCGAGGAAAAGATCCGCGCCGTGCTCCCCGATGCGGCACAGGCGGCACTGCTGGCGGTACCGCATGGCACGCCGCTGTTGAGCGTCGAGCGCGTCGCGCACACCTATCACGATGCACCGATGGAGCTCCGACGCGGCCTCTATCGCACCGATACGCACCATTACAGGAACGAACTCGGCTGAACTTTCTAAGCCAAATCAGGCCGCGACGCCCGTGTATGCGGCCATTAATGCTATGAAAACAATAGCAACCCGCAAGTGCACTGTGTTGACGCGAAGGTGCCCGCGGTCCGATGGTGCATTGCAATAGAATTTTGCGTTCCTTGCATTTCCTGCAAAGAACAAGCGAACAAGCCATCCCGCTCGAAAAGCTACGAAAGCAATTTCCCCATGACAGAGCTTGCCTCCACCTCCCGGCCCAAACGCCGCGAGTTCCGCAACATCAATGCCTTCACCGACCTGACCACCTATCGGCTTCCGCCTGCAGGCATCGTGTCGATCCTGCACCGCGTCAGCGGCGCGATGATGTTCCTCCTGCTGCCGTTCATCATCTGGATGTTCGACACCTCGATCTCGTCGGACATTTCGTTCGCCAAATTCACCGCCGCTTTCAATGTGGGCGTGGGCTTCGTACCGGGCTGGTTCATCAAACTTGTCGCGCTCGCACTGATCTGGGCATACCTGCATCACTTCATCGCCGGCCTGCGCCATCTCTGGATGGACGTGACCCACTCGGCCGTTACCAAGGAGTTCGGCAAGACCTCCGCCATCGCCACGCTCGCGCTCAGCATCGGTCTCACGATCGTGCTCGGCCTGAAGCTGTTCGGCGTTTACTGAGAATCAAGACATGGCAGTGAACTACGGCACCAAGCGCATCGTCGTCGGCGCGCATTACGGACTTCGCGACTGGCTCAGCCAGCGCATCACGGGCGGCCTGATGGCGCTCTTCACGATCATCCTGCTCGCGCAGGTGCTCTTCACGAGCGGCCCGATCGGCTACGACAAATGGGCCGGCATTTTCTCGGCCCAGTGGATGAAAGTGCTGACCTTCGTCGTGATCGCCTCCCTGCTCTATCACGTGTGGGTCGGCATGCGCGACATCTGGATGGACTACGTCCAGCCCGTCGCCATCCGCCTCGCTTGCCAAATTTTCACCATCGTCTGGCTTGTCGGTTGCGCAGGCTGGGCCATTCAGGTGCTCTGGAGACTGTGACACCATGACCTACACAAAAGACCAAATCACCAAGCGCAAGTTCGACGTCGTCATCGTCGGAGCGGGCGGTTCGGGCATGCGTGCCTCGCTGCAACTGGCGCGCGCCGGCCTCAACGTCGCCGTGCTCTCCAAGGTGTTCCCGACGCGCTCGCACACGGTCGCTGCGCAAGGCGGCATCGGCGCCTCGCTCGGCAACATGAGCGAAGACAACTGGCACTACCACTTCTACGACACGATCAAGGGCTCCGACTGGCTGGGCGACCAGGACGCCATCGAGTTCATGTGCCGTGAAGCACCCAAGGTGGTCTACGAGCTCGAACACTTCGGCATGCCGTTCGACCGCAATCCCGACGGCACGATCTACCAGCGTCCCTTCGGCGGTCACACCGCCAACTACGGCGAGAAGCCGGTACAGCGCGCCTGCGCCGCGGCCGACCGCACGGGCCACGCGATGCTGCACACGCTCTATCAGAAGAACGTCGAAGCGCGCACGCAGTTCTTCGTCGAGTGGATGGCGCTCGACCTGATCCGTGACGACGAAGGCGACGTGGTCGGCGTGACCGCGCTCGAGATGGAAACGGGCGACCTGCACATCCTGCAGGCCAAGACCGTGCTGCTCGCCACGGGCGGCGCCGGCCGGATCTTCCAGGCTTCGACCAACGCCTTCATCAACACCGGCGACGGCCTCGGCATGGCGGCGCGCTCGGGCATCCCGCTGCAGGACATGGAGTTCTGGCAGTTCCACCCGACCGGCGTGGCCGGTGCCGGCGTGCTGCTGACCGAGGGCTGTCGTGGTGAAGGCGCCATCCTGCTGAACAGCAACGGCGAGCGCTTCATGGAGCGCTATGCGCCGACCATGAAGGACCTGGCGCCACGCGACTTCGTGTCGCGCTCGATGGACCAGGAAATCAAAGAAGGTCGCGGCTGCGGTCCCAACAAGGACTACATCCACATGAAGCTCGACCACCTGGGCGCCGATACCATCCACAAGCGTTTGCCGTCGGTCTACGAGATCGGAATCAACTTCGCGAACGTCGACGTGACCAAGGAACCGATCCCGGTCGTGCCGACCATCCACTACCAGATGGGCGGCATCCCGACCAACATCAACGGCCAGGTCGTGATCCAGAAGGGCGAAGAAAACAGCGCCGTGGTCAACGGTCTGTACGCGGTCGGCGAATGCTCCTGCGTGAGCGTGCACGGCGCGAACCGCCTGGGCACCAACTCGCTGCTCGACCTCCTGGTGTTCGGCAGGGCCGCCGGCAACCACATCGTCGAGTTCAACGACAAGCTGAAGGAACACAAGCCGCTGCCAGCCGACGCGGCCGACCGTTCACTGCAACGCCTGAACCAGCTCGAGGACTCGACCGCTGGCGAGTACGCGCAGGACGTCGCGAACGACATCCGCACCGTCATGCAGCAACATGCGGCCGTGTTCAGGAAGCAAGTGTCGATGGACGAAGGCGTCGCCAAGATCGCCGAAATGCGCAAGCGCGTGAACGCCATCACGCTGAAAGACAAGTCCAAGGTGTTCAACACCGCGCGCATCGAAGCGCTCGAGGTCGACAACCTGATCGAAGCCGCTCAGGCCACGATGGTGTCGGCAGCGGCCCGCAAGGAATGCCGCGGCGCCCACACCGTCGAGGACTACGAGCGCCCGGCCGATGATCCGGTGGCGCCTCTGGGCCGCGACGACGCCAACTGGATGAAGCACACGCTCTGGTACAGCGAGGCGAACCGGCTGTCCTACAAGCCGGTCCAGCTCAAGCCGCTGACTGTCGCATCCGTGCCGCCCAAAGTCCGCACGTTCTGAGAACATTTAAAAGGTCAACACGATGAAGCGCACATTCCAGATCTACCGCTACGACCCGGACAAGGACGCGAAGCCCTACATGCAGACCATCGAGATCGAACTCGACGGCCACGAACGCATGCTGCTCGACGCCCTCATGAAACTCAAGGCGCAGGACCCGACGCTGTCGTTCCGCCGCTCGTGCCGCGAAGGCGTCTGCGGCTCCGATGCAATGAACATCAACGGCAAGAACGGCCTCGCCTGCCTGACCAACATGCTCACCCTCAAGGGCACGATCGTGTTGAAGCCGCTGCCCGGCCTGCCGGTGATCCGCGACCTGATCGTCGACATGACGCAGTTCTTCAAGCAGTACAACTCGATCAAGCCGTACCTGCAGAACGACAACGTGCCGCCTGAGAAGGAGCGTCTGCAGAGCCCCGAAGAGCGTGAAGAGCTCGACGGCCTCTACGAATGCATCCTGTGCGCGAGCTGCTCGACGAGCTGCCCGAGCTTCTGGTGGAACCCCGACAAGTTCGTCGGCCCGGCCGGCCTGTTGCAGGCTTACCGCTTCATCGCCGACAGCCGCGACGAAGCCACCGCCGAGCGTCTGGACAACCTGGAAGACCCGTACCGCCTGTTCCGCTGCCACACGATCATGAACTGCGTCGACGTGTGCCCGAAGAACTTGAACCCGACCAAGGCGATCGGCAAGATCAAGGAGCTCATGGTCCGCCGCGCGGTCTGAGTCCGATCCAGACGATGCAAGCCACTCCCGACACCTCCGGCGATCTGATCGGCACCCGCGCACTGAGCAAGTTGCGCTGGCGCTGCCGGCGTGGCCTGCTCGAAAACGACCTGTTCATCGCCCGGTTCTTCGACCGGCATGAAAGTCGCTTGACCCTCGGGCAGGCGCAGGCACTGGAGATGCTGATGGATCTGGCAGACAACGACTTGCTCGACCTGCTGCTCCGCCGCAAGGAACCGGAGGCTGAACTGGCCACCGCACCGGTTGTCGATTTGCTGCAATTGATGCGCACGCCAGAAACACCCGCTTCCTTTTCCCAATCCTGAACTTCAATCTGAAAGAAAGTCGCAATGAAAGCCTCTGATATCAAGGCCACCTTGTCCTTCAGCAACGGCGGAGACAACGTCGACTTGCCCGTCTACAAAGGCACCGTCGGTCCCGACGTGATCGACATCCGCAAGCTGTACGCGCAGACCGGCATGTTCACGTACGACCCGGGCTTCATGTCGACGGCTTCCTGCCAGTCGGCCATCACGTACATCGATGGCGACAAGGGCGAGTTGCTGTATCGCGGCTACCCGATCGAGCAACTCGCCACCAACTGCGACTTCCTCGAGACCTGTCACCTGCTGCTCTACGGAGAGCTGCCGGACGCCGGCAAGAAAGAAGACTTCACCAAGCTCGTGACCAACCACACGATGGTCAACGAGCAGATGCAGTTCTTCCTGCGCGGTTTCCGTCGCGATGCCCACCCGATGGCCATCATGACCGGCCTGGTCGGCGCGCTGTCGGCCTTCTATCACGACAGCACGGACATCAACAATCCGAAGCACCGTGAGATCGCCGCGATCCGCCTGATCGCGAAGATGCCGACCCTGGTCGCCATGGCGTACAAGTACACGATCGGCCAGCCGTACATGTACCCGCGCAACGACCTGAGCTATGCGGGCAACTTCCTGCACATGATGTTCGCCACGCCGTGCGAGGAATACAAGGTGAGCCCGGTGCTCGAGCGCGCGCTCGACCGCATCTTCATCCTGCATGCAGACCACGAGCAGAACGCATCGACCTCGACCGTGCGGCTGTGCGGCTCGTCGGGCACGAACCCGTTCGCGGCGATCGCAGCCGGTGTGGCTTGCCTGTGGGGCCCTTCCCACGGCGGCGCCAACGAAGCGGCGCTCAACATGCTCTACGACATCCAGAAGGCTGGCGGCGTCGAGAAGATCGGCGAGTTCATCAAGCAGGTCAAGGACAAGAACTCCAGCGTCAAGCTGATGGGTTTCGGCCACCGCGTGTACAAGAACTACGACCCGCGCGCCAAGCTGATGCAGGAAACCTGCAAGGAAGTGCTGAGCGAACTGGGCCTGGAAAACGACCCGCTGTTCAAGCTCGCCATGGCGCTCGAGAAGATCGCCCTTGAAGACGAATACTTCGTGTCGCGGAAGCTCTACCCGAACGTGGACTTCTATTCGGGCATCGTGCAGCGCGCCATCGGCATCCCGGTTCCGCTCTTCACGGCAGTGTTCGCACTGGCCCGCACGGTGGGCTGGATCGCCCAGCTGAATGAAATGATCGGCGACCCCGAGTACAAGATCGGCCGCCCGCGTCAACTGTTCGAAGGCTCGCCCAAGCGCGACGTCAAGCCTATCGCTTCGCGCTGAGCCTCCGGTCACGAGACCCTCGAAAAAGCTGCCTTCGGGCAGCTTTTTTGCGTCATGGCTGACAAGAAAACAACGGCGACGTGGGTAACTTCGTCTGCGGAGGGAAAACTCCATTCGTTCGATCAACTACCCGCTCCAAGGAGTCATGAAATGAAAAAAATCGCTGCATTGATGGCCGTCACCTTTGCTTTCGGCATCGCCCTGACTGGCTGCAACACGATGGCCGGCGCTGGCCAAGACGTGCAACGTGCCGGCCAGAAGATGGAAAACGCTGCCGAAAAGAAGAACTGACAACACCACGGCGTTGCCGAACAAGCGGGCTGCGGCCCGCTTTTTTTCATCTCGCGCGGGCAACGAGGGCATCGCGCATTGCGATGGCCGACGTGGGAAAAGCGTATGAAAATAGGTTTTGTCATCTTGAACCACGATGGCAAGCCCCATGTCCCAATCCGAACGCAACTTCGCCCGCCGCATTGACCTCACGTCGCTGCAACTGTTCGTGGCCGTCTGTGAGCTTGGAAGCATCGGCCGGGCCGCCGACCGGGAATTCATCGCCGCATCGGCGATCAGCAAGCGCCTTTCGGACCTCGAAGCCACGCTCAACACCACCCTGCTCTACCGTCATGCGCGCGGCGTCGACCTGACGCCCGCGGGTGAAAGTCTGCTGCACCATGCGCGCTCGGTGCTCTACAGCCTCGAGAAGATGCAAGGCGAACTCAGCGAATACGCGGACGGGGTGCGCGGTCACGTGCGGGTGCACGCCAACATTTCAGCGATCGTGCAGTTCCTGCCGGAAGACCTCGGCGTCTTCACGCGCGCGCACGAAGCCATCAAGATCGATCTCGAAGAACATCTGTCGAGCGAAGTTCTGCGCGCGGTGCAGGAAGGCGCCGCCGACCTCGGCATCTGCCACGTGGCCGATGGCGCCAGCGAACTCCAGAGCCTGCCGTACCGGCGCGATCGGCTGGCGCTCATCGTGCCGGCAACGCATGCCCTGGCGCGACAAGCCGCCGTCGACTTCGTCGCGACGCTCGACGACGACCATGTCGGCCTTCACACCAACAGTTCGATCTACGTCGCGATGCACCAGGCCGCACTCGACGCCGGTCGCGCGATCCGCCTGCGCATCCACGTCACCGGGCTGGATGCGATGTGCCGGATGATCGACAACGGCCTCGGCGTCGGCGTGATGCCGCAACGCGCGTTCGACCTGCTCCAGGCCGGCATCGGCAGCCGCCTGGTGAGCGTGGCGCTGAACGATGCCTGGGCCGAGCGCGAGATCCGGCTGGTCGCACGCGATTTTTCGACGCTCCCCGTCGCCGCGCGCACGCTCGTGAACCACCTGCACTCCGCAGCCCAGGCACCGGACGCCGCCCGCCGCCTCGCCGCATGACCCACAGAGACAATCACCTCCCCACGAAAGAGACCACCATGGCACGCACGCTCTACGACAAGCTTTGGGACGAACACGTCGTCCACACCGAGGAAGATGGCACCTCGATCCTCTACATCGATCGCCACCTGGTGCACGAAGTGACCAGCCCGCAAGCCTTCGAGGGCCTGCGCGTGGCGGGCCGCAAGCTCTGGCGCATCAGCTCGGTGGTGGCAACCGCCGACCACAACACGCCCACCACCCACTGGGAGCGCGGCTACGACGGGATCACCGACCCGATCAGCAAGGAGCAGATCACGACGCTCGACAGCAACATCAGCGAGTTCGGCGCGGCGGCGTTTTTCCCGTTCCTCTCCAAGCGCCAGGGCATCGTGCACGTGATCGGCCCCGAGTCGGGCGCGACGCTGCCGGGCATGACGGTGGTGTGCGGCGACTCGCACACCTCGACGCACGGCGCGTTCGGCGCGCTGGCCCATGGCATCGGCACCAGCGAAGTCGAGCATGTGATGGCAACGCAAACGCTGCTCGCGAGAAAAGCGAAGAACCTGCTCGTGAAGGTCGAGGGCAAGCTGCCGCTCGGCTGCACCGCGAAGGACATCGTGCTCGCGATCATCGGCAAGATCGGCACCGCCGGTGGCACGGGCTACACCATCGAGTTCGCCGGCTCCGCGATCCGCGACCTCAGCATGGAAGGCCGCATGACGGTCTGCAACATGGCCATCGAAGCCGGTGCGCGCGCAGGCCTGGTGGCCGTGGACGAGAAGACCATCGCTTACGTGAAGGGCCGCTCCTTCGCGCCGACCGGCGTCGAGTGGGACCAGGCCGTCGCCTACTGGAAGACGCTGCAGTCTGACCCTGGCGCGACGTTCGACGCCGTCGTCGAGCTCGACGCGACGCAGATCCAGCCGCAGGTGACCTGGGGCACCTCGCCCGAAATGGTGACCGACATCAACGGCCGCGTCCCGGATCCCGACAAGGAAAAAGACGCCAACAAGCGCGACGCCATCGAGCGCGCGTTGACCTACATGGGCCTCGAACCGAACAAGCCGATGAACGACATCTTCATCGACAAGGTGTTCATCGGCTCGTGCACC
Source organism: Variovorax sp. (assembly GCA_041424275.1). GTDB lineage: Bacteria > Pseudomonadota > Gammaproteobacteria > Burkholderiales > Burkholderiaceae_C > Variovorax. Next base: position 549,053 of record JBGMOF010000037.1, read on the forward strand.
AACTCGCGCATCGAGGACATGCGCGAAGCCGCGGCCGTCGTGAAGAAGCTCGGCCAGAAGATCGCGAAGAACGTGAAGCTGGCGATGGTCGTGCCGGGTTCCGGCGTGGTGAAGGAACAGGCCGAGCGCGAAGGCCTCGACGTGATCTTCAAGGCGGCCGGCTTCGAGTGGCGCGAACCCGGGTGCTCGATGTGCCTCGCGATGAACGCCGACAGGCTCGAGCCCGGCGAGCGCTGCGCCTCGACCAGCAACCGCAACTTCGAAGGCCGGCAAGGCGCCGGTGGCCGCACGCACCTCGTGAGCCCGGCCATGGCCGCCGCCGCTGCCGTGCACGGCCACTTCGTCGACGTCCGCACCCTGGCCTGATCCGACACAGAGGAAAGAACACCATGCAGAAATTCACCGTGCACAAGGGCCTCGTGGCCCCGATGGACCGCGAGAACGTCGACACCGACGCGATCATTCCCAAGCAGTTCCTCAAGTCGATCCGCAAGACCGGCTTCGGACCCAACCTGTTCGACGCCTGGCGCTATCTCGATCCGGGCGAGCCGGGCCAGGACCCCGCATCGCGCAAGCCGAACCCCGACTTCGTCCTGAACCAGCCGCGCTACGCCGGTGCGTCGGTGCTGATCGCACGCAAGAACTTCGGCTGCGGCTCGTCGCGCGAACACGCGCCCTGGGCGCTCGACCAGTACGGCTTTCGCGCCATCATCGCGCCGAGCTACGCCGACATCTTCTTCAACAACAGCTTCAAGAACGGCCTGCTGCCGATCGTGCTGCCCGAGGCGCAAGTGGCGCAGTTGTTCGACGAGACCTTCGCCTTCCCCGGCTACAGCCTGACGGTCGACCTCGAACGCCAGGTCGTGATCAAGCCCGACGGCACCGAACTCGCATTCGATGTGCAGGCATTCCGCAAGTACTGCCTCATCAACGGTCTGGACGACATCGGCCTGACGCTGCAGAAGAAGGACAAGATCAAGGCCTTCGAGGCCGAACGTCTCGCGCAGAAGCCCTGGCTCGCGCACACGATGGTCGGCTGATTTGCTATTGATTTGATAGCTATTCGCGCCCGTTGGACGGGCGCCGCAGGCACTTTTTACTTGTAACTTTCCAGACAGACACCATGAAAATCGCAGTTCTCCCCGGTGATGGCATCGGCACCGAAATCGTCGCCGAGGCCATTCGCGTGCTCGATGTGCTCGACCTTCCGTTCGAGATGGAAACCGCGCTCGTCGGTGGCGCCGCCTACGAAGCGCACGGCCATCCGCTGCCCGACGCCACGCTCAAGCTCGCCAAGGAGGCGGATGCCGTTCTCTTCGGCGCGGTCGGCGACTGGAAGTACGACAAGCTCGATCGTCCGCTGCGTCCGGAACAGGCCATCCTGGGCCTGCGCAAGAACCTCGGCCTGTTCGCGAACTTCCGCCCGGCGATCTGCTACGAGCAGCTCGTCGGCGCTTCGAGCCTGAAGCCCGAGCTTGTGGCAGGGCTCGACATCCTCATCATTCGCGAGCTGACCGGCGACATCTATTTCGGCCAGCCGCGCGGACGCCGCACCGCGGTCGACGGGCACTTCCCCGGCGCCGACGAGGCGTTCGACACGATGCGCTACTCGCGCCCCGAGATCGAACGCATCGCGCACGTCGCGTTCAAGGCAGCGCAAAAGCGCGACAAGCGCGTGACCAGCGTGGACAAGGCCAACGTGCTGGAGACCTTCCAGTTCTGGAAGGACATCGTCACCGAGGTCGGCAAGGAATATCCGGACGTCGCGCTGGACCACATGTACGTGGACAACGCGGCGATGCAGCTGGTCAAGGAACCGAAGAAGTTCGACGTGATCGTCACCGGCAACATGTTCGGCGACATCCTGTCGGACGCGGCCGCGATGCTCACCGGCTCGATCGGCATGCTGCCGTCGGCGTCTCTCAATGCGAGCAACCAGGGCCTGTACGAGCCAAGCCATGGCAGCGCTCCCGACATCGCTGGCAAGGGCATTGCGAATCCTTTGGCTACAATCCTGTCCGCTGCCATGATGCTCCGCTTCTCCCTCAACCAACCCGAAGCTGCCGACCGAATCGAGTCCGCGGTGAAGTCGGTGCTCGCCGCGGGCTTTCGCACCGGCGACATCTGGTCGGAAGGCACGAAGCGCGTCGGCACCCGCGAGATGGGTGATGCGGTCGTTGCAGCGATCACCAAAAAGACGATTACCGGCTAACCGCAGCCCGCTTCGTCACGCCCCCCCCGGCTCGACGAGTCGGGCGCAAAGAGAAACCACTTTTCTTTTTTCACAAGGGCACACTGAAATGGCATACGCATCCCAACCTCTCGTCGGCCTCGTCGGCTGGCGCGGCATGGTCGGCTCGGTCCTGATGGACCGCATGCAGGCCGAAGGCGACTTCGGCTTGATCGAGCCTGTCTTCTTCTCAACGTCCAACACCGGCGGCAAGGCCCCCGCGATGGCCCGGAACGAGACCACGTTGAAGGATGCGCACGACATCGAGGCGCTGAAGAAGTGCGACATCGTCCTCACCTGCCAGGGTGGCGACTACACCTCCGAGGTGTTCCCAAAGCTGCGTGCCGCCGGCTGGAACGGCCACTGGATCGACGCCGCCTCGACGCTGCGCATGAACGACGACGCGATCATCGTGCTCGACCCGGTCAACCTGTCAGTCATCCAGAACGCGCTTGCCAAGGGCGGCAAGAACTGGATCGGTGGCAACTGCACGGTCAGCTGCATGCTGATGGGCGTCGGCGCTCTCTACAAGGCCGGACTGGTGGAGTGGATGACGAGCATGACCTATCAGGCGGCCTCGGGCGGCGGTGCGCAGCACATGCGCGAGCTGCTCACCCAGTTCGGCACGCTGAACGCCGAGGTGCGCTCGCTGCTCGACGATCCGAAGTCGGCCATCCTGGAGATCGACCGCAAGGTACTGCACAAGCAGCAGAACCTGTCGGCCGCCGAAACCGCCAATTTCGGCGCACCGCTGGGCGGCTCGCTGATCCCCTGGATCGACAAGGACCTCGGAGACGGCATGTCCAAGGAAGAGTGGAAGGCCGGCGCGGAAACGAACAAGATCCTGGGCCAGGGCGCCGGCTTCGGCACTGCCGCCACGCCTGTGGACGGTTTCTGCGTTCGCGTCGGCGCGATGCGTTGCCACAGCCAGGCACTCACCTTCAAGCTCAAGAAGGACGTTCCGCTGGCCGACATCGAGGCCATGATCGCCGCCGACAACGAATGGGTGCGCGTGGTGCCCAACACGCGCGAGGCGACGGTCAACGACCTGACCCCGGTGTCCGTGACCGGCACGATGGGGATTCCGGTCGGCCGTTTGCGCAAGCTCGCCATGGGACCTGAATACCTCGGCGCCTTCACGGTGGGCGATCAACTTCTGTGGGGCGCCGCCGAGCCACTCCGGCGCATGCTGCGCATCCTGCTTCAGTCCTGAGGCGTGCGCCAAGACCCGTTTCGGCGGGTCATCGTTGCCACATCGCAACACGTTGGACGCTCCGAAGTTGGCGCGCACTGGTAAGAAAGCGCTCGCCGCCTTGTCAGTGCAGGATGATGATGTTAACGTCCTCTTACACTTTTTGGGCCGAGCTGCCCCTATCAGCATGACAAGACCTCTGTTGCCTGCGGCCAGCCTCCCGGCCACCTGCCCGACCAAGACGCTGGCGGGTCGCTGCCGGCTCACGGTGCTCAGTACCGCGGTCGCGCTGGCATTGGGAGTGGTCAGCACCAACGCCTGTGCAGTGGCGTTTGGCCGGCTCAACGTGCAGTCTGCGCTGGGCGAACCGCTGCGCGCAGAGATCGACGTCACGGAAATCACGGCAGCGGAAGCCGACGGCATGCGGGTCAACATCGCCTCTTCGGAAGCGTTCCGTGCTGCCGGCGTTGCCTACAACGCCTCGCTGTCCGACATCCGGGCCAATCTGCAGCGCCGTGCCGACGGTCGTTACGTGGTGCGGCTCTCCGGTTCGCGTTCGCTGAACGATCCTTTCATCGACTTGCTGCTGGAAGCCAACTGGGGTTCGGGCCGGATCGTGCGCGACTACACCGTGCTGCTCGACCCGCCCTCGAGCCGGCAGTCCGCAGCCCCGATCGCACCGCTTGCGCCACAGGTGAGCACGCCGGTTCCGGTGCCGCGCAGCGCGCCTGCCGTGGTCGCATCGCCGCCGCGCGAACGCCCGGCTCCGGTGGTCGCGGCACCCGCGCCCGCTGCCGCCCCAGCACCGGCCACCGCCGTTCGCACGGGCACCGGCGAACAACAAGTCACGGTGCGCGCGGGCGACACCGCCAGCAAGATCGCTGGCGCGTACAAGCCAGCGGATGTTTCGCTCGACCAGATGCTGGTTGCGCTGCTTCGCGGCAATCCCAACGCGTTCATCGGCGGCAACATCAACCGCATGAAGGCGGGCGCCGTGATCGACGTTCCGAGCGCCACGCAGGCCGCTGCGACGCCGCCGGACGAAGCCCGTCGGACCGTCACGGCACAGAGCCGCGATTTCGGGGACTACCGCCGCCGCCTCGCCGACAACGCGCCCACTGCGCGTGTCGCGGGTGCCGACCGCCAGGCGTCGGGCAGGCTGCAAGCCAACGTGGAAGACCGCAACGCCGCCGCCGCGTCGCCGGACAAGCTCACGATCACGCAGAACAGCACGGCTGCGCGCGCGGCCGAAGAGAAGATCGCACGCGACCGGCAGGCACAAGACGGCAAGAGCCGCGTGGCCGAACTGTCGAAAAACCTCAGTGACCTGAACAAGCTTCAGGCGGCCACCGGTGCGCCAGTGGCGGCCCCGGCCGTCGCACCGGTCACGCCAGCGCCGGCATCGACGGCGCCGGCCGTTGCTGCAGCACCGGCTGCCGTTGCTGCGGCGCCGGTCGCCGCCGCCTCGACACCGGCACCCGCCGCGGCACCACCAGCATCGGCGCCCGCTGCCCCGGCAGTCGCAGCAACCCCGGCGGCACCAGCCGCTGCCGCATCGGCGGCGGTCGCTGTCGCGGCACCGAAGCCGGTTGCGCCCGCTGTCGCACCGCCCGTCACCGAAGAACGGGGCTTCTTCGCCGATCTGTTCGACAACCCGTTGATGCTCGCAGGCGCCGCACTGATCGCCCTGCTCATCGCCTTCCTGCTCTACCGTGTGTTGGGCCGCAAACGCCAGGATGCAGGCGACAGCGTGTTTCTCGAGAGCCGCATGCCCAAGGACTCGTTCTTCGGCGCCAACGGTGGGGAATCGGTCGACACCAAGAACCGCGGCAACTCGGTGGTGTCGTCGCTGTCGTACTCGCCGAGCCAGCTCGACGCGGGAGACGTCGACCCGGTGGCCGAAGCCGACGTGTACCTGGCCTACGGCCGCGACCTGCAAGCCGAGGAAATCCTGCGCGAAGCGATGCGCGTGAGCCCGGAACGCACCGCGATCCACCTCAAGCTGCTCGAGATCCATGCCAAGCGCCGCGATCTGCGCGCCTACGAAGCCCTCGCCACCGACGTGCACAAGCTCACCGGCGGCACTGGCACCGAGTGGAATCGCGTGGTCGACATGGGCAAGGACCTGGACCCCGGCAACCCGCTCTACGAAGCTGGCATGCGCACCGCCGCGACAACGGTCGCCGACGCGCCGTCGCCGGTCGAGCACAGCGTGCCGGTGCCCATGATCAAGACACCGGCGCCAGCGTACGACGTAGCCCCACCGCCAGCGTTCGTGCCTTCGGTGGCGCCGCTGGACTTCGACCTCGACCTGAGCCAGCCGCCGGCACCTGCTGCAGCGCCTGTGAGCGCCAGCCTGCCAGCAGCGTCTGCGCCACGCGCGGTGACACCGCTCGGCGACGACATCGACCTCGAGAACGATTTCGATACGGCGCCGGGCGCACTCGAGCCGATCACGCGCGCAGCCAGCTCCGACGATGACCACACGCAGCCGGCCACGCTGCGTGCCGGTCTGCCGGGCGATTCCGGCTTCATCGAATTCGACATGAGTTCGCTCGGACACCTGCCCCGCGCGCCGGCCGACACCGAGCCGGGTCGTCTTGAACCGCTCGACGAGAGCACCGAGAGCCCGCACGCAATCAAGCTCTCGCTGGCGCGCGAACTGCAGGCGCTCGGCGACGTCGAAGGCGCACGGTCGCTGGTCGAAGAGGTCGAGTCCGAAAGCTCGGGTGACGTCAAATCGCAAGCGAAGCAATTGCTCGCGCAACTGAACTGATCGGCACCCGCCGATGACCCTGTCGTGAGGCTGGCCCTCGGCATTCGCTACAACGGTCAGGCCTACGAGGGTTGGCAGAGCCAGCGCTCGGGCCGCACGGTGCAGGACAAACTGGAATCGGCCCTCGGCAAATTCGCCGACAGGCCGATTTCGACCTTGTGCGCAGGCCGAACCGACACCGGTGTGCACGGCCTGATGCAGGTGATCCACTTCGACACCGACATCGCGCGGGAGACCATTTCCTGGGTGCGCGGCACCAACCGGTTCCTGCCGGCCGACATCGCCGTCCAGTGGGCGCAACCGGTGCCCGATGCGTTCCATTGCCGCGCCAGCGCACTGGCGCGCCGCTACCTCTACGTGCTCTCGCAATCGCCGGTACGGCCCAGCCTGGACGCCGGCCGCGTCGGCTGGTCGATGTACCCGCTCGACGGCGACGCGATGCGCGCTGCCGCTGCCCTCCTGATCGGTCAGCACGATTTCACGTCGTTTCGCGCCTCCGCCTGCCAGGCGCGATCGCCGGTGAAGGACCTTCGCCGCATCGCGATCACGCGGCACGGCGAAGGGGATCGGTGCCGCTGGCATTTCGAGTTCGAGGCCGATGCGTTCCTGCACCACATGATCCGCAACCTGATGGGTTGCCTGGTGCGCATCGGGCGCGGCGACGCGCCGCCCGAATGGATCAGCGAGGTGTTGGCCGCGCGCAGCCGGAAGGTGGCGGCGCCGACCTTCGCGGCGGCCGGCCTGTACTTTCGCGGCCCGTTGTACGACGCGCAATGGGCCTTGCCGCCCGAGGCCACGCTGGGCGGCACCGCCGCTCCGTATGATGGCCCGCCATGACAGCCCCTGCCACCCGAACCCGCCTCAAGATCTGCGGCCTGACACGTGAAGAGGATGTCGACGCGGCGGTCGATGCCGGCGCCGATGCGGTCGGCTTCGTGCTGTATGCGGCCAGTCCGCGTGCCGTTACCGCCGAGCGCGCAGCCGAACTCGCCTCGCGCCTGCCGCCCTTCGTCACACCGGTGCTGCTGTTCGTCAACGAGTCCGTTGGCAAGACGCTCGCAGCGCTCGAACGCGTCGCGGGTGCGACGGCCCAATTCCACGGGGACGAGACACCCCGACAATGCTGGGAGTCGAGCGGCCAGGGGCGCCATAGATTCCTGCGTGCCGCACGGATTCCCCTTGGCGCAGCCGGTGCAGCGTTCGACCTCGTAAAATACGCTTCCGATTTCTCCCGCGCCCAAGCCATCCTGCTCGACGCTCATGTCGACGGTTATGGCGGTGGCGGCAAGGCATTCGATTGGTCACTTCTTCCACACGCCGTCGACGCTCACCTCGTCTTGAGTGGTGGACTCACACCTGCAAATGTGGGCGATGGCATTCGCGCGCTCCGGACACGCTGCAAGACGCTGTCCGTTGACGTGAGCTCCGGCGTCGAGGCCTCCAAGGGCATCAAGGACGCCGCCATGATCCGCGAATTTGTGGCCGCCGCCCGGGCGGCCGACGCGATCCCTTCCTGATTCGCTGCACCGGCTCGTATCGACCGGGCGCAGCCCACCGATCGAGAACCATGCAAACCACTTATCAGCAGCCCGACGCTACCGGCCACTTCGGCAACTACGGCGGAACCTTCGCCAGCGAAACGCTCACCCACGCGATCGCCGAACTGCGCGACGCCTACGCGAAGTTCAAGGACGATCCGGCCTTCCTGGCCGAGTTCCATTACGAACTCAAGCACTTCGTCGGACGCCCCTCGCCCGTCTATCACGCCGCACGCACCAGCCGGGAAATGGGCGGCGCCCAGATCTACCTCAAGCGCGAAGACCTCAACCACACCGGCGCGCACAAGATCAACAACGTGATCGGCCAAGCGATGCTTGCGCGACGCATGGGCAAGCCCCGCGTGATCGCCGAGACCGGTGCGGGCCAGCACGGCGTGGCGACAGCGACGATCTGCGCTCGCTACGGCTTGGAATGCGTGGTCTACATGGGCAGCCAGGACGTGAAGCGCCAGAGTCCCAACGTCTACCGCATGAACCTGCTCGGCGCGACGGTGGTGCCGGTCGAATCCGGCAGCAAGACGCTCAAGGATGCGCTCAACGAGGCAATGCGCGACTGGGTCACCAATGTCGAAAACACGTTCTACATCATCGGCACCGTCGCCGGCCCGCACCCCTATCCGATGATGGTGCGCGACTTCCAGAGCGTGATCGGCACCGAGTGCATCGCGCAGATGCCGTCCATGCTGGCGGCCGACGGCATCACCGGCGAAGCCGAGGGCAAGCAGCCCGACGTGGTGGTGGCGTGCGTGGGCGGCGGCAGCAACGCGATGGGCATCTTCCACCCCTACATCCCCTTCACGAACACCCGGTTGATCGGCGTCGAAGCGGCCGGCGAAGGCCTCGACAGCGGCAAGCACTCCGCGTCGATCCTGCGCGGCACCCCGGGCGTCCTGCATGGCAACCGCACCTACCTGCTGCAGAACGAAGACGGCCAGGTGACCGAGACGCACAGCATCAGCGCCGGCCTGGACTATCCGGGCGTCGGCCCCGAACACGCCTTCCTCTCCGACATCGGTCGCGCCGAATACGTCGGCGCGACGGACACGGAGGCGCTCGAAGCGTTCCATTACCTGTGCCGTACCGAAGGCATCATCCCGGCGCTCGAATCGGCACACGCAGTGGCCTACGCCATGAAGCTTGCGAAGACGATGCGTCCCGACCAATCGATCCTCGTCAACCTCTCCGGTCGCGGCGACAAGGACATCGGCACCGTCGCCGACCTGTCGGGCGTCGACTTCTACGACCGGCCGTCGATGCGCGGCCTGAGCGTGAAGGGAGGCAAGGCATGAGCCGCATCGCCGCCACCTTCGAAACGCTGAAGCAAGACGGCCGTCGCGCGCTCATTCCGTATGTCACCGCGGGCTTTCCGTTCGCCGACATCACGCCCGAGCTCATGCACGGCATGGTCGCGGCCGGTGCCGACGTGATCGAACTCGGCGTGCCGTTCTCCGACCCGATGGCCGATGGCCCTGTGATCCAGAAAGCCGGCGAAGCCGCGCTGGCGATGGGCGTGGGGATGAAGCAGGTGATCGCGATGGTGAGCACCTTCCGGACGAAAGACACGACCACGCCGGTGGTGCTGATGGGCTATGCCAACCCGGTCGAGAAATACGATCTGGTGCATGGCCAGGACGCCTTCATCCGCGACGCCGCGGCGGCCGGCGTCGATGGCTTGCTGATCGTCGACTACCCGCCCGAAGAGTGCGAGGCGTTCGCTGCGCGCCTGCGCGCCGCGAACATCGACCTCATCTTCCTGCTCGCGCCGACCAGCACCGACGCGCGCATGGCGCAGGTCGCGCGCATCGCCACCGGGTACGTGTACTACGTGTCGCTCAAGGGCGTGACGGGCGCCGGCCACCTCGACACCGAAGCGGTCGGTCGCATGATCCCGCGCATCCGCGAGCACGTGAGCATCCCGGTCGGCGTGGGCTTCGGCATCCGCGATGCAAGCACCGCGCAGGCGGTCGGCTCGGCGGCCGATGCGGTCGTGATCGGCACGAAGATCATCCAGCTGATCGAGGGCCAGCCGCGCGAACAGGTCGTGCCGCTCGTCTCCGAATTCCTCACCGGCATCCGCGAAGCCCTCGACGCCCTGCCCGCGGCCACCGCCAAGAACGCGGCTGGCCGATAATCCGCGAACTTCAGGAGATCTCCCCCCATGAGCTGGCTTGAAAAACTGCTGCCCTCGAAAATTGCGCAGACCGACCCGAGCGAACGCCGCCAGGTGCCCGAAGGGCTCTGGATCAAATGCCCGAGTTGCGAAACGGTGCTCTACAAGACCGACCTCGAGCACAACCAGAATGTGTGCCCGAGCTGCACGCACCACTTTCGCATCCGCGCACGCGCGCGCCTCGACAGCTTCCTGGACGCCGAAGGCCGCTACGAAGTCGGCCAGGAAGTGCTGCCGATCGACGCGCTGAAGTTCAAGGACAGCCGCAAGTACCCCGAGCGCCTGAAAGAGGCGCTGGAGAACACCGGCGAGACCGATGCGCTCGTCGTGCTGGGCGGGTCGGTGCACAGCATCAGCGTCGTCGTCGCGTGCTTCGAGTTCGAGTTCATGGGCGGCAGCATGGGCAGCGTGGTCGGCGAGCGCTTCGTGCGCGGCGTCGAGACGGCCATCGAGCAGAAGGTGCCCTTCATCTGCTTCACCGCCACGGGCGGCGCGCGCATGCAGGAAGGCCTGCTCTCGCTCATGCAGATGGCCAAGACCAACGCGGCGCTCACGCGCCTGGCGAAAAAAGGCCTGCCCTACATCAGCGTGCTGACCGACCCGACCATGGGCGGTGTGTCGGCCGGCTTCGCTTTCGTCGGCGACGTGGTCATCGCAGAACCCAAGGCGCTGATCGGCTTTGCCGGCCCGCGCGTGATCGAGTCGACTGTGCGCGTGACCTTGCCGGAAGGTTTCCAGCGCTCGGAGTTCCTGCAGACCAAGGGCGCGATCGATTTCATCAGCGACCGCCGCCATTTGCGCAAGACCATCGCCAGCACGCTCGCGATGCTGCTGCGCCAGCCGGCAGACGCGGTCGTCTGACCGTTTAACCCAGCGAAAAAGCCCATCCCATCGCGTTGCCCAGGATGATCGCGATCACCTGGAGCACCACGATGGCGACCAGCGGCGACAGGTCGACGCCGCCGATCAACGGGATGAACCGGCGAAACGGCCGCACCACCGGTTCAGCCAGGCGACCGATGAGGTCGAACAGCATCGCATTCGCGCCGGGCACCCACGACAGCACGGCGTAGACGATCAGCAGCGCGGTCAGCCCCGACACGGCGAGCTGCAGCAGCCCGATCAGCGAGATCAGCGGCAGGACCGCGATGCGTCCCAGGTTGCCGAGCAGCAGCCACAGCAGCAGGAACTTCGCCATCACCAGCAGCCAGGCGGCAATGGGACTGGCGAGATCCCAGCGCTTGTACGACGGCACGATGCGCCGCAGCGGCATCACGATCCAGTCGGTGACCGCGAACACGAAGCGCCCCAGCGGATTGCCGAACGGCACGCGGTGGTACTGCATGTAGAGCCGTAGAAGGCACGCGCCACCGAGGAGGCCGACGATCACGTCGAGCAGGAACGAGGGGATCTGATAGAGCATGAGTACGGTCTTTGATGGAGTGCGATGATAGCCACGCGAGGTTCATCGATGACGACACAGCCCCTTCTGCATTCGCTGCCATTGTTCCCTTTGGGCGCGGTCCTTTTTCCGGACGGCGTGCTGCCGCTGCGCATCTTCGAGGTGCGCTATCTGGACATGATCGGCAAATGCCACAAACACGGCGCGCCTTTCGGCGTGGTCGCACTTTCGCAAGGCGACGAGGTGCGCAAGGCCGGTGCGGCCGCCGAACGGTTCGCGACAGTCGGCACGCTGGCCACCATCAAGAGCTTCGAGGCGCCGCAGGCCGGCCTGCTGCAGATCGAATGCGTCGGTACGCAGCGTTTTCGTGTCCAGAGCACCGGGCTGCAGAAATACGGACTCTGGACCGCGGACGTCGAGGCACTGGCCGACGATGTGACGCTGCCCATTCCGGAGGATCTGCAGCACACCGCGGTCGCCTTGAAGCGTCTGGTGGACACGCTGGAAGAGCGGCAGCGCAGCGAGGGCGACGACTCGGCCCAGTTGCCGATCGGATCGCCCCGGCGCTACGACGATTGCGGCTGGGTGGCCAACCGGTGGTCCGAACTGCTGCCCGTGTCGAGCGCAGCCCGGCAGCGCCTCATGGAGCTCGACAGTCCTCTGATGCGGCTCGAACTCGTCAGCGATGTGCTCGCACGCACGGGCATTGCTGAATAGTTTGCTATATTTTCGATAGCATTTTGACCGGCATGGGCGGGCTAAAATCCGGGCCATGTCCGATCACCTGATTCCCCAAGTTCCCACGCCGGCCGCCCCCCCAGCGACCCCCGCCGTCGACGAAAACCAGCTCATCACAGAGCGCCGCGAAAAACTCGGCCTGCTGCGCACTGCGCAAGCCGACGGCAAGGGCGTCGCATTCCCCAACGACTTCAAGCCCGGCCACCGCGCGGATGCCCTGAGCGCGGCCCACGGCAGCACCGACGCCGAGCCGCTCGAGGCGCAAGCCGTGACGGTCAGCATCGCCGGTCGCATGATGCTCAAGCGGGTGATGGGCAAGGCCAGCTTCGCCACGGTCCAGGACAGCACGGGCCGCATCCAGCTCTACGTGACGCGCGATGCGCTTGGTGAAGACGTTTACGCCGACTTCAAGCGCTGGGACCTGGGCGACATCGTTGGCGCCGAAGGCACGCTCATGAAGACCAAGACCGGCGAACTGTCGGTCAAGGTGACGAAGCTGCGCCTCCTGACCAAGAGCCTGCGTCCCCTGCCCGACAAGTTCCACGGCATGGCCGACCAGGAGCAGAAGTACCGCCAGCGCTACGTCGACCTGATCACCGACGAATCGGCCCGCGTGCGCTTCACCGCGCGCAGCAAGGCCGTGAGCGCGCTGCGCGAGTTCATGGTGGCCAACGACTTCCTCGAGGTCGAGACGCCGATGCTGCACCCGATCCCGGGTGGTGCGAATGCCAAGCCCTTCAAGACGCACCACAACGCGCTCGACCAGGAGATGTTCCTGCGCATCGCGCCCGAGCTGTACCTCAAGCGCCTGATCGTCGGCGGCTTCGAGCGCGTGTTCGAAATCAACCGGAGCTACCGCAACGAGGGCATCTCGGTGCGGCACAACCCCGAGTTCACGATGATGGAGTTCTACGCGGCCTACTGGAACTACCGCGACCTGATGGACTTCACCGAGACGCTGATCCGCACCATCGCCGACAAGGCCGTGGGCACGCAGCAGCTCACCTACGGCGGCAAGCCGGTCGACCTGACGCAGCCCTTCGAACGCCTGACGATCCGCGAAGCAATCCTCAAGCACACCGATGCCGAAGGCGTGGCTCAGGGCGTGGACGACACCACCTGGCTCATCAACGCCCTGCGCAAGCTCGGCCTGAGCGAAGAAAAAGACAAGCTCTCGCAGCGCAGCCTGGCCAGCCTGCAGGTGATGTACTTCGAGGAAACCGTCGAAGAGAAGCTCTGGCAGCCGACCTTCATCATGGAACACCCGACCGAAATCTCGCCACTGGCCCGCGCCAACGACGACCGCCCGGAAGTGACGGAGCGCTTCGAGCTCTACATCACCGGCCGCGAATTCGGCAATGGCTTCAGCGAATTGAACGACGCCGAAGACCAGGCCGCGCGCTTCAACGCGCAGGTCGCGGCCAAGGATTCGGGCGACGACGAAGCCATGTTCTACGACCACGACTTCGTGCGCGCGCTCGAATACGGCATGCCGCCCACCGGCGGCTGCGGCATCGGCATCGACCGCTTCATGATGCTGCTGACGGATTCGCCCAGCATCCGTGACGTGATCCTGTTCCCTGCCCTGCGTCGGGAATCTTGAGCGCGGCCGCCATGGGCGCGCCTTCGATCGGCATCGACTTCGGCACGTCCAATTCCGCTGTCGCCTTCCTGGTCGACGGCACCGCACGCCTGCTGCCGATCGAAGGCAGCGCCACCACCCTGCCCACCGCGATCTTCTTCAACGCCGAAGACCGCAGCACGCACTTCGGCCGCGACGCGGTTTCGCTCTATCTGGCGGGGACGGAGGGGCGCCTGATGCGCTCGCTCAAGAGCCTGTTGGGCAGTGCGCTCATGCAGGAAAAAACGGCGATCTACGACGGGCTGGTGAGCTTCGAGGACATCATCGCGCGCTTCCTGCACGAGCTTGCCAACCGCGCCGAGACTGAACTCGGCCAACGGCCCGGCCGCGTCGTGATCGGCCGGCCGGTGCACTTCGTCGACGACGACAGCAAGCGCGACCAGCGCGCCGAGGAGAGCCTGCGCCATGCCGCGCGTGCGGCCGGCTTCACGGACATCGCGTTCCAGCTCGAACCGATCGCCGCGGCATTCGATTACGAGCAGCGCGTGACGAAGGAGTCGGTCATCCTGATCGTCGACATCGGCGGGGGCACCTCCGACTTCACCGTTGTGCGTGTCGGGCCCGAGCGGGCGCTGCGCGCAGAGCGTGACGACGATGTGCTGGCCACCTCCGGCGTGCACATCGGCGGCACCGACTTCGACCAGCGGCTCAACCTCGACCGCGTGATGCCGCTGCTCGGCTTTCGGCATACCGGCGCGCAAGGGCGCGAGGTGCCGAGCAAGGTGTTCTTCGAACTGTCCTCCTGGCATCTGATCAACTGGCTCTATGCGCCGAAGGCCATCCGCCAGGCGCAGGAGCTGCGCACCAGCTACAGCGACCCCCGGCTGCACCATCGCCTGATGACCGTGCTGGAGGAACGCTACGGCCACCGCATCGCCAGCGAGGTGGAGCAGGCGAAGATCGACGGGTCCATCGGCGATGCAACGGTGTCGATCGACCTCTCCTACCTGGAGGCGAACCTCGCCGCTTCGCTCTCGCCCGCCGACATGGTGGCGCAACTCGCGGCTCTGCTCGAGAGCGTGGTGGCGTGCGCACACGCCTGCGTCAAGCGTGCGGGCCTGCGCAGCAACGACCTCGACGCGATCTACCTCACCGGCGGCTCCTCGGCGTTGCGGCCGTTCCAGCAAGCGTTGCGCAAGAGCTTTGCCGGCGTCCCGCTGGTCGAGGGCGACCTGTTCGGCGGAGTGGCATCAGGCCTCGCCTGCGCAGCGAAGTTCGGATGAAATACCTGTCGGGCTATGCGCCCACGTTGCAGGCCCAGGTGCGGCAACTGATCGCCGACGACGGCCTCGGCGCCTTGCTGAAGACGCGCTATGCCGATGTCCACACGGTGCGCACCGACCGCGCGCTGTACGACTACGTGAGCGAACTCAAGGGCGAGTTCATGCGCAACGCGCCGCCGCTCTCCAAGGTGATGTTCGACAACAAGCTGCACGTGATCCGCAATGCACTGGGCACGCACACGACGGTGTCGCGTGTCCACGGCGGCAAGCTCAAGGCCAAGCGCGAGATCCGCGTGGCCAGCCTGTTCAAGGAAGTGCCCGAAGGATGGCTTCGCATGATCGTGGTGCACGAACTCGCGCACATGAAGGAGCGCGACCACGACAAGGCGTTCTATTCGCTGTGCACGCACATGGAGCCCGACTACCACCGGCTGGAACTCGACCTGCGCCTCTACCTGACGCACCTCGAAATCGGCGGGCCGCGCCTGTGGTCGACCGACCTCGACGCCCTCAAGCCCTGAAACGCGCCGACACGACGCCCAGCACGCCGAAGTCTGCCGTCACCACGTCGCCCCCGACGATCTCGAGCGGCGCCACGCAGGTGCCCGTGGTCACCACTTGCCCCGCGGCCAGCGTGATGCCCAGCGCCGAGAGCTCGTTGGCGATCCAGGTCAGCGCGATGCGAGGATCGCCCAGCACGTTGGCACCCACGCCGTCGCGTTCGTAGCTGCGGGAAGCGCCTGCGACCGTCGCGTGCACCGTGTGCGCCGCGAGATCCATTTCGCGCCAAGCCGTGTCGACCCTCCGGCCGAGGAGGAATTCATGGGCGCAGGCGTTGTCTGCGATGAGTTGTGCCTCGCCGGCGCTGACGAAGTCGATGAAGCGCGAGTTCGGCACCTCGATGCCAAGGTGCAACGCGCCCACGGCCCCCATCACTTCCGCCTGGCTGTAGGGCGCGGCGCGCGGCACCAGATCGCGCGCCATCTCGAAGACAAATTCCGGCTCGGCCACGGCCATGCGATTGCCCGCCATCGGGAGCGTCGCACCGTCGGCGTGCATTCGCTCCGCAAGCAACCGTCCGGCGAGCGGGCCGCTGACGTTGATGTGCTTTTGCCCAGCGACGCTGGTCGCGGCGATCTTCCACCCCGCCACCGGTTTGGCGCTGCGTGGTTCGAGCAACGCTTGAACGGCATAGCCCTCGGCGCGCGACCTCGGTCGACACGCAGCGGGCAACGCCTCCATGGATGCGCCAAGCTGCCAGGCGCGCCAGAAAAGATCGGAAGCTTCGGCGGCAGAGTTGGTCATTGCACCTCCGTATTCGACAGCAGGTCGAGTGCGTTGCGGTAAGCGGTGGACCGGGTCAGGTCGTCCCACGCGAGCGACGGCATGCGGGGCAGCAAGGCGCGCCGACGCGTTTCGCTGGCTGCGAGCGGTGTCCAGCGGCCGCTGCGGCGTGCGCGCGTGAAGCCGTCGAGCAACTCATCGAGCGGCGCACCGTCGCCGACGCTCTGGTTGCAGAGCAGCGCCAGGTCGCAGCCGGCGTCGAGCGCGGCCAGCGCGGCATCGGTGTAGCTCAGCAACTTGCCGTCGATGCGACGCGCGGCTTCCATGCTCAGGTCGTCGCTGAACACGGCGCCATCGAAAGCGAGGCGCTTGCGCAGCACGTCTTGCAGCCACTTCGCGGAAAAGCCGGCGGGACGCGCATCGACCTTCGGATAGATCACATGCGCCGGCATCACGGCGCCGAGCGTATTGGCAAGCCATCGGAACGGCTGCGCATCGTCGGCGAGGATGGCTTTCAAGCTGCGCCGATCGACCGGAATGGCGACGTGCGAATCCGCCTTGACGAAACCGTGCCCGGGAAAGTGCTTGCCGCAACTGCCCATGCCGGCCTGCAACAAGCCGTGCATCAGGCTCTTGGCCAGCAACGCGACGACCCGCGGGTCGCGGTGGAAGCTGCGGTCGCCGATGACGCTGCTCTCGCCATGGTCGAGATCGAGCACGGGTGTGAAGCTGAAGTCGACGCCGCAAGCGCGCAGTTCGGATGCGAGCACGAAGCCGCAGGCGCTGGCGACCTGCGTGGCGCGCATCGCGTCGCGCATCCACAGTCCACCCAGCGAGCGCATCGAAGGCAAGCGTGTGAACCCGTCGGTGCGAAAGCGCTGCACGCGGCCGCCTTCATGGTCGACGCTGATCAGCAGGTCGGGCCGGATCGATCTGATCTCGGCATTGAGCGCCGTGAGCTGCGCACGGTCCTGCCAGTTGCGCGCGAAATGGATGACGCCACCGACCAGCGGATCGGCCAGCCGCCGCCGATCGGCAGCCGTGAGTTCGGTGGCCGCGACATCGACGATGAGCGGTGCGTGGATCGGATCGTTCATGCTTTTTCGACGACGACGAAGCTCGCCGCGTAGTCGGTTTCGTCGGTGACGGTCACGTGAGCCGTGAGGCCCTGGCCCTCGAACCACTCTTTCAGCTCGCCATGCAGCACGATGACCGGCTGGCCGCTTTTCAGGTTGGCGATCTCGCACAGCCGCCACGTCATCGGCATGCGCATGCCCATGCCGATCGCCTTGCTGAAGGCTTCCTTGGCGGAGAAGCGCGTCGCCAGATAGCTGACCCCGCGCTTCGGCCAGCGCGCGCTGCGGGCCTGCCAGATGGCGAACTCGGCGTCGCTCAGGACCTTGCGGGGAAAGCGCTCGCCCTGTCGCGCAAAGGTGGCGGCGATGCGGCGCACATCGCAGATGTCGGTGCCGATGCCGTAGATCACTGGGCGTCGGCGATGCAGCGAAGGTATTCGCGGGTCGTGGCTTCGTAGCCCAGTTCGAGCGCGTCCGCCACGAAGGCATGGCCGATCGACACCTCGCGCACGCCGGGCACGGCACGCAGGAATTCGGTGAGGTTGTCGCGGCTCAGGTCGTGGCCGGCGTTCACTTCGAGGCCGACCGCCTGCGCTGCGCGGGCCGTGTCGGCGTAGAGCTTCAGGACGCCGTCGGCACGCGAGGTGCCGCGCGATGCGGCATAGCCTTCGGTGTAGAGCTCGACGCGGTCGGCACCGATCGCCTTGACCGCGGCCATCTGGTCGGGCTCCGGGTCCATGAAGAGGCTGACGCGCACGCCGAGCGCCTTCGCTTCGGCGATGAGCGGGCGCAGGCGTGCGGCATCTTCCGGAAAGCGCCAGCCGTGGTCGCTGGTGGCCTGGTCTTCGCTGTCGGGCACGAAGGTCGCCTGGTGCGGCCGGCGCTCGCGCACGAAATCCATCAGGTTGTGGAAAGGGTTGCCCTCGATGTTGAATTCGACGCCGGGCCACTCCTTGGCGAGCAGCGCCGACAGGTCGTGCACGTCCTGCGCGCGGATGTGCCGGGCATCGGGCCGCGGGTGCACGGTGATGCCGTGCGCGCCGGCGTCCAGGCACATCGACGCCGCGAACAACACGCTCGGGATGCCGAGGTGGCGCGTGTTGCGTACCAGTGCGACCTTGTTCAGGTTGACCGAAAGGGCCGTGGTGTTTTTCATAGGGCTTGCAGGTCTCGCATCATCTGGCGCGTGCGCAATGTGGACACGCCGCAATGGTAGTTGAGCAGGACGCGCAGCTGGTTTCTCAATGCGCTGTTGGTGCCGGCGTTCATCGTCGCGATGCGGCGCAGCGTGGCGGTGAACGGCGCGCGGTCGTCGAGGGCGCGCTGCAGCGCCTCCCATTCGGCACCGGACAGTGCGGCCTCGCCGGCCTCCGCCTGGCGCAGGCCGGCTTCAGGCACGAGCCGGTAGCTGGTGTTGGCCGAGAGCGGGGCCAGCGTGAGCGTCTGGGCATCGAGCCCCGGCAGCAGTCCGACCTCGCGCAGCAGCAGCAGCTCGAAGGCGCGCAGCGCGGCCGCCTGCGTGGCCGCCTGGGCACCCGCATGCTCGCTCGCCAGCACTTCGACCACGCCGGCGTAGGCGTCGAACAGCGCTTCGTGCGCATCGTCGCGCGCCAGCAGTCGCAGCAGCAACTCGTTGAGGTAGAGCCCGGAGAGCAGCGCCTCTCCGGTCGGCATCACATGGCCGCCGACCCACTCCGCGCCCTTCAGCGCCCGGATCTCGGCGTCGCCGCCATAGTTGAGGTGCAGGGGCTGCAGCGGCAACAGGACGGGCCGGAAATTGGAGCTCGGACGCTTGGCGCCCTTGGCCACCAGCGCGATGCGGCCGTGATGCCGCGTGAAGACCTCGAGAATCAGGCTCGACTCGCTCCAGTCGTAGCGATGGAGGACGTAAGCCGGTTCGTGCGAGACGCGATGCGTGGCCACGCCGCGTTATTCGTAGCCGAAGGAGCGAACCCGCGCTTCGTCGTCCGCCCAGCCGGAGCGCACCTTGACCCACAGCTCGATGAAGACCTTGGCATCGGCCAGCTTCTCGAGCTCGACGCGGGTTTCCATGCCGATGCGCTTGATGCGCTCGCCCTTGTCGCCGATCACCATCGCCTTGTGGCCGTCGCGTTCGACCACGATGGTCGCGGCGATGCGCAACAGGCGCTTCTGGCCCTTCTTCTGCGGGGGCTCTTCCTCGAACTTGTCGATGATGACGGTCGAGGTGTAGGGCAGCTCGTCGCCCGTGAGGCGGAACAGCTTTTCGCGCACCAGTTCGCCCGCGAGGAATTTTTCGCTGCGGTCGGTCAATTCGTCCTCGCCGTAGAACCAGGGCTGTTCGGGCAGGTATTTTTCGCAGATGCCGAACACGCGCTCCACGTCCTTTGCGCTCTTGGCCGACATCGGGACATATTCGGCGAAGGCGTGCTTGCCCTGCATTTCCTGCAGCCAGGGCGCGATGTCGCCGCGTCGGTGCACGTTGTCGAGCTTGTTGGCGAGCAGCACCGTCGGGATGCCCTTGCCAAGGAGCTTGAGCACGCGCGCATCGGCGGGCGTGAAGCTGCCGGCTTCCACCACGAACAGGATCAGGTCCACATCACCCACTGCGCCCTGCACCGTCTTGTTGAGCGACTTGTTCAGCGCGTTGGCATGCAGCGTCTGGAACCCCGGGGTGTCGACGAACACGAACTGCGTCGCGCCCAGCGTGCGCATGCCCGTGATGCGATGGCGCGTGGTCTGCGCCTTGCGCGACGTGATGCTGATCTTCTGGCCGACCAGCGCGTTGAGCAGCGTGGACTTGCCAACGTTCGGCTTGCCGACGATCGCGATCAGGCCGCATTTTTGCGGGCCATTTTGGCCTGCAGCGCCCGCCCCATCGGCGGGAGGCGCTACGGAATTGATACCATCATCTGGATTCGTCATTGGGCTTTTTTCGTGCTTCGCGTCTTGAGTTGGATGAGCATGGCAGCGGCTGCCGCCTGCTCGCCGGCACGGCGCGAGCCGCCGATGCCGCGTTCTTTGAGCGCCAGCTCCGTCACCTCGCACTCCACCTCGAAGGTCTGCTTGTGCGCTGCGCCGAGCGTGCCGGCCACGCGGTAGACCGGCAGCTTCATTTTGTGGCCCTGCAGCCATTCCTGCAATTCGGTTTTCGGGTCCTTGGCTGCCGCGTCCATGCGCGGGTTGATCTCGACGTCTTCGTAGAGCCGATGCACTAGCGCCTGCGCCGGCGCGTAGCCGGCATCGAGGTACACCGCACCGATCAATGCCTCGAGCGCGTCGGCCAGGATGGATGGGCGGGCAGACCCGCCGGAGCGCGACTCGCCCTCGCCCAGCCGCAACAAGACCGGCAGCAACAGCTTGAGCGCCAGCTGGTGCAGGGTGTCCTGCTTGACGAGGTTGGCACGCACGCGCGACAAGTCGCCTTCGGGCAAGCTGCCCAGGCGCACGAACAGCAGGTGCGAGACCGCAAGGTTGAGCACCGAATCGCCGAGGAATTCGAGGCGCTCGTTGTGGTCCGCTGAAAAGCTGCGATGCGTGAGCGCCTGCTGGAGCAGGCGGGCGTCGCCGAAACTGTGCTGCAGGCGCGCCTGCAGGGCCGCGAGGCCACCGGTCATGGCGTTCAGCGCGATTGGCCCTTGTACTTCATGGTCAGGAAGGCGGGGCCGAAAAGATGGATCTCGCGCTCGTACGAGTAGCCGACAACGACCTTGTCGCCGACCTTCTGCACGTCGAGATCCTTGCCCGAGAGCTTGAAGTCGTCGATGGCCTGCGAGCGGTCGAAGATCGCACGCACTTCGGGCACCGTGCTGCCTTCCTTGGCCTTGTTGGCCGCCTTGTCGATCGCCTGGTACTCGATCAGGGTCGGGATGACCTGCGCAGCAACGACCCCGACGCACGCCAGGATGATGGCCACGAACAGCAGTCCAATGAATGAAATGCCACGCTGCTTGAATTGACTTGTCTTCATGCCCTCAGACCCCTCGAATGACTTGTTTTATTGGAATGCGCCGATGCGCTTGAAATTGCCGAAGTTCATCCAGATGAAGAAGGCCCTGCCAACGATGTTCTTGTCCGGAACGAAGCCCCAGTAGCGCGAATCGAGCGAGTTGTCGCGGTTGTCGCCCATCATGAAGTAGCTCCCTTCAGGGACCTTGCACACCACGCCCTCGACACTGTAACGACAATTTTCACGGTTCGGGAACGCCATGATCTCCGCCTCGGAGAGCCCCGCGCGGCGGCTGTCGTCGTTGAGCAAACGATGTTGCTTGCCGACCAGATCCTCGTTGTACTGCTTGAGGTAGCGCATCGCTTCCTCGTCGAAATAGTCCGGAAGCGCGTCCTTGGTCACGGGCTTTCCGTTGATCGTGAGCTTCTTGTTGAGGTACGCGACCTCGTCGCCCGGCACGCCGACCACGCGCTTGATGTAGTCGAGGCTGGGCTGCGGCGGATAACGGAACACCATCACATCGCCGCGCGCCGGCGGCGTACCGGCCGTGATCTTGGTGTTGATGACCGGCAGGCGAAAGCCGTAGGTAAATTTGTTGACGAGGATCAGGTCGCCCGTGAGCAGGGTCGGCATCATCGAGCCCGACGGGATCTTGAAAGGCTCGAACAGGAACGAACGCAGCAGGAAGACCACCAGGATCACCGGGAACAAGCCGGCGGTCCAGTCGAGCCACCAGGGCTGCATGACGAGGCGCTCGCGCGCCTTGACGTCGACGGTGTCGACCTGCGTGATGCCCTTGTCCGCCAGGCGTGCATTGCGTTCTGCCAGCGATGCGTCCAGCGTCTGGGCCGCGCGACGGCGCCTGGGCAGGAAGTAGAAGCGCTCGGCCAGCCAGTAGACGCCGGTGACCACTGTCGCCAGGAACAGCAGCAGTGCGAAGTTGCCTTCGACCACGCCGAAGTACCAGGCGCCGATGTAGCCGGCGAACGCCGCGAGGATCAGGGAGGTGAGGAATGCCATGGGGGGTTCAGTCTTCGACTTGCAGGATTGCAAGGAAGGCCTCTTGCGGGACCTCGACCGAGCCGATCTGCTTCATTCTTTTCTTGCCGGCTTTCTGCTTCTCGAGCAGCTTCTTCTTGCGGCTGATGTCGCCGCCGTAGCACTTGGCGAGCACGTTCTTGCGCAGGGCCTTAATTGTCTCACGCGCGATGATGTTGACCCCGATGGCCGCCTGGATCGCGACGTCGAACATCTGGCGCGAAATGATCTCGCGCATCTTGGAAACCACGGCGCGGCCGCGGTACACGCTCTGGCTGCGGTGCAACATGATCGACAGTGCATCGACCTTCTCGCCGTTGAGCAGGATGTCGACCTTCACCACCTCGGCGGAGCGGTATTCCTTGAACTCGTAGTCCATCGAGGCATACCCCCGGCTGACACTCTTGAGCTTGTCGAAGAAGTCGAGCACGATTTCGGCCAGCGGCATCTCGTAGGTCAACACCACCTGGCGGCCCTTGTAGGCCATGTTCATCTGCACGCCGCGCTTCTGGTTGGCCAGCGTCATCACCACGCCCACGTACTCTTGCGGCATGTAGAGGTGCATCGTGACGATGGGCTCGCGGATCTCGGCGGTCTTGCCGATTTCAGGCATCTTGGAGGGGTTCTCGACCATGACAACCTGGCCGTCGTTCTTGACAACCTCGTACACCACGCTCGGCGCGGTGGTGATGAGGTCCTGATCGAACTCGCGCTCCAGGCGTTCCTGAACGATCTCCATGTGCAGCAGACCAAGAAAGCCACAGCGAAAGCCGAAGCCCAGCGCCTGGCTCACCTCGGGCTCGTAGTGCAGCGATGCATCGTTGAGTTTGAGCTTTTCAAGCGCGTCGCGCAGCGAGTCGTATTCGCTCGCTTCGGTCGGGTACAGCCCGGCGAACACCTGCGGCTGGATTTCCTTGAAGCCTGGAAGCGCTTCCGTCGCGGTGGCTGCTGCGCCGCCGGTGCCGGGCTTGATCAGGGTCACCGTGTCGCCGACCTTGGCCGCCTGCAGTTCCTTGATGCCGGCGATGATGAAGCCCACCTCGCCCGCTTCCAGCGACTCGCGTTTTTCAGTGGCCGGCGTGAACACGCCCAGGTTGTCGGCGTTGTACATCGCGCCGGACGCCATCATCTTGATGCGCTCGCCCTTCACCAGTCGGCCGTCCACAACCCGCACCAGCATCACGACACCGACATAGGGATCGAACCAGCTGTCGATGATCATGGCGCGCAGCGCCGCCTCGGGGTTGCCACGCGGCGGCGGCACCTTGGCGACGACGGCCTCGAGGATGTCGTCGATCCCGACGCCGGTCTTGGCGGAACACAGAATCGCCTCGGTAGCGTCGATGCCGATCACGTCTTCGATTTCAGACCTGGCGTTGTCGGGGTCCGCATTCGGCAAGTCGATCTTGTTGAGCACAGGCAGCACTTCGACGCCGAGGTCGAGCGCCGTGTAGCAGTTGGCCACGGTCTGCGCTTCGACGCCTTGCGATGCATCGACGACAAGCAACGCGCCTTCGCATGCGGACAGCGAGCGACTCACTTCGTACGAGAAGTCGACATGACCCGGTGTGTCGATCAGATTGAGGTTGTAGACCTGTCCGTCGCGCGCCTTGTAGTGCAACGCAGCGGTCTGTGCCTTGATGGTTATCCCACGCTCTTTCTCGATGTCCATCGAGTCCAGCACCTGCGCTTCCATCTCGCGTTCAGCGAGGCCGCCACAACGCTGGATCAAGCGGTCTGCGAGCGTCGACTTGCCGTGGTCGATGTGCGCAATGATTGAAAAATTTCTGATGTGATTCATCAACGGGAACGCTTAAGTACTTGAATTGGCTGATACGCAGAAGGCGACGGGCAAGAAAAAAGGGCGCGTCTTACGGAGACGCGCCCTGAACCAACAAGCAATGGCAACTGCAGTAGTTGGAACTTCATTGTAGGCAAAAAGGGAGGCACGTACATCCGCGGGAAGGGTCACGAAGGGTCGTTGCAGGTCAGCAACACGAAAGATATCAACAAGTTATCAACAAGATCGGTGGACTAAGTTCTGAACAACTTGTGGGTGATCTGTGGAGCACCGGTGGACGGGGTCATGGAATACCGCATCGTGAAGACACCTCTCCTGCTTATGCAGCAATCGAGCATCCCGGCCTCGCTATTCTACCGAAACCGGTCCTAAGCAAATTAAGGAAGTTAGCTTTCACCAACTAATCCAGGGATGCATCGCAATAAAAAAAATCTGAAAGACCGCATCCACAGGGCTCCAACTGTCTCAAAAAAGGCCCCAAACCCGACTGCCGGGTGGGGCCACTTGACGGGTTTACCCGAATCAGCGTGAGGGGCGGATCAACGCGTACTGGGCCCATTCGCCACGGCGGAACAACACGCTGATCGCCTTCGATTTGTCCGCCTTGGCAAGCACCCCGTCGAACTCGCGCACGTTGGCGACTTCCACGTTGCTGATGGCCAGGATCACATCGCCTTCGCGCAAGCCCGCCCGCGCAGCCGACTCGCTGGACGTGTCGATCTTCACGCCGCCCTTGAGCTTGAGCTCTTTCTTCTGCGCATCGGTCAAGTCGCTCACCGCGAGACCCAGCGACTTGGCCGCGGCCGAGGCCGATGGCTTCGGCGCAGGCTCGTCGCGTTCCATGGCGGGCTTCGCCGGCTTGTCGGCCTCGATTTCAGCGATGGTGACCGTGAGGTCCTTCGACGCGCCGCGGCGGAACACGGTGAGCGTGCTCTTCGTGCCCGGCTTCGTGTTGCCAACGAGTCGCGGCAAGTCGCTGGGCTTCTCGATGGCCTTGCCGTCGAACTTGGTGATGATGTCGCCTGCTTCGACGCCCGCCTTCTCACCGGGCGAGCCCGCCTCGACCCCGCGCACCAGCGCGCCCTGCGCCTTGCCGAGGCCGATCGATTCCGCGACGTCCTTGGTCACCTGGTCGATCTGCACGCCGATGCGGCCGCGCGAGACGCGACCCGTGGTGCGCAACTGGTCGCTGACGCGGATCGCCTCGTCGATCGGGATCGAGAACGAGATGCCCATGAAGCCGCCGGAGCGCGAATAGATCTGGCTGTTGATGCCCACCACTTCGCCGCGCATGTTGATGAGCGGTCCGCCCGAGTTGCCCGGATTAATGGCCACGTCCGTCTGGATGAAAGGCAGGTAGTCACCCGTGTCGCGCTGCTTCGCGCTCACGATGCCGGCCGTGACGGTGTTCTCGAGTCCGAACGGCGAACCGATCGCCATCACCCACTCGCCGACCCGCAGCCTGGAGATGTCGCCGATCTTCACGGCGGGGAGCCCCGTCCCTTCGATCTTCACAACGGCCACGTCGGTGCGCTTGTCGGCACCGATGATCTTCGCCTTGAATTCGCGCTTGTCGGGCAAGGTGACCATCACCTCGGAAGCACCGTCTACGACGTGAGCGTTGGTCATGACATAGCCATCGGCCGTCAGGATGAAGCCGGAGCCGACACCGCGCGGCCGCTCTTCTTCCTGTGGCTGTTGCGGTCGGTTGGGGCGCGGTGGCGACTTCGGCGCACCGGGCACGCCCGGCATGGGTTGGCCGAAGAAGCGCCGGAAGAATTCCTGCATCTCCTCGTCCATCTCGCCATTGCCGGCACCGCGTTGCGTCACCTTCTCGACGGTGCGGATGTTCACCACCGACGGGCCGACCTGGTCGACCAGATCGGTGAAGTCCGGCAGCGTGCGCGTCTGCGCGTGAACCGCCGTGACCGGCATCACGGCGCCCGCAGCGGCGACCGCCATGGCACAGGCGAGCAGGCAGGAGCGGATCCTTTTTCCTTCGACTGGAAACATCATCAACATCACTTTCTGTGAAAAACCTGAATCAACCACAAGGCTCAGCGGGTACGGGCCAGTCCCAGCGCAAACGCCTCGAGCGTTTGCGGCGGCACCTCGCCCACGGCAGTCAACCACCAGTCGCCGCCCTTGTCCACGAGGCGGCGGGTCATCGTGTAGGTGGCACCGAGCACCATCAGGACTTCCTTGGGCTGACGCTGCGCGTCATAGGGCTCGATGAAGAGCGAGACCGACGCCAGCCCGTCCGAGAACGTCCATTGCATCGCGCGCTCGCCGGTCGGTGAACCGCCCAGGGTGCGGCGGTAGCAGCTGGCAGGCCTGAACCCATCGACAGGGTTCTTCAGCGTCCAGCCCTCGGCCAGCGGTGTCGTGCGCTCGAGTTCGGATTTCTCGATTCGGTAGCCGGCGGTGGCATCCATCATCTGCGACAGGGCATGCGCCTTGACCGGTGCATCGAGTTGCAATTCGGAGAACGCCGATTGCTCGACCACACGGCCTTCGCCATCCAGTGTCTGCAGCTTCATGACGAGCCCCGAGCGACGCTCGCTCCAGATGCGATACCCGAAGCGCATCGCATCGCGTGGGACGAGGTTCACCACGTCCGCATCGAAGCCGGCGACCCGGTCCTTGCCGAGCACCCGCACGCTGTAGAAATCATTGAGAGAGGAGTCCGGCGAGCCGGACAGATTGGGAAACAGCGCCAGGCTCTCGCGCTTCTCGCTCTTCACCACCTTGGCGTCCGGCAGGAAGGTCATCACGCGGTCGTTGCGCCGGAAGGTAGAGCGAGGCGGCCCGGAAAGCGCATCGACGCGCTCCAGTTGCAGGTCACCCTCGCACACATGCCAGATGCGCGCGCTCGACAAATCGCCCCTGGCCGCCGAGACCACGAAGGTTCCGACATAGCTGCGCTGGCGAGACGCCGAATGCATCCGCTGCAACCACTCCACGACGCTGAGCGTTGGCGCCTCCGCCGGAGGCGCCTGGGAAGCCGGCGCCTTCACTGCGGCCGGCTCACTGCGCGATTGCGCGAACGCACACGGCACCAAGCACATTGCGGCAAACAGGACAGCGAACTTGCGTGCGGAGATCAGCATCGAAACAGTCAGTCAGGCGATCGGGTGCGCATCACCGCGATGGGGCATCGAAGGTGGCGTTGCGCAAGAACACGGACGGCATCTGCGATGCGCCGCCAACTTGCTGATGCGCTTCAAGCAATTCGTCCAGCCGAGGATCGCGCAACATGACCTGAGCTTCGTTGCCTTTGCCGACCAGCACGCGGGCGGATGGCGGCACGGTGGCGACAGGTGCTGCCGGGGCGGCCACCGCCAGCACGGAATTCGCCTTGTCCTGAAGTTGCTGCTGCGCGAGCTGCGCGCCAACCGGCACGGCGCTGGTGCCGACCCAGGTCCATCCGATCGCCGCGGCTGCAGCCAGCGACGCTGCGCCGGCCACCAGCTTCCAGCGAAACACCGGTTCGTTGGCCGCCTCGGCAACGACCACGGGCAGGTCCTGCACCACCGGCGCTGCCTGCGGCAGTGCGATCTGCTCGGCGGCGAGCCGCACCTGCAGTTTCGACAGAAAGGTCGAACTGTCGCTGCACGGGGCATGAACGCCCGAGCGAAGCACATCACCCACGACGTGGTACGTTTCCCAAGTGCTGCGCCACTCGGAACGCTCGCCCAGCTGCTGCATCACTGCTGCGAATTCATCGCCCTGCAACTGCCCATCGGCCAGCGCGGAAATCTGCTCGGAAACCGTGTTCGTCTGATTCATTTCATTCACCTGCTTACCAACGCTTGCCGGTCTGGTTGTCCAGCAACGGCTTGACCCGTGCCGAAATGGCTTCACGCGCACGGAAAATCCGTGAACGCACAGTGCCGATGGGGCAATTCATGACCTCGGCAATCTCTTCGTAGCTCATGCCCTCGATCTCCCGCAAAGTCACGGCCTGGCGCAATTCGGCAGGCAGCAGTTCCATTGCAGCTTCCACGGCGCGAGCGATTTCGTTCGCGGCCAGGATCGTCTCGGGGGTCTCGTCGCTGGTTGGTTCGTTTCCAGGCCGGTAAGTTTCATCATCGTCTTCAGAGCCTGGACGCAATGCGCTTTCGGAGACCGTCGGGTCGCGCTTCATGTCGACCAGTGCCTTCTTGGCGGTGTTGACGGCGATCCGGTAAAGCCAGGTGTAGAACTGCGCGTCGCCCCGGAACTGATGCAACGCGCGGTAGGCGCGAATGAAGGTCTCCTGGGCGATGTCCTCCACCAGGTCGACATCGCGGACCATGCGGCCGATCAGCCGCTCGATCCGTCGTTGGTACTTGATGACAAGCAGCTCGAACGCCTTCTGGTCCCCGGCGACGGTGCGCAGCACCAGCTGCAGGTCCACTTCGCCTGGCTTCGGGGGCGCGGACGGGTCGATGGGCCCGATGTCCGACGGGGCGGGCGGTCGCGTGTCGCTCATGACAGCACCTGCCCCGCGCCGTTCGCGGCGGACGGCGTCCGCGCATACAGCGCACGGCGGACATCCTGCCAGCGGGCCGGGGAAGAAGGACGCTCCAGCCAAAGCCAGCGCGCTGCGACCCTCGGCGCATCCAGGCGCACCAGAAGCAACACCTGGAAATCCAGCACGACAACGGCGTCGGCGACCTGTTGTCCACGTCCGTCGGGACAGGACCACTGCTGACCGTCAAATACGAGCTGGGCCGCAGGCCTCCTCATTAAAAAAGCGAGTGCCGCAACGCCAGCCAGGACCGTACTTCCGGCCAACAGCGCCGTCCGCCATCCGAGGTGATCGGACAGAGCACAGGCAAAGCCCGCGCAGCAGGCACCAGCGATCCAGACAGCCGCCAAAAGGCGAGTCGCATAGCGCGAACGCCCCACCGGATAACTCACCGACGGGGCGCTGTGCATGGGAGAGCGGCGATCAAACGCGTTTGAACACCAGCGTGCCGTTGGTGCCACCGAAGCCGAAGTTGTTTTTCACGGCCACATCGATCTTGACGTCGCGCGCTTCGTTCGCGCAGTAGTCCAGGTCGCACTCCGGATCCTGGTTGAAGATGTTGATCGTGGGCGGGCTCTT
This sequence comes from Variovorax sp., assembly GCA_041424275.1. Lineage (GTDB taxonomy): Bacteria > Pseudomonadota > Gammaproteobacteria > Burkholderiales > Burkholderiaceae_C > Variovorax. Next base: position 578,204 of record JBGMOF010000037.1, read on the forward strand.
CTGATGGTGCAACGCCAGCACGGTGAACACCGACTCGATGCCGCCGGCGCCGCCCAGCAAGTGGCCGGTCATCGACTTGGTCGAATTCACGACCAGCTTCTTCGCATGGTCGCCGAAGGTGTTCTTGATCGCGTTGGTTTCGTTCAGGTCGCCAAGCGGGGTCGAAGTGCCATGCGCGTTGAGGTATTGCACCTGGTCGGCATTCACGCCCGCATTCGCCAACGCCATGGACATCGAGCGGCGTGGGCCGTCGACGTTGGGCGCTGTCATGTGATACGCGTCTGCGCTCATGCCGAAGCCGGAGACCTCGGCATAGATCTTGGCACCGCGCGCCTTGGCGTGTTCGTACTCTTCGAGCACCACCACGCCGGCGCCTTCACCGAGCACGAAGCCGTCCCGGTCCTTGTCCCAGGGGCGCGACGCGGTCTTCGGATCGTCGTTGCGCGTCGAGAGTGCACGCGCCGCGGCGAAGCCACCGATGCCCAATGGCGACACGGTGGATTCGGCGCCGCCCGCGATCATGACGTCGGCATCGCCGTACTCGATCATCCGTGCAGACAGGCCGATCGCATGCAGTCCGGTGGTGCAAGCCGTGACCACGGCGATGTTCGGGCCCTGGAAGCCGTACTTGATCGACACGTGGCCTGAGATCATGTTGATGATCGACGCCGGCACGAAGAACGGCGACACGCGGCGAGGGCCGCGCTTGACCAATTCATCGTGGGTCTGCTCGATCATCGGCAGCCCGCCGATGCCCGAGCCGATGTTGCAGCCGATGCGCGTTGCCTCCTCGGGGGACAAGGCGTCGCCTGTCTTCAGCCCGCTGTCCTGCACAGCCTGGATGGCGGCGGCCATCCCCAGATGAATGAAGCGGTCCATGTGACGCGCTTCCTTCTCGGAGATGTATTGCGTGACGTCGAAGCCCTTCACCTCGCCCGCGAACTTGCAGGCGAAGGGAGTAGCGTCGAACGATGTGATGGTGTCGATGCCCGAATTGCCGGCCAACAGGTTGGCCCAGGATTCAGCCACCGTGTTTCCGACAGGAGCGATGCAACCGAGTCCGGTCACGACGACGCGGCGTTTGGTCATGCCGGCAAACCTTTCTGGAAGCGCTGAACAGTTGCCTGTCGGCGCGTGCGGTTCAAGTAAAAGCCGCCGGCCGCAGTTGCAATCTTGTCAGCTGGCCGATCAGGCCTTTTGATTCTTGGTGGCGTAGTCGACGGCGTTTTGCACCGTGGTGATCTTCTCGGCGTCTTCGTCAGGGATCTCGATGCCGAACTCGTCTTCGAGTGCCATCACGAGTTCGACCGTGTCGAGGGAGTCGGCACCGAGGTCGGCCACGAAGGCCTTTTCGTTGGTGACCTGGGACTCTTCCACGCCGAGTTGTTCGGCAATGATTTTCTTGACACGTGCTTCGATATCGCTCATTTGATTCCCTCTGGGGGTTGTAAGTAATCGGTTGATTTTAGCCGGGCGGATTGTGGCATCTGCCCACAAACACAGGAAAGCCCGGCCGGGAAAGGATTGCGCCTTGCGGCTACATGTGCATGCCGCCGTTGACGTGCAGTTCCTGCCCCGTCACGTAAGCGGCTTGCGGGGATGCGAGGTAGGCCACTGCATGGGCAATGTCCGCCGGCTTTCCGAGATGGCCCAGCGGGATTTGCTGGAGCAGCGCACGTTGTTGCGCTTCGGGGAGGCTGGCGGTCATGTCGGTCTCGATGAAGCCGGGCGCAACGCAGTTGACCGTGATGTTGCGGCTGCCGAGCTCACGCGCCAGCGCGCGCGTCATGCCCGCAACACCCGCCTTGGCGGCGGCGTAATTGGCCTGCCCGGCGTTGCCGGACGCACCCACCACGCTGGTGATGCTGATGATCCGGCCATAGCGCTGTTTCATCATGGGGCGAATGACGGCGCGCGAAAGGCGGAAGACAGCGCTGAGATTCGTCTCGAGCACGGCGCCCCAGTCGTCGTCCTTCATGCGCATCGCAAGGTTGTCGCGCGTGATGCCGGCGTTGTTGACCAGAACGTGGATGGCGCCGTACGCCTGGACGATCTCGTCGATCAGTGCCTCGACAGCCGCGCCGTCGTTGACGTTGAGTGCTCGGCCGCGTCCATCGAAAGCGCTGAGCGCCGAAGAGATCTTGACTGCGCCCTCTTCGGTGGTACCGGTGCCGATGACCTTGAGACCACGCTGCGCAAGTTCGAGCGCGATCGACGCGCCGATTCCGCGCGACGCGCCCGTCACCAGCGCGACCTGTCCTTCAAATTTGGGAGTGCTCATGGGTAGGAAATTGATGCAGGGCCGTCAGGCGACCAGCGCTTGTTGAGTTTCTGCGAGGGTTGCAGGATCGTAGACCGATGCCGCCATTGCATCGGGGGCAATGCGCTTGACCATGCCGGCCAGCACCTTGCCAGGCCCGCACTCGATGATCGCATCCACACCGCGCGCCTTCAAGGCCTGAACGGTTTCGACCCAGCGCACCGGACCGGCAGCCTGTCGAACGAGCGCGTCGCGAATGCGATCGGCGTCGCTTTCTATGGCGACGTCGATGTTGTTGATCAGCGGAATCTGCGGCGCAGCGAGCGCGACGGATGCGAGTTTTTCACGCAGGGCTTCGGCCGCGGGTCTCATCAGGCTGGAGTGGAACGGTGCTGACACCGGCAACGGCAGCGCGCGCTTGGCACCGTTCACCTTGAGCACCTCGCAAGCCTTTTCGACCGCCGCCTTGCTGCCGGCAATCACGGTCTGCAAGGGATCGTTGAAGTTGACGGCTTCGACGGTTTCAACGCTGTTCGAACCAAAGGAGGCCGTCACTTCCGCGCAGCCCGAGATCACCTTTGCAGCATCCATGCCGAGGATCGCGGCCATCGCGCCGGTGCCGACCGGCACCGCCTTCTGCATTGCATCGGCCCGGAAGCGCACCAGCGGCGCGGCCTGCGCCAGGGTGAGCACGCCTGCGGCGACGAGCGCCGAATACTCACCGAGCGAATGACCGGCCACCACCGACGGCTTGGCGCCGCCCTCGGCCTGCCACGCACGCCAGGCGGCCACACCGGCCACCAGCATCACCGGCTGCGTGTTGGTCGTGAGGCCCAGTGCCTCCTTGGGACCATTCTTGATCAACGAAGCAAGATCCTGGTCGAGCGCATCGGATGCCTCGCGAACCGTATCGCGCACCACAGGATGATCACCCCAGGCATCGAGCATGCCGACGGATTGAGAGCCCTGCCCCGGAAAAACAAATGCAAAGGATTTCATTTTTTTGTCTCTTGTCACGCCACAGCCCGCACGCAGACTGCGCAAGGCGCTACAAAGTCAATAGCACCGCGCCCCAGGTGAACCCGCCACCCACGCCTTCGAGCATGACGGTTTCACCCTTCTTCACCTGCCCCCCGCGCACCGCCTCGTCCAGCGCGAGCGGGATGGAGGCAGCCGAGGTGTTGCCGTGCTCATGGACCGTCACGATCAGCTTCTCGCGGGGCAGCTTCAGCTTCTTCGCCGTGCCTTCCATGATGCGAATGTTGGCCTGGTGCGGGATGAGCCAGTCGATGTCGGCTTCGGTCTTGCCTGCCTTGGCGAGCGTGGCGCGCGCCGCCTCTTCGAGCACGCGCACCGCGAGCTTGAATACTGCCTGTCCGTCCATGTGCAGGAGCGGCGTGCCGAGCACGTTGCCGCCCGAAACATGGCCCGGTACGCACAGGATGCCGACGTGCTTTCCGTCCGCATGGAGATCGCTCGCGAGAATGCCCGGCTCCTGGCTCGCTTCGAGCACCACGGCGCCGGCACCATCGCCGAACAACACGCACGTGGTCCGATCGCTGAAATCCAGGATGCGCGAGAACACTTCCGCACCGATCACCAGCGCGCACTTGGCGGAACCGGTCTTGATCATCGCGTCCGCCACGGTGAGCGCGTACACGAAACCGCTGCAGACGGCCTGCACATCGAACGCCGGACAGCCGGCAATGCCGAGCTTGTGCTGGAGGATGGCGGCCGACGAGGGGAACACCATGTCCGGCGTGGACGTGGCGACGATGATGAGGTCCACATCGCCTGCCCTGCGGCCAGCGGCCTCCAGCGCCCTCTTCGCAGCTTCGACACCGAGATCGCTGCTGCTCACCCCAGGCGCTGCGAAATGGCGCGCGCGGATGCCAGTGCGCTCCATGATCCACTGATCCGAGGTTTCGATACCGCGGGTGGCAAGTTCTTTGGCGAGATCGTCGTTGGTCACGCGGCGCGGTGGCAGGTAGCTGCCGGTGCCGGTGATTCGGGAATAAGGTGTCATCAAGCGTGAAGCGCCGCGGCGTCGACCGGCGCCGCCGGTTCGTGCCGCGCGAGAAGTGGCGCGGCGTGGGCGATGCGGGCCCGCACGCGATCGAGCAGGTTGTTGCGAGCGGCATCATAAGCGCGATCGAGGGCATGCCCGAACGCCACTTCGTCCGCCGATCCATGACTCTTGAACACGAGGCCGCGCAATCCGAGCAGCGCCGCGCCGTTGTATCGCCGGTGGTCAAGACGATTTTTAAACGCTTTTAAAACCGGATAAGCAACAACTGCGGCCGCTTTAGTCCAGATGCTGCGCGAAAACTCGATTCGAATGAACTCACCGATCATGGACGCCACGCCTTCACTGGCCTTCAGTGCCACATTCCCGACGAAGCCATCGCACACGACGATGTCCGTCGTTCCCTTGTAAATGTCGTTCCCTTCGACATTGCCGTAGAAGTTAAGATCCTGCGAGTTGCCGGCAATACGCAGCAATTGACTCGCCTTTTTGATCACTTCACTGCCTTTGATGGCTTCTTCGCCCACATTGAGCAAGCCTACCGTCGGGGACTCGTTGCCGGTGAGAGCCGAGACAAGCGCCGAGCCCAGCACGGCGAACTGGAGCAGGTCTTCTGCATCGCAATCGATGTTGGCGCCGAGATCGAGCACGGTGGTGGCGCCGCCCTTGATGTTCGGAAGCTGGGGTGCGATGGCCGGACGATCGATGCCGTCCATCGTCTTGAGCAGGTACCGTGCGATCGCCATGAGGGCACCGGTGTTGCCCGCAGAGACGGCGGCTTGGGCAGCACCGTCCTTCACCTGCTGTATCGCGACGCGCATCGAAGAATCTTTTTTCTTCCTCAGCGCGATCTCGATGGGGTCGTCCATCCCGACGACTTCGCTGGCGCCAACGACAGTCGCGCGAGCGTGGGAAAAACCGGAAAGCGCGGCCGGCATCCCCACCATGAGGAGCGCGGCACCCGGATGACGCTCCAAGAAAGCGCGGCACGCCGCGAGCGTGACGCGCGGACCGTGATCACCCCCCATGCAATCCACGGCAAGCGTGATCACAGAAGGGCCAGCGGGGAATTCAGAAGGCGTAGCCATCAAAACAAAGGCCCGACGCTACGGAAAAAGTAGCTTCGGGCCTTGGCCTTGGACTGGAAATCAGGCTTCGGACTTGTTTTTAAGCACCTGCCGGCCGCGGTAGAAACCGTTCGGGCTGATGTGGTGGCGCAGATGCGTCTCGCCAGTGGTCGGCTCCACGGCGATGCCGGGAACGACCAGAGCGTTGTGCGAGCGGTGCATGCCGCGCTTGGAAGGCGACTTCTTGTTTTGCTGGACGGCCATGATGGCTCCTGGACTGTTGAGTGAGTGACTGGATGCGGGCCAGGTTGTCGATCCAAGGGAACGACTGGACCAGCAACCCGACTGGAGGGACGGCTGGCGGCGCGCGCGAAGCCCATGATTATAGCCCAGCCCCGGTCATGATGCCAGCGACCTATTCGGGCTTCTTGGAACGCAGGGCGCCCAACACGGCAAACGGGTTGGGTTTGGCGGCTTCGGCCACCTCGAAATCCTCGTCGGCGACAGACAGCCGAACCGGCACCGGACAGACGTCGTGCACCGGTGTCAAAGGAATCTCCATGAGCAATTCGTCCTCGATGAGACTGCGCAGATCGAAATCACGCGCCAGCACCAGCAGGTCTTCCTCGGAATCGTCGTCCTCGGCCTCCGCAGTCGCTTCGTCCGCAACGAACCGGAAGTCGCGATCGACCACGAGAGGCACCGCGACCGGCGTCAGGCAGCGCTGACAGACCATGGGCACCGTGGCGTCCACCTCGAGATGGAGCCAGGGCGTCGCGGCGCCATCGGACCCGGGCCGCTCTTCGCCGACGGATTCCCAATTCACCTCCACTTCGGCCGAGGGTTCGGCCAGTTCGGCGCTCAGCCGGGGATAGTCGGCAACCGAGTCACGGCCACTCAGCGTGGCGGCATCGGACGCAAAGGCGCTCACATCGAGTCGGTCGGGGACAAATTCTCTCTTCATCCTCAGCAGTCTAGCGCTCCCGCACAATCACGGCCCATGCAAAGAACCCTCATCCTGGCCTCGACTTCCCGCTACCGCCGCGAGTTGATGAACCGACTCCGCGTGCCTTTCGAGGTGCACGCCCCCGAAGTGGACGAAACCGCACGCGAAGGCGAGACCCCGCGCGCGCTGGCGGTGCGGCTGGCCCTGGAAAAGGCCAACGCCGTGGCCAGGCGATTTCCCGAAGCTGTCGTCATTGGCTCCGATCAGGTGGCCGACCTGGACGGCGTCGCACTCGGCAAACCTGGCGATCACGCGCGAGCCACCCAACAACTGCGCCGCATGCGCGGGCAAACGCTGGTGTTCCAGACCGCCTTGGCCGTGGTGTGCCGGGCCACTCGATTCGAACAGAACGACATTGCGCCGGTGCGCGTGGTGTTTCGAGACCTCACGGACGACGCCATCGAGCACTACCTGCACGCCGAGCAGCCCTACGACTGCGCGGGGAGCGCCAAGAGCGAAGGCCTCGGAATCGCGCTGCTCGACTCGATCGACAGCGACGACCCTACGGCACTCGTCGGACTGCCGCTGATCCGCACCTGCCGCATGCTTCGCGCCGCGGGCATCGATTTGCTATGAGCAGGGGAAAGCTCTTTCTCGTCCCGGCGCCGCTCGACTTCGGCTGCGATGTCCAGGCCCCCCTGCAGGACGCCCTGCCCCTCGGAACGCTGCAGACTGCAGCCGGCATCACCCACTGGATTTGCGAGAACGCGAAGTCGGCGCGCGCTTACCTCAAGCGCATCGACGCCATTGCACCTTTGGCAGCGCCGCTGCAGGCCCAGCACATCCAAGAGCTGCCGCGCGAAGTGCACAAGAAGGGCGATCACGCCGGGCAGTTCGATGCACGCCCGCTGCTGGCCGCCGCGCTCGAAGGGCACGACATCGGCCTCCTGAGCGAAGCCGGCATGCCCGCGGTGGCCGACCCGGGCTCCTCGGTGGCGAAGGCCGCCCATGAGTTGGGACTGACCGTGGTGCCGCTGACCGGTCCGGTATCGCTGCTGCTGGCCCTCGCGGCCAGCGGACTCAACGGCCAGAACTTCGCTTTCGTGGGCTATCTGCCGCAAGACGCCGACGGCCGCGTGCAGCGGATCCGGGAACTCGAGGCGCTCGCGCTGAAAACCGGTCAGACGCAGCTCTTCATCGAAACACCTTATCGAAACGCTGCATTGCTCCAGGCCTTGACGCAGACACTGCAGCACAACACCCGGCTGGCCGTCGCACGCGGTTTGACGCTTGCGAGTGCGAACGTGCGCAGCGAAACGGTCAAAGCCTGGCGCGCCGGAAAGACCTCGGCGATCGACGAGCGCCTGCCCGCCGTCTTCGCGATCGGCCGCTGAAGATGGATGTCGCCCCACACGCACCGACCGCTATTTCGTCCGCGAACCGCTGGGCGACCCGCGCCCAGTTCTTCTGCTCGGGCTTCATCTTCGCCACCTGGGGCGTGCATGTCCCGACAGTCAAGGCGCACTACGGACTCGACGAGGCGCAACTCGGCTTCGCGATGCTGGCCGCCGGTTTCGGCGCGTTGCTCGGCATCACCCGTGCCAGCCGCTGGATCGGCCGCCATGGCGCGCGACGCGTGGCAGGAAGCACCGGCACTTTCTATGCCCTGCTGATTTCGCTGCTGATCCTCATGCCTGGCTATGTTGCGCTGCTCGCGCTGCTGGCCGTGTTCGGTATGGTCACCAGCGTGTTCGATGTCGCGATCAACACCGAAGCCGCGCAGCTGGAAGCGCGGCAGGGCACCCCGCTGATGAGCGGAATGCACGGCATGTTCAGTCTTGGCGGGATGGCCGGCGCGGTCAGTGGTGGCGCTGCCCTGGCCGCAGGCCTGGGCGTGCAACAGCACCTGCTTCTGGTTGCCGCCGTGATGGCCATCGCCGTGGCGTGGTCCTCGACCCGAATGCTGCCCAGGGTCGCCACCGCCTCTGCAGCGCCGGACGAAGGCTTTCGCCTGCCCCGCGGCGCGCTGGTCGTGATGGGTGTGCTGGCAGCGCTGGGCCTGATCGCCGAAGGGGCGATCTACGACTGGAGCGTGCTGTATCTGCAGCAGGAACTCGGCGCGCCGCAGCAGCAGGCCGCCCTCGCCTACGCCAGCTTTTCTGCCGCAATGGCGGCGGCCCGGTTCGGGGGCGACGCGTTGCGCGCAAGGTTTGCCCCCACCACGCTTCTTCGTGCCAGCGCACTGTTGGCCGCCGCGTCGATGACGATCGTGCTGCTGACCGATCTGCCATGGCTGGCACTGGTCGGATTCGCAGGCGTGGGAGTGGGCTTCGCGAACGTGGTGCCGATCCTTTTCGCGGCATCGGCCAAGGTGCCCGGCGTCGAGCCGGCGCGCGGGATCGCGGCGGTGTCGGCCGCAGCCTATCTGGGGTTCATGGCCGGACCGCCGGTGATCGGGCTGCTGGCGCGGGTCAGTTCGCTGACCGCCGCCCTCTACGTGGTGGTGGCCTTCGCCATCGCACTGGCGGCCTCGTCACGCTTCGCCAGCGCGCGTTGAGGCGCGAGCTTCAGCGCAACGCCGGAACGTTGCGCAAGGCGCGAATCGACGCGTCGCCCATCGCCGCGCCGAACTTCTTGGCCAGCTTCTCGGCCACGTTGTCGCGACGCGTGTAGTCGATGACTTCCTCTGCCTTGACCACTTCGCGTGCCACGTAGTCGACGTTGCCCAGCTGATCGGCCAAGCCGAGTTCGATGGCCTGCTGGCCGCTCCAGAACAGACCGCTGAACAGGCCCGGAGTGTTCAGTTTGAGGCGATCGCCCCGGCCGGTCTTGACGACGTTGATGAACTGGTCGTGGATCTGGTCGATCATCTGCTGCGCATGGGCCTTCTGCGCGTCGTTCATCGGGCTGAACGGGTCCAGGAAGCCCTTGTTCTCGCCCGAGATGATGAGCCGCCGTTCCACGCCCAGCTTTTCCATGGTGCCGGTAAAGCCGAAACCGTCCATCAGCACGCCGATGCTGCCGACGATGCTGGCCTTGTCGACGTAGATCTTGTCGGTCGCCGCGGCGATGTAGTACGCAGCGGACGCGCAGGTCTCCTCGACCACGGCGTAGACAGGCTTGTTGTGCTTGGCCTTCAGGCGCTTGATTTCGTCGTTGATGATCCCGGCCTGCACCGGACTGCCGCCGGGCGAGTTGATCAACAGCACGACGGCCTTGGCGCCCTCGTCCTCGAAAGCGGTCTTCATGGCCGCGACCACGAACTCTGCGCTCGCATCGGCGCCATTGGCGATCTCGCCCTTGATCTCGACCACTGCGGTGTGCGCGGTCGTCTTGGCCGTCGTGGGCGTGGCACGCGACATCGCGAACCAGACCAGGAAGATGAAGAACGCGAGCCAGCTCAGGCGCACCAGCGTCTTCCAGCGGCGCGTGGCCTTCTGTTCGCGAAGGGATGCAAACGCCAGCTTTTCCAGCGTCGCACGTTCCCATCCGGGTGACTGCGAGGGGTCGACTTTCGCAGCGTTTTTCGTTGCTGCGTGGTCGGGCGCAGAAGCGTCTGCGCGCTCAAAAGGCTCAAAGCCCTCGGGCTCTGTGCGGTTCGGGTCGGTCATGAAAATCGGCTCAGAAAGCCAGAGGTTGGAGGTTCCAGTCAGTATGCCAGTGCACCACGCCGTCACGCTCGCTGAGGGTGATCTTGACGAGGCCACCCCGGCAAGGCCCGCCGGCGCATTCCCCGGTGTCGGGCCTGTAGACCGCGCCGTGCGTCGCGCACAGCAGCCATTGGCCGGTGTCGTCGAAGAAGCGGTCGGGCTGGAAATCCATTTCCATCGCCACATGGCTGCAGCGATTCAGGAAAGCATGCGGCTGCCCCTCGAAACGGATGGCGAAGGCCCGGCAGGTTTCGCCGGCGTAAACAACGTCGAAAGGCACTGCCCGGCCGCCTTCCTCGAGCTCGATGGCGTTGCAAAGGGAAATGGCTTCACTCATCTCGCGGCTTTCAGGCGTTGTCGCGCAGCCAGTCGCCCAGGCTGTCGATGGAATGCGCAATGAACAGCGGGTTCAGCACGCCGAACGCTTCAGGTTCGTGCGCCCCGTAACTCACCCCCACGCTCGCGCAGCCGGCGTTGAGGGCCAGCTGCAGGTCGTGCGTGGTGTCGCCGATCATCAGCGTGCGCTCTGCCGGCACGTCGAGTTCGTCCATCAGTTCGAGCAGCATGCGCGGATGCGGCTTGCCGAAGGTTTCGTCCGCGGTACGCGAGGCGTCGAAGCGGTCGCGCAGCGCCACCGTTGAAAGCGCGTCGTTCAAGCCGCGACGCGACTTGCCGGTGGCCACGGCCAGTTTGTGGCCGCGCTCACGCAGCGAATCGAGCATGGGCAGCACGCCGTCGAACAGCACGAGGTCGTCCTGGTGCTGCAGATAGTGGTATCGATAGCGCGATCCCAGCTCGGGGTATTTTTCCTTCGGCACGTCGGGCGCTGCGCGCGCCAGGGCCTCGGCGAGACCGAGCCCGATGACCCACGCGGCGTCGGCTTCGCTCGGTTTGACCCCGCCGACATCCACCACCGCCAGCTGGATGCAGCGCGCAATGAGGCGTGTGGAGTCATAGAGCGTGCCGTCCCAGTCGAAGGCGATCAGGTCGAAGCGGCGGGGCGTGGTGTCAGTCATGGGCAGTCGGGGTCGGATATTGGGCGAGGGCTTGGAGCGCTGCCGGCGGCATCAGGGCGTGCAACTCGGGTGGCAGGTCGGCTTGCAGCGCAAGGCGCTGGCCGCTCGCGGGATGGTTGAATTGAAGACGCCAGGCATGCAGGAACATGCGCTTGAGGCCGAGTTTTTGCAATGCGCGCTGGCGTCCGGACTCGCCGTATTTGTCGTCACCCGCGATCGCATGCCCTGCGGAGGCCAGGTGGACCCGGATCTGGTGTGTGCGCCCGGTCTTGATCGTCACGGCCAGCAACGTCAGCGGCCCCGCGTCGCCTCGCAACGTGATGCGCGCGACCACCCGTACCAGTGTCACGGCGTGCATCGCGTCCGGATGGTCCTTGGGCACCACGCGCACCCGGCGCTCGCCTTCCGGCAACAAATACTTGGCCAGCGAGGAATCCAGCACCTTCCTGTTGGCGGGCCAGTCGCCTTCGACCAGGGCCAGATAGGTCTTGCCGGTTTCGCGCTCGCGGAACTGGTCTTGCAAGGCGAGCAGCGCGCTGCGCTTCTTGGCGACCAGCAGGATGCCGGAGGTTTCCCGGTCGAGCCGGTGCACCAGTTCCAGAAATTTCGCGCCAGGCCGAGCGGTGCGCAATTGTTCGATCACGCCGAAGCTCACGCCGCTGCCGCCGTGCACCGCGACGCCTGCCGGCTTGTCGATTGCGAGCAGGGCGTCGTCTTCGAGCAGCACCGGAAATTCGCGCGGCGGCGCGGGCGGCGTGGCGCCCTCTTCAGCGCGTGCAGAAATGCGAACGGGCGGCAGACGCAGGACATCGCCGGCCTCGATGCGTGTTTCGGCCTGGGCACGCCCCTTGTTGATGCGCACCTCTCCGGACCGGATGATCCGGTAGACGTGCGTTTTGGGCACACCCTTCAGATGACGGAAAAGGAAGTTGTCGAGTCGTTGGCCGGCCGATTCCGCATCGACCGTCATGAACTGGACAGAAGCATGCAATGAACCCACTTCGGTCGCGGGAGACGCGGACTTCGCACCTATAATGTTTTTCACCAGCGCGGTCATGTAAGTGCTTGATTAGACAGAAGTTTAGAGCACTGACACCCGCGTTGTGAGGTCGATGCCGCTTTGGCGTTGAGCCCGCAAACCCCGCGACGGCACTGTGACTGGCGCAAAGTGGCAGGCACGACGTTCGAGTCAAGCCGACGCCCACGAAACACCGATACGGAATACCCAGCAGACAGCCCTCCAGTTGTCTGCGGATCGAAGCGAGCCCATTGTGTTGATGCTGCTGATTCAAATGTGCCTGCGCTGGCTGACCTCCCGGTCACGGCCTGCGGCTTCAGGCATTGAATCGCCCGCAGCGCGCGCCATCATTGCGCACCCCGCTATTAAAAAAATAGCAAATCAACACCGCATCTGGCTCGCGCCCATCCACGCGCCCCCACCCCGCCTGCTGTTGAGCTGACGCTCAAGACGGCCGTTCGCCCTCGCGAGCGGCCACAGCATCCGGGGCCAAGCGGCAGTTCCCTCGTTTCGCGAAGCGTCGTCCGTGCATCGTTGGCTCGTCATGAGCCGGTAGAACGAACATGAAGGACAACGCAATGAAGCGGATGTTGATCAACGCCACGCAGCCTGAAGAGCGCCGCCTGGCCATCGTCGATGGACAAAAACTCCTCGACTACGAAATCGAGATCGAAGGGCGCGAGCAGCGCAAAGGCAATATCTACAAGGCCGTCGTGACGCGCGTCGAGCCGTCGCTCGAAGCCTGCTTCGTCGACTACGGCGAAGACCGCCACGGTTTCCTGCCGTTCAAGGAAATCTCCAAGCAGTACTTTGCCGAAGGTGTGTCGGCCAGCCAGGCCCGCATCCAGGACGCGATCCGCGAAGGCCAGGAACTGGTCGTGCAGGTCGAGAAGGAAGAGCGCGGCAACAAGGGCGCGGCCCTCACCACGTTCATCTCGCTGGCCGGCCGCTATGTCGTGCTGATGCCGAACAACCCCCGTGGCGGTGGCGTCTCGCGCCGCATCGAAGGTGACGACCGCGCCGAGCTCAAGGAGGCGATGGACCAGCTGGAGTACCCGAAGGGCATGAGCATCATCGCGCGCACCGCCGGCATCGGCCGCTCGGCACCCGAACTCCAGTGGGACCTGAACTACCTGCTCAAGCTCTGGAGCGCCATCGACGGTGCGGCCAAGGGCGGCAAGGGCGCCTTCCTGATCTATCAGGAATCCTCGCTCGTCATCCGCGCCATCCGTGATTACTTCAATCACGACATCGGCGACATCCTGATCGACACCGACGACATCTATGACCAGGCGCAGCAGTTCATGGCGCACGTCATGCCCGAGCATGCCGCCCGCGTGAAGCGCTACCGCGACGACGCAGCGCTGTTCAGCCGCTTCCAGATCGAGCACCAGATCGAATCGGCCTACGCCCGCACGGTGCAGCTGCCCTCGGGCGGCGCCATCGTGATCGACCACACCGAAGCGCTGGTCTCGGTTGACGTGAACTCGGCCCGCGCCATCAAGGGCGGCGACATCGAGGAAACCGCCACCCGTACCAACCTCGAAGCCGCCGACGAAGTGGCCCGCCAGATGCGCCTGCGCGACCTGGGCGGCCTGATCGTCATCGACTTCATCGACATGGACGAGTCGAAGAACCGTCGCGAAGTCGAAAGCCGCCTGCGCGATGCGCTGCGCCAGGACCGCGCCCGCGTGCAGTTCGGCTCCATCAGCAAGTTCGGCCTCATGGAAATGAGCCGCCAGCGCCTGAAGCCGGCACTCAGCGAAGGCTCGTCGATCCCCTGCCCGCGTTGCGGCGGTTCCGGCCACATCCGCGACACCGAATCGAGCGCACTGCAGATCCTGCGGATCATCCAGGAGGAGTGCCTGAAGGACAACACGGCCGCCGTGCACGTGCAGGTGCCGGTCGAAGTCGCTTCGTTCCTGCTCAACGAGAAGCGCCCCGAAATCGCCAAGATCGAACTCAAGCAGCGCGTCACCGTGCTGATGGTGCCGAACAAGACGCTCGAAACGCCGAACTACCGGCTCGAACGCCTGAAGCACGACGACCCGCGCCTCGACCACATCGAGGCAAGCTACAAGATGGCCGAGGAAGTCGAAGACCCGACATCGGTCACCCGCCGCTCGCAGGAGCCGACCAACAAGCAGACGCCGGTGATCAAGGGCGTGCTGCCCGACGCACCTGCGCCGATCGTGGCGCCCCGCCCCGAGCCCGTGCGCGCGCCGGTGGCTGCAGTGCCTGCGCCGGCACCGGCGCCAGTGGCTCCACCCGTGGTCCAGCCGCCCGCCGAGACGGGCTTCATTGCCTGGATCAAGAACCTGTTCGGCGTCTCGCCTGCCCCGGTGGCAGCACCTGCGCCGGTGGTCATTCCGGTCGAGGCACCCAAGCCTGCGCGCCGGGACGGACGTCCACCACGTGACGGGGAAGCCCGCCCGGCACGCGAAGGCGAACAACGGCGCGGCGGTCGTGGCGGTGAAGGCCGCGGCGGACGCGGTGGCGAACGTCGCGAAGGCAGCGGCGCCCGCAACGGCGAACGCCGCGAAGGAGAACGCCGAGAGCCGCGCGAGCCCCGCGAAGCCCGCGCCGACGCCGCCCCGCGCGAACAGCGCGAACCCCGTGAGCCACGCAGCGGCGAACGCCGCGGCGGCCGTGAGCGCGGTGAGCGACGCGACACGGACGCACGGATCGCAGCCGCGCCCGAGATGCTCGAAGCCACGACCGACGTTTCGGCTGTCGCGTTGAACAGCGCCGCCGGCGAATCGGGCATGCCGACTGCCGAACGTGCGCCGCGCGCCCGTGGCGAACGCCGCGAGCGCAGCAACGAGGCGCCGCGCGAATCGTCGATCGACGGTGCGGCGCCAGAGGCGAGCGCTGAACGCGCGCCGCGACAGCCCCGTGGCGATCGCAACGACGGCCGACGCGATCGGCGCGACGTGTCGCCTCGCGTGGACGATGCGTCTCAACCGGCGTTCGCGTCGGAAGCGGCCCTCGTGCAGGACGAGAGCGAAACCCACGGCAACGGCGCAGCCGCTGCAGACACCGGCGAGCAGCCGCGTCGCGAGGGCGAAGAGCGTCGCGGTCGTTCACGCGATCGCTATGGACGCGACCGTCGGGAGCGCGGTCCGCGCGAGCAGGCAGAAGGCGTGGCCCCAACGGTCGCGGACGAGCCGGACCTCGCACACGCTGCGCCCGTGACCGACGCAGAGCAGGTCGAGCAGCTGGCGGCACCCGCAGTGACACAGGAGATCAAGGTCATTCAGCGGGAGACTGCTGTGGATGCACCTGCACCTGCACCTGCCCCGGCACATGCGCCTGCGCCTGCGCCTGTGACGGTCTCTGCCCGTGCGCTTCCGAAGGTTCAACCTTTCGAACTGCCGCTGGCCGAACTGGCGCAGGTCGCCGAGGGCTCCGGGCTGCATTGGGTCAATTCGGACGCCGATCGCATCGCCGAGGTGCGCGCCGCGATCGCCGCAGAACCGAAGGCGATTCATGTTCCGCGCGAGCGTCCTGCTGCGGTGGTCCTGGACGACGGCCCGCTCGTTCTGGTTGAAACCCGACGGGACCTGGGCAAGATGACCCTGCCCTTCGAGCAGGCCCCACGCTGAAAGTGGCCGGCATCCGCCGGCAGTTTTTCCTCGGTTCAAGCGCGCGTTTACCAACGCGCGCTTTTTTTTGTGCGACCGCTCCTACGAAACGTCTGCATTAGGGGAACTACTGCATACTTTTGTATCTTTCGGTGCTTTTTCACCACATTTTCACGTCACACTCGTTAACATATTGTTAAACGAAAGGATTACAGTTCTTTCGTGATGTTGCACCGCACCAAAACCTGCGACTGCATGATGGTTCATAGAGAGCAACGTAGGCGTTCATCAGAAGTTGTACGGCTTTTTGCTTACAACACAACCCACCCAAGTTGTGTTGGAATCCGTGCAAATAGTAGTAAAGCGTTACACTGCCACGCTTTGAGGCAGAACCCTTGAAGGGATTTTCATGTTTCGTTCTGATTCGACGGCTGGCGGTAACGTCTCGCGACGGCTTCAACCCGGCGGCGGCGGCTCTTCGGCCTCCCCTGTATTCGTGCAACCCAAACGCCTGACCGCTTTCCAGCGCGCTGCCAAGCGAACAATGGATATTGCGGGCGCGTTGGTGTTCTTCGTGCTTTTCGGACCGCTCTACCTGATCGTGGCGATCTGCGTGGCAATCAGCATGGGTCGCCCGGTCCATTTCTGGCAGGTGCGACTGGGTGAGCAGGGACAACGCTTCCGCTTTTACAAGTTCCGCTCGATGGTCCATAACTCTGAAGACGTGCTCGACGACTTCCTGAGTCGCAACGATATGGCACGGACCGAGTGGGACACGTTCCAGAAGCTGGAAAAAGACCCACGCATCACACCGCTCGGCCAGTGGATCCGCAAGATCAGCGTCGACGAGATTCCCCAGTTCTGGAATGTGCTCAAGGGCGACATGAGCCTGGTCGGCCCAAGGCCCTGCATGGAGCGCCAGCGCAGCCTGTACGGCAAGCATTGGGGTCACTATTGCGCCGTACGACCGGGCATCACGGGTCTGTGGCAGGTGAGCGGCCGCAACCGGCTGCCTTACGCTAAGCGTGTCGAGCTCGACGCCTATTACGTGGACAACTGGTCGCTAGCGCTGGACTTCAAGATCCTGCTGAAAACCGTCAGCACCGTCATCACCGGCGAGGGATCGCGGTGAATCCGACCGTTCAGCCCGTCGTCCTGTGCGGCGGTTCCGGCACGCGCCTGTGGCCACTGTCCCGGCGCGCCTTGCCCAAGCAATTCGCGCCGTTGCTCGAAGGCAAGAGCCTGCTCCAGCTGACGCTCGAGCGCCTGCGATTGCTCAATACCACCGTGCACTGCGTCGCGGCGGAAGAGCATCGCTTTCTTGTTCAGGAAGCCGCCGAGGCCGCCGATGTCGATGGCCTGCAAATCCTCGAACCGGTCGCGCGCAACACCGCAGCGGCGATGGCCATTGCAGCGTTGATCAGTGAGCCCGAGCAGTTGCTGCTGTTCGCCCCGGCAGACCACCACATCCCAGACGCCGCGCAATTCGCGGAAACCGTGCGGGCCGGCATCCCGGCTGCGCTCGCGGGTCACATCGTCACCTATGGCGTCGTTCCCAGCTTTCCGAGCACGGCCTACGGCTACATCCGTCAGGGCGCCAGCCTCGCGTTGCCCGACGAAGACACCCTGGCCAGCCAGGTCGACGCGTTCATCGAAAAGCCCAATGCGACCGATGCGGCGAAGCTTCTGCTTTCAGGCAACCATTTCTGGAATGCCGGCATCTTCCTTGTCGAAGCACGCACACTGATTGCCGCACTCGAAAAGCATGCGCCAGACATCCTCGCCGCGTGCAAGCGTGCGACCGAAAAACCCGAGCGCGATGGTCAGTTCGTGCGCGTGCAACGCGCAGCCTTCGAAGGCTGCCGAAGCCAAAGCATCGACTACGCCGTGTTGGAGCAATGCCTTAACCGAGCGGTGGTGCCATTCGGTGGCGCGTGGAGCGACGTGGGGAGCTGGAACGCCGTCGCAGCATTGCATCCGGAAGACGACAAGGGCAACCGAATCAATGGGCAAGGCTTTTCGATCGGCGCGCGCGATACATTCATCCACGCACCGACGCGTCCTGTGGTGGCGCTCGGAACGCAGGATCTTCTGATCATCGACACGCAGGATGCCTTGCTGGTCGCCCACAAGGATTGCGCCGAGCAGGTCAAGGAAGTCGTCAGCCTGTTGATCACTCGCGGCCAGCGCGAAGCCACGGACCACCGCCGCGTGCCTCGCCCGTGGGGCGCGTACGACAGCGTGGACGAAGGCGAACGCTTCGCCGTGAAGCGCCTGACGGTCAAGCCGGGTGCCAAGCTTGCGTTGCGCATGCACCGTCATCGCGCGGAACACTGGGTCGTGGTCCAGGGGACCGCTCGCGTCACGCGCGATGGCGTTGCCGAACTGGTCAAAGAGAACGAATCGGTGTACATCCCCATCGGGGCCACCTATCAGCTGGAAAACCCGGGCCAGACCGTCCTCGAGGTGATCGAAGTCCAGACCGGGCACCAGCTCGGCGAAGACGACATCATTCGTTTCGACGACGCTCTCGCCCCTCTTTTGGATGCAGCAATGCAGAAACAGGCATGACCCACACAGTCAATCTCGACAAGCGCATCTACGTCGCAGGGCATCGGGGAATGGTCGGCAGCGCCATCGTCCGCAAGCTGGCGGCGCAGGGCTACCGGAACATCATCGTGCGCAGCCGCGCGGAGTTGGACCTTACCGATCAGGGGCAGGTGAGGGAGTTGTTCGCCACCGAGCGGCCCGAGGAGGTCTACGTGGCTGCGGCGAAAGTCGGCGGTATCCATGCCAATAACGTCTACCCCGCCGAGTTCATCTATTCGAACCTGATGGTCGAAGCCAACCTGATCCACGAGTCGTGGCGCGCAGGCGTCGACAAATTGCTCTTCCTCGGTTCGAGCTGCATCTACCCGCGCCTGGCGCCCCAGCCGATGGCCGAAGATGCACTGCTCACCGGAAAGCTCGAGCTCACCAACGAGCCGTACGCGGTTGCGAAGATCGCAGGGATCAAGCTGTGCGAGAGCTACAACCGACAGTACGGTACCGACTACCGCAGCGTGATGCCGACGAACCTGTACGGTCCGGGCGACAACTATCACCCCGAGAACAGCCACGTCCTGCCGGCACTGATCCGCCGCTTCCATGAAGCCAAGCTGGCAGGCGCGGAGCAAGTGGTGATCTGGGGATCGGGCAACGCCCGCCGCGAGTTCATGTACGTCGACGACATGGCTGCTGCCTGCGTGCACGTCATGGACCTGCCAAAGGACGTGTACGTCGCGAACACCGAACCGATGGCCAGCCACGTCAATGTCGGCACCGGCGTCGACTTGACGATCGCGGAGCTGGCAAAGACCATCGCGACCGTGGTGGGCTATGAGGGCGAGATCGTTCAGGATCGAAGCAAGCCCGATGGCGCGCCGCGCAAGCTGCTCGACGTCGACCTGTTGCGCGAGCTCGGCTGGACCGCCACGACGGTGCTTCGTGCAGGGATCGAAGCGACCTACCGCGATTTCGTGCAACGCAATGCTTCGGTCGAACTCGCGCACGCGTGACCTGCAGACTTCTCCATGGCATCTGTGAAATCGCTGACTTCGTCGCCGCTGGTTCGACGCGTACTCAAGGGCATGGGGGCTTGGGGATCCGCGCAGATCGCGACGATCGTGATTCAGCTCGCGTCCCTGCCCATCTTCCTGTCGTACTGGAGCATTGAGACCTATGGGACGTGGTTGACGATTTCGACCATTCCGTCGTATCTCGTACTGGCGGATTTCGGTTTCCTCACGGCCACCAGCAACAAGATGATTGCGTTGGAAGCCGTCGGCAAACACAAGGAAGCCAACGTCACATTCCAGAGCGGCGTCCTCTTCATCCTCGGCGTGTCGGCCGTGATCATGCTGCTTGCGGTGCTCGGCATGGAGACAGCCAGCTTCGTTTTCCCCAAGTTCGAACAGTATTCATCCGTTGTACTGGTGCTCACTGGTGCAGTCGTCGTGTCGTTGGTAGGGTCACTGGCCCAGACCGTCTTCATCGCCACGCAGGGGTTCGCGGCGGGCACCTATCTCTATACGATCGCACGCGTTCTGGACTGGCTCGGCTCCATCGTGGGATTGGTCATCGGCGGCTCCTTCATGAGCGTGGCCCTGTGTGGCACGATTTGTCGCGCTGTCTTCACGCTTTACTTCATCTATTTGAGCCATCACCGCAGGCCGGAAATCAAGTGGGGCTTGCGGCATGCCAGCGCCCGCGAGTTGCGCGAGTCACTCAAGCCCGCCTCGCTCTTCTTGATCTTCCCTCTTGCAAGCGCGCTCAGCCTGCAGGGCTTCATCGTGCTGGTCACCGCCACGCTCGGGCCCGCTGCGACCGCGATTTTCAGTTCCTACCGCACGATTGCGCGAATCGTCGTGCAATGCGCGGCGGCGCTGAGCCAGTCCATGTGGCCCGAGTTCTCGCACATGCACAGCACTCAGGAGGTGGCCCGATTGCGTCGGACCTACTCCAACGCTGCGCGCCTGAGCTCCGCGATCGGGTTGGCTGCGTCGCTGACGGTGCTGGCGATATCGCCTTTGCTCATCGCCTACTGGTCGAAGGGCCACATCACTTTTTCATGGAGTCTGATGACCGCGTTCATGGTCTATTCCCTGATCGCCTCCATGTGGCACGTGCCGCGCGTGATGTTGATGTCGATCAACCAGCACGCACTGCTTGCGAGGCAATACTTCACTTTTTCGGTGTTGTCGCTGGTGCTCGGCGTTCTTCTTGCCAAGCAGATGGGGCTCATGGGTCCGGTGCTCGCCATGGTCGCTGGCGAGGTGGCCATGTGGCTCGCCTCGAGACGCAGCGTCAGCAACATGTGGCGTGGAGCGCCGGCGTGATTTGCAGTTGCGTTGTGACGCAGCGCTAAGGTTGAGAGACATTCCATGCGAGTCGTTTTCTGGCACAACTATCTGATGTTCCATCAGGCGCCCTATATCCGCGCACTGGCGGAAAGGCCTGGCGTCGAAGTCCACTGGGCGGTGAGCGAATTGCTGCCGGAAAGCTTTCGCCAGCGCGGCTACCCGGTGCCGGACGTCGGCAAGGTCCACGTCGTCGTGGCTCCGGACGACGCGCAGCTCGAGCGGTTGCTCGACCTGGGTGCCGGCACCGTTCATGTGTTCTTCGGGTTCCGCGGCATGCCGCTGGCGAGAAAGGCATTTGAATCGAGCAAAAGCCGGGACGTGATGCGCATCCTGATGTCGGAGAACCGTTACGAGCCCGGACGAGCGCTCCTCCCGCGCTGGATCGTGTACGCCTTCGATGCGCTGCTCAACAGGCGTTGGCTCGACGGCTTCCTGTGCATCGGCTTCACGGGCCGCTATGGTGGTCTGAGGTTCTTCTCCCGTTGCGGTTACCCCGGCAGCCGCATATTTCCATTCCTGCATCTGGTGGAGCCACCGACCCGTCGACAACCGCCGCAAGTGAAGGCGCGTGAGCCGGGCGAGCCTTTCCAGGTGCTCTTCGTCGGCCAACTGATCCCCAGAAAGCGTGTCGACCTCCTGCTCGAATCGATGGCTGCAATCCGTGACCTCTCATGGCGCCTGACCCTCGTGGGCTCGGGCGAGCTTCGCGACGAACTGAAGCAACAGGCCGCGCGCCTCGACATTGCCGGACGCATCGCGTTCGTCGACAACATCGACAACGCCGCGGTCTTCGGTCTGATGGCACAAAGCGACGTGCTGGTGCTCCCGAGCCGCTTCGACGGCTGGGGTGCGGTCGTGAGCGAGGCGCTGACCGCCGGGCTGCCCGTGGTGTGCAGCGACCGCTGCGGTGCGAGCGATCTGCTGGTGGGCCAGTCCAACGGCTATGTCTTTCGTGCAGACAGCGCAGCGGACCTTGAAAAAGGCATCCGCTACACATTGACGTCGCCCGATGTGATCAGGGGCGAGGCATTGCGTGAATGGTCAGACAAGATCGCGGGTGAATCTGCCGCGGAATATTTTGTACAGATCGTCGAGCACCTGGCCACGGACGCGAAGAGCGCCCGGCCACCGTGCCCCTGGATCGAAACCCGAACGGCCTGAGCCACATCAAAATATGCGCACGATCAGGATTCCAAGACTTTCGCAGAACGCACCTGTCAGTGCACTGCTGTTTCTATCGCTGCTCTCGGCCACGCTGTCTTTCGTGACGGCGCAGCAGCAAATCGTCCAGCTGACGGCAGTCGCCCTCCTCGCCGGCGCGGCCATCTTTTCGCTGCTCCTGCGCCGCATGCGACCGGCAAAGCTCAGCCCGTTCGAACTGGTGCTGTTGTTCTGCGCGCTGACATCGGCGTTCATCTCGTCCCTGATGGGGTTCTACGGCGCCTCCCAATACGCCTTCGTGCTGTTCCTTTGCATGATCTCGATCGCCGCGATCGTGCGAACACTGAGCCTGCGTGAAATCCTCAACGTCTTCGTGCTCATCTCGATCGCTCTGTTGTTGATCCCTCTGGTCAGCTACCGGCCGCAACTCGTTGCGGCCCTCTCGCTCAAAATCAGCGACATTGGACTCGAGCGCTTCACCCCGTTCGACATGCATCCCAACCTGGTCGGCTTCACGTATGCCGGGACCGCCATGATCATGGCGTGCCGCACACTGATCGCGCCGAGCCGCACGGGCAAGTTTTTCGGCGCCTTGCTCACCGCGCTGTCCCTGCTTTTCATCGTCGCGGCCTCCGCGCGCTCCGCCATGCTCGGCGTCGCGGTTTCAGGGGTGCTGTACATCTGGGCTTTCGCCACGGCGCGCGGCGGCAATCGCAAACGCAGGTTGCAGCTTCTGATTATCCTTGGTGTGCTGGCGGTGGCCGCCCTCGGAATGGACCCGATGCGGGGCTACCTTCTGAGCGCATTCGAGGTGCAGTCCGAATCGCGCGGCGTCGATTCGGGTGCGACCGGCCGTGTCGAACTCTGGACGGCCGGCATCGACCTCCTGCTGGCCAACCCGTTTCGCACCTTGTTCGGCTTCGGGTTCCGCAGTGCCGAGTACGCCATCATCGGGTTCCCCGTCGAGAGCTCGTACATCGTGTTGTGCCTGGAGATCGGCGTGTTGGGTGCTGCGCTGCTGCTCGGCATCTTTCTCGTTTCCTCGATGAAGATGATCCTGATCGGCAGGACAGGAGCTTTCGGTGACGACGGGCGCATCCTGCAGTTCTTCGGCCTGGCCATCATCGCGTTCATGGTCCACTCGATCTTCAATCGATACCTGGTCGGCATCGGCAATCCAATGTCGCTGATGGCTCTGGTGATGATGAGCGCCTACGGCGTACGACACCGGTCGCAAAAGACGGCATCGGTAACCACCGGCGCCCCGGCCGTCCCGGCCGTCCCGCACACCCTGCCGAGCATGGGCAATCTGTCGTGAAAATTCTGCTTTATGGGATCAACTACACACCCGAGTTGACAGGCATCGGCAAGTACACAGGCGAGATGGCTCGATGGCTTGCTGCGGCGGGCCATGAAGTGCGCGTGATCACGGCGCCTCCCTACTATCCCAACTGGATGGTGCAGGCGCCTTTTCGGGCCGATCGCTACACCCGGGAAACCCTCGACGGCGTCGAAGTGTTCCGGGCGCCGCTCTGGGTGCCTGCGCAACCTTCGGGACTCAAGCGCCTGGTGCATCTCGCGAGCTTCGCGGCCAGCAGTTTTCCGCTGCTGTGCGCGCAGTGGCGCTGGAAGCCCGACGTGGTCTGGGTGACCGAGCCCCCTTTGCTCAGCACGCCCGGTGCGCTGTTGTTCGCAAAACTGCGCCGCACGGTCTCCTGGCTTCACGTCCAGGACTACGAACTCGACGCCGCTTTCGACCTCGGCCTGCTGCGCGGCGAAAAGAGCCGGAAGATCGCGTCCGCCATCGAACGCCGTCTCATGCGTGCATTCGACTGTGTTTCCACGATTTCCGGTCGCATGCTGGATCGCGCAGGCTCGAAAGGCGTGGATGAGCACAACCTGTTCATGCTCCCGAACTGGGTCGACCTGAACGGTGTCCGTCCGTTGACTCAACCGAGCGCGTATCGTCAGAAGCTGGGCATTCCGCTGGACGCCACCGTGGCCCTGTACTCGGGCAACATGGGCAACAAGCAAGGCCTTGAGATCCTTTCGGACGTCGCGCAGCGCCTACGCCATCGGCCCGACGTCCACTTCGTTTTCTGTGGCGACGGGTCGGGGCGCGCAGAGCTGGTTGCGCAATGCGCTGGCCTCGAGCGCGTTCATTTCATGCCACTGCAGCCGCTCGAGAACCTGTCGGACCTGCTGGGGCTTGCCGATGTGCATCTGTTGCCGCAACGCGCCGATGCGGCAGACCTGGTGATGCCTTCCAAGCTGACAGGCATGCTCAGCAGCGGCCGGCCGGTCATCGCCACTGCGCACCCGGGCACCGAACTGGCGTCGGTCGTCGCGCAATGTGGCGTCGTGGTGGCACCAGCCGATGCCGCAGCGCTGGCCGATGCGCTCCTGAAGCTGGCGGGCGAACCCACCTGGCGAAAGGATCTGGGCATCAAGGCAAGGCATTACGCCGAACAACACCTGGGGCAGGATGCTGTGCTCAGGCGCTTCGAGATCGAGCTGGAGAAACGCGTCGCATCGCGCCGGGCTTCTGTCCTCACAGCCTGACGCTGTCAGATTCACCAAGTTCTGTCCCCATAAAAAAACCGGCGCCTTGCGCCGGTTTTTTTGTGCCTGTCTCTGACGATGCTCACTGCTCTTCGGGCAGCACGCTCTCGTAGTTGTAGTTCGTGTAGCGATAGCGGCCGTACTTGTAGGTGCCGAAGTTGCGGCGCTTGGTGTCGATCGCGTTCAGCAAGAGCCCGGAGGCCGCCTTGCCGGTCAAGGCCAACCGACGGGTGCTTTCCTTGAGTTCACCCATCGTCGATACGCCGGCGCGAGCCACCAGCAGCACCGTGCCCGCCTGCGCGGCGATCGTTGCCGTGTCGGCGGCCACCAGCACCGGAGGCGTATCGATGATCACGAGCTCGTACATCTCCGACAACTTCTCGAGCGCCGCCAGGAACGATGCGGAGGTGAGCAATTCGGACGGATTGGGCGGCAACTGGCCGGTGGCCAGAAAGTCGAGTTGCGTCACGACATTGCGGTGCACCGTCTGCTGGATGGTGAGGCTGCCGGCGATGAGTTCCGACAAGCCGCCGTGTCGTTGCAAGCCGAAATACTGATGCATGTGGCCGCGGCGCATGTCGGCGTCGATGACCAGCGTCTTCTTGCCCGCGAGCGCCATGAGCACCGCGAAGTTCGCCGTCACGAAGCTCTTGCCAGCCCCGGGTGTGGCACTGCTGATCACGACGCGGTTGTTGGACGACTCGATCATCGCGAACTGCATGGCCGTCCGGAGGCTGCGCAGGCTTTCGACCGCAGGATCGTCGGGCATCTCCAGCGCCAGCAGACGTGCACCGGTCGCACCGGTCAGTCGCTTGCGGGCGAGTCCCAGCTGCAGCGGGCTGTGCGGGATCGTCGAGAACACAGGCAGGCCGATGCTGTCTTCCAGCTCGTCCGGGTCCTTGATGCGCTGTTCCACGAAGGCGTTCCGCACGAAGGCCATCAGGATGCCCATCAGCAGGCCTGCCGCAAGGGCCACGGCCAGGATGGTCTGGCGCTTGGGCTTGACCGGGTTCTCCGGCACCACCGCGTTGTCGAGCAACCGTGCGTTACCGACCTTGCCTTCCTTGACGAGACGAAGCTGCATCGCCTGGTTGAGCAGTGATTGGTACAGCGTGGTGTTGACCTTGACGTCGCGCTCCATGCGCACAGCGTCTTGCTGGATGCCCGGCAGCGCCTTCACGCGGCTCTGAATGCCACCGATCTCACCCGAAAGCGCGGAGATCTGGCTGTCGAGGGTCTGCATCATCGGATGGTTGTCGGTGAAGCGCGCGGTGAGTTCGCGACGCTTCTGACGCGCCTCCAGCAGCTTGCTCTGTCGATCGACTTCGGTCGCCAGGATCAGCTTGGCCTCTTCGTCGAACGCGACGGTGCCCTTCTGGTTGCGAAAGCGGCTGTACACCTCTTCCGAATTTTCCATCTGCTTCTTGTACGACGGCAATTGGTCATCGAGGAAGCTGAGCGTCTTCTGCGCCTCTTCGGCCTTGCGCTCCACGTTCTGGCGAACGTACTGGGCGCCGATGGCATTGAGGATCTGAGCGAGCCGTGCACGGTCGGTGTCTTGCAAGGCCACGTCGATCACGCCGGACTGCTTGCCGCGCTCGTTCAGCACGAGCCGCGACTGCAGGCTGTCGATCATCTGGTTGAGCGAGCGGCGCACGATCAGGAATTCGGCACCGGGCTTGCCGGCGATCTGCGTGACCAGGAGTTCGACACGACCGCTCGGGGTGTTGGCCACCAACGGCACGCCGACCTTGCCGGCAATCGATTCGTTCCAGTCGTGATAGTAGAGCTCGTAAGCTCCTTCGCCCTTGGCGGTCACGACGAAATCGTAGCCCTCGACCGGAGCCGGGACCACGAAACGCGAGACAGCGATCTTCTCGTTGCCGGACACATAGCCGCCGAAGCCCAGCAGGCCTGGGTTGGACAGGCCTTGGGCACGCCTGGATAACCAGCCGCCGATCACGGGCAGGTAGCGGGGCTCGGCGCCGATGGCCTGCCCTGTCGCCTCCACGGCCCTGCCGATGACGGCCCGCGAACGGATGATTTCCATCTCCGCGCTGGTCGCCGTCTTCACATCGAACATCGAAGCGGCTTCACCGAGGAAACTCTTGTTCGCGTTGTTTTCCGCATCCTCGACCTGGACCAGCAGGTTGGCCTCGTACACCGGCTTGGTGAACAGAGCCACGCACATCCCGATGCCCAGGGCGATTGCCGTGATGGCAGCGATCAGGAATTTGTTCGCGCCGAGGATGTCGAGGTAGTGCCCGATGTCGAGCACGTCGTCGGCTGGCGGCTGCGCGCTTCCGAACGTGCTGGACGGTGCGAGGGTCGAACGCGGATTCGCCGCTGCAGGATTCATTGTTTGGAGAGTTGACATATGCGCTCGACCCACTGTTTCACGCCACCTTCGATTTGCGCCATGGCGCACGTAAACGCGTCGATACCCAGGTGGTACGGGTCCAACACGTCGCCACGGGTACCGAGAAACCTGAACAGTTTCCCGCTGGCGAAAGGAAAACGCTGCCGCAGTTCAAGGCGGTGGGCGTCTTCCATGACAAGAATGAGATCGGCGCGGGTGCACATCTCGGCGTCGATCTGTCGGGCGCGGTGCGCGTCGATCCGCACATCGCGCCGCAGAAGCAGTTCCCGCGCCAGCTGGTCTGCAGGTCGGCCGACCAAGGCAGCGGTTCCTGCCGACGTCACGCGAGCACCGGGAAGTGCCGCAGCCATCAGGCCTTCGGCCATGGGACTGCGACAAATATTGCCAGTGCAAACGAGAAGGATGTCCTGCATGACCGCTGCGCCCGAACCTTATCTGTAGGTTCCACGGATCAGGTTGGCCCCCTGCGCGCTCGGCAGCAGCAGGTTCACGACACGGCTCCACCGAACCAGCGGAACCGGGTCGACGAACACCACGTCCTTCGGCTCCAGGGCAAAGCGGTCAGCCATCGCCAGGGCGGTCGCGTTGCCTGCATTCAGATGGAAGATCGACTGTCCGCCCTGCGGCAGGTTGCGTATCACGTAGATCTGGCTCGGGTTCGCCGTGAGCAGGTCGGCACCGCCGGCCTCGGCCAGCGCATCGTTCAGGCTCAAGCGGCCGTTGCGCATCACCATCGCCTGCGGACGGAGCACTTCGCCCAGCACGGTCACCTTGCGGTCTTCGCGGCTGCGCACGGTGATCATGTCGCCGCTGTGCAGCGGGATGCGGCTCGGGTCGACACCGACCTCCGCCATGCCCATCAGGTCGATCGCCGTGGTGGTGCCGGCACGCGTGAGCGTGACGAAAGAGCGGTCGCCCGTCGTCGGCAGCACGCCGCCGGCGCGGCTGATGGCCTCGGGCAAAGTCATCGGGATGTCGGTGAAGACCTGAAGTCCCGGCTGGCGGACCTCGCCTTCGACGTAGGCACGCTTGCTACGGAAGGCCTGGATGCGGACGTTGACCTGCGGCTCCTTGAACACGCGCGACAGTCGCTTGGTGAGCGTGTCTTCCAGATCCTGCACGCTCATGCCCGCCACGCGAAGGGTGCCGGCATAGGGAAAGCTGAGCTGCCCGGTGTTGGACACGATGAAACCTGGCGCCGGCGACACGCTGGACGGGTCCGCCACGGTCGTCGCAGGGATCGCGCTCGAGATGATTTCCGGGTGGTCGAAGACCGTGATGCCGATCACGTCGCCGGGCCCGATCTTGTAGACCTCGGGTTCACCGAGCAGTGCCGTCACGCTGGCGGGCAAGCCGGTCGGACGAGCCGCGATCTGCGCCTGGATGAGTTCCGGGGAGATCTCGGCCAACACGCCTTCCGGCGGGCGATCCGCATCAGCGCCATTGACGCCCGACGGCGAGGCTGGAGCCTTGGCGCTGGAAGCGCGTGCCGCCGCGGTTGCAGTGGATTCGAAGCCCGGCCCGATGGCGCAGCCCGACAACGCGACTGCTGCCAGAACCGACACGACCGACGCCACAGAGAAATAATTT
Organism: Variovorax sp.; assembly: GCA_041424275.1. Taxonomy (GTDB): domain Bacteria; phylum Pseudomonadota; class Gammaproteobacteria; order Burkholderiales; family Burkholderiaceae_C; genus Variovorax. The sequence continues at coordinate 606,365 of JBGMOF010000037.1, forward strand.
CGTTTCAAGCCAGACCCCCGAGATCACCCAAGAATGAATACTTTTGCTAACAGTTACGAATGTACATCACCTGTTGCCAGAAGCCCAAATTGTTTCTGAATCTGGCGCATTTGACACACAAGTGTGAACTTTCAGCGTAAGCAGAAAAAGCAGTCGAAATGGCCTCTAACGCCCATTGGTCCTGCGTCTAACGCTATCTATTTGATAGCAACAGCTCGCTTACACATTTGCGGGGACTAGGGCTTGTCAGCTTGCGCAGCGCGTTTCCACGCGATCGAGGCCTGCTCGAGGTCACCGCGATCCTCGGCAAGAGTGGCCAACGCCTGCCACGCACGCCGGTAAAGCCCTGCATCCTGCAAGCCGTTGCCTGCCTGCGTAAGGAGCTGCTGCGCCTTGCCCCAGAGCTGACGCTTCATGCACGCCATGCCCGCGAGGTACTGGAGGTTCGCATCGCGCGGATTGTTGCGCTGCGCCAATTCGATGCGTGCCAGCCAGTCGGCATCGACGGAATCCATTCCCGCTTCCAGAGCGCGCGCCAGCTTCACGCGCATCGAATCGCTCACGTTGCCGGGGTGATCGACCATCCGGTTCCAGACGGGCAGCAACCAAGCCCGCGCCAGCGCATGGTCGCCCTGCACGGCGACCATGCGCTGGGCCGCATGGATCGCGACTTCGGGCGTTTCGCGTTCACCGGCTTCGAGTTGCGCCCAGGCCCCCCGGAGTTGCGCCGGGTCGTGCGCACCCGACAACAGGTCGATGGCCAGCCCCCGCACGATGCTCTGCGCACCCGATTCGGAGAAAGCGCGGTGCTTGGCGAGCATGCGCGCGGTTTCGAGCGCGTCAAGCGTGCGCTTGTCCTGTCGGGCAGCCTTCAGATGCAGCCGCAACGCCAACGTGCGGCGCCGGGCGCCTTGCGGCAATTCCTCGAGGCGGGCCAGTGCGGCCGGCGCGTCGCGGTCTTCCAGGGCCCAGCGCGCGGCACGCAACTGCACGCCTTCGCGCGTTTCCGGTGTCGGTGATCCGCCTTCGCCTGCGCGTTCGTTGAGCGCCTGCTGAAGGTGCGCATCGCGCGCTGCCCGATCCTGCAGTGCGTGCGCGCTTTCGGCGGCCAGCAAATGCGACAGCACCCGCACCTGCTGCGCCTGGGGCAGGTTCGCGTCGAGCGCGGCGAGCAGGCGCTCCTGGACCAACGCCGCTTGCGCCGCCTTGCGCGCCCGCGAAAAACGACCGGCCAGCAACTGTGCGAGCGCATCCAGCAACGACGCGTGCAGCACCCGTTCCTTTTGCTGCATGCGCCATTGGCGCGCCTGACGCGGCAGCGAGAACAAGGCCGACAGCCCGCGCAGCGCCAAGTGCAGCAGCGCGAAAGTGCCGAACAACAGGAGCAAGACGAGGTTCAGCGACAGGTCGACGCGCCAGGGCGGCCAGAAAACAGTGATCGTTCCCTGGTTGTTGCCGGCAAAAAGCGCGACCGCCGCTGCAATGCCGAACAGCGCGAGAAGCCAGAGCGCGATCCGCATGCCGACTAGCGCCCCGCAGCCGCTGTGGCCAGCGCAGCGACCGTGTCGTCGATGCGCAGCGGCTCGGTCGACTTGACCTGGGCCTGCAGTTGCTGGAGCAACGTGGCAGCGGCCTGCGTGCGGCGCGACGCCGGGTCGAAATAGCGGTTGAGCGTCGCGGTCACGGTGGCGAGTTCGGTGCGCGCGCTGTCCACTTGGCGTGACAACAGGGCCAGCCTCAAATTGAGGAGCTTGAGCTTGAGGTTTTCGCGCAAAAAGTAAGTCTGCTCGGGCGCCAGCAGCACCGCCTCGGGTTGGTCGATGCGCCCGACGCGGACCAGCGAGCGCGCCTCGCCGCGCACCGTGAGCAGCACGCGTCGCCACCACGGCGCGTCGGCCGGCACGGCCTCGCGCTGCCATTCATTGACGCCGCCGCTGCGTGCGGCCACCGCGTTGAGCGTGGGCAGGTCGTCGACGCTGCGCATCAGGTCGTCGAGCTTGCGCAGCGACTCGCTGCTGTCGCTGTTGGCGCGGCTGCGAATGCGATCGGCATCGCGCTGCATGGCGCGCTGCAGGGGCGCGAGCCGCGGCTGCGCCGCGCGCGCGATGCGCTGGTCGCCGGCCTTCAGCGCGGCCAGCAAGGGTTCGGTGTTGCCGGTGACTTCTGCCTGCTGCAAGGCCAGCCGGACCGCAGACTCGATGTCGACGACGAGGTTCTCGTCACGCGAGCGCGACAGGCTCTGCATGAGTTCTTCGAGCTGCGAGCGTTGCAGCGCCACTTCGCCGACACGCGTCTCGGCAAGCGCGAGACGCGCCGCTGTGTCTCGCACGGTTTCGTGGGCCTGGCGTGCGAGGGTGCGCGCTTCGAGCGACTGCGCGAGCGCATCACCGCTCTGACGGGCCAGCTGCTCCTGCATGTTGCCGACCTTCTGCCACAGCGCGATCGCGATCGCCAACGCCACGAAGGCCACCAGCGCCAGCAATCCGAAAACGATGCGCGAGAGCGTTTGTGCGGCCAGGCTCGCGTGCCCCGCGGGGGTCATGGTTGCGGGCACCTGCGCCATCACCACGGGCTCCTGTGGCAGATCGTCGTTCGGCGGGGAAGCAGGCGCGCTCATGCCAACGATTCTATCGACGCGACCAGCGACGCCGGGAGCGGCTGCGAGAGGCAAACCGTGCCGAAACCCGCGTCCGTGGCGGCCTGCGCGATGCGCGGGTGCGTGGCGATCGCGCGTGCTCTATGCCACTTCGCCGATGGCAACGCCTGCTGCAGGTTGACGATGGCTTCCGAGCTGCTGAAGAGCCAGATCGCTTCGCCCGACACGCCCGCCTCGGCCATCGCTTCCTCGGCCGGACCGAAGGCCGGCGCGAGCCGCCGGTACGCCACCACCGTGTCGCGCTGACCACCCGCCGCATCGACCTCCAGTGCCAGCCAGTCACGACCGGTCGGTCTGCTCAGTTCGTCGCCACCGCGCACGATGAGCACGCGCGCCCCGGGCACGACCTGCCGGCGAACGAGATCCCACAAGGCTTCGGAATCGAAGCGCCCGGCCTCGTGGGCCGGCGTGTCGATGACGGCGGCCGGAACGCCGGCTTTCGACAGCGCGCGTGCCGTGCCGGGGCCGGTCGCCCACCAGCGAAGACGTGCTGGCAAGTCGTCGGTATCGCGGTGCCTGAAGAATTCTTCGACCGCCGCAGCGCTCACCGACATGACGGCGTCGAACGCATCGATCCGGTGCCAGGTCGCGCGCAACGGCTCGACGTCCTCGACCGGTGCGATCCGGATCAATGGCAATGCCATGGCATCGAAGCCGGCGGCACGCAGGTCGTCGACCCACCGGCGCGCCTCGCGCACCGGGCGCGTGACGATGACGCGCACCTCGCGCATCGCCGCGGCCTTCAGGCGGCGCCGCCGGCGCGCAGCAGCGCAGCCGCGCGCTCACCGAGCAGGCTGGCCTGCGCCATGTCGATGGCGTCGTCCTGCAGATGAACATGCACCAGCGCAGCCCGCCCTTCGGGGTCACCCCAGGCGGCGTCGATGCGCAGCCGGCCGTCTGGTTGCCACCGGGCGTGCGCCGCCAGCGGCATCGAGCAGCTGCCCCCCATGGAGCGGCTGACGGCGCGTTCCGCGGCCGTCGCGAGCCAGTCGGGGCGACTGGCCAGCGGCGCCAACGCCTCGATGAGATCGGTTCGGTCCGCACGCACCTCGATGCCGAGCGCGCCTTGCCCTGCGGCGGGCAGCATGGTGTCGGGGTCGAAGGCGACGCGGATGCGACTTTCGAGATCGAGCCGGAGGAGGCCCGCCGCAGCGAGCACGATGGCGTCGTACTGGCCTTCGTCGAGCTTGCGCAGCCGCGTGTCGAGGTTGCCGCGCAACGGTTCGATGCGCACGTCGGGCCGCAGGGCTTTCAGCAGCACCACGCGGCGCAGACTGGACGTGCCGACCACGGCACCGTGCGGCAGTTCTTCGAGCGATGCGTAGCGCGGCGACACCAGCGCATCGCGCGGGTCTTCGCGCTGCAGCACGCAGGCCAGCACGAAGCCGGCCGGCAGGTCCATCGGGACATCCTTGAGCGAATGCACCGCGATGTCGGCGCGACCGTCCTCGATGGCGGTCTCGAGTTCCTTGACGAACAGACCCTTGCCGCCGACCTTGCTGAGGGAGCGGTCCAGGATCTGGTCGCCGCGGGTGGTCATGCCCAGCAAACTGACGCTGTGGCCCTTTTCTTGCAGGAGGGCCCTGACATGCTCTGCCTGCCATAAGGCCAGACGGCTTTCGCGCGTAGCGATCACGATGTTGCTCAAGGCCGTGTTCCATTGGTGATGAAGACCCGCGGAATGCTAGCATGTTGCGTCGCAGCAACGCCCCTGCCATCCCTGTCACACGAGGAGATCCGTCGAAGTGAAGAACAACAAGACGCCGCCGGCCACCAAGCGCTCCGCGAGGAGCGAAGACCAGCCGCTCATCGACGACATCCGGTTGCTGGGCCGCATCCTTGGCGACGTGATTCGCGAGCAGGAAGGCGAAGCCACCTACGCGCTGGTCGAGAAGATCCGCACCCTGTCGGTCGCGTTCCGCCGCGATGCCGACCAGCAGGCCGACCGCGCGCTCAAGAACCTCCTCAAGGGCCTGAGCGCTGCCGAAACGGTGCGCGTGATCCGTGCCTTCACCTACTTCAGCCACCTCGCCAATCTGGCGGAAGACCGCCATCTGATCCGCCGCCGGACCGACATCGACCGCGCCGGTGAAAGCGTCGACGGCAGCCTGCAGACGGCACTCGCCCGCATCAGGAAAGCCGGCATCGCACCCGCGACGATCATCGAAAGCCTCGCCCACAGCTACGTGTCGCCGGTGCTCACGGCGCACCCGACCGAGGTCCAGCGCAAGAGCATCCTGGACGCGGAGCGCGGCATCGCGCAGCTCATCACGCTGCGCGACGAGATCCGCCAGCGCCAGCAGCTGTTCGCGGGGCAGAAGGATGCGCTCACGCCGCTCGAGCTGGCCGACAACGAGCAGCAGATCCGCACCCGCGTCACGCAGATCTGGCAGACGCGCCTGCTGCGCTTCTCCAAGCTGACGGTGCCCGACGAGATCGAGAACGCGTTGAGCTACTACGAGGCGACCTTCCTGCGCGAGATTCCGCGCGTCTATGCAGACCTCGAACTCGCACTCGGACAGGACGGCGCCGCGCCGATCGCGCCCTTCCTGCGCATGGGCCAATGGATCGGCGGCGACCGCGACGGCAATCCGTTCGTGACCTCCGAGACGCTCGAGTACGCACTCAAGCGCCAGGCCGAGCTGGTGCTGCGCCACTACCTCACCGAAGTGCACTACCTGGGCAGCGAGCTGTCGCTTTCTGCCACGCTGATCGACGTGTCGGTCGAGATGAACACGCTGGCCGAGCGCTCGCCCGACACCAACGAGCACCGCCACGACGAGCCCTATCGGCGCGCGCTCACCGGCGTGTATTCGCGACTGGCCGCGACGCTGAAGAGGCTTACCGGTGGCGAGGCTGCGCGCCATGCGGTCGCGCCGCAAAACCCCTATGCGAACGCCGAGGAGTTCCTGGCCGACCTGCGCACCGTGGCCGATTCGCTGCGTGAAAAGCATGGCGGCGTGCTCATCGCCCACCGCATCGGCCCGCTGATACGCGCCGTCGAGGTGTTCGGCTTCCACCTTGCGACGGTCGACCTGCGGCAGAGCTCGGACAAGCACGAGGCCGTGGTGGCGGACCTGCTCAAGGCGGCGCGCATCGAATCCGACTACAGCGCGCTCGACGAAGAAGCCAAGCAGGCGCTGCTGCTGAAACTGCTCGACGACGCCCGCCCGCTGCGCGTGCCCGATGCCGACTACGACCCGCTCACCACCAAGGAGCTCGCCATCTTCGCGGCCGCGCGCGCGATGCGCACGACCTACGGCCACGCGGCCATTCGCCACTACATCATCAGCCACACCGAAACGGTGAGCGACCTGCTCGAGGCGCTGGTGCTGCAGAAGGAAGTGGGCCTGCTGCGCGGCACGCTCAGCGCGGGTGCGGTGGTCGACCTCATCGTCGTTCCGCTGTTCGAGACCATCGAAGACCTGCGCAATGCGGCGCCCATCGTGCGCGCCTATTACGCGCTGCCGGGCATCGCGGCGCTGGTGCAGCGCTCGGGCGCCGAGCAGGACGTGATGCTCGGCTACAGCGACAGCAACAAGGACGGGGGCATCTTCACGAGCAACTGGGAGCTCTACCGCACCGGCACCGCGCTGGTCGCGCTGTTCGACGAGCTCGACCTCGGCATCCGCCTGCGCATGTTCCATGGCCGCGGCGGCACGGTCGGCCGCGGCGGCGGCCCGAGCTACCAGGCGATCCTCGCGCAGCCGCCGGGCACCGTGCGGGGGCAGATCCGCCTCACCGAACAGGGCGAAGTGATCGGCTCCAAATACGCCAACCGAGAGATCGGCCGGCGCAACCTGGAAACGCTCGTGGCAGCCACGCTCGAAGCGACGTTGCTGCCGCCGCCGAAGGCCGCGCCTGCCGCGTTCCTCGCCACCGCCAACGCGCTGTCGTCGGCCAGCATGGCGGCCTACCGCAAGCTGGTCTACGAGACGCCCGGCTTCGGCGACTACTTCTTCGGCGCCACGCCGATCCGCGAGATCGCCGAACTCAACATCGGCTCGCGCCCCGCCTCGCGCAACCCGAGCCACAAGATCGAAGACCTGCGCGCGGTGCCGTGGAGCTTCAGCTGGGGCCAGTGCCGGCTCACCTTGCCGGGCTGGTACGGCTTCGGCTCGGCCATCGAGCAGTTCCTCGAAGGCGACAAGACAGCCAAACCCGCCGAGCGCAAGGAGCGTGTTGCGCTGCTGCAGAAGATGTATGCGCAGTGGCCCTTCTTTCGCACGCTGCTGTCGAACATGGACATGGTGCTGGCCAAGAGCGATCTCGCGCTGGCCTCGCGCTATGCCGAGCTGGTGACCGACCGCAAGCTGCGCCAGAAGGTGTTCTCAATGATCGAGGCCGAATGGCATCGCACGTCGGATGCGCTGACGCTCATCACCGGCGCGAAGCAGCGACTGGAGGGCAACGCCGACATGCAACGGTCGGTGCGGCACCGCTTTCCGTACATCGACCCGCTGCACCACTTGCAGGTCGAGCTCATGCGCCGGTACCGCGCGGGCGACGGCGGCGAGCGCCTGCAACGCGGCATCCACATCTCTATCAACGGGGTGGCGGCGGGGCTTCGCAACACGGGTTGAAGGTTTTCTTGCGCAGCAGGTCAGGGATCACGCTCCCGCACGGGTGAGAATCGGCCGGACCGGTATTCACACCGAACCCGGCGCCATCCCTCTCTCGTACTAAGTCAAAAGTGCCATTGCGATCCGACGACACGACCGCTGCAGGCGGCGAAGAAGCCTACCGGGAGCAGACGCTCCGCCGCCTGCAACTCACAGCCGTCGAGATGGGCGTGACCGCGGTGCTGGGCTCCCTGGTGGCGCTCCTCGCGCGACTGCTCATCCCGACACCCGAATACCTCTGGCTTCGGGTGCTGCTGCTTCCGCTCACGGGCCTGTTCGCCTACGCCATCGTGCTGGCGCCTTCAGTGCGGACCTACGGCATGGCATGCATGGCGACCATCGCCACCGTCACCTTCAATAACTACCTCGGCGCGCTCGGCACCGACCGGCCGCTGATTTACTTCCTGCCCGCGGCCGCGATCATCGTGCTGGCCACCAGCTTCTTCTGGATCACGCTGGCCCAGTGGGTCGGTGGCGCTCTGGCCTGCTTCGCTTTCTTTCTCCCCTTCATCGTGGACCACACGGCCAACCGGGCAGACACGGTCTTCTCCCTGCTGTTCGCAGCACTGGCGCTGGTGACGAGCTTCGTCAGCCACCTGCGTATCCAGGACTACCAGCGCCGCGCCTTCGACCAGGAGTGCCGGCTGGCGCTGCTCTCCATCACCGACACCCTCACCGGGGCCTGCAGCCGGGCGGAGTTCCTGAACCAGGCCGAGAAGGCGGCCGTGAAGGCGCGCGCCTCGGGCGCCCCGCTCACCTTGCTTTACCTGGACATCGACCACTTCAAGCGCCTCAACGACGGCCACGGCCACGCCGCCGGCGATGCCGTGCTGCGGGGGATGTCGGATGTGCTGCAGCACGCATTGCGCGAAAGCGACGTGTACGGGCGACTGGGCGGAGAAGAGTTCTGCGTGCTGCTGCCCGGCCAGAGCGAAAACGCAGCGCAGATGCTGGCGGAGCGCCTGCGCGTCCTGCTCGCCGCGGTGCCTCGGCCTGACGGGCCGCTCACCGTGTCGGCCGGTATCGCCCGCATGCGCGACGGCGAAGCCATCCTGCAGACGCTGCACCGCGCGGACCTGGCCATGCTCCAGGCGAAACAATCCGGCCGCAACACGGTTTGCGTCGCGGCCTGACACTCACAGGGAGAAGCGCCCGCTTCCACCCGCCATCGGCACGCAACGCGGGCAAATCAAGCCGCAAGCTGAGCGATCTTTCTGGACTTGCTATCATTTTGGGAGCGGCCGGTAGCGTAGGATGGGCCGTGTCGGTGCCTGTTGTGCGCCGCCTCCTACGCTCACAACCGCTGCAATGGCGGTGTTTCCGGCAAGGTTCCGGACTACCCTGAAGTCCATCCACACAGCTTGCTTTTTGCGCATGTCTCATTGCGCAGCGGCTGCAAGGCCGTCACAGGGAAACCCCATGTCCACGTCCCAGTCTTCCGTCGTTTCGCAGGGCGATTTCGTCACCGGAGACGTCAACGCGCTCGCGCTGCACATGCGGGATTGCGCACGTGCGCACGGCCGGATGGTTTCGTTGCGAAGCGGCTTGCAGCGAGCGCATTCGCTGATGGCTGGTCGCATCGTCACGATGGCCTTCCTAGCCGTGGTGATCGGCGTCGGCATGGCCGCCATTGCCTGACGCGTGGCTGCCGCGACCCTCTTCGATCGCCTCGACTCGCTCAGCGACTACGCACTTCAACTTCTCAACCGACCGCATGCAGCGGTGGAGCCTCCGATCCGCGCCGAGCTTTTCGGCGCACAGCGCTTCGAGCAGCATGGCCGCAGCCTGGCGCGCGCTCAGGTGGTGCAGGACGAGAACGCAGCCGCTGGCGGCGCGCCTTTCTTTCCGCGCGTACAGGGCAACCTGGATTCACTGCGCAGTGCCTTCGACTACATCGCGCTGACCTCGCGCAGCGGGCGGTACGTGTCGCCCGCGGCCGAATGGCTGCTCGACAACTTCCATCTCGTCGAAGCGCAACTCCAGCAGATTCGCGAAGGCGTGCCGCGCAGCTACTACGCGCGCCTGCCCAAGCTCCAGGCCCTGCCACTGGCCGGCCTGCCGCGCGTCTACGGCATCGCCTGGGCCTATGTGGCCCACACCGACAGCGTCCTCAACCAGGAGTTGTTCACCGCCTTCCTCAACGCCTACCAGGACATCGACGAGCTGACGCTGGGTGAGCTGTGGGCGTTGCCCACCACGCTGCGCGTCGTGCTGCTGGAGAACCTCCGGCGCGTCGCGGAACGCATCGCGGCGAACAAGGTCGCGCGCGAAGTCGCGCACGCCGCCTGGGACGCCGCCGCCACGCTGTCGGCGCAGGACCTCGACGTGCTGTACCGCGCCCTGCAGAGCCGGGGCCTCGAGGACAGCTACCTCACGCAGCTCTGGCAACGCCTGCCGGTCGAGCACGGCGACAACGACCCGCCACTGGTGCGCTGGACGGAACAGCACTGCACGAGCGGCCCGGCATTGATCGACGCCGCCCATGCCGAACAGGCCGCAGCCAACCTCACGGTCGGCAACATCATCACGACGCTGCGCCTGATCGGCCAGGTCGAGTGGGCGGACCTGATCGAGCCGGTCAGCCGCTCCCTGCGCGTGCTGCGCGAGCTGCCCAGCTTCGCCGACGAAAGCGAACGCACGCGCCAGCAGATCACGCACGCGATGGAACAGGTCGCCCGCACCACGCAGCGCCCGGAGCGCGAGGTGGCGCAAGCGGTGGTGCGGCTTGCAAGCGAAGCCCCGCAGGACGGCGCGGCGCCCTGCACCGCTGGCTACTATCTCTTCGGCCGTGGACGAAGTTTGCTGATCGGCGCACTGCGGCAGAACGCCGCCACTCCGTCAGAAGGCACAGGCCGCGCGACGGGCGACAGGCGCGGATGGTCGATGCGCCTGCCGTTGTATGTGGGCACGGTGGTCGTCGGCACGGCCGTCCTGCTGGCGCTCGTGGTTCATTTCCTGCACAAGGCGGGCTGGCCGGACGAAGGCTGGATCACCACGCTGGCGCTCGCCCTGATGCTGTGGCCGCTCTCCGAATCGGTGATGGCGCTGGTGCATCGCATCGTTGCCGAATCGGCGCGCGTGCAGCAGCTGCCACGGCTCGACTTTCCCAACGGCATCCCGTCGGCACATCGCGTGCTCGTCGTCGTGCCCGCCATGCTGACCTCGGTCCGCGGCAGCACGCAGCTGGTGCACAGGCTGGCACTGCACTGGCTCGCCAACCGCGAAGAAAACGCACAGTTCGCTTTGCTGACCGACTGGGCCGATGCCTCGCAGCAGTCGCTCCCGGGCGACCAGGCGCTGCTCGACGACGCGCTGCAACGCGTCGCCGAACTCAACCTGCGTTACCCCGCGGGCGCCGGCGGGCCGCCCCGCTTCGTGCTGCTGCACCGTCCCCGCACCTGGAGCGACACCGAAAAGCGCTGGATGGGCTGGGAACGCAAACGCGGCAAGCTCGAAATGCTGGTGCGCTGGCTCGCGAGCGGCGATGCGAGCGGCTTTCTACCTCTGGCGCCAGGGCTGCAGCTCGCGACGCAGGCGCCCTACATCGTCACGCTCGACAGCGACACCGGCCTGCCACCCGGTGCGTTGCGCGAACTGGTGGCCATCGCCGCACACCCGCTCAACGCGCCGCATATCGACCCAGCCACGCGCCGCGTCACGCAGGGCTTCGGCATCCTGCAGCCGCGCATCGTCACGCCGTTTCCGGAACGGCACGAACGCTCCTTCTTCCACTGGCTGTTTGCCGGCCAGTGCGGGCTCGATCCCTACAGCAGCGGCGCCTCCGACATCTACCAGGACCTCTTCGGCACCGGCTCATTCACAGGCAAGGGCTTGCTCAATGTGCGCGCCCTGCACGAGACGCTTGACCGCCGCCTGCCCGACGGCGCGGTGCTGAGCCATGACCTGCTCGAAGGCACGGTCGCGCGCTGCGCGGTGGTGAGCGACCTGGTGCTCATCGAGGACCATCCACACCACGCCGGCGTCGCGGGTTCCCGCGTGCACCGCTGGACGCGCGGCGACTGGCAGCTGCTGCCGCTGATGCTGCGCGCACGCCATTACGGCATCGATGCCCTCGGGCTCTGGAAGATGACCGACAACCTGCGCAGGTCGACCGTGGTGCCAGTGTCTGTCCTGCTGCTGATCTGGGTCGTCTTTACCGGCGCGCTGCCGTTGCCCTGGACGCTGGCCGCCGTCGGCAGCGCGCTCATCCTCGGGCCGCTGCTCGGCGCACTGGCTGGCCTCGTGCCGACGCGACGTTCCATCGAGTTGCGCCACTTTTTCGACGTCGGCTTCGTCGAGCTGCTGCGTGGCCTCGCGGGCGCCACTTGGCAATTCGTGCGGCTGTTCTCGCAGGCGCGGCTGCTGGTCGACGCGACTGTGCGCGCCTTCTGGCGACTGGCCGTCAGCCGCCGCCACCTGCTCGAATGGACCACGGCCGAGCAGGCCCAGGCCCAGGCGCGCTACCACCTCGCGCCGTTCCTGCGGGCCGGTCTCACCACGATCACGCTGTGCACGGCGCTCGCGGTCGCTGCGCACTGGACACGCCACCCCTGGCTCGCGCCCGCCCTGTTCCTGCTGTGGGCCTGCGGTCCTCTGCTGGCCTGGTGGAGCAGCCGCGTTCCCTCGGCCGACATGCCGGCACACCCGCTCACCGACGACCACCGTGATTACCTTGCGACCCTGGCACGCGACACCTGGCGCTTCTTCGAACATGTCGTCGGACCCGACGACAACCACCTGCCGCCGGACAACCTGCAGCTCGAGCCCCAACCCACGCTTGCCCACCGCACCTCGCCCACCAACATCGGCATGTACATGCTCGCCGCCTGCTGCGCGCGCGAGTTCGGCTGGATCGACTCGGCCAGCCTCGCGACGCGGCTCCGTGCCACGCTCGACACGCTCGACCGCATGGACAAGCACCATGGCCACCTCTACAACTGGTACGACACGCAGACGCTGCGCCTGCTGCCGCCGGCTTACGTGTCGAGCGTGGACAGCGGCAACTTCGCCGGCCACCTGATCGCGGTCGCGCAGGCCTGCCGTGCCTTCGCCGCCGCGGACGGGGTCGATGCGGCAGCGCTCGAAGCGGCCGCCGCGCGCTGCGATGCGCTCGGGGACGGCATGGACTTCAGCGGTCTCTACGACGCCAAGCGCCACCTGTTCCACATCGGTCTGCGCGTCGAGGACAACGTGCTCGACGCGAGCTACTACGACTTGCTGGCTTCCGAATCGCGCCTGCTCAGCTTCCTGGCGATCGCCAAGGGCGACGCACCGCGGCGCCACTGGATGGCGCTGGGCCGGCCTTTCCTCTCGGTCGGCGACAAGCCCAGCCTCAAGTCGTGGTCGGGCTCGATGTTCGAGTACCTGATGCCGGCGCTGGTGATGCCGGAGCCCGACGACGGGCTGCTCCAGGTCGCCAACCGTGCCGCCGTGGCCGAGCAACAGGCCTTCGGGCAGGCGCAGCAGATGCCATGGGGTGTTTCGGAGTCGGCCTACTTCGCGCAGGACCATTCGCTCGCCTACCAGTATTCGCCGTTCGGCGTGCCGCGCCTCGCACTGCGCCGCACGCCACCCACCGACCGCGTGGTCGCGCCGTATGCGAGCGCCATGGCGAGCCTGATGGCGCCCGACGACGCCGTGGTGAACCTGCGGCTTCTGGAGTCGCTCGGCGCGCGCGGCGACTTCGGCTTCTACGACGCGGTCGATTTCACGGTGTCGCGGCAGACGGAAGGCCAGCCCTCGACCGTCGTACGCAACGTGATGGCACACCACCAGGGCATGTCCCTGGTCGCGCTGTGCAATGTGCTCCGAGACGATGCGCCGCGTCGCTGGTTCGCGAGCGCACCGCTCGTCGAAGCGCATGCGTCGCTGCTGCACGAACGCACGCCGCGCCAGATCATCGGCAGCGCCGACCCGCGCACGCCGCCCGAGCCGACGGGTGGCGAGGCGCCGCCGGTGTTCCAGCCGCGCAGTGTCGATCCCTCCGCGCCGGGCTTCCAGCCGACGCACCTGCTGTCGAACGGCCGCTACACCGTGGCATTGCGTGCCAACGGTGCCGGCGTGAGCCGCTGGCGCTCTTTCAACGTGACGCGCTGGCGCGACGACCCGCTGCGCGACAGCTACGGCACCTTCTTCTTCCTGCGCGACGACGGCGACCGCGCGCTCACCTCGGTCACCGCCCTTCCCGCACCCGGCGCAGACTGGCGCTACCGCGCGCGCTTCCTGGCCGACCAGGTCCAGTTCGACGCCACCGCGCCCGGCCTCCAGGTGCGCACCACGGTACTCATCAGTCCGGAAGACGACACGGAACTGCGCACCGTCGCGATCCACAACACCGGCAACGTCACGCGCACGCTGGAGCTGATCTCGTACTTCGAGCCGGTGCTGTCGAACCCCAAGGCCGACGAGGCCCATCCGGCGTTTGCCAACCTCTTCGTCGAGACGCGCTGGGAAGCAGGCTGGCGCGCGTTGCTGCTGTCGCGCAAGCCCCGGCTGCACGGCGACCCGGTGGTGGCCGCCGCGCATTTCGTGGCGTCTGTCGATGCGAACGTGCTGTCGGTCGATTGCATGGTGGACCGGCGCGCCTTCATCGGTCGCAACCGTACGCTGGCCACGCCGGCGCTCGATCCACAACCGATGGCAGCCGACGGCACGCCGATCAACGGGCTCGACGCCATCGCCTGCCTGCGCGTGAAGCTCGAGATCGCACCGGGCGCGATCGCGCGCATCACCTTCGCCACGGCGGCCGACGAGAACGTCGCGGCGCTGGAGCCCGCCATCGACCGCTACCTGCAGCCGATGCACGTGCAGCGCGCCGCGCGCATGGCCGCCACGCTGGCCCAGGTGCGCCTGCGCGACCTGAGCATCGACCCGGCGCAGAACCTCGCCCTGCAGGACCTCACGACCATCCTCACCTACACGACACCGCGCGTCATGAACGATCGCGGCCTCATCGATCTGCGTCAGATCTGGCGCTTCGGCATCTCGGGCGACAAGCCGATCGTGCTGGTGCTGATCCACTCGGTGACCGGCATGCGGCTCATCAACACGCTGCTGCGTGCCCAGCCCTGGTGGGGCTTCGGCGGCGTGGCCTGCGACCTGGTGGTCATCAACAGCGAGCCGAATTCGTACCTGATGCCCTTGCAGCGCGAGATCGAGGCATTGCGCGCGCGGGTCGCACAGGAGACGCAGAACAGCTTTCCGCGCAACGATGCCGCCGGCTTCTACCTGCTGCGCGACCAGGACGTCGCACCGTCGGAACGCGCGGCACTCTCCAGCCTCGCACGTGCCGTGTTCAGCGCCGATGGCCGTGCGCTCGAAGTGCAAGTGGCGGCCGCGCTGCGCGATGCGGCACCAGCCGCCGCGGCCGCAGCAGCCTCCGAAGTTGCGGCGACGCGAAGCATTCCGCTCGCGGTTCTGCCGTCGCACGGGCAGCTCGCCGATGCGGTGACCGCGCCGCAAGGGGCTTTCGACGCGACCACTGGCGAGTTCACCTTCGAGGTCGACCTGAACCGCCGCACCGTGCGGCCATGGGTCAACGTGATCGCCAACGCGTCGTTCGGCTTCCAGGTCTCCGAGGCCGGCAACGGCTACACCTGGGCGGTGAACAGCCGCATGCATCAGGTCACGCCGTGGTCGAACGACCCGGTGACCGATCCGGCCTTCGAGCACTGGCTGCTGCAGGACCTCGACACGCGGGAACTGTTGCCGCTCACGCCGGCCGGTCGCGGCGCGGGCGCTGCAAAGCATCGCGTGCGGCATGGCCAGGGCTACACGGTGTTCGAATGCCTGCACCACAACCTGGTGCTCGAGACCACCTTCTTCGCCGACCGCGACGATCCGGTGAAACTGGTGCACGTCAGCGTGCGGCACGAAGGCATCGGGTCGCGCCGGCTGAGGGCGCTGGCGATGGTCGAGTGGCAGCTCGGCGACAAGCGCGGCGATCGCCGCACCGTGCACACCTGGAAGCCCGAGGACCAGCCGGCCGTGTTCGGCCAGCAACGCGAATCGGGTGGCGGCTTTGGCGGCAGCACGGCCTTCGTGCAGTTGGCGGGCCTCGACGCCCTGAACGGCGGCATCACCCAGTGGACCTGCGACCGCGGTGAGTTCTTCGCCGGCCGCGGCACGGTGGAGATACCCGACGCGCTGGCTCAGCGCGCCGGCGGCGGGCTCGACGCCTGCGCAGCCATCGCTGGAGATTTCACGCTGGCCCCGGGCGCGACGGCGCGCTTCACCTTCATGCTGGGCCATGCGGCGGATGCCGAAGCCGCCACCCAGCTCGCGCGCCGCTGGCAACAGCGCGACGTGCCGCAGGCGCTGTCGCAGGCACGCGGCTTCTGGGACGAGCTGCTCGGCCGCCTGAAGGTGCGCACGCCCGACCCGCTGTTCGATGCGATGGTCAACCGCTGGCTGCCCTACCAGACACTGGTGTGCCGGCTGTGGTCGAAGGCGGGCTTCTACCAGGCGGGCGGCGCGTTCGGGTTCCGCGATCAGCTGCAGGACGCCATGGCCTTCGCTTTGACCGATCCGAAGCGGCTGCGTGACCAGATCCTCGTCAACGCCGCGCGGCAGTTCCCCGAAGGCGATGTGCAGCACTGGTGGCACATGCCCGGCGGCGCGGGCGTCCGCACGCACTTCTCGGACGACCTCTTGTGGCTGCCCTACGCCTGCGCGCACTACGTCGAGGTCACGGGCGACGTCGGTGTGCTCGACGCGATCGTGCCGTTCATCGACGGTCCGGCGATCCCCGATGGCGCGGAAGACGCCTACTACACGCCGCAGGTCACCGGCCAGGTCGCGAGCCTGTACGAGCATGCGGCGCGCACCATCGACCACAGCCTGACGACCGGCGTGCACGGCCTGCCGCTGATGGGCACCGGCGACTGGAACGACGGGATGAACCGCGTTGGCAACGAAGGCCGCGGCGAGTCGGTCTGGCTCGGCTGGTTCCTGTGCACCGTCGTCGCGCAATACCTCCCGCTGGCCGAAGCCCGGGGCGAGCACGAACGCGTCGCGCGCTGGCGCGAGGCGCGGCAAGGCTGGATCGCCGCGCTGCACGACGCCGGCTGGGACGGCGCCTGGTTCCGCCGCGCCTTCTTCGACAATGGCGCGCCGCTGGGTTCGTCGGCCAACGACGAATGCCGCATCGACCTGATCGCGCAGGCGTGGGCCGTGATTTCCGGCGCGTCGAGCGAAGAGTTCACGAAACCGGCGATGGCCTCGCTCGAGCAACACCTGCACGACGTGCCCGCCGGACTGCTGCGCCTGCTCGCACCGCCGCTGGCCCAGTCGGCCAACAGCCCCGGCTACATCCAGGCCTATCCGCCCGGCGTGCGCGAGAACGGCGGCCAGTATTCGCATGCGGCCGTCTGGGCCCTCATGGCGCAGGCGCTGCAAGGCGATGTCGACGCTGCATGGCAGAGCTTCGAAGGATTGAGCCCCGCCCACCGCGCACGGCATCCGGAGCGCGGGCCGCTCTACGAGCTCGAGCCCTATGTGATGGCGGGCGACATCTATGGCGCAGCGCCCTATGTCGGGCGCGGGGGCTGGAGCTGGTACACGGGATCGGCGGCGTGGCTGCATCGCGCATCCATCGAGACGCTTCTGGGCCTCGAAGTCCATGGCGACCGCCTGTCGGTCACGCCCCGCATTCCGAGCCATTGGCCAAGCTTCGAGATCACGCTCGAGCTCGACGGCCGCCAGCTCACCATTCGCTGCAGCCGCAGTCCCCATCCGGAGCACGTCGGCCAGGGCACGCACATCGCGCCGGGCGAGTGGGTGTCGCGTGCATCGTTGCCGAATGGCGACGTGTTACATCTGCACATTTGATCGCAAATAAGTTCAGGTTCAATTCAGGCGCACTGTCGAACATCGGCCGAAATGAAGTCTTTCATGCAAGTTGTCGTCTCTCTCGATTCCAATGGCCGCTGGCAATGGCAAATGAAGGGCAGCGACGGACGCGCCTTGGCCAACGGCACCCAGGCTTTTGCCACCTATTCACTCGCAGTACAGAACGCCAACGAAGTGCGTCGATCGATTCCCGGTGCGCCCATCGAAATGCAGATGCCGGCCATGCAGCGGGCGATGCGCTCGACTTCCCGCATCAACAGGGCTTTTGCCGAGTTCTGCAAGGTGCTCGGTGAGCATGGCATCGAGCCCGCGCTGAAAGTTCTCAACGACCACATTCCGCATCGCTACAGCGCGGTCTACTGGTTGCCGGATGTCGAGCGGCTGCTCGCCATCGCGGCGTTCGACAAGCTCGGTCAAGCGTACCCGCCTGCTTTTCAGTCAGTGCCGTACAACGAGAGTTTTTGCCAGTTCGCCATTCGTGAGGGACAGTTCAGAACGGTGAACACCGCATTGGATTCCAGGCTCGACGGCCATGCCTACCAGGGCATCCTGAACTCATACCACGCGGTTCCGCTGGTCTCGCCGTGCGGTGTCATCCTCGGCACCATGTCCCATTTCGACATGGAAGCCGTCGAACTCGACGACGACGATTTCGAGTTGCTTCGCATGGTCGCGAGGGTGGTCGTGCATCATCTTCCGAGATCCGCCCCCGAGGTTGCACCACGTGCAGCGCCGGTGCCCCTGACCTCGGTCCGGCCCGATAACGGTTGACGGGTTTCCCCGGCGAGCCGGGGCGGCCTCAATCCCCGAGCAGCTCGCCGATCGGCTGCAGGTCTTCGACGCGGTCGCAGATCGCCTTGATGACCATGGTGATCGGAATGCCCAGCAGGAGGCCCCAGATGCCCCACAGCCAACCCCAGAAGATCACGCCGACAAACACCGCAACGGGATTCATGCGACTGGTGCGGCTGGTGAGCCAGGGCACCAGCAGGTTGCCAACGAGTGTGTGGATCAGGAGCGACGTGCCGCCGATCAACACCGCCATCTCCACCGTGCCGTATTGCAGGAAGGCGACCAGTCCCGCGGCGCCCATGACGATGACCGAGCCGATGTACGGAATCAGGTTGGTCACGCCCGCGATGATTCCCCACACAGCCGCGTCCTGGAGCCCGAGGGCCCAGAAGGCCAACCCGGTGGCGACACCCACGAGCGCGCTGCTGAGGATCTGCACCATCAGGTAGCGTTCGATGTTGCGCGTGATGTCGTCCAGCACATGCACCGTGATCTTCTTCTTCTCGAGGCTGGAGCCGGTGATCTTCACCAGCTTGCGACGGAAGGTGTTGCCCGTACCGAGCGCGAAGAATGTGAGGAAGGCCACCAGCGTGAGCTGCCCCGCAGCGCCGATCAGGCCAACCGTGCCGCTCCACAGGTAGTCGCGCACGTTGAAGGCCGGCCGTTCGATCGTCACGCGCGTGACGCCGCGGCGCGCCGCCACCTGCGCGGAGTTCTCCGAGGCAGCCTGCTCGAGCTGGGCTGCGGCCTTCTGCACCGTGTCGATGGGACTTGTGTTGGCGCGCGCGTTGACGCGGATGGCCTGCCGCAGCTTCTGCGTGGCGACCGGCACCGAATCGAGCAATTGAGACGCACTGCCGGCCAGCGAATAGGTGGTCCAACCCAGCACCCCGCCGATGCCCAGCAGGATGACCGCGGCGGCGATCCAGCGCGGCATGCGCCAGCGCTCCAGACGGTCGACGGCAGGCGACAGCGCATAGGTGAGCAGCAGGCTCATCATCAGCGGAATGAAGACGGCTGCGGCCCACCGCAGGGCGAAGATCCCCGCCAGCACGGCCAGCACGACGAGCGATGCACTTCGCACATCGACCGGCATGTGCAGCAACACGCGGTCGCGCGGCTCGTCGATCGTCACCGGCTGCGCGGGCGCAGGCTCTCTGGCTTCAGGGGCGGAAGCGGCTTCGGGCGCCGGCAGTGGCGCGAGGGTGGATTCGGTGGTCATCGGCTTTCCTTCATTGCTTCTCGAACGCCCGGCAGCTGCCGGCGCGATACCACCACGGGTTCGGGGATGCCTTCGAGGCGCAGTGCCCACCCCTCGGCGTCTTCGCCGTCGTCGTATTTCTCCAGCGTGCGGATCGCCGCGCGTGCCACCAGGGCATTGCGGTGCACCCGCACGAAGCGACTCGCGTAGCGCTCCTCGAAATCGCTCAGTGCGCCGTCGAAGATGTGGCTGCGCGTGGCGGTGCGTACCGTGAGGTACTTGAATTCCGATTTCAGGTAGAGCACTTCCGCGAGCGGCACGCGCTCGGTGCGCCCGCGGTCCTGGATGAGCAGCGACTCCTGCGGCACGTCTGGCAACGGCGCACGCCGATCCTTGAGGAAGCGCTCCACCTTCTGCAACGCCTGCTGCAGACGCTCGACGCGCACCGGCTTGGTGAGGTAGTCGACCGCTTCCAGTTCGAAGGCCGTCACCGCATGCGAGGCATGCGCAGTGACGAAGACGATGGCCGGCGCATCGGGCCGGTCCCGCAGGGCACGCGCCACCTCGATGCCGTCCATGCCCGGCATGTGGATGTCGAGGAGCACCAGGTCGAGCGGCGTCCCGCCGGTGAGATGCAGCATCGCATCGCTGCCCTTGGCCGCCTCGGCCACGAGGTCGGCTGCCGGTGCCTTGCAGTCGCCGAGCAAGGTGCGCATGCGGGACCGGGCCAGGGCTTCGTCGTCGACGATGAGGGTGCGCAGGTTCATGTTTCGGCCGGGATCACGATGCGGACGCGGTAATGGTTCTGATCGATGCCGGCGCTGAACTGCGCCTGCATGTCGTGCATGAGGCGCAGACGGTCGCGCACGTTGTCGAGGGCGATGCCATGGCCGCGCGGCAGCGGCTGATCGGCCCAGCGCAGTGGCGGCAGGCTGTTGGTCACCTCGATCACCACCATGCTCCCGCGGCGCTCGGTGCGGATGCGCAGCCGTGCGCCCTCGGGGCTGGGTTCGACGCCGTGCTTCACAGCGTTCTCCACCAGCGGTTGGAGCAGCAGGGGCGGCAGGCGCGCCTTGCTGGCGTTCGGATCCAGGTCCCAACGAATGTGCAGGCGGTCGTCAAAACGCACCTGCTCGATCGCGAGGTAGCGCTCGGCCAGCGCGATCTCGTCGGCCAGCGTGACCGATTCGCGCGGTTCGGCCAGCGCCTGGCGGAACAGCTCGCTCAGGTCTTCCAGCATCGCCTCGGCCTTGGCCGGCTCGTCGCGCACCAGGGCGATGGCACTGTTGAGCGTGTTGAACAGGAAGTGCGGCCTGATGCGCGCCTGCAGTTCCTCGAGCCGCGCGGTGGTCGCTGCCGGCATGTGGCCGCGCGCGCGCAGCACCAGCGCGGCCATCACCACCGCCGCGAAGAGCGCACCGGCCAGCGCGCTCGCCGCCCACGGGGCCGACGTCAGGACGCCCGTCAGGCGAAGCAGTCCGCACCCGTACAGCGCAGCGACCGCACCGAGCAGCGCGCCGGTCGTGAACTGCGCTGCACTTCGCAGGCGCCCGAGCGTCTTCTTGAGTCCGCAAGTCGCCACCAGCCAGAGCAGCGTGGCCGGCAACGCACCCCCCGTGACGATGGCCGCCAGAGCGAGCCAGTCGGTCGGGTTGGGCGCCACGAACAGGGTCGCGATCCCGACCACGGCTTCCACGAAGAGCACCGTGCGCAGCACCACGCCGATCTGGCAGGCATCGAACATGGCGGGCACCGCTTTGCCGGAAGCGCGCGGCTTTCCCGGCGCCGAAGCGCCCGCCGTGGTGGGCCTGGCAGGGGTGGCCGATAAAATCGACGGGTTGCGCATCGCAGATACGTTGGGTGACAAACCCATTATTGCCTTCTGAACGGCTCCCATGACCCAAAACCAACTCGACAAGAAATCCGAAGCCTGGTCCGCCCTCTTCTCCGAGCCGATGAGTGACCTCGTCAAGCGCTACACCGCGAGCGTGTTCTTCGACAAGCGGCTGTGGCAGGCAGACATCGAGGGTTCTCTGGCGCATGCCGGCATGCTCGCCGCGCAGGACATCATCAGTTCGCAGGACCACGCCGCAATCGAGCGCGGGATGACGCAAATCCGCAACGAAATCGAGTCCGGCAGCTTCGACTGGAAGCTCGACCTCGAAGACGTGCACCTCAACATCGAGGCACGGCTGACCCAGCTGGTCGGCGATGCCGGCAAGCGCCTGCACACCGGACGCAGCCGCAACGACCAGGTCGCGACCGATGTGCGCCTCTGGCTGCGCGGCGAGATCGACCTGATTTCCGAGCTGCTGATCGCGCTGCAGAAGGCGCTGGTCGACATTGCAGAGAAGAACGTCGAAGTCATCCTGCCCGGATTCACCCACCTGCAGGTCGCGCAGCCAGTGAGCTTCGGCCACCACATGCTGGCCTACGTGGAAATGTTCAGTCGCGACGCCGAGCGCCTGCTCGACGTGCGCAAGCGCCTGAACCGTCTGCCGCTGGGCGCCGCCGCCCTCGCCGGCACGAGCTATCCGCTGGACCGCGAGATGGTGGCCAGGACACTGGGCATGGACGGCGTCTGCCAGAACAGCCTGGACGCCGTGAGCGACCGCGATTTCGCGATCGAGTTCACAGCCGCCGCCAGCTTGTGCATGGTGCACATCAGCCGCATGAGCGAAGAACTGATCTTGTGGATGAGCCAGAACTTCGGCTTCATCCAGATCGCCGACCGCTTCACCACTGGCTCGTCGATCATGCCGCAGAAGAAAAATCCGGACGTGCCTGAACTGGCACGCGGCAAGACCGGCCGTGTGGTCGGTCACCTGATGGCGCTGATCACCCTGATGAAGGGCCAGCCGCTGGCCTACAACAAGGACAACCAGGAAGACAAGGAGCCGCTGTTCGACACGGTCGACACGCTCAAGGACACCTTGCGCATCTTTGCGGAAATGATCGAGGGCATTACCGTCAAGCCCGAGGCCATGGAAGCCGCCGCGCTGCGCGGCTACGCCACCGCGACCGACCTGGCGGACTACCTCGTCAAGAAGGGCCTGCCCTTTCGGGACGCGCACGAGACCGTGGCGCATGCGGTCAAGGCCGCGATCTCGCACAAGGTCGACCTTTCGGAGTTGCCGCTCGCCGTGCTGCAGCAGTTCAATCCGACCATCGAGAAGGACGTGTACGACGTGCTGAGCCTGCGCGGCTCGCTCAACGCACGCAACACACTGGGCGGCACGGCGCCGACCCAGGTGAAGGCACAGGTCGCGCGCCATCGCGCGCGCCTGGCCTGAGGCTTACATCGCCTTGTAGAAGATGTAGTCGGCCTGGTACTTGACGACCTGCTTCTGGCCGACCGACGCCGCTGCGCAGGGCATCGTGGGCGCCACGCCGCCCTGGGTCGCGACGCGCTGGATGTACGTCACGCCCTGCATCGCGCCGCTGCCCATCGCGGGGTTGGCCTTGACGAGCTGGTACGGGATGTTGGCGGCACCGTTGGGCGCGACGGCGACCTGCGTGGCGGTCAGCTTGGAGCCGTCCATGCTCTCCCAGGTGGCCGGCGGGCCGTAGTACTTGCCGACCTGCTTGCCCGCACGGTCGGTCAACTTGGCATCCGGGCCGACGAACACCCACTCGAACTGGCCCGGCATGGCGGCCTTGACGCGGCATTCGTAGGTGATGTCGCCGGCGCCTACGGTCTGCATCGCCACGGCGTTGCCGGCAGGCACCTTCACGGTGTCCGGGAGGCTCGCTTGCGAGTACAGCATGGGCTGGCTGCCCATGCCGGTGCAGGCGGCAAGCGTGGTGACGGCAGCCACGGCTGCAAGGGAGGTCAGAGTGCGAAAGGTCATGGACTTTTTTCCTGTTTCCAGGGATTCGTTGAAGAGATACGAGGCCTTTGTTGTCGGTTGAAATGGCCTCCCCCCTGCGATACGCGGCTTTTCAGGTCGCGTATCCGACCTTCGCACATTGAATCCGTCCGGCCCGTAGGACCGTATCGGCTGGCATGAGCAGCAATGTTTCACAATCCATGCATGACCGATTCAAGCCCCGACGCCGAATTGATAACGCTGATCGACCGTGTGGGTCGCCGAGACGAAGCCGCGTTGCGCGTGTTGTATGACCGTACTTCACCCAAACTCTTCGGGCTGGCCCTGCGGGTCGTGCGACAGCGCGAATGGGCCGAGGACGTCCTGCAAGAGGCGTTCATGACCATCTGGCGCGTCGCCGGCGACTACCGCGGCACCCTCAGCCCGCCGATGGCCTGGATGGGCCTCATCGTGCGCAGCCGTGCGCTCGACCTGCTGCGCCGCCGCACTGCCGACCGCGCCCAGCTCACGCAGGAATTCGACGAAGTCATGGCCGAAACGCTCGAATCCGATGCGCCCAACCCGGTGGACACCGCCGACGCCAGCGAGCAGGCGTGGGCGCTGCACCAGTGCCTGAGCCAGCTCGAGAGCCGGCAGCGCGAGGTCGTGAGCCTCGCCTACCTGCGCGACCTGAGCCACGGCGAACTGGCCGAACAACTGAAGCTGCCGCTGGGCACGGTCAAGACCTGGATCCGGCGCGGCATCGAGAAGCTACGCGTCTGCATGGGCCGCTTCGCGTGAGACAGGAATCACCATGAAGATCTCTTCCAACCCCGAACTGGTCGAACTGCTGGCTGCGGGCCATGCGCTCGGCACCCTGCGAGGCGGCGCACGCCGCCGCTTCGAATCCATCGCCCGCGAGCAGGCGCCAGTGCGCGCAGCCGCGCTGGTCTGGCAGAGCCGCCTGGCCAGCATGACCGAGCTCGAGCGCCCGGCGGTGCCCGATGCCGCGGTCTGGACGCGCATCCGCAACCTGATCGAAGCCGAGCAGAGCGAACAGGCCATCCAGCGGCAACGTGCCGCGGTGACCACGGTGCCCGCCACGGGACCGGTCACCGGGTGGCTGCGCAGCCTGGCGCTTTGGCGCGGCGCCGCGGGCGCCGGTGCGCTGGCCACCGTGCTGGCCGTGGTGGTGGGCGTGGGCCTCAAGAAAGAGCTGGACGCCGCACCCGCCGTGCAATACGTGGCCGTGCTTCAGAACGACAAGGCCGCCGCGTCGATGCTCGTCACCTTCGACCCCAAGAACCGGCAGCTCGTGCTGCAGCGCGTCGGCGACTACCAGCCTGCGTCGGAAAAGTCGCTTCAGCTCTGGGCGCTGCCGCCCGGTTCGCCGCCGCGCTCCCTCGGGGTGCTGGGCGATGCGCCCGCGCTGAAGCTGGCGGCGTCCGCATCCGAAATGCGCGCCACGCCCGCCCTGGCCATCAGCCTGGAGCCCCGTGGCGGGGTGCCGAGCGCCGGGGGCCCGACCGGCCCGGTGCTCTTCCATGGCGCGCTGATCGAGAAAACCCTGTGATTGCGGCGGTAGTGGCGGCGAGTTAACATTTCGAGACACGTTGCTGCGAAGGTTGTCACCCGCAGCGGCTTCCCATCCGTTTCCTTCTGACCATGTGGATCAAGCCGTCTCCCGATTGGCGCAAAGCGCTTTTTACCGCCGTGCTCGCGCTGGCGGCTGCTGGAGGCGTGTCGGTCGCCACGGCACAGACCCAGGCACCGGATGCCGCAGCGCTTTCTGCCGAAGACGCCCTTCGCATGGCGGCGCGCGCGCGCTGGCAGAGTTCTTTCGCGGCCTTCGACGAGGCTGACAAGGCAAGCCTGCCCGAATTGAACGGCGTGCTGTTCGTGGGCAGCTCGACCATCCGCTTCTGGACCCGCCTCGCGCAGGATTTCCGGCAGTCGCCCGTGGTCATCAACCGTGGTTTCGGCGGCTCGACGCTTGCCGAATGCAGCCTGTTCACGCGCGAGCTGGTCGTCCGTTACAAGCCGCGCCAAGTGTTGGTGTATGCCGGAGACAACGACCTCGCCTCCGGCAGCACACCGTTGGAGGTGCTGGCCAGCTTCGCGCGATTCGCGAGAACCGTGCGGGCCGAGCTGCCGGACACGCGCATCAGCTTCATCTCGATCAAGCCGAGTCCATCGCGCGAATCGCTGCTGCCGCAGATCCGCGAGACCAACAACATCATCGGGGCGTACGTGCGCACGCTGGCCAACAGCGAGTACATCGACATCTACACGCCGATGATGGCAGCCGACGGACGGCCGCGCGGCGATCTGTTCCTGCCGGACCGGCTTCACATGAACGACCGCGGCTACCAGCTGTGGCAGTCGGTCATTTCGAGCCACGTGCAGCCGGTACAGACTGTCGCTGCGAAATAACGGGTTCTGCTGCCATCGCAGCGTCCTGCTTCTGCCGGCGGTCCCAGGCATGGGCTGCACGTGCCAGCCAGTAGAGCCCCACGAACACCGCGACGAGCATCGCCACATCGGCCCACCAGGGGCGAACCGTGTGGTCCCCGCCGAAGATCGACATCACCAGCAGCACCGCCACCAAGTGGCCGCAGAAGACCGTCAGCGACGAGGCGCCCAGCACCTCGAGCCAGCGCGGCCGCGGCATGCGGGCGGCGAGCCAGGGACCGAAGCGCACGGCGACGATGCACAGGGCCGTGAGGTCCGCGAGCCGCAGCGGACCCAAGCGCCACTTGTCGAACAGCAGGTTGAGCGCCATGTCGTCGCCGAAAGCCGCCTGTCCGTCGGGCCCCAGCTGCCGCCAGCACAACACGACGAGCGCCGTCACGCTGGCGACGATCACCAGCCAGCGGGGAAAGACCAACGGCTGCGCCGCCGGGGCGCTGCGCCGCGCGCCCAGCCACAGCCCCAGGAACCACAGGAACTGCCACGCCAGCGTGTCGAACGAGCCGGTTTCGTTGTACGGCACCGGGATGCCCACGATCCGCACTGCATGGGTGTAGAGCCATTCCGTGACGCCGAACTGCGCCAGGAACCAACCGGTCGCACTGACACACAGCACCGGCGCCCAACCGTGACGGACCGCGAAGCGCATCGCCCACGGACTCGCCAGCATGAACAGCACGTACATCGGCAGGATGTCGAGCAACGCAGGCTGGTAGACCAGCAGCGCGCCATAGACCAAACCTTCCAGGGGATGCGCGAGGAAATACTTCAGCAGTTCGTGCGCGGCCGGCTGCTGGAAGCGCCAGCTCAACGCGGTGATGACCGTGAAGAGAAAGAGCAGCAGCACGGCCTGGCTCAGGTAGATTTTCCAGGCGCGCCGCCACAAGGCACGCCGCATCGCATCGGGGCCCTGCGCAAGGCCGATGCGGCCATAGACCAGCCCGCACACGTAGGCCGACAGCAAGACGAATCCTTCTGCAGCGGATACGAAGCCGAAGGGTTGACCGACCGGGTCCGTGAGAAAGCTCGGGACGTGCGTGATCACCATCAGCACCAGCATCAGCCCGCGCAGCGCATCGATTTCCCATTGCCGGTTGCTGCTCATCGCGCCATTTCAGCGCGTGTTGGCGCTGGCGAGTGTCAGCCGATGTCGCCTGCTCCACGCCGTCCAGCGGTGTCGCACAGCGGCCGGCGCCGGCTCATCGCCCGGCGCCTGCTGGCGGCGTCGGGGCCAGAACCTGTGCCAAGCGCGCCGCGCGCCGGTCCCACCACAGCGTGACCCACGCCACTGCGTAGAGCGAGCCGAACACGACGGCCAGCAGCACGGCGTCACCCCACCACGGACGCGCCGTCTGGCTGTCGCCATAGAACGCCAGCACGCTCAACACGGCCACGAGGTGCGCGCAGAACACCGGCAAAGACGCCGAGCCCATCGACTCCAGCCAGTGAAAGCGCGGCAGGCGCGCGGCGAGCGCCGGCCCGAAACGCACGACCAGCACACCCAGTGCGCACAGGTTCACGAGCCGCAGCGGCCCGAGCTGCCATTTGTCGAACAGCAGGTTGAGCTCGACATCGCCACCGAACGGCGCCTGGCCGTGCTCGCCGAAGTGGCGCCACACCAGCCCGTACAGCGCGAGCATGGCGGCCAGTGCCACCACCCATGACGGAAAGCGCAACGGCTTCCCCTGGGGCGCATTGCGGCTCGCTCCCAGACACATGCCGGCAAACCAAAGGAACTGCCAGCCGAACGTATTGAACGCCCCCATCTCCTGGAACGGCACCGGCAATGCGGTCCAGCGCGCGGCCTGCGCGTAGACCCATTCGCTGAGCCCGAACTGCGCGAGCGCCCACAGCGTGACGCTCACCACCATGACCGCCGACCAGCCGTGGCGCAGTGCGAACGCCATCACCCAGGGGCTCAGCAGCATGAAGAAGATGTACATCGGGAGGATGTCGAGCAGCGCCGGCTCGTAGATCAGCAGCAGCCCGTAAAACAAGCCGTGGTGCGGGCTGGCGAGGTAATACGAGGCCAGGTTCTTCACCGCTTCCTGGTCGATGCGCATGCTCACCGCGGTGATGATGAAGAACAGGAAAAGCAGCGTGGCGGCCTGGCTCAGGTAGACCTTGAGCGCACGCCTGAAGAACGCACTGCGCATGCGGTCCACCCCCTGCACGTAGCCGATCCGGCTGTAGACCATGCCCGAGACGAAAGCCGAGAGCAGCACGAAGCCCTCTGCCGCCGACACGAAGCCGAAAGGTTGCCCCAGGGGATCGGTGAGCCGGGTCGGCAGGTGGGTGACGGTCATGAGCACGAGCATCAGCCCGCGCAAAGCGTCGATTTCCCAGAGGCGTTTCATGAAGTGCGCGGATTGTATGAAGCGTGCTCCGGCCCACCGGGGCAGAAGGGCAAATCGGCTACGCTCGTTCAGGATTCGTTGGAGGAGAAAAGAGTGAAAAAAATGGTTTTGGCGCTGGCGGCAACCGCTGGCGCCCTGCTCGCACTGCCGAGCCATGCGCTGCAGATCACCAGCCTCACGCCGCAAGGCGAAGTGGCGCGCGTGCGGCAGATCGTCGCCAAGTTCGACCAGGCCGCGGTGAATTTCGGCGACCCCAAGGCGCCGGCACCGCTGGCCGTGAGCTGCACCGATGCGGCTGCCGGCAAGGGCACCGGGCGCTGGACCGGCGAGAAGCAGTGGGTCTACGACTTCGAGAACGACCTGCCGCCCGGCGTGCGCTGCACGGTCACGCGCGTCGCATCGTTCAAGTCGGGCACCGGCGCGGACCTCACCGGCACCGAGCGCTACCAGTTCAACAGCGGCGGCCCGTTCGTGCGCAGCATCCAGCCGAGCTACGGAAAGATCGACGAGCAGCAGCTTTTCGCGCTGCAGCTGAGCGGCCCCGCCACCGTCGCGAGCGTGCGCGAGAACGTCTGGTGCGCGGTCGACGGTGTCGGCGAGCGGGTGCCGGTCAAGCTGATCGAGGGCGACGAACGCGCGGGCTTCCTGCGCTCGCTGGGCCTAGACAAAGCGGCCGAGAAGGCCCCCCTCGCCTTCGTCACGATGCAATGCAACCGCACGTTGACGCCGGCCAGCAAGATGCAGATCGTCTACGGCAAGGGCGTCGCTACGCCCTCTGGCATTGCGAACGCGGTCGAGCGGCGATTCAACTTCCAGGTGCGAGAACCCTTCGCCGTCTCCTTCACCTGCGAGCGCGAGAACGCGCAGGCCGCCTGCCTGCCGCTGCGCCCGATGGTGCTGCGCTTCAACGCCCCGGTGTCGCGCAAGCTGGCCTCGCAGATCGAGCTCAAGGGTGGCGGCAAGACCCTCAAGCCGACAGTCGATGAAAGCAACGCCAACAGCGACGACGCAGTGATCGACTCGGTGACCTTCGCACCACCCTTCGCCGAACAGACACCCTTCACGATCACGCTGCCCTCGAAGTTCCAGGACGCATCCGGCCGGACGCTGGCAGCGCCCGACAGTTTCCCGCTCAAGACCGCGACCGGCCTGATGCCGCCGCTGGCCAAGTTCGCCGCGTCGCCGTTCGGAGTGGTCGAGCGACTGGCCGAGCCCGGCGGCGTCGCGCTGATGCCGGTGACGGTGCGGCGCGTCGAACCCGCGCTGATCGTCAACGCGCTCACGCCCGGCAAGGTGAGCGACCTGAACCCGCAGACCGATGCGGAAATCATCGCGTGGTACCGCAAGGTGAAGCGCTACGACGACGCCTATTCGGTGAGCCGCAAGGACGCGCGCGCCGATGTCAAGGGCACGCTGCCGAAGGTGATCGACCCGGGCAACAAGAACAGCGTGCAGCCTCGCATGCTCTCGCTGCTCGGCGGCCAATCCGGCGTGAAGACGCTCGACATGCCGAAGGCCGAGGGCGGCGACCCACGGCCCTTCGAAGTGATCGGCATCCCGCTTACGCCGGGCTTCCACGTGCTGGAGATCGCGTCGCAGAAGCTCGGCGACGCGCTGCTCGACGAGCGCTATGGCGCAGGCCGCACGATGTACGTGCGCACCACCGCGCTTGCCACCAACCTCGCGGTGCATTTCAAGCTCGGCCGCGAGAACTCGATGGCCTGGGTCACCTCGCTCGACAAGGGCAAGGTCGCCGCCAACGCGAAGGTGCGCGTCTCGGATTGCCGCGGCAAGGAAGTCGCGTCGGGCACCACCGACGCCAACGGCCTCGTTTCGCTGAAAGAAATCTCGCCCGACGCACCCCGGTGCAGCGGCCCGAATGACGAAGAGAGCGACTGGGGCACCGGCGCCTACTTCGTGAGCGCGCGCGCGAAGGACGACAAGGGCGTGGAAGACCTCGCCTTCACCTGGACCGACTGGCAGCGCGGCATCGAGCCTTACCGTTTCAACGTGCCGACCAGCCTGCAGGCCGAGCCCGACCGCATCGCCCACACGGTTTTCGACCGCACCCTGCTGCGCGCCGGCGAGACGGTGTCGATGAAGCACCTGATCCGCACGCAGACGACCAAGGGTTTCGGCCTTCCCGCAGACCTGCCGTCCCGGCTGGTGCTGACGCACGTGGGCAGCGGCCAGCAGTTCACGCAGCCGATCACCTGGCGCAAGACCGCGACTGGCGGCCAGAGTGCCGAAAACACCTTCGCCATCCCCGTCGCCGCCAAGCTCGGCGAATACCAGGCCGAGTTGCGCGCGGGCGACGGCGATGCCGAAGGCCAACGCAGCTATGCCACCGGATCGTTCCGGGTGGAGGAGTTCCGGCTGCCCGTGCTCGAAGGCCGCGTGACACCTGCCGACAAGAAGCCACTCGTGAATGCCGGCACGGTGCCCACCGATGTGCAGATCAACTACGTGGCCGGCGGCGGCGCGGCCAACCTGCCGGTTCGCGTGTCGGCCCTGGTGCGCGGCAAGACGCTCAATTTCGGCGACTACGAGAGCTTCGTCTTCTCGCCGCCGCAAAAGCAGGACGCCTCGGCCGCTGGTGCCGACGAGGAGGCGGATGCCTCTCAGGACGCGCGCGTCATCGCCGACAAGCTCCCGGTCACGCTCGACAAGAACGGCGCCGGCAAGGTCACCGTCGACAAGGTGCCGAAGAACATCGCACCGCGCGAGCTGCTGCTCGAAGCGAGCTATTCCGACCCCAACGGCGAAGTGCAGACGCTCCGCAGCACGCAGACCCTGTGGCCCGCCGCGGTGATCGCCGGCGTCAGGACCGAGAGCTGGGTCTCGACCAGCCAGAAGCTGAAGTTCCAGGCGCTCGCACTCGACCTCTCGGGCAAGCCGCAAGCCGACGTGCCGCTCGAAGTGAAGGCCGTCGCGCGCATCACGACCAGCAGCCGCAAGCGCATGGTCGGCGGCTTCTACACCTACGACAACAAGACCGAGACCAAGGACCTCGGCACCGTATGCAGCGGCAAGAGCGACAGCCGCGGCCTGTTGCTGTGCGACGCCTCGCTGGGCGAGCCCGGCCGCGTCGAACTCATCGTCACCGCGAAGGACAAGGACGGCAACAAGAGCGTCGCCGCCAACTCCGTCTATGTCACCAAACAGGGCGAGCTGTGGTTCGGCGGCGAGGACAACGACCGCATCGACGTCCTGCCCGAGAAGAAGACCTACCAGCCCGGCGAGATCGCGAAGTTCCAGGTGCGCATGCCGTTCCGCTTCGCGACCGCGCTGGTCGCGGTGGAACGCGAAGGCATCATCGAGACGCACGTGGTGCAGCTCAACGGCCAGGACCCGACCGTCACGCTCGAGGTCAAGCCCGATTGGGGACCGAACGCCTACGTGAGCGTTCTCGCATTGCGCGGCCGGCTGCGCGAAGTGCCCTGGTACAGCTTCTTCACCTGGGGATTCAAGGCGCCGCGCGAATGGTGGACGGCCTTCTGGGTCGAGGGCAAGGAATACGTGGCACCGACGGCAATGGTCGACCTCAGCAAGCCGGCCTACCGGCTCGGGCTCGCCGAAATCCGCGTCGGCACCCGCGCGCACCAGATCGACGTGAAGGTGACGAGCGACAAGCCGAGCTACCCGGTGCGCGGCAAGGCGCTGATCACCATCCGCGCCACGCTGCCCGATGGCAAGCCGGCGGCCGGCGCCGAGGTTGCCCTCGCCGCGGTCGACCAGGCGCTGCTCGAGCTCAAGCCGAACGACAGCTGGAACCTGCTCGACGCGATGCTGCAGCGGCGCAGCTGGGGTGTGAGCACATCGACCGCACAGATGGAAATCGTCGGTCGCCGCCACTACGGGCGCAAGGCCGTGCCCGCGGGCGGCGGGGGCGGCAAGGGCGCCACGCGCGAACTGCTCGACACGCTGCTGCTGTGGAACCCGCGCGTGGTGCTCGACGCCAACGGCCAGGCCGTGGTGACGGTGCCGCTCAACGATGCGCTGACCACCTTCCGCATCGTGGCCGTGGCGGACGAGGGCACGGGCCGCTTCGGCACGGGACAGACCACGATCCAGGCGACGCAGGACCTGCAGATCATCAGCGGCCTGCCACCGCTGGTGCGCGAGGACGACCAGTTCCGCGCGCAGATCACGCTGCGCAACACGACGCAAAAGCCGATGAAGGTCGAGGCCACGCCGCGCGCCACCTTGCTCACGCTCGAGCCGCAGACGGTCGAAATCCCCGCAGGCGAGGCGCGTGAACTCGCCTGGAACGTGACGGCGCCGGCGCAGCTCGCGCAGACCCGCGCCGAGGCCATCCTTTGGGAGATCGAGGCGAAGGACACTGTCGCCGGTGCGCGCGATGCCCTCAAGGTGCGGCAACGCATCGTCCCGGCCGTGCCGCTCACGGTGCAGCAGGCCACGCTCGTGCAGATCGACGGCCCGTTCACGCTCGACGTGGCGCCGCCCGCCGACGCCCTCCCCGGCCGCGGCGGCCTGAAGATGAGCCTGCAACCCAGGCTCGCCGAAGGCCTGCCCGGCGTGCGCGACTGGTTCGCCAACTACCCCTTCATCTGCCTCGAACAGAAGACCAGCAAATCGGTCGGCCTGCGCGACGCGAAGATGTGGCAGGGCGTGCTGGCCCAAATGCCGACCTACCTGGACAGCGACGGCCTGGCCAACTACTTCCCGCCGCGCGACGGCGAAGCCAACCACGGCAGCGACATCCTCACCTCGTACCTGCTCGCGGCGACCCACGAGGCTGCGGAACTCGACCCCGCCTTCGCGCTCCCCGACGACGTGCGCGCGCCGATGGAGTCGGGCCTGATCGCCTTCGTCGAAGGCCGCATCAAGCGCGAGTTCTGGAGCCCGCGCAAGGACCTCGACGTGCGCAAGCTCGCCGCGCTCGAAGCGCTCTCGCGCTACGGCAAGGCCAAGGGCAGCATGCTAGGCAGCATCACCATCGCGCCGAACCAGTGGCCCACCAGCGCGGTGATCGACTGGCTCAACATCCTCAAGCGCGTGAACGACGTGCCGCAGCGCCAGCAGCGCCTGGACGAAGCCAACAACGTGCTCAAGGCTCGCCTGTCTTACCAGGGCACCAAGCTGATCTTCAGCACCGAGCAGGACGACTACTGGTGGTGGCTGATGACCAACGGCGACGTCAACACCGCCCGCCTGCTGCTCACCGTGATGGACGACCCGGCCTGGAAGGACGACATCGGCAAGCTGGCCAACGGTTTCATCGGCCGACAGCAGAACGGCGCGTGGCACACGACCACCGCGAACCTGTGGGGCGGACTCGCGCTGGAGAAGTTCAGCAAGGTGTTCGAGAGCACGCCGGTGGCCGGTATCACCGCCGCCACGCTCGGCGCGGCCAGGGCGCAGGTGGACTGGAGCAAGGTCGAGCGCGTGAAGACGACCGATGCGTCGGGCGCGCCCAACCAGACGACCTTCTTCGGCGCGCCGGCCTCGCCGGGCAACCTGCGCAACAACGGCATGTTCCTGCCATGGAGCAATCCGCCGGCGCGCGACACGTTATTGGTGACGCAGCAAGGCACCGGCAAGCCGTGGCTCACGCTGCAGTCGATCGCCGCGGTGCAGCTCAAGGCGCCATTCGCTGCCGGCTACGGGATCAAGAAGACGATCGCACCGGTGGAGCAGGCGGTCGCCGGAAGGTATACGCGCGGGGACGTGCTGCGCATCACGCTCGAAGTGAATGCCAGCGCCGACATGACCTGGGTAGCGATCACCGACCCGGTGCCGGCCGGCGCCACCATCCTGGGCAGCGGCCTCGGGCGCGATTCGCAGATCGCGACGCAAGGCGAGAAGAAGACAGGCGCCGGCTGGCCTGCATTCGAGGAGCGCAGCTTCGAATCTTTCCGCAGCTACTACGAATATTTGCCCAAGGGCGTGGTGAAGATGGAATACACGGTGCGCCTGAACAACGTCGGCGATTTCGCGATGCCGCCGAGTCGCGTCGAGGCGATGTATGCGCCCGAGATGTTCGGGGAGTTCCCGAATGCGCGCGTACGGGTTGAAACGCCGAAGTGATGGACAGTGCGAGGGCGAGCGCGGGGTCACGTCACGATGCGCTCGGACTGAAGGACGTGCACATCGCTGCGAGGACGTCCAGGGCTCTGTTCTCAAAAAAAAAGCCAGCGTGGCACTGCCAGAGCAGCGCCACGCTGGCTTCCGGGCGCTGGCGATCAGCGGTTCGGATTGTTCGGTGCGCGGTCGTATCGATTCGGCACGCCGTCACCGTCGCGATCGCGGTCCGCCCGGTTCGGCACGCCGTCGCGATCGCGATCGCCCATGCCGCGGGGCGGCGGCGGACGACCGGCATCGTAAGGAACGGCCACACAGCCCGCAAGCGCACCCACGGCGGCCAGCACGACAACGAGTTTTTTCATGACATCTCCAATGCAAAAGTAAAGGTTGAAAATGCCTTCAGGCGGCTCTCGGCACAACGTGTGCACTGCCCGTCTTGAAGTAGGTGTTGTCCCATGTCCACCCGAATGTTCCGCCCCGGCGCCTCGTTATGCGCTGCTGTTGTCCTGACCTTCACGTTCAGTGTGTCGGTCGCTGCGGCGCCGAGCTTCGACGACGTGAAGCGCGCAGCCCGTGCGTCCGATTCCTCGGTGCTCGACCGCAACGGCGAGCTGCTGCAACGCGTGCGTACCGACGCCACGGTGCGGCGCGGCCAGTGGATCGCGCTGGTCGACGTCTCACCGGCCCTGCGCACGGCGCTGCTGCTCAGCGAAGACAAGCGCTTCTACGAGCACAGCGGCGTCGATTGGCGCGCCGTGTCGGCCGCCGCGTGGGGAAACCTCTGGAACACGAAGACGCGCGGCGCCTCGACCATCACGATGCAGCTCGCCGGCCTGCTCGACGACGACTTGCGGCGCGCGAGCGGCGGGCGCAGCCTGACGCAGAAGGTAGGGCAGACGCTCGCCGCGACCCAGCTGGAGCGCGAGTGGCGCAAGGACCAGGTGCTGGAGGCCTACCTCAATACCGTGCCGTTCCGCGGCGAGATCGTCGGCATCGATGCACTGTCGCGCACGCTGTTCGGCAAGGCCCCGCACGGGCTGGACGCGCGCGAGGCCGCAGTGGCGGCAGCGTTGGTGCGCGCACCCAACGCCAAGGCGACCGTGGTTGCACATCGTGCCTGCGAGGTGCTGCGCACGATGGAGCCCGATGCCAACGCCGGCAAGGTCGACTGCGAGGCGCTCGACATGTTCGCCAGCGCGGCGCTGCAACGTCGCGCGTTCGATGCGAGCGACGGCATCGCACCGCACCTGGCGCGGCGGGCGTTGCGCGAATCGGGCAAGGCCGCCGAGGTCCGCACCACGTTGCGCGCGCCGTTGCAGCGCTTCGCGTTGACGACCCTTCAGCGCCATCTGCGCGAGCTGCGCGGTCGCCACGTCGAGGACGGCGCACTCGTCGTGCTGGACAACGCAAGCGGCGAGGTGCTGGCATGGGTCGGCTCGTCGGGCGTGCTGAGCCAGGCCGCCGAGGTCGATGGCGTCCTGGCGCAGCGCCAGCCCGGCTCCACGCTCAAGCCGCTCCTGTACGCACAGGCTATTGCCGAACGCCGCCTCACCGCGGCATCGCTGCTGGACGATTCTTCCGCGCAGATCGCCACCGCCGGTGGCCTCTACATTCCGCAGAACTACGACCGGCAGTTCAAGGGCCTGGTGTCGGCGCGAACCGCGCTCGCGGCGTCGCTCAACGTGCCGGCGGTGCGCACGCTCGTGATGGTGTCGCCGGAATCCTTTGCGCGCCAGCTGCGCGCGGCCGGGATGCCGCTGCGTGAGAGCGGCGACTACTACGGCTACAGCCTGGCGCTCGGCAGCGCCGAGGTGTCGCTGCTGTCGCTGACCAATGCGTACCGGACGCTCGCGAACGGCGGCAGGGTCGGCGACACGCGGTTTCTGATGCTTCCGCCATCCCAATCCCTGCCCTCTCCCGCCGGTGGAACGAGCAGCACGGGTGTGATCGATCCAGGGGCAGCCTTCATCGTCGGCGACATTCTTTCCGACGCCAACGCGCGCGCCCGGACCTTCGGGCTCGACAGCATCCTGTCGACGCGCTTCTGGACGGCCGTGAAGACAGGCACCAGCAAGGACATGCGCGACAACTGGGCGGTCGGCTGGTCGGAGCGCTACACGGTCGGCGTGTGGGTCGGCAATGCGAGCGGTTCTCCGATGTGGGACGTGAGCGGCACCAGCGGCGCAGCGCCGATCTGGGCCGAGCTGATGCGCTTTTTGCATCAGCGCGAGCCCAGCCGTGCGCCGGTGCCGCCGCCCGGACTGGTGCAGGCGAAGGTGCGCTTCGGCAGCGCCGACGTCCCCGATGCGGGTCCGCTCGAAGCGTCGCGCAACGAATGGTTCCTGCAGGGCACCGAACAATCGCTGTTCGCGCTCGCCTCGAGCGCGGGCAGCGGAGGCGGCGCGACGCCGCGCATCACCGCACCGTCGGACGGCACCATCGTCGCGCTCGACCCCGACATTCCACCGAACCGCCAGCGCCTGCGCTTCGAGACCGACGCGCGCGGCGGCGCCGACATGGTGTGGCGCATCGACGGCAAGGCCATCGGCCGCGGCGCCAGCGCACAGTGGCTGCCCTGGCCGGGCCGACACGCGGTGCAACTGGTCGATGCGCGCGGCGAGGTGCAGGACCAGATCCGGCTGGAGGTGCGTGGAGCCGGTGTGCGGGAGCGCGGGACCCGCTAGCAGGGGCAATCTTCGCGTAATGGCCCTCGTGGCAGACAGCAAGACAGGGCCGCTCCGTTGACTCTTCATCGCATCGACCGCACTTCTGTTGACGCACCGGGTGGGCACCTCGCGGTAGCGCACTCGAAAAGTTGAGAACGTCGCCGTCCGGATCGCCTTACCATCGGCCGGTCTAGGAGACACCGTCATGACCCCTGTGTTGCGCTACGCTGCTTCGTCTCGCTGGCTGCACTGGCTGACCGCGCTGTTGCTGGCCGTCGTCCTTCCGCTCGGTGTCTGGATCGGCTTTTTCGAGCCGGCCGACGAGGGCTTCAAGTTGCGCCTGTACAACCTGCACGAAAGCTTGGGCGTACTTGTGTTCTTGCTGGTGCTGCTGCGTGTCGTCAACCGCCGCAGGCACCCGCCGCCGCCGCTGCCCGGCGACGTGCCGGCACTGATGCGCTTCGCCGCGCATGCGACCCACATCGGCCTCTACGCGCTGCTGGTCCTGATGCCGCTGACCGGCTTTCTCGCCACCAATGCCTGGGGCTTTCCGCTGTCGCTGTTCGGCGTGCTGCCGATCCCCTCGCCGCTGGGCAAGGACGAAGCCATCGCCAAAGTCCTGTCGCTCCTGCACTTGTGTGGAGCAATCGCCATCGGCCTGCTGATCCTGGGGCATCTGGCGGGCGTGGTGCACCACACCTTCATCCGCCGCGACGGGCTGCTGCGCCGCATGTTGTAGGCGCACACTCTTTTTCCGAAAGCCATTCTTGCAATCCGTCCCAGAACCCGCGCCGCCGCCTCTGCCGAAGAATCCCGCCCTGCGCTGGCGCCGCGCCGGCTTTGCCCTCGCCGTCGTATCCACGGTGCTCGGCCTTCTCTGGCTGATGTCTGCGACGCTGTTCGTCGAAGGCTTCGATGCGATGGGCATCTTGATGTTGCTGGCCTTCGCGGTCACGCTGCCCTGGATCGCCGTCGGCTTCTGGAATGCGGCCATCGGCCTGGCGCTGATGCTCGTCAGCCGCAATGCGGCCAGCCTGGTCGCGCCGCTTGTTGACGCAGAGGACCCGCAGCAGCGCATCGAGACATCCACCGCGTTGCTGGCCTGCATTCGCAACGAGGACACGGTTCGGCTCTCGCACAACCTGGCCTGGATGCTGGAAGGCCTCGTCGACAGCGGGCAGGCTGCGGCCTTCCATCTCTATATTCTGAGCGACAGCGACGACCCCGGGATCGTGGCCGCCGAGGCCGACATGGTGGCCCGTCTGCAAGCCCGCTTCGGTACGGCCGTCGGCTTGCACTATCGGCGCCGCGAACACGGCAGCGGCTTCAAGGCCGGCAACATCCGCGACTTCTGCGAGCGCTGGGGTGGCCTGCACGACCATGCGATCGTGCTCGACGCCGACAGTGTGATGACACCGCAGGCGATGCTGCGGCTGGTGCGCGTGATGCAAGCCCAGCCGACGCTCGGCATCCTCCAGACGCTGGTGACCGGGTTGCCCAGCGCCAGCGCTTTCACCCGCATCTTCCAGTTCGGGATGCGGCTGGGCATGCGCTCGTATACGCTCGGTGCCGCCAGTTGGCAGGGCGACTGCGGGCCTTATTGGGGCCACAACGCCATCCTGCGGCTCCAGCCTTTCATCGCGCACTGCAAGATGCCGGATCTGCCTGGCAAGCCGCCGCTCGGCGGTCCGGTGCTGAGTCACGATCAGCTCGAGGCGGTGCTGATGCGGCGCGCCGGCTACGAAGTCCGCGTGCTGCCGGACGAGCAAGGCAGCTGGGAGGAAAACCCGCCGAATCTGCTCGAGTTCATCCGGCGCGACCTGCGCTGGTGCCAGGGCAACATGCAATACCTGCAGCTGCTCGGCATGCCCCGGCTGCTGCCGGTCAGCCGCTGCCAGATGCTGTTGGCGATCGCGATGTACCTGGGCCCGCCGGCCTGGCTCGCGTTCATGATGCTCGGGCTGTGGCGTGAACAGCCGATCCGGCCCGACCTCGGACTCGTGCTCTTCCTCACGGTGCTGGGAATGAACCTGGCACCCAAGCTCGCCACCCTGACCGATGTGCTCCTGCGCGGTCGGTTGCGTCGGGCCTTTGGCGGCGTGCCGCGCATCCTCGGCGGCGCCGTGCTGGAATTCGCCTTCTGGGTGCTGACCGCGCCGGTGGTGGCCGTGGCCGTGACCACGTTCATGCTCGGGCTGCCGTTCGGGCGCCGTGTCGGCTGGGCCGCGCAGCAGCGCAATGTCCAGCGCATCGACTGGCAGGTCGCACTGCGCGGCCTGTGGCTGCCCACGACGCTGGGACTTCTGCTGGCCGGCCTGGTGTGGTCACGGACGCCGGCCGCGCTCTGGTTCTGGTCGCCGGTGCTGGCGGGCCTGATCGGATCGATCCCGTTCGCCTGGGCGACCGCGCATCCGGCGCTCGGACGCTGGCTGTTGCGCCGGGGCCTGTGCCGGATCCCGGAAGAAGCCCCGGTGGCCGCGGGGCCGGCGCCGCTGCGCAGCTTTCGCCCCGCCGACGACGTTCAATAGCTCTTGTACGGCAGGAACTTGCCCGAGAGCACCACGTTCACGCGGTCGCCCTTCGGGTCGGCCGTGCGCTCGATGTCCATGCTGAAGTCGATCGCGCTCATGATGCCGTCGCCGAACTCCTCATGGATGAGTTCCTTGATGGTGGTGCCGTACACGTTGACGATTTCATACCAGCGGTAGATCAGCGGATCGGTCGGCACGGACGTGGCCAGCGAGCCTTTGTACGGCACGACCTGCAGCCACTTCTGCTCTTCGGCGGTGAGGCCGAAAATCTTGCCGAGGACCTTGGCCTGCGCCGCGTCGAACGTCATCTGGCCGAGGCAGCCGGCCGTGACCCACTCCTTGGACAGGCCGACCTTCTTCGCGACATCGGCCCATTGCAGGCCCTTGGCCACCTTCACGGTGATGATTTTTTCGGTGACGTCGTTGCGGTTCATGTGCTGTGTGCTCCTGGTTTGAATGCTGAAGGTCACGAAGCCTTGGCTCTCGTGACGAGAAAGTCGACGATGTGGTTGCGCATCGCGTAATAGCCGTCGAGGTGGTGCAGCCCGGCGCGGGTGCGCTCGCGCGGCAGGGCGTTCACCACCGTCTCCGCGATGTTGCCGGGCCGCCAGCCATCGGGCGTCTCGCGGCCGTTGCTCATGAGCAGGATTCGGTCGGCCAGCAGGATGGCTTCGTCCACGTCGTGCGTGATCATGAAGACGGTCTGCTGCGTCTGCCGCACAATGCGCATCAGTTCGTCCTGGATGGTGCCGCGCGTGAGCGCATCGAGCGCGCCGAAGGGCTCGTCGAGGAGCAGCATCCGGGGCTCGATCGCGAAGGCCCGCGCGATGCCCACGCGCTGCTTCATGCCGCCCGACAGCTGCGAGGGCTTCTTGTCGATGGCGCCGCTCAAGCCGACCAGCTCGACGAAGCTCACCACCTGCGCATCGACCTGCGCGCGCGACCATTCGGGCCAGCGCGACTGCACCGCGAAGGCGATGTTCCTGCGCACCGTGAGCCACGGCATCAGCGCATGGCTCTGGAACACCACGCCGCGCGAGAGGCTGGGGCCCACGATCTCGCGGCCGTCCATGAACGAATGGCCGGCGGTGGCGGTGTCGAGCCCGGCCAGCACGTTCAGGATGGTGGTCTTGCCGCAGCCCGAGTGGCCGATCACGCAGATGAACTCGCCTCGCTCGATGGTGAACGACACGTCGGCAAACACCGGCGGCGCGGGAACGAAGGCCTTGGCGAGCTTCTCGATGCGCAACAGGGTTTCACTCGACATAGGTCACCCGCTTCTGGAGGCCGGCGAAGGCCAGGTCGAGCAGCATGCCCACCACGCCGATGACGAGGATCGCGAAGATCACGTTGGTCAGCGACAGGTTGTTCCATTCGTTCCACACGAAATAGCCGATGCCGGTGCCACCCACCAGCATCTCGGCCGCGACGATCACCAGCCACGCGATGCCCATGCTGATGCGCATGCCGGTCAGGATGGTCGGCGCGGCGGCCGGCAGGATCACACGGAA
The DNA here is from genome assembly GCA_041424275.1 of Variovorax sp. GTDB lineage: Bacteria > Pseudomonadota > Gammaproteobacteria > Burkholderiales > Burkholderiaceae_C > Variovorax. Next base: position 646,876 of record JBGMOF010000037.1, read on the forward strand.
GGCGCGGCGCAGCGGCTTCACCTCGAGCGTGCTGGCCACGTTGAGCCACTCGCGCTTGACCGAGGCCACGCCGAATGCGGTGTTCAACAGCATCGGCCAGACCGAGCAGATGAAGATCACGAAGATGCCGCTCGTCGACGAATCCTTGATCGTGTAGAGCGCCAGCGGCATCCAGGCCAGCGGCGATATCGGCTTGAGCACCTGGATGAACGGATCGAAGGCCTTGTGCAGCAGCGGCGACATGCCGATCACGAAGCCCAGCGGCACCGCCACCAGGCAGGCCAGCAGGAATCCGAGCCCGACGCGCCCGAGCGACCACGCCAGCTGGATCGCAATGCCCTTGTCGTTGGGTCCGTTGTCGTAGAACGGATTCGACAGGTGCTTCCACGCCGTCACGCCCATGTCGGCCGGCGTCGGGAAGCCCGCGGCCTTCACCTGGCCCGGGTCCTTGCCGAGCATCTTCTGATACTCGATCTGCTCGGCCGTCATGCCGGCCTGAGAGGTGGCGCCGCCCGATGACATCGTCGCGATCTGCCAGATGCCCAGCAACGCGAGCAGGATCAGCAGCGACAGCAGCCACGCCTTCCGGTTCATCGCAGGCGTCATGCAGCCATCTTGTTGATCGCGAAGCTCTTGACGTAGTCGTCAGGCTTCGTCGGGTCGAACACGCGGCCCATGATGGTGAATTTCGGGTACGCGCCCTCGGGCGGCGTCTGGCCGATCTCTTTCATGTGCTTCCTGGCATCGGTGATGAGGAACACTTTCTCCGCGATCTGCTTGTAGTTGACGTCGCCCTTCACGTAGCCCCAGCGCTTCATCTGCGTGAGCATCCAGACCGCCATGGACTGCCACGGGATCGGGTCGAAGTCGGCGCGGTTCGGCACCGTCTTGATGTTGCCCAGGCCGTCGGCGAAGCGGCCGGTCAGCACCTGCGTCAGCACGACCTCGGGCTGGTTCAGGTACTGCGCCGGCGCGATCACCTTGGCGATCAGTTCGCGGTTCTCGGCCTTGCGCGCCATCTCCGACGCGGTGAGCACCGCGCGATAGAGCGCGGCGAAGGTGTTCGGGTTCTTCTGGATGAACTCCGTCGAAGTGCCGAACGCGCAGCACGGGTGGCCGTCCCAGATTTCCTTGGTGAGGAGGTGGATGAAGCCGACCTCCTCGAACACCGCGCGCTGGTTGAACGGATCGGGGCCGAGGTAGCCGTCGATATTGCCGGCGCGCAGGTTGGCGACCATCTCGGCCGGTGGCACCACGCGGATCTGGATGTCGGTGTCGGGGTTCAGGCCCGCTTCCGCCACGTAATAGCGCAGCAGGAAGTTGTGCATGCTGTACTCGAAGGGCACGGCGAACTTGAAGCCCTTCCACATCTTCGGGTCGCGCTTGTCCTTGTGCTTGTTGGCCAGCGTGATGGCCTGACCGTTGGTGTTCTGGATGGTGGCCACGTTCATCGGCGTGGCGTTGGAGCCCGCGCCCATCGAGATCGCGAGCGGCATCGGCGACAGGAAATGCGTCGCGTCGTATTCCTTGTTGAGCATCTTGTCGCGGATCAGCGCCCAACCTGCGGTCTTGACCACTTCGACGTTCAACCCCTGCTTCTCGTAGAAGCCAAGCGGCTTGGCCATGATCAGCGGCGTGGCGCAGGTGATCGGGATGAAGCCGATCTTCAGGTCCTTCTTCTCGATCGGGCCCTTCTCCTGGGCCATCGCCTGCAGCGCACCCAGCGGGAGGACCGAGGCGATGGCGGCGCGCGCCGTGTTGGCACCCACTGCGCGCAGGAAGTTGCGCCGCACGCTGTCGACCGGGAAGAGGGCCTTGAGCAGGCTCGCCTCGAGCTTGTCTTCGGCGGCGATGCTGCGGCCGTGGCTGCGGCCGCATGCGCAGCGCATGTTCAGGGGCCGGTCGGCGTCGTACAGGTCGCAGGCGGTCGAATCGGGTTGTGTGGACATGGTGCACCTCGGTGAAAAGATGCAGAAGCCATGCAAGGGCCGGGCCGATCCGTGCCATCCGGCCGACCTCCCTCTCAAATCGTGCGGCGCGCGTCGATGGCGTGTAGGGACAGCACTACAAAAGCGGCCGTTTCAGCGTGCCGCGCCGTGGCGCTCCGCATAGAGCGCGAGCTCCACGTCGTTGCGTGCACCGGTCTTCTCGAGGATGCGCGCCCGGTAGGTGCTGACGGTGTTGGGCGCCAGTCCGAGCTGCGCACCGATTTCGCCCACGCTGTGCCCCGAGGTGAGCAGGCGGAACACCTGGTGCTCGCGGTGCGACAGCGCCTCGGCGCCCTGCCCCGCGGTCGGGCCCACGGCCGCGGCCAGCGCCTCGGCGGTGGCCGCCGTCACGTAGCGTCCGCCCGCCGCCACCTTGCGCACCGCGCGGACCATGTCGTCGGCGTCGGCGCTCTTGTTCAGATACCCGGATGCGCCGAGCCGGATGCAGCGCACCGCGTACTGGCTTTCGGGGTAGGTGCTGAGCATCAGCACAGGCAGCGTGGGCCAGGCCTTGCGCAGGGCCTGCAGGACATCGAGCCCGTCGCGGCCGGGCAGCGCGATGTCGAGCAGCACCACGTCGATGCCCTCGGGTCCGCCGAGCGCGGCCACGGTGTCGAGCACCTCGGGCCCGCTCTGCGCCTCGGCCTGCACGGCGATCTCGGGCGTTCCATTGGCGGCGTCGCCGAGTACCTGCTTCAGCCCCTCGCGCACGATGCGATGGTCGTCGCCCAGCAGCACGCGGATCGGCCGGCTCATGAGGCCATCACCGGCAGCGGCAGGTGCAGCACGAAGGCGCTGCCTTGCCCCAGGGCGCTCGCGATCTCGATGCGGCCGCCGAAGTGACGCGCTCGCTCGCGCATGCCGAGCACGCCATAGGCCGTGGCCGCCTCGAAGGCGCGCATCGGGGCGCCCACGCCGTTGTCCTTGACCTCGATGCGCAGCAGGCCCGACGAGGCGTCGATGCGGATGCCGAGCCAGCTCGCCTCGGCGTGCCGGGCCACGTTGCTCAGCATCTCCTGGAAGATGCGGAACACCGCCATCGCCGCGCGCTCGGGCAGCTCCGTGCCCGGAGCCACCTGCATGTGCCAGTCGAGCGCGAGCTCGGCCGAGCGCACGAACTCGTGGCCCTGCCATTCGAGCGCGGCCCAGAGGCCCTGGTGGTCGAGGATGCTCGGGCGCAGGTCGGTGATGATGCGGCCCACGTTGTCGACCGCGCGTTCGATCAGGCCGCCCATGTTGGCGCACTTGCCGCGCATCTGCTCGCGCATCGCCTGGGCCGCGTCGGGTGCGCGCTCCTGCTGCTCGCCCAGTCGCTTGCCGATCCAGTTGACGTCCATCTTGAGCGTCACCAGGAGGCTGCCGAGTTCGTCGTGGACCTCGCGCGCGATGCGGGTGCGCTCGTCCTCGCGCACCTTGTCGAGCCAGGCCGACAGTTCGCGCAACTGCGCGAGTGCATCGCTCAGTTCGCGCGTGCGCTCCTCGACACGCACGCCGAGTTCGTCCTTGGCCTGCTGCAGCGCCTCGGCCGCGCGCCGGCGCTCGGTGATGTCGACGAAGGTGATGACGGCGCCGCGCACCTGTGCGCCATCCATGATCGGGTGGCTGGAGTACTCGACCGCGAACGCCGTGCGGTCATGCCGCCAGAACACCTCCGTGTCGATGCGGCACGGCAGGCCGCGGCGAAAGGCGTTGAAGATCGGGCAGTCGTGGTCGGCGTAGTGCGAGCCGTCCGGGTGCGAGTGGTGCGTGAGCTCGTGCATGTTGCGCCCGAGCACCACCTCCGGCGCGTAGCCCAGCATCTGCGCGCCGGCGCGGTTGATGAACATGCAATGGCCATCGAGGTCGATGCCGAAGATGCCTTCGCCGGTCGACTCCAGCAACAGGCCGAGCTGATGCTGCCAGAGCGGGTGGCGGGTGGGTGACGAAAGGGCTGCGGTCTCCATGGCGTTTGCAAAGCAACAGCCGTGCCGCCAGGCTCAGGCCGTCTCGCGGTCCCACCGGAGCTTGCGCTCGGACTCGCTGATCGGCTGGTCGTTGATGCTGGCGTAGCGCCGCTGCATCAGGCCGTTGGGCGCGAACTCCCAGTTCTCGTTGCCATGGCTGCGAAACCAGGCACCGGACGCGTCGTGCCACTCGTACTCGAAGCGCACCGCGATGCGGTTGTCCATGAAAGCCCACAGCGTCTTCCTGAGGCGGTAGTCGAGTTCCCGTGCCCACTTGCGCTGCAGGAAGGCGACCACCTCTTCACGCCCGTTCACGAAATCGATGCGGTTGCGCCATTCGGTGTCCGGCGTGTAGGCGAGGCTCACCCGCACCGGATCGCGCGAGTTCCAGGCATCTTCGGCGGCCTGTACCTTCTTGGTGGCGGTCTCCAGGGTGAAAGGGGGCAGCGGCGGCTTCGATTCCATGGCGTTTCCTTTTAGCGGGGGGAACGGCAATGTGCCACCGGCGGCGTAACCTCACGGGTTGGTATGGCGTTTGCTCATGCCCTCCTGCGCCATCCGAACCCATGTTCTCCGTCACCGCCTCCCGAACCTTCCGCCGTCTCTGGGCGCTCAACAGCTTCGCCTACAGCGTGCGCGTGTTCATCGCACTGGCGGTGCTCATGGGGGCCTGCTGGTCGCTCGACACGATGCCGCAGATCGTGCCGCTGCTGCTCGGCGCGGTCGCGTGCGCGCTGGCCGAAACCGACGACAACTGGCGCGGCCGGCTGCAGGCGCTGCTGCTCGCCCTGGTGTGCTTTGCGGGGGCCGCCTTCGCGGTGCAGGCCCTGTTTCCGCACCCATGGGCCTTCGCGGTCGCCATCGTCGCGGCCACCTTCGGTCTCACGATGCTCGGCGCGATCAGCCGCCGCTACCAGGCCATCGCCTACGGCACGCTGATCCTCTCGCTCTACACCACGATCGGCATGGACCAGCGCAGCGATGCAACGCAGGCCTTCTGGCTGGAGCCGGCGCTGTTGCTCACCGGCGCGAGCTGGTACGGGCTGCTGTCGGTGCTGTGGTGCGCCCTCTTCCTGCACCAGCCGGTGCAGCAGACGCTGGCGCAGCTCTTTCGCGAGCTCGACCTGTACCTGCGCCTGAAGTCGACGCTCTTCGAGCCGGTACGCGCCAACGAAGGCAGCCAGGCCGAGGTGCGGCGCATCGAGCTGGCGCAGCGCAGCGGCCAGGTGGTGATCGCGCTCAACGCGGCCAAGGAAAGCATCTTCAACCGGGTCGATGCCACGCGCGCGAGCAGCCGCATGACCCATTACCTGCACCTGTACTTCATCGCGCAGGACATCCACGAACGCGCCAGTTCATCGCATTCGCCGTACGACGAGCTGATCGACGCCTTCTTCCACAGCGATGTGCTCTTTCGCTGCCAGCGGCTGTTGCGCGTGCAGGGCCGCGCGTGCGGCCATCTGGCGCGCGCCATCCTGCTGCGCCTGCCGTTCGTGAAGGGCGACGAAAGTGCGGTCGCGCTGCAGGACCTGCGGGCGTCGATCGACCAGTTGCAAACCCGTCAGCAGCCGGACTGGGCGCCACTGCTGAAATTGCTGCGCGCGCTGGCCGGCAACCTCGGCACGCTCGACGCGCAACTCGAGCGCGCCAGCGCGCCGCAGGCGCGAACCGACGCCAGCGACGGCGCGCTGTTCGACCGCGCGCCGCGCTCCTGGGCCGACGCGTTCGGCCGCGTCAGGGCGCAGTTCAGCACCGGCTCACCGGTGTTCCGCCACGCCCTGCGGCTCAGCCTGGCGCTGGCCGCCGGCTATGGATTGCTGCACGTGGTGCATGCGCGGCAGGGCTACTGGATCCTGCTGACCACGATCTTCGTCTGCCAGCCCAGCTTCGGCGCCACGCGCCGCCGCATGCTGCAGCGCGTGGCGGGTACCTTTCTCGGCCTCGCGCTGGGCTGGGCGCTGTTCGACCTGTTCCCGAGCCTGCTGCTGCAGTCGATGTTCGCGGTGGTGGCCGGCGTGGTGTTCTTCAGCACGCGCACCACGCAGTACACCGTGGCGACCACCGCGATGACGCTGGTGGTGCTGATGTGCTTCAACCAGGTGGGCGACGGCAACGTGCTGATCGTGCCGCGGCTGGTCGACACGCTCATCGGCAGCCTGATCGCCGTCGCCGCCGTGGTGCTGGTGCTGCCGGACTGGCAGGGCCGACGCCTCGATGCGCTGGCCGGCCGTGCCCTGTCGACGCTGTCGGGCTACCTGCGGGAACTCGCGGCTCAATACCGGCGCGGCCGCAACGACGACTTGCCCTACCGCCTTGCGCGGCGCAACGCGCACAACGCCGATGCCGCGCTCTCCACCGCGCTCACCAACCTGCTGCAGGAACCCGGCCGACGCGAGCAGGAAGGCGATCGCGGCCTGCGCTTCTTGGTGCACTCGCACACGGTGCTGAATTACCTGTCCGGCCTGGGCGCCCACCGCGAAACGCTCGCCGAAGACGGCACGACGCAGGCGATCCTGCAGGCGGCCGATGCCCTCGCGTCGCAGCTCGATGCGCTGGCCGCAGGGCTCGCACAACGCAGCGCCGCAGCACCGGCGGCGGCCATCGCCGACCTCGGCGAGGTGCTCGCGCAACTGCCCGCCGACATGACCGATGCGCAGCGCGTGGTGCGCGATCAGTTGCGCCTGGTGCAGCGCCAACTCGCGCCGCTGACATCCGCTGCGGCAGCACTGGTTTAGGACCTGCGGATAATGGGGCAGGCGCCACTGCATCGCGCCGCCAGCCAGGAGACTCCCCCAGTGCCAGACCTCTCAAAGATCACATCCATCGAAGACCTTCGTGTGATCGCCCAGCGCCGCGTGCCGCGCATGTTCTATGACTACGCCGATTCCGGTGCCTGGACCGAAGGCACCTACCGCGCCAACGAAAGCGATTTCCAGAAGATCAAGCTGCGCCAGCGCGTGGCCGTGAACATGGAAGGGCGCAGCACCCGCACCACCATGATCGGGCAGGAAGTGTCGATGCCGGTGGCCATTGCCCCGACCGGCATGACCGGGATGCAGCACGCCGATGGCGAGATCCTCGGCGCCCGCGCGGCCAAGGCCTTCGGCATCCCGTTCACGCTCTCGACCATGAGCATCTGCTCGCTCGAGGACATCGCGGCCGAGACCAACGGGCATCCTTTCTGGTTCCAGCTCTACGTCATGAAGGACCGCGACTTCATCGAGAGGCTGATCGACCGGGCCAAGGCCGCCAACTGCTCTGCCCTGCAGCTCACGCTCGATCTGCAGGTGCTCGGCCAGCGCCACAAGGACATCAAGAACGGCCTGACCGCGCCGCCGAAGATGACCCTCGCCAACATGATCAACCTTGCCAGCAAGCCTGCCTGGTGCATGGGCATGCTGGGCACCAAGCGCCGCACCTTCGGCAACATCGTCGGCCACGCCAAGAACGTGGGCGACCTGTCCTCGCTCAGCTCCTGGACCGCCGAACAGTTCGACCCGGCACTCAGCTGGGCCGACGTGGAGTGGATCAAGAAGCGCTGGGGCGGCAAGCTGATCCTCAAGGGCATCATGGATGTCGAAGACGCACGGCTGGCGGCCTCCAGCGGCGCCGATGCGCTGATCGTGTCCAACCACGGCGGGCGCCAGCTCGACGGCGCGCAGTCGTCGATCGAGGCGCTGCCGGCCATCGTCGAGGCCGTCGGCACGGAGATCGAGGTGTGGATGGACGGCGGCATCCGCAGCGGCCAGGATGTGCTGAAAGCCCGCGCCCTCGGCGCGCGCGGCACGCTGATCGGCCGCAGCTTTCTCTACGCACTGGGCGCCTACGGCGAAGCCGGCGTGACGCGCGCGCTGCAGATCCTGCACAAGGAACTCGACATCACGATGGCGTTCTGCGGTCGCACCCAGATCGACGACGTGGACTCGAGCATCCTGCTGCCCGGCACCTTCTGAAGCACGACGGCGTTCAGGCGCCGCTGCACGCCGTCAGCTGTGCGACTTCACCCAGCGCACGATGTCGGCCGCGCCCATCGCGCCGGCCTGCCGTGCCACCTCGCGCCCGCCCTTGAACAGCGCCAGTGTCGGAATGCTGCGGATGTTGAAGCGCGCGCCCAGGGCCGGCACCGCCTCGGTGTCGACCTTGGCCAGGCGCACACCGGGCTCGAGCTGCGCTGCCGCCTGTTCGTAGGCCGGTGCCATCTGCCGGCAAGGGCCGCACCACGGCGCCCAGAAATCGACCAGCACCGGAATGTCGTTGCGCGTCACCTGGCGGTCGAACGCCGCGGCATCGAGCGCGGTCGAATGCCCGGTGAACAGCGCCTGGTGGCAGCTGCCGCAATCGGGCGCACTCACGAGCTCGTCGCTGCGCACCCGGTTGGTCGTCTGGCAGTGCGGACACACGATGTGCAGCGAGTCGGTCATGCGAGCCCCGAGCCTTCGGTGGTCGGCCGCATGGCCAGCGCGATGACGTCGCGTGCGCGCTTCTCGGAGGCCAGCGAGGCATCGAGCAGCGAGCGGCACAGGCCGGCGTGCTGGTAGTTCATGTTCTCGTAGAGCTGCGCGGCAGACGGATGGGCCTCGAGCACGCTGTTGAGCGCGTCGACATCCGCGACGCGGGCGAGCTCGTCGGCGAGGCGACGCACGACCATGCGGTATTGCCCGGCGTCGGGATGACCGCCGCGCTCCAGCCGCTCCAGCAGCTGGGCCAGAAGCACGGCATCGGTGGTGAGGGTGCTGGATGTTTTCATGCGTCGAAACTTGGGCCGTTCCGGATGAATGCAAGGGCCGGCTTCATGCCCTCACGAGGCGCTCGCCGACAGGGTCGCAAGGCGGCCGCCGCTGGCCTGTTGTTCGGTAGGCCGTGCTATCTTTTTTCTCCAAATGACCTCCTCTACCGCTGACACCCCTGCACGCCACGCGGACATCTTCGTGGGGCACAGCGAGATGGCGACATTGATGCGGCGGCACGATTGGGCAAGCACCTCCGTCGGCCCGCCAGACCGCTGGCCCGAATCGCTGAAGGTCGCCATGCGCATCCTCCTGACATCGCGTTTCGAGATGTGGCTCGGCTGGGGCCCCGACTTGGCCTTCTTCTACAACGATGCCTACCGGCCGACGCTGGGCATCAAGCACCCGGCCGCGCTGGCGATGCCCACCAAGGTGTTGTGGCGGGAGATCTGGGATGACATCAAGGGACGAATCGAGAACGTCTACGAGAAGGGCGAGTCGACCTGGGACAGGGCGTTGCTGCTGATCCTGGAACGTTCGGGCTACCCCGAAGAGACGTACCACACCTTCTCCTACAGCCCGCTGCTGGGCGACAACGGTCGCATCGAAGGCGTGTTCTGCGCGGTGTCGGAAGAAACCGACCGTGTGCTCAGCGAGCGACGCCTGGCCGCCCTGAACGATCTGGCCGAGCGCCTCGCCGCCGCCGACCTGCGCCACAGCGTGATCGAGGCTGCGTGCGAATCGCTGGAAGCCGCCAGGCACGACCTGCCCTTTTCGCTGCTCTACCTTTTCGACGAATCCGGGCATGCGCGCCGTGCCTGCCATGCAGGCATTCCGGAAGCACACCGTCTGGCCTCGGTTCACATCGCGCCGGGTGACGCCACCCCATGGGCCATGCACCGCATCCTCGCGGGCGACCCGCACATCCAGTGCCCGCTCGAATCATTCGACGATGTTCCACACGGTCCGTGGGCACGCCCCGCGCCCGGCGCGCTCGTGGTGCCGCTGGCGGCACAGGGTTCGACCCGCCCGGCCGGTTTCCTGGTGAGCGGCCTCAGCCCGTTTCGCCGGCTCGATGACGACCACATCGGCTTCGTCAAACTGATGGCCGGACAGATTGCGGCCAGCCTCGCGAACGCCGATGCGTTCGAAGCCCGCACGGCGGAGCGCGACCGCATGCACGAGCTCTTCAAGCAGGCGCCGAGCTTCATGTGCGTGCTGAGCGGCGCCGACCATGTGTTCGAACTGGCGAACGCGTCGTACCGGCAGCTCGTGGGGCACCGCGCGATCGAGGGCAAGCCCGCGCGCATCGCCTTGCCCGAGCTCGCGCAGCAGGGGTTCATCGGCTTGCTCGACGAGGTCTACACGAGCCGCAAGCCCTACATCGGCCAGGCGATGCCGATCGCATTGCAGCGGCAGCCCGGTGCAGCGCTCGAGAACCGTTACCTCGACTTCGTCTACCAACCCATCCTCGACGCGCTCGGTGCCACCACCGGGATCTTCGTGGAGGGCTACGACGTGACCGACCAGGTCCTGGCCGAGACCGAGCTTCGCGCGCTGAACAACAACCTCGAAAGCCGCATCGCCGAACGCACGCAGGACCTCGAAGACGCGCTCACACGGCTGCGCAAAGAGTCCGCGGAGCGCGAAGCCGCACAGGAAGCGCTTCGCCAGGCGCAGAAGATGGAGGCGGTCGGCCAGCTCACGGGCGGCATTGCGCACGACTTCAACAACCTGCTGCAAGGCATCACCGGATCGCTCGACGTTCTCAAGCTCCGGCTGCAACTCGGCAAGACCGACAACCTCGACCGTCTCATCGCAGGCGCCATGGGATCGGCGCAGCGCGCGGCCGGCCTCACGCACCGGCTGCTCGCGTTCTCGAGGCGGCAACCGCTCGATCCGAAGCCGCTCAAGCCCAACCAGCTCGTGGCGCCGATGGAGGACCTGCTGCGCCGCACGATGGGGGAAAACATCCGGATCGAACTGGTGCTGGCGGCCGGGCTCTGGACGACGCTGTGCGACGCGAACCAGCTGGAAAGCGCGATCCTCAACCTGTGCATCAACGCGCGCGACGCCATGCCCGACGGCGGAATGTTGACGGTGGAAACGTCCAACGCCTCACTCGACGACAGCTACGTGGCGCAAACGCAGACACTCGACCTGAAGGCCGGCCAGTATGTCTGCGTCAGCGTGACCGACACCGGCGCAGGCATGACACCGGACGTGCTTGCGAAGGCATTTGATCCCTTCTTCACCACCAAGCCGATCGGCCAGGGCACGGGGCTCGGCCTGTCGATGATCTATGGCTTCGCCAAGCAGTCGCAGGGCCACGTGAAGCTCTACAGCGAGCCGGGTCACGGCACGAGTGCGAAGCTGTATTTGCCACGCCATCACGGCGAAGCCGCGCCGCCGCAGAGCATTCCGCAGATCCGCCCGGACCATTACACCGATGTCGGCGAGACGCTGCTGGTGGTGGAAGACGAGCCGGTCGTGCGCGCGCTGGTGGTCGACCTGCTGCACGGGCTGGGTTACCAGACCATCGAGGCGACGGACGGCGCGCAGGCGCTTCGCATTTTGCAATCGCCGCAACGCGTGGACCTGTTGGTGACCGACGTGGGCCTGCCGCTCATGAACGGCCGGCAGGTGTACGACGCCGCACGCGTGACACGCCCCGACCTCAAGGTACTGTTCATGACGGGCTACGCCGAAAACGCCACCCTCGCCAACGGCTTCCTGAAACCGGGCATGGAAATGATCACCAAGCCTTTCGCGATGGAGAAGCTCGCGAGCAAGGTGTTGAAGATGCTCAAGCCCGATGTCAACGCTGCCGACTGACCGGTCGGGTACCTGACCGACAGCAACGACTTGCATTGCGAAAGAGAATTCCCCACGCCACAACAACATTCAGAGAGGCGTCGTCACCATGAGTGCCACCGTTCCCGTTTCCTCCACGCCCGCCGACGGCACGTCCGAGCCCCACTACACCGCCGCTGAAAAACGCCATCGCGTCTTCTCGATCATGGCGGCCTCATCGGGCAACCTGGTCGAGTGGTTCGACTTCTACGTCTACGCCTTCAGCGCGCTGTACTTCGCGCCGGCCTTCTTTCCCAAGTCCGATCCCACGGCGCAGCTGCTCAACACCGCGGGCGTGTTCGCCGCCGGCTTCCTGATGCGGCCGATCGGCGGCTGGCTCTTCGGGCGCGTGGCCGACCGGCTCGGGCGCAAGACGTCGATGCTGATCTCCGTGACGATGATGTGCGGCGGCTCGCTCGTCATCGCCGGCCTGCCGACCTACGCGCAAATCGGCGCTTGGGCGCCCTTCCTGTTGCTGGTCTGCCGCCTGTTCCAGGGCCTGTCTGTCGGTGGCGAATACGGCACGACCGCAACCTACATGAGCGAGGTCGCGCTCAAGGGCCAGCGCGGCTTCTTCTCGTCGTTCCAGTACGTGACGCTGATCGGCGGGCAACTGCTCGCGGTGCTGGTGATCGTGGTGCTCGAGCAGCTGTTGAGCGAAGCCGAACTCAAGGCCTGGGGCTGGCGCATTCCGTTCGTGATCGGCGCCATTGCCGCGGTCGTCGCGCTGCTGCTGCGCCGCACGCTGCACGAGACGCAGACCGCCGAAGCCAGGGCCAACAAGGAAGCCGGCAGCATGTCGGCCCTGTTCCGCCACCACAAGGCGGCGTTCTTCACGGTGCTCGGCTACACGGCGGGCGGCTCGCTGATCTTCTACACCTTCACCACCTACATGCAGAAGTACCTGGTGAACACGGTGCACCTGCCGATCAAGACGACCAGCTACGTGATGACCTGCGCGCTGTTCTTCTACATGTGCATGCAGCCGCTGTTCGGCATGCTGTCGGACCGCATCGGTCGCCGCACCAACATGCTGCTGTTCGGCGGGCTCGGCGCGATCAGCACCGTGCCGATCATGATGGCGCTGCAACGGGTGGACAGCCCCGTCATGGCGTTCGTGCTGATCATCCTGGCGCTCGCGATCGTGAGCTTCTACACCTCGATCAGCGGCATCGTGAAGGCCGAGATGTTTCCGCCCGAAGTGCGCGCGCTGGGCGTGGGCCTGGCCTATGCGGTGGCCAATGCGATCTTCGGCGGCTCGGCCGAATACGTGGCGCTCGGACTCAAGTCACTCGGCCACGAGTCGGCGTTCTACTGGTATGTGACGGTGATGATGGTCATCGCGTTCTTCGTCAGCCTGCGCTTGCCGCGCCAGGCCGCCTACCTTCACCACGACCACTGACCCTCAACGGCCCGCTGCAGGCACCCGCGACGACAAGGGCGGGCTGCGGTAGTCGGGCCGGATGTGGCAGCCGGCGCCGAAGCGCGCTTCGTTCTGCGCGCAAAGAGCCGCGATCTTTTGCGGCGTCGGCTTGGCTGCCGGGTTGTCGATCCACTCGCGCAGCGCGGTCATGAGCGCCGGGTATTCCGCGTCGCTCAGGTAGCTGTGCTCCGACTCGTCGCTGAAGTTCTGCGCGAGCCATTGCGATGCACCGGCCTGCTCGACGATGTCGCGGTAGGCGCGCTCCAGCTCGACGAAGGCAGTCGGGTCGTGGATGGCGTGCAAGGTCAGCACCGGCAGGCGCAACCGCCCGGTCGGCCGGCTGTCGCCCGCGAGCATGCCCACGGCCTGCGGATCGGGCTCGTAGCGCAACACGCCGGCGTTGAGCGCCTTATCGTCGCTCGATCCGCTGTACACCACCTTCGCATTGCCGAACGGATTGCGGTTGCCCAGGCGCTGCTGCGTCAGGTCCTGGAACAGCCACGTGGCCCAGCTCAGGTGGCCGACCAGCGAACGTTCGGGGATGCGGATGACCGACAGGATCGTCTGGAGGCGCGCCGCCTGCTCGGGCGTGCGCTGTGCGGCGGGCGCGCCCACGCCGGTGCATTCGCGCACGCGCGCCGCCAGTTCGGTTCGGGTGAGCATCGAGTCCGGCGGCAGGCCCGACCACAGCGGGTACTGCGGCTCGTCCGGGCGCGGATGGTTGCGGCAGACGTACTGGTACACCACGCGCAGATCGAGCCTGAATTCGTAGGCGTTGCCGCCACCCCCGAGCACGCCGCTGGTCAGCAGCACGCCGTCATACGCCGGGCGCGTGCCGGGCACCGGACCGTAGAGTTCCGCGGCCTTGGCGGCCACTCCCCCGCCATAGCTTTGCCCGTGCAGGATGGTGCGCTCCGGCTGGCCGAACCGCTCGATGAAGATGCCGCGCAGGCGCTCGGTGTCCTCGGCCGCCATCGTCACGCCGTAACCGCCACGGCGATAGGTGGAGCCTGCCCACGCGTAGCCGGCCTTCACCATGACGGACCACCGCTTGAGGTCTTCCGCGCCGCGGGCCAGCGTCGGCGTGCCCGTCTCGGGACCGCCGTGCGCATGCATGACCAGCACCCGGTTCCATTGCGCAGGAAGGGCGATCCAGTACAGCGCGCCGGCACTGTCGCGCCCATTGAAGCAGCGAGCGTCGGCCGGCACGCCTTCGGGGCACGGGGCGGTCGCTGGCGAGGCCATTGCGGCCGCACTCAACGTGCAGGCGACAGCAATGCCGGCGACGCGGCGGAACAGGATGCGCAAAGGCTTCACGGCAGGACCCTCGAATCAAAAGACATACCTTAACCGTGCGCATGGACTACAAAAGCGGAGCATTGCTGCCGACGGGCCGGAGCCGATAGCGTTTCTATCTTGGGCATTCACCTCCGCGTTGAAAGAACAACATGCTCGGCATCGTCATCCCCGCCCACAACGAAGAACGCGATATCGCCGCATGCGTCGAGGCGGCACGCCAAGCCGCACGCGACCCCTTGCTGGGGGAGGAACCCGTGGAGGTGCTGGTTGTGCTCGACAGCTGCACCGACGCCACGGCCGTCCGCGCGGCGCAGGCCGGCGCGCACACGCTGAGCATTCGCGCACGCAACGTCGGCACGGCACGCGCCATGGGGGCGGAAGCGTTGTTGGCCCGCGGCGCGAGATGGCTCGCATTCACCGACGCGGACACGGTCGTTTCGCCCGGCTGGCTGTCCGATCAGCTCGCGCTCGATGCCGAGGCCGTGTGCGGCTCGATCGGCGTCGACGACTGGTCGCCGCATGGCGCCCACGCGGCACTGATCCACGCTCATTTTCTCGAGACCTACACCGACGCCGACGGCCACAGTCACATCCACGGCGCGAACATGGGGGTGTCGGCCGACGCGTATCGCCGCGCGGGCGGCTTCAAGCATCTGCGCTGCAGCGAGGACGTCGCCTTCGTGCGCGCGCTCGAGGCGGCGGGCGTGCAGATCGCCTGGAGCGCGCGGCCGCGCGTGGTGACCAGTGCGCGCCGCAACGCGCGCGCCGCGGGCGGCTTCGCGGATGCCTTGCTGAATGCGATCGCGGTGCGCCTTGCCACGCCGGTCGCAGCACCAGCCGACGCCGTGGCGGCCGCATGAAGGCGCTCGCGTCGTGAACGACCTGCTCTCGCTCATCCAGTGGCCGGCCTTCGTCGCGTCCGTCGCGGCGGCGTGGCTTGTCGCCTCCAACGCCAAGCCCCGGCGCAACCTCGGCTTCTGGATCTTTCTGCTGAGCAACGTGCTCTGGGTGATCTGGGGGGTCCATACCGATGCATGGGCGCTGATCGCGCTGCAGGTGTGCCTGGCGGCCCTCAACGTGCGCGGCCTGTTCAAGACCGAAGACTGATTCGCCGCATCGCTGCGGCCGCAGCGGCAAAATCGCAGCGTGTCTGCCGCCAGCCCGAACATCCGTCGCATCGCCCACCTCGACATGGACGCGTTCTTCGCGTCCGTCGAGCTGCTGCGCTATCCGCAGCTCAAGGGCCTGCCGATGGTGATCGGCGGCGGCCGGAGGCGCGTCGACGAGGCGCTGCGAAACGCGCAGGATGCGCAAGGCGTCGCGCTGCACGAGATCCCGGCATCGGCGTTTCCGCTGCTCAAGGATTACGTGGGCCGCGGCGTCATCACGACGGCCACCTACGCCGCGCGGCAGTTCGGCGTCGGCTCGGCCATGGGCATGATGAAGGCCGCCAAGCTGTGCCCGCAAGCGATCGTGCTGCCGGTGGATTTCGACGAGGTGCGGCGGCTGTCGCGCCTGTTCAAGAGCATCATCCGCGACATCGCGCCATTGGTCGAAGACCGCGGGGTCGATGAGGTGTACATCGACTTCACCGACGTGCCCGGAGGGCAGCGCGAGGGCGGTCGCGTGCTGGCCCGGCTGATCCAGAAATCGATCCTGCAGGCCACCGGTCTGACCTGCTCGATCGGCGTTGCGCCCAACAAGCTCATCGCCAAGCTGGCCAGCGAATTCAACAAGCCCAACGGCATTTCGATCGTCTACGAAGACGACCTCGAATCGAAAATCTGGCCCCTGCCCGTGCGCAAGGTGAACGGCATCGGCCCGAAGGCCGACGAGAAGCTGGCGCGGCTGGGCATCCGCACCGTCGGCGAGATCGCGGCGAAGGATCGCGACTGGCTCATCGCCAACTTCGGCAGATCGAGCGGCGCGTGGATGCACGAGATTTCATGGGGGCGTGACGACCGCCCTGTGGTGACCGAGAGCGAGCCGGTATCGATGAGCCGGGAAACCACTTTCGACCGCAACCTGCACGCCGTGCGCGATCGCGCCGAACTGGGCGCGATCTTCACGCAGCTTTGCGAAAAGGTCGGCGACGACCTTCAGCGCAAGGGCTACGTGGGCAAGACCATCGGCATCAAGCTGCGTTACGACGACTTCAAGACCGCGACGCGCGACCAGACGATCGCGACCTTCACCGCCGACGGCAAGACGATCCGCCAGATCGCAGGGCAGTGCCTCAAGCGCGTGCCGCTCGATCGGCCGCTGCGCCTGCTGGGTGTGCGCGTCGGCACGCTGGTGCGCGCCGGCAGCGAAGAGGCCCTGATGCCGTCACGGAGCGCGGGGCCCGGCACGCGCGTGCAAGACGGCGGCGGTGATGCGGTCGCAACGACCGCATCGCTGTTCTAGCTAGCGCGTCGGCACGCCGCCCTGCCACTGCGGCCAGTTCGTCACGATGTGGTCGACCACGCGCGAGCCGACACGCTCGATGTTCTCGACCGTCTCAGCAAAGCCGCCAGCCGTCTCGCCGGGCGCCGGATCGAGGTGCTGCAGCGTGGTCTCGCGCGGATTGCCCTGGTCGAAGTTGACCGCACCGCGCAGGCTCATGACGCGGTCGGTGCCGTGCGTGCGCTTGATCACCAGCGTGATCGCGGCGGCTTCCATCTCGGTGATGACGTAATCGTCTGCGCCATAGAGCTTCGCGATGTACTGGGCCTGCTTCGACATGCCGGGGCCGTGGAAGAAGGTATCGCCGGTCATGTGAGTGCCGGTGCCGACGAAGGGCGCGCGGCGCGCGGCGGCATCGGGGTAGCGCTGGCGATAGGCGCGGGCCGAATCGGCGTCTTTGAGGGGTGTGTCGGCCGAGAGCTTCATGGCCCAGGCGACGAGCTCGGGGTTCAGCTTGAAGCGGCGGTAATCCTCATAGCCCTTGCGCGGCATGAAAGTCGGCTCGCCGGCCTTGTTCTCTTCGGGCGCCCAGCGGTGACCGAGGTCGTAGTCGACCAGCCAGGTCGCCCAGTTCACCTCCCCGATGGTGCCGCGCGAAGGCGGCGTGCCGGCCACGCCCGAGATCACGTAATAGGCCTGCGAGAAATCGAAGGCCGAATTGACGAGGATGGCCTGCATCGACGAAGACGAATTGACCTTGCCCATGCCGAGCACCGAACCGCACACGCCGTCGGCGTTGCAGTAGACCGGTCCCAGCGCGCCCGTGACCGCGATCGGCGTCGCGTCTTTCCAGTAGCGCTCGTACCAGTGCTGGAACTCGCCCGCACGGTCGCCCGTGTTCTTGCCGATCTCGAACATCGCAGCCACGAACACCTTGACCTTGACCGGCTGCGCGGTGCGCGGCGCCGGTGCCGAAGCACAGGCCGAGAGCATCGCCGCCGCAGCGCACAGCGCGAGCCCGCGCACCGTCTTCATCCAACCCACCGTCATCAGCTGTCTCCTTGAAAAGATCATCGAAAAAGCGCCCATCGCACTGCGGGCATTTGCGCCGTCCTACAGCGCTGGCGGCCGCCATCGCGGACACCCTCTTTTCATTGTCGTTTGCAATCTCCATGCCCACCACCTCTCGCCCGCCTCTTCTCGCCAATGGACTCGTCTACGTCGAGGCCGACATGCCCGGCTGGTCCCGCGTGAAGCGCGGCGCCAACTTCCGCTACCGCGATGTGAAGGGCCAGTGGCTGACGGACGCCGACGAGATCTCGCGCGTGCGTCGGCTGGCGATTCCACCCGCGTACACGGGCGTGTGGATCTGTCCGTTGCACAACGGCCACCTTCAGGCCACGGGCATGGATGCGCGGGGCCGCAAGCAGTACCGCTATCACGCGGACTGGCGCGTGCTCAAGGACGAAACCAAGTTCGAGCGCCTCGAAGCGTTCGGCCGCGCGCTTCCGAAGATCCGTGCGCGCGTCGCCCGCGACCTCAAGGCCGACGGCAGTACCCTCACGCGCGAACGCGTGCTCGCGACATTGGTCAGGCTGCTCGACACCACCTTCGTGCGCGTCGGCAACGAGGAGTACGCCACCACCAACGGTTCGTACGGGCTGACCACGCTGCGCAACAAGCATGCGGCGGTGCGCGGCAGCGCACTCAAGCTCAGCTTTCGCGGCAAGAGCGGTGTGATGCAGGAGGCCAGCCTCGACGACCCGCGCGTGGCGAAGGTCGTTCGCGGCTGCCAGCAACTGCCTGGGCAGGCCCTGTTCCAGTACGTCGACGACGACGGCGCACCGCATGGCGTCTCGTCGAGCGACGTGAACGACTACCTGCGTGCCGCGGCGGGCGACGGCTTCACGGCCAAGGACTTCCGCACCTGGCACGGCACGGTGCAGGCACTCGAGCTCACGCGCCTGGCCTGTGACCACAACGATGCAGCGCTCGAGGACGCCGCAGCGTCTCGCTACAGCGCCAAGGACATCATCGCGGCGGTCGCCAGGCAACTCGGCAACACGCCTGCCGTCTGCAAGAAGTCCTATGTGCACCCGGCGGTGCTCTCGCTGGGAGGGCAGCTCGCCGGGGATCCGGCGGGCATGCAGGCGGTGTGGAAATCGATCAGCGGTCGCGGTACGCAGACCACGAACCGTTTGCGTGCCGCCGAAGCGCGGCTTCTGGCCTTCCTTTCGACCGAACGCCGCCGTGCGGCGCTCGCTCAGCGCGGCAGCGCGAGGACGAGACGCACCGCCGCCGGCTCGACCGTCACGGCGTAGCCAAGGTCGTCGGCGAGCGACTGCAGCGCGATGGCATCGATGGCCAGCGCACGCGGCGCGCGATGGTCTTCGACCATGCGGTCGGTCTGGTCGGATTGGCGCTGCGCGGCCACGAAGCGCAGGGCATCGTCGCCATCGGGCGTCACGGCGATGCTGCCGACTTCCTCGACGGAGTCGTGGAGGTAGCCGAGCACGCCCAGCACCAGATAGCGCAGCGCGGCACCGCCGTCCCATGTGATCTCGTCGGCCTGCGGCTCGAGCGACTCGTCGACGTGGAGCGCCACGCCATTCAGGTCGAATGCGGCCCGCATGAGCCCGGTGCACTGCGTCACCAGCGCACTGCGCGTGATGCCGTGGTCGCCGATGGCGAGCTCCCAGTCACGCAACGAGCGGATGGCCGTGACCAGCGCGCCGATCTGGTCGTCGATGAGCGCGACCCGCTGCTCGGCGACCGTCGCGTCCACCTGCGGTGCGGCGACCTGGCGCTTGAGCATCAGAAGGGCCATGCGGATGACCGACACCGGCGCGGCCATGTCATGGCGCAGCGCGGGCAAGGCGCGCGTCAGCAGTTCATGGCGAACGCCGGCGGCGATCCAGCTGCGCGCGCTGGGCGAAGCCTTCATTGGGGCGCGAGGATGCGATCGAGCGCATCGAAGTCGATCGGCTTCTGCAGGTAATGGTCGAACACGCCGGACGCGCCGGGCGTGTCGCCGGCCGACAGGCCCGAGATCGCGACCAGCAAGGTCGGCTTGCCCGCCGCGTTGGTGGAGCGCAGATGGCGCGCCACCTCGATGCCCGGCCGATCGGGCAGCGTGAGGTCGATGAGCGCGGCGTCGAACACCTCGGCGGCAGAGGCATCGAGGGCCTGTTGCGCGGTATAGGTGCAACGCACGGTGTGATCCTGCAGCGAGAGCAACTCTTGCAGCAGATCGGCCGCGGCTTCGTTGTCGTCGACGATCAGCACATTCACGGTGACTTCCTGGATCAAAAGCTCAAGAGTATCGGCGCGGGATTCCGATGCCGGCGTAGGAGCGAGCCTACTTCACCTCGGCGCTACTGCCGCGCGGTTCGCACGCCGGGCGGCAATGCCTGGGGAGAACTCGTGCGAAAGGGGTTGATGTCGAGTCCGCCGCGCCGCGTATAGCGCGCGTACACCGCGAGCTTGGTGGGCCGGCACTGGCGCCAGATGTCCGTGAACATCCGCTCGACGCAGGGCTCGTGGAATTCGTTGTGGTTGCGAAAGCTCACGATGTACGCGAGCAGGCCGGCCTGGTCGATCGGCAGGCCGGTGTAGCGGATCTGGACGCTGCCCCAGTCCGGCTGGCCGGTCACCAGGCAATTGCTCTTGAGAAGCCGGCTGGTCAGCGTCTCGGTGACGGGCGTCTCGATGTCCGCCTCCACGCGCAGCAATTCGGGCGCGGGATGGTAGTGCGTGCATTCGATGTCGAGGCGGTCGAGGTTGAGTCCGTCGAGTTCGTGCACCGGTTCGCGGTCGAACAGTTCGGGCGCGACAAGGCGCACGCCGATGCCCGCGCTTCGCTCGCTGCCGCGCCACAGGGCTTCGGCAAGGTCGGTGCGCAGGCGCTCACGCACCTCGTCGATGCTGGCGAAGGCGGTGCCGTTGAAGCTGTTGAGGTACAGCTTGAACGACTTGCTTTCGATGATGTTGGGCGTTTCGCAGGGCACCGTGAAATGCGCGAGCGCGACCTGCGGCTTGCCGCGCAGGTTGAGCCAGCTCAGCTCGAAGGCGGTCCAGAGATCGGCGCCGAAGAAAGGCAGTGCATCGGGGCGGATGCCCATGGCTTCGCGCTGCGTCGCACGCGCGATGGGAAACAGCTGCGCCGGGTCGTACTGGTCGATGTAGGCAGACGCGCGGCCGAGCTGCGAGCCTTCGGGCGAATCGGGAATGCCGTGCGTCATGCGCTTGCCTTTGCTTGTGCGTTTTTCATGAACGGGACCATGTGGCCCAGAAGAATCTGCCCGACTTCGGGCGGCAGGTCGTGGCCCATGCCGGGCACCGGCACGAAGGTCGAACCCGGGATGCGGCGTGCGGTGTCCTTGCCGCTCTCGAACGGGACCAGCGCATCGGCTTCGCCGTGCACCACGAGCGTGGGCGCGGCGATCTTCGGCAACACCTTCTCGCGGCCCGCGTCCGCGCCGATGGCGAGCATCTGGCGCAGCACGCCGCTGGGACGGTAGGCGCGCCGCATGGCGAGCGTGATGCGCTCGGCGATGGCCGCATCGGGCTGAGGATAGGCCGGGCTCGCGATCAGCTTGACGAGCCGCATGCTGTGGGCGACCAGCGCCGCCTCGTCCTTGCCCACCGGTCGGCGCATCAGGGCGGCCCCGACGTCCGGTCGCGGGCCGGGCAGCCCGCGCGCACCGCTCGAACTCATGATGCTGACCAGGCTGGTCACGCGCTCCGATGCAGTGGCCGCAACCCGCTGCGCGATCATCCCGCCCATCGACGCGCCGACGATGTGCGCCCGCGCGATGCCGAGCGCGTCGAGCACGCCGATGGAATCGTTCGCCATGTCCTGCAGCGCATACGCCGACTGCACCGGCAGGCCGAGACGCGAGCGCACCGTCTGCCACACGAGGTTGCCGGTGCCGGCATGTTCGAAGCCCTGCGACAGGCCGATGTCGCGGTTGTCGTGACGCACCACGCGAAAGCCCGCATCGACCAGCCCCTTGACGAAGGGCTCGGGCCACGCGATCAGCTGCATGCCCAGGCCCATGATGAGCAGGACGACGGGGCGGTCCTGGCCGCCGGTGTCTTCGACTTCGATCTTCAAGCCGTTGGCTGTGATTTGCATGGGGACGGTCCGGTAGGCGTTAGGAGGTCAGATGAATTCGCGCTCGCGCAGCCACTTGGTCGCGACCCATTTTTCGCCAGCGAGCACCGGCGCGCCGCCGTGCAGCGTGCGGGTCGCGGGGTGGGGCCGGTCGTAGCTGAAGAAGACGCCGGTGCCGCGCGCGGGCGCAACCTCGAGGCCAACATCGGGGAAGGTGGTGGCGCCGCCCTGCTCCGGCTCCTGCAGGTACATCAGCAGGGTGCCGACACGCTGGCCGCCGCGTCGCAGGATGGTCGGCGTGCCCGCCTCGCCGGGATCGAAGTAGTCGTAGTGCGGGCGGTACTGCGCACCGGGCGCGTAGCGCAGCACCTGAAGCCCCTCGCCGAATTCGAGCGGCCATTGCAGGAGGCGCGCGATGCGCTGCTCGATGCGCGAGACGATCTCGTTCTCGCCGCGTTCGAAGAACATGCCGTCGCTGGTGCGGTCGACGTTGAGCACCTCGCCGCCCGTCTGGGTCTCGACGGTCAGGGAGCGTGCCAGCCGCACGCGGGCGGCGGCGATCAGCGCCTCGCATTCGTCGACGGAGAGCAGGTCGCCGAACACGACCACGCGCGGATGCCGCAGCGTCTGCAACACGCGCACGCGGCGGTCGCCCGCATCGACATGCATCGGGGAGCCGTCCAGATCGGGGCCGGGCATCGGGGCGCGCGCCGCAGCAACCGCGGCAGCGCCGCCGCCGCCCTGCGATTCGATCTCCAGGATGGCGGCATCGGCCACATCGGCCTGCCAGCCGGCATCGCGCATCGACGTGCGCAGCGCAGCGAGCGAGTGGCCGGCCGCCAGCTGGGCGGTCATCCAGTCGCGCAACTCGGGGCTGATCACCTGGGCCATGCCGTCCTCCTCAAGCCGATGCCCGACGAAAAACCAGACGGTCCGGCGACGACACCGTCGGCGCGAAGACGTAGCCTTCGAGATCGAACTTCTCCAGCGCCCTCGGCGTGGCGGCCTTGTGCAGCACTGCCCAACGGGCCATCAGGCCGCGCGCGCGCTTGGCGAAGAAGCTGACGATCTTGTACTGGTCGCCCTTGCCCTCCTGGAACACGCACTCGACCACTCGCGCCTTGAGCACCGACCGGTCGACCGCCTTGAAGTATTCCTGCGAAGCGAGGTTGACGACCACCGGCGTGTGATCGGCAGCGAGCCGGTCGTTCAGGTGCTCGGCAATGCGCGAGCCCCAGAAGGCGTAGAGGTCGCTGCCGCGGCGGTTGGCCAGGCGCGTGCCCATCTCGAGGCGATAAGGCTGCAGCCGGTCGAGCGGCCGGAGCACGCCATAGAGGCCGCTCAGGATGCAAAGGTGGTCCTGTGCCCACGCGAGCTGGCCGAGCTTGAGGCTCTTGGCGTCGAGTCCGCCGTACACGTCGCCGTCGAAGGCCAGCGCGGCCTGCTTGGCATTCTGGTCGGTGCTCTTGCTCGCCCAGGCGGCGTAGCGACCGACATTGAGCGCCGACAGCTTGTCCGACAGATGCATGAGTTCGGCGATCTCGACGGGCGATTTCTCGCGCAGCAGCTTGATCAGCTCGTGCGAAGGACCGCGCGGGCCTTCGAAATGAGGTTGGGTGGCGGGTAGGCCGGCCGGTGGTGGCGTGTCGTAGTCGAGCGACTTCGCGGGAGAGAGCAAAAACAGCATCGAACGATTATCTGCGGCAGCGGAGCGTCGATGGCCCCCCGGTAAAATTGGCGGCCCATGACCGAAACCACCTCCCCCACGCCCGCCCTCCAGCCGGGCCTCGACAGCCTTTCCAAATCCTTCGAACCCGTCGCCATCGAGGCGCACTGGGGCCCCGAGTGGGAACAGCGTGGTTATGCCAAGGCGGGCTACCGCGGCACGCAGGCGCCGAAAGACGGCGCGGACGCCTTCTCGATCCAGCTGCCGCCGCCCAACGTGACCGGCACGCTGCACATGGGCCATGCGTTCAATCAGACGATCATGGACAGCCTCACGCGCTACCACCGCATGAAGGGCGACAACACGCTGTGGGTGCCAGGCACCGACCACGCCGGCATCGCCACGCAGATCGTGGTGGAGCGCCAGCTGCAGGAGCAGAAGGTCACGCGCCACGAACTCGGCCGCAAGAACTTCGTCGCCCGCATCTGGGAGTGGAAGGAAAAGTCGGGCAACACCATCACGCAGCAGATGCGCCGCATGGGGGACACCGTCGACTGGAGTCATGAGTACTTCACGATGGACGAAGACCTGTCGAAGGTCGTCACGCAGACCTTCGTGCAGCTCTATGACGAAGGCCTCATCTACCGTGGCAAGCGCCTGGGCAACTGGGACCCGGTGCTCAAGACCTCGGTGAGCGACCTCGAAGTCGAGAGCGAGGAAGAAGACGGCTCGCTCTGGCACATCGCCTACCCGCTGGAAGACGGCAGCGGCACCCTGGTGGTGGCCACGACCCGCCCCGAGACCATGCTCGGCGACACGGCGGTGATGGTTCACCCCGAAGACGAACGCTACAAGCACCTGGTCGGCCGCAACGTGAAGCTGCCGCTGGTCGACAAGCTCATCCCGATCATCGCGGACGACTACGTGGACAAGGCATTCGGCACGGGTGTCGTGAAGGTCACGCCGGCGCACGACTACAACGACTATGCGGTCGGCCAGCGCCACAAGCTGCCGATGATCGGCGTGCTCACGCTCGACGCGACGGTCAACGACAACGCGCCCGAGAAGTACCGCGGCATGGACCGCTTCGTGGCGCGCAAGGCCATCGTGGCCGACCTCGACGCGCTCGGCCTGCTGGTCGAGGTCAAGAAGCACAAGCTGATGGTGCCGCGCTGCGCGCGCTCGGGCGCCATCGTGGAGCCGATGCTCACCGACCAGTGGTACGTCGCGATGACGCGACCGGGCCACGACGGCCAATCGATCGCACAGAAGGCGATCGACGTGGTCAAGTCGGGCGAGGTGCGCTTCGTGCCCGAGAACTGGGTCAACACCTACAACCACTGGATGGAAAACATCCAGGACTGGACCATCTCGCGCCAGCTCTGGTGGGGCCACCAGATCCCGGCCTGGTACGACGAAGACGGTCAGGTCTACGTGGCGCACGACGAGGACGAGGCGCAGGCCAAGGCACCCGGCAAGACGCTGCGCCGCGACGAGGACGTGCTCGACACCTGGTACTCCTCCGCGCTGGTGCCCTTCTCGTCCCTCGGCTGGCCCGAGAAGACCGACGACCTCGCGCGCTACCTGCCTTCGAGCGTGCTCGTCACGGGCTACGACATCATCTTCTTCTGGGTCGCCCGGATGATCATGATGACCAAGCACTTCACCGGCAAGGTGCCGTTCAAGGACGTCTACATCCACGGCCTGGTGCGCGACGCGCAGGGCAAGAAGATGAGCAAGTCCGAAGGCAACGTGCTCGACCCGGTCGACCTGATCGACGGCATCGACTTGCCCGAACTGCTCGACAAGCGCACGCAGGGTTTGCGAAAGCCCGAGACGGCGCCCAGGGTGCGCAAGCAGACGGAAAAGGAATTCCCCGACGGCATTCCGGCCTTCGGCGCCGACGCACTGCGCTTCACTTTCGCGTCGCTGGCCTCGCTCGGGCGCAGCATCAACTTCGACAGCAAGCGCTGCGAGGGGTACCGCAATTTCTGCAACAAGCTCTGGAACGCCACGCGCTTCGTGCTGATGAACTGCGAAGGCCAGGACTGCGGCCTGATGGAGCACAGCAAGGAAGACTGCAAGGTCGGCGGACCGGCGCACGGCTACCTGAAGTTCAGCCGTGCCGACTTCTGGATCGTGTCGCGCCTGCAGCGCGTCGAGGCGGAAGTCGCCAGGGGCTTCGAGGACTATCGGCTGGACAACGTCGCGAACGCGATCTACCAGTTCGCATGGGAAGAGTTCTGCGACTGGTACCTCGAGATCGCCAAGGTGCAGATCCAGACCGGCACCGATGCGCAGAAGCGCGCCACACGCCGCACGCTGATCCGCACGCTCGAGACGCTGCTGCGGCTCGCGCACCCGGTAATTCCTTTCATCACCGAGGAACTCTGGCAGAAGGTCGCGCCGGTGGCGGCCCGCGAAGGCGCGTCGATCATGGTGGCCGCGTATCCGCAGAGCCAGCCCGAGAAGATCGACGAAGGCGCCGAGGCGCACGTGGCGCGACTCAAGGCGCTCGTGGACGCTTGCCGCACGCTGCGCGGCGAGATGAACGTCTCGCCGGCGACGCGGTTGCCGCTCTATGCGACGGCCGACGACGCGGACGGCGCTGCCTTCCTGCGCGATTCGGCGCCCGTGCTGCAGGCGCTGGCCAAGCTGAAGGAAGTGCGTGTGTTCGACGATGCCGCGTCCTGGTCGAATGCGGCCGAAGCGTCGCCGGTCGCGGTGGTGGGCGCGGTGCGCCTGTGCCTGCACATGGAAGTCGACAAGGTCGCCGAGAAAGCCCGCATCGCGAAAGAGATCGCGCGCATCGAGGGAGAAATCGCCAGGGTGAACGGCAAACTCGGCAACGAAGCCTTCGTGGCCAAGGCGCCGCCGGCGGTGATCGAGCAGGAGCGCAAGCGGCTCGCCGAGTTCAATACGACGCTGGAACGCCTGGGCGACCAGCTTGTGCGCCTCGGCTGACAGACCGAGCCCAAAGTAGCCTTTAGTATTCGCGCTGCGCAAACTCCGTGCTTGCGCGCCCCGGATTTCCCATTCCCCGAACTGACCCCTGATCGCCCATGTCCACATCTTCGACACGCATTCGCAAGGCCGTCTTCCCCGTGGCCGGCTTCGGCACCCGCTTTCTGCCAGCCACCAAGGCCCAGCCGAAGGAAATGCTGCCAGTGGTGGACAAGCCGCTGATCCAGTACGCGGTCGAAGAGGCGTATGCAGCGGGCATCCGCGACATGATCTTCGTGACCGGCCGCAACAAGCGCGCCATCGAGGACCACTACGACACGGCTTACGAGCTCGAAAGCCAGCTCGAGGCCAGCGGGAAGATCGAGCTCCTGAACATCGCGCGCTCGGTGATGCCGGACGACATGACCTGTTCCTACGTGCGCCAACCGCGCATGCTCGGCCTGGGCCACGCCGTGCTGTGTGCCGAGCACCTCGTGGGCAACGAGCCCTTCGCAGTGCTGCTGGCCGATGACCTGATGGTCGGCCCGGACGGCGGCGAGCCCGTGCTCGCGCAGATGACGCGCATGTTCGACAAGCTCGGCGGCTCCTTGCTGGCCGTGCAGGAAGTGCCGCTCGAGCAGGTCAAGCGCTACGGCATCGTTGCCGGCGATGCGGTGGAAGACCGCATCGTCAAAGTCAACCAGATGGTTGAAAAGCCGAAGCCGGAAGCTGCACCCTCGCGTCTCGGCGTGGCGGGCCGCTACATCCTCACGCCAGGCGTGTTCGCGGAGATTCGTCGTCAGCCGAGCGGCGCGGGCGGTGAAATCCAGCTCACCGACGGCATCGCAGCGCTCATGAAGAAAGAGGCTGTGTACGCGTACTCGTACGAAGGCACACGCTACGACTGCGGCGCCAAGGAAGGCTTCCTGCAGGCCACGGTCGAACTCGCGCTGGCGCACCCCGAAGTCGGCGCATCGTTCCGCGCCTATCTCAAGAGCCTGCCGCTCTGATCCGCTGACAGCCTACTTCGCGGGCTGCGTCAGCGGCATCACGAAGTCGGCCAGTTCCTGGTCGGTGATCGGGGAGATGGGGAGCTGGAAAGCATCGCGCAGGCGCACGATCAACGATTGCGCCCACAGTGCGTGCCACACCAGCCCGCCATGGTGGTCTGAAACCAAGGCATTCGTCGGTTCGTCGCCCGCGGTATTGGTGACCGTCAGCTGGTTGCCGATCACAACAGGCTTGTAATCCGGCTTGCCTTCGGCGTCGCGCCGGCCCCAACGCTCGACCAGCCACGCTGCATCGTCGAAGTAGGCGGTGTTGGGAGTGGTCCCGGCCAGCTTGCGCAACGCGCCGTTGAACTCGCCCAGTGCCTTGTCAATGTTGGCGCTCTCGCGCGCCGTCCCGAAGCGATCGACGAAAGCCGGGTCATCCGCTTCGTTCGCGATTCCGACGATCAGAATTTTGGTGGCGGGATGCCTCGCGTGAATTAGCGAGACGACTTCGCGAATCTGGTCCGTGCACCGGGCAGTGACGTCAACGACGGAAGCGGCAGCGGGGTTTTCCGCGAGGGTGTCCAGATGAGCGGCCCAGTCGTTGAGTCCCATGCGGACCACCACGACGCCACGTTGCCAGCGCGCGGGCTCGGCATCCATCAACTGCACCAGCCGCGGCGCTTGCCGGAACCGACCGGACATCAGGTTTCCGCAGCCCGCGCCGGAGTTCGCGAAGTTGTAGAGATAGTCCTGTTTCCGGGGGGCTCGCCCCACGCTCAGCCCGAGCATGTCGCGCGCGGCCGCCAGCATGCCCGGACTGCCCCAGGTGACCCACGGGCCAGGGTCCACCTCGTTGCTGCGCAGGCGCGCCAGCACTTCGACCCAATTGAACGTCCGCGAACGGAACGCGCCACCCCGGGCCTCGCTGCCTGGCTTGAATGCGACGTCGTCCTGGTACGAATGGCTGTTGGAGTCGCCGAGGATCGCCAACGGGATGGTGGCGGGCGAACGCCCGGACGTCAGCGGCGTGGCAGGCACCTCATCGCTCCGAAGACCGAGTGCCATGACCACGCCTCCCACAGCGATGACGGCTGCAGCAACGGCAAACCAGGCGCGACGCCGCACCGCGCTTCAACGCCGACGCAGGACGTGGATGAATTCGCTGCCCACCGTCTGCTGCTCGACCAGATCGTTGCCGGTCTGCCGAGCGAACGCCTGGAAATCGCGCATCGAACCCGCGTCGGTGGCGACCACCCTGAGCAGCTGGCCGCTTTGCATGTCGTTCAGCGACTTCTTGGCCTTGAGGATGGGCAACGGGCAGTTGAGGCCGCGCGTGTCGAGTTCTTTGTGGATTTGCATCACCGTTCCTTGAAACTGAAAATATTCTAGGAGGCCGGCTTCGGCCATTCCAGGAACTGGGGTTCGTGGCCACGGGTGCGCAGCCAGTCGGCCAGCGCATAGCCGGTCCCGGCGGGCCAGCAGCGCAATGCAGGCAGGTCGTAGAGGCGGTAGTCGACCAGTTCGGGCGACAGCGCCACCTCGCCATCGGCCACCGCGTGGTAGGCGATGATCACCTGGTTCATGCGCTTGAAATCGTAGACGCCCACGAGGTTGAGCTCGCTCGCGTCGAGGTTGGTTTCTTCCTTGATCTCCCGCGCGATGCCCTCTTGTGGCGTTTCGCCCGCTTCCATGAAGCCGGTGATCAACGCATACATCTTGGTCGGCCAAGCCGCGTTGCGCGCGAGCAGCACCTGTCCCCGGTATTCGATGATCGCAGCGAGCACCGGCGTCGGGTTGTTCCAGTGCGTGTGGCCGCAGGCGGGGCAACGCAGACGCGCCTTCGGGCCGCCGTCTTCGAGCGACTCGATCCACTCGAGCGGCGTCGCGCAGGCCTGGCAGAACTTCGGGTCGGGCGCGCTCATGCCGGGAAGACGCCGGTGGAGAGGTAACGATCGCCGCGATCGCACACGATGAAGACGATGGTCGCGTTCTCGACCTTGCGAGCGACGTCCAGCGCAGCCCAGAGCGCGCCCGCGGCGGAGATGCCACCGAAGATGCCCTCTTCGCGCGCGAGCCGCCGGCACATCTCCTCGGCGTTGTCCTGGCTGACATTGACCACCTGATCCACACGGCTGGGCTCGTAGATCTTCGGCAAATACTCTTCGGGCCACTTGCGGATGCCAGGGATGCGCGAGCCGTCTTCGGGCTGCGCGCCGACGATCTGCACACCTGGATTCTTTTCCTTCAGGAAGCGCGAGACGCCGGTGATGGTGCCCGTGGTCCCCATGGCGCTCACGAAATGCGTGACCTTGCCATTCGTATCGGCCCAGATCTCGGGGCCGGTCGTCTCGTAGTGGATGCGGGGGTTGTCGGGGTTCGCGAACTGATCCAGCACACGGCCCTTGCCCTGCGCCACCATCTGTTCCGCAAGATCACGGGCGTATTCCATGCCCCCGCTCTTGGGTGTGAGCAGGAGTTCGGCGCCGAAAGCCTTCATGGTTTGCGCGCGCTCAATCGAAAGGTCCTCCGGCATGATCAGCACCATGCGATAGCCCTTGATGGCCGCGGCCATCGCCAGCGCGATGCCGGTGTTGCCGGAGGTGGCTTCGATCAGGGTGTCGCCGGGCTTGATTTCGCCGCGTTCCTCGGCGCGCTTGATCATCGACAGCGCTGGTCGGTCCTTGACGGACCCAGCCGGATTGTTGCCTTCGAGCTTGCCGAGAATCACGTTGCCACGCCGGGCGTTTTCAGCGGCGTCGATGCGCTGCAAGGCGACCAGCGGCGTCTTGCCGATGGCATCTTCGATGGTCGGGTATTTCATCGGGTTCACTGTGCCATAATTTTGGGCTTGCTTCCTGCTCGTGCCCGGGTGGTGAAATTGGTAGACGCAGGGGACTCAAAATCCCCCACCGAAAGGTGTGCCGGTTCGATTCCGGCCCCGGGCACCATCCATTTGCGGACTTGCACGCTCACAGCGTCGTCCAGCCGTTCGTCACGGCAATCTTCAGCAATTCACTCGCCGAATCCACTCCCAGCTTGCGGCGCAGGCTGAAACGGTGGGTCTCGACGGTCCGCACGCTGATGTCCAGTTCCTTCGCGATCAGCTTGTTCGAGCGCCCGTGCGCCAGCAACAAAAGCACCTCGTGCTCGCGCGCAGTCAACTGCGGCACGGTGGCACCCAGCTGCAGCATCAGGTCGGAAACCTGCGCGCTGAAGTAGCTGCCGCCGCCGCACACCGCGCTGATCGCGCTCAGGATTTCCTCCGTCGGCGATTCCTTCAACACATAGCCCCGCGCACCGGCGCGAATCGCGCTCAGCACGTACTCGCGGTTGTCGTACATGCTCAGCATCAACACCAGCACTTCGGGATGACGGGCGCGCAGCGCAGTCGCGAGTTCGATGCCGTTCATGCCGCGCATCCCCACGTCGATCAGCATCAGGTCGGGCGCGTCGACCGCGGCCAGTGCCAACGCTTCGGCACCGCTGGCCGCTTCGCCGATCACCTGGAGATGCGGCACCACGGCGAGGCGCGCGCGCAAGCCGTCGCGCACCAGCGAGTGGTCGTCCACGATGACGAGCCTGATGGGTGCCGGGAAATCGTTCATGCGTGCGCTGCCATTGGAAAACTGGCCACCAGCACCGTCCGGCCGGGTTGCGACGAAAGCTGGAACTGGCCGCCGTTTCGCTCGACGCGCTCGCGCATGTTGGTGAGGCCGATGCCGCGGTCCTTGCTGAGCTCGACCGTCTGCACGTCGAAGCCGCGGCCATCGTCGGTGATGCGAAGCTCGAGCCGGTCGTGCGCATCGTCCAGCCCGATGTCGACGCGGCTGGCGCCCGCGTGGCGCTCGACGTTGCGCAGTGCCTCCTGCGCCACGCGAAAGAGGCTCACCGCCTGCAATTCCGGCAGCCGCTCCTCGTGCACATGCGGCGAAACGCTCACCGTGAGCCCGCTCCTCTGCGCGAGTTGGTTCCCGATGTGCTCGAGTGCCGCCGGCAGGCCCAGATCGTCGAGCAGCGCGGGCCGCAGGTCGTGCGAGATCCGGCGCACCTCGCCGATCGCCTGCGACAGCGCACCGATTTCCCGGTCGATCGCCGTCACCGGCGCCTCGCCCGGATGCGTCAGCCGGTGGCCCACGAGTTCGAACTGGTACTTGATCGACACGAGCAGCTGGCAGATGTGATCGTGCAACTCGCGTGACACGCGGGCGCGCTCGTCTTCCTGCGAGCTGACCACGCGGTGCGCCAAGGCCTTCAGCTTGCGGTCGGCCTGGCGCTGCTCGCTGATGTTGAGGGCCAGGCCGCCCGCGAACACGGCGATGGCCGCGATCACCGCCACCGTCGCCAGGCCCAGCAGCGTTTGACGGATGCTGGCCAGCAAGCTCCCGCGCAGCTTGGCGGCCGCCGCATCCACGTCATCGAGGTAGATGCCGGTGCCCAGCATCCAGCCCCACCGCGGCAGCTCGACCGAGTAACCGAGCTTGCGTTCGATGCGGCCGGTCGACGGCTTGGGCCACAGGTAGCGCTGGTAGCCACCACCCTCGTGTGCGCGCGCGATCAGCTCGCGGATCATGTAGGTGCCTTCGGTATCCCGCCGGTCCCAGAGGTTCTGGCCGACCAGTTCAGGCTGTCGCGGATGGACCAGCGCCAGGCCCTCGCGGTCGTAGACATAGAAATAGCCGTCGTCGCCGAAGCTCATGCTCGACAGGATCGCCTTGGCCTGCTCGCGCGCGGCCTCGTCGTCGCGACCCGCGCCATACAGGTTGTCGATGGAGGTGAGCGCCAATGCGATGTAGCTGCGCAGCTCCTCGCGCTTGCCGGTCAGCAGGATCTCTTCGAGCACTTCGGCCTGGCGCGCCTCCAGCCGCTGGGTCTCGACCACCAGCAAGCCGCCGATCGCGGCGATAGCGAAGAGCAGCGGTGCCACGGCCAGCAGCAGGATTTTGGCCTTCGGTTTCATGGGCGCGATTGTGCGGTGCAGCTGCCCGGTCGGCCTTCGCGCAGGCGACTTGGCGTTTTCCCTTATGCATTACTACCGAGCCGATCCCCGCAGTGATGCGCATATCAAAAGCACACACGGCGCCCATAATTGCGCCGCTCAGAACCCCGACAACAACCTGCAGGAGACACACCATGACCCGATTCCCCAAGAAGATCGTCACGGCCATCGCACTGGCCGCCCTCACCACTTTTGCCATTGCGGCCGATCCGATCAAGATCGGCGTCGACGGTCCGTTCACCGGCGGCTCCTCGTCGATGGGCGTGAGCATGCGCGACGGCGTGCGGCTCGCCGCTGAAGAAATCAACAAGTCGGGCGGCGTGCTGGGTCGCCAGATCCAGCTGGTCGAACGCGACGACGAAGCCAAGAACGAGCGCGGCGTGCAGATCGCCCAGGAATTCATCAACAAGGAAAAGGTCGTGGCCGTCGTGGGCTACATCAACACCGGCGTGGCGCTGGCCTCGCAGCGCTTCTTCCAGGACGCCAAGATCCCGGTGATCAACAACGTCGCGACCGGCTCCATCATCACGCGCCAGTTTGACAAGGACCCCGAGAACTACGTCTTCCGCAACGCGGCACATGACAGCATCCAGGCGCCGATGATCGTGGAAGAGGCCATCGCACGCCGCGGTTTCAAGAAGGTCGCCATCCTGGCCGACTCCACCAACTACGGCCAGCTCGGCCGCGAGGACCTGGAAAAGGCGCTCAAGGCCAAGGGCATCACGCCCGTGGCGGTCGAGAAGTTCAACATCAAGGACGTCGACATGACGGCCCAGTTGCTCAAGGCCAAGGAAGCCGGCGCCGAAGCCATCCTCACCTACGGCATCGGCCCCGAGCTGGCACAGATCGCCAACGGCATGACCAAGTTGGGCTGGAAGGTTCCGATGGTCGGAAGCTGGACGCTGGCGATGGCCAACTTCATCGACAACGCCGGCCCCGGCGGCGACGGTGCGCGCATGCCGCAGACTTTCATCCAGGAGCCGACCACGCCCAAGCGCAAGGCCTTCATCGACAACTTCGTGACGACCTTCAAGCCGAAGAACAACCGCATGGATTCGCCGGTGTCGGCCGCCCAGGGCTACGACTCGATCTACCTGCTGGCCGCCGCCATCAAGCAGGCGGGCAACACCGAAGGCCCGAAGATCAAGGCCGCCCTGGAAGACCTGAAGACGCCGGTCGAGGGCGTGGTGACGACCTACACCAAGCCTTTCAGCAAGGACGACCATGACGCGATCACCGCCAACATTCCGGTGTTCGGTGAAGTCAAGGGCGGTCGCGTGGTGTTCGCGAGCGCGGACGACCAGAAGTCGGCCAGCACGGTCCGCCTGAAGAAGTAACCCGCCACCCCGGTCGCGCCGCCAAGCAGGACAGACGTCCTGCGGCGGCGCGTTTTCTTGTAGACCTACCAGAGTCGCCATGCAAATCCTGACCCAACTCATCTTCAGCGGCATCGCGCTTGGCATGATCTACGCCGTCATCGCGTTCGGCTACCAGCTCACCTTCGCGACGTCCGACACCCTGAACTTCGGCCAGGGCGACGCCCTGATGCTCGGCGCACTCGTCGGCCTGACGCTGGTCGGCCTCGGCGTGAACTACTGGCTGATGATTCCGATCGTCTGCCTCTTCGGCGCGGTACAGGGCGCCGTGGTCGAACGCATCGGCGTGCGGCCCGCCATCAAGATCAAGAGCGAGTTCGGCTGGATCATGTCGACCATCGCGCTGGGCATCATCTTCAAGAACGTGGCGGAAAACGTCTGGGGTCGCGACGACCTCAAGTTCCCATCGCCCCTGCCCGAGTCCCCGCTCAAGTTCCTTAACGCCAACGTGCTGCCGATGGAAATCCTGGTGGTGGGTGGCGCGTTGCTGATGATGCTGGCCGTCGAATTCTTCAACCGCAAGACGATCTACGGCAAGGCCGTCGTCGCGACCTTCAACGACCGGGATGCCGCCAAGCTCATGGGCATCAACACCGGGCTCGTCATCACCTTTTCGTATGCGCTGTCGTCCATGACGGCGGCATTCGCCGGCGTGCTGATCGCGCCGCTCACGCTCACCGGTGCCACCATGGGCGCGGTGCTGGGCCTCAAGGCTTTCGCCGTCGCCATCATCGGCGGACTGACCAGCGGCATGGGCATCGTGGTGGGCGGCATCATCCTCGGAATCGCCGAGACCACCACCGGCTTCTACCTGAGCACCGGCTACAAGGACGTGCCCGGCCTGGTGCTGCTGCTCATCGTGCTCGCCGTGCGGCCCGCCGGCCTTTTCGGCAAGACCGCGATCAAGAAGGTCTGAGGACCGACAGCATGAAAAAGCAACATTTCCTTCTCTACGTCATCGGCTTCGCCGCGCTGATGCTGTTCCCGGTCGGCATCGAGAACCCTTACTACATCCACTTGCTCGAGACGATCATGATCTACGCGATCGTGCTGTTCGGGCTGGACATCGTGGTCGGCTATACCGGCCAGGTGTCGCTCGGCCATGCCGGACTCTTCGGTCTGGGCGCCTACACGGCCGGCGTGCTGGTGATGAAGCTCGCCGCGCCGATCTGGCTCACGGTGCCGGCTGCCGTGGTGCTCACCGCGGGCTTCGGCGCGCTGTTGGCACTGCCCGCGCTGCGGGTGTCGGGCCCTTACCTCGCCATGGTGACGCTGGCCTTCGGCACGATCATCCAGATCCTCATCAACGAGATGAGCTTCCTCACCGAAGGCCCGATGGGCATCAAGCTCGAGAAGCCCTCGTTGTTCGGCCACAAGCTGGACGAGCGCGAGTACTACTGGCTGGTCGCGGTGCTGATGGTGCTGGCGCTCATCGTGGTGCATCGCATCCTGCGCTCGCACCTGGGTCGCGCTTTCGAGGCCCTGCGCGGCAGCCCGGTGGCATCGGACTGCATGGGCGTGTCGGTTTACCGTTACAAGGTCTACGCCTTCGTGATCAGCGCGGGCTTCGCGGGCCTGGCGGGTTCGCTCTATGCGTATTCCGAGCAGTACATCTCGCCGAACTCGTACAACTTCGAGCTCACGGTGCTCTTCCTGCTGGCTGTGATCATGGGCGGGCGCAAGAGCCGCATCGGCAGCATGGTCGGCGCCACGATCATCGTGCTGCTGCCCAAGCTGCTGGACGACATCCAGATGTTCCGCTACGTGTCGGTCGCCCTGGCGGTGATCGTCGCGGTGGTGGCGGTGGTGGCCGTTCAGCGCGGCAAGACCACGCCACAGCACATGGCGATCCCGGTCATCGGCACGATCGCGCTGGCGGCACTCTCGTTCTGGCTGCAGACGATGACCGACTGGCGCCTGTCGATCTTCGGCGTGATCACGTTGTTCGTCGTGTACTACCTCCAGGACGGCATCGTCGGCTTCGTGCGCAACGCGCTGAACCTCAAGCGTCCGTTGCCGCGCTCGGACATCACCGGTGCAGTGCAGGTCGCACCGGTCGATGCCGTCGCACAGGCCGGCGGTTCCGGTGGCGATCCCGAGGTGTTGAATGCCAAGGGCGTGCTGATGCAGTTCGGTGGCCTGAAGGCGCTCAACAACGTCGACCTGAGCATCCGTCGCGGCACCATTCACGGCCTCATCGGCCCCAACGGTTCGGGCAAGAGCACGATGATGAACGTGCTGACCGGCATCTACGTGCCGACCGCCGGCGCCATCTCGTTTGCCGGGCGTTCACTGGTGGGTCGCACGTCGTCGGACATCGCGTTGTCGGGCATCGCGCGCACCTTCCAGAACGTGCAGCTGTTCGGCGAGATGACGGCGCAGCAGAACGTGCAGGTCGGCCTGCACCACACGTTCGAGAGCAACCTGCTCGACGTCTCGATCCACACCCCCCGGTATCGCCGCGAGAGCGTGGCGTCGATCGAGCGTGCGCTCGGCCTGCTGCGCTTCGTGGGACTCGAGGACCTGTCGCAGGAAGAAGCGCGCAACCTGCCCTATGGCAAGCAGCGGCTGCTGGAAATCGCCCGTGCGCTGGCGCTCGACCCGCAACTCTTGTTGCTCGACGAACCCGCTGCCGGCTTGACCGCACCCGACATCAAGGAACTCATCGCGATCATCCGCAAGATCCGCGACCACGGCGTGACCGTGATCCTGATCGAGCACCACATGGATGTGGTGATGAGCATGTGCGACACGGTCTCGGTGCTCGACTTCGGCCAGAAGATCGCCGAGGGCGAGCCTGCTGCCGTGCAGGCGAACGAGAAGGTCATCGAGGCTTACCTCGGCGGCCAGGCCACCGACGCCCACCCCGCCTGAGGACCCCACCATGCTGACCATCAAAGATCTTTTCGCAGGCTACGGCAAGGTGCAGGTGCTGCAGGGCATTTCGATCGAGGTGCCCAAGGGCAAGGTCGTCACGCTGATCGGCTCCAACGGCGCCGGCAAGACCACCACGATGCGTGCGGTGTCGGGAATGATCGCGCCCGCAGGCGGCGAGATCACGCTCAACGGCAAGCGCATCGACGGGCTCGAGTCGTATCACATCGCCAAGCTCGGCCTGGCGCACTCGCCCGAAGGGCGGCGCGTGTTCGCGACCATGACGGTGACCGACAACCTCATCCTGGGCGCGTTTCCGCGGCTGACAGGCAGCCGCCCGAAAGGCGACGTGAATGCCGACCTCGAACGCGCGCTGGAGCTGTTCCCGCGCCTCAAGGAGCGGCGTACTCAGCTGGCGGGCACGCTCTCGGGCGGCGAGCAGCAGATGCTGGCGATGGCGCGCGCCATCATGCTCAACCCCGAAGTCGTGTTGCTCGACGAACCTTCGATGGGCCTCGCGCCCATCCTGGTGGAGGAAGTGTTTCGCATCATCGCGCGACTCAAGAGCGAGGGCGTCACGATGCTGCTGGTCGAACAGTTCGCAGCGGCGGCTCTCAAGGTGGCCGACTACGGCTACGTGCTGGAGAACGGCCGCATCTCGGTGCACGGCCCGGCCGAAAAGCTGCGCGACGACCCGGCGGTGAAGGCCGCCTACCTCGGCGGCAGCCACTGAGCCCCGGCGACGGAAGCGATCAGCCGCGCAGGCCGGTCGCGACCGTCGGATGGTGCAAACGCACGCGCAGCTCGCGCTTGAGCCGCGTGTTGTCGAGGCGGCGCGATTCCCCCATGAAGCTCAGCAGCGACAACGGCAGTTGCGCCTGGGCCTCGTCGCGCGCGATGCGCCTCGGGCGCGGCATCCCGTAGAGGTCGGCCGCGAGGTCGACGTAGTCGCCCATCAAGATGCCGCTGTCGTCGCTGACGTTGAAGGTACGCTGCGTGCCGCCACGCCACAGCGCCGCGACGCAAGCCCGCGCCAGATCGTCGGCATGGATGTGATTGGTGTAGACGTCGTCTTCACGGCGCAGCACCGGCGTGCCCTTGCGCAGGCGTTCCCGCGGCGTGCCGCCCACGCGGTCGGCCGCGTAGATGCCGGGAATGCGCAGGATGCGCGTGGCCACGCCCGCGCGGCCCAGCCAGCGCACCGCTCGCTCGGCATCGACGCGGCGGTGTGCGCGCGGGGTGTGCGGCTGCACGCCGCGCGTCTCGTTCACCATGGCGCCGCCGCAATCGCCGTAAACGCCGCTGGTGGAGCCATAGACGAATGCATCCGGCAACGACCGCAGCCGCAGGGCGCGCACCAGCGCCGTCGTGCGCGCGTCGCGCCACCACTGCCCGCCCTCCACGGCGGCCGGCGGCGCCAGATGCAGCACCCGCGTCGCCACGCCGGCAAGACGCCGCAGCGACGCCGGCGCATCGAGATCGGCAACGATGGGCACGAGCCCGGCCGCGCGCAATACCGGCAGGCGCTCCGGCGTGGAGGTCACGGCCACGAGCTGGACGCGGCCCTGGAGGGCCCGCGCCGCGCGCATCCCCACGTCGCCGCAACCGACGATGAGCACCCGGGGGCGGCGAAAGCGTGCAGGCCTTGCACCGAGCGGGCTGTTGATTGAAGGCAAAATCCGGGTCCCTTTAGCGTTTCACCCAAGAATACCCATGACCAGTGTCGCGCCGCATGAAGCGGGCTTTTCCATCACGGTCGAACCGAGTGGACGAAGCTTCGTCGTCCATGCCGACGAAACCATCCTGGCCGCCGGCATTCGACAGGGCATCGGCCTGCCGTACGGCTGCAAGGACGGCGCGTGCGGCTCGTGCAAATGCCGCAAGCTCTCGGGCGAAGTGAGGCTGGGCGACCACCAGAGCAAGGCGCTGAGCGCCGAAGAGCAGCTGAACGGCCTCGTGCTCACCTGCTGCGCTTTCGCGCAAAGTGACGTGGTGCTCGAGTCGCGCCAGGTCACCGAGGCCAATGCCCATCCGATCCGCAAGATGCCGGCGCGGGTCGCGGCGCTGGTCAGGAAGTCGCACGACGTCGTGATGCTGCGCCTTCAGTTGCCGGCGGGCGAACCGCTGCAGTTCCATGCAGGGCAATACGTCGAATTCATCCTGCGCGATGGCGCGCGGCGCAGTTACTCGATGGCGAACGCACCGCACACGCTGGGCGAGCCGGGCACCGGCATCGAGCTGCACATTCGGCACCTGCCCGGCGGCAAGTTCACAGACCATGTGTTCGGCACGATGAAGGAAAAGGAAATCCTGCGCATCGAAGGCCCCTACGGCAGCTTTTTCCTGCGCGAGGATTCCGACAAGCCGATCGTGCTGCTGGCCTCGGGCACCGGCTTCGCGCCCATCAAGGCCTTGATGGAACACATGAAGTTCAAGGCCATCGACCGGCCGGCGACACTGTACTGGGGCGGCCGCCGCCCGGAAGACCTGTACATGGACGATTGGGTCCGCGAACACCAGGCCGAGCTGCCCAACCTGCGCTATGTGCCCGTGATCTCCAACGCCGTGCCCGAAGACAACTGGACCGGCCGCACCGGCTTCGTCCACCGCGCCGTGCTCGAAGATCTTCCCGACCTCTCCGGCCACCAGGTCTACGCCTGCGGCGCGCCGATCGTGGTCGACTCCGCCAAGCGCGACTACATGGCCGAAGCCGGCCTGCCGGAAGAAGAATTCTTCGCGGACGCGTTCACCACCGAAGCAGACAAGGCCCAACCATGAAAAGACGCACCCTCGCCGCCTGGCTCTCGCTGGCAGCCATTGCCGCCACGCCGATGGCGCATGCGCAGCCTGCCGGCCGGCCGATCCGGCTCGTCGTGCCCTATGCGGCCGGCGGCCCGATCGACGTCACGGCGCGCGTGCTGGCCGAGCGCGTCAAGGATTCGCTCGGCACGGTCATCATCGACAACAAGCCCGGCGCTGGCGGCAACATCGGCGCGGACGCGGTCGCCAAGGCGGCGCCGGACGGCCTGACGATCGGCATCGCGGCCACCGCCACCAACGCGGTCAACCCGTGGCTCTACAGCAAGATGCCTTTCAACGCCGCGACCGACTTCGCACCGATCACGCAGATGGTGAGCGTGCCGAACGTGCTGGTGATGAACGCCGAGACCGCCCAGCGCCTGAAGATCGAAACCGTCGCCGACCTCATCCGCTATGCGAAAGCGAACCCCGCCAAGCTCAATTACGGCAGCGGCGGGAACGGCAGCGCCGGTCACCTGGCCGGCGAGCTCTTCAAGAAGGAAGCCGGCATCTTCGCGGTGCACATCCCGTACAACGGCGGCAACCCCGCGCAGTTGGCGCTGCTCTCGGGGCAGGTCGACTTCAACTTCGACAACCTGGCGACCGCGGCACCCAACATCCGCGCAGGCAAGTTGAAGGCGATCGCCGTGACCACGCCCAAACGCAGCGCGTCGCTGCCGGACGTGCCACCCGTCTCCGACACGCTCAAGGGCTTCGCGATCGACACCTGGTGGGGCCTGGTCGCACCGGCCGGCACGCCCCACGACGTGGTCGTGAAGCTGAATCAGGCTTTTGTCGCGGCGCTGAATTCGCCCGACACCAAGACCCGCTTTTCGACGCTGCTGGCCGAGCCCGTGTCGAGCACGCCGGAGCAGTTCGCCGCCTTCATGAAGAGCGAACTCGGCAAGTACGAGAAAGTCGTGAAGGCCACCGGCGCGAAGGTGGACTGACATCGGCGACGCGGCCGACCCTCGAAGCGGGATCGTGCACGGCGAGGCACTGCCCGAGCCGTCGCGTCGCGTCCCGTATCGCACCTGGCCCGGGGCGCTCGCCGTGGCACTGGCCATTGCCGGCTTCGTGGGTGGCTTGAGGGTCTGGGACAGCCAGACACCCGGCAACCGCGCCCTGCCCGTCGGGCAGGCGATCACCGTGGGGCAAGCCCGGTTCGTGCCGGCGGCCGGCTGGGAAATGGACGTGTCGCGCTCCAGAGCCGGCCAGTCCCTCATGCTCTTCAAGGGCGGCCACAAGTTCCTGGTGACCACGGCCGCCTGGGCCGGCGGACCGGAGGGACCCATCGCACGCCAGCGTCGACTCATGGAACGCGGCCAGCGCTTGCGCATCGACGGCGATGCCGCACCATTCGTCACGTCCTGGGGGCTGCAGGGCATGAGCTTCGCCTACTACGGGCCCACGCTGGCCGGCCGTTTCTGGCAGGCCGTGGACGTACAGCGCCGCACGCTGCTGCAGGTCGACTTCTATGGCGCCAGCGACGGATCGGGCGAAGCGCTGGGCGAGGCGCGCAGCATGCTCGATTCAATGGACCTGGAGGCGCCGCCGTGACGCCGGCCCGGACCGGACACCACCGTGTCGCCTGGCCGATCGGCACGGATTCTTTCTTCCAGCCGCGCCGCGCCGCCTTCTGGTTGCTCGCCGCTTTCATCGTCAACGGCCTGGTCTACACCGCCAGCATGCTCGGGACGGGATTCCGGGTGGTGCCGGTCACGGTGCTGCTCGGGTTCCTTGCATGGGGGGCCTACGCGCTGCTGTTCCTGCTGGCCTTTCGCATGCTCGACCTGCTGGAGCAACATCCGCCGGAGGCGTTCGTGCTGGCCTTCACATGGGGCGGCTTCGGCGCGGTGTACTTCGCCGCACCGGCCAACAAGGCGATCCAGAGCCTGTGTGCCAAGCTGGTATCGCCGGAATTCGCCGCCGTGTGGGGGCCGGCCGTCGCCGGTCCGATCACCGAAGAGTTCCTCAAGATTGTCGGCGTCGTGCTGCTGATCCTGGTGGCGCGCAACCAGTTCCAGACGCACCTGTCGGTGTTGATCGTGGGGGCGATGGCCGGCCTCGGTTTCCAGGTGGTCGAAAACTTCAGCGCGACCGTCAACGCCTCGATGCACTTCCCGCTGGAGAGCCAGGTGCGGCCGGTTCTGCTCACCTTGCTGACCCGCGGGCTGATGAGCGGGCTGTGGAGCCATGCGGCGTTCACGACCATCGCGTCGTACGGCATCGCGTGGTGCCTGCTCCATCCCCGACGACCGCTGGCCTTGCGGCTGAGCGTGGCACTGATGTGCTTCGCTCTCGCCTGGGCGCTGCATTTCGTCTGGAACTCGCCGCTGCTCGAAGACCGGTTCGGTAACGAATGGATCGACATGGCACTGCTGCTCGCCGCCAAGGGCATTCCCACAGTCATGGCGGCGGGGCTTTTCTGGCACGTGGCCGCACGCGAGAACGGCGCCTGGCTGCACACCCTGGCGGCCTCGTTCGTGCCGGAGCGGGATTTGATTCGCGACGACGAGTGGCTTCGCCTCGGCGCACCGCTGGCGCGCTACCGGGCCCGCAGGGAGACAGGCCACGCCTTCGGCGTGCGCGCCCGCAGGCTCAAGAGGCAATTGCAGTGCGAGCAGCTGCGACTGATCCGCAAGGCTGCGACCTATGGGCGCGGTCGCCAGACGCTGCGCCATGAAGTGGCGATCAGGGCGTTGCGCGCCGAACTGGATTCGCTGACCGCGGCCCCCTCCTGAGCCGCGCCGCGCGCGCCCGCAAGCGCTTACGG
Source organism: Variovorax sp. (assembly GCA_041424275.1). Lineage (GTDB taxonomy): Bacteria > Pseudomonadota > Gammaproteobacteria > Burkholderiales > Burkholderiaceae_C > Variovorax. The sequence goes on from JBGMOF010000037.1 coordinate 689,035, forward strand.
GTGCGTTACTCGCCGAGGTACGCCGCGCGCACCTTCGGATCGCTCAGCATCACCTTGGCATCGCCGCTCATCGTGATGAGCCCCGATTCCATGACGTAGCCGCGATCGGCCAGGCCGAGCGCTCGGTTCGCGTTCTGCTCGACCAGCAGGATCGTCACGCCTTGCGCCGCCACGGTCTGCACGACCTCGAAGATCTTGTCGCACATGATCGGCGACAGGCCCATGGTCGGCTCGTCGAGCAGCAGAACCTTGGGACGCGCCATCAACGCGCGGCCCATCGCCAGCATCTGCTGCTCGCCGCCGGACATCGTGCCCGACAGCTGCGTGGCGCGTTCCTTCAGGCGCGGGAAGGTGGTGAACACCTTCTCCATGTCTTCGGCGATGGCGTCCTTGTCGCTGCGGATGAAGGCGCCGATCTGCAGGTTCTCGGTGATCGTCATGCGCGTGAACACGCCGCGGCCCTCCGGCACCATGACCAGGCCTTCCTTGACCAGGTCCCACGCCCCGCGGCCCTTGATGCTCTTGCCGAGGAACTCGATGCTGCCGCCCAGGTGGGGCAGCGTGCCGGTGATGGCCTTCATCGTGGTGGTCTTGCCGGCGCCGTTGGAGCCGATCAGCGACACCAGCTCGCCCTCGCGCACCTCGAAGTCCACGCCCTTGACGGCCTGGATGCCGCCGTACGCGACCTTCAGGCCGCTGACTTTCAAAAGGGTTTGCGCCATCTCAATGTCCTCCGGTGCCGAGGTAAGCCTCGATCACCTTTTCGTTCTTCTGCACGTCGGCAGGCACGCCTTCGGCGATCTGCTTGCCGTAGTCGAGCACCGTGACGCGATCGCACAAACCCATGATGAGCTTCACGTCGTGCTCGATGATCAGCACCGTGCGGTTGTCCTTGCGGATGCGGTCGATCAGTTCGCGCAGCTGGACCTTCTCGGTCGCGTTCATCCCGGCGGCCGGCTCGTCGAGCGCGATGAGCTGCGGGTCGGTGGCGAGCGCGCGTGCGATCTCCAGGCGACGCTGGTCGCCGTAGCTCAGCGTGCGGGCCTTGAAGTCGGCGTACTTGCCGACACCGACGTAATCGAGCAGTTCGCGCGCGCGCTTGACGATCGCGGCCTCCTCGGCTTTGAAGCTGCGCGTGCGCAGGATGGCGCCGAACACGCCGGAGGTCGTGCGCACATGGCGCCCGACCATCACGTTCTCGAGCGCAGTCATCTCCGCGAAGAGCCGGATGTTCTGGAAGGTGCGCGCGATGCCGGCCTTGGCCACTTCGTGCACGGCGGTCGGCTGGTACGGCTTGCCGCCGAGTTGAAAGCTGCCGCTATCGGGTGTGTAGAGCCCTGTGATCACGTTGAAGAAGGTGGTCTTGCCGGCGCCGTTGGGTCCGATCAGTCCGTAGACCTGGCCGCGCTTGATCGTGATGCCGACGTCCGACAGCGCCTGCAGGCCGCCGAAGCGTTTGGAGATGCCACGCACCTCGAGGATGGTTTCAGTCATGTGCTGGCTCGTTCAGGGATTGATCGACATCGGACGGCCAGCGCCACCGGGCACCTGGTCGGACGGACCTTCGAGGCCCGACCCGTGTTGCTGGATCGATCCGTCGATCGGCTCCGGCGAACCGGCCGGCTCGGCGAGCGCCTTGCCGTGCTCGGGCGAAGGCCAGAGGCCGCGCGGGCGCACCAGCATGATGACGATCATGGCCAGGGCAATGAACAGCTGGCGCAGGATCGACGCGTCGAGCCGGCCGTCGGTCAGCGCCTGAAGAGGACCCGCCACGTAGCGCAGCACTTCGGGCAGCGTCGCCAGCAGGACCGCGCCGAGGATCACGCCGGGCAGGTGTCCGATGCCCCCCAGCACGACCATCGCGACGATCATCACCGACTCGTTGAGATTGAAGGACTCCGGCGTGATGGCGCTCTGGAACGACGCGAACATCGCACCCGACACGCCGCCGAAGCTGGCGCCCATGCCGAAGGCCAGAAGCTTCATGTTGCGGGTGTTGATGCCCATCGCCTTGGCAGCGATCTCGTCCTCGCGAATCGCCATCCAGCCGCGCCCGACACGCGAGTTCTGCAGGCGGCTCGAGATGATGACCGTGGCGATCACGAACACCAGGAACAGGTAGTAGTACAGCGTGACCGACGCCATCGTGTAGCCGCCGATGACCAGTGGCTTGCCCAGGTTGAGCCCGAAGAAATGCACGGGATCGATGCCGTCGATGCCCTTGGCGCCGTTGGTGATGTTGGCCGGGTGGTCCAGCGTGTTCATGAACACGCGGATGATTTCACCGAAGCCCAGCGTCACGATGGCCAGGTAGTCGCCGCGCAGCTTGAGCGTGGGCGCGCCGAGGAGCACACCGAACACCCCCGCCAAACCGAGCGCCAGCGGAATCACCACCAGCAACGGCGTGTGCAGCCCGCCCGGGAACATCGCGGCGATGGCCGGGAAGTTGTCGGTCAACTGCGAGGAATTGAGCAGCGCGTACATGTACGCACCGATCGCATAGAACGCCACGTAGCCCAGATCGAGCAGACCCGCATAGCCCACCACGATGTTCAGGCCGAGCGCCAGCAGGCAGTAGAGGAGCGCGGTGTCGGCGATGCGAACCCAGGCATTGCCGAACTGCTGAAGGATGTGCGGCAGCACGACGAGTCCGATGGCCGCGAGGATGAAGAGGACGATGCTCTTTTTCTTTTGCATGGTGTGCTCCTTCACGCCCGGTCTGCGACACGCTCACCCAGCAGGCCCGATGGCCGCACGGTCAACGTCAGGATGAGGATCACGAACGCGAAGATGTCGGCGTGTTGGCTGCCCAGCACGTCGCCCGTGAGCGTGCCCAGGTAACCGGCCCCGATCACTTCGACCAGCCCCAGCACCAAGCCACCGACGACGGCGCCGGGCAGGTTGCCGATGCCGCCGAACACCGCGGCGGTGAAGGCCTTGAGCCCCGGCAGGAAACCCATCGAGTGATTGGCGATGCCGTAGTTGGAGGCCTGCATCACGCCCGCGATGGCCGCGAGCACCGCACCGATGACGAAAGTGGCGGAAATGACCACGTCGGGCCGGATGCCCATGAGCGACGCGACGCGCGGGTTCTCGGCGGTCGCACGCATCGCGCGGCCGAGCTTGGTGTAGTTCACCAGCCAGGTCAGCACGGCCAGCGAAATGGCCGTGACCACCAGGATCATGATTTGCGTCGGCGAGATCGACGCGCCGGCCACGTTGACGGAGTCCGAAGGCAACAGCGTCGCGTAGGGCTTGTTGGTCGGCTTCCAGATGATCATGGCGAGTGTCTGCAGCAGGATCGACATGCCGATGGCCGTGATGAGCGGGGCCAGCTTGGGGCTGTTGCGCAACCGGCGATAGGCCAGCTTCTCGATCACGAAATTCAGGGTGCCGGCCACCACGCAGGCGATGAGCAGGGCAATGATGAGGATGATCCAGCCGGGCGTGCCCGGCATAGCCGCCTGCATCCATCCGATGATCGACCAGCTGGTCAATGCGCCCACCATGAGCACCTCGCCGTGGGCGAAATTGATGAGGTTGATGATGCCGTACACCATGGTATAGCCCAAGGCTATCAAGGCATACATGCTGCCGAGAACCAGACCGTTGATGATCTGCTGCAGCAAAATTTCCATATCGAAATCCCTATGTGGTTGCACCGGGTAGAGATGCATTTTCCGAACAGGCGCACCGGATTGGCGCCGCGGGTTACCTAAGCAAATTTCCCGCCAACTCCATCACGGAAAGGCGAGGTGGGCGGGATTGTAGGCACGGGTTGTCGCTACTTTGGTGCGCCGTGCACACGGGTTTTCCCGCTGCCTCGAGCCACGTTCTGCCGATTGCGCATGCGCCCATGTGCAGGGCGCATCGCATTCAGTCTTTTCGATTGCGCGCCCGCAGTTCGCGCAGCTTCTCCGATATCCGTATTTCGAGACCACGTTCTACCGGTCGATAGAACTCCGGCGCGTTCAGGCCCTCGGGAAGGTAGGTCTCCCCCGCTGCGAAACCGTCCTCCTCGTCATGTGCGTAGCGGTAGCCCTTGCCGTAGTCGAGCTGCTTCATCAGCTTGGTCGGGGCGTTGCGCAGATGCATCGGAACCGGTCGTGTGCTGTCCTTCTTGATGAAGGCGCGCACTTCGTTGTACGCCTTGTAGACGGCGTTGGACTTCGGCGCCATCGCCAGGTAAATGACGCATTCGGCCAATGCGAGCTCGCCTTCGGGTGTGCCGAGGCGCTCGTACACCTCGGCGGCATCGAGCGCGAGCCGCAGCGCGCGCGGGTCGGCCAGGCCGATGTCCTCGGTCGCCATGCGCACCAGCCGGCGCGCCATGTAGCGCGGATCGGCGCCACCGTCGAGCATGCGCACGAACCAGTAGAGCGAGGCGTCGGGATCGCTGCCGCGCACGGACTTGTGGAGTGCGCTGATGGTGTCGTAGAACTGCTCGCCTCCCTTGTCGTAGCGGCGCATGCGCTCGCCGAGCACGCGCAGCAGCCAGTCGTCCGCGATGGCGTCGAGCTTCTCGGCGGTGGCGGCGACGGCCAGCGTCTCGAGCGTGTTGAGGAGGCGCCTTGCATCGCCATCGGCGTAGGCCACGAGACGGTCGACCGCAGCGTCATCGATCGCTGGCACCGCCTGGATCGCCTGCGCGCGCAGCACGATCTGCTTGAGATCGTCTTCGCCCAGCGGCTGCAGCACGTACACGGCCGCACGCGATAGCAGCGCGGAATTGACTTCGAACGACGGGTTCTCGGTGGTCGCGCCGATGAAGGTGAACAGGCCCGATTCCACATGCGGCAGGAACGCGTCCTGCTGGCTCTTGTTGAAACGGTGCACCTCGTCGACGAACACGATCGTGCGGCGCTGCTCCAGCCCGTCGCGCGCCACGGTCGCACGCTCGACGGCTTCGCGGATGTCCTTCACCCCGCCGAGCACGGCGCTGATGCTGAGGAACTGCGCGTCGAAGGCGTCGGCCATCAGCCGCGCAATGGTGGTCTTTCCGGTCCCGGGCGGCCCCCACAGGATGCAGGAATGCGGCTGGCCCGATTCGAAGGCAATGCGCAGCGGCATTCCCGGTCCGAGCAGATGCTGCTGGCCAATGACGTCGCCGAGGGTTTGAGGGCGCAGGCGCTCGGCCAGCGGTTGATGAGAAACGAAAGGAGAAGCCACGACGACATTAAAGCGCATGGCGCCAAAAAGCCCTGTAGCGCCCGTCCTACGGGCAGCCAATGCTATCTATTCGATAGCACCCCGCTCACTGCTTGATCACGTCCGCGCCTGCGGGCGCCTTGAACGCAAAAGCGTCTGCCGGCAGCGCCGGATTGACCTGCACCTTGCTGAACTTGAGCACCGAGCGCTGGCCGAAGCTGTCGAGGATCTCGAGCGCAGCCAATGCGTCGCCCTGGAAGCCGATCTGCACGCTTTGCAACTGGCCGTCCTTGTTCTTCGGCGTGGCCTTCACCCACTGCAGCCCGTCGCGCTCCGGTGCAGCCTCCAGCGCGAAGTCCGCCTGGAGCGCACGCAGGTCGGGCGCTGCGGCGATCACTGCCGCCGGCGTGGAGCCGAGCGCCTGCGCCTGGGTGCGCTGGGTGACCTGGTTGAGGTCGGCGTCGTAGAGCCAGAGCGTCTTGCCGTCGGCCACGATGCTCTGGGCGAACGGCTTCTGGTAGTCGAACTTGAATTTGCCAGGGCGCTGGAATTCGAAGGTGCCGGTCGACGTCTTGGCGCGTCCGGGCTGGCCGTCGCGCGATGGCGCGGTCACGGTCTGCGTGAACTCGGCACGACCGCTCTTGACGGTCTTGACGAACGACTCGAGGCTTTCAATGCCTCCGGCCCAGGCTCCGCCGGCCCAGGCAGCCATCCACAAGGTCGCAAATATCTTCTTCATCGAGGTTCCATCCATCTCATTCCGCGCGCGCCGGCACGAGGATTTCGCGCTGGCCGCTGCCGCTCATCGAGCTGACCAGGCCGGCTTTTTCCATGTCTTCCACCAGCCGGGCCGCGCGGTTGTAGCCAATCTTCAAATGGCGCTGCACCAGCGAAATGCTGGCCTTGCGATTCTTGAGCACGACTTCGACCGCCTGGTCGTACATCGGATCCTTCTCGGCATCGCCATTCCCGTCGCCCATGAGATCGCCGTCGCCATCGACGGTTCCCCCTTCGAGCACGCCTTCGATGTAGTCGGGCTCGCCCTGGCTCTTCAGATAGGCCACGACGCGGTGCACTTCTTCATCGCTGACGAACGCACCATGCACGCGGATTGGCAAGCCCGTACCGCTCGGCATGTAAAGCATGTCACCCATGCCGAGCAATGCCTCCGCCCCCATCTGGTCGAGGATGGTCCGCGAATCGATCTTGCTGGACACCTGGAACGCGATCCGCGTCGGGATGTTGGCCTTGATCAGGCCGGTGATCACGTCGACGCTGGGCCGCTGCGTGGCAAGAATCAAGTGGATGCCCGCAGCGCGCGCCTTCTGCGCGAGGCGGGCGATGAGCTCTTCGATCTTCTTGCCGACGACCATCATCAGGTCGGCCAGCTCGTCGATCACGACGACGATGTGCGGCTCGCGCCTGAGCGGCTCCGGATCGTCCGGCGTCAGGCTGAAGGGGTTGTAGATGAACTCCTCCTTCGCCTTGGCCTCGTCGATCTTCGTGTTGTAGCCCGCCAGGTTGCGCACGCCGAGCTTGCTCATCAGCTTGTAGCGGCGCTCCATTTCGGCCACGCACCAGGTGAGGCCGTGCGCTGCCTGGCGCATGTCCGTGACCACGGGCGCCAGCAGGTGCGGGATGCCTTCGTAGACCGACATCTCGAGCATCTTCGGGTCGATCATCAGAAGCCGCACGTCGCGCGCTTCGGCCTTGTAGAGCAGCGACAGGATCATCGCGTTGATGCCCACCGACTTGCCCGAGCCCGTGGTACCTGCGACCAGCACGTGCGGCATCTTGGCGAGATCGGCCACCACCGGGTTGCCGATGATGTCCTTGCCCAGGCCCATCGTGAGCATCGACTTGCCTTCGTTGTAGATCTGCGAGCCGAGGATCTCGCTGAGCTTGATCGACTGGCGCTTGGCGTTCGGCAACTCGAGCGCCATGTAGTTCTTGCCGGGGATCGTCTCGACCACGCGGATCGACACCAGCGACAGCGACCGTGCAAGGTCCTTCGCGAGTCCGAGGATCTGCGATCCCTTGACGCCCGTGGCCGGCTCGATTTCGTAGCGCGTGATCACCGGACCCGGCGACGCCAGCACCACCCGCACTTCGACGCCGAAGTCCTTGAGCTTCTTCTCGATCATGCGCGACGTCATCTCGAGCGTGTCGGCGGACACCGTCTCCTGGCGCGCCTGCGCCGCGTCGAGCAGATGGACCTGCGGCAACTTGCTGTCGGGCAATTCCTTGAACAGTGGTTTCTGGCGCTCCTTGACCACTCGGTCGCTCCGGGGCACCTCCGTCATCGCAGGCTCGATCTGGACCGGGGGCGACGCCGCGCGCCGTGGCTTCGCCGGCGGATCGATGCGCAGTTCTTCGTCCGGGGATTCGATGTCGCTGGCGGCGCGCGTCACAGGCATGTCGTCGGCCTCTGCGCGTTCGCGGACGGCCTGCTTTCCGAGCGCGATGTCTGCAGCGATTTCGCGCTTTTCGCGGCGCGACTCAAACAGTGAATAAACACGCGAGCCGATGCGCTCGGCGATCTGGGTCCACGAAAACCGGAACACGAGGGCCGAACCGATGACGCCGGCAGCGATGGCGATCAATGCCGAGCCGGTGAACCCCATCCACTTCACGCTCATCGGCCCGACGAAATAGCCAAGTACACCGCCGCCGTGGCCCGGCAGCCGGAACTCCAGGCGATAAAGACGCGACCACTCGAGCATGGCGCTCGCGCACAGCAGCAGCACGAGACCGAACCAGAATGCCAGACGGCTGCGGTTGAAGCGCCCGCGAACCGGCTCTTCTGCGAGTGAAACTTCACCGCCGCGCAGCCAGCCTGCAAGGGAAGAAAGCCAGACGCGCAAGCCTGCGGCCAAGCACCACCACACCGAATAGCCTGCCAGGAAGTAGCTCCCATCGGCCAGCCAGGCGCCGAGCCGGCCGGCCCAGTTCTTGACCTCCCCACCCGTTCCGGAGGTCGACCAGGCCGCATCGGACGGCGTGAAGCTCAGCATCGCGAGCAGCCAGAACAACAGGACCACGAAGCCGGCGATCAGCGTGATTTCGTGGGCGAAGCGCATCGCGCGCTGCCGCACGGGCTGGCTTTCGGCAGAAGAAGAATGAAGCGTATTGAGCGAATAGGTCATGAATCGGCACGGCCTCCAGCCCGCGGACCGGGCAATGGAAGCATGAACACTACAACGAAAGGAGCGCCGGACGCGCGGTCCGCGCCTTCGATTTTCAACGCAGCGGGAAGCCCGGGACGGGCCCGGCGGCTCAGGTGAGCGATATCAGACGATCCTTGACGACCATGGAGCCATCTTCCTGCGTCTGAACGAATCCGCGCTCCTCGAGATCCTTCATCACCCGGCTCACCATCTCGCGCGAAGCGCCGACCATCTTGGCCAGGTCCTGGCGGGAAATCTTGTCGCGAACTTTCAGGTTGCCATCCACGTCTTCGACCGCGAATTCCAGCAGCGAGCGCGCGACGCGCCCGTAGACATCCATCAACGCCAGCGACTCGATCTTTCTGTCGGCGTGACGCAGACGCTGGACCAGCCCGCGCATGATGTTGTACGACATGGACGAGTTGTCGGGCAGGCAGCGCGAGAACGCCTCGCGACCCAGCATGAGCACGTCGGTCTGGATCTCCGTGCGCACCGTGGCCGAGTGCGGCTCGTCGTCGATCAGGCTCATTTCACCGATGTAGTCGCCCGGTTGCAACGTGGCGAGAATGACTTCCCGACCCCGGCTGTCCGTGCTCATGACGCGCGCCCGACCCGTAAGGATGATGTAGAGCGCATCGGATTTCTTGCCTTGCTCGACCACGATCTCAGCACGCTTGAACCGCTTTTTGACGATCGCGTCGGCGATGCTTGCCGATTGGATAGGCGTCAATGCCGCGAACAAGGGAACACGCCTCAGTAGCTCAAGGTTGGACAGCATCGACATTCATGAATCCTTGATATCGCCGGTTGCACCACCACTGTGAACCAATGGATTAATACAATCGTGCGCATTGATAACGGACCGGGCCCCGGCTCAGGCCGAGCGGTGATACTCACCGCACAACCCCTCAAAATGTACACGCTGACGCAGCGAATTTCCTAGGCTTTCTCATCATGTCTTCCTACACGCAACACGCCAAAGTGTTGATCCTCGGATCCGGCCCGGCCGGCTACACCGCCGCGGTTTACGCAGCTCGGGCCAACCTCCAGCCGCTGCTGATCACGGGCATGGCGCAAGGCGGACAGCTCATGACGACCACAGAGGTCGACAACTGGCCCGCCGACGTCCATGGGGTCCAAGGTCCGGAACTGATGCAGCGATTCCTGGAGCATGCCGAGCGCTTCAAGACGCAGATCGTGTTCGATCACATCGGCAAGGTGGATTTCAGCAAGCGCCCCTTCACGCTCACCGGCGACAGTGGCACGTACACCTGCGATGCGTTGATCATTGCCACCGGCGCCTCCGCCAAGTACCTGGGCCTGCCAACGGAAGAAGCCTTCATGGGCCGCGGCGTGTCCGGATGCGCGACGTGCGACGGGTTCTTCTACAAGGGCGAGGAAGTGTGCGTCATCGGCGGTGGCAACACGGCGGTGGAAGAAGCCCTGTACCTTTCGAACATCGCGAGCAAAGTGACCCTGGTGCATCGCCGCGACAAGTTCAAGGCGGAGCCGATCCTCGTCGACAAGCTCCACGAAAAAGTCGCCGAAGGCAAGATCGCGCTCAAGACGCACAACACCCTGGACGAAGTGCTCGGCGACAACACGGGTGTCACCGGAATCCGCCTCAGGAGCACGGAAACGGGCGCCACCGAGGACATCGCTTTGAAGGGGTGTTTCATCGCCATTGGCCACCACCCGAACACCGACATCTTCGAAGGTCAGCTCGACATGAAGGGCGGCTACATCGTCACCCGCTCCGGATTGCAGGGCTTCGCCACCATGACCAGCGTGCCCGGCGTCTTCGCCGCCGGAGACGTGCAGGACAACATCTATCGCCAGGCCATCACCAGCGCCGGAACGGGCTGCATGGCGGCGCTGGACGCCCAGCGTTTCCTCGAGCAAGACGGCACGCTATAATCTCAGGCTTTGCCGAATTCGGCCGGGTTACCGCCACCCGTTTTTGGCGAGGTCAAGCTGCAACCCACCCCGCAATCCTCTTGCGAAGGGTGCCAGCTGTTCATGAAAGAGTGTCCACATGGCACGCGTATGTGAAATCACGGGCAAGGGCCCGATGGTCGGAAACAATGTTTCCCACGCCAACAACAAAACCAAGCGCCGGTTCCTGCCGAACCTGCAATACCGTCGTTTCTGGGTCGAAACAGAAAACCGTTGGGTGCGTCTGCGCGTTTCGAGCGCCGCCCTTCGCCTGATCGACAAGAACGGCATCGACGCCGTGCTCGCAGACCTGCGCGCACGCGGTCAAGCTTAATTAAGGAGCGAACACCATGGCAACGAGCAAAGGCGGACGCGAAAAGATCAAGCTGGAATCCACTGCGGGTACCGGCCATTTCTACACGACCAGCAAGAACAAGAAGACGATGCCCGAAAAGATGTCGATCATGAAGTTCGACCCGAAGGCGCGCAAGCACGTCGAGTACAAGGAAATCAAGCTGAAGTAATTCAGCCTGATCCACGAAAAACCCGCTGCGATCCAGCGGGTTTTTTGTCGTCTCCGCCTTAGTGGGTGACCTGTTTTGGGCGCAAAAAAGCCGGCTCGAAAGCCGGCTTTTTCAATCCGAAACCTCGGAGATCAGGCTCGGGCAGCCCTGAGTCGGACCGAAAACTCATGCAGTGCGGCAATACCACTGGCTTCGGCACGATGGCACCACGCCGCGAGATCGATTGCGAGCTGCTCGCGGGACTGCGATGTGTTCAGCCACAGCTGGCGGAGCTCTTCACGCATCGTGACCATCTTGTCGATCACCGGGTGTGCAGCACGCGCCTGCACCAAGGTCGGCTTGGCAGCCGCAGGCACCTTATCGTCGTCGCGATGCAACCAGCGGTTGGCAGACTTCAGCACCGACAGGTCGGCACCCTTTTCCTTGAGCTGCGCGAGTTCGTCCTTGACGGTGATGCGCATGCCGCGCGCATAGCCGGCCATCACCTCGTAGCGATTGGCGATGACAGCCTCCAGCGTCTTCTCGTCAGCCACAGGACGGACTTCTCCGATCCGCATCTTCGGCGGCACCTTCTTGACCTTGGCCCAGCCGATGGCCTGGAACATCCGGATGTAGACCCAGCCGATGTCGAATTCGTACTTCTTGACCGAGAACTTCGCGGACGTCGGGTACGTGTGGTGATTGTTGTGCAGCTCTTCGCCGCCGATGATGATGCCCACCGGCGAGATATTGCGGCTGGCGTCAACCGCCTCGAAGTTGCGGTAACCCCAGAAGTGACCGATGCCGTTGACCACGCCAGCCGCCCAGAACGGAATCCAGAGCATCTGCGCAGCCCACACAGCCATGCCGATCGCGCCGAACAACGCGAGGTTGAGGATGAGCATGAGGCCCACGCCCTGCCAGCTGTAACGCGTGTAAAGGTTGCGCTCGATCCAGTCGTCAGGCGTGCCGTGGCCATAACGGGCCATCGTTTCCTTGTTCTTCGACTCTTTGCGGTAAAGCTCGGCGCCGCGCCACATGACTTCGTCGATGCCCTTGACCTGCGGGCTGTGCGGATCTTCCTCGGTCTCGCACTTCGCATGGTGCTTGCGGTGGATGGCGACCCATTCCTTGGTGACCATGCCGGTGCCCAGCCACAGCCAGAAACGGAAAAAATGCGAGGGGATCGGGCCCAGATCCATGGCCCGGTGCGTCTGCGTGCGGTGCAGGAACACCGTCACGCCCACGATGGTGATGTGCGTGGTGACGAGCGTGTACAACACGATTTGCCACCATGTGAGGTCCCACAAGCCGTGTCCGAGCCAATCGATGGCCGCGCTCAGGACGGCAGAGTCAGGAAGCAACATTGAGTCAGGTACTCCATGGCCACACGAAGGTGCAGCCTTAAGGTAACCACGGATTTTAAGGGCGCGAGGCCAATTTGAGGCCTTTTATCCTTGCCAAACCATGTGATTACCACTCCTTTGGAGCGCCGAACCTACTTCCGGTTCCACACGGCGGCAAAGAAACCGTCGGTCGCGTGGGCATGGGTCCAGAGGCGCAGGTAGCGCGTCCCGGTGTCTCCGCCCGCACACAGGCTGTCCGCGCCCTCCACTTTCAGGCCCCGGAGCAGTTCGCCAGCGTCCTGCAGGTCGAAATCCGGGTTTGCGGCAGAGAAGGCCTCGGCGATCGCTTCGTTTTCTTCCGGCAGCACGCTGCAGGTGGCGTAGACGAGGCGACCACCAGATTTCAGCAGTCGCGACGCGCTTTGAAGGATGGCGGTCTGTTTGACCGTCAGTTCCGCGACCGATTGGGGCGACTGTCGCCATTTGAGGTCAGGATTGCGCCGCAGGGTGCCCAGGCCGGTACAGGGCGCGTCCACCAGCACGCGGTCGATCTTGCCCGCGAGCCGCTTGATGCGATCGTCCCGTTCATGCGCGATGGCGGCAGGATGCACGTTCGACAACTTGCTGCGCGCCAGACGCGGCTTGAGCGCGTCCAGGCGGTGCGCCGAGGTGTCGAACGCGTACAGCCGCCCGGTGTTGCGCATCGAAGCGCCGATCGCGAGCGTCTTGCCGCCAGCGCCGGCACAGAAGTCCACGACCATCTCGCCGCGCTTGGCATCGAGCAGGAGTGCCAGCAACTGCGAGCCCTCGTCCTGCACCTCGACCGCGCCACGTGCGAAGGCGTCGAACTTGTTGAGGGCCGGCTTGCCGTCGATGCGCAAGCCCCAGGGGGAGAACGGTGTCTCGACCGCCGCGACCCCGGCCTTGGACAACTCGGCCTTCACGTCGGCGCGCTTGTCGTTGAGGGTGTTGACCCGCAAATCGAGCGGCGCCGGCTGCTGCAGGCTTTCGACCAACGGCCAAAAGCCATCGCCCAGCTGCGCCTTCAATGGCGTCACCAGCCACTCGGGCAGGTTGTGGCGATGGCGATCTAGCAAATCTTCCTGCTTGACGGCGTCGCAGTTGTCGAGCCAGCGCTTTTCGGTGTCGTTGAGCGCGCTTTTGAGGAAGTCGCGCGGGCCATGGAAGCCGAGGATGGCCATCCGCCGCTCCTTGGAACCGCTGCCGGACGGCGACAAGTGGTCGAACAGCAACTTCTTGCGCAGCACGGTGTACACGGTTTCCGCCAGCGTGGCCCGCTCGCGGGGACCGAACTCGCGGTGGTCGCGAAAGAAGCGCGAAACGACCTGGTCCGCGGGGTGATCGAATTTCAGGACGAGGCCGACCAGATCGGCGGTCGCCTCCAACAGGGCTTTGGGGTGCATCGGTCGATTGTCCCATCCGCGCCATCCGACAATCGTCTTCATGAACGACGACGACCTTCCGAAGCTGATCGAGACCCCGCCCGGACGCTACCGCCACTACAAGGGTGACGAATACGAGGTGATCGACACCGTCCGCCACAGCGAGACACTCGAGCCAATGACGCTCTACCGCGCGCTCTACGGCCGGCGGGGGCTGTGGGTCCGCCCCGCGGCGATGTTCGGGGAGACGGTGGTGGTCGACGGCGTGACGCAGCCGCGCTTCGTGCGGATCGCCTAGCCGCGACCGGGATCGACGGCTTTGCGGTCGGCCTGAAGCCACTTTTCCACGGCCGCTGGGTAGATGCGGTGCTCCTGTGCCAGCACGCGCGCGGCGAGGTCCTGCGCCGTATCGCCCGGCAGCACCGGGACCGCCGCTTGCGCGAGGATCGGCCCGTGATCGAGCTCCGTCGTGACCTGATGCACCGTCACGCCGGCCACCTGGCAGCCGGCATCGATCGCGCGCTGGTGGGTGTGCAACCCCGGAAAGGCCGGGAGCAGCGAAGGGTGGATATTGATCAGCCGTCCGGCATAGCGGCTCACGAATCCCGGCGTCAGGATGCGCATGAAGCCTGCCAGCACGACCAGCGCCGGCGCATGCGCGTCGATCACGGCCGCAAGCGCCGCATCGAACGCCTCGCGCGTGTCGAAGGCAGTGTGATCGACCACCGCCGTTGCGACGCCGTGGGTTGCCGCCAGCGTCAAGCCGGCGGCGTTCGGCCGGTTGCTCACGACCGCCGCCACCCCGGCATCGAAACGCGACGCCCAGCGCTCGCGCTCGGCCGCCCGCACGATGGCGTCCATGTTGGAGCCGCTGCCGGAAATGAGGATGACGATGTTCTTCATGAGAGGGCGGAATTATCTGTTCTCCCCTCGGCGGGGGATGTTGTCGCCGCGCGGACATCGAAAACCAGCACGACCGTGCTAAAACACCGGGTTCCGGAGACAGGGCCACTACGGCACTCCCATCAACATAGCGAGGCACGCATGGATTTGAGCTTCACGCCCGAAGAACAGCAGTTCCGCGAAGAGATTCGCGCATGGGTCAAAGAAAACCTTCCCGAAGAGATCTCCCACAAGGTCCACAACGCGCTCGAACTGACGCGTGAAGACCTTCAGCGCTGGGCCCGGATTCTCGGCAAGAAGGGCTGGCTAGGCTACGGCTGGCCCGAGGAATTCGGCGGCCCGGGCTGGACTGCGATCCAGCGCCACCTGTTCGAGGAAGAAACCGCGCTGGCCGGTGCGCCCCGCATCATCCCGTTCGGCCCCGTCATGGTGGCCCCGGTGATCATGGCCTTCGGCAATGCAGAGCAGCAAAAACGTTTTCTCCCCGGCATCGCCAGCGGTGACGTCTGGTGGAGCCAGGGCTACAGCGAACCGGGCTCGGGCTCCGACCTCGCTTCGGTCAAGACCAAGGCCGAGCGCGTCGGCGACAAGTTCATCGTCAACGGCCAGAAGACCTGGACCACGCTCGGCCAGCACGGCGACTGGATGTTCAACCTGGTGCGCACCAGCAACGAGGGCAAGCCGCAAACCGGCATCTCGTTCCTGCTGCTCGACATGAAGTCGCCGGGCGTGACCGTGCGCCCGATCAAGTTGATCGACGGCAGCCACGAAGTCAACGAGGTGTTCTTCGACAACGTCGAGGTGCCCGCCGAGAACCTGATCGGCGAAGAGAACAAGGGCTGGACCTACGCCAAGCACCTGCTGAGCCACGAGCGCACCAACATCGCCGACGTGAACCGCGCCAAGCGCGAGCTGGAACGCCTCAAGCGCGTCGCAAAGAGCGAAGGCGTCTGGGAAGACCAGCGCTTCCGCGATGAGATCGCCAAGCTCGAAGTCGACGTCGTCGCGCTCGAAATGATGGTGCTGCGCGTGCTGTCGGCCGCCAGCTCGGGCAAGAACTCGCTCGACGTCGCGGGCCTGCTCAAGATCCGCGGCAGCGAGATCCAGCAGCGCTACACCGAGCTGATGATGCTGGCCGGTGGCGCCTACTCCCTGCCGCTCATCCGTGAAGCGATGGAAGCCGGCTACCAGGGCAACTTCCCCGGCGGCAACCCGGCCCTCGCGCCGCTCGCATCGACCTTCTTCAACATGCGCAAGACGACCATCTACGGTGGTTCCAACGAAGTGCAGCGCAACATCGTCGCCCAGACGGTCCTCGGCTAAGGAGAACAAGAACATGGATTTCAATTTCACCGACGATCAGGAACAGCTGCGCGACGCCGTTCGCAAGTGGGTCGACAAGGGCTATGACTTCGAGCGCCGCCGCAAGATCGAGGCGGCCGGCGGCTTCTCGCGCGAGGCGTGGAACGAGGTCAACGAGCTCGGCCTCGGCGGTCTCTACATCTCCGAAGACGACGGCGGCCTCGGCATGGGTCCGGTGGCGGGCATGGTCGTCATGGAAGAACTCGGTCGCGGCATCGTGCTGGAACCGTTTGCGCAAACGCTGATTTCGAGCGGCGTGATCAGCGGCTATGCAGGCGCCGACATCAAGGCAAGCTGGCTGCCGCGCATCGCGGGCGGCGAAGCGATCGTGGTGCTGGCTTTCCAGGAGCGCAAGGCGCGCTACAAGCTCGACGTGTGCGAAGCCAGGGCCACGAAGGTGGGCGACGGCTACACCGTGAACGGCACCAAGAGCCTGGTCGCCGTCGGTGACGAGGCCGATGCGTACCTCGTGCCGGCACAGCTGGACGGCAAGATCGCGCTGTTCCTCGTCGAGCGTGCCGCCAGCGGCGTCGAAGCGCGCGGTTACGGCATGCAGGACGGGGCACGGGCCGCTGAAGTCGTGTTCGACAAGGCTGCGGCTGCACTGGTGACCACCGATGGCCTCGCCGCACTCGAGCATGCGGTCGACATCGGCATCGCCGCGCTGTGCGCCGAAGCGGTCGGCGTGATGGACAAGGCCGTTGCGCTCACCATCGACTACATGAACCAGCGCAAGCAGTTCGGCGTGGTCATCGCGAGCTTCCAGGCACTGCGTCACCGCCTGGCCGACATGAAGATGCAACTCGAGCTCGCGCGCTCGATGAGCTACTACGCGACGCTCAAGCTGAACGCACCGGCCGACGAGCGTCGCCAGGCGATCGCACGCGCCAAATACCAGCTGGGCGCCTCGATGCGCTACGTGGCCGCGAACGCGGTTCAGCTGCATGGCGGCATCGGCGTGACAGACGAGTACATCGCCAGCCACTACTTCCGCAAGCTGACGCAGATGGAGATGACCTTCGGCGATTCGCTGCATCACCTGGACGAGGTGTCGAGCCGCATGACGGACACCGCAGGCGTCTTCGCCTGACCATGCACGCGCTATTTTTTTGATAGCGCATTGCGCCCGCCAGCATTGCGCTTGCGGGCGTTTTTCATTGGAAAACCGAAAGATATGCCGTGCACACTCGCCGCCATCTGATCGCCACTGCCCTGGCCACCTCCTTGCTTGCCGCCTGCAGCACCATGAACGTATCGTCCTCCGAGCGCCCGCCGATCGTCTTCGTGCACGGCAATGGCGACTCTGCTGCGCTGTGGCAGACCACTCTCTGGCGCTTCGAATCGAACGGCTGGCCGCGCGACCGCCTCTTCGCGTCCGACCAGCCCTATCCGCTGGCGCGCGACAACGACACGGTGGCGCAACCCGGCCGCACCTCGACCGCGGAATCGGCCGCTTTCCTCAAGGCAGAGGTCGACCGGGTGCTGAAGGCGACGGGTGCGCGCAAGGTCGTGCTGATCGGCAACTCGCGCGGTGGCAACACCATCCGCAACTACGTGCAGAACGGCGGCGGTGCGGCCGTGGTGAGCCACGTCGTGATGGGCGGCAATCCGGCACACGGCATCTGGGCCATCAAGGGCTACAACGAACAGAGCGAGTTTTCGGCCCTGTCGAGCTTCATGCAGCAGCTCAATGCGCCCAAGGGTCCCGACGGCGACGAGGTCACCCCCGGCGTGAAGTGGCTCACCCTGCGCTCGGACAACAACGACAAGTACGCGCAGCCCGACGGCCTGTGGATCGGGCAGCCCGGCAAGCCCACGAACATCGCGTTCGACGGACCCGCCCTCAAAGGCGCAAACAACGTCGTGCTGCCGAAGGCCGACCATCGCGAAACCTCGTTCTCGCCGGCCGCGTTCGCAGCGACCTGGCAGTTCCTCACGGGTGAGTTGCCGAAGTCGCCCGTCATCGCGACCGAGGCCACCATCGTGCTCGACGGCCGGCTCACAGGCTTCGGCCTGTCCAGCACAGAGCCGGCGAGCGGCCAGTTCACCAACAACCTGGCGCTGGTCGGCGCGCAGCTCGCGGTCTATGCCACCGATTCCGCCACGGGCGCGCGGCGCGGCGACGCGGCCTTGCGCAAGACCATCGCCGCCGACGGTCGCTGGGGGCCCTTCGCGGCTCAGGCCGGGGTCGCCTACGAGTTCGAGATCACCGCCCCCGGCTACGCGACCACCCACATCTACCGCAGCCCGTTCCCGCGCAGCAGCAGCCTGGTCAACCTGCGGCCGGACCGCATCCTGCCGCCCGACGCCGACGCGAAGGCCATCGTCATCTTCACCCGGCCCCGCGGCTACTTCGATGCACAGCGCGACACCCTGCGCTTCGACGGCCAGACTTCGCTGCCAGGCGTGCCGGCCAAAGGTGCGGGCATCGCAAGTTCGAAGCTCAAGCTGCTGAGCGATGCGAAGCGCACTGTGTCGGGAGAGTTCAATGGGGAACGCGTCGCCGGCCAGACCTGGCCTGCCGCGCAGGGTCACATGACCTTGCTGGAACTGACCTACTGATCGAACAGCGGACCCTGGCCCCGGCTAGTTTTCGTGCAGGCGCGACGACTGCGGCAGGTGGGCCATCAGGAACTCCATCTGATCGGCCAGGATGCGGCGATTGCGAAGGATGAAGTCTTCCCACAGGCTGGGCACGTAGGGCGCGTACAGCAGCGGCATGTGTGCCTGCTCCGGCGTGCGGCTGCTCTTGCGGTGGTTGCACGGCTTGCACGCGGTGACCACGTTCATCCAGGTGTCGATGCCCTTTTGTGCGAACGGAATGATGTGCTCGCGCGTGAGTTCGTCCTCGTGGAAATGCCTGCCGCAGTAGGCGCAGACGTTGCGGTCGCGCGCGAACAGCTTGCCGTTGCTCAGGCCCGGCCGCTGCGTGAAGGGGTTGATGCGCGGCACGCCCTTGGTGCCGATGATGCTGTTGATGGCAATCTTCGATTGCTTGCCGGTGACAGCGTTGTGCCCGCCGCGAAACACCGCCACCTGCGCGCCCACCTCCCAGCGCACCTCGTCCGCGGCGTAGTGGATCACCGCCTGCTCGAGCGAAATCCACGACTGGGGCAGCCCTTGGGCCGACAGCTTCAAGACCTTCACCACACGCCTCCTCAAAACAGGGAAGAACAACGGAAAGACCAGGGACTCGGAGGGCGACGCTTGCCGGTGGCGAGTGACGCACTGCGTCACAATATACCGGCTTTGTGACAAATCGCCTCTGCGCGCCGATCCAGCGGACGCAGCGTGCTATCAAAAAGATACCGATCACCAATGCCTATGCAGGTTTTTCGCGGCTTCCGACACCCCGGCGTGGCACCTGCCTGCGCCCTCACCATCGGCAATTTCGACGGCGTGCATCGCGGCCACCGGGCGATGCTCGCCCTGCTCCAGGACGAGGCACGCCAGCGCGGCCTGCCGAGTTGCGTCATGACTTTCGAGCCGCATCCGCGCGACTACTTCGCCGCGCTGTCCAAACGACCCGAACTCGCGCCGGCACGCATCGGCACGCTGCGCGACAAGCTCGCGGCACTTGCCGAGTGCGGCGTGGCGCAAACCATCGTGCTGCCGTTCGACGCCCGGCTCGCCGCGCAGACACCTGACGAATTCATCCATCACGTGCTGCTCGACGGCCTCGGTGCACGCTACGTGCTGGTGGGCGACGACTTCCGCTTCGGTGCGAAGCGCGCCGGGGACTACGCGATGCTGGATGCCGCTGGCCAGCAGCACGGCTTCGACGTCGCACGCATGAACAGCTATGAGGTGCACGGCATCCGTGTGTCGAGCTCTGCCGTGCGCGAAGCACTGACCGAAGGCCGAATGGCCGATGCGCAGGCGCTGCTAGGGCGCCCCTACGCGATCTCGGGCCACGTCGTGCACGGCCGCAAGCTCGGACGCGCGCTCGGTGCCTCGGCACCCGGCCGGGACGACGGCTTTCGCACACTCAACCTGCGCTTCAAGCACTGGAAGCCGGCGGCCAGCGGCATCTTCGCGGTGCTTGTGCACGGGCTGGCGGCTGCGCCGTTGCAGGGCGTGGCCAACCTCGGCGTGCGGCCATCGCTCGACGCCAACGACGTGAACGCCGGGCGCGTGCTGCTCGAGACGCACTGCCTCGACTGGCCCGCCGGACTCGGGGTCGAAGGGGCCTACGGTAAAATCGTCAGCGTGGAACTCTTGCACAAACTGCACGACGAATTGCGCTACACCAGCCTCGAAGCCCTCACCGCGGGCATCGCCAGGGATGGCCGCGACGCGCGTGCATTCTTTGCCTCAACGCACGCAGAGACCCACCGCCAGACCACGCGCGACCGAATTTGACCCTCGCTCCCAGGACGCGGCGCACTGCGTGTCGCCTCCGCCCTCCCCCTGCCGGGGGGAACACCGGTGGCCCGGCGAAGCCGGTTCATGGTGTTCCTTGAACAATCCCTCCATTTCCTGCACTGCAGGTCGCGCCCCCATTCACCGGTCAAGCAACCCATTCTTATGTCTGACGCACCCACTCCCGCTGGCACCGATTACCGTGCCACCCTGAACCTGCCCGACACACCTTTCCCCATGCGGGGCGACATGGCCAAGCGCGAGCCGGGCTGGGTCCAGCAATGGGAAGATGAAGGCCGTTACCAGCGCCTGCGCGATGCGCGAATGGGCGCGCCCAAGTTCATCCTGCACGACGGCCCGCCCTACGCCAACGGGCAGATCCACATGGGTCACGCGGTCAACAAGATCCTGAAGGACATGATCACCAAGGCCCGGCAGCTCGAGGGCTTCGACGCGCTGTACGTGCCGGGCTGGGACTGCCACGGCCTGCCGATCGAGAACGCAATCGAGAAGAAGTACGGCCGCAAGCTCAGCCGCGACGACATGCAGGCCAAGAGCCGCGCCTTCGCTACCGAGCAGATCGCACAGCAGATGGTCGATTTCAAGCGCCTGGGCGTGCTCGGCGAATGGACCCATCCCTACAAGACGATGGATTTCGCCAACGAAGCGGGTGAACTGCGCGCGTTCAAGCGGGTGATCGAGCGTGGCTTCGTGTACCGCGGGCTGAAGCCGGTCTACTGGTGTTTCGACTGCGGCTCGTCGCTGGCCGAGTTCGAGATCGAGTACGCCGACAAGAAGTCGCTGACGCTCGACGTCGCCTTCAAGGCGCACGAGCCGGCCAGGCTGGCTGCGGCCTTCGGCTTGCCTTCGCTCGACAAGGAGGCCTTCGCCGTCATCTGGACGACCACCGCTTGGACCATCCCGGCGAACCAGGCGATCAACCTGAACCCCGAGCTCGACTATTCGCTGGTCGACACCGAACGCGGCCTGCTGGTACTCGCGAATTCGCTGGTCGAGATGTGCATGACCCGCTACGCGCTCGACGGCAAGGTGCTCGCCACCGTCAAGGGCGAGGCGCTGGGCGGCCTGGAATTCGAACACCCGCTGTACGACGTCGATGCGGGTTACCGGCGCCTGTCGCCGGTCTACCTGGCCGATTACGCCACCGCGACCGACGGCACCGGCCTGGTCCACTCGTCGCCGGCCTATGGCGTGGACGACTTCAACTCCTGCATCGCCCACGGCGTGGCGTACGACGACATCCTGAACCCGGTGCAGGGCAACGGAAGCTACGCGCCCGACTTTCCGCTGTTCGGCGGCCAGAACATCTGGAAGGCCGTGCCCGTGATCATCGCCGCGCTGCGCGATGCCAACCGCCTGCTGACCACCGAGACCATCACCCACAGCTATCCGCACTGCTGGCGCCACAAGACGCCGGTGATCTACCGCGCCGCGGCGCAGTGGTTCATGCGCATGGACGAGGGCGAAGGCGTGTTCACCAAGGACAAGGCGCCCAAGACGCTGCGCCAGACCGCGCTCGAAGCCATCGAGCAGACCAGCTTCTACCCCGAGAACGGCAAGGCGCGCCTGCACGACATGATCGCCGGCCGGCCCGACTGGTGCATCAGCCGCCAGCGCAGCTGGGGCGTGCCGATCCCGTTCTTCCTGCACAAGGATTCGGGCGAACTGCATCCGCGCACGATGGAGATCCTCGACCAGGCCGCCGACATCGTCGAGAAGGGTGGCATCGAGGCATGGAGTCGCGTCACGGCCGAGGAAATCCTCGGTGCCGAAGACGCGGCCAGCTACACCAAGAGCACCGACATCCTCGAGGTGTGGTTCGACTCCGGCTCGACCTTCTGGCACGTGCTGCGCGGCACGCACCCGAACGTCCACCACGAGGCCGGCCCCGAAGCCGACCTCTACCTCGAAGGGCACGACCAGCACCGCGGCTGGTTCCATTCGTCGCTGCTGATCGCCTCGGCGCTGGAGGGCCGCGCGCCGTACAAGGGCCTGCTCACGCACGGCTTCACGATCGATGCGCAGGGCCGCAAGATGAGCAAGTCGCTCGGCAACGGCCTCGACCCGCAAGAGGTCAGCAAGAAGATGGGCGCGGAGATCATCCGGCTGTGGGTGGCCGCGAGCGACTACTCCGGAGACATCGCGGGCGACGACAAGATCCTCGCGCGCGTGGTCGACAGCTATCGCCGCATCCGCAACACCCTGCGCTTCCTGTTGGCCAACACCAGCGACTTCGACATGGCGAAGGACGCGGTGCCGCTCGACCGCATGCTGGAAATCGACCGCTATGCGCTCAGCCGCGCCGCGCAGTTCCAGGCCGAAGTGCTCGCGCATTACAAGCGCTACGAATTCCACCCGGTGGTGGCCAAGCTGCAGATCTACTGCTCCGAAGACCTCGGCGGCTTCTACCTCGACATCTTGAAGGACCGGCTCTACACGAGTGCGCCCGGCTCGCTCGCGCGCCGCAGTGCGCAGACGGCGCTCTGGCACATCTCGCAGGCGATGCTGCGCTGGATGGCGCCGTTCCTGAGCTTCACGGCCGAGGAGGCGTGGTCGGTGTTGGGCCACCGCGAGTCGATCTTCACGCAGGTCTACAGCGAATTCGCCGCGCCCGATGAGGCGCTGCTCGCCAAGTGGACCCGCATCCGCGAGATCCGCGACGGCGTGAACAAGGAAATCGAGACCGTGCGCGCCGAAGGCAAGGTCGGTTCGTCGTTACAGGCATCGCTGCACCTCACCGCCGGCCCCGAAGACCATGCGCTGCTCGCCTCGCTCGGTGAGGACCTGAAGTTCGTGTTCATCACGTCCGCCGTCGAGCTGACCGCGGGCCCGGCGATGGCCACCGGCGTCACTGCCAGCGCCGACCCGAAGTGCGAGCGCTGCTGGCACTACCGCGCCGAGGTGGGCCACGACACGGCGCACCCGACCCTCTGCGGCCGCTGCACTGACAACCTGTTCGGTGCCGGCGAGAAGCGGAGTTTTGCGTAATGGCCACCCGTTCTATGTCTCTCTCCCGCGGCGGCAGCATGTGGCCCTGGCTCGGCTGGGCGGCGATCGTCCTCATCGTCGACCAGTTCACCAAGACACTGATCCTCGGCTACTACCGGCTCGGCGACCACACGCCGGTCACGAGCTTCTTCAACATCGTTCGGGCTCACAACACCGGTGCGGCCTTCTCGTTTCTCGCGGACCATTCGGGCTGGCAGCGCTGGCTGTTCACGGTCATCGGCATCGCGGCGGCAGGCTTCATCGTCTGGATGCTCAAGTCGCACGCCGGCCAGAAGCTGTTTTCGTTCGCGATGGCCTGCATCCTGGGCGGCGCCATCGGCAACGTGATCGACCGCATGCTGCACGGCTACGTGGTCGACTTCCTGGATTTCTACGCGGGCAACTGGCACTTTCCGGCCTTCAATGTGGCCGACAGTGCGATCACGCTGGGTGCGATCTGCCTGGTGCTCGACGAGATCCGGCGGGTCAGGCGCGGCAAGTAGCAGTCGTCCTGCCCCGGGCAGCGCCTGCAGCACGGCGAAGCCCGGCCTGCGGGGCTCGCGCGTTTATAGTGCTTCCACTTCATGAAGCATTTACTTAACCTGCTGGCAGCGGTCGCGCTGCTGGTGTGGGGCACCCATCTCGTTCGAACCGGCGTGTTGCGCGTCTTCGGTGCCAACTTGCGCAAGATCCTCGTGCGGAGCATGCGCAACCGCTTCACAGCGGCGCTCTCCGGCATCGGCGTGACGGCGCTCGTGCAGTCGAGCACGGCCACCTCTCTCATGACCTCGTCGTTCGTCGGGGCGGGACTCGTCACGTTGCCGGCGGCACTGGCCGTCATGCGCGGCGCGGACGTGGGCACGGCGCTGATGTCGGTGCTGTTCTCGACCGACCTTTCTTGGTTGTCGCCGCTCTTCATCTTCGTCGGCGTGGTGCTGTTCATCACACGCTCGGCGTCCCCGGCGGGGCGCATCGGCCGTGTGCTGATCGGGCTCGGACTGATGCTGCTGGCCCTGCAACTCGTGGTCGAAGCGACCGGCCCGCTATTTTCTTCGCCCGTCGTCCGCGCTCTCCTCGCCTCGCTCAACAGCGACGTGCTGCTCGAGATCACGATCGGCGCGGCGTTCGCCGTGGTCGCCTACTCGAGCCTCGCCGTCGTGCTGCTCGTGGCCGCGATGGCGAGTTCCAACGTGGTGCCGCTCGACGTGGCATTGGGCCTCGTGCTCGGTGCCAACCTGGGCAGCGGCTTGCTGGCGGTGCTCACCACGGCGAAGTCGGCGATTCCCGTGCGGCAAGTGACCGTCGGCAACCTGGCGTTCAAGGTGGCGGGTGTCGCGATCGCCGCACCTTTCATCGGGTTCTATCTTCGCGAGGCGCGGCCCTATGTGTCGGACGCGACCCAACTCGTGGTGCTGTACCACCTGGCCTTCAACGTCTTCGTGAGCATCGGCTTCATCGGCCTGACGAGCTGGGTCGCCCGGATCGTCGCGCGGCTGATGCCGATGCCGGTCGCCAACACCGGCACGGAGCGGCCGCACCACCTCGACCCTTCGGCGATCTCGACGCCATCGCTGGCGATCTCGAACGCGGCGCGCGAGGCGCTGCACCAGGCCGACATCGTCGAGACCATGCTGATCGGCATGCTCAACGTGATCCGCCACAACGACCTCCGGCTGTCGCAGGAGCTGCGCAAGCTCGACGACACCGTGGACCAGCTCTACTCGGCGATCAAGTACTACATGACCAAGATCTCGCGCGAGGCGCTCGGCGAGGAAGAGAGCCGCCGCTGGACCGACATCATCAGCTTCACGATCAACATGGAGCAGATCGGCGACATCATCGAGCGCGTGATCATCGACATCGAAGACAAGAAGATCAAACCGCAGCGCAACTTCTCGGAAGCCGGCATGGCCGAGATCGTCGAATTGCACCAGCGGCTGGTGGCCAACCTGCGCCTGGGCATGAGCGTGTTCCTGAACGGCAACGTGCGCGATGCGCAGAAGCTGCTGCAGGAGAAGGAACGCTTCCGGGACCTCGAACGCGCCTACGCCGCCACCCATCTGGGCCGCCTGTCGGATCAGACGGCGCTGAGCATCGAGACGAGCTCGCTGCACATCGACTTGATCAGCGACCTGAAGCGCATCAACTCGCACATCTGCTCCATCGCCTATCCGATCCTCGATTCCGCAGGTGCGCTGGCGCCGAGCCGGCTGCGCGAGTCGCGCCTGGGCGAGCTCTAGGCCCGACGCCTAGCGGGCCGTGGTGGGCAGCGCCGCGGGCTTGTCCGCCTCGGGCACGATGAGTCTTCGCGCATAGCGTTGCGCCAGCACCGCGCACACCATCAGCTGCATCTGGTGAAACAGCATCAGCGGCAGAACGATGGCGCCGACCGCGTGCGATGCGAAAAGCACCTTGGCCATCGGGATGCCGCTCGCCAGACTCTTCTTCGAGCCGCAGAACACGATGGTGATCTCGTCTTCCTTGTCGAAGCCGAGCTTGCGCGCCAGCACCGTGGTCAGGGTCAGCGCCAGCGCCAGCAACACGCCGCACACGAGCAACAGGCCCAGCAGCGCCGAGAGCGGCACCTGCTTCCACAGCCCTTCGATGACTGCCGCACTGAAGGCGGTGTAGACGACCAGCAGGATCGAGCCCTGGTCGACGAACTTCAGCACCTTGGCACGCTGCTTGATCCACTGGCCGATCCACGGGCGCATCAGGTGGCCGACCACGAAAGGCAGCATCAGCTGCAGCAGGATGCGCCCGATGGCGTCGAACGAGCCGCTGCTCGCACCCTTGACGACCAGCAGGTTGACCAGCAGCGGCGTGACGAACACGCCCAGCAAGGTCGAGGCCGACGCGCTGCAGACCGCCGCAGGAATGTTGCCGCGCGCCATCGATGTGAACGCGATCGCCGACTGGACGGTTGCAGGAAGCACGCAGAGGAAGAGCACGCCGGTGTAGAGCGCCGGCGTCACCAGCGGCGAGAGCACCGGCTTGAGCGCCAAGCCGAGCAGCGGAAAGAGCGCGAAGGTGCACCCGAAAACAAGCACATGCAGCCGCCAGTGCGTGATGCCCGCCAACACGGCTTCTCGCGACAGCTTGGCGCCGTGAAGGAAGAACAGGAGCCCGATTGCCACGGTCGTCAGGCCTTCGAAGAAATGGCCGACGGCCCCACTCGCGGGCAGCAGGCTGGCGAGCGCGACGGTCGTGAGCAGTGCGAAGGTGAAATTGTCTGGGAGAAATCTTGAACGGGCCATGGCGACATTGGACGCGCCCGCGATTCAAAAGAGAAATGGATTTATCTGATGGATATATGATTTCTTGATATGAATTTCACCTTGCGCCAGCTTCGCGTTTTCCGCTGTGTGGCGGGCGGCCGCAACTTCAGCCGGGCGGGTGACGAGATGGGCCTCACGCAGCCGGCAGTGAGCCGCGCCATCGGCGAGCTCGAATCACAGCTCGGGCTGCGGCTGCTCGACCGGACCACGCGCGAAGTCACGTTGACCGAGGCCGGCCAGTCGCTGGCTGCGCGGCTCGACCGTGTGCTCGACGAACTCGATCAGACCCTTGAAGATGTTGCGGAACTCGCCAAGGCCAGCAGTGGCAATGTGCGGGTGGCGAGCAGCCCTACGCTGTCGGCCAATCTGATGCCTGCCTGCATCGCGGCCTGTGCGGAGCAGGCGCCCGGCATCCGGTTCCTGCTGCTCGATCGCATCCAGCAGGACGTGCTGGACAGCGTGCGAAGCGGGGAGGTCGATTTCGGCGTGGTCATCGAACCGTCGTCGACCGAAGACCTGGCTTTCGAAACCATCCTGAGCGACCCGTTCATGGTCGTCACGCCGGTCGGCCACGCGCTCGCGCAAAAGAAGAGCGTGCGCTGGGCCGCGCTCGACGGCCTGCCGCTGGTGTTGCTGGACCACGCATCGGGGAGCCGCCGTTTGATCGACCGTGCCTTGGAGCTGCACGGTGCCGCGTGCAATGTGCGGCAGGAACTCGGTCATCCGACCACGGTGTTCCGCATGGTCGAGGCTGGCATCGGCATCAGCGTGATGCCTGCACTGGCGTTGCCGGACGGGGGGTTGCCCGATCTCGCCGCCCGCCCGCTGGTGCCGCGCGTGCAGCGCGACATCATGCTGATCCGCCGCCGCAACCGGGCGTTGTCCCCGCTGGCCGAACGCGTGTGGGCGCTGGTGCGGGAGACGGCCGTGGCTAGTGTGCGTTGAGTATTTCCTGCCGGCGACGCAGGCAGAAGTCGATGAGGTCCTCGATCTCGGTGGCCTTGTCGAACACGGCGTCGGCACCGAGCTCCGCGCACCGCTGTCGGACCAGCTGCGTGGTGTGATTGCTGAGGACCACGATCTTCTGGGTCGGCAAGCGATCCTTGCAGGCCTCCAGCACCCGCATGCCGCTGCCTTCTTTCAGAAAAAGGTCGACGATGAGCAGGTCCCACTGCGTCGGATTGCGCACCAGCCAGGCCAGGCCCTGCGCTTCCGATTCCGCCTGCCCCACAGGCTCGACACGCGCAACTTCGCGCAGCGTGCCGGCGAGGTTGTCGCGGATTGTGGGGTTGTCTTCGACGATGAAGGTTCTCACGGTTTGCATCCCGGAGACGCTAACAAAAGCCCCTTTCGCGAAGGGTAGGACAGACGCCTCAGAGCGTGAGGACGGTACACCCGGTTGTCTTGCGCGCCTCGAGATCTCGATGGGCCTGCTGCACGTCGGCCAGCGCATAACGCTGGTCGATCGGGATTCTGACCGCACCGCTTTCCACCACGGCGAACAGGTCGTCCGCGGCAGCCTGCGTCGATTCGCGCGTGGCGATGTGCGTGAAGAGCGTCGGCCGCGTGACGTACAGCGAACCCTTGGAGGCCAGCAGCCCGAGGTTGACCGGCGGCACCGGACCCGAACCATTGCCGAATACCGCCAGCAGACCGAAGGGGCGAAGGCAATCAATGGAGCCTTCGAACGTGTCCTTGCCCACCGAGTCGTAGACGACCTTCACGCCCTTGCCGCCGGTGATCTCCTTCACCCGGGCCGCGAAGTTCTCGGTGCTGTAGTTGATGGCGTGCGCCGCGCCATGCTTGAGCGCCATCTTGCACTTGGCATCGGTGCCCGCAGTGCCGATGAGCTCCAGCCCCAGCGCCTTGGCCCATTGGCAGGCAATCAGCCCCACGCCGCCCGCGGCCGCATGGAAGACGACGGCGTCGCCCTTGTTCAAGCCTTCGGCAGGCAATGTCTTCTTGAGCAGGTACTGCACCGTGAGACCCTTGAGCATCATCGCGGCCCCCGTCTCGAACGAGATGGCATCGGGCAGCCTGCAAACGCACTTGGCCGGCATCACGCGCAGCTCGCTGTAGGCGCCGGGCGGCGCGCTTGCATAGGCTGCACGGTCGCCGGCCTTCAGGTGCGTGACGCCCTCGCCCACCGCCTCCACGATGCCCGAGGCTTCCATGCCGAGTTGCAGCGGCATCGCGAAGGGATAGAGGCCGCTGCGCTGGTAGGTATCGATGAAGTTGAGGCCGACCGCCTTGTGGCGGATGCGGATTTCGCCCGGGCCGGGTTCGCCGACCTCGACCTCGACGATCTTGAGTTCTTCAGGACCGCCGGGGCGATCGATGCGGACGGCTTGGCTTTTCATCGTGGTGTGCTCCAAAGAAAGACGCGCATCGTGCCACGATCGATCAATACGTGCCGGGGTAGGCGCCGCCGTCGGCCAGCACGTTCTGGCCGTTCATGTAGCCCGCCTGCACGCTGCACAGGAACGCGCAGATCGCACCGAACTCTTCCGCATTGCCGAAGCGCCCGGCCGGGATGGCCTTCTGGCGCGCAGCGCGGACCACGTCGATGTCCTGCCCGCTTTTGGAGGCCGTGCTCGCCAGCGTGCCCTTGAGCCGGTCGGTGTCGAACGCGCCGGGCAGCAGGTTGTTGATCGTCACGCCCTTGGCGGCCAGGCCGCTGCGTGCCACGCCGGCCACGAAGCCGGTCAGCCCGCTGCGCGCGCCGTTCGACAAGCCGAGGATGTCGATCGGCGCCTTCACCGAGCTCGACGTGATGTTGACGATGCGACCGAAGCCGCGTGCCGCCATGCCGTCGACCGTCGCCTTGATCAGCTCGATCGGCGTGAGCATGTTGGCGTCCACCGCCTTGATCCACGCGTCGCGGTCCCAGTCACGAAAATCGCCGGGCGGCGGGCCGCCCGCGTTGGTGACCACGATGTCGTAGTCCTTGTGCACCGCGAAGGCCGCAGCGCGCCCTTCGGCCGTGGTGATGTCGGCCGCCACATATTTGACGAAAGGGGCTGAGGCGCCCGTCCCACCTGCACGGGCAGCTATCAATTTAGTAGCAGCCGCCTCCAGCGCCTCGGCGCCCCGCGCCACGATCACGACGTTGACGCCTTCCTGCACGAGCGCGAGCGCCGAGCCGTAGCCGAGGCCCTTGCTCGCGCCGCAAACGAGTGCTGTCTTGCCTGAAATGCCCAGATCCATATCGTTTTCCTTTTGCTGTGAGGCCGCTTGCTGAACGCGCTGCGAACGGCCATGAATTGCTCTCTCGTCGTGATCCCGCTGATGCGAGATTCCGGCGAGTTCAGAGTGTCGCCGCAGTGCGGGAATTCTGCTCGTTTTACCGTCTTGACCGATTTGCACCGCTGCTAAGATGCCGCGGCCGAGGCGACGCCCGCACCGGCAAGGGAGGCCCGCCGCCACGCCGCGAGGTCATTGAAGAACCGCCGTTCCAAAAGGCGCGCCATGAAAATGCAATGGGCCCACACCGTCGCGATCTGCGTCGCCGCGCTTGCTCTGTCCGCCTGCGGCCACGACCGCTCTGCATCCACCATGAATCGCATCCACGTTGAGACACCCTTCAGCATCGCAAAGGCCGGCAATCGGGCCACGCTGAGTTTCGAGGCGACTGCCGAGCAGGCGAAGGCGGGCAAAGACTACATGGTGTCGCTGACTTTCGACCGAGTCGACGGCGCAGACCCGGCCGACGCCGTATCGAGCAAGCCGCCGCGAACCCTCCTACCCTTCAAAGTGAAGCTGGTCCGTCTGGGCCGCGATGGGACAGAAGAGCCCGTGCCGCTGACCGGCGGTGCCTTCTATCTTGGAAAAATTGATCCTGCGCGATACCGCGACTACCTGCCCGAGGAGCCTGCGGCGAATATCTATTACGCCTTCAACTACGCCCTCGGATATTCACCAACCAAAGTCCCCCAAGGCTACCTGCGGCTTGTTGCGTTTGATTTGACGCAACCCGGGCGCTATCGGGCTGACGTTGAAACGGTCCAAGACAAGCCGATGTTTGCGAACGTGTCTTCTTTCTTGATCGTTCAGAAGCACTTCAATCTGGGGGAGTAAGCAGCAATGTCGGACCCGAAATACACCGTCACCGTCTATGCAGCGGCGCCCGGTACGCCAATCTACAAGGATGGCGCGCCGAAATTGGACGGCCAAGGCAATCCCGAAACTTCGGTGCCGGGCCACATGTACTACGTCACGAGCAACGGCGACGAACGCAACAGCTGGGGGTTCGCGCCGGTAGAACATGGAAGCGTGAACGGACCTGGCGGCGTGTCGACATCCGATGCTGAGAGTTATCACAACCCGCTCTACGCCCGCACGATGGAGATCAGCAAAGCGCAGTACGACAAGCTCAACGAGTTCGGGAAAGCGCCGGACAAATACGGCTTCGATATGCAATACCGTGACGCGCGCAACAACTGCGTCGACTTCACCTGGGCGGGGCTCAATCACGCTGGCTTGAAGCGGACAGAGAAATCGTTGTGGGACGGCAAGGACCACGAAGTCGATGGCAAGCTCAACTATCTGCCTGCGCGCAACGACGACAGCATCAAGACCATTCACGACCCGGTGCCGGGCAGTCCGCTCAACAAGGAGCAGCGCAACGCGATGCCCGACATGAAATGGTGGCTACGAATCCTGAGCGAAAACGAAGTCGGACAGCCGAACCGGCCCGGCGCTTCGGGCGCGCCGGCCTGTGCCTCAAACGAGGACACCTTCGAACAATTGGTGCGCGCTTCGGCCTCAGGCGATGACAGGGCGTTCAGCGCTGCTGCACAAGGCTATTTGCAAAGTGCCGAGGGGGCGGCGGTCCTGGCGGCAGGGCGTGAAGCCAATCGGCAGCAGGATGCGCATCTGCAGGAATATGCCGCCCTGCAACAGTCACAGTCGGCGACCCCCCCGATGAGCATGCGCATTTGAGATCACAACCATGAGCACTGTTTCCACTGCCGACGATCTCAAGACCTTGGCCGTCAAGTTGGCGGCTGTGACCGATCGCGTGGAGTCGCGACTACAGCAAACGTCTGAGCAGAGCTTGGGCGCATCCCAAGCAATGGCACGTCATGTGTACGACGCGCAAAAGGTCGCAGCGGAAATGACACGCGATGCACTCGACCTGTTTAGACAGACCGCCTCGAGCGCGATCCGCGAGGGCATGCGTGACGCGACCGAGCGCCATGACCAGGCGCTCGCTGCCAGCGCACAAAAGGTCGCAGATGCCGCCAGCCAGCTCGAAGCCCGCATCGTCGGTGCTGGCAGGGCGCAATGGGCCACCGCATGGAAGGCTTTCCTCGCCCTTGTTCTGGCAAGCGTTGCCATCGTTGCTGTGGCCACCTACATGGTCTGGCAGTCGCAGCAAACCTTGGCTGCCTTGAAATGGCAGCAGGAACTTGCCGATGCCCAGTCCACCGGCAAGCTCGCACCCTGTCCTGAGGGCGGCCTGTGCGCGATGATCAACAAGCGGTGGACGCGAATCGACAGGTAGCGGGCGCCTCTGGGCTTTCGCCACGAACTATTTTCCAGACCGCGTAAATACGAAAATGCCGGCGATGACCAGTGCCGTGCCGGCGGCGATCCACGCGGTGAAGGGTTCGCCCAAGATGACGACGCCCATGAGGATGGTCGACAAAGGACCGACCATGCCGGTCTGCGCGGCGACCGCAGCGCCGATGCGCTCGATCGCCATCATGACCATCAGCACCGGCACCGCAGTGCAGAGTGTCGCGTTCAACACCGACAGCCAGACCACCTGTGGCGCCACCTCGAACGCCGCGCTCATCGGCCGCAGCAGCAGGAACTGCGCGATGCACAGCACGCACGCCACGCTCGTCGCCAGGCCCACGAGGCGGAGCGACCCGAGCTTCTTCACGAACTCGCCGCTGTAGATCAGGTAGCCCGCGTAGCTCACCGCACTCAGGAAGCACAGCAGTGCGCCCCACGCCGCCGAGCCGCCGCTGCGACCGGCACTGCTGCCATCCAGGATCTCGTGGCCGAACACCAGCAGCACTCCCGCATAGCTGATGACCATGCCGACGATCTGCATGCGCGACGCGCGCCGCCGGTACAGCAGCCAGCCGAACAGCAGCACCAGCGTCGGGTTGAGGTAGAGGATGAGCCGCTCGAAGCTCGCGCTGATGTACGCCAGCCCGGCGAAGTCGAGAAAGCTCGCGAGGTAGTAGCCCGAGAAGCCGAGGCCGAAGACGCCGATCCAGTCGCGTGTGCTGAGTGCAGGTTTGCCACGGCCCGCCCACCACGCCATCACCACGAAGAGCGGCAGCGCGAAGAGCATGCGCAGCATGATCAGCGTGACGGCATCGACGCCGTGGCGGTACGCGAGCTTGACGATGATCGCCTTGCCGCTGAACGCGATCGCGCCCAGCGTGGCGAGAATCAGGCCGGGTGCGAGATTCTTCTGAGCGACGGTCACGCGTAGGGGGCGCGCATCAATAGCCGGCGGCTGCGCCATCGCGACGCGGGTCGCTCGCGGCAACATAGCCTTCGACGGCCGGATCGCCCATCTTCCAGATGAACTGGCCGGCGCCGAAATCCTGGTACGAGTCGTTGATGACGTCCATCTGATGGCCAAGTGCGGAGAGCCCCTCGACCGTGGCCGGATTCATCGCGGCTTCAACATTGATCTCCATGCCGGCGTTGAAGCGCCAGCGCGGCGCATCGCACGCGGCCTGAGGGTTCTGGCCGTAGTCGATCATGCGCACCAGCGTCTGCATGTGTCCCTGGGGCTGCATGTTGCCGCCCATCACGCCGAAGCTCATGACCGGCGCGCCGTCCTTGGTGAGGAAGGCCGGGATGATCGTGTGGAAGGGCCGCTTGCCCGGCGCAACCACGTTGGCGCTGGCCGGATCGAGGCTGAAGCCGTGGCCGCGGTTCTGCAGGCTGATGCCGAATTCGGGCTCCACGCAGCCCGAGCCGAAGCCCATGTAGTTGCTCTGGATGAAGCTCACCATCATGCCGCTCTCGTCCGCGGCGGTGAGGTAGATGGTGCCGCCCTTGACAGGGTTGCCGACCTTGAAGTCCTGCGCTTTCTTCACGTCGATGAGTCTGGCACGCGAGGCGAGGTAGCTGTCATCGAGCATTTGCAGGTGCGTCAACGCCATCGACGATGATTCGGCCACGTGGTGGTACACGTCGGCGAAGGCGAGCTTCATCGCTTCGATCTGCAGGTGCTGCGACAGCACCGAATCGACCGGCAGCGAGGCAATGTCGAACTTCTCCAGGATGCCGAGCGCGATCAGCGCGGCGATGCCCTGACCGTTCGGCGGGATCTCGTGCAGCGTGTAGCCGCGGTAGTCGCGCGAGATGGGCTCGACCCACTCGGGCTTCCAGGCGGCGAGGTCGCTGGCCTTCAGGCTGCCACCGTTGGCGGTCGAGAACTTCTCCATCGCTTCGGCGATCTCGCCGCGGTAGAACGCCTCGCCGCGCGTGGCTGCGATCGCCTTGAGCGCACGAGCCGCTGCCGCGAAGCGGAACAGCTCGCCGACCTCTGGTGCGCGGCCCCAGGGCATGAAGCCCTTGGCGAAGCCGGGCTGCGATTCGAGCAAAGGCACGGCGGCGGCCCACTTGCCTTGCACAACGGGCGGCATCAGGTAGCCGCGCTCGGCCGTCTCGATGGCTGGCGCCATCAGGTCGGCGAACGGCAGCTTGCCGAAACGCTCCGACATCGTGACCCAGCTGCCGACAGCGCCCGGCACGGTGACCGAGTCCATGCCGCGCTGCGGCGGCGTGCGCGCATCGGCGCCGTACTTGCGATGGAAGTACTCCGGCGTCCACGCTTGGGGCGCGCAGCCGGAACCGTTGAGGCCGTGCAGCTTCTCGCCGTCCCACAGGATGCAGAACGCGTCGCTCCCGAGGCCGTTGCTGACGGGCTCGACGAGCGTCATGACCGCCGCGGTCGCCACTGCGGCGTCCACCGCGTTGCCGCCCTGCTGGAGGATGCGCAGTCCGGCCTGCGCCGCCAGAGGATGCGAGGTCGACACGACATTGCGTGCGAAGACGGGAATGCGGGTGGACGTGTAGGGATTGGCGTAATCGAATTTCATGGCTTATTCCGTCGTGATCTTGCGTTCGGTGATGATCTTTTTCCACTTGGCCGCATCGGCAGCGACCAGCGTCGCCAGTTGCTGCGGTGTGCTGGTGGTTGGCTCGATGCCCAGACGCGCGAGCTTGTCGCGAACCTCCGGATCGGCCAGCGCCTGGTTGGCGGCGGTGTTGATGCGCGTCACCAGTTCGGGCGGCAGCGCCTTCGGGCCATAGAGGCCGAACCAGGTGTTCGACTCGAACCCCGGCAGCGTGTCGGCGATGGCCGGAAGTTCGGGCGCCAGCGGGCTGCGCTTCAGCGAAGTGACCCCGAGCGCGCGCAACCGGCCGTCGCGCACATGCGGCATGCCGGTCGGGAGCGAATCGAACATCACGTCGATCTTGCCGCTGATGAGGTCAGGGATGGCGAGTGCTGTGCCCTTGTACGGGATGTGTGTGACGAACACACCGGCCTGCGACTTGAACAGTTCTGCGGTGAGCTGCACGATCGTGCCGTTGCCGCTCGATGCGTAGTTCAGCTTGCCGGGATTCTTCTTCGCGTAGGCGATCCATTCGGGCACCGTCTTCGCGGGGGAGGTGTTGGGCACCAGCATGATGCTCGGCGCATCGCCGACATGCGCGATCGGCGTGAAGTCGCGCACCGTGTCATAGGGCAGCTTCGGCGTGATCGCCGGGCCGACGGAGTGGGTGCTCGTGGTGGCCAGCAGCAGCGTGTAGCCATCGGCTGGCGCCTTGGCCGCGAGGTCGGAGCCGATGGCGCCGCCGGCGCCGGGCTTGTTGTCGACAACCAGCGTGGTGCCGAGCTTCTCGCCCATCTTCTGCGACAGGGTGCGCGCAAAAATATCGGTCGCTCCACCTGCGGGGAACGGCACGACGAGGCGGATGGGTTTGGTGGGATAGCCCTGTGCGGAGGCCAAGGGAGCCAAGGCGGCGCAGGCCGCGCATGCGAGGGTGCGAAGGAAGTCGATGCGTTTCATGGTTTCGATTCTGCCGGTTCCGATGAATTCACGTGGAGGCGCCCCAATGCAAAGCGGCACCCGGAGGTGCCGCTGTTTGCAGGCGCTGCGAAGGCGCGTGTGTTCTTACTCTTCGACGAACGCCTCTTCGCGCTTCGACTTGACCGCCGGCAGCAGCACGATGACGAGCAACAGGGCCGCGGCACCGAGCAGCGTCGCGGAGATCGGGCGCGTGACGAACACGCTCCAGTCACCGCGCGAGAGCAGCAAGGCACGCCGCAGGTTTTCTTCCATCATCGGTCCGAGGATGAAACCCAGCAGCAGAGGCGCTGGCTCGCAACCGAGCTTGAAGAACAGGTAGCCGACGAAACCGAACGCGCCCACCATCCAGATGTCGAAGGTGTTGTTGTTGGTCGAGTACACACCGATCGCGCAGAACAAAACGATGGCGGGGAACAGGTACTTGTAGGGCACCGACAGGAGCTTGATCCACATGCCGATGAGCGGCAGATTCAGCACGATCAGCATCGCGTTGCCGATCCACATCGAGGCGATCAGGCCCCAGAACAGTTCCGGGTTGCTGGTCATGACCTGCGGGCCCGGCTGGATGTTGTGGATCGTCATCGCGCCGACCATCAGCGCCATCACGGCGTTGGGTGGGATGCCCAGCGTCAGCAGTGGAATGAACGAAGTCTGCGCACCGGCGTTGTTGGCCGACTCGGGTGCGGCCACGCCGCGGATGTTGCCCTTGCCGAAGGGCACTTCGCCCGGACGCAGCTTGGTCTTCTTCTCGATCGTGTAGGCCGCGAATGCCGCCAGCAGCGCACCGCCGCCGGGCAGGATGCCCAGTGCCGAGCCGAGTGCCGTTCCGCGCAGCACCGCCGGGATCATGTTGCGGAAGTCTTCCTTCGTCGGGAACAGACCGGACACCTTGGCGGTGAACACTTCGCGCTCGTCTTCGGGCCGCGACAGGTTGGCGATGATTTCGCCGTAGCCGAACACGCCCATGGCGATCGCCACGAAGCCGATGCCGTCGGTCAGTTCCGGAATGTCGAAGCTGTAGCGCGCGACACCCGAATTCACGTCGGTGCCGACCAGGCCCAGCAGCAGGCCCAGCACGATCATCGCGATGGCCTTGAGCAGCGAGCCCGAAGCCAGCACCACGGCGCCGATCAGGCCCAGGATCATCAGCGAGAAGTATTCGGCCGGGCCGAACTTGAAGGCCAGCTCGGTCAGCGGCGGTGCAAAGGCGGCCAGGATCAGCGTGCCCACGCAACCGGCGAAGAACGAGCCCAGGCCCGCCGCCGCCAGCGCAGGGCCCGCGCGGCCCTGCCTTGCCATCTGGTAGCCGTCGATGCAGGTGACCACCGAGGACGACTCCCCGGGCAGGTTCACCAGAATGGCCGTGGTCGAGCCGCCGTACTGCGCGCCGTAATAGATGCCGGCCAGCATGATCAGCGCCGACACGGGCGGCAGCGCGTAGGTGGCGGGCAGCAGCATCGCGATGGTCGCGACCGGGCCGATGCCCGGCAGCACGCCGATCAGCGTGCCCAGAATGCAACCGACCAGGCAGTACAGCAGGTTGGTGAAGGTGAACGCAACGCCGAAGCCGAGCGAAAGATTGGCAATCAAATCCATGGTCGTGTCCTCAACCCGTGATGAAGGTCGGCCAGACCTGGATCTGGAGCTTGAGTGCCCAGATGAATGCGACGTAGCTGCCGATGGCGAGCACAGTGGCGAGGATCAGCACCTTCGGAAGGTTGAACTCGTTGCCGGCCAGGCTCGCGATGAGCACCAGCGCATAGATCGCGATGATCATTCCCATGGCCGGAATGCCGATGCTCGGCAGGCCGCCGAGCAGGACACCGAACGCGAGATTGGCGCCGATGATGAAGACGATCTGCTTCCATGCCCACTTGCCGATGGGCTCGCCGTCTTCGGTTTCCACCGTCAGGCCCGAGAACATGATGCCCAGGCCGATCAGGGCCATGACGATGCCCAGCATCAACGGGAAGTAGCCCGGACCCATGCGGGCACCGTTGCCGACGTTGTAGGTGCTGGCACCCCACGCGAAGGCGATTCCGACGACGGTGAACATCACCCCCGAAAAGAAATCTCTCTGACTTTTGATTCTCACAAACGGTCTCCTCGAAAAAAATTCGACGAGCGATTGTGTGGTCAGGCCATGGTCAGGGCGATGTGGATTCCACCTAGCGCGGATTCAGGGATAACCCCCACTCGCCTAGTCCAGCGGCGGGGTCGCGCTCAGGACTTCCTCGATGGTGGTCAGGCCTTCGGCGACGCGCAGCGCGCCGGCCAGGCGCAACGGGCGCATGCCGTCGGTGACCGCCTGGCGTCGGAGCGACGTGAGGTTGGGCTCCTTGTCGACCTGCACCTTGAAAGCCTCGCTGATGCTGAGCAGTTCATAGAGGCCCATGCGCCCCATGTACCCGGTCATGCGGCAGTCGACACAACCGACCGGCTTGTACGCACTGACCGATCCTGTGATCTGCCACGGCTTGACGAACTCGGCGAGCTTCTCGCGCGTGACGGTTTCGTCGGGCTGCTTGCACTGCTTGCACAAGGTGCGCACCAGCCGCTGCGCCAGCACGCCAAGCATCACCGCGTTCATGAGGTACGACGGCACGCCCAGTTCCATCATGCGGGTGACAGCGCTCGGTGCGTCGTTGGTGTGCAGCGTGCTGAACACGAGGTGACCCGTGAGCGCCGCCTGCACGGCCATTTCGGCGGTTGCGAGGTCGCGGATTTCGCCCACCATGATGATGTCCGGGTCCTGCCGCATCAGCGCACGCAGGCCTTCGGTGAAGCCGAAGTCCAGTTGCGGCTGCACCTGCGTCTGGTTGAACGACGGCTCGATCATTTCGATCGGGTCTTCCACCGTGCTCACGTTCACCTCTTCGGTTGCGACGCGCTTGAGCGTCGAGTAGAGCGTGGTGGTCTTGCCAGAGCCGGTCGGGCCCGTCACCAGGATGATCCCGTGCGGGCGCGTGACCAGCTTCTCCCAGCGCTGGGCATCGTGCTGCGAGAACCCGAGCGCGTCGAGGTCTTTCACCGCGGTGTCGGGGTCGAAGATGCGCATCACCATCTTCTCGCCGAAGGCGGTGGGCAAGGTCGACAAACGCATTTCGACTTCGTCGCCGCGCGCATTGCGGGTCTTGATGCGGCCGTCGAGCGGGCGGCGCTTCTCGACCACGTCCATGCGCCCGAGCAGCTTGATGCGCGCGACCATCGCGTTCATCACGCCCATGGGCATCTGGTAGGCCGGATGCAGCACGCCGTCGATGCGGAAGCGGATCACCCCCTGCTCCCGACGCGGCTCCAGATGGATGTCGCTCGCGCGCTGGTCGAATGCGTATTGCCAGAGCCAGTCGACCACCTGCACCACGCTCTGGTCGTTGGCGTCGAGCTGCCGGTTGCTCTTGCCGAGCTCCACCAGCTGTTCGAAGCTTGCGCCGCCCGTGTTGCCGCCCGCTTTCTGCGCTGCCTTGACGGACTTGGCCAACGCGAAGAACTCGGCGGTGTAGCGCTGGATGTCGCTGGGGTTGGAGACCACGCGCCGCACCGCACGGCGCGACTGGCGTTCGACCTCGCC
Source organism: Variovorax sp. (assembly GCA_041424275.1). Classification (GTDB taxonomy): domain Bacteria; phylum Pseudomonadota; class Gammaproteobacteria; order Burkholderiales; family Burkholderiaceae_C; genus Variovorax. Next base: position 728,096 of record JBGMOF010000037.1, read on the forward strand.
GATCCAGTCGGTCAGGAAGGGCTCGGCCGTCGCGACGACGACTTCGGTCGGCGTCACCTGCACCGGCAGCACCTTGTGGCGCTCGGCGTACGCGGCGCTCATGGTGTCGGCAACCTTGCCCACGTCCACCTTGAGCGGATCGATGCGCAGATAGGCCAGTCCGCTGCGACCCGCCAGCCACTGCGCGAGCATCTCGAGGTCGAGCGGCTTGCCGTCCTTCTCGCGCGACATCGCGACGTTGGCCAGGCGCACCAGAGGCGCCTGCCGGCTCTCGACCTGCGCACAGCGCGCGAGGGTACGGCGTGCCTCCTCGGGCGAAATCACCGCGTCCTGGGCCAGCCATTCGATGAGGCGGCGCAGGTCCAGCGGTCCCTCGTGCCGAACCGGCGTGGCGACGGCGCTGGAGGTCGGGGGAACAGTGCGGGGCGTGGCGCTCATGGATCAGGCGTGCGGTTTGAAGACCCGCAGCCACTTGGGCGCAGGCAGGCTCCAGCGAGTCTGGATGGTTTGCGCGCGATCGGCAAGCACGGCGCGCTTCGGCGCGCTCGGCGTGCGCTGTGCGAGCACGACCGTGTTGCCCTCCCGGGTCGGCTTGAAAGCCCACACGGCATCGGCGCCGAAAGCCGCGGCGATCTTTTCGAGGCTGCGCTCGTAACTCGACGAACGGCCGAACAGGTTGACCGTCATGCAGCCTTCGTCGGTCAGCAACGCGCGGCAATCGGCATAGAACGATTCGCTGTCGAGCACCGGTGCAGCGGCTTCGTGGTCGTACAGGTCGACCTGCAGCGCATCGATGGTGCCGTGCCACTTCGGCTTGCGGATCTCCACCGCAGCGTCGGCGATCACCACTTCCAGTTTGGCGTCGTCGGCCGGCAGCTTGAACCAGCCGCGGCAGGCGGCCACCACCTGGGGATTCAGTTCGATCGCTGTGGTGCGCATGCGCAGCGTCTTGCGGGAAAACTTGGTCAGGGTGGCCGCGCCGAGGCCGAGTTGCATCGCATGGCGACCCATCACGCTCGACGGCTCCACGAAGAGCAGCCAGGCCATCATGCGTTGCACGTATTCAAGCTCGATCTCCAACGGGGCGTCGAGCTTCATCGAACCCTGCACCCATTCGGTGCCCAGGTGGAGGTAGCGGATGTCGCCCCAATCGGAAAAATTGACTTCGGGTAGCGGCGGTGTCTTGGTGGCCATCAGGCGAGTCCGTGTTCTGTCATGACCTCTCGCCACGCGGCGAGCTTTCGTTCGAAGCGCCAGGACGCATTGGCCGGGCTGGTGGACGGTAGCCGATAAACCGGTACGCCCAGGCTTCGAGTGTGCCGTGCGTGCCTGAAACTTTCGCCGCCGTTGTGCGCAATGGCCGCCAGCCGCGGCAAATGCAGCCCGGCGATGTCGTTCACCACGGCATTGCGGATGGCGCTGTCGAGGCTGCCCTCGCGTTCGCATGCAGCGTACACATCCCACACACCCAGGCCCCGGTCGAGCAACCATGCGAGCCGATCCCTGTAACTGTCAGGCCCTGTCGGGAGCGCATTGGTCGGCCAGATGGCCTGGAGGATCTTCCAGAAATGATTTTGCGGATGCGCGTAGTACTGCTGTTCGGCGAGCGAGCGGCCGCCTGGAAAGCTTCCGAGGATCAGGACGACGGTCTGTGCGGAAACGGCGGGCGCAAGGCCATGTAACGGGGAAGGCAACGGATCGGGCACCATGCGTGGATTCTCTGGGACAACAAAAAACCCGCCGAAGCGGGTTTTTTGCGGAGTGCCAATGAAGGCAGAAGCTCACGGCTTCTTGGCGGCTTCGTAGTCGGCGGTGCCGGGGACCTTCTCGCCGATCTTGCGGCCTGCGGTGCGCATGCCGTCAGCGGCCTTGTGGCCGGCGTTCTCGACCACGTTACCGGTCTTCTTGGCCGTACGCTTGGTGGCGTTGCCGGCCTTCTTGGCGGTGCGCTTCGTGGCGTTGTAGGCCTTCTTGGAACCGCTCTTGGTGGCGTCCACTGCTTCCCTGGTGTTTTCCTTGGCGCGTTCGGTCACGGTCGGTGCAGGTGCCGGTGCGGCCATGGCCGGTGCCGGTGCGGGCGGCGGCGGCGGGGTTTGCGCAGTTGCCGACAGGCCGATGGAAGCCAGTGCGAGTGCGAGGACGGCGGGCACGGTGCGAGCGAAAGATTTATTCATGAGAGCTCCTTTGGAAGTGTTGGAGTTGGAGTGACCAATTGCCACTGGAGGATCAACGAGCCAACGTGCCCAAAGGATGACACCGAAAGCCAGCAATTTTCCGACGCGTGGCCGGTCGGGCATTTCGCATACACAGGATGAGGCGAGGGCACCGGCGAGCTGCGCAATCCGATAAGCCCGGGCAGCGCGGTCATCGCGTTGCGCGTGGTGGCCTCGGCCAGTGCGTCGACCGCGATGCCGCGCAGGCCGGCGATCACCTGGGCAATGCGCGGCAGTTCCGCGGGTTCGTTGCGGCCCTGCGGCTCGCCCGCGGCACGTTGCTCGCGGGTGCGGTAGAGCCAGTGCGGCTGGATGTCCGGCGAATCGGTTTCCAGAACGAGCGCATCGAGCGGTAACGCGGCAGCCAACCGGCGCAACTGCAATGCGCGATCAAAGGTCACAGCGCCGCCGAAGCCCAGCTTCAATCCGAGCGCGATGCAAGCCTGGGCCTGCTGCTCGCTGCCATTGAAGGCGTGCGCGATGCCGAGCCACGGTCGGCCGCCGCCGACCTGGCGCAGATGCTTGAGCACCTTGTCGACCGATCGCCGCACGTGGATCACCACCGGCAGGTCGTGCTTGCGTGCGAGTTGCAACTGGGTGTGAAAAAAATGCTGCTGCTTCTCGTCGTCCAGCCCCTCGACGAAGTAGTCGAGGCCGATCTCGCCGACCGCGACCAGCCGCGGGTCGTCGCGGTGCGCAATCAGCGCCGCATCGAGGCGTTCCAGGTCTTCCACGTGCGCCTCGCCGGTGCACAGCGGGTGAATGCCAAGGCCGTAGGCGTCACCCTGGCGATGGGCGAGGCTGCGAACCGCTGCAAAGTTGGAGACCGCGACCGCCGGGATCACGCACAACCCCACGCCACGGGCCGCGGCACGGGCCCGCACCGGCACCGATTCGTCTCCGAATTCCGGCGCATCGAGGTGGCAATGGGTGTCGACGAAGAAAGCCATCGCGCCATGATGCCCGAACGGATGCACGGCGGTACAAAGCGTGCTAACGTGAAATCGTTCACGCTTTCTTAACGCGTCATCCTTGCCGGAGGTGTCTCGATGCGCAGGCCTGCCCAGTACAGCCGCTCGCCCCGAACGTCGTCGCCCACCACGGACGAAGCGGCGCAGTCCGAGCCGGCTGAGCCCGTCGTGACGGCATCGCCGAAGCGCTCGCGCTGGCAACCGGGGCGCTGGAGTTTCGCGACGCTCCTGATCCTTTGCATGGCGATGGCGGCGGGCGGCGCGTTCTACTGGCCGCGCCAGGGACTCCACTCGCTCACGCAGAAGGACATCGATGCGGCGGTGCTCCGCACGTTGCAGACGAACAGTCTGCCCTCCCCCGCAGCCCGCGCCGCAGACGTCATCCGCCCATCGGTGGTCAGGGTCGTGAGTTACGGCCCCGAGAAAGCGACACCCGAAGCCAAGACCGAAAAGCGCGGCCGCAACCTCGCCAAGGGTAAGCCACCCGAAGCCCAGCCCGAAGGCGACAACGAACGCGGCGTTGGCACCGGCGTGGTGATCGTCGACAAGGGCGTGATCCTCACGAACCTGCACGTCGTCGCCGGTGCCGACAAGATCAAGGTCGTTTTCTTCGACGGCCTCGAGGCCACCGCGACCATCGTGAGCGTGCAGCCCGAGAACGACCTCGCCGTGCTCCAGGCGCAGAAGATCCCCGACGACCTCGTCGCCGCCACGATGCGCTCGACCGGCGACCTGCAGTCGGGCGACCAAGTGGCGGCAGTCGGATTCCCGTTCGGCATCGGGCCTTCGGTCTCGGCCGGGGTGGTGTCGGGCCTCAAGCGCTCGTTCCGCTCGCCGGAAGGCAAGCAGGAACTCGGCAACCTGATCCAGTTCGATGCGGCCGCCAACCCTGGCAATTCCGGCGGCCCCCTGGTCAACATGGACGGTGAGGTGCTCGGCATCGTCACGGCCATCCTCAACCCCACGCAGCAGCGTACCTTCATCGGCATCGGCTTTGCGGTGCCCATCGAAAATGCCGCGTCCGCCGCCGGCATGCCCCCGTTCTGAAACGTTCCGAGGAATCAATCCGCATGAGCACCGACAACCCGACGTTCTCGCCCTCCCCCGCCACCGCCGAGCTGATGGAGCAGATCCTCTACCAGGTCAAGCGCGTGGTCGTCGGGCAGGACCGCTTCCTCGAACGCGTCATGGTCGCGATGCTGGCCGGCGGTCATCTGCTGGTCGAAGGCGTGCCCGGGCTGGCCAAAACGCTCACCATCAAGACATTGGCCGACACCGTGCAGGGCCGCTTCAAGCGCATCCAGTTCACGCCCGACCTGGTGCCGGCCGACCTGGTCGGCACCCGCATCTACAACCAGAAGACGGGCGACTTCAGCACGTCGCTCGGGCCGGTGTTCGCCAACCTGCTGCTGGCCGACGAAATCAACCGCGCCCCTGCGAAAGTGCAGAGCGCGCTGCTCGAGGTGATGCAGGAGCGGCAGGTGACCATCGCAGGCGAGACGCACAAGGTGCCGCGTCCCTTTCTCGTGATGGCCACGCAGAACCCGATCGAGACCGAGGGCACCTATCCGTTGCCCGAAGCGCAGGTCGACCGATTCATGATGAAGGTGCTGGTCGACTACCCGACCGACGAGGAAGAGTTCGTGATCGTCCAGCGCGTGATCGGCCCGCCTGTCGAGGTCAGCGCCGTCGCCACCACCGACCAGCTCGCCGCGCTGCAGGCCGAGGCGCGTCGGGTGTATGTCGATCCCTCGCTCATTCAGTACGCCGTCAAGCTGGTGTCCGCCACGCGCAATCCCGAGAAGCACGGGCTCAAGGGCATGCACCGCTTCATCACCTTCGGCGCCAGCCCCCGGGCCAGCATCAATTTGACCGAAGGCGCTCGTGCGCTCGCGCTGTTGCGCGGTCGCACCTATGCGTTGCCCGAGGACATGACCACGCTGGTGCCGGACGTGCTGCGCCATCGCGTGACGCTCTCCTATGAAGGCCTGTCGGAAGGCCTGACGCCCGACAGCCTGATCGACAAGATCATGCGGGCCGTTCCTGCGCCACCCAGGCCTCTGGAACATGAAAAGCTGGCGGCCTGAAATGCGCACCCCTGAATCGCCATGAAACGCTGGTGGCGCTCCGACCCGCAGCCGCAACCCCAGGTCGCGGCGGCGAACGACGCCGCGCCGTCGATGGGCGCAGAGCGCGCGCTGCGCCGGCTCGAATGGACGGTGATCCGCCGGCTCGACGGCCTGCTGCAGGGCAACTACCGCACGTTGATGCGCGGCACCGGCCTCGATCTGGCGGACCTGCGCGAATACCAGCTGCACGACGACGTGCGCCACATCGACTGGAACGTGACCGCACGCCTGCAATCGCCGCATGTGCGCGTGTTCACCGAAGACCGCGAGATGGCCGCCTGGTTCGTGCTCGACCTGAGCCGCTCGGTCGATTTCGGCTCGGGCGTGCGCGCCAAGCGCGAGATCTCGGCCGGCTTCGTGGGCGTGCTCGCGCGCCTGCTGACGCGGCACGGCAACCGCGTCGGCGCGCTGGTCTACGGCAACGACCTCGAAGCGGTCATTCCGCCGCGCAGCGGGCGCCGCCATGTGCTGCACCTGCTGCATTCGATGGAGCGCCGCGCCGACGCGCTGCCCCTGCAGAAGGGCATGACCCGTCTTGACGACCTTCTCAAATCGGCCGCCACCCTGATGCCCAGGCGCGCAACCGTGTTTGTCGTGTCCGACTTCCTGAGCGAGCCGGGTTGGGAGAAACCGCTCGGCCAGCTCGCGCAACGGCACGAGGTGATCGCCGTGCGGCTGTTCGACCCGCTCGAGCTCGAACTCCCCGACCTCGGTCTCGTGCCGCTGCGCGATGCCGAGACCGGCGAGCAGCTCTGGGTCGACACGCACGACGCCGGTTTTCGCAAGCGCTTCGCACGCATCGCCGCCGAGCGCGAAACCACCTTGCGTGAGGCACTGGCGCGGGCCGGGGTCGACGCACTCGAACTTTCCACCGACGACGACCTCGTCGAAGCCATCGTGCGCTTTGCCGACTTGCGCAAGCGCAAGGTGCGCGCCGGCGCCGGCAGCCTCAAGGCCTTCGCATGAACTTTCTCTGGCCCCAATTCCTCTGGCTGTTGCTGGCAGTGCCGCTGCTGGTGCTGCTCTACCTGTGGCTGATGCGCCGCAAGAAAAAGCTCGCGCTGCGCTATGCGAGCCTGTCGATCGTGCGCGAAGCGATGGGTGCCGGCCAGAGCGTGCGCCGCCACATCCCGCCGCTGCTGTTCCTGCTGGCGATGGTTGCCATGCTCATCGCCGCGGCGCGACCGACCGCCGTGGTGTTGCTCCCCTCGAACCAGCAGACCATCATCCTGGCCATGGACGTTTCGGGCAGCATGCGCGCCGCCGACGTGCAACCGAGCCGGATCGTCGCGGCGCAGGAAGCCGCCAAGGCATTTCTCAAGGACCTGCCGCGCACCGTGAAGGTCGGCATCGTCGCCTTCGCAGGCAGTGCGCAGGTCGCGCAGCTGCCCACCACGAACCGCGAGGACCTCTACACCGCCATCGATGCGTTCCAGCTTCAACGTGGCACCGCCACCGGCAACGGCATCGTGATGTCGCTCGCCACCCTCTTCCCCGAGGCGGGCATCGACATCGACAAGATCGGCGCGCCGAGCCGACAGCGCGGCGTACCGATCGATCAGGCCGGCAAGCCGCCGCCCAAGGAGGCGCCACCGCCGGTGACGCCGGGCTCCTACACGTCGGCCGCGATCATCATGCTGACCGACGGCCAGCGCACCACCGGCGTCGACCCGCTCGACGCCGCCAAGCTGGCAGCGGACCGCGGCGTGCGCGTCTACACGGTGGGCATCGGCACGGTCGATGGCGAAACCATCGGTTTCGAGGGCTGGTCGATGCGCGTGCGGCTCGACGAGGAAACGCTCAAGGCTGTGGCCAACAAGACGCAGGCCGAGTACTTCTACGCCGGCACGGCGGGCGACTTGAAGAAGGTCTACGACACGCTCAGCTCCCGCCTCACGGTGGAGAAGAAGGAAACCGAAATCTCGGCGCTGTTCGCGCTCGGTGCAGCGCTGCTGGCGCTGCTGTCGGCCGGCTTGTCGATCTTCTGGTTCAACCGAATCCTTTAGCCTGTCCCCCTTCAATCAACGGAGACATCGGATGTTCGATCTGACACGCAAGGTCGCGCTCGTCACGGGCGGCAACGGGGGCATCGGCCTCGGCATGGCGAAAGGCCTGGCGCAGGCTGGCGCGCGCGTGGTGGTGGCGGCGCGCAACGCGGAGAAATCGGCCGCGGCAGTGGAGGCGCTGAGGGCATTGGGCAGCGATTCGTTCGCGCTGGCGCTCGACGTGACGAGCGAGGCGGCGGTCGCCGAAGCCTTCGCCACCGTGCAGTCGCGCTGCGGCCGCCTCGACATCCTCGTCAACAACGCCGGCAGCACGGTGCGCAAGCCCGTCGACCAGCTGTCGCTCACTGAGTGGAACCAGGTGATGGGCACCAACCTCACCAGCGCCTTCCTCTGCAGCCGCGCTGCGCATCCCCTGATGAAGGCCGCGGGTAGCGGCAAGATCATCAACATCGGCTCGATGATGTCGATCTTCGGCGCGCCCTACGCTCCGGCCTACGGCGCGAGCAAGGGCGGCATCGTGCAGTTGACGAAGGCCACCGCCGCGTCGTGGGCGGCCGACGGCATCCAGGTCAACGCGATCCTGCCGGGCTGGATCCAGACCGCGCTGACCGACGGCGCGCGCGAGCAGGTCGCGGGCCTCAACGAACGCGTGATCGCACGGGCGCCCGCCGGCCGCTGGGGCCAGCCGGACGACCTTGCCGGCACGGCGGTGTTCCTCGCGAGCGCAGCATCCGACTTCGTGACCGGCACCGCCATCCCGGTGGACGGCGGCTACTCGATTGCAGCCTAGAACTGCAGCGTCACCGCATCGCTGATGCGGTAGTCGGACTCGACGATCGGCATCCAGTGCCACTTGTCGAAGGTCGTGCACGGATGCGAGATTCCGAGGCCGATGCGGTCGCCGACAGCCGGAGCCGAGGGGTCGTCGCCGCTCTCCCAGCGCAGATAGGCGTGCTGATCGTTCAGCGCGGTGATCTTCCAGCCGACAGGAACCGTTTGCGCCGACAGGCTGTCGCGCGGGGCGTAAGCGATCGGCATCGGCATCGCAAGATCGAAGGAAATGTCGCGCTTGCCCACACCGAGGATCGCGAGCCCTGGCTCAGGTCGCGATTGCACCAGCGCCCAAACTTCCAGCGCGGCGCGCAGGCTCTCGCCCGCCGGGCAGCCGATGCGCTGCTCGACGCCCGCGACGGTGCCCTGGTAGAAGCCGTGGTCGTGCGTGATGTAGCAGCCCGAACGCAAAAGGCCGCGCACCGGCTTGCCCAGCGAGGGCTTGAGTCGGCCCGCGATCAGATCGAACACTGCCGAGCCGCCGGACGAGAGGATCACCTCGTCGGCTTCGAACCAGCCGCGTGCAACGCAATGCCGCGCCACCGCATCGACGCGGTCCATGAGCGCGCGCACCGAATCGGCATCGATCTGCGTGGTGCCTTCATAGCTCTCGAGGCCGACCAGCCGCACTGCGCGACTCGCACGCAGGCGCTCGGCCAGTGCGACAGCGTCCTCGTGCGCGCGGCAGCCGGTGCGGCCGCCTGCGTAGCCGATCTCCAGGAGCACCTCGAAAGCCGGCGCGCCGGTGTTGGCTTGGGCCCAGCCTTCGATCAGGTCGAGCTGGGCGATCGAATCCACCAGGAACAGCGCGCGCAGGTCGGAATGCGCGGTCAGCAGCGCATGCAACCCTTGCAGATCGGCCGCCGACATCACCTGGTTCGCGATCAACCCGCGGCGCACGCCGGCCGCGACGCCGATCGACAACTGCGTCACGTTGGCGAAGGTGATGCCCCAGGCGCCCGCGTCGATCTGGCGCGTGAAGAGTTGCGGCGACATGGTCGTCTTGCCGTGCGGCGCGAAGTCGATGCCCCATTGGTCGACACGCGACTGCATCCACCGCACGTTGTGTTCGAGGGCTTCGCGCTTGAGCAGCGCGATGGGCAGCGGCAGGTCGCCCGCCAGCACGTTCCATCCGGCGGCGCCGATCTCGTCGAGCCTGCGTGCCGCGGCCGCGTGGGGGTAACCCTTGAGGCCGGGCGCGAGCGTGGGAGAAGTCACCGTGCCGGACGCCGTTGCCGCACGTTCAGTTCGCGAGTCGGCCCGCCACCAGCCGCAACACGCGGTCGCAGCGCGCCGCGAGCGTCTCGTCGTGCGTGACCATCACGAAGGCGGTGCCGTGCTTGCGCGCCAGTTCGAGCATGAGCGCGAACACGCCGTCGGCCGTGCTGCGGTCGAGGTTGCCGGTCGGCTCGTCGGCCAGCACGCAGGCCGGTTGGGTGACCAGTGCGCGCGCGATGGCCACGCGCTGGCGCTCGCCGCCGGAGAGTTCGGCCGGCCGGTGCTGCACCCGTTCGCCCAGACCCACCGCCTTGAGCATGCGGACCGCCGTCTCGGCCGACTGCGCCGGCGCGACGCGGCGGATCTTCAGCGGCATCGCCACGTTGTCCTGCGCGCTGAACTCGGGCAGCAGGTGATGGAACTGGTAGACGAAGCCGAGATGCTGGTTGCGCAGCCGCCCTTGCTCCGCTGCATCGACTCTCGCGATGTCCTTGCCGAGCAGTTCCACGCTGCCGCCGCTCGGCGCATCGAGACCGCCCATCAGGTGCAACAAGGTGCTCTTGCCGGAGCCCGACGAGCCGACGATCGCCAGCGTTTCGCCGGCGTGCACATCGAGGTCGACGCCGTGCAGCACGGTCAGGTCGAGGCGGCCTTCGTTGAAGCGTTTCGTGAGGCCGCGGGCCTTCAGGACAACGTCACTCATAGCGCAGCGCCTCCGCAGGGTTCACGCGGCTGGCGCGCCAGCTCGGGTACAGCGTGGCCGCGAACGCGAGCACGAGGGAAATGATCGCGATGGGCATGATGTCGCCCCGCTGCGGGTCGCTCGGCATCTTGCTGATCAGGTAGATGTCCTGCGGCAGGAAGCTGGTGTGCAGCGCGCGTTCGATGGCCGGCACGATCACGTCGATGTTGTAGGCGATGCCGAGCCCCAGCACGAGCCCGAGCACGGTGCCGATCACGCCCACCATCGCGCCCTGCACGACGAAGATGCCCATGATGCTTTTCGGGCTGGCGCCGAGCGTGCGCAGGATCGCGATGTCGGCGCGCTTGTCGGTCACCGTCATGACCAGCGTCGACACGAGATTGAACGCCGCCACCGCGACGATGAGCGTGAGGATGATGAACATCATGCGTTTCTCGACCTGCACTGCCGCGAACCAGGTCTTGTTCTGCTTGGTCCAGTCGCGGATGAGGAACGCGCCCGGCAGCGTCGTGGCCAGTTGGTCGGCGACACGCGGCGCCTCGTGCAGGTCCTTGAGCTTGATGCGCAGGCCGCTCGGGCCGTCGAGGCGGAACACGCGCTGCGCGTCCTGCTCGTGGATCATGGCGAGCGCGGAGTCGTATTCGTAGTGGCCCGAGTCGAAGGTACCGACCACCGTGAACTGCTTGAGCCGGGGCACGACGCCGGCCGGCGTCACCTGGCCGCCCGGCGCGATCAGCGTGACCTGGTCGCCTTCGCGCACATAGAGCGAGCGCGCCAGCTCGACGCCCAGCACGATGCCGAATTCGCCGGGCACCAGCTTGTTGAGCGTGCCCTTTTGCGCCGTCGTCGAGATGTCGGTGACCTGCGGCTCCAGCGCCGGATCGATGCCGCGCACCAGCGTGCCTTTCATGTCCTCGCCGCGCGCGATGAGCGCCTGCGCGGCGATGAAGGGCGCGACGCCGATCACTTCGGGGTTCTTGCGGGCACCGGCGGCGATGGCGTCGATGTCCTGCAGCGCCTGGCCGTCGCGCGACAGGATCTCGATGTGCGAGATCACGCCCAGCATTCGGTCGGTCACTTCCTTCTGGAAGCCGTTCATGACGCTCAGCACGATGATCAGCGCCGCCACGCCCAGCGCGATGCCGAGCATCGAGACACCGGAAATGAAGGAAATGAATCCGTTGCGCCGCGTGGCCCGGCCTGCGCGCGTGTAGCGCCAGCCGAGTTGCAGTTCATAGGGGAGTGGCATAGGCGGAGGATTGTGGCATCCCGGACAATAGGCTCATGGCCGAACCGACTAACCCCCTTGACCTGTTGATTCCCTTCGCCGGCCGCGGTTCGCCCGCCTGCCATGCCGCCCTGACGGGGCTTCACCTGCCCAACCTCGAAGCGCTGCTGGCGCGCCTCACGCTCGAAACCGACGACACGCAGGACGATGCCACCCGATCGCCGCCGCACGAACGCGCGCTGGCCCGCGCGCTCGGGATCGCCGCCGCCGATGGCTGCATCCCCTGGGCGGCGCTGGAAGCGCGCCGCAGCGGCCTGGCCGATGCGGGCGACACCGAAGCCTGGGGCATCACCACGCTGTGCCACTGGCAGGTCGAGGTCGACGACATCGTGCTCGGCGACCCGGGAGCCATCGGCATCGACGCCGACGAGTCGGCCGCCCTGCTCGCTGCCGCGCAGCCCTTCTTCGAGGAAGACGGCATTGCGCTGCACGCAACCGCCACGCCCGGCCGCTGGCTGGCGCGCGGCAAGCCTTTCGCGCAACTGCCCACCGCCTCGATCGACCGGGTGATCAACGGCCCGATCTCGCAATGGGCCCCGGTCACCGACGGCGCCCGCGCACTGCGCCGCCTGCAGAACGAGATGCAGATGCTGCTCTACACCCAGCGCGTGAACGACGACCGCACCAGCCGCGGGGCGCCACCGATCAACTCGTTCTGGCTTAGCGGCACCGGTGCATTGCCGTCAGGCGCTGTCGCCCACGAGGCGTCGCCCACGGTGGCCGAAGACCTGCGCCGGGCCGCCCTCGCCGACGACGGCCCCGCATGGGCCGACGCCTGGCGCGCCCTCGATGCCGGCGCGCTGGCCGGCTTGCTGGCTGCGCACACGCGCGGCGAGCCGGTGCGCCTCACGCTGTGCGGAGACCGCGCGGCACAGCGCTTCACGCCGCAGAAGATCGGCCTGGGTCGCTGGCTCAAGGGGCTTTTCGGCCGCCAGCCCGCGACCACCGTACTGGGCGCGCTATGAAGATCGTCGCCAGGGCGATCCCGCCGCGCACGGCGTGGACGCTCGAGCAGGCCGGCGTGCATCCGCTGCTGGCCCGCCTTTACGCTGCGCGCGGCGTCACGGGCAAGGAAGAGCTCGACGACGGCCTCGCCCGCCTGCTCGCGCCTGCCGGCCTGCTCGGCACACATGAAGCGGCCGTGCTGCTCGCCGATGCGGTCCGCGCCGACAAGCGCCTGTGCATCGTCGCGGACTACGACTGCGACGGCGCGACCGCCTGCGCCGTGGCCGTGCGCGGACTGCGCCTGCTGGGCGCGAAGCATGTGAGCTACCTCGTGCCCGACCGCGTGGTCGACGGCTACGGCCTGACCCCGCCGATCGCCGAGCGCGTGGCCGACAGCGGCGCCGACATGCTCATCACCGTCGACAACGGCATCGCCAGCGTCGACGGCGTGGCGGCGGCACGGGCGCGTGGACTGCAGGTGCTGGTCACCGACCACCACCTGCCGGGCCCGGAACTGCCGGCCGCCGAGGTGCTCGTGAACCCGAACCAGCCCGACTGCACCTTCGAGAGCAAGAGCATCGCGGGTGTCGGCGTCATGTTCTACGTGCTGCTGGCGCTGCGCGCCGAGTTGCGCGCGCGGGGCGTGTTCGATGCCGCGAACCAGCCCAAGCTCGACGTGCTGCTGCCGCTGGTGGCGCTGGGCACCGTGGCCGACGTGGTCAGGCTCGATGCCAACAACCGCCGGCTGGTGGCGCAGGGGCTGCGCCGCATCCGCGCCGGCGCGATGCAGCCCGGCATCGCCGCGCTGTTCAAGGCCGCGGGCCGCAACGCCCCCACCGCCACCACTTTCGACTTCGGCTTCGCGCTCGGCCCGCGCATCAACGCGGCCGGCCGGCTGGCCGACATGACGCTCGGCATCGAGTGCCTGCTGACCGACGACGCGGGCCGCGCCGACGAACTCGCGCGCCTGCTCGACGGCATCAACCGCGAGCGACGCGACATCGAAGGCGGCATGCGCGACCAGGCCCTGCTGCTGGCCGAGTCGCTGTTCGACGTGGCCGAGGGCGCAGATCGGGCGCCGCCGCCCGCCATCAGCGTGTTCGACCAGGCGTTCCACGAGGGCGTGGTCGGCATCGTCGCCTCGCGCCTGAAAGATCGCTTCCATCGCCCGACCTTCGTCTTCGCTGCGAGCGGCGCGCCGGGCAAGGAGAACGAGCTCAAGGGTTCCGGCCGCTCGATTCCCGGCTTCCATCTGCGCGACGCGCTCGACCTGGTCGCCAAGCGCCATCCGGGCGTGCTGCTGCGCTTCGGCGGACACGCGATGGCGGCGGGCTGCACGGTCGCGCGCGGGCACTTCGAGACCTTCACGCAGGCGATCGCACAGGTCGCGCAGGAGTGGCTCGCCGCATCGTCGCTGGTGCGGCAGATCGACACCGACGGCCCGCTGGCGCGCGAGTACCTTCGCGTGGATCTGGTGGACACGCTGCATCGCGAGGTGTGGGGCCAGGGCTTCGCGCCGCCGACCTTCAGCGAGGAAGTGGAGGTCCTGTCGCAGCGGCTCGTGGGCGAGAAGCACCTCGCGCTGAAGCTGCGCCACCAGGGCCAGCCGATCGATGGCATCTGGTTCGGCCATACCGATCCGCTGCCGCCCCGGGTGATGCTGGCCTTCCGGCTCGACGCCGACGAATGGCAGGGCGTGCGACGCGTGCGCTTCCTGGTCGAAGGCGCGGAGAGCTAGTCAGGCGCTGCGTACAGCAGGCGCTTCCTGCCCCTTGCGGAAGTAGCCGTGGCTGTACTCGCCGGCCCAGAGCAGCGACACCTTTTCGGGCTTGTCGCTGAAGAAGCGGCGCGCGGCGATCGCGGCGCCCGGGTTGTGGTCGGGCCCTTCGCTGCGACCGGCTTCGTGGTAGTCCATCAACATGCAGACGGCGCCCTTCGACATGCGCGGATAGGCGTGTTCCAGCAGCCGCTCCACCACCTCGGCGTGGGCCTCCGGGTCGCCGCCGAAGCCGCAATCGATGTGGACGAAGGCCAGCGTGTCGGGCAGCTCGTCGGGTACGGTGTCCTCGAAGTCGCCGACGTGGATCACCGGGGGCGATGCACCGGCCGCCGCGAAATTACGCTTGAGCTCGGTCTGGATGTCGCGCCCGGTCAGGTTGAACGCGAACTGGAAATGGTCGTAGAGATGAAGGCGCCGCGACGGGTCGGTCGCGTCGATGACCTTCTGGAAGATCACGCCGCATTTGCCATCGAAAGAGCCGAATTCGACGAAGTCGCCCGGCACGTCATACGCGATGACCGACGACGCGAAGTGCCACAGGTTGGCGCGCTGCGCTACGTTGGTCATGTCGCTGTTGGGGTCCATGGCGCGCTCGATGCGCCATTTCGGGCCAAGTTGCCGGGCCAGTTGCTGTACGTCGGCTGGGAGCGTGTCCGCCGGCGCGCTGGCCCAGTCGAAATGCTTGACGATGACGAAGTTGTCCATGGGGCTTGATGACCAGGTGGGTCGAGGATTTGCAGAGATTGTGCTGCTGCCGGCTCTTTTACGAAACCGAATTTTTCAGCGGCTGAACTCCTGGTTCAGACCGACATAGAAGCCCCTGGTGCGCTCGGGCCCCGTACGTGAAGTCGTGACGTCCAGGCTGATCAACGGCGTAAAACTGAACCGCGCGCCCACGCGCGAGGTCCACAGGCCGCCCGCGCGATTGCGCTCGCCCAGCAAAGACAGCTGCTCGGTCAGGGCCCATTCGGTGCCCAGCCCCGTACGGCCGGTGCGGGAGCCCGTCACCGGCGACCAGTCGGCGCCGAGGTTGGCGTGGATCTGCAGGCTGTCGAGCGCCTTCCAGGTGAACGGGAACACCAGCTGCCGGCCGGGCTTGCCGCGGTTGGTGCGATCCCACGTCACATTGGCCGAGACCGCGCCGCTGAATTGCGCATCGGGCGCCTGGCCGAACCAGGTCCATTTGATCTGAGGCCCGAGCGTGTTGGCATGTTGCCCGCCCAAGGTGTAGCGGTCGGCGTTGAAACCCAGCTCGAGCGGTCCGACGCGGCAGGCCGGACCGAAATGCAGGGCATTGACCGGCTGCGGCCCCGCGCGGCCGTACCAGACTTCGTACTGGCACTGGCCGGGGTCGAGCATGCCGGCATCGTCCACGTCCAGATGCCCGCCCGCGCAGGCATTCGCTGCGAACAGCAGGCACGGGATGGCGCCGAGCAGCGCTGCGGCTTTGGAGGTAGTGGGTGTGTTCATCGCGGCGCCTCTCAGGGCGTGGTCGCGGATTCTAGGAGCCTCATATTTCAAAATGAGGCTGCAGCTCGCGGATGCGCTTCATCGCGACGCCCGCGGCGGCCGTGCGCGTCTCGACGCCAAGCTTCACGTAGACGCGCTCCAGATGTTTCTTGGCTGTCGCCGGGCTGCTGCCGAGGATCTCGCCGATGTCCTTGTTGGTCTTGCCCTTCACTACCCAATAGAGCACTTCGGCTTCGCGCGCCGTCAGCTTGAGGCTCAGGCTCATCGCTTCGATCACGGCGGTGTCGGACACCTCGCGCAGGATCAGCATCCATTCGTCGCCGTCGTCGTCGTGCCCGGTCTGCTGGTGCAGCCGCAGGCTCAGGCTGCGGCCGCCGTGCGCGATCGACAGCACCGGCGGCTCGATGCGCTGGGCGGTGCCCGGAAGGTGCTGGCGCAGCCAGTCGAGCACGACAGGCGGCGTCTCGGGCGCGCTGGTGCCGCAATAGCGAAGCAGCAGCTCGCGCGCAAGTGCGGTCTGCCAGATCAGCTTGCCCTGCGGCATGCGCACGGTGATGCTCGCGTAGCCGAAGGCATCGAGCGCGTTGCGCGCCTGGCCGGCCTGCTGCGCGACCTGCCGCGCGCGCCGCGCGCCCTGCAGGTGCACGTTCATGCGCGCGAGCACTTCCTTCGGCTTGATCGGCTTGGTGACGTAGTCGACGCCGCCCGCTTCCAGCGCGGCGACCAGGTGCTCGGTTTCGGTGAGCCCGGTCATGAAGACGATCGGGATGTGCGCGGTCGTGGGGTCGGCCTTCAGGCGGCGCGCCACCTCGAAGCCGTCGATGCCGGGCATCATGGCGTCGAGCAACACGATGTCGGGCAGCGCCTGCGCAGCGCGCTGCAGCGCCTGTTCGCCGTTGGTGGCGATGAGCACCGTGTAGCCGGATTCGTCCAGCGCATCGTGCAGCACGGCGAGGTTGTCCGGCACGTCGTCGACGATCAGCACGAGGTCGGTATTGCCCGCGAGCGGTCGGGCGCTGCCGGAGGCTTCGTTGCTCATGTCGCATCCTCCGCGAGCATGAGCCGGCTCATGGCCTCGAACTGGAACTGCCGCGCCAGCGTGCGCTGCGCACCGGTCCACGCGCTGCATTCGGGTTGGGCGGCATCGATGGCGTCGAGCTGGTTCATGATGCCGCGAAAGTAACCCAGGCCGACGGCTTCGCCCAGCGCGGCGAGTTGTGCAGGCGCCGGTCTTACCAACGTCAGCACCGCCGGTGCCTCGGGCGCCACGGCCGTGGCGGTCCATTTCAAGACAAGCCGGCGCTCCAGCCAGTCGAGCAACTCGCTGTGCCGCACCGGCTTGACGAAGAAGTCTTCGGGCGCGATGCCGACGTCGTTGTCCAGGCGCTTGTCGAACGCGTTGGCCGACACGATCGCCACCGCCGTGCGGGTCAGTCCCAGCGCGTGCGCGCGGCGGATCGTCTCCCAGCCATCGATGCCCGGCATGGCGAGGTCGACGAACATGGCGTCGGGACGCAGGCCCGCCGCGATCAGGTCGAGCGCGTCGTGCCCACTGGCGGCCGTGCGCAGCTCGAAGCCGAGCGGCACGAGCAGTTGCACGAGCAGCTCGCGATCGGCCTCCTCGTTGTCGACCACGAGCAGCTGGCGGCGCGCGCCTTCGTAGCCGCGGCGGGCACGCGGCGCAGGCGCCGCGATGGTGGCCACCGCGCGGCGGCCCGGCACGGCGGGCGATTCGTGCACGCGCGGCAGGAAGAGCCGCACGCGGAACACCGAACCCTCGCCCGGCGTGCTTTGCACCTTCATCTCGCCGCCCATCAGGTCGGTCAGCATCTTGGCGATCGTGAGCCCGAGCCCCGCGCCCGGCGCCGAGGTGCCGGCGACATTGCCGCGCGCGAAGGGTTCGAAGATGCGCTCGATGTCGTCAGCCGCCATGCCGGGGCCGGTGTCCTCGATCTCGAGCGTGGCGAACTCGCGTGCATAGGCCAGCCGCAAGGTGACGCGGCCGGTCGCGGTGAACTTGATCGCGTTGCCGAGCAGGTTGATGAGGATCTGCCGCACGCGCTTCTCGTCGGCACGCACCACCTCGGGCAGCGCGTCGGCCGGCTCGAAATGAAAGGCGAGCCCCTTCTCCTCCGCCTGCAGCTCGAACATGTCGGCCAGCTCGCGCAGCGAATCGGCAAAGCGCATCGGCCGCGCGTGCAGCGTGAGCTTGCCGGCCTCGATGTGCGCGATGTCGAGCGTGCCTTCGATGAGCGACAGCAGGTGCTCGCCACCGCGCTTGATGACTGCCACCGCCTGCTGCCGGTGCGGCGGCACCGAAGCGTCTTCCCCCATCAACTGCGCGTAGCCGAGGATGGAGTTGAGCGGCGTGCGCAGTTCGTGGCTGATCGCGCTGATGTAGCGGCTCTTGGCCTGGTTGGCCTGATCGGCGGCGAGCTTGGCGTGCTCGGCCGCGAGCTTGGCCTGCTCCGCGATTTCGCGCGCCTCGTCGGCGGTCTGCTTGGCTTCCTGCAGCGCGCGGTCGGTCTCGCGGTGCAGCTCGATCTCGCGCACCAGCAGGTGCGTCTGGCGATTCGATTCCTCCTGCGCCACCTTGCGGCTCTGGTGCGCGAGCACCAGCCACCACGCGACGATGCCCGCGATCAGCAGGAGTGCCATATACGCCTTGAGAAAGCCCGAGCGCAGGGCCGAGCGCACTTCCGAATCGATGGCGCTGCCGAACTCGATCGCGGTGTCGGTGCCGGCGCGCATCACGTCGGCCACGCCACGCAGTTCCTGCTGGTAGAGCACGCCGAACACCGCCGCGAGCAGGGGCACGATGATCATCGTGAGCAACAGGAAATGCCCAAGCCCGGTGTCGAGGTACGGCCACGCACGCCGCGGCAGCAGCCAGCGCAACGCACCGGACCATTGCGCCGACAGGCTTGCCTGCGGTTTGCAGAGGTCGCCGCAGCGCGCGTCGAGCGTGCAGCACAGCGAGCAGATCGCGCCCTGGTAGGCCGGGCAGTGCGCCATGTCGGGGCCTTCGTATTCGCGCTCGCAGATGACGCAGCGCTGCATCGTGAGGCGCTGGTAGCGCCCAGCGTCGGCTTCGACACGCGCCCAGCGCACGGCCCGGCCGCCGCTCGCGGGCGCGAACATGGCCGCGCCGCCGTCGTCGGACACGCGCGCCAGGTAGTACTTGCCGCCGGTCGCCCAGGCGATCAGCGGGGAGGTGACGAGCGCGGTGCCCAGCGCGATCACGGCCGAGAACGACTGCGCCATCGGCCCGAAGAAGCCGAGGTGCGCCGTGATCGACAGCCCCGAAGCCAGCGCCATGGCGCCGACGCCGACCGGGTTGATGTCCCACAGGTGCGCGCGCTTGAACTCGATGCCCGGCGGCGAGAGGCCCAGCGGCTTGTTGATGACCAGGTCGGCCACCACGGCCATCATCCAGGCGATCGCGATGTTGGCGTAGAGGCCGAGCACATCGCCCAGCGCCTCGAACACGTTCATCTCCATCAGCATGAAGGCGATGAGCGCGTTGAACACCACCCACACCACACGGCCCGGATGGCTGTGCGTGACGCGCGAGAAGAAATTACTCCACGCGAGCGAGCCCGCATAGGCGTTGGTCACGTTGATCTTGAGCTGCGAGATCACGACGAACAGCGCCGTGGCGGCGACCGCCCAGCCGTAGTTCGGGAACACGTACTCGTAGGCCGCCAGGTACATCTGGTTCGGGTCGACCGCGCGCTCGATCGGCACCATGTGCGTGATGGCGAGGTAGGCGAGCAACGCACCGCCCAGCATCTTGATCACGCCCAGGATCACCCATCCCGGCCCACCCGCCAGCACCGCGGCCCACCAGCGGCCCCGCGTCGCGGCGGTGCGTTCGGGCATGAAGCGCAGGTAGTCTGCCTGCTCGCCCATCTGCGTGATGAGCGCGATGCCGACGGTCAGCGCTGCACCAAAGAGGCGCAGATCGAAGCTGGCAGCACCGCCTTTCTCACCGCTGTAGTGCGTGATGCCGGCAAATGCACCCGGATCGCGCACGAGGACGTAGCCGAAGGGCACGACGAGCATCAGCAGCCAGATCGGTTGCGTCCACAGCTGCAGCCGGCTGATGGCCGACACCCCGTGGGTCACCAGCGGGATCACGACCAGCGCGCAGACGAGGTACCCCCACGCGGGCGGGATGCCCAGCGCGAGCTCGAGCGCATAGGCCATCACCGCGGCCTCCAGCGCGAAGAAGATGAACGTGAAGGACGCGTAGATGAGCGAGGTGAGCGTCGAGCCGATGTAGCCGAAGCCCGCGCCGCGCGTGAGCAGGTCCATGTCGACGCCGTAGCGCGCGGCATAGACGCTGATCGGCAGGCCCGCCAGGAAGATGATCAACCCGGTCACCAGGATCGCCCAGAAGGCGTTGGCGAAGCCGTACTTCACCAGCAGCGTGGCGCCGACGGCTTCAAGGATGAGGAACGACGCCGCCCCGAACGCCGTGTTGGCGACGCGCCATTCCGACCATTTGCGAAACCGCTGCGGGGTGTAGCGCAGCGCGTAGTCCTCGAGCGTCTCGCGCGCGACCCAGCTGTTGTAGTCGCGCCGGACCTTGACGATGCGCTGGGGCGCGTTGTCTGGAGCAGCGGGGATTGGGTCGTGGTGCACACCTTTTCGGTGCAGGTTCCATGCCACGGCACGACTGTTGCAACAGTGACGCGTTGCCCAATAATGACCTGACCTCTGCACACGATCCTCCGATCCGAACCCCATGGAACTCACGCCACGCGAAAAAGACAAGCTGCTGATCTTCACGGCGGCACTGCTGGCCGAGCGCCGGCAGGCCCGGGGTCTCAAGCTCAACTACCCGGAAGCCATCGCGCTGATTTCGGCAGCGGTCATGGAAGGCGCGCGCGACGGCAAGAGCGTCGCCGAACTGATGAGCGCCGGGCGCAGCGTGCTGACGCGCGCCGACGTGATGGACGGCATCGCCGAGATGATCCCGGACATCCAGGTCGAAGCGACCTTTCCCGACGGCACGAAGCTCGTGACCGTCCACCAGCCGATCGTTTGAACCCGACAAGAACAAGGACCGCCTCCATGCGCACCGCTGACAGAACCCTCTCCCTCGCTTCGTTGCTCGCACTGCTGCCGCTCGCCGCCAACGCGCACACCGGTGCCGATGCCGGCCTGCACCACGGCTTCATGGCGGGCTTCATGCACCCGGTCACCGGCGCCGACCACCTCGCGGCCATGGTCGCGGTCGGCCTTTGGAGCGCGCTCACCGCGCGCCGTGCCTGGCCCGACCTGCTCTGGGCGCCACTCGCGTTCGCCGCCATGCTGCTGGTCGGTGCATTGATGGGCATGGCGGGCGTGCAGCTGCCCGCGGTCGAGCCGATGATCGCCGCCTCGCTGCTCGTGCTGGGCCTGCTGGTCGTGACGCGCACGCACATGCCGGCGTCGGCTGCGGCCATCGTGGTCGGTGCGTTCGCGATCTTTCACGGCCTCGCGCATGGCACCGAGCTGGCCCACACGGCCGGCGCGGCCTCCACGCTCGTCGGCATGGTGGGCGCGACCGTGCTGCTGCACGCCGCAGGCATCGCGATCGGCTGGGCGCTGCGCCATGCCAACGTCTGGGTGCCCCGTGTTGCAGGTGCGGCGGTGGTGATGTTCGGCGCGGTGCTGCTGGCCCAAGCCGCCTGACACCGGGAACCGACACATGATTCCCGGCGAACTCTTCACCGACGAGGGTGAGCACACGCTCAACCCCGGCCGCCGCACGATCACGATCGTCGTGCAGAACACCGCCGACCGGCCCATCCAGGTCGGCTCGCACTACCACTTCGCCGAAACGAATGGCGCGCTCGGTTTCGACCGCGCGGCGGCGCACGGCATGCGCCTGAACATCGCGTCGGGCACGGCAGTGCGCTTCGAGCCCGGCCAGCAACGCACGGTCGAACTGGTCGACTATTCGGGTGAGCGCATCGTCTACGGCTTTCGCGGCCTGGTTCAAGGGAAACTCTGATGGCAACGATCGGGCGCCGCGCCTACGCGGAAATCTTCGGCCCCACCGTGGGCGACCGCGTGCGACTGGCCGACACCGAGCTGATCGTCGAAGTCGAGGCCGACTACACCTTGCGCGCCGGTGCGTATGGTGAAGAAGTGAAGTTCGGTGGCGGCAAGACGATTCGCGACGGCATGGCGCAGTCGCAGAGGACGCGTGCCGAAGGCGCGGTCGACACCGTGATGACCAACGCGCTGATCATCGATCACTGGGGCATCGTCAAGGCCGACATCGGCCTCAAGGGCGGGCGCATCGTGGCGATCGGCAAGGCCGGCAACCCCGACGTTCAGCCGGGCGTGGACATCGTCATCGGGCCCGGCACCGAGATCATCAGCTGCGAAGGCAACATCGTCACGGCCGGCGGCATCGACAGCCACATTCATTTCATCTGCCCGCAGCAGATCGAGGAAGCGCTCTCTTCGGGCGTGACGACGATGCTGGGCGGCGGCACCGGGCCGGCCACCGGCACCTTCGCGACGACCGCGACGCCGGGTCCGTGGCACATCGAGCGCATGCTGCAGGCGGCCGACGCCTTCCCGATGAACCTCGGCTTTCTCGGCAAGGGCAACGCCAGCCTGCCGGCCGCGCTGCACGAGCAGATCGATGCCGGCGTGATCGGCCTCAAGCTGCATGAAGACTGGGGCACGACGCCCGCGGCCATCAGCAACTGCCTCGACGTGGCCGACGCGACCGACACGCAGGTCGCGATCCATTCCGACACCCTGAATGAATCGGGCTTCGTGGAGAACACCATCGCGGCGGTCGGCGGCCGCGCGATCTGCGCCTTCCACACCGAAGGCGCGGGCGGCGGGCACGCACCGGACATCCTGCGCGTGGTCGGGGAAGACAACTTCCTGCCCTCCTCCACCAACCCGACGATGCCCTACACCGTGAACACACTCGACGAACACGTCGACATGCTCATGGTGTGCCACCACCTGGACGCCGGCATCGCCGAAGACCTGGCCTTCGCCGAATCGCGCATCCGCAAGGAAACCATCGCGGCCGAAGACATCCTGCACGACCTGGGCGCGATCAGCATGTTCAGCTCCGATTCGCAGGCGATGGGCCGCGTGGGCGAGATCATCATCCGCACCTGGCAGACCGCGCACAAGATGAAGCAGCAGCGCGGCACGCTGCCCGAAGACAGCGCGCGCAACGACAACTTCCGCGCCAAGCGCTACATCGCCAAGTACACGATCAACCCGGCCATCGCGCACGGCATCGCGCACGAAGTGGGCAGCATCGAAGTGGGCAAATGGGCCGACCTGGTGGTGTGGAAGCCGGCCTTTTTCGGCGTGAAGCCCTTCACCATCCTGAAGGGCGGCACCATCGCCATGGCCGCGATGGGCGATCCGAGCGCATCGATCCCGACGCCGCAGCCGGTGCACTACCGTCCGATGTTCGGCGCCTACGGTGGCTCGCTCGCCAAAAGCTCGCTGACCTTCGTCTCGCAAGCCGGGCTGGCCAACAACATCGGCGAACGCTACGGCCTGCACAAGACGCTCGCGGCCGTGAAGAACATCCGCGGCGTGCGCAAGCAACACATGGTGCACAACGGCATGGTGCCGAAGATGGAGATCGATCCGCAGACCTACGCCGTGCGTGCGGACGGCAATCTGTTGACCTGCGAGCCGGCGACTTCGCTGCCGATGACGCAGCGCTACTTCCTGTTCTGAGCCAAAGGCCGCTTGTCGGCCGGTGTCTTGTCGAAGCCTCAAAATCCAGCTCCCGTTTCCATCGACAAGACTCCCATGCGACAACTCTCCCCCGCCGGCCAGCAGGCCATCGCCGACATCGCCCAGCGCCACGGCTTCAGCGTCGACGCGACGGTCAGCATGCTGGACTCGGTGATTCACGGCAACGGCTACCAGGCGCAGTTCAGCCACCCTGAGTTTTCGGGGTCGGGGCAATGGATGCGCGGCGGCATGACGATGGTGTCGGACATGTTCAACAATCATCTGAAAGGCCGTGTCGACGGCCTGTGCTCGGAGTTGTCGAGCCTGGTGCTGAGCCAGCCCGACCTCGTGCGCAGCGGCAGCTTCCAGTCGCAAACCCAGGGCGGCTCCGGCGGCGGCCAATCACAGACCGGCTATGCGGGGCACGCGCAGAGCGGCGGCTACAGCGATGCGTCGGCGGGCAGCTTCGGTGCGTCGAGCCTGTTCGTGCCGCCAGCGCCGGGCACCTCGGGCGACTGGTGGCCCGCCGATCTGCGCTGGCCCAACAGCACCGGCGCACAGAACGGCGTGCGCTACGCATACTTCGCAGAGGCCCGGCGCCTGGCGATCGAACTTAACGGGCAGGTCACGGTGTACGACACGCTCGACCACCAGATCGGCGGCTTCTCGCAGCAGCAGTCCTACGGCGGCACGCTGGGATTCAACAGCCAGTACGGCCTGATCGACGTGACGAGCCTGCCGGTGATGTCCGTGGATGGCGTCGCATCCCAGCCGGCCTACGCGCCAGCGCCTCCGACGCCAGTGCCGACGAACGACTACCAAAGCGCCCAGGGGTCGACGAATGCGCAAGACATCTTCGCCACCATCGAGAAACTCGCCGACCTGCGCGCCAAGGGCATCCTGAGCGACGACGAGTTCAATGCCAAGAAGGCGGAGCTTCTCGCCCGCATCTGACCGAACGACATGCTGACTGCCAACAAACTCATGCCCCAGGGCCGTGGCCTCGCCCCGGTGCTGCTCAAGCGCGCCGCCACGATCGAACTCGACTGGGATGTGCGCCAGAAGAGCCGCTTCGACGCCACCGACTCGCAAGGCCGCCAGGTCGGCGTGTTCCTGCCGCGCGGCACCGCGGTGCGCGGGGGCGACGTGCTCGTGGCCGAAGACGGCTCGCTGGTGCGCGTGATCGCGGCGCCCCAACCGGTGCTGGTCATCACGCACTGCAACGCGCATGGCACGCCCTTCGACCTGACGCGCGCGGCCTACCACCTGGGCAACCGGCACGTGCCGATCGAGCTCAAGCCCGACCATCTCAAGATCGAACCCGACCATGTGCTGGCCGCGATGCTGCGCTCGATGCACCTGATCGTGCGAGAGGCCGACGAATCGTTCGAACCCGAAGGCGGTGCGTACGGCGCGCATGCGTCGGGCAACCACGGGCAGGGTCACTCGCATGGCAGCACGGCAGCGCCGGTCGGTCCGGTGCTGCATCCCGACGCCTACGCCCAGCCGCACGATCACGGGCATGACCATGACCACCACGGTCACAGCCATTCGCACTGATGCCTGACCCTGCCGGCGCCCTGCCCGCAGCCAGCCTGCTGCAACTCATCTGGCTCGCCTCGCCCGCGCTGCCGATCGGCGGCTTCTCGTACTCCGAAGGCATCGAGGCTGGCGTGGAGTGGGCGGGCCTCGCGACCGAAGCGGCCGCCTCCGACTGGCTGGTCGACCAGCTGCATCTGGGCCTCGCGCGGGGCGACCTCGCGGTAATCGCGCAGGCGATCGCCGCCTGGCGCGCGCGCGACCTGCCGCGCCTCAAGGCGCTGAACGACTGGGTGTTGCAGACCCGCGAATCTGCCGAATTCCGCCTGCAGACCGAACAGATGGGACGCTCCTTCGTCGAGTGGCTGAAGCTGCACCACGACGACGTGGCCGCCTCGTTCGACCGCTCGCCGATCACCTACCCCGTCGCCTTCGCCTTCGCGGCTTCGCGCACCGAGGCCAGCGTGCGCGACGGCTGCCTCGCCTTCGCCTTCGGCTGGGCCGAGAACATGACCGGCGCCGCCGTCAAGTGCGTGCCGCTCGGCCAGAGTGCCGGCCAGCGCATGCTGGGCCGGCTGGCCGCCGACATTCCGCAAGCCGTCGATCACGCCATCGCGCTGGAAGATGGCGACCGCCAGGCCTTCTCGCCGATGCTCGCGATCTATTCCGCGCGCCACGAGACCCAATATTCCCGCCTCTTCAGAAGCTGAACCATGTCCTCCTCCGCCCTGCACCACATCCCCAACCGCACCAAGAAGCTGCCGCCGTTGCGCGTGGGCATCGGCGGGCCGGTCGGCTCCGGCAAGACCACGCTGCTCGAGATGCTCTGCAAGGCGATGCGCGACAAGTACGACCTCATCGCGATCACCAACGACATCTACACCAAGGAAGACCAGCGCCTCCTGACGGTCGCGGGCGCGCTGTCCGCGGAACGGATCATGGGCGTGGAGACGGGCGGCTGCCCGCACACCGCGATCCGCGAGGACGCGTCGATCAACCTGGAGGCGATCGACCGCATGCTCGGCGACTTTCCGGACGCGGACGTGGTGTTCGTGGAGAGCGGCGGCGACAACCTGGCCGCCACCTTCAGCCCGGAACTGAGCGACCTCACGATCTACGTGATCGACGTGGCGGCCGGCGAGAAGATCCCGCGCAAAGGCGGGCCCGGCATCACCAAGAGCGACCTGTTCGTCATCAACAAGACCGATCTCGCGCCCTACGTGGGCGCCGACCTGAACGTCATGGAAGCCGACACGAAGCGGATGCGCAAGCAGCGACCCTACGTGATGACCAACCTCAAGACCCACACCGGCGTGGCCGAGGTCGTGGCGTTCATCGAGGCGCGCGGCATGCTCGCCGAAGGCTGAGCGGCATCGGACCGCGCCAGCAGCCCCGGGGTTAACCCGCGGATTGCCGCTTTTGTGTGTTGCGAATGAATACTTCGCAAAGAAATGTGAATCCGTTGAGAACTAGGTCACGTAAGCGTTGTGACCCCGTTTGCGCACACCGCGCAGCCGGTCGCGTCGCGTTGACTCAACTCACACAACACCAAAGGTGATGCCAATGAAAATTTCCGGCTTTTCTGTTCGGACCTGCGTGGTCACACTCTGCGCCATCGCCGCGGGCGGCGCGTTGGCATCCAGCCACCGGGAGGCGCCTTCGATCGCCGGCTCCCCGAAGCTCGACGCGACCGATTTCTACATGTTCCGCAGCTACGAGCCCGCACGCGCGGACTACACCACGCTGATCGCCAACTACCAGCCCTACCAGGGCCCGGCCGGCGGACCCAACTTCTACAACATGGATCCGAACGGCCTGTACGAGATCCACATCGACAACAACGCGGACAGCAACGAAGACATCACCTTCCAGTTCCGCTTCACCAACACGCTGCGCGACATCGCGCTGCCGGTGGGTGGCAAGACCGTGTCGATCCCGCTGGTGCAAGCCGGCGGCATCACCGGGCCCGACCAGGCGACCAACAACCTGCGCGAGACCTACACGGTGAGCGTGGTGCGGGGCCCGCGTCGCAGCAGCGCCGGTGAGTCGCTCACCAAGACTTCCGGTGGCGCCATGTTCGACAAGCCAACCGACAACATCGGCGAAAAGACCTTCGGTGCCGGCAACGGGTATGCGACCTACGCGGCCCAGCACGTCTACGAAGTGAACATCCCGGGCTGCGGCGCGCCGGGCAAGGTGTTCGTGGGCCAGCGCAAGGACCCGTTCGTGGTGGCACTCGGCCCGATCTTCGACCTGATCAACCTGAACCCGCTAGGCCCGACGGCGAATGGCAACGCCGACACGCTGGCCGGTGTGAACATCACTTCGCTCGAACTCGAGGTGCCGACCGCCTGCCTGACCGCCGGCGGCTCGACGATCATCGGCGGCTGGACCACCGCCAGCACCCGCCAGGGCCGGCTGATCGCCAACCCGCCGAAGAGCGGCCATGGGACGGCATCGGTCAACGGCGGCGCATGGGCGCAGGTTTCGCGCCTGGGCATGCCCCTGGTGAACGAAGTCGTGATCGGCCTGAAGGACAAGGACAAGTTCAACGCCTCGCAGCCGCGTGGTGATGCGCAGTTCCTGGACTACGTGACCAACCCGACGCTGCCGGCGCTGATCCAGACCCTGTTCCCGAGCGCGCCCGCGCCCACGAACTTCCCGCGCACCGACCTGGTGGCTGCGTTCCTGACCGGTATCGAGGGCGTGAACAAGCCTGCGAATGTGGTGCCTTCGGAGATGCTGCGCCTGAACACTGCAATCGCGCCGACGCCAATCGCCACGCAGAAGACGCTTGGTGTGGCTGACGGCGATAACGCGGGCTTCCCGAATGGCCGTCGTCCGGGAGACGACATCGTGGACATCGAACTGCGTGTGGCCATGGGCGCGTTGTGCTTCCTCACCACCGATGCCGATGCGCTCAAGGTCGGCTGCAAGCCGTCCGACGCTCCGGCCGGTAGCGCTGCCATCACTGATGGCGCCGCCCAGACGCCGGCGTCCGGCTTCCAGCCCGCCTTCCCGTACCTCAACACACCGATTCCCGGTGCGACCAACGCCGCCGCAGCGCGCTAAGGAGTCGAGATGAAAAAGACATCCCTGCGACTGGTGCCGCTGGCATCGGCAGCCGCCCTCGCTCTGGCATTGACCGCCTGCGGCGGAGGTGGCGGCGGAGGTGGCGGGTTCTTCCCGATCGGAAGCACGCCTCCCGCCACCACGCCACCGGCGGGCGGCGGCGAACCGCCCACGATGATGGCCAGCGCGTACGACACGTTCGTTGCTTACGTGGTGGCGCTTGTCTCGACCACGTCGGAAACGGCCGAGCCCGCCGACGTGGCGAAGTTCGATCCGGCGCCGACGTCGGAAACCAAAGACCCGGTAGTCACGCCCTGACGGAGACTGCTGAGTGAACCGCGCCCGCAACTGTCTTGCCAACTTTGTTTGGCGCATTGCGGGCGTCCTCTTTTTGAGCTCGCTGTCGATCGCGGCCACCGGGGTGCACGCCGCACCACGCGTGCCGACGAGCGACAGCGAGATCGTCGAAAGCCTGCCTTCGGTGGCAGGCTGGTCGCGCGAAGAGCGCCGGCTGCGCCGCGAACTGGTGCAGCGCCCACGCGACGAGCCGGTGGCACTCGCCGCCGCCAAGTCATACCTCGAACTCGCGCGCGCCCAGGGCGACGCACGCTACGCCGGCTACGCGCTGGGCGTGCTGCGCGCATGGGAGCCGCTCTCGGCCAGCACGCCGAACGCGATCCTCGTGATGCACGCGACCGTCGCGCAGTTCCTTCACGACTTCGACGGCGCCGAGCGAACGCTCAAGCTGGCGCTTGCCGCGAACCCGGCCAACGCGCAGGGCTGGCTCACGCTCGCCACGATCCACCGCGTGCGCGGTCGCTATGCCGAGTCGGATACGGCCTGCCGCGCGCTCGAACGCCTCCGCCAGAACCTCTACGCGATCGCGTGCCTCGCCGAAAACGCCGGGCTGCGGGGCGAACACGACGAGGCACGCGGGGCGCTCCAGGGCCTGCTCGACAACCCGTCGCTGAAGACCCCGGCGCAGGCATCGACGCGCCAATGGCTGATGGCCACCGTCGCCGAGATCGATGAACTCGCCGGGCGTGCCAAAGCCGCTGATGCGTCCTATCGCCAGACGCTGGGTGCCGATGCATCGGCCTACGACGTCATCGCCTACAGCGACTTTCTCCTGGGCCAGCGGCGCCCCGCCGAAGTGCTGCCGCTGCTCAAGTCCGAGCCGCGCAGCGACGCTGTCTTGCTGCGCATCGTGACGGCAACGCAGCGGCTCGAAGAAGGCAAGAAGCTCTCGCCCGTGCAACGCGAGGCGGCTGCACGCGACCTCGACGAACTCGCCGCGCGATTCGACGCGGCGGCGTTGCGGCCCGGCGCCGCGATGCTGCATGCGCGGGAGCATGCGATGTTCGCGCTCGACGTGCAGAAAGATCCGCAGAAGGCGCTCGCCCTGTCACGCATGAACGTGCAGCTGCAGCGCGAGCCGATCGACCTGCTGGTCTATGCACGCGCCGCGGCAGCAGCCAACGACGACGCCGCGCGCAAGGAAGTCCGCGCACTCATGCAACAGATCGGCCTGCGCGACGCACGCGTCGACGCGGCGCTCGGATGAAGCGCCTTTTTTCGCTGTGGCTCCTCGGCGTGTTCGCCATGCTGGCGATGCCGGCGCACGCCCACAAGGCCAGCGACGCCTACCTGCAACTTCAACGCACAGGAGACCAGCTCCAGCTGCGCTGGGACATTTCCCTGCGCGACCTCGACGCCGTGCTCGACCTGGACAGCAACGACGACCAGAAGCTGAGTTGGGGCGAGGTGAAATCGCGCATGGACGACATCCGCGCTTACGCGCTCTCGCATCTGGCGTTGCAACAGGGCAAGTGCACGCTGGCCGATGTCCAACCGCCGGCGCTCGAGGGCCGCGTCGACGGCACCTACCTCGTGCTGCAGCTGCAAGGCCCTTGCGTGACGGGCAACACGCTCGACATCGACTACCGCCTGTTCCGCGAAGTCGATCCCACCCATCGCGGCCTGCTTCGCGTGGACATGGGCGATGGCGCGACACCCGTGTTGCGATCGCTCGATCCGGTGGCCGGGGTGGTCGCCGTCGGCGTCCCGGCAGCCGGAGGTGCCGATGCCGGCACGGCGCCAGCGAAACAAGGCGCGGCGGGTGCCGCCGCATTCTTTCTGGATGGCGTGCACCACATCCTGATCGGCTACGACCACATCCTGTTTCTGATCAGCCTGTTGCTGCCCGCGGTGCTGATCCGCACGGGCAGCGGCTGGAAGCCGGTCGCGCGCTGGCAGGACGCGGTCTGGCCGATGGTGGCCATCGTCACGATGTTCACGCTGGGCCATTCGATCACGCTGGCGCTGGCCGGCCTGGGCATCGTGTCGCTCTCGCCGAGAGTGATCGAGCCGGCCATCGCGCTCACCATTATCGTCGCGGCGGTGGACAACATCGTGTCGTTGCTGCGCGGCCACCGGCGGCTCTTCACGTTCCTGTTCGGCCTCATCCACGGCTTCGGCTTCGCGAGCGTGCTGGCGGAGCTCGACCTGCCGATGGGCAGCTTCGTGTCGGCACTGCTGCAGTTCAACCTCGGCGTCGAGGGCGGGCAGCTGATCATCGTGAGCATCGCGCTGGCGGCGCTGCTGGCGATACGCCGCTGGCCGCGTTATCAGGCCATCGTGCTGCGCGGCGGCTCGGCCTTCGCGATCGTGGTCGCCGCGCTGTGGTTCACCGAACGCGTGTTCGACCTGAAGATCATGCCGGTCTGAGCGCCCGCGCGGCGCAGCGGGTCAGAGCGCGCTGCCGTCCTTGAGCAGCCGGGCCTTATAGACCAGCCGGACCGTGGCGCGCCGCGCATCGATGGTCTGTTGCGCGTAAATGTCCGTGTCGCCCTGCACCCACGTCGCGTAGGCGCTGCCCGGATCGCTGGAGCCCAGTTCGTTGCCGAACTGCTCACGGCCCCAGCGCACGAGTTCGGCGAATGTGGCGCTGACCTGCGCCGGATCGCCATTCACCGCCACATATTCGACACGCCTCAATTCACCACCGGCAAAAAAGAAGGTCGGCTCGAACGGCAAGCCCGCCACCACGGCCGGCGTGGCGCGCCAGCTGCCGGCCAGCCCACCCGCGAGGCGCTGCGGGCGCGCCACGCGCTCGACCGGCAACACCTCCTGCAGTGCCTCGGCCGTCATGCCCAGGCGCACGCCGGGCGGCAGGTTCTGGGCGTGCGCGGTGCAGGCGGTCACGAAGAAAAGCAGGACGAAGGGGCGCAGGGGAAAGATCACAGGCAGTCGAAAGAACGATCGGGCGGGTCTGACCGCGGCGGGGCGACGGAGTTCCGATCCGTCAGCATCACGCGCGCAGGCCGAGCCCGCGACGTTGGCGGCCATCCCGCTTCACCCGTAACTCGATCGACAGTGAGTTGACGCATGGCGGGCGTCCTGCGATGGTGCTGTCCAGTCTGGCGCCGCACCGCGGCGCAGCAACCGGGCCGGCGAGGCAGGCGAGATGAAGATTGCGACTTTCAATGTGAACGGCGTCAACGGACGGCTGCAGAGCGTGCTGCAGTGGCTCCAAGAATCTGCGCCGGACGTCGCCTGCCTGCAGGAACTGAAGTCGCCTGACGCGAACTTTCCGGCCTCCGCGTTCCGCGAAGCCGGTTACGGGGTGGTGCACCACGGGCAGCGCGCGTGGAACGGCGTGGCGATCCTCGCGCGCCGCGTCGAGCCGATCGAGACCGGCCGCGGCGTGCCGGGGATGGAAGAAGATCCGCAGAGCCGCTACATCGAGGCGGTGGTGAAGGGCGTGGTGGTGGGCTGCCTCTACCTTCCGAACGGCAACCCGCAGCCGGGACCGAAGTTCGACTACAAGCTCGCGTGGTTCGAGCGCTTCAACGCGCATGCGAAGAAGCTCGTCGCCAGTGGCCTGCCGGTCGTGCTGGCGGGCGACTACAACGTGGTGCCGACCGATGCCGATATCTACAACCCGGCGTCGTGGCGCGAGGACGCACTGCTTCAGCCCGAAAGCCGCGATGCCTTTGCGCGCCTGCTCGATCAGGGCTGGACCGATGGGCTGCGTGCCTGCCATCCCGGCAAGACGCCCTACACCTTCTGGAGTTACTGGCGCAACCGCTACGGGCGCGACGCGGGTCTGCGCATCGACCACCTGCTGCTGAACGCCGAACTCGCGCCCACGCTCAGGAGCGCCGGCGTGGACCGCGACGTCAGGGGCCGGCCCGGCGCCAGCGACCACGCGCCGACGTGGATCGAACTGGCGCTGCCTGGCGCCTGAGTTCAGTTCGAGGATGGCGGCGTGAAGTCCAGCGCCGCCATCGCCTCGCGCGGGCTGCGCGCCGCCGCAGCGTAGCCGTCCCATGGCGCGTTCCCGGTGTCGAGACGCCGATGGATGTCGGCCAGCTTCCAGTGCGCGCCGCTCTCGATGTGGTCGACTTCTTCCCACCCGATCGGCACCGAAACACCAAGTCCCGGCCGGGCCCGCAAGGTCCACGCGCTCGCGGTGGTCGCGCCGAAGCCGTTGCGCAGATAGTCCACGAAGATCTTGCCGACGCGGTTGCGCGGCCCGCTCTTGGCGACGAACACCTGCGGCAGCGTGCGCGCCAGGTGCTGCACGATGGCCTGTGAAAACGCCTTGACCGTGTCCCAGTCGTAGCGCTTCTGCAGCGGGACGACCACGTGCAGCCCCTTGCCGCCGCTGGTCTTGACGAAGGCGGCCAGCTCCAGTTCCTTCAACAGCACGTGCACCAGCTTCGCCGCTTCCTGCATGGTCGACCACTGCACGCCCTCGCCGGGGTCCAGGTCGAAGGTCATTCGGTCCGGCTTGCCGATGGAAGTCTTGTATGCGTTCCAGGTGTGGAACTCCAGCGCATTCATCTGCGCGGCGGACAGCAAGCCCTGCGCACTGGCAATTTCCAGCAGCGGCGCATGCCCCGGATCGAGCGCAGGATCGAGCGGGCGCACGCCGGGCATCTTGTATTTTTCGAGATGCTTCTGGAAGAAGAGCTCTCCCGCGATGCCCTCCGGTGCACGCACCAGCGACACGGGCCGGCGCTTGAGGTGCGGCAGCAGCAGCGGCGCGATGAGTGCGTAGTAGCGCACCACGTCGATCTTGGTGGCGCCAGTGCTCGCATCGATCACCCGTGTCGGGCTCGACACCTTGAAGCTCGCCGGCAACACGCTGGCGGGTGACGGCTTCGACGCGGCTTCCGATTTCTTCGACGTCGTCGAGACCTTCGAACCCGCCCTGGCAGGCTGGCCGTCATCGGCCGGCCGCTCGCGCACGATCTGCACGGGCGGCTTGTCGGCGCGCAAGCCGTGGAACACCGGATGCCGCACGCTGCCGGTCTTGGTCCATTCGCTGAACGACACCTCGGCGATCAGCTTCGGCTGCACCCAATGGGCGTTGCGGTCGACGGCGGTCTTCGCGGAAAAAGGACTGGCCTTCGCGGCGATCTTGTCGAGCTGCTTTCTCAGCGCCGCGAGCGACGCGGCACTGAAGCCGCTGCCGACGTTGCCGGCATAACGCAGCGCGCCGCGCTCGTCGTGCACGCCGAGCAGCAGCGCCCCGAGGCCTGCGCGAGCGCCTTTCGGATCGGTCCAGCCCCCGATGACGAACTCCTGCCGCTGGCTGCACTTGAGCTTGATCCAGTCGGGCGACCGGCTGGCTCGGTAGACCGACTCCCTGCGCTTGCCGATCACGCCTTCGAGACCGAGCTTGCAGGCGGAAAGCACGATGTCCCGACCCGGTGCATCGAACACCTCGCTGAACCGGACGGCGTCGCTGTCGACGTCGTGCAGCAGCATCTGCAACCGTGCGCGACGGGCTTCGAGCGGCTCGGCGCGCAGGTCCTCGCCATCGCAAAAGGGAAGGTCGAACACGAAGTAGACGATGGCATCGGTGCCCGACTTGTCGAAGGCGTTCTGCAGCGCCTGGAAATCCGGCACCCCGGCGTCGTTGTTCACCACGATTTCGCCATCGAGCCAGCACGGCGGCAACTTCGCCTTCTGCAAGGCGGCGGCCAGCGCGCCGAGCTTGTGTGTCCAGTCGTGACCGTTGCGCGTGAAGAGCTGCACCTTCTTGCCATCGATGCGCGCGAGCAGCCGATAGCCGTCGAACTTGATTTCGTAGAGCCACGCATCGGGGTCGGCCGGCGGCGCATCGACAAGCGTCGCGAGTTGGGGTTTCAGCGTGGCGGGCAGCGCGACCTTGGTCGCCGCCTTCTTTGCCGACTTCACCACCGCCTTTGGGGCGGCCGGCTTGCGGGCGGCTTTCGCGCCGGGCAAAGGCAGCTTGCCGACGCTGTCGGGCATCTCGTCGACCACGCTGTATTCGGCGGCCGCACGTTCGTACGCGTCGTGCTCCTTGATGAGCAACCACGGCGGCTGCTTGGCCTCGTCCTTGTCCTTGCCCTTCATGCGCACCAGCGTCCAATGGCCGTGCAGCTTGTGCCCGTGCAGTTCGAACTTGAGCTTGCCTTCACGGTAGCCCTTTGCGGCATCGCCGACCGGCACCCAGGTGCCCTTGTCCCAGACGATCACCTTGCCTGCGCCGTACTGCTTCGCCGGAATCTGGCCCTCGAAGGTGTTGTATGAAATCGGATGGTCCTCGACCTGCACCGCCATGCGCTTGTCGGACGGATCGAAGCTCGGCCCCCTGGGCACAGCCCAGCTCTTCATCGTGCCGTCGAGTTCGAGCCGCAGGTCGTAGTGCAGGCGCGTCGCCCAGTGCTTCTGGATGACGAACTGCAACTGCCCCTCCACGCCAGCCTCGCCGCCCTCCTCGGGCTCCGGCGTGATCTTGAAATTTCGTTTGGCCTTGTAGCTCTTCAGCGCATCGTCTCTGGCCATGCCGGCGCCCCTTGCAGTGGAAGTGCTGCAAGGTTAGTCCCGCGCCGCCACGCCGCTGTAGGACGAAGCTGGCGGACCGCTGACCGATCGCGGTTGCGGGGTTATGCGGTGCGTCGATTGCGGAGCCGACCTCGCGCAGGCACGATACGACGCACCGCAGTCCGCCGAGGCGACACCCATGACCTTCCTCTGGCTCCAATCGTTCTGGTTCCTGCTGCCGCTCGCGCTGCTGCCGGTGGCCTATGTCTGGCTGCTGGGCCGCCGGCGCGCCACGGCGCTGCGCTTGAGCAGCCTGGGCGACGTGCGCGCGGCGGCCACCGGTCGCCAGTGGCGCCGGCACCTGCCGCCCGCATTGCTGTTGCTGGCTTGCGCAGGTCTGGTGGTGGCCGCGGCGCGGCCGGTGGCGCGGGTGCCGCTGCCCTGGGCGCGGTCGTCGATCCTGCTGGCGATGGACGTCTCGCTCAGCATGCGGGTCGGCGACGTCAAGCCGAGCCGGATGGTCGCCGCGCAGGAGGCTGCCAAATTGTTCCTGCGCGAACTGCCACCGGGCATCGACGTCGGGCTCGTCACCTTCGCGGGCAGCAGCCAGGTCGCCCAACGCGCGACGCTCGACCGCGCGTCCCTGATCGCGAGCATCGATGCATTCCAGATGCAGATCGGTACCGCCGTCGGCGATGCGATCGTGCTGTGCCTGGCCGAGATATTTCCGGAGGACGGCATCGCGCTCGGCGAACTCACCTTCGGCAGCAAGCCGCGCGGGCGCAGCCTGGACGACAAGGCGAAGCCGCCACCCCGCCAGATCACCCCGGTGGCACCAGGCTCCTACGATGCCGCCGCCATCATCCTGCTGAGCGACGGGCGTCGCACCAGCGGCATCGACACGCTGGTCGCCGCGAAGATGGCCGCCGATCGCGGGGTGCGTGTGTATGTGATCGGGCTCGGCACCGTGGAGGGCGACGCTGCGACCCCCGAAGGCATGGCCATCTACATGCAGCTCGACGAGCCGACGCTGCGTGAGGTGGCCCGCATGACCGGCGGCGAGTACCACCATGCCGGCACCGCGGAAGCACTGCGCGGCGTCTACGAGAAGCTCGGTTCGCGGGTGCAGGTGACGACGCGCGAAACCGAACTGACCGGGCTGGTGGCGCTGCTGTCCGCTGCGGTGATGCTGACCGCCGCTGCGCTTTCGGTGCTGTGGTTCGGGCGCGTTACCTGAGGCTTCGGCAGGTTGCCGGGCTGGATGGGCTGTGATTCCTGGCGGAGACTGTGAGATTCGAACTCACGGACGGTTGCCCGTCGGCAGTTTTCAAGACTGCTGGTTTAAACCGCTCACCCAAGTCTCCAGAAATGCATGCCCGCGGTCAGGGCAAACAACCTTGCGATTTTAAGCTGGGCGCGGCGCCCAGCCTGCAAGCACCAGATCGACGACGCCTTGCGCCCACGCCTTGCGCTCGGGCTCGCCCGCCAAGGGCTTCGAGATGAAGAACCGAACACCGCCGAAAGCCAGTGTCGCCAGCTGCACGGCCGACAACTCCGCATTCGGTACGTGCAATCGACCGTCGCGATGCGCCTGCTCGAGGAATTCGATGACGGGTCCGATCACGTAGCTGTGCTCGGCATAGAGGGCCTTGGCAAGCTCCGGGAAGCGCACCGCCTCGGCGATGACCAGACGCAGCAGCGCCAGACGTTGCGGCTCGGTGGCTCCCATGTACATGCGCTCGACGACATCGAGCAACACTTCGCGCACATCGGCCTCGGGTTGCAACACGCTGGCCTGCATGGTGCTGCGTGCATCGCCCATGGCGCGGTGCACCACCTCGCTGAACAAGGCCGGCTTGTTTTCGAATTGCCGATAGATCGTGATCTTGGCCACACCTGCATCGCGGGCGATGGCTTCGATGCTGGTGGCGGCGTAGCCCTTGTCCAGAAACGACTGCAGGGCAGCCGCGAGGAAAGACTCGCGCAGCTCGATGGCTTGCTTCGCACTCGGTCTTCCACGCGACCGACGTTTTTCAGCGGGATTCAGGTCGATGTTTGTTTCTGATAAAGGCATGGGCTTTCAGGCTGAGGGCAAGAAAATCGACTGGAGATCGTTGAGAAAATCCAGTCCCCGCTCTGTAGGCCAAACGTGCCACAGGTCGCGGGCGACGAGCCCTTTTGCCTCGGCCTCCTCCAGGCCACGCTGGATCGCAGTGATCGCGAGGCCCGTGCGCTCCCCGAACTGCGCAAGCGTGAAACCGTCCTTGAGACGCAACGCGTTCAGCATGAATTCGAAAGGCAGATCGGCGATCGCGACATCGTCGCTCTTCGCGACGGCTGCGCCCGCGAGCGCACCCTCCATGTAGCGGCGCGGATCGCGCACGCGCACCTGTCGCACGATGCGGTGTGCGAAGCTGAGCTTGCTGTGGGCGCCGGCACCGATGCCGAGGTAATCGCCGAACTGCCAGTAGTTCAGGTTGTGCGCGCAGCGATGGCCGTCCTTCGCATAGGCCGACACCTCGTAGCGCGAGAAGCCGTGGGCCGCTGTGCGTTCGGTGAGGCGGTCGAGCATCGCGTAGGCATCGTCGTCCTCCGGCACCACCGGTGGGAACTTGGCGAAGTAGGTGTTGGGCTCGATGGTCAGGTGATACACCGACAGGTGCGGCGGCGCGAGCGCGAGCGCCTGGTTCAGGTCGGCGTCGAGCTGCGCCAGGGTCTGGCCCGGCAGCGCATACATCAGGTCGAGATTGAAGGTGTCGAAAGCGCTGGCGGCTTCTTCGATGGCCGCAATGGCCTGCGCGCCGTCGTGGACGCGGCCGAGTGCCTTCAGGTGCTCGTCGTTGAAGCTCTGCACACCGACCGACAGCCGCGTGACCCCGGCGGCGCGGTAGGCGCGAAAGCGGTCGCGCTCGAAAGTGCCGGGGTTGGCCTCGAGCGTGATCTCGCAATCGGGCGCGAGCTTCAGGCGGGCGCGCAGGTCGCCCAGCAGTCGGTCGATCGCGGCCGGCGAGAACAGGCTGGGCGTTCCGCCGCCGATGAAGATCGTGTGCACCTGCCGTCCCCACACCAGCGGCAGCGCGGCATCGAGGTCGGCGATGAGCGCATCGAGATAGCGCTGCTCCGGAAAATCGCTGCCACCCGCGTCGCGCCATTCGTGCGAGTTGAAGTCGCAGTAAGGACATTTGCGCAGGCACCACGGAAGATGCACATACAGCGACAGGGGAGGCAGCGCCGCGAGCTGCAGCGGACCCGGTCGCATGAGGTGGAGGACGTCGTTCGCCTGCACGGCGCCCGTCGAATCGTCGTCCGCGCCTGAAGCGCCGGCCGCGACGATCGGGATCACAACCAGCGCTCGCGCATCATGGCGAGCATGGCGCGCGCGGCCTGGCCGCGATGGCTGTTCGCGTTCTTCACCTCGGTGGGCAGCTGGGCGAAGGTCTGGCCGAACTGCGGCAAGAACATCACGGGATCGAACCCGAAGCCGTTGTCGCCGATCGGCTCTCGCACGATCTCGCCGACCGCGCGACCCACCGCGATGAGCGGCTCTGGATCGTTCGCGCTGCGCAAGGCGACCAGGGTGCTCACGAGCGCGGCCCGGCGGTTGTCCACCGACTGCATCTGCTCGAGCAGCGCACGCACGTTGTGGGCGTCGCCCTTGGGGTAGCCGAACTGAGTAGCGTAGAACGCGGTGTCGACGCCGGGCAAGCCGTCGAAGGCATCGACACACAGGCCCGCGTCGTCTGCGATGGCCGGCAGGCCGGTCGCGGCCGCCGCGTGGCGCGCCTTGGCCAGTGCGTTCTCGACGAAGGTGCGAAAGGGCTCCTCCGCCTCGCCGACGCCGAGTTCGGACTGCCGCACCAACGCCACCCCCAGCGGCGCAAAAAGCGCTTGCAGCTCAGCGAGCTTGCCCGCGTTGTTGGAGGCCAATACCAGCTTCATGCCGGGTTCGAAGAAAGCGCCTGTTGCTGCATCGTCACCAGTTCGCCGATTCCCTTCTCGGCCAGGCCGAGCAGCTGATTCATTTCGTCGCGCGTGAAGGCCGCGCCTTCGGCCGTGCCCTGCACTTCGACGAAATGGCCGGCACCGGTCATCACCACGTTCATGTCGGTGTCGCAGGCCGAATCCTCGGTGTATTCGAGGTCGAGCAACGGCGTGCCGCCGACGATGCCGACCGAAATCGCAGCCACGTGGCCCTTGATCGGGTTCACCGCCAGCGCGCCAGAAGCCAGCAGCTTGCTGACGGCATCCTGCGCAGCGACGAAGGCGCCGGTGATCGCAGCGGTGCGCGTGCCGCCGTCGGCCTGCAGCACGTCGCAGTCGAGGTGAATCGTGCGCTCGCCGAGCGCTGCGAGGTCGAACACTGCGCGCATCGATCGGCCGATGAGGCGCTGAATTTCTTGGGTGCGGCCGGTCTGCTTGCCCTTGGCGGCTTCACGGCTGCTGCGGGTGTGCGTGGCGCGCGGCAGCATGCCGTATTCGGCGGTGACCCAGCCTTCACCACTGCCCTTCTTGTGCGGCGGCACCTTCTCTTCGACGGAGGCGGTGCAGAGCACACGGGTCTGGCCGAACTCGATCAGCACCGAGCCTTCGGCGTGGATCGTGAAACCGCGGGTGATGCGCACCGGGCGCAACTGGTCAGCGGCACGGCCGCCGCTTCGGTTGAAAGCAGTCATCTGAAAACCTGAAAAAGAAAAAGATCGGCCGGCCGGCTTCTTGCCGGCTCAGCCCTTGCGTGAAGCCGAGCGCCGGATGGCTTCGTTGATTTCCGCGATCGAACGCTCGATCGCGTCGTCGTCGAGGTCGTCGAGCTCGCTGTCGGTCGGCATGCCCGCCTGGATGGTCGAGGCGAAGACGCCGTCGCTGATGTTGTCCGTCGACACGCCCTGGTCGTGGCTGCCGGCATCCGGCATTTCCCATTCGAGCGCGATCAGCGTCACGTTGTCGCTGTGCGAGCCACCCGCCCTCAAGGCCATCTCGGCGAGGTCAGGGGCCGCGTCGGAAACGGGCTTTCCGGATGAGAGCGTGTGGACGATCGTCGCATCGTCGAGGACGCCCCACACGCCGTCGGAGCACAGCATGATGCGGTCGCCGCGCTGCAGTTGAAGCGGCGACGAAATGTCGAGCAGCGGCGCGGTCGGCGAACCGAGGCAGGTGAGCAGCAGGTTGCGGTTGACGGGCTCGGCGCCTGCGTTGGCCCGCGGCCGCTCCGCATGCGAATGGTCGCGCGTGCGCATGAGCAGGGTGCCGTCGCGCACGACGTAAAGACGCGAATCACCGCAGTGAATCCACGTAGCCGTGTTGCCTTGCAGGACGGCCGCCACGACGGTGGTGCGCGGTGTGTCGAGCATCGCCTTGCTGCCGGCGTACCGCATGATCTGCTGGTGCGCTGCGAGCGCGGCCGAGGTCAGGAAGGCCTTGACGTCCTTCACGAGCGGGCGCGCTTCACGCTGGTACAGCGCGGCGATCGTCTGCAACGCGAGCTGGGCTGCGACCTCGCCTTCCGGATGGCCGCCCATACCGTCGGCCAGCACGAACAGTCCGGACTCCCGCGTGTAGCAGTAGCCCATGCGGTCTTCGTTCTTGAGGCGGCCACCCTTGCGGCTGACCTGGAATATTGAGAATTTCATGCAGGCCGTGTGGTGGGCGCAGCTGCCTTCGGCAGCCCCTTCTTTTCGGAGGAACGCATGTTGTCGATGGAAAGGCGAACCTTCTCGCCCACGGTAAGTTTGGTGTAGCGGCGCTCGCCTTCCCGGCTGAGTTCCTTTTGCAGCGCGAACACCGATTGCGGACGCGAGAGCGGGTCGAGCGACATGCACCATTCCACCACCTCGATCAGGTTGTCCGAATAGATGCCGCGCAAGCGGGAAAGCGACAGGCCGAGGCGGTCTTTTTCGATACGTTGCGGCGCGTCGTTCGGCGGATAGCCCTGCATGCAGGCGTAGATGCAGGCACCGATGGCGTAGATGTCGGTCCACGGACCCATCGACGAATCGCGGCGGTACATCTCGGGCGCAGCGAAACCGGGCGTGTACATCGGGCGGATGAAGTTTCCTTCCTTGCTGAGCACTTCGCGGGCCGCGCCGAAGTCGATCATCACGGCGCGGTCATCGTCGGTGACGAAGATGTTCGCCGGCTTGATGTCGAGGTGCAGCATCTTGTGCTGGTGAACGATGCGCAGGCCGCGCAGGATCTCGTCGAACAGGGAGCGGATGGTCGATTCCCTGAAAACCTTCTGCTTTTTCAGGTCGCGCGCCGTCACGATGAAGTCCTGTAGCGTCGCGCCGTCCAGGAAGTTCATGACCATGTAGACGGTCTCGTTCTCGCGGAAGAAGTTGAGCACGCTGACCACCGACGCATGCGAAATCTGCGCGAGCGAGCGGCCCTCTTCGAAAAAGCTCTTGAGACCGAGCCGATAGAGCGAAAGCTTTTCGGCCGGCACCTGCGGCGCCAGTTCGCCCACGCCGCGCGTGGCAAGCGAAGACGGCAGGTACTCCTTGATCGCAACCTGCTGGCCGCTGTGATCCACTGCGAGGTAGACGACACCGAAACCACCCGCCGACAAGCGACGGATCACACGGTAGCCGCCGATGACGGTGTCGGGCAGCAGGGGCGCGGGTTTGACCTTTGACATAATCCGGGAGTTTCGCCCGAAGGCGATGGTGCGGCAAGCGAACGTCGTGCCGGGCCTTCGATGAATGCGAACACATCACAGCGAGGCTCAATGCCAGTTTACAGCATGACCGGCTACGCCAGCGGCCAGAACGGCCCGGTTGGCAGCCCATCCGACACCGATCCACGCCCCCCCTCGGCAGGCCGCCTGGGGGTCGAAATCCGCTCGGTCAACAGCCGGTTTCTCGACCTCACGTTCAAGC
This sequence comes from Variovorax sp., assembly GCA_041424275.1. Lineage (GTDB taxonomy): Bacteria > Pseudomonadota > Gammaproteobacteria > Burkholderiales > Burkholderiaceae_C > Variovorax. Next base: position 769,656 of record JBGMOF010000037.1, read on the forward strand.
TCCCCGAAGAACTTCGCCAGCACGAACCGGCGCTGCGCGAACTGCTCACGGCGCGTCTCAAGCGCGGCAAGGTCGAGCTGCGTGCGTCGTTTGAAAGCAACGCCCTGGGTGGCGTTTCGGAACCGTCGACCCGCCTGCTCCAGCGCCTCAATGGCGTCCAGGACGGAATCCGTGCCTGGCTTCCGGGCGCGCGGGAGCTGAGCGTGGCCGACGTGCTGCGGCTCGCGAGCGGCGACAGCACGGCCAAAGGCGACTGGGCCAGCGACCTGGCCGAGGTCACGGGCAAGGCACTCGAAGCGCTGGTGTCGGCGCGTCAACGCGAAGGCGCACGCCTCGCCAAGATGCTCGAAGACCATTTGGGCCAACTGCGGGCGCTGGCCGAGCAGGCGGTCCCGCTGGTGCCCAAGCTGGTCGAGCAGCAGCGCGCCCGCTTCCTCGAACGCTGGCAGGACGCAATGGGGCTGACGGGCGGCACGCTCCCGGAAGCCGCACAGGACCGGGCGCTGACCGAAGCCACCGCCTTCGCGATCCGGATCGACGTGGCCGAGGAGCTGACGCGGTTGAACTCGCATCTCGACGAGATCGGGCGGCTGGTCAAGAAAGGCGGCGAAATCGGCAAGCGCCTCGACTTCCTGATCCAGGAGTTGCATCGCGAGGCGAACACCCTGGGGGCCAAATCGGCGGCGCTCGAACTCACGCGCATCGGCGTCGACATGAAAGTGCTGATCGAGCAGATGCGCGAGCAGGTACAGAACATCGAATGAGCGGCGAGCCCATGGACTATCCCGGCAATATCTTCGTGGTGGCGGCGCCGAGCGGCGCCGGCAAGTCGAGCCTGGTCAAGGCGCTGATGGAGCTCGACTCCGCAGTCCAGCCTTCCGTTTCCCATACCACCCGCCCGCCCCGTGGCCAGGAGAAGCACGGGCGCGAGTACTTCTTCGCTTCGCCGTCGGAATTCGACTCGATGGTCGCGTCGGACGCCTTCGTGGAGTGGGCGCATGTGCATGGCCAGCGCTACGGAACCTCCAAGAAGGCCATCGAGGAACGCATCGCGCAGGGCGCGGACGTGATCCTCGAGATCGACTTCCAGGGTGCGATCCAGATCCGCAAGACGTTTGCCAACGCCGTCATGATCTTCATCCTGCCGCCGAGCTGGGAAGAGTTGCGCTCCCGGCTCGAACGCCGCGGGGAAGACAGCGCCGCGGTGATCGAATTGCGGCTTCAGAACGCGGCGCAGGAAATGGCTCGCGCCAGCGAATTCGACTTCGTTATAATCAACGAGTTATTTGAGCGCGCGCTTTTCGACATGAAAGCCATCGTCCACGCGCAACGGCTGCGGTATTCCGCCCAGCGCCGTGCACGTGCCGACACCTTTACCGCCCTCAACATTCCCTGATTCCCCGCTCACTGACCGAAAGATCCTCATGGCCCGCATCACCGTCGAAGATTGTCTGCTCCAGATCCCGAACCGTTTCCAGCTCGTGCTGGCCGCGACGTACCGCGCCCGCATGCTGAGCCAAGGCCACGCGCCCAAGATCGAGAGCAAGAACAAGCCGGCCGTGACCGCACTGCGCGAGATTGCCGAAGGCAAGGTCGGCATCGAAATGTTGAAGAAGGTTCCGGGCTGATCTGCCTGACGCCCGCCCGCCACAAAGGAGCACCGCTTGCGGTGCTTTTTTTGTGGGCGAACGCTTCATCTCGAGGGGCACGCTAAAGTGGTGCTCATGAGCGCGGTCGTCAAACCTTCACTGAATGCATCCAAGGGCAGCCCGCGGCCCAGCCCCGCGGCGCTGAATGCCGCTGCCGCCAGTTTCGCCGCGCTGACCGCCCGGCTCGAGTACCTGAACGCGGAAGACACCGAGCTCGTTCGCCGCGCCTACCGCTTCGCCGACGAGGCCCACCTGGGTCAACTGCGCAACAGCGGCGAGCCGTACATCACCCATCCGATTGCCGTCGCCGCCCAGTGCGCGGAGTGGAAGCTCGACGCGCAGGCGCTCATGGCCGCCCTGCTGCACGATGCGATCGAAGACTGCGGCGTGACCAAACCCGAACTGATCGAGCGTTTCGGGGCGCCGGTGGCTGAGCTGGTCGACGGACTCACCAAACTGGACAAGCTTCAGTTCAACACGCGCGAAGAGAACCAGGCCGAATCTTTCCGAAAGATGCTTCTGGCCATGGCCCGCGATGTGCGGGTCATTCTCGTCAAGCTGGCCGACCGCACGCACAACATGCGCACGCTCGACGATGCGCCGCGCGAGAAATGGGCGCGCATCGCCGGCGAGACGCTCGAGATCTACGCGCCGATCGCGCACCGTCTCGGCCTCAACCAGACGTATCGAGAGCTGCAGGAGTTGTCGTTCAGGCACTTGCGGCCCTGGCGCTACGCGATCCTCTCCAAAGCCGTCACCAAGGCACGAGGCCGGCGGCGCGACCTGATCCAGAAGGTGCAACGCGAGCTTGAAACCGCATTTGCATCGGCCGGCATGGTGGTGCGCATCGCCGGCCGCGAAAAGACGCTCTATTCGGTCTATCGAAAGATGGAAGAAAAACGGCTGAGCTTCGCGCAGGTGACGGACATCTACGGCTTTCGCCTGATCGTGCCCAACGTGATCGCGTGCTATACGGGCGTTGGCATCCTTCACCAGATGTACAAGCCGCTGCCCGGCAAGTTCAAGGATCACATCGCGATCGCCAAGCTGAACGGCTACCAGTCGCTGCACACCACGCTGGTCGGCCCCTCCGGAGTCGCGGTGGAGTTCCAGCTGCGCACCGAGGCCATGCACGTGGTCGCGGAGTCAGGGGTCGCGGCGCATTGGCTCTACAAGGCGGCGGAGCCCAACGGAGGCGGAGGCGACCGGCTGGGCACCAAGTGGCTTCAGTCGTTGCTCGACATCCAGCACGAAACGCGCGACGCCACCGAGTTCTGGGACCACGTCAAGGTCGACCTGTTTCCCGATGCCGTCTATGTGTTCACGCCCAAGAGCCAGATCATGGCGCTGCCGCGCGGTGCGACGGTGGTGGACTTCGCTTACGCCATCCACAGCAACATCGGTGACCACACATCGGCTGCGCGCATCAACGGCGACCAGGTGCCGTTGCGCACCGAACTGAAGAACGGCGATGTGGTCGAGGTGATCACGGCGCCGGTGTCCACGCCCAATCCGGCGTGGCTCGGATTCGTCCGCACCGGGCGGGCACGCTCGAAGATCCGCCACTATCTCAAGACACTGGCGCAGGCCGAATCGGAAGGGCTTGGCGAGAAGCTGCTGGCCCAGGCCCTTCGCGCCGAAGGACTTGGCAATCTGCCGGCAGACGACGCCGAATACCAACCCGTCTGGGAAAGACTGCTCCGCTTCACCGGGAGCCGTAATCGCTCGGAGCTGCTGACCGACATCGGTTTGGGCAAGCGCATCGCCAGCATCGTGGCCAAGCGCCTGTTGGCCTTGCTCGCAGAGCGCGGCGAGAAGCCCGATGCCGTGATGCTGAGCCGCGAGCGCTTCACCGCGCATGAGACCGTCTCGCAAGGCGCGGTGACGCTCGACGGCAGCGAGAATTCTTCGGTTCGGTTTGCGCTGTGTTGCCGCCCTATTCCTGGTGACCCGATCGTGGGGTATCTGGGGCATGGCGAGGGCCTGGTGGTTCACACGGAAGCCTGCGGCGTGGGTCAACGCCTGCACTACAAGGACAGCGAGCGCTTTTTCGCCGTCGAATGGGCCGATGAACCCATGCGCGCCTTCGAAACTGGCGTGATAGTGGCGGTGCGCAACGACAAGGGCGTGCTCGCACGCGTCGCAGCGAGTCTCGCCAATGCCGAAGCCGACATCACGCACGTCGAGATGACCGAGGAAACACAGCAGGACTCCACCGACCTGCGCTTCGTGATCGCGGTGCGCGACCGCTCACACCTCGAAGCGGTGCTGCGTGCCGTGAGACGAACTGGCTCCGTGCTCTCTGCGGCGAGGACTGTCCCCGCGGCCTGAGTCCAATCGGTTGTCAGTGGCTCGGCGGCGGCGCCGGCGGGTAGCTCACAGCCAGCACTTCCACTTCGTGCACGCCCGCGGGTGTGACCAGCTTGACCACGTCGCCCTCACGCGCCTTGAGCAGTGCGCGTGCAACCGGCGAGATCCAGCTCACCTGTGCCTGCGCGCTGTCCGCCTCATCGATGCCGAGGATGGTCACCGTATGCTCTGCGCCCGCTTCGTTGGCATAGCGCACCGTGGCGCCGAAGAACACCTGGTCGCTGCCCAGGTGGATCGATGGGTCGGTGACCTCCGCGACTTCGAGTCGCTTGGTCAGGAAACGGATGCGGCGATCGATTTCGCGCAGGCGCTTCTTGCCGTAGATGTAGTCGCCGTTCTCGGATCGGTCGCCGTTGCGGGCTGCCCAGTGCACCGCTTCGACGACTTTGGGACGCTCGCCATCGATCAGTTCAAGCAGCTCGGCGCGCAAGCGCGCATAGCCCTGCGGCGTCATGTAGTTCTTGCTGCCAGTGGGCAGTGGAGAGGCGGCATCACCCGCGCCATCGTCCTCTTCGTCGGAATCGGTTTCTTTGGTGAAAGCCTTGCTCATCGAATGCTCCAAAGAAAAAAGCCTGCAACGAATGTTGCAGGCTTTTTATGATGGTGGTGCGGCTGGCAGGAATTGAACCCACGACCCCTTGGTTCGTAGCCAAGTACTCTATCCAACTGAGCTACAGCCGCACAGCTTGCGATTATAGCACCCTTTTTCAGCGCTGCCGGAAAAGGTGCTGCGTGGTAGGCCGTGATGGGCTTGAACCATCGACCAACGGATTATGAGTCCGCTGCTCTAACCAACTGAGCTAACGGCCCACGCACACTGATTCTAGTCAGCGGTGATGGCCGCCCGCCCTACTTGCGGTGGCTCAGCGCGTTGGTGACCAGCCGCGAGGTGATGTCGACAATCTGGATCATTCGCTCGTAAGGCATGCGCGTCGGCCCGATCACGCCCAGCGTGCCAACCACCTCGCCGTCGACCTCGTAATTCGCACTGACGATCGACAACTCCTCGAACGGCACGACTTGGCTTTCGCCGCCGATGAAAATCCGGACGCCTTCGGCTTTGCTGGACACGTCGAGCAGCCGCATCAGCTGCGCCTTCTGTTCGAACAGTTCGAACGCCCTGCGGAGCTGACCCATGTCGCTGGAGAAATCCGTGACGGCGAGCAGGTTGCGTTCGCCGGAAATCACCACGTCTTCCTGCGTTTCACTGAGCACCTCGGTGCTGACCTGCACGGCGGCCTGCATCAGCGTGGCGATCTCGCCGCGCAACTTCTCGACCTCCGACTGAAGTCGGTCTCGCACCTGCTCGATCGAAAGGCCCGCACAGTTGGCGTTGAGGTAGTTCGAAGCTTCAACCAGCTGCGACTGCGTGTAGTCGGCCTCCGGAAAAATCACCCGGTTCTGCACGTCGCCATCGGGCGCCACGATGATGACCAGAAGCCGCCGATCGGACAGGCGCAGGAACTCGATCTGGCGAAACACGGATGCGCGACGCGGCGCCATCACGACGCCCACGAACTGCGACAGGTTCGACAGCAGGTTCGCCGCGTTGGCAATGACCTTCTGCGGCTGGTCCGAGGCGAGGCTCGGGGTGGCGAGATGCTCGCGCTGCGCCGTCAACATGGTATCGACGAAAAGCCGGTAACCACGTGCCGTCGGAATGCGCCCCGCAGAGGTATGCGGACTCACGATCAGCCCCAGCGCCTCGAGGTCCGACATCACATTGCGGATGGTCGCAGGAGAGAGTTCCAACCCGCTCGCGCGCGACAACGTGCGGGAGCCCACCGGCTGTCCATCAGCGATGTAACGCTCGACGAGCGTCTTGAGCAGCAACTTGGCGCGGTCGTCCAGCATCGGCGGATTTTAGTGTTGTAATTTATAGATGACCTCTCGCTTTCGTCGCGTCGCGCTCATTGGCAAGTACCAGGCTTCTGGCGCGCGGGCGCAGGCAGGCGCGCAAGACGGCGTGATGGAGGGCATCGGCGCGTTCCTCGAATCTCAGGGGTGCGAGGTGGTCGTCGAGCGCTCGACAGCCGACGATGCCGAGGTCAGCCGCTATTCGGCCCTTACGGTGCAGGAGATCGGCAAGTCGTGCGATCTCGGACTCGTTGTCGGCGGTGACGGCACGATGCTCGGCATTGGCCGCCAGCTCGCGTGCTACGGCGTGCCGCTGATCGGCATCAATCGCGGGCGCCTGGGCTTCATCACCGACATTCCGCTAGACAACTACCAGGCCACGTTGATCCCGATGCTCTCGGGCGAATACGAAGAGGACTATCGCAGCCTGATGCACGCGCGCGTTCTTCGCGAAGGGGCGACCGTGTTCGATGCCCTGGCCATGAACGATGTGGTGGTCAACCGCGGTGCGACCTCCGGCATGGTGGAAATGCGGGTCTCGGTCGGCCGGCATGTGGTGGCCACGCAGCGTGCGGATGGTCTGATCATCGCGTCGCCGACCGGCTCGACAGCCTATGCGCTGTCTGCGGGCGGACCTTTGCTGCATCCGTCGATCCCCGGATGGGTGCTGGTACCAATCGCCCCGCATACCTTGTCGAATCGGCCGATTCTTTTGCCCGATGCCGACGAGATTGCGATCGAGCTCGTGGCCGGTCGCGACGCCAGCGCGAACTTCGACATGCAGTCGCTGGCGACGCTGGCGATCGGCGATCGCGTGGTGGTGCGGCGTTCCGAACACCGGGCGCGCTTTCTTCATCCGCGGGGCTGGAGCTACTTCGACACGCTGCGCAAAAAACTTCACTGGAACGAAGGAGGTTCCTGAGTGGCTTTGCGACGCATCGCGCTGCGCGATTTCGTGATCGTGCGCGCACTCGAACTCGATCTGTCCAGCGGCTTCACTGTGCTCACCGGGGAAACCGGCGCGGGCAAATCCATCCTCATCGATGCATTGCAGTTGGCACTGGGCAGCCGGGCCGATGCCGGTGCCGTCAGGGAAGGCGCGGAGCGCCTGGACGTCAGCGTCGAATTCGATCCCGCACCGAGCCTCGCAGCGTGGCTGGACGAGGGAGGCTTCGACGCTGGCGAGGCGCTCTTGCTGCGGCGAACGGTCGACCTTCAGGGCCGGAGCCGCGGCTGGATCAACGGCAGCCCGGCGACCGCCGCGCAGCTTCGCACCGTCGGCGATCTCTTGCTCGACATTCACGGCCAGCACGCGTGGCAAAGCCTGACGCGACCCGAGTCGGTACGCGGCCTGCTTGATGCCTATGCAGGCACCGACACCGTCGCGCTGGATACTGCGTGGCACGGCTGGCGATCGGCACTGTCGTCGCTCGAAACCGCGCGGACCGCGCAGGACTCTCATCAGCGCGAACGGGAACGACTGCAATGGCAGGTTGCCGAAGTCGCCAAGCTGGCACCGGGCGAAGACGAGTGGGAAGAACTGTCGACCAGTCACGCCCGCATCTCCAACGCGCAGGCGCTCATCGATGCAGCCGAAGGTGCGCGCGAGGCGCTGGAGGGTGACGACGGCGGCGCACTCTCCGCGCTGAGCCGCGCCGTGTCGTTGCTGCAAGGCTGCGAGCACATCGAGCCTGAATTCAAGGTGCTCGGCGAGGTTCTCGCGTCCAGCGTTGCGCAGGCGGCCGACGCAGCACATTCGCTCCATGGCTACCTGCGTCATGCCGACACCGACCCGCAGCGCCTTGCCGAGCTCGACGCTCGGATGGGCCTCTGGATGTCGCTGGCGCGGCGCTACAAGCGCACGCCATCCGAGTTGCCTTCGCTGCTCGCCGGCTGGCACAACGAGCTGTCGATGCTGGATGCGCAGAGCGATCTGGCCGCGCTCGAGCGTGCCGAGCAGACCACTCAACAAACGTACATGAAGGCCGCAGCGGCGCTGAGCAAGGCCCGCAAGCAGGCCGCGCCGCGGCTGGCGAAAGCGGTGACGCAAGCCATGCAGGGACTCGGCATGCAGGGCGGTCAGTTCGAAGTGGCGTTGCAGCCCGTGGAGCAGCCCGGTCGCGCCGGCCTCGAAGACATCGTCTTTCTCGTGAGCGGCCATCCGGGCAGTACGCCCCGACCGATCGGCAAGGTGGCATCGGGCGGTGAACTCTCGCGGATTGCGCTCGCGATCGCGGTGACCACGAGCGAGCTTGGCACCGCGCAAACGTTGATCTTCGATGAGGTCGACGCGGGCGTCGGCGGCGCAGTGGCCGAAACGGTCGGCCGGCTCATGCAACAACTCGGCCGCAGCCGCCAGGTGATGGCCGTCACGCACCTGCCGCAGGTGGCGGCGTGTGCGGATCATCACCTGAGGGTGGCCAAGCGCCAGACCTCAGGCGAGGGCAAGCAGCCCTCGCGCACGGAGAGCACCGTGACCCAGCTCGACAGCGCCGATCGGGCCCAGGAGGTTGCGCGAATGCTGGGAGGCGAAAAAGTCTCGCAAACTTCGCTGGCGCATGCACGCGAGATGCTCGACAAGCAAGTCCAGGGGGCCGCGTCGTGAGCATCGACATCGTGCTGATCACCGGCATGTCAGGCTCCGGAAAATCGGTGGCGATCCATGCGCTGGAGGATGCGGGCTACTACTGCGTGGACAACCTGCCGCCCGAGCTTCTGGGCGCCTTCATCGCGTTGCAGCAGCAACAGAACGCGACCCACGTCGCGATCGCGATGGACGTTCGCAGTGGCGTCTCGCTGCCGCTGGTGCCGCAGCAACTCGAAAAACTTCGGCAGGACGGCATCGTGGTGCGCTCGTTGTTTCTCGATGCCACGACCGACGCACTGGTGCGCCGCTATTCCGAAACCCGCCGGCGGCACCCGCTGTCCCGCCCGGACCCGGCCACCGATCTGCCGGAGCACCAGCGGGTGCTGGTGCAGGCGATCGAGCTAGAGCGCGAATTGCTCGCCGACTTGCGCGACGGCGCCGATGTCATCGACACGAGCATCATCCGTCCCGCCCAGCTGCAGAGCTACATCAAGGCGTTGATCACCGCGCCGCAAAGCGCGCTGACGCTCGTGTTCGAGTCGTTCGCCTTCAAGCGCGGCGTGCCGCTCGACGCGGACTACGTGTTCGACGTGCGCATGCTGCCCAATCCGCACTATGTGCCTGCGCTGCGGCCACTCACGGGCCGCGACTCGGAGGTTATCGACTGGCTGCGCGGTCACGACGACGTGGCGCGCATGTACGCCGACATCGAGCAGTTCCTCGGACGCTGGCTCGACGCCCTCGCTCGCGACCACCGCAGCTATGTCACGGTGGCGATCGGTTGCACCGGCGGCCAGCACCGCTCGGTGTTTCTGGTGGAGCAGCTGGCGCGCGGCTTCGGCGAACGTTGGGCCGCCATCAAGCGTCACCGCGAACTCGACGCGGCCTGAGCGGTCTACGACGACAGCAGCTTGCGCACCGGCGCAGGCATGCCGAGGCCGGGCCAATCGCCCGGCTCGAACCACTGGCCTCGCTCCGATAACGCAAAGGGTCCGTTGCCCTCGAAGATCACCGGATGCAGGTACAGGTCCTTGTGCGTGAGCACATGGACGAAAGGCGCACCCTCACGCGCGTCACCGCTGTCGGGCGGCAGCGCCGCCAGGAGGGCGGCAAGACTGTCGAACACCGGAAGGCAGTAGAGCCCGGCCCAGATGCCTCGCGCCGGGCGCTTCTCCAGCCATGTGCGGCCGCGGCGATCGGTCGCCTGCAACATCCACAGGGATTCGGACGTCCGCTTGAGTTTGCGTGTCTTGACGGGGTAGCGTTCCGGCGCGCCCTCTCCTCGCGCAACACACAGATCATCCACCGGGCAGAGCAGGCAATCGGGTCTGCGCGGCGTGCAGACCGTGGCGCCGAGATCCATCTGGCCCTGCGTGTAGCGCGCGATGACTTGCGGCTGGTCTCCGGGCGGGAGCAGCTCGGTGGCCAGGTCCCATAGCCGGCGCTCGTTGGCACCCGCCGAAAGGTCGTCTGCGAAGCCCAGCACGCGCGTCAGCACGCGCTTGACGTTGCCGTCGAGGATGGCGACGCGCTCGCCGAAGCAGAACGCCGCGATGGCCGACGCAGTCGATCGGCCGATGCCAGGCAGGCTCGCCAGCTCGACCGCCGTACGCGGGAACGCACCGGCAAATCGGACCATGACTTCCTGCGCGCACCGGTGCATGTTGCGGGCCCGGCTGTAGTAGCCCAGACCGCTCCACAAGGCGAAAACCTCGTCTTCACTCGCACTCGCGAGCACCGCCACATCCGGAAAGCGTTGCAGAAACCGGTCGAAATACCCCAGCACTGTCGACACCTGCGTCTGCTGGAGCATGACCTCCGACAACCAAACGCGATAGGGATCGCATGTGTTCTGCCAAGGCAGGGAGCTGCGGCCGTGGGTCGACTGCCAAGCCGCGACGCGCTGCGAGAAAACCGGCGCGAGTCGCTGTGCGACCGACGCCGTTTTGTCAGACGGCACTCAGCTCGCTGCGAACCGAGAACTGGCTCGGCGCTTCGTTGCTGGTGAGCAGCGCGGTGAATTCCTGCAGGCGTTTTTGCAGTTCCGCCACGCCACCCTCCTGAACGGCAAGTTCGGTCAATCGCTCTTCCAGGCTGCCGGCCGCCTGTTGAATGCGCTCGACCGCCTCGATGCGCTTGGCGAAATTGCGCCGCCGCTCCTTGAGTTGCGCATCGAGTTGCGCGCCGGCGCCCTTGCTCCAGCGCTCGACCTCGGTCATCGCCGCCTCATTGACGACCCGCAACCGACTCGCCAGGGCGCGCACCAGCTTGTCGCAAAAGTCCGATTGCGCCAGCTTGAGAAGGTTACCCATGCCGAGGTATTGCGTATGGCTGCGCTCGATCTGCGACAGCTGATGCTCGAATCCCGTAAGGTCTGGCTCGGCCGGCGCCTGCAGGGTGAATCCGTGTTCGGCATTGAGCTGCCGGAACGTGGCATGCAACATCGACTGGATCTCGGACGTCGTGGCCTGGACTTCCTTGAGGTTGTTGCGCAGCGCGTCGAATGTCTCGCCATACACCTTGCGCACACTCAGCTTGATGCCGGGCCGCTTGAGCGCGCTCGCAAGGTGACCCATGTCGGCCTTGAGCGCCGTGCTGCCGAGCACGGCGTACACCTCGCGCAGCAACTTGCCCTGCACGGATCGCAGGGCCAGGATGCGGGTGTTGCTGCCCTCGAATTCGGTCTGCTCCTGTTCGATGCGGGTGCGCATATGCCGAATCACCGCGACGTTCTTGCCGCGCAACCCTTGCAACTCCAGCGCTTGCTCGGAGAGATCGCGCTGCCGCACCGTGAGAATGCGGGCGGCTTCCGTCCTGAGCGCAGAGATGCTGGCGTCGACCGCCAGCCGGAGCACCGTCTCGCGCTTGCCGAGCAGGCCTTCGCCCAGCACCGCTTCGAGCGCGGGCAGGCGGCTGGCCTGCAGCAGCGGCGGATCGCGGCGGATCTTGGCCTGCAGACCTTTTTGTGCGGATACCGGCAGCACCCGTGCGAGCGGTACGCCCAGCAGTTCGGCAGCGCCGGTTCGCTGGCGCTCGATCTGCGCGTCGATCTGTGCGGGCGTGCTGAGCGTGTCCCACATAGTGTCGATCTTGTTCAGCACGACGATGCGCGTCTCCCCCGCATCCCCCTCCGTGATCAGGTGCTCGCGCCAGATCGCGAGGTCGGATCGCGTGACGCCGGTGTCGGCGCCCAGGATGAACACCACGGCATGGGCCTGCGGAATGAGGCTGACTGTCAGCTCGGGTTCGGCACCGATCGCGTTGAGTCCGGGGGTGTCGAGGATCACGAGCCCCTGCTCCAGCAAGGGGTGCGGCATGTTCAGTACCGCATGCCGCCAACGCGGGATTTCGACCCGTCCGCCAGCGTCGCGCACCGGATTGTCGTCCGGCGAATCGTCGCTCCAGAAGCCCAGGGCGCGCGCCTCGTCGATCGGCACCCAGCGCACTTCGGCGACTTTGTGCATTGCAGTGGCCAACTGCTCGGCATCGTCGACGTCGATCGCAATCTCGGTCCAGCGCGCGGGCTCGCTGCGCCAGTGTGCGAGGGAATGCTCCTCCAGCCTGGTTTCGATCGGCAGCAAGCGCAGGCTGGGCGGTTTGCCCGCGGTGTATCCGAGTTCAGTCGGGCACATCGTCGTGCGACCTGCGCTGGCCGGCATGATGCGGCGCCCGTAGCCCGCAAAAAAGATCGCGTTGATCAGTTCCGACTTGCCGCGGGAAAACTCCGCGACGAACGCCACCATGACCTTGCTGGTCCGCATCTGCGACTCGAGTTCGCGCAACCGTTCGGCCACGGCCTGATCGAGGATGTCATTTTCCGCGAGCCAGCCCGCCAGCCATTTGAGCCGGTGTGCGAAGTTGCGTCGCCAGGCGCCGTGCTGGTCGAATTGCTGATTGAAGGAGCGGCTCAAGGGGAATGTGTAAGTGGGCTTACAAAATATAGCATCGGGATGTACGCCGTGCCATTCGCCGAACGTCTTTCATGACTTTTGGCAGACGGGGCAAAAGAAAGTCGACCGCTGGCCCTGCTTGAACTGACGGATGGCAGTCCCGCAGACACGACAGGGCTCGCCGGCGCGCGCATAGACCATCGCTTCCAGCTGGAAATAGCCGGCTTGGCCGTCGACATTCGAGAAGTCGCGCAATGTACTCCCACCCCGCAGCACGGCCCTGGCAAGGATCTCGCGAATCGCTGCATGCAATCGCAGCGCACGGGGGCGGCTGATGCGCGTCGCCGCCACCGTCGGGCGGATTCCCGCGATGAACAGTGCTTCCGACGCGTAGATGTTTCCAATGCCGACGACGACATCACCGGCCAGCAAGACTTGCTTGACGGCCGCCTGCCGCCGCCGCAATCCCGCATGGAAGGCCTCGAAATCGAATGCCTCGCCCAGTGGTTCCATGCCCAGGCGACCGAGCAGCTTGAGCGCGACCGGTGCCGCTTCGTCCTGCGCGTAAACCACAGCACCGAACCTACGCGGATCGTTCAGGCGCAACGTGCCCAGGTCGGTCACCAGATCAAAGTGGTCGTGCGAGCCGGGCAGCGGCAACCCGTGCGTGAAACGCAAGCTGCCCGACATGCCGAGGTGAAGCATCAGGAGGCCTTCGTTCAGATCCACGAGCAGGTACTTGCCGCGCCGCCGCACGCCATCGACAGTCCGGCCCACCAGGGCTTCCGGGTCGATCGAGAGCGCCCATCGCAACGGTTTTCCGACCCGAACCGCCTCGATCTGCGCACCGGCGATGCGATCGGCAAATCCGAGACGGGTGACTTCTACTTCCGGGAGTTCAGGCATGGGTGATGGAGCAAGCGACCTACACGACAACGCGCGGCATCGAAGCCCCGCAAGGCCCGTCGCGTCAATGCCTTGGATTATTATGGTTCGATGACCTTCCCCCCACGCCGATTCCGCCTTGCGGCGACTGCGCTTCCCTTGTTTTTGGCCGTGGTCGCGCAAGCACAACCGGGGGCACCGGACCCCGCGGCGCCGACAAGTCCTGCGCCGATCATCGAGCCCGCGGCACCTCGCGGCTCGCCGGCGCCTGCCGCGCCCGCAGCAGTCAAGGACAGCGAAGTTCAGGCGCAGTCGGCGCTCACCGCGCCTCTTTTCTACGAAATGCTCGTCGGCGAGCTCACTGCACGCGCCGGGGAAACTGGAGACGCGTACGCACTCATGCTGGACGCAGCGCGCAAAACCAACGACGGACGCGTGTTCCAGCGCGCGGTCGAGATCGCGCTCCAGGCACGCGCCGGCGAGGCCGCGCTGGCGGCCACGCGCGCCTGGAAGCAGGCGCTTCCCGAATCGCGCGATGCGCGGCGTTTCGAGCTTCAGATTCTCATTGCGCTCAACCGGATCGCCGAGACAGCCGAGCCTCTGCGCGCAGAAGTGGCCGCCACGCCGTTGCCCGAACGTGCCTTCCTGATGGGCGTCATCACCCGCAACTACGCGCGCGCCAGCGACAAGAAGCTGGCTGCGTCGGTGGTTGAACAGGCGCTGGTCGACGATCTCAAGAATCCCGACACGGCGGGCATCGCCTGGACGGCCGTCGGACGGCTGCGGCTCATCGCCGGCGACACATCGGGCGCGATGGAGGCGGCGCTCAAGGGGCAGGAGGCGGATGCCGCCTCGGAAGGTCCTGCCATTCTGGCGCTCGAGTTGGTCGACCCGAACCAGCCGCTTGCCGAGCCGATCGTCAAGCGCTACCTCGCGACGCCGAAAGCGGCGCCCGAAGTCCGCATGGGTTATGCGCGGGTGCTCGCCGAGGCCCGTCGTTACCCCGAGGCCGTCGCTCAGCTCAACACGCTCACCAGCGCGCGGCCTGAGCTGGCAGAGCCTTGGCTGCTGCTTGGCGTTCTGCAGGTTCAGACGCGCCAGGATGCTGCCGCCGACCGATCACTCAAGCGCTATCTCGAGCTGGCCCAAGGCCAGCGTGACGCGGACGAACGCAAGCGCGGTCAGACGCAGGCTTACCTCCTGCTCGCCCAGCTTGCCGAACGCCGCAAGGACTTCAACAGCGCCGAAGCCTGGCTGGCGCGCATCGACAGCACGGAAAACCTCGTGGCCGCGCAAACGCGTCGCGCCGGCCTGCTCGTACGCCAGGGCAAGCTGCCGCAGGCACGCGAGATCATTCAGGGACTTCCGGAACGCACGCCGGAAGACAAGAAGCAGAAGTTCCTGGCCGAAGTGCAGTTGCTGCGCGATGCGAAGCAGTACCAGGTCGCGTACGACATGCTCGCCAAAGCCAGCGCTGCGGAGCCGGACAACGGTGACCTCATTTACGACCAGGCCATGGTCGCTGAGAAGCTCGACAGGATGGACGAGATGGAGCGCCTGTTGCGCCGTCTCATGGTGCTGAAGCCTGAGAGCCAGAACGCCTACAACGCCCTGGGATATTCCTTTGCAGACCGGAAGATTCGTCTCGAAGAAGCACGGACGTTGATCCGGAAGGCCGTGCAGCTGGCACCTGAAGACCCCTTCATCGCCGACAGCCTGGGCTGGGTGGAATTCCGCCTCGGCAACAACACGGAAGCCACGCGCATCCTGGAAGAGGCCTACAAGAAGCGACCCGATCCTGAAATCGGCGCACACTTCGGCGAAGTCCTCTGGACCGCCGGCGACAAGGAGCGGGCCTTGCGCGTCTGGCGCGAATCGGCGCTCGCCGACGCCGAGAACGAAACCCTGCAGGAAACGCTCAAGCGCCTGCGCGTCAAGTTGTGAACGAAGGGCAGGCCTTCGTGCGATCGCGAAGAGGCTTCCTGGCGGGAGGCGCTGGCGCCGTCGTGCTCTCGATGACTGGTTGCGCGACCCCGATGCGCCCGGCGAGCAGTTCGACCTCGACCGACCCGCAAGCCTGGACCGGGCGGATGTCGCTGCGCATCGACAGCGAGCCGGTTCAGACCTTTGCCGCGCTGTTCGAGTTGCGCGGTACCGCGCAGGCCGGCGAGCTGATCCTCACGACGCCGATCGGCAGCACGCTGGCCTCATTGCGTTGGGCCCCCGGGGAGGCGACCTTGAACGACGGGCGTCAGACGCGCCGCTTCGAGTCCGTCGATGCGCTGATCCAGGCTGCCACTGGCGCGGCGATCCCGGTGGGCGCCCTCTTCGGCTGGTTGGCCGGGCGCGACGAGCCCGTACCGGGCTGGACACCCGAACTGGGCCAATGGGCACAGGGGCGGCTGCAGGCAAGACGCCAAGCGCCATCGCCGACCGCCGATCTGCGCATCGCCTTCGAACGCGCATGAAGGCCCTCTACGACCTTCCTGCGCCGGCCAAGCTCAATCTCTTCCTGCATATCACGGGGCGCCGCGACGACGGCTATCACCTGCTGCAATCCGCCTTCATGCTGATCGACTGGTGCGACACCCTGCATGTCGAACTGCGCAGCGACGGACACCTGAGCCGGGAAGACCTCACCACGCCTCTGCCTGCGGAAGACCTGGCGCTGCGCGCGGCGCGCGCGTTGCAGCCGTATGCTGCGCCCGGTCAGGGAGCACACATCGGCGTCGCCAAACATGTCCCGGCACAGGCGGGAATGGGAGGCGGCTCGTCGGACGCCGCAACCTGCTTGCTGGCACTGCACCGCCTCTGGGGACTGAAGCTGCCGCTCGCCAAGCTGGAGCAGATCGGTCTCTCACTCGGCGCCGACGTGCCCTTCTTCCTGCGTGGTCGCAACGCCTGGGTCGAGGGCATCGGCGAAGAAATCACGCCGATCACCATGGCGCCGGCACGCTTCGTCGTGGTCAAACCACACGACGGACTGGAGACGAGCCGAATTTTTGCAGCGGAAGATCTTGAACGCGCCACGGCGACTGCTATAATCTCGGGCTTTGCTGCAGATGACGCGGCTGAACAGAAGAGTTTCGGACAACGAAGCTTCAACTTCGGTCACAACGACCTGCAGCCGGTTGCACAGAGGCTTTGCCCGGCGGTTGTCGATGCCATCGAATGGCTCGGTGATCAAGGTCTAGAAGCGAGGATGACCGGCTCTGGGAGTGCTGTTTTTGCAGCAATGCCGCACGACGTGGAATTACGCGATCCCCCCGGGGATTGGCAGGTTCGCAAGTGCAGCAATCTGGCTGCCCACCCTTTGGTGGATTGGGTAGTTTGAAAGATTTTCGGTAGGCGATTGGCTCCACAAGAGTCGGTTGTCGACCCGTGTAGGGGCGTCGCCAAGCTGGTTAAGGCACTGGATTTTGATTCCAGCATGCGAAGGTTCGAATCCTTCCGCCCCTGCCAAATTTTGAACTTGCAGCATTCGGCTGCAAGTCCCACGACCTGAGACGGCTCGATCCGGGCCATTTCGCATCGCCGGATGCATTCGGCCGAGACGCACATGCAGGCTCACCACCCTGACTTCATGGTTTTCACCGGTAACGCCAATCCAGGCCTTGCTGCTGAAATCGCGCAACACCTCGGTACCACGCTTGGCGCAGCGCGTGTCGGTCGCTTTTCCGATGGCGAAGTGACGGTCGAGATCAACCAGAACGTTCGGGCCCGCGATGTGTTCGTCGTGCAGTCGACCTGCGCGCCGACCAACGAAAACCTGATGGAACTGCTGATCATGGTCGACGCGCTCAAGCGTGCTTCGGCCGAGCGGATCAGCGCCGTGATTCCCTACTTCGGCTATGCCCGCCAGGACCGCCGCCCGCGCTCGAGCCGGGTGCCGATCTCGGCCAAGGTCGTGGCCAACCTGCTGGAAACCGTCGGCGTCGAGCGCGTGCTCACGATGGACCTGCACGCCGACCAGATCCAGGGCTTCTTCGACATTCCGGTCGACAACATCTACGCATCGCCGGTGCTGCTGGGTGACCTGCGCGCCAAGAACTACGACGACCTGATCGTGGTCTCGCCCGACGTCGGTGGCGTGGTCCGGGCGCGTGCGCTGGCCAAGCAGCTCAATACCGATCTGGCCATCATCGACAAGCGTCGCCCGAAGGCGAACGTGAGCGAAGTGATGAACGTGATCGGCGAGATCGACGGCCGCAACTGCGTGATCATGGACGACATGATCGACACGGCCGGCACGCTGGTGAAAGCCGCCGAAGTGCTCAAGGAACGTGGCGCGAAAAGCGTCTACGCCTACTGCACGCACCCGATTTTTTCGGGCCCTGCCATCGAGCGCATCACGCAGGGTTCGGCCCTCGACGAAGTCGTGGTCACCAACACCATTCCCCTTTCCGACGAGGCCCTGGCCTGCGGAAAGATTCGCCAGCTCTCCGTGGCCCCGCTGATCGCCGAGACGATCCAGCGCATTGCCAAGGGCGAGTCGGTGATGAGTTTGTTCTCGGACCAGGACAACCTGTTCTGATCTGAGCAAAAAGCGGGTTCCCTGCGGGTGAGCCCTTCACGAAACGGAGTCGCACTGGTCGCGGTGGGCTCTCACAGGAGTTAGTCATGAAATTTGTCGCTTTTGAGCGCGCCAAGCAGGGTACGGGTGCGAGCCGCCGTCTCCGCATTTCGGGCAAGACGCCCGGTATCGTCTACGGTGGCGAAGGCCAGCCGCAACTGATCGAACTCGATCACAACGCCCTCTGGCACGCCCTCAAGAAGGAAGCGTTCCATGCGTCGATCCTCGAAATGGATATCGCAGGCGCGGTCAGCAAGGTTCTGCTGCGCGACGTGCAATACCACCCGTACAAGCAGCTGGTCCAGCACATCGACTTCCAGCGCGTCGATGCCAAGACCCGCATGACCATGCGCGTGCCGCTTCACTTCAAGGGTGAAGAAGAGTCCGACGCCGTCAAGCTTGAGCACAACCTCGTCAACCACGTGTTGACCGAACTGGAAGTGACCTGCCTGCCGGCTGAACTGCCGGAGTTCATCGAAGTGGACCTGTCGGGTCTCAAGAAGAACGGCACCGTCACGCTCAGGGACATCAAGCTGCCGCGCGGCGTGCGTTGGGTCAGCCACGGCAAGAACAGCCCGGTGCTCGCATCGGCTGTGCCGCCTGCGGCTGAGGAAGTCGATGAGCCCGCAGAAGGCGCCGCGGCTGCCGAGGCAGCCGCCGCACCAGCTGGCAAGGGTGGCAAGGCACCGGCCGCCAAGACGCCGGCAGCCAAGACCCCCGCTGCCAAGACGCCAGCCAAGAAGTAAATCGCTTCTTGCTGCTTGCAGACAAACGGCCCGCCTCGTGCGGGCCGTTTGCTTTTGCGTCAACGGATAATTCGGACCATGATCAAGTTGTTTGTCGGCCTGGGCAATCCCGGATCGGAATACGAAGCCACGCGCCACAACGCGGGCTTCTGGTGGATCGACGCCCTGGCGCGCGACCTCAAGGTGCACCTCTCGCCCGAGCGCAGCTATCACGGCTTCGCGGCACGTGCCACGGTGCACGGGCAGCCTGTATGGCTGCTCGAACCGCAGACCTTCATGAACCTGTCGGGCAAATCGGTCGCGGCCCTGGCGCGTTTCTTCAAGATCGCGCCCGAGGAAATCCTGGTGGTGCACGACGAACTCGATGTGGTACCAGGCCAGGCCAAGCTCAAGTTCGGCGGCAGCCACGCGGGCCACAACGGTTTGCGCGACATCCACGCACAACTGGGCACCGGCGACTACTGGCGGCTGCGATTGGGCATCGGCCACCCGGGCGTGAAGTCCGAGGTCGTGAACTGGGTGCTGAAGAAGCCATTGAAGGAACAGCGCGATGCGATCGACGATGCGGTCATTCGCACGTTGCACGCGGTGCCGGCACTGCTGGCCGGAGAAATGGAGAAGGCCACGCTGCTGATCCACACCAGCAAGCCGCCGCGGCCCAAGCCGCCCCGGCGCGAGCCGGGGGATGACGGACCACCGACCGCGGCCTGACGACTGTCACGACAAAGGGAGAGGAAAAAAATGAAAACGACCATTGCGGCAATCGCCGTCTTCGCGCTCGCAGCCAGTGGCGCATCGGCGCCCGCAGCCGCCCAGAGCGCCCGTTCGACCTGGCGTTGCGGCAACACCTACACCGATCAGCCGTGCAAGGACGGCAAGACGCTCGATGTCGCCGACTCGCGCAGCGATGCAGACCGCCGAGCCGCCGATTCGGCCGTCCGCCGCATCGAGCAGCGTGCCGATGAACTCGAGCGCAACCGCATCAAGCTCGATCGCGACGTGGCCGAGCGCGACCGCAAGGCGGCAGCCGACGCAAGGCGCGCAGACCTGGCAGAACGAAAGCTGGCATCGGCCGAAAGACTGCAGCGGGCACGCATTCGAAAGATGGAGCGCGAACCGCGCAAGTCGACGAAGGCGTTCAAGAGCGCCTCGGCAAAGTCAGGCGGCTGACGCGCCCTTGGCGGCCGTGAGCCGCTCGAATTTCATCCACAGCGTCTCGCGCCCTTCGACGTGCGCGGGGTTCGTCGGGATGCACGCGACCGGGCACACCTGGACGCACTGCGGTTCGTCGAAATGTCCCACGCACTCGGTGCACTTGTGCGGATCGATCTCGTAGATCGATTCGCCCATGTAGATCGCGTCGTTCGGGCACTCGGGTTCGCAAACATCGCAGTTGATGCATTCGTCGGTGATCATGAGCGCCATGCGCCGATTATCCGCGGCAGGCATGGTCATTGCGTCGATCGGGTTATGCTGCGCCCCGCCCCATGAGCCTGTTTCTCTTCAAGCGCCTCGCCACGTTGATCGGTACCCTGATCGGCGCCTCCGTCATCGTGTTTCTCGTCCTCGAGATCCTGCCCGGCAATGCTGCGCAGTTGCTCATGGGACCCGATGCCGATCCGTCCGCCGTCGCCGCGCTCGCGACCAAGCTCGGCCTGGACCAACCCGCCTGGACACGCTACTGGCACTGGATCGGCGGCATGCTCACCGGCGACCTGGGCGACAGCTATGCATACAGCTCGCCGGTGCTCGACCTCATCCTCGAACGGCTCGCGCTCACCGTGCCGCTCGCGCTGATGGCGATGGTCCTCACGACCGTGATCGCATTGCTGGTCGGCGTAACAGCCGCAGCGCGCCATAACAAGCTGGGTGATGTCGGCCTCATGGGACTGACACAGGTCGGCGTCGCGATCCCGAACTTCTGGTTTGCGATCCTCCTGATCCTCGTGTTCTCGGTGCAGTTGCAGTGGTTCTCGGCCGGCGGCTTCGATGGCTGGGGCGAAGGCGTCTTGCAAGGGCTCAAATCGCTCCTGCTGCCGGCGCTGTCGCTCGCGGTGGTGCAAGCCGCGATCCTGGCGCGCATCACGCGCTCGGCGGTGCTCGAGGTGATGCGCGAAGACTTCGTGCGCACGGCCCGCGCCAAGGGCGTGAGCCAGCGCGCAGTGCTCTGGACCCACGTGTTGCGCAACGCGATGATCCCGGTCGTCACCGTCATGGGCATGCAGTTCTCCGAACTGCTGGCCGGCACCATCGTGGTGGAAAACGTCTTCTATCTTCCCGGCCTCGGCAGGCTGATCTTCCAGGCCATCAGCAACCGCGACCTCGTCGTGGTGCGCAACTGCGTGATGCTGCTGGCCGCCATGGTGGTGATCGTGAACTTCATCGTCGACGTGCTCTATGCGGTGATCGATCCGCGCATCAAGGCGAGCGACATATGAACGCCGTCGTCACCCCGAGCGTTGCAGTGCTCACCGTGCCGGGTTTCTGGCGACGAGCCCTGCACCATCGCAGCTTCGTGATCGGCGCCGTGCTCACGGTGCTGCTGCTGCTGGCCGCGCTCGTCTCGCTCGCGTGGACGCCGTGGCCGCCCTACGGCATGGACCTGCCCAACAAGCTCAAGCCGCCGTCGGCCGCGCACTGGCTCGGCACCGACAGCTACGGTCGCGATGTGGTTTCCCTGCTGTTGGTCGGTGCGCGCGCATCGATCCTCGTAGGCGTCATCGCCGTGGGCATCGGCCTCACGGTCGGCACCGCACTGGGCCTGCTGGCGGCCGCCAAGCGCGGATGGGTCGAAGAAGTGATCATGCGGTTCGCCGACTTCTCGCTCGCGTTCCCGGCGATCCTCTCGGCCATCATGATGACGGCGGTGTTCGGTGCCGGCATCGTCAACGCCATCGTCGCGATCGGCATCTACAACATCCCGACCTTCGCGCGCATCACGCGTGCCTCGGCCAACGCGATCTGGTCACGCGAATACGTGGCGGCGGCGCGCGCCTGCGGCAAGGGCGGCTTCGCGATCACGATGCAACACGTGCTGCCGAACATCTCGGCCGTGCTGATCGTGCAGATCACGATCCGCTTCGCGATCGCGATCCTGGCAGAGGCAGCCCTGTC
The DNA here is from genome assembly GCA_041424275.1 of Variovorax sp. Lineage (GTDB taxonomy): Bacteria > Pseudomonadota > Gammaproteobacteria > Burkholderiales > Burkholderiaceae_C > Variovorax. The sequence continues at coordinate 791,327 of JBGMOF010000037.1, forward strand.
GTACCTCGGCCTCGGCACGCAACCGCCGCAGCCGTCGTGGGGCCGCATGCTGAGCGAAGCGCAGACGCTGATGTTCCAGTCGCCGCTGCTGGCCGTGTGGCCCGGCATGGCCATCGCGCTGGCGGTGCTCGGTCTCAATCTTCTGGGGGACGGATTGCGCGATCTGCTCGACCCCCGCCTGGCGAGGGCGCGCTGATGGCATTGCTCGAAGTCAACGACCTGCATGTGCACTTGCAGACCCAGCGCGGCCCGGCCGAAGCGGTGCGCGGCATCGGCTTCTCGCTCGAGCGCGGCGAGACGATGGGCATCGTCGGCGAGTCCGGTTGTGGCAAGTCGATCACCGTGCTTTCGCTCATGGGCCTGCTCCCGGCCAGCGCGAAAGTCAGTGGCAGCATCCGCTTCGACGGCACCGACCTCACGCAACTCGACGAGCGTGCGTTGTGCGCCATTCGCGGCAACCGCATCGGGATGATCTTCCAGGAGCCGATGACGGCGCTCAACCCGGTGCAGACCATCGCGCGGCAGGTCGGCGAACCGCTGCGGCTACACCGCGGCTTGTCGGGAGCCGAAGCGCGCAAGGAGGTGCTGGCGCTGCTCGATCGCGTGGGCATCCCGGACGCGGCATCGCGCCTCGACGCCTACCCGCACCAGTTCTCGGGCGGCCAACGGCAGCGCATCGGCATCGCGATGGCGCTGGCCTGCGGGCCCGATCTGCTGATCGCCGACGAGCCCACGACTGCGCTCGACGTGACGATCCAGAAGCAGATCCTCGACCTGATCCAGAGCCTGGTGGCCGAGCGCGGCATGGCCTTGATCCTGATCTCGCACGACCTCGGCGTCATCGCGCAGAGCGTCTCGAAGATGATGGTGATGTACGGCGGCAGCGTGGTCGAAAGCGGCCCGACCGCCACGGTCTTCGCCGAGCGCGCGCATCCCTACACGCAAGGTCTCTTCGCGGCACGCCCTGCCCTCGGCGCACCGCGCGGCGTGCGGCTCGCGACCATCCAGGGCAGCGTGCCGGAACTGGTCGACCTGCCACCCGGTTGCCCCTTCGCCGGCCGCTGCAACTGGACCGTGGATGCGTGCCGCACCACGAAGCCGCCGCCGACCGCCCTGCCGCACGACCATGAGGTGCGCTGCATCCGGCTGGACGAAGTACGGGCCCATGGAGTCGTCGCATGACCGCACCCCTGCTGGAAGTGACCGATCTCGTGCGCCACTACGCACTGCCGCGCGAGAAGCTCTTTTCACCGCCCGCCGTCGTCCAGGCGCTCAACGGCGTGAGCTTCCACGTGCAACAGGGTCGCAGCCTGGGCATCGTCGGCGAGTCGGGGTCGGGCAAGTCGACCATCGCGCGGCTCGTGATGGCACTCGACCAGCCCACGTCGGGCAGCGTGAAACTGCTGGGGCACGACCTGCACACGCTGTCGCGCCCCGAACTGCGTGCGGCCCGGCGCGATGTCCAGATGGTTTTCCAGGATCCGTACGGCTCGCTCGACCCACGGCAAACGGTGGCGCGCATCGTCGCGGAGCCGCTGGAGGCACTGGCCGAATCCAGCCGCGCCGAACAGCGCGAGCGCGCGGGCGAATCGCTTGCCGCCGTCGGTCTGCGGACCAGCGACATGGACAAGTACCCGCACGAGTTTTCCGGCGGCCAGCGCCAGCGCATCGCGATCGCGCGGGCGCTCATCACGCGACCGAAGCTGATCGTCGCCGACGAGCCGGTGAGCGCGCTCGACGTCTCGGTGCAGGCGCAGGTGCTCAACCTCATGAACGATCTGCAGCAGCTCTTCGGCGTGAGCTACCTGCTCATCAGCCACGACCTCGCGGTGGTCAACCACCTGTGCGACGAGGTGTGCGTCCTGCATCGCGGCGTGATCGTCGAGCGCGGCACGCCACAGCGCCTGTTCACGCATGCCGAACATCCCTACACGCAAGCGCTGCTGTCGGCGGTGCCGCGCGCCGAGCCGCCGCCAAGGCCGCTCGCAGTCAGTTGATGTAACGTTGTCTTTCTATCTGTCCTGGAGCCCTTGACCATGTTGAATCGCCGCACCGTTCTGACCTCCGCCGCACTCGCCGCCGGCCTGCCGCAATTCGCGCTCGCGCAGAACCGCAAGGACGCGATGGTGATCGGCATGACGCTCGAGCCGCCGGGCCTCGACCCGACCGCGAACGCCGCCGCCGCGATCGCCGAGATCGTGCAATACAACATCCTCGAAACGCTCACGAAGATCAGTGCAGACGGCAAGGTGTCGCCGCTCCTTGCAGAGAGCTGGGAAGTCTCGCCCGACTTGAAGACCTACACCTTCAAGCTGCGCCGCGGCGTCAAGTTCCAGAACGGTGAACCGTTCAATGCGCAGACCGTGAAGTTCAGCTTCGACCGTGCCGGCGGCGAGAAGAGCACCAACAAGGACAAGCGCGTCTTCGCCAACCTGAGCACGCAGGTGATCGACGAGTACACGGTGGTCGTGATCAACAAGGAGATCGATCCCGACCTGCCCTTCGTGCTGGGCCAGGCCACCGCCGTGCTGGTGGAACCCAAGAGCGCCGACACCAACGCGAACAAGCCAGTCGGCACGGGCCCCTACAAGCTCGACAGTTGGGCCAAGGGTTCATCGCTGGTCGTGAGCAAATGGGACGGCTTTCGTGCACCCGCCGAAGCGAAGATCAAGAAGGTCACCTTCCGGTTCATCTCCGACACCGCGGCACAGGCCGCCGCTTTGCTGGCCGGCGACGTCGATGCATTCCCGCGCATCGGCACGCGCGTGGTGCCCCAGTTCAAGGCCAACCCGCAGTTTCAGGTGATTCTGGGCGGTTCGCGCGCCAAGACCATCCTCGCGATCAACAGCCGCAAGAAGCCGCTCGACGACGTGCGCGTGCGTCGCGCGATCCTCGCGGCCATCGACCGCAAGTCGGTGATCGAAGGCGCGGCTGACGGCTTCGGCGTGCCGATCGGCAGCCACTATGTGCCGGGCGCGGCAGGCTTCGTCGACACGACGGGCATCAACCCCTACGACGTCGAGAAGGCGAAGAAGCTGCTGGCCGAAGCCGGTGTGAAGACGCCGCTGGAACTCACGATGACCCTGCCCCCGCCGCCCTACGCGCGCCAAGGCGGCGAAGTGATCGTGGCCGAACTCGCCAAGATCGGCATCGTGGTCAAGGTGCAGAACGTCGAGTGGGCGCAGTGGCTGAGCAACACCTACGGCGGGCCGCACAACTACGACCTGTCGATCGTGTCGCATGTCGAACCCTTCGACCTGGGCAACTATGCCAAGTCGGACTATTACTGGGGCTACGATTCGAAGGCGTTCAATGCTGTCTACGACAAGATCAAGACCACGGCAAACGCCACCGAGCGCAACAAGCTGCTCGGCGACGCACAAAAGCTGCTCGCCACCGATGCGGCCAACGGCTTCCTGTACCAGCCCCAGTTTCCGACGGTCGCCAAGAAAGGCGTCAAGGGCCTGTGGACGCAGATGCCGATCTTCTGCAACGACCTCTCCGCGTTGAGTTGGGGTTAGGTTGCCGGCCGGTTGATGGGCGGCTTAGGGATTTCCCGCGCGAATCTCGGGAAAAACCGAAGGGTTGACACATAAAAAACGACTTTTTCTGAAGTGTGATGCCGCCTACATTCAGGGCTTAACTTCAGAGGAAGAACGTCATGCGTCTCACCACCAAAGGCCGTTTCGCCGTTGCCGCGATGATCGATGTGGCCCTGCACAGCAGGGACAAACCGGTCAACCTCGGCACCATCAGCGTGCGCCAGGAAGTTTCCCTCTCCTACCTCGAGCAGCTGTTCACTCGGCTGCGACAGCACGAACTCGTCAAGTCGACCCGCGGGCCGGGTGGCGGCTATTCGCTCGGCCGCAGCGCGTCCAAGATCACCGTGGCCGACATCATTTTTGCGGTCGATGACCCGGTCGGCGAGCAGGACGCTGGGCAGGCAAGCAACACGAGCCGGATCACCACACCCGACCTCTGGGCCTCGCTGGGGCAGCAGATGGTCGACTACCTCGATTCGGTCAACCTGCAAACCCTGGTGATGGAGCAGCTCGCCCGCGGCGTGAAGGTCGAAGACGCGCGTGCCGCGAAACCCATGCCGAGCATCCAGCGCGCCAAGCCCTTGCTGCCGCGCGGGCCGAACTCGGTGTTCGCACTGGCCACTGCCATCACGCAACGCTGAGCGGTCAGGCGCCGCGCGCGCCGGGTTATTCAACCCGGTCGATCGGCGCCGCTTTCAACGTTTATCCCGCAAGCCGGCGTCTGACGGCAGGAGCGCTCCGTGCCGCGGCAGAATGGCCGGATGCACTCCGACAGCCTGGGCAATCCCATCAGCGTCGAAGACGCGGCGAGCGCCGCGCTCGTCGACGACTTCGTGATGGGGTTCATCTCCACCGAAACACGCGGAGCGAATCTCCTCACCGTCGCCGACAGCGACATGAGCCCCATCGTGCAGGCATACGCGGCCGCCCTGCACCTCTTTGCCGAATCGCGCGATGCGGTGCCGAACGCACGGCCCTACATCGATCGCGCCAAAGCCAGCGCTGCGCGCGCCACGCCACGCGAGCGGCGCTTCATCGCCGCGATCGACGCCTGGGCCGCCGGCGACATCTCCGGGGCCATCGCGCTGCACACGGAGCAGGCGAGCGAACACCCGCGCGACCTCGCCTCGCTCAAGCTCGGCCAGTACCACTGCTTCAACACCGGCGACTGCCCCGGCATGCTCAAGCTTGCCTTGACGGCGCTGCCTGCAGCCGGCGATGTGCCTTATATGCACGGCATGGCGGCCTTCGGCTACGAGCAGTGCCACCTGATGCGCGATGCAGAGCGCAGTGCGCGCCAAGCCATTGCGATGTGCCGCAAAGAGCCCTGGGCGCATCACGCCCTCGGCCACGTGATGCTGACCGAAGGCCGCCTCACCGAGGGTCTCGCGTTCATGCAGGGCGTGAGCGACACCTGGACCGGCCTCAACTCGTTCATGGTCACGCACAACTGGTGGCACGTCGCGCTGTTCCTTATCGACCTGGGCCGCGACGACGAAGCCCTGGGGGTGTACGACGATCAAGTCTGGGGCGTGGCGAAAGACTATTCGCAAGACCAGATCGGCGCGGTTTCGCTGCTCGCGCGGCTCGAACTCGCAGGCATCGACGTGGGCGATCGCTGGACCGACGTGGCGCCCCATCTTGCGCAGCGGATCGACGACCATGTGCTGCCCTTTCTCGATCTGCAATACCTCTACGGACTCGCGCGCGGCGGTCGTCCCGAGGCGGCGCAGCTGCTGCGCAGCATCGAAGCCTTCGCACCCCGGGCGCCTGCCTCGACGCGCGCCGCGTGGGAGCGCGTGTGCGTGCCCGCGGCGCACGGCCTTCTGGCGCATGCCGACGGCAACCATCGCGAGGCGGTCGCGCATCTCGGGCTGGCGCTGCCGCGACTGATCGAGATCGGTGGCAGCCACGCGCAGCGCGATCTCTTCGAACAGGTCTACCTGGACGCACTGATCCGCAGCGGCACGGAAACCACGCTGACCGGTGCACAAGGCATCCTTCAGCAGCAGCTCAACGGTCAGCCCGAGTCACTGCGGCTTCGCCGGCAGACCGCTGCGGTCTACGCAAGCCTCGGGCTCGAGGCGGTGATGCGACACTGACCCCATGCTTCCTCCTACTGCAACGGATTCGCCGCGCCGTCGGCTGATCCCGCTTCAAAGCCGCGCTGGCCACGGCGAAGTCGCCACGATCGCGTTCGGGCCGGCCGATCGTCCGGTCGACATCGTCTTCCTGCACGCGAACGGGTTCAACGCCATGACCTACCGGCAGTTGCTCGCGCCGCTCGGCCGCGAAGGACTGCATGTGATGGCCGTCGACCAGCGCGGTCACGGACTCAGCCGCCTCGACACGCAGGCGGCAGACCATTCGTGGCTGCGTTACGCCGACGACATCGTCGCGCTGGTCGAAGCACTCGGCGCTGCGCCGCGCGTGCTGGCCGGTCATTCGATGGGCGGCACGGCCACGCTGCTGGCGGCGCCCCGGCTGGCCGGCCTCAGTCGCGCGCCGTCGATGGTGCTGTTCGATCCCGTGCTCAAACCCTCTTTGCCGGAAGCCACGCCCCTGTCGATCGCCGACTCGCCGCTGGTGCGTGGCGCATTGCGGCGCAACGCGTTGTTCGCGAGCCGCGAGGCCGCGCTCGAAAACTATCGCGGTCGGGGCGCTTTCAAGACCTGGCCAGACGCCGTGATCGCCGACTACCTGACCGACGGTCTGGTGCCGCTCGCATCGGGCGGCATGACGCTGAGTTGCGCACCCGCATGGGAAGCCGCGAACTTCTCCAGTTCGTACCTGCACAGCCCGTCGCAAGCGCTGACGCAGGCGCTGGCCGACATCCACATCCTGCGCGCGGAGCATGCATCCACCTGCCGCTGGGACGAAGGCGCCACGACGTCGCCATGGGCGCCGCATGTGCAGGTCACGACGGTGCCAGGCACCACCCACTTCCTGCCGATGGAGCTGCCGGACGTGGCGCGCGAAGCGTTGCGCGACGCGGTCGCCGCCTCGCGCGGCTGACCGTCCTCAGCTCTTTCGGGGCACGTGCCGGGTCTGGTCGTAGGTCGGCTGGGCGGGCAGATCGTCGAGATGACGCGTGTCGGCCCAGTCGATGATGTCGATCTGCGAAGGCGCTGCGGCATCGGCGATGCGGATGCGGTTGAACCCGGCATTCGGAATCTCGCTGCGGCGCGGGCCGCTCAGGCTCAGGCTGTGCGCCGTGCGCCACACCATGTCGAGCACGCCGCCGTGCGTGACCACCAGCACGCGCTCACCGGCGTGCGCCGTGGCGATGGCGCCGAGCGCGGCAACGATGCGCGCGTGGAACTCTCGCGCAGATTCGCCTTCGGGCATCGCATGTTCTTCGCGGAACTCGAGCCACGCTTCCCAGGCGCGCGGATGCTGCACCTGGATCTCGTCGGCACGGAGCCCTTCGACCACGCCGAAATGCTGCTCGCGCAAGGTGACGGTGGTGACGACCTGCAGGCCGAGTTGCTGGGCCGCCGGTGCCGCGGTCTGCTGCGCGCGCATGAGGTCGCTGCTGACCAGGTGCTGCACGGTTTCTCTTGCCAGCCGGAGTCCGAGACGCCGGGCCTGCTCGTGGCCCATGTCGTTGAGCGGCACGTCGATGTGCCCCTGAAACCGCAGTTCGCGGTTCCAGTCGGTTTCGCCGTGGCGGATGAGGATGAGTTCGGTGGCGGGAGGAGCGTGGAGTGAGGACATGGGCGCATCTATTGTCGACGCAGCGGCAGAATTGCGGCATGTCCCCCGTTCCCCGCCTCGTGTTGATTCCCGGCCTCGCTTGCGACGAGCGCCTCTGGCAAGCCCAGATCCCCGCGCTCCCCAAGGTGCTCGACGCGCACGTCAGCCTCACGCAGACGCGCTGCGGCACCATCGAGTCGATGGCGTCCGCCTTGCTGCGCGAAAACGAAGGGCTGCTGATCCTCTGCGGCGCATCCATGGGCGGCATGGTCGCGATGGAAGCCGCGCGGCAGGCGCCCGAACGCATCGCGGGTCTGGTCTTGCTGGGCACCACCGCGCAACCGGAGCAGCCAGACACCTTCGAACTGCGCCGCGCTGCGATCGAGCTGTTCGAGAGAGGCGACGTGCGGGACGTGATCGAGCCGAACGTCGCCTTCGCCTTTCATCCTGCGCAGGCCGCCGACCTGTCACTGGTCGATCGTTACCTCGACATCGTGCTCGGCGCCGGCGCGGTGCAACTTATCCGCCAGAACCGCGCGGTGATGCACCGTCCCGACGCCCGCGCGCACCTGCCCGCCTTGCGCTGCCCGGTACTGGTCATCTGCGGCGACACCGACCGGCTGACACCGCCAGCGTGTTCGCGCGAGATCGCCTCGCTCGTGCCGCACGCAGAGCTCGTATGGGTGCCGCAATGCGGTCACATGCTGACCATGGAGAAGCCGGATGTCGTGAACGCCGTACTGAACGCGTGGCTTGCGAGATTCCTGCCGGCTTGACGGCACATCAGCGTGCTCAGTGCAGCTGTCCGCCGGTCTCGCGAACGTCTTCGCGCACGGTCGATGCGGTGACCACCGCAATGCGCAACGCGTCGATCAGCGTCTCCAGCGCCATGCTCGGGGCGCCCGGAAATTGCGCGGCCTGCACCGGGAGATAGGGGATGTGGATGAAGCCGCCGCGCACTCCGGGCTGCGCCGTGAGCAGGTGCATCAGGCCGTAGAAGATGTGATTGCAGACGAAGGTGCCGGCGGTGTTGGATACCGAAGCCGGGACGCCGGCCGCGCGCAGGTCACGCACCATCGCCTTGATCGGCAGGCTCGAGAAATACCCCGCCGGCCCGCCCGCCACCACGGGGAGGTCGATCGGCTGATGGCCCGCGTTGTCGGCGATGCGGCCGTCGTCGAGGTTGATCGCCACCCGCTCGACCGAGACCTCGCTGCGCCCGCCCGCCTGGCCGACGCACAGCACGAGTTGCGGCTGGATGTCGGCGATCGCCGACGCGAGCGTGTCGATCGCCGCGCCGAACACGCACGGCATCTGCCGCGCGTGCACGATCGCCGGCCCGCCCTGCCATCCGTCGAGCGCGCGCACCGCTTCCCACGAGGGATTGATGCGCTCGCCGCCAAACGGCTCGAAGCCGGTGAGGAGCACGCGCGCCGGCGAAGCCGACTTCGTCATGCGTGGACCTCGATGCCTTCCTGCTGCAGCCGCTCGCGAATGCGGCGCGCGAAAGCGAGGGCATGGGCGCCGTCGCCATGCAGGCACACGGTCTGCGCATTGACCGCCACGGTGCTGCCGTCGATGGCGGTGACGCGATGGTCGCGCACCAGCGAGAGCGTCTGCGCGATGGACTCTGCCTCGTCATCGATGAGCGCGCCGGGCTGACTGCGCGGCACGAGGCTGCCGTCGGGCTGGTAACCGCGGTCGGCAAAAACTTCCTCGACGGGCGTGAGGCCGGCCTTTCGCGCAGCATCGATCATTCCGCTGCCGGCAAGGCCGAAGAACTTGAGCGACGGATCGAAGCGGCGGACCGCCTCGCAGATCGCGGCGGCCAGCTCGGGCTCTTTCACGGCCTGGTTGTAGAGCTGGCCATGCGGCTTCACGTGCACGAGCGTGCCGCCTTCGGCCTTGACGATCGCGGCGAGCGCGCCGATCTGGTAGAGCACGCCCGCCACGATTTCGTCGGGCGGCAGGTGCATCGTGCTGCGCCCGAAGTTCTCGCGATCGGGAAAGCTCGGGTGCGCACCGATCGCCACGCCATTGGCCATGGCCCAGCGCACGCACTGCTGCATCGTCTTCGCATCGCCGGCATGCCAGCCGCACGCAATGTTGGCCGAGCTCACGAGCGCAAGCAGCGCCTCGTCGCTGCCGGCGCCTTCGCCCAGGTCCGCATTCAAGTCAATCTGCATCGGGGGTCTCTCCTTCGCGACGATTTTGCGACGACACCGGCCAGCCTGCCGACGCAAGGCCTTGCGTCACCTGGCGCAGATAGAGCTGCTGCGCGTCCCATGCCGCGAGCGCGGTCGTCGCATCGACCTGCACCAGCTGCAGATGCCCGTTGAGCGGTGCTTGCGCCAGCTTCCACAGGTCGGCGCGGATCACCACGCCGATGCGCGGGTAGCCGCCCGTGGTCTGCGCGTCGCCCATGAGGATGATCGGCTGGCCCGACGGTGGCACCTGGATCGTGCCGGGGATGACGCCCGCGGAGAGCATGTCGACGGCGCGCCTGCGCTTGAGTTCCGGCCCTTCGAGCCGGCTGCCCATGCGGTTGCTCTGCGGCGTGACGCGCCACAGCGCGTCCCATAGCTGCTCGCGCGCCGCCGCGGTGAACTGTTCGAATTCCGGCCCCGGCATCACGCGCAGCGCAATGGCTTGGCCGATGTCGGCGATGTGATCGCGGATGGACCAGTCCGGCGCGCGCAGGCCGAAGGCGCGGCGCGCACGCTGTTGCGCGTCGAGCGACGACGTGCCCAGCGGGAGCTTGTCTCCCTTTTTCAACGCACGGCCGGCGAAGCCTCCGAAGCCCGCCTTCAGGTCTGTGCTGCGCGAGCCGAGCATCGGCGGCACGTCGACTCCCCCCGCCACGGCCAGCCAGCTGCGCAGGCCGCGCTTGGTGCCGAGGGCGTTGGCGCCGGCCAGTCTCAGCGTTTGCCCGGCGGCGACCGGCACGCTCCAGCACGGGTGCAGCGCGATGCCGTCGAGCGTCGCGCCGAAGTCGTCGCCGGTGAGCGCGATGCGCGTCTCGGCCTCGAAGCGGAACTCGCAGTTGCCCATCGTGAGTTCGAGCCCCGCTGCCCCGTCCTCGTTGCCCACGAGGCGGTTGCCGAGCGTGAGCGCCAGCGCGTCCAGCGCGCCGCCCGGGCAGATGCCGAGCTGGCGATGTCCATGACGCCCGAGGTCCTGCACCGAGGACAGCATGCCGGGTCGCACGACCACGAGCGTCATGTCGTGATGCTTTCGGCGACGAAGCGCACGCGGTCGCCGGGCTGGAGCAAGGTCGGCGGCTCCTTCTTCGGGTCGAACAATTCGAGCGGCGTGCGTCCGATGAGTTGCCAACCGCCCGGCGAAACGAGCGGGTAGATGCCGGTCTGCTCGCCGCCGATGCCGACCGAGCGCGCGGGCACCGCCACGCGCGGTTCGGCGCGGCGCGGCGTCGCGAGTTCGGGTGGCAGTCCACCCATGAAGGCGAATCCGGGCAGGAAGCCAAGGAAGTAGACGACGTACTCGCCCGCGCTGTGGCGGCGGACCACTTCGGCAGGCGTGAGGCCCGTGTGCGCCGCGACGTCTTCGAGGTCGGGGCCGTCGTCGCCGCCGTAACGCACCGGAATGTCGATCTGTCGCCCTTCGATCGTGGCGCCCGCGAGCTGCGGCCAGGCCGAGAGCACCTGCATCTCGAGCTCGGCGGCCTCGGCCTGCGTCGGATCGAAGAGCAAGGTGAGGTTGTTCATGCCGGGCAGCACTTCGTGCACACCGCGCCAGCGCAGCGCTTCGCTGGCGAGTGCCCAGATCTTCTGCTGCTGTGCCAGCGTGGCCGGTGCAGGCAGTTCGCAGAGCAGCGCCGCGTCGCCGAGCGCGTGCAGACGGGGCGGCTCTGCGCTCACCGGACTCAAGCCTTGTTCAGGCTGCGCACCTTGGCCATCAGCTTGTCCTGCACGCTGGGCGACACGAACTTGTCGACCTCGCCGCCGAGGGTGGCGATCTCGCGCACGAAGGTGCTGGAAATGAACTGGTATTTGTCGCTGGGCGTGAGGAACACGGTCTCGACGTCGGGCATCAGCGAGCGGTTCATGCCCGCGAGCTGGAACTCGTAGTCGAAGTCCGTCACGGCGCGCAAGCCGCGCACCATGGCCTTGCCGCCGCGCGAGACGACGAAGTCGCGCAGCAGGCCGGAAAAGCTCTCGACGGTGACCTGGTCGCTGTAGGGCTGCACCGCTTCACGCGCCATGTCCATGCGCTCTTCGAGCGAGAACAGCGCCTTCTTGTGGTGGCCTGCCGCGACCGCGACGATGACCGTCGAAAACAGCTGGGTCGCGCGGCGCACCACGTCTTCGTGGCCGAGCGTGATGGGATCGAATGTGCCGGGGTAAACCGCGATCACGTTGCTGGACATGGTGTCTTGCTCCTTGTGCAGCCGGGGCGGCTTTGCCGGCGGATTATGCAGCGGGCGCGGGGCCCTTCCGCAGCAGGTGCGCATGGACCGCGCCGGCCTTCATGTGTCGGTACACGTGCAGGCCCAGCGGCGCGAGTTCGTCGTCGCTCCAGGCACGCGGCGCTTCGAGGTACACCGCGCCGGTGTCGTCGATGGCGCGCGAAGCCGCACGCAACGAAGGGACATAGAGCGCCTCGTTCTCGAACGGCGGATCGAGGAACACCGCCTGCAGCGTGCCGGCCGGTGCGCGCTCCAGCACGGTCACGCCATTGCCACGCTCGACGCGCACCGCGTCGGCGCTGAGCTTGGCCTTGAGCTTGTGCAACTGTTCGACCAGCGGCGGATCCTGCTCGCACAGCACCACGCTTGCGGCGCCGCGCGAGGCGGCTTCGAGCCCCAGCGCGCCGGTGCCCGAGAACGCGTCGATGCAATGCCACCCCGGCAGTTCGCCGCCCGACACGCCTGCGAGGCTGGCAAGCCAGTTGAACAAGGTCTCTCGCACACGGTCGGGCGTGGGCCGCAGCCCGGGTCGATCGGCGACGGCCAGGCGTGTGCGCTTCCACTGGCCGCCGATGATGCGGACTTCATGCGGGCGCTTGTCGGCGCGGCCGGTCGGGTTCGCAGGACGCGCGGTTGTTTTTGAGGCTGGTTTTTTCATGGCTTGGCGCCGACGATAACCGTGACCATGCGCTCGGGCTGCAGCTTGCTCGCGAAAGCTGCCTTGATCTGCGCCGCCGTGACCGCACCCATGCGCTGCTGCCAGGTGTCGAGGTAGTCCAGCGGCAGGTCGTTCCAGGCAATGTTGGAAATGTTGCCGAGCAGCTTCCTGTTGCTGTCGAGCAGGAGGGGGAAGCCGCCGATCAGGTTGTCCTTGGCGGCCTTGAGTTCGGCCTCGGTCGGCCCGTCGGCCACGAACTTCGCCAGCACCTCGCGCGACACCTTGATGGCCGCGTCGGCCTGGTCGGGCCGCGTCTGGAAGGCGATGCGGAACGCGCCGGCCTCCATGCCCGGCGAGAACCCGCTGTAGATGCTGTACGTGAGACCGCGCTTCTCGCGCACTTGCTCCGTCAACCGTGAAACGAATCCGCCGCCGCCGAGGATGTAGTTGCCCAAGGTGAGCGCGAAGTGGTCCGGGTCGCTGCGCAGATAGCCCGGCTGGCCGAGCAGCACCTGCGCCTGGGCCGAGTCGAACGGAATGCGCAGTTCGTTCGGCGCGGTCAACGAGGCCACAGGGGGCACCGCCGGCAACGCGGTGCATGTGCTGCCCGCGACCCCGGTCTGCGGCAGGCGTGCCAGCAAGGTGTTCGCGATGGTGTCGGCCTGCGCGCGCGTGACCGCTCCGACGATGGTGAGCTTCGCGCGGCACGGCACGACGAGTTGCTCGTAGCGCTGGCGCATCGCGGCCACGTCGATGCGCGCGAGCGTCGCTTCGGTCGTTTCCTGGCCGTACGGATGCGCGCCGTAGACGGACTGCGCGAAGTTGCGCCCGACGATCGTGCCGGGCTTCGTGTTCGCCTCCTTGATGGCGGCGTCGATGCGCTGGCGCTCGCGCTGCCAGACATCGTCCGGGAACGCAGGCTCGCCGATCTCACGTGCCGCCAGAGCCACCGCCTTGTCGAGCACCTTGGCATCGGACAAAGTGCGCAGCGAAAAACTCGTGCGCTCGCCGCTCGCGCCGACACCGAATTCGGCGCCCAGATCGGCCCAGGCCTCGCCGAGCGCGTTCTGGTCGAGCGCCGGATCGCTGCCGACCGCACGCACGCCCTTCTCGACCATGCCCGCGGTGACGCTGGCAAGCCCTGCCTGCGGTGCCGGATCGCGCCGGCTGCCGGCGTCGAAGTCGATCTGCACATCGACGATCGGCAGCGCGCTGACCGGTGCGAAGTAAACCCTGGCGCCGTTGGCCAGCGTCCAGTGCTGGATCGGGATCGCAGCCTGAGCGCTCAGGCCGAAAAGGGCGACTACGCCCGCGAATGCTGCGTGTGCAGCGGTCTTCTTGAGTGTGAACATGGATTCGGTTCTTTCAGCGCAGCTCGCCGGCCGGAGCGGCAGGCGCACGAGGGCGCCGGTTCGGGTCCAGGGGCAATGGGCGCAGCGTGGCCACGGTGAGCTGGTCGTCGCCGAAATACCTGGCAGCGACGGCTTGCACCTGCGCAGCCGTCACCGCCTGCAGCCGCGCGATCACTCGGTCGTTGGCGTCGAGCGGCAGCCCCTGCACCCAGTTGCTTCCGAGTTCGCGGGCCTGCGCCATCACGGAATCGAGTTCGAAGGTCTGCCCCGCCACCCATTGCGTCTTGACGCGCGCGAGTTCGGCGTCGCCGACGCCGTCCTTGGCGACCCGTGCCACCTGCGCGCGCAACGCGGCCTCCACCTGCTCGGCGGTCTTGCCCGCGGCGGGCACGGCGGAGAGGCTGAACACCTGCGGGCCGCGGCTGATGAGGCCGACCGAGGCGCCGGCCGCGTCGGCCACGCGGTCGGGGCCCTGCGTCAGCGCGCGGTCGAGGCGCGAGCCGGCATAGCCGTCGAGCACCGCAGACAAAACCACGAGCGCCCAGCCGTCGCTTTCCGCCGCGAGGTCGGGCACCTGCGGCACGCGGAAGGCGAGCGACACGTAGGACTGCTCCGCCGGCGCCTTGAATTCGACACGGCGAATGCCGCGCTGCTCGGGTTCCGTGCGTGGCTTGCGCGCCGGCACGGCCCGCGCCGGGATGCGGCCGTAATACTTCTCGGCCAGCGCGCGCACCTGTGCCACGTCGACGTCGCCGGCCACCACGACAGCGGCGTTGGCGGGGACGTACCAGCGGCGATGGAAGTCGCGCACGTCGTCCGGGGTCATCGCGTCGAGATCGCTCATCCAGCCCACCACCGGGCGGTGGTACGGGGAGGCGGTCCACACGGCGGCGTTCTGCAGCTCGCCGAGGAGTGCGCGCGGCTGCTCCTCGGTGCGCATGCGGCGCTCTTCCTTCACGACGGCGATTTCGTTCTTGAACTCGTTGTCGGCCCACTGGTTGTTGGCAAAGCGGTCGGCGTCCAGCTTCATGACCGCTTCGAGCTTGCCCTCGGGGATCTGCTCGTAGTAGCCGGTGTAGTCGCGCGTCGTGAAGGCGTTCTCGCGCCCGCCCAGCGAGGCTACGGTGCGCGAGAACTCGCCCGGTTTCACCGTCTTTGTGCCCTTGAACATCATGTGCTCGAGCACGTGCGCGACGCCGGAGGTGCCATCGACCTCGTCCATCGAGCCCACGCGCACCCACACCATCTGCACCGCGGTCGGCGCGCGGCGATCGGGCTTGACGATCAGCGTCATGCCGTTGGAGAGCGTGAACTGCTGTGGACGTGCCTCGCCCGCAGGCGCGGTGGCGGAGGTCGGAACAGCGGCGAGTGAAGGGTTTTGGGCCTGTGCGGGTACTGTCCACAGCGCCGTGAGCGCCATCGCCAGCACCGCACCGGACGCAGCATGGCGTGGCGAGGGGTGTTTCATAGAATGGGTCGGATTGTAAAAACCCCCCGATGTTCAGTTTCTTCAAGAAAAAGCCGCCCGCCGACGCGCCGGTAGCGCCTGCCGCCCCCTCTCCCGCCGAATCGCCTGTCGAAGCGCCCGCGGCGCGGTCGGCGTTTTCAGCTGCCAACTGGTTTGGCCTGAAGCCCGAGGCGGAGGTCGTGGCTCCGCCGCCTCCACCGCCTCTGCCTCCGCCCCCACCGCCTCAGCCCCCACCCCCAGCGACGCCTGCAGCACCCCCGCCAAGCCTTGCGCTTGATGCAACAGGGGAAGCTGCACCGCCCGCCGCGTCGGCTGCCCCTGCCGCGCAAGAGGTGCCGGCCTTCCTTCGCAACCTGCCCCCCGCGCCACCGCCGGCCCCGGCCGTCGTCACGCCCCCGCCACCTGCGCCGCCCGCCGTGCCGGTCGCGCCCGAGCGCAAGGGCTGGATGGACAAGCTGCGCAACGGCCTGCGCAAGACGGGCACCAGCATCGCCGCCACGTTCGTCAACGCGCAGATCGACGATGCGCTTTACGAGGAGCTCGAATCGGCGCTGCTCATGGCCGACACCGGCGTGAAGGCGACGGAGCATCTGCTCGACGATCTGCGGGGCCGCGTGAAGCGCACCATGGCGACGAATTCCGGCCAGGTGAAGGTGCTGCTGGCCGATGCGATCACGGACCTGCTCAAGCCGCTCGAGAAGTCATTGGTGATCGGCCAGTACACGCCGACGGTGATCATGGTCGCCGGCGTCAACGGCGCAGGCAAGACGACCTCGATCGGCAAACTGACCAAGCATCTGGCCAACGAAGGGGCCTCCGTGCTGCTCGCGGCGGCGGACACCTTTCGTGCCGCGGCGCGAGAGCAACTGCTGGTCTGGGCCGACCGCAACACGGTCGAGATCGTGAGCAACGAGGGGGGCGATCCCTCCGCCGTGAGTTTCGATGCGGTCAAGGCCGGCAAGGCACGCGGCAAGGACGTGGTGCTGGTCGATACCGCCGGCCGCCTGCCCACGCAGCTGCACCTGATGGACGAGCTGAAAAAGATCAAGCGCGTGGTCGGCAAGGCCGACGCCACGGCGCCGCACGAGGTCTTGCTCGTGATCGACGGCAACACCGGCCAAAACGCCCTCTCGCAAGTCAAGGCCTTCGACGAGGCGCTGGGGCTCACCGGCTTGATCGTGACCAAGCTCGACGGAACCGCCAAGGGCGGCGTGCTGTGTGCGATCGCGCGCGAGCGCCCGATCCCGGTCTACTTCATCGGCGTGGGCGAGAAGCTGGAAGACCTCGAAACGTTCAACGCTCGGGAATTTGCCCAGGCGCTGCTGGGCTGAACGGTCAGAGCAGCCGGTAGTCGGTGGCGCGCACCGTGCGCACCGAAGCCGCGTCGTAGTCGAGAAACCGCAGCTCGGAATCGCCGATCCGGATCACGTCCTGATGCTGCAGGGACTGCCGCTGTACCCGTGCGCCGTTGACGAAGGTGCCGTTGCTGCTGTCGAGATCGCAGATCAGGTAGACGCCGTCTTCCAGGCACACCATGGCATGCGTGCGACTGACCATCGGCCCGTTGATCACGATGTCGCTGCGATCGTCGCGCCCGATCCGGGTGGTGGCGGATACCAGTTCGATCTGTTTGACACGCCCGTCACTCGTGATCACGACCAGTCTGGCCATCTTTCGCTCCGTTCTCGTTGGGCGTTAATGTGCCGGAGGCGTGGCAAACCGCAAAGCACGTAGTCGACAATCCATTGACTTTTTCAAAGCAATTGTTGACATCCATGTGCCGCGGCATGCATGGAATGCCCGCCGGAGGGCCGCCCGCGAGAGGGAACTGGCAAGCTATCGCGTCGACACCTGCCTGCGGTCGGCGCCACTGCCGATGCTCGCGCCGGAGCATCTCGTGATGGAAAGACTCGATGAACCGTTGATCCAAAAGAGATTTATGTTGCGAGCCCGTGCAAAACCTCTGACGCGGTGACCGTCGACACCTGCCCGCAATCGGCGCCACGCCCGACAGCCTGGAGCTATCGGAGCGATAGAAACTAGGGGGAACCCTTGCCTTAGCACTCGCTCCAACCGAGTGCTAATATGACTCACACGAAGGAGTTTCCCTGATGACAACACTGTCTGGAGCCTCTGCAGCCTCCCAGCTGGCCGTCGCCAATCCTTGGTCGATGGTCCCTCCGCTGGGCAATCTGGATGCCTATATTTCGGCGGCCAACCGGCTCCCGCTGCTCACGCTCGAAGAAGAGCAAGGATTCGCGCGCAAGTTGCGCGACCAGAATGACCTCGAAGCGGCCGGCGCGCTGATCCTGTCGCACCTGCGCCTCGTCGTCTCTATTTCCCGCCAGTACCTGGGTTACGGGCTGCCTCACGGCGACCTTATTCAGGAAGGTAACGTCGGTCTGATGAAGGCCGTGAAGCGCTTCGACCCCGACCAGGGTGTGCGGCTCGTCAGCTACGCCATGCACTGGATCAAGGCTGAGATCCATGAGTACATCCTGAAGAACTGGCGCATGGTCAAGGTCGCGACGACCAAGGCGCAGCGCAAGCTGTTCTTCAACCTGCGCTCGATGAAGCAGGCCTACAAGGCCGACGATGCCGCCGCGGATGGTGACACCCACCGCGCGACGCTGACGGAAACGCAGGTCACGCAAATGGCGACCAAGCTGAACGTCAAGCGCGAAGAAGTGCTCGAGATGGAAATGCGCCTGTCCGGCGGCGATGTGTTGCTCGATCCGAGCCCGTCGGACGACGGCGAGGACGCCTTCGGTCCGATCGCCTACCTGGCCGACGCCACGCAGGAACCGACCGCGCAACTCGAATCGCGTGCGCGCGACCGCCTGTCCAGCGACGGCATCTCGACGGCGCTCGAAGCGCTGGACGACCGCAGCCGCCGCATCGTCGAAGAGCGCTGGCTCAAGGTCAACGACGACGGTTCGGGCGGCATGACGCTGCACGACTTGGCCGCGATCTACGGCGTGAGTGCCGAGCGCATCCGCCAGATCGAAGTGGCGGCCATGAAGAAGATGAAGAAGTCGCTGGCTGCCTACGCTTGAGGCCGCAACGCTCTAGCGAAAAAGCCCGGCTCACGCCGGGCTTTTTTTTGCTCGTCCGCCGCCGGGCCAAGAGGCGACGGGGCTGCGCATGGCTCAGGCCTTCAGGAGCGTCTTGATGTCCGCCACCATCGGCGCCACGCCAGCGCCGTAACGCACATAGAGGCGCAGGCGGCCTTGCGTGTCGTACACATAGCTGGCCGCGGAATGGTCCATCGAGTAACTGGTCGGCGTGGAGCCCTCGTTCTTCTTGTAATAGGCCTTGTAGTCCTTCGCAGTCGCGGCAAGCTGTTCTGGCGTCGGGATCAGTGCCACGAAGGCTGGGTCGAATGCGCCCATGTACGCCTTCATGACTTCGGAGGTGTCGCGCGCCGGGTCCACGGTGATGAAGAGCACCTGCAGCTTGTCGCCATCGGCGCCGAGTTGCTGCTTCACCTGCGCCATTTCGGTCATCGTTGTCGGGCACACGTCCGGGCATTGCGCATAGCCGAAGAACAGCACGATCACCTTCCCCTTGAAGTCGGCCAACGTACGGACCTTGCCGTCGGCGTCCTTGAGCGAAAAGTCCTTTGCGTAGTCGGCACCGGTAAGGTCGACCGCATTGAAGCTGGGCTTGGCCTCGGTACACCCCTGGAGACTCCATCCGGCCGCCGCAGCGGTGCCCAGCCACAGGGCGCTCCCTGCCATCGATTTCAGCGCGTTTCGCTTGTTCATGGGCGTCGATTCAGATCAGGTAATGGTCGACCAGCAAGGCGGCGAACAGCACGCTCAGGTGGATCAACGAAAAGCGGAAGGTCTTGCGCGCGAGCGCGTCGGAGTAGTTTCGCCAGAGCGCGAAGGCATAGCCCGTGAAGCCGATGCTCACAGCAATCGCCACGGCCAGGTAGAGCCAGCCGCTCATGCCGTAGATGAACGGCAGCAGGCAGGCCGCGAACAGGATGAACGTGTAGAGCAGCACCTGCAGCCGCGTGAATTCGTTGCCGTGCGTGACCGGCAGCATCGGCAGGCCCGCCTTGCGGTAATCCTCGACGCGGTAGAGCGCGAGCGCCCAGAAATGCGGCGGCGTCCACAGGAAGATGATCAGGAACAGAATCATCGCGCCGCCGCTCACCTCGCCCGTCATCGCGGCCCAGCCGAGCACCGGCGGCATCGCGCCCGAGGCGCCGCCGATCACGATGTTCTGCGGCGTCAATGGCTTGAGGATCACCGTGTAGACCACGGCATAGCCGACGAAGGTCGCGAAGGTCAGCCACATGGTGAGCGGATTGACGGCGAACCAGAGCAGCGCCGAACCGACCGCGCACAGGAGCGCGGAGAAGACGAGCGCCTGGGTGTCGCTGAGCTGGCCTCGCGCGGTCGGGCGCCACGCGGTGCGCTTCATCTTGGCGTCGATACCCTTCTCGACCAGGCAGTTGAACGCCGCCGCCGCACCTGCGACCAGCCAGATGCCGATGCAGGCGATCACGCCGCGCTGCATGTCCTGCCAGTTGGGAACCCCGGGAACGGCCAGCACCATGCCGATGAGTGCGCAGAACACGATGAGCTGCACGACCCGTGGCTTGGTCAGCGCGTAGAACTGCCGCAGCACGTTGGCGGTGCTGGTTTGCTGCAACGGCAAGGGTGTGCTCATGCGGTTTCCATCCTGCTGGAACCGCGCGCGCCGGATCGCAGACCCAACGAGGCTGCCGCCCGACGGCTTTCACAGAGCGTCCAGGTCAGGACGACCGCCAGGGCCGCGGCGCCACCGGTGTGAAGCACCGCTGCGGCCAGCGGCCAGCCGAGCAGCACGTTGCCGAGGCCGGTGGCGAGCTGCAGCAGCGCCAATCCTCCCAGCCACTTCGCTTGCGCGCGCAGCGCGTCAATGCGATGCAGTCGCCAGGCGAGCACGCCGAGCGCGACGAACACGACATAGGCCATGAGCCGGTGGACATAGTGGATGGCCGTGAGCGCGGAGAATTCGATCGGTACGCCGTCCGAGGTCATGCCGAGATGCCGCCAGATCTCGAAGCCCTGTGCGAAGTTCATGGCCGGCCACCAACTGTCCTGGCAAGTCGGGAACTGCGTGCAGGCGAGTACCGCGTAATTGGTGCTGACCCAGCCTCCGAGCGCGATCTGCCACACCAGCAGACCCGTCGTCGCGACGAGAAGAGTTCGCAACGCGCTGGGCAAAGGCGTCGCCGCCCGCTGCATCGCTGCCTGCTGGTAGCGCACGGCCTGGACGCACAACAGCACCAGGAGGCCGATCGCGCCGAGCAGGTGCAGCGTAACGATCGCGGGATACAGCTTCCAGGTCACGGTCATCGCGCCGAACGCGCCCTGCAGGCAGACCCAGACGAGCGTGGCCGCGGGCCACCAGGCGCTCAGTGCGCGCTGCTGCGAAACTGACACCGGCGAAAGCCGCTGGCGACGGCGCGCAACCCAGGTGGCGATCGCGAGCACGACGATCAACACGCCGACGCCTGTCGCGAGATAGCGGTGCACCATCTCGATCCATGCCTTGCCGTGCGTGACGGGCCCGGTCGGCTGCGCGGCTTGTGCCATCGCAATGTCGTGCCGCGCGCCCAGCGGGCTCGCGTTGCCGTAGCAACCGGGCCAGTCCGGGCAACCCAATCCCGAATCGGTCAGCCGCGTGAAGGCGCCGAACAGCGTCAGGTCGAAAGTCAGGAACAGGGTCAGCACGGTGAGTGCGTGCAGTCGCCGTGCGGCGCCCGCGCCCGCGTTGCGACGCCACACCCAGACCAGTGGGCCGAGCGCGATCAACACCCCGGCTGCCATGAGCCACAGGATCGGCGTGAGGTCGTAGAGCGATTCGGTCTGCATGGGTCAGCGTCCCGGTTCGTCCCACGACGCCGAGGCGCGCAGCAGGCGCTCGATGTCGCGTTTGGCGCGGGCCGCGCCCTTTGCGTCCATGAGCGCGGGGAAACGCATCATCCAATTGCCCATCGGATCGACGACGTAGAGGTGATCCTCAAGTGCCTGTCCAGCCGTGGGCGCCAGCCACTGCGAAAGCTGCGCCGCCGGGACGCGCAGCACGGTGGCGCCACGCAGGCCGTTGTCGAGACTTGCGGGGATCGCGGCGGCATCGCTCACCAGCCATACACGGTCCAGGCGATCCTTTTCACGACCGAGACTCTCGCGCAACTGGCGCTCGAAATACAGCTGCTGCTCACAGAGTGCATCGCACGCGCCGCCGGCCACGGCGACCAGCAACCACTGCCCCTTGAGGGAGCGCACGTCGACCGATTGGCCGTCTCGCGCGGTTGCCGTCAGCGCAGGCAGCGGGCGCTGCGGATCGATCAGCTCGCCATACACGCTGCGACCTTCCGGCCGAACGACGTAATAGGTGAAGTACGAAGCGATGACCGGCGCAGCACAGCAGAACATGACGGCCACCATCTTCCAGCGGCCCATCTTCGTGCGCCGCACGGCGTCGCCATCCATCGCCTGTTGCGGCGATGGCATCGAATGGACGGTCAGGCCCAGCGGCTCGTCAGACATGGCGTACGCCGGCTTCGCGCTTGCCCTTGCGCCTTGGAGCGATGAATTGGAACCAGACATAGAGGAATGCAACGAGCACCGAGAGGCCGAACCACTGGAATGCGTAGCCGTAATGCCGTTCGACCCCCAGAGCAGGCGCCGGCCAGTCGCGCTGGAGCCCTTCGGAGGGCGTCCCGGTCTGCTGCAGCGACAAGTCAGTGCGCAGCGGCAATCCGGTTTCAACGCGAAACGCTTCAAGATCGAGATTTTGCCGGATGGGAGAAGACCTTTCGGCCGGCGGCTTGCCCGCTGACCCCGCCTCCGCAACCGGCACCGCGGTTTTCGATTTGCCGAGCTCCAGCAGATGCGACGGCGGCGGCTCGATACGCGCCACGACGTCCACGAGCCCGGCGGGCGTCTGGATCGGCTGCAGCTGCGTGCGGCTTTCGAAATTTCGCTGGATCCAGCCGCGCTGGACCATCACCGTCTCGTTGCTGCCTTCGAGCGCGAATGGCGTCAGCACGTAGAAGCCTGGCACGCCGCGCATCTGGCGGTTGTCGAGATATACCGTTTGCGAGTCGAGCCACAGGCCGCGCAGTTGCACCGGGCGGTGCAGCATTTCGTCGACCGTGCGGGTGGCGATGAAGGTCTGCTGGTCCAGCGCCGTGCGCTGCGCCTGGGCGTCGATCGAGGCCTGCAATGCCTCCTTCTGCGCGGCGCGAGAAAGCTGCCACTGTCCGAGCGAGGCCGTCGCCGCGATGGCCAGAAGGGTCGCGACCGTGATCGGCCAGAAATGGTTTTTGCGCGCCATCGTCAACACACGCGTCGCATCAGGAGATCGATAATGCGGATCATGAAATATGTGATCGCCCTGGGGTTCGTCGGCATTCTGGGAAGCCTCGGATTTGCGCTGTTCTTCATGATGAAAGACGGCCGGGACGGCCGCGCGAAGAGCGGCGGTATGGCGCGCGCGCTCACCGTTCGGATTGGCTTGTCGGTGTTTTTGTTCCTGTGCCTTTTGCTGGCCTGGCGACTCGGGTACATCCAGCCAGGGGGCCTCGCGGTCGGCAAGTAGCGCAAGCCGCTCTGCGTCGTCATGGCCGAGCCATGAAAAAAGCGCCTTGCGGCGCTTTTTTGTTGTGCCGTTGTTCCCGCTCAAAGCCAGTAGACCAGCACGTAGAGGCCAAGCCAGACCACGTCGACGAAGTGCCAGTACCAGGCCGCGCCCTCGAACCCGAAGTGGCGCTCGGCCGTGAAATGGCCCTTCTGCAACCGCAACGTGATGAAGAACAGCATCAGCATGCCGATGAAAACGTGCAGCCCGTGAAAACCCGTGAGCATGAAGAAAGTGGAGCCGTAGGCGCCGGAGCTGAGCTTCAGGTTCAGCTCGGTGTAGAGGTGGTAGTACTCATAGCCCTGCACGCCCAGGAAAACAATGCCGAGCAGCACGGTGAGCCACATGAAGCGGATGCACTGGGCACGGTGACCGGCACGCAGCGCATGGTGGGCAATCGTGAGCGTCACGCCCGAGCTCAGCAGCAGGGCGGTGTTGATCGTCGGCAGCCAGAACGGTCCGACCGTCTGGAACGGCTCGACGATTCCGGCAGGCGAGCCGGTCACGCCGGCTGCCATGCTTGGCCAGACCGCCTTGAAGTCGGGCCACAGCAGCGCGTTGTCCAGACTGCCGAGCGCCGGCAACGAATGGGTTCGGGTCCACCAGAGGGCGGTGAAGAAGGCGCCGAAGAACATCACTTCCGAGAAGATGAACCAGCTCATGCTCCAGCGGAACGACAGATCGATCTTGTGGCCGTACTGGCCGCTTTCGCTTTCGGCCACGGATTCACGGAACCATGCGAACAAGGTGCCGAGCCAGATCACCATGCCCGCGGCCAGCGAGTAAGCGCCCCAGGCATGCGCGTTGATCCACTGCCCTGCGCCGAGGATCACGAAGAACAGGCCGATGGCCGCCAGGACCGGATAGGCCGAAGGCCCGGGCACGAAGTAGTAGGGCGTGGTGCCGTGGGTGGTTGAACTCATATCAGCTCCTGGCTTTCTTCTCTCGATTCAAAATTCTTATTGGGGGGGCGCCTCAGGGCGCGACCACGTAGCGGACCAGCAAAATCAACCCGCCGACAAACACGATTACAGCCGCGAAGGCCACCACGATGATGTGCAGCGGGTTCAGCCGGGCGAGATCGTCCTGGTACGCGCTTTTCTTGCGTACGCCGAAAAACGACCAACCCACAGCCTTCAGGGTGCCCAGCAACGAGCCCTTGCGTCGCGTTTCGACGGTCATGAACGCGGCTCCGGCACAGCGGGCGCCACGGCGACCGGCGCGGGAGGCGTCTTGCCACCGACTTCGAAGAACGTGTAAGACAGCGTGATCGTCTTCACGTCCTTGGAGATCTTGGGGTCGATCACGAACGCAACCGGCCACTGCTTCTTTTCACCCGCCTCGAGCGTGTACTGATTGAAGCAAAAGCACTCGAGCTTGTTGAAATACGGGGCCGCTTGCTGCGGCGCGTAACTCGGAATGGCCTGCGCTGCCATGCGCCGGTTCTGCACGTTCTGAAACTCGTACATCACGGTGTTCAGCTGGCCAGGATGCACCTGCATCGAACTTTGAGCCGGCTTGAAATCCCAGAGTCCGCGCACGTTGGCGTCGAACTCCACGGTGATCGTGCGGTTCATGTCGACTTGGGTGTTGTCCGGCAAGCTCACTTTCTTGCCGCCCTTGGCGCCACCCGGCACCTCGAGTTCCGACAACGCCAGCACATTGATGCCGGTCATCTCGCAGATCGCTCGGTACAGCGGCACCAGCGCATAGCCGAACGCGAACATGCCGGCCGCGACGACGACCAGCTTGCCGACCATGCGGACGTTCTCGCGGCGGATGCGTTGACCGAGGCCCATGTGTATTTGCCTCAGCGACCGACCACGACCATGCGGACGACGAAACCGATGAAGAACAGCACAGCGATGGAGGCCAGCGTCAGCCCCATGCGCCGATTGGCTTTCCGTTGTTCAGGCGTGGTGCTCATGGATTGCATAGGGCGATCAACCGATAACCTTGGTCGCGGTCGCATCGAGGCGCGGTGGCGTCTCGAAAGTGTGGAATGGCGCCGGCGACGGAACTTCCCACTCGAGGCCTTCGGCAGCTTCCCAAGGCTTTTGCGGTGCTTTTTCGCCCTTGCCCATCATGGTGGGCAGCACGACGAACACGAAGAAGTACACCTGTGCGAAACCAAAGAAGAAAGCACCGATAGACGCAAGCGCGTTGAAATCAGCGAACTGCATCGGGTAGTCGGCATATCGGCGTGGCATGCCCGCCAGGCCCAGGAAGTGCATCGGGAAGAATGTCACGTTGAAGGAGATCAGCGACCACCAGAAGTGGACCTTGCCGCGCGTCTCGTTGTACATGACACCGGTCCACTTGGGCACCCAGTAGTAGAACCCGGAGAACATCGCGAAGAGCGACCCGGCCACCAGGACGTAGTGGAAGTGGGCCACCACGTAGTAGGTGTCCTGCAGTTGTGTATCGATCGGGGCAACCGCGAGGATCAGGCCGGTGAAGCCGCCCATCGTGAACACGAAGATGAAGCCGACGGCGAACAGCATCGGCGTCTCGAAGGTCATCGAGCCTTGCCACATCGTCGCGATCCAGTTGAAGATCTTCACGGCCGTCGGGACGGCGATCAGCATCGTCGCGTACATGAAGAACAGCTGGCCGGTGAGCGGCATGCCGGTCGTGAACATGTGGTGGGCCCACACGATGAACGACAGGATGGCGATCGACGAGGTGGCGTACACCATCGAGGCGTAGCCGAAGAGCTTCTTGCGGGCGAAGGCCGGCACGATCTGGCTGATGATGCCGAAGGCCGGCAAGATCATGATGTAGACCTCGGGGTGGCCGAAGAACCAGAAGATGTGCTGGTACATCACCGGGTCGCCGCCGCCGGCGGGGTTGAAGAAGCTGGTGCCGAAGTGGCGGTCGGTCAGCGTCATGGTGATGGCGCCGGCGAGCACGGGCATGACGGCGATCAGCAGGTACGCGGTGATGAGCCAGGTCCAGCAGAACATCGGCATCTTCATCAGCGTCATGCCGGGGGCGCGCATGTTCAGGATGGTCACGATGATGTTGATCGAGCCCATGATCGACGAGGCGCCCATGATGTGCATCGCGAAGATGCCGGCGTCCATCGAGGGGCCCATCTGCAGCGTGAGCGGCGCGTAGAGCGTCCAGCCGGCGGCGGGTGCGCCGCCGGGCATGAAGAACGAACCGACCAGCATCAGCGCCGCCGGGATCAGCAGCCAGAAGCTGAAGTTGTTCATGCGCGCGAACGCCATGTCGGAGGCGCCGATCTGCAGCGGGATCATCCAGTTCGCGAAGCCCACGAAGGCCGGCATGATCGCCCCGAACACCATGATCAGGCCGTGCATCGTGGTGAACTGATTGAACAGTTCGGGGTTCACGAGTTGCAGGCCAGGCTGGAACAGTTCGGCGCGGATCAGCAGCGCCAGAACGCCCCCGACCATCAGCATGGCAAAGCTGAACAGCAGGTACAGCGTCCCGATATCCTTGTGGTTGGTGGCGAACACCCAGCGGCGCCAGCCCGTCGGGGCAGCGTGGTGATCGTCGTGGCCATGATCGTCATGACCGTGTGCGTGGCCGTGGGGGTCGAGAACTGCGCTCATCTTGATATTCCTTGCAATTTCTTCGTGGTTCTGCCCGGCTTACTTGCCGCGCTGTGCCAACACTTCGGCCGGCTGCACGATCTGACCCGTCTTGTTCGACCAGCTGTTTTTCGTGTACGTGGCGACAGCCGCGAGATCGGTATCGCTGAGTTGTTTCCATGACGGCATCGCGCCGTTGTTCTGGCCCTTGAGCAAGACCTGGATCTGGATTGCATGGTCGGCGGCGAGCACCTTCTCGTCGCCGTCGAGCGCCTTGATCGGACCGGCGCCCTTGCCGTTGGCCTGGTGGCAGGCTGCGCAGTTGGCAGCGTAGACCTTCTCGCCGCGCACCATCATGTCCGGCAGCGTCCAGACCTTCGTCGGATCGTCGAGTTTGGCAGCGGCTTCCTTCTTCTTGCCGTCGACCCAGGTCGTGTAATCAGCTGCCGAGACCACCTTCACGTGGATCGGCATGTACGCATGCTCCTTGCCGCACAGTTCCTGGCACTGACCGTAGTAGTCGCCGATCGTATCGGTGCGAAACCACGTGTCGCGAACGAAACCGGGAATCGCGTCCTGCTTGATGCCGAACTGCGGCACCGCGAAGGCGTGGATCACATCGTTGGCGGTCGTGATGATGCGGATCTTCTTGTCGACCGGGACGACCAGCGGATTGTCGACCTCGAAGAGGTAGTTGTCGGGCACGGTGCCCTTGGCCCCGTTGTTCGAGAGTTCACGGTGCGAGGCGAGCAGCGTCGAGACGAAGCCCAGACCCTCGCCCTCACCCTTGATGTAGTCGTAGCCCCACTTCCACTGGTAACCGGTCACCTTCACGGTGAGGTCTGCATTGGTCGTGTCCTTCTGGGCGACCAGCACCTTGGTGGCAGGCAGCGCCATCACGATGACGATGAGGAAAGGCACGATCGTCCAGATGACTTCGACCACCACGGATTCATGGAAATTGGCAGCCTTGTGGCCAACCGATTTGCGGTGCTTCCAGATGGAGTAGAACATCACCGCGAACACCGCGATGAAGATCACGGTGCACAGGATCATCATCACGGTGTGCAGAAAGTGCTGTTCCTGCGCGATCTTCGTGACGCCGACGGGCATGTTGAGCTGGCGAACCGACGGGCCGCCGGCCAGATCGTTGACTGCATGCGCCGCGCCGCTGAAAACGGCGCCGGCCGCCAGCAGCAGATTCGCCGGCTTGTGAATGTTCCGCCAAATGCTCTTCATCGTGTTCACTTCTTCAAAACCAGTTAACCCTTGGTTGCCCACCGGCCACCTGCTTGCGCAGGCGTGTCTCCTCAGGCCCCACGCAACGCCATGCGAATCTCTCGCGCCAGCGCCGCCCGCAGCTCGGGTCGCACATAGCGCCCGACCTTGACCGATCGACCCTGACCCGACACCTCGATCAACGACCGGTCGCCGTCCTGCGGCTCGATCCGCACCTGATGCAGCAAGAACTCGGCGCGTTCGTAGTGCCCGCCGTTCTCGAGTTCGACCACCAACCGCCCGCCCTGCAGCGCGATCTTTTCGCCATCCGTGGCATGCCGCGCATACAGCATGAACGCAAATCCCACAGCCGCCAGCTCCACCCAGGCAAACGGGAGAACCAGCGGAGCGCCGTTCACCCAGAAAACGGCTCCGATGCCCAACGACACAACGCAAAGCGACGCGTAGAGCCAGACCAGCTGGCTCGGCGTGACCGAGCAATTGCGCTTCAGGAACCAGTGAATGCTCTGGCCCGAGACGGTGGCAAAACGAAACACGGAATTCGACACAGGCGAGTTCGGCAAATCGGTGCGCCGAAGTGTTCGGACGGGCGTCCAAGAAACCTCGATCACGGGACAATTCCCGCGGGTTCACGCAACGGCGGATTGTAGCGGAGGGATGCCGCTAGCCCTCAAGCCACGGCGCGCGGCTTGTCGCCTTCGTTTTCCGCCTGCCGGGTGCAGCGCCGGCGGTCGGGCGAGGCTTGTGCCGCGGTGCGCGACGTCAGCGGCCCTTCTGGAGCATCGCGCGCATATCGCGCAGGGAGACGGCGCTGTGTGGCGAGAGCGCGACACGCGGCGTCGGCTTGAAAGCATGGCCGTAGATGATTTCGAAGGTCAGCGTGATGCGCCCGGCGTTCTCGCCGGTGCCTTCGAGTTCGCCAAGCGCCCGGCCAAGTCGGCCAGGCCAACCCCTGCCCCGCATCGCGGCAAAACGCGCCGGATGCAGGTTGCGCCCCAGCGTGCGCAATTCGGCCAGTGCCGCCTCGGGCGTCGCCCAGGTGAGCACGATGCGCTCCATGTCCATGATGGGTTCGGCGAAGCCGGCGCCCACCAGCATGTCGCCCCAGTCGTGCATATCGGTGAACTCGTGGCCCGCGGGCGGCCAGCCGTGCCGCGCATAGAGGTTACGAAGTTCGCGCACCGTATCGGGGCCGAAACATGAAAACATGAGAAAGCCATTGACCGCCACAGCCCGGTGCCACTCGGCGATCAGCGCTTCGGGGTCGGCCGCCGTGTGCAGCGCCATGTTGGCCCAGAGCAGGTCGACGCCGTCCTCCGGCAGCGCGTCGAAACGGGGGCTACCGCCTTGCCAGCGCCGCGCGCTCCACCAGGGCGCGGCCAATCGACCCGCCGTCAGATCTGCCAACGCCGGTTGCGGCTCGACGACATAGGTCGTGGCTTTCGGGTAGCGCCGCGTCACCATCGCGTGTGCTTCGAGGCCGCCGCGCAGCGGCGCCCAATCGGCCCACGAAGCAGGTTGGGCGGTAATCCACTGCAACCGATCCTCCATGCGCCTGCCGATTTCCTCGTGCAACCATGGCGAGCCCGCATCCGGGGCAGCGCGACCCCATCGCTCGGCGGCTGCGGGGTCAATGGTGGGCGGGCGCTGGGTCACGGGCGGCTGGCGGTCGGCATCGGGCGCCCAGTATATTGAGCCATGCTTCGCCATTGGACAGAGCGGCTTTTCGCCGCCCCGCTCGCGCACTTGCCCAGCCAGTGTGCGGTTTGCCGGGCGTGGCCCTCCCGGCCGGTGTGCGATGCCTGCGTGAGCCGCTTCGCACCGCCGACCGACCGCTGCGACACCTGCGCCCTGCCGATAGCGCCGGGGGTCGACCGCTGCGGCGAATGCGTGCTCCATCCGCCGCCGCTCGACGCCTGCCTTGCAGCCTGCACCTACGCCTGGCCCTGGCCCGACTGCATTGCCCAGTTCAAATTTCGCGCCGAAGCGGGTTGGGCCGGGCCGCTCGCCACGCTGATGCGCAGCGCCCCCTGGGTCGAACCGGCGCTCGAGAACTGCGACGTGGTGCTGCCGATGCCGCTGTCGCGCGAGCGGCTGCGCGAGCGGGGCTTCAATCAGGCCTTCGAGCTCGCGCGCCGCCTCTCCCCCGAGAAGGCCGACGCCCGTCTTCTGCTGCGCACCCGCGAAACGCCGGCGCAGAGCGAGCTCACACGGGCAGAGCGACTGCGCAACCTGCGCGGTGCATTCGCGCTGGAGCCGCTGCGCGCCGGCGAAGTGCGGGATCGACGCATCGTGCTGGTCGACGATGTGATGACCAGCGGCGCGTCGCTGTTCTCCGCAGCGCAGGTATTGCGCGCGGCCGGTGCGGCGCACATCACCGCGGTCGTGCTCGCACGCACGCCGCGGCCCGACTGAGCCGTCGCGCCGCCAGCGCGACAATCGACGGCATGTTTCACATCGTCCTCGTCGAACCCGAAATTCCGCCCAACACCGGCAACGTGATCCGGCTGGCAGCCAACACCGGCTGCATGCTGCATCTGGTCGAGCCGCTGGGCTTTTCGATGGACGACCGCCTGTTGAAGCGCGCCGGGCTGGACTACCACGAGTACGCCGAGGTGCGCCGCCATGCCGGCTGGCAGCAACTGCTCGACGCGGAAGCCCCGCCGGTCGAACGCATGTTCGCGCTCACCACGCGTGGGACGCGCAATGTGCATGACGTGGCGTTCGCGGACGGCGACTGGCTGGTGTTCGGCTCGGAAACCCGCGGACTCGAACCCGCCTTGCGCGAAACCTTCGCGCCCGCACAGCGCCTGAGGCTGCCGATGCGCGAGGGCCAGCGCAGCCTGAACCTGTCGAACGCCGTCGCTGTGACGGTGTTCGAAGCCTGGCGGCAGACCGGTTTTCGCTGAACGGCGCTTCTGTTACGGGAAGCGGCGAACCACCGACTCCGCCACGCAGGCCGGCTTGGCGGCGCCTTCGAGTTCGATCGTGGTTTCCCACACCATCTGGAACCCGTCGTTGGCGATCGGCTCGCTGCTCAGCAGCTTCATGTGCCCGCGCAGCCTTGAGCCGACCGGCACAGGCGACATGAAGCGCACCCGGTTCAGGCCGTAGTTCACGCCCATGCGCGACTCGACCACCTCCACCGCACCCTCGAAGATCTTCGGGAGCAAGGACAGCGTGAGAAAGCCGTGTGCAATCGGTGCCCCGAACGGGCCGGCCGTGGCGCGCTCGACGTCGATATGAATCCACTGGTGGTCGCCGGTCGCTTCGGCGAACTGGTTCACCTGCGCCTGCGTGACGGTGATCCAGTCGCTGGTCGCGACGTCCTGGCCGACACAGGCGGCAAGGTCTCCGAGGGTCTGGAATGTCTTTTTCATGGCGGACCACTCTACCCTTCGAGCCAATGGCAAATGGGTTCCCATTGCGACAGGTCGCGCTCGACGCGGCCCGGCGCGACGTCGAACAAGGTCAGCCCGCGCGCGGCCAGTTGGACGTAGTTCTGCGTGTCGCGCAAATCGCCCAGCACCGGCACACCCAACGTGGCAACGAACTCGTGCAGCCGGTCGGACGCCAGCGTGCGCGCGTTCACGCGCATGCCGACCAACGCGATCTTGTCGCGCGTCATGCCGCGCTGCTCCAGCAGCTTGTCGAGGAAGTCGCGCGTCGCGTAGATGTCGAAGATGCTGGGTTGCAGCGGCACCAGCACCTTGTCGGCGAGCGCCACGACGTCCTTGAAGCGCCAGCCATGCAGGCCGGCCGGCGTGTCGAGCACGGCGTGCGTGGTGCCACGCGGTGGCCGCGCCACCGCGCCATCGCCGCTGGCCTCCCAGCTCGTGATGCGGCGCGCGGCCATCGGCCGCAGGCTGAGCCACAGGCGCGAAGACTGCTGTCGGTCCACGTCCCCGAGCATGACGGGGTGGCCGCGACTGGCGAGATAACCCGCGACATTCGTGGCGAGCGTCGACTTCCCGACGCCGCCCTTGGGGTTGGCAACCAGAATCACCGGCATGACAGTCTCCTCCGTCCATTTGGCAAGTGCGCATCGTAGTGGGCCCCCGTGTCTGATGCCCGCGCCGACGCGATGAACTGCGTTATGTTTGCGAAATGAGTACAACAACATCCGCCGGCGCCCAGGGACGCATCTACCTCATCGCCGCACATCCGCACTGGCGCGATTCACGCGTCAACCGCTTGCTGGTGCGCGCCGCGCACGATTTGCCGCTTGTGGAAGTCAACGACCTCTACGCGACCTATCCCGACTACGTCATCGACGTCGAGGCCGAGCAGGAAAAGCTGCTGCGCGCCGACCTCGTGGTGCTACTTCATCCGATCCAGTGGTATTCGATGCCGCCGCTGCAAAAGCTCTGGCTCGACGACGTGCTGAGCTACGGCTGGGCCTACGGTGCGGGCGGCATCGCGTTGCGAGGCAAGGACATGTGGCTGGTCGCATCTACCGGTGGCCCGGAGGAGAGCTACCACCCGCAGAGCTACAACCGCTATTTCTTCGACGCCTTTCTTCCTCCCTACGAGCAGACGGCCGCCCTCTGCGGCATGCGCTTTCTGCCGCCGCTGGTCTTTCACGGTGCACGCAGCGCATCCGATAGCGACATCACCGCACACGTGCAGACTTTTGCCGACCGCCTTGCCAGCTACCCGGACTGGCCGGAGATCGAAGAGATGGGCGACTGCCCGACCTGCATCGTGCCCGAGAGCGACCGTCCGTCGGACGACGCGGAAAGCGAGCGCCGCGTGTTCGCCGACACCTTGCTGCGCGTGACCGCGGCCAACGAAACGAAAGCAGGTGTCTGATGGAACATGCACCCGCCTGGCTCACCAGCAGCCTGATCTACCTGGGCGCCGCCGTTCTGGTCGTGCCGCTGTCGAAAGCGTTGGGCCTCGGCTCCATCATCGGCTACCTCGTCGCCGGCATCGCCATCGGGCCCCGGGGCCTCGGGCTCGTGTCGAGCGTGGAGGACGTCCTGCACTTCGCCGAGTTCGGCGTGGTGCTGATGCTGTTCCTGGTCGGCCTGGAACTGGAACCCAAGCGCCTGTGGAACCTGCGTCGCCCCATTTTCGGCTGGGGCACGGCGCAGGTGCTGAGTTGCGCCTTGGTGCTGTTCGCTGTCGGCTGGATGGCCGGCGCCGGCTGGCGCGTCGCCCTCGTGGCGGCGCTCGGCCTCGCGTTGTCTTCGACCGCCATTGCGCTGCAGGTGTTCGGCGAGCGCAACCTGATGAAGACGCCCAGCGGGCAGGCGGGCTTTTCGATCCTGCTGTTCCAGGACGTGGCGGCGATCCCGATCCTGGCACTGCTGCCGCTGCTGGCCACCGCGGGCGCGGCCGACGCGTCGATGAGCGGGTGGGCTCGCGCCTTCGAGGCGCTCAAGATCATCGGCGTGATCGGCGGCATCATCCTCGGCGGCCGGCTGGCGCTGCGGCCGATCCTGCGCTGGATTGCGCGCAGCAACACGCCCGAGATCTTCACGGCGGCCGCGCTGCTGCTGGTGGTTGCCATCGCCGCGCTGATGCAGTTCGTCGGGCTTTCGATGGCGCTCGGCGCCTTCCTCGCCGGCGTGCTGCTCGCCGAAAGCGAGTACCGGCGCGAGCTCGAGACCGACATCGAGCCATTCAAGGGCCTGCTGCTCGGCCTCTTCTTCATCGCGGTCGGCATGTCGATCAACTTCGGCGTGCTGATCGCGCAACCGATGCTGATGCTGATGCTCGTGGTCGGCTTCATGGTGATCAAGCTGGTCGTCATCTATGCGCTCGCCAAGGCGATGGACATTCCGTATCAGGAGCGCCCCGTCTTCACGCTGCTGCTCGCGCAGGGCGGCGAGTTCGCTTTCGTGGTGTTCCAGGCGGCCGGGCCCGACGTGCTGCCGCCGGAGATCACCTCGCTCCTCATCGGCGCGGTCGCGCTGTCGATGCTGGTGTCGCCACTGCTGTTGGTCGCACTCGACAAGTGGGTGCTGCCGCGCTACAGCAAGCTGAAGGGCCCGCAGCTCGAGGAAATCTCGGAGCAACAGGAACCCAAGGTGCTGATCTGCGGCTTCGGCCGCTACGGCCAGATCGTCGGCCGCGCGCTCTTTGCGCAGGGCCTGAAGGTGACGGTGCTCGACCACGATGCCGACACCGTCGAGGGCCTGCGCCAGTTCGGCTTTCGCGTCTTCTACGGCGACGCGACACGGCTCGACCTGCTGCGCACCGCCGGTGCAGCGACCGCGAAAGTGGTGGTGGTCGCGGTCGACGACGTCGAACAGTCGCTTGAGATTGTCGATCTGCTGAACGAGCACTTCCCGCAAGCACGCATCGTGGCGCGGGCGCGCAACCTGAGCCATCTGTTCCAGCTTCGCGATCGCAGCGTCGAGCACATCGAGCGTGAGCTGTTCGAATCGTCACTGCGCAGCGCGCGTGCGGCACTCGAAGGGCTGGGCTGGCCCGCCCACGAGGCCCGCGAAGTCGCGATGCGCTTCCGGCACCGGAACATCAAGCTGATGGACGCGACCTACCCCCACTACAAGGATCGCGCCAAGGTGATCGCCGTGGCCAAGGAAGGCCGCGCGCAGTTCGAAGACCAGATGGCGCGCGAACGCGAGGAGCGCCAGAAGCGCTCGGGCGTGGACTGGGGAAAGATCGAGGAAGAGAACGTTTCCTAGGCGCTCAGGGAGCCGGCGCGTCCAGCTTCAGCAGCCGCACGGCATTCCCCTTCAGGATCCCCGGCACCACCTCGGGCTTGAACCCCGCGTCCTGGAAGTCCTTGAGCCACTTGTCCGGCGTGATGAGCGGATAGTCGCTCGCGAACAGCACCCGGTCTTTCAGCAGCGTATTGGCGTACTGGACGAGCTGCTTCGGAAAGTACTTCGGGCTCCAGCCCGAGAGGTCGATCCACACATTCGGCTTGTGCATCGCCACGCTGAGCGCCTCGTCCTGCCACGGGAAGCTCGGGTGCGCCATGACGATCTGCATGTCCGGAAAATCGATCGCCACATCGTCCAGGTGCATGGGGTTGCTGTATTCGAGGCGCAGGCCGCCGCCGCAGCGCATGCCCGAACCGATGCCGCTGTGCCCGGTGTGAAAGACGGCCGGCAGGGCGTACTCGTTGATGACCTCGTAGATGGGCCACGCCATCTTGTCGTAGGGGTGGAAGCCCTGCACCGTCGGGTGGAACTTGAAGCCCTTCACGCCGTACTCGGTGATCAGCCGCCGCGCCTCGCGCGCACCCATCTTTCCCTTGTGCGGATCGATGCTGGCGAAGGCGATCATCATGTCGCTGTTGGCGCGCGCGTGCTCTGCGATTTCCTCGTTCGGGATGCGGCGCCGGCCCATGTTCGACTCGGCGTCGACCATGAACATCACCAGCCCGATCTTGCGTTCGCGGTAGTAGTCGATGCTCTCCTGGATGGTCGGCCGCTTGCCCGACTTGAAGTACTTGTCCGCTGCGCGGTCGTACTCCTCGCCGTAGTTGTCGAACGGATTCCAGCAACTGATTTCCGCGTGCGTGTGGGTGTCGATCGCGATGAGGTTGGCGTGGTCCATGCGGTGTCTCCAGTGAGGGTAAGTCCTGAGGCCGGCGGCGGCTTCGAGGCTTGAATTGGTTATTTTCCATAACCATAATCGAAGCCAACCCGGAACGCAATCATGACCCACCCTGATCTCCAGCTCGACATTCGCGACGATGTCGCCGTGATCCGCCTGACCCGCGGCGCCAAGCGCAACGCGCTGTCGGACGGCCTCATCCTCGCCTTGCGCAACACCTTCGAGACGCTGCCTTCCAGCGTGCGTGCGGCCGTCATCGACGGCGAAGGCCCGCACTTCTGCGCGGGCCTCGACCTGAGCGAGCTGAAGGAGCGCGATGCGGGCCAGGGCATGCAGCATTCGCGCATGTGGCACGCCGCACTCAACTGCGTGCAGTACGGCCCGGTCCCGGTGATCGCCGCACTGCATGGCGCGGTCGTCGGCGGCGGCCTCGAACTCGCGAGCGCCTGTCACATCCGCGTGGCCGATGCCTCCACTTTCTATGCACTGCCCGAGGGCTCGCGCGGCATCTTCGTCGGCGGCGGCGGCTCGGTGCGCATCCCGAAGCTGATCGGCGTGGCCCGCATGACCGACATGATGCTGACCGGCCGCGTCTACAACGCCGAAGACGGCGAGCGCGCCGGCTTCGCCCAATACCTCGTGCCCGAAGGCAAGGCGTTCGACAAGGCGTTCGAGCTCGCCCAACGCGTCGCACAGAACGCGCCGCTCACCAACTACGCCTTGATGCACGCGCTCCCGCGCATCGCAGAGCAACCGGCCGACCAGGGTTACTTCACCGAGGCGTTGATCGCCGGCATCGCGCAGAGCGCGCCCGAGGCCAAGGAGCGATTGCGCGACTTCCTCGAAGGCCGCGCCGAGAAGGTGAAGAAGGCATGAGCACGCCGCCCGGTGTTCGTTACCGGCCGCTCGCCTTCGGGGTCACCCGCGGCGTCCTGCGCGACGGCGTGCCGGGCACGCGTTACCTGAAAGCCGAGACACCGCTCGCGCCGAGCGGCGACCGCATGATCGACCGGCTCGTGCACTGGGCGGCGACCGCGCCCGACCGCACGTTCATCGCCCGTCGCGAGCGCCTTGCCGACGGCACGACCGGCGAATGGCGCCGCGTGAGCTATGCCCAGGCACTGCAGCACGCGCGCCGCATCGGCCAGGGGCTGCTCGAACGCGGCCTGAGCGCCGAGCGCCCGCTCGCGATCCTCAGCGAGAACAGCATCGAACATGCGCTGCTCGCGCTCGGTGGCCTGTATGTGGGCATCCCGCACTGCTCCGTCTCGCCGCCCTACTCCGTCATCAGCCAGGACTTCGACAAGCTGCGCCACGTGCTCGACACGCTGACGCCCGGCCTGGTCTTCGCGAGCGATGCCGCCCGTTATGGCCGCGCCATCGCCGCGGTGGTTCCGTCCGATATCGAAGTGGTGCTGGCCGACGGCGCGCTCGAGGGCCGTGCAACGACAACCTTCGCGGCGCTCGATGCCACGGTCGCCACGCCGGCCGTCGACGACGCGATGCGCGCGACCGGCCCCGAGACGATCACCAAGTTCCTCTTCACCTCCGGCTCCACCAAGCTGCCCAAGGCGGTGGTCAACACCAACCGCATGTGGTGCACCAACCAGCAGCAGTTGCGCCAGTCGATTCCGGCCCTGGCCGACGAACCGCCGGTGCTCGTCGACTGGCTGCCCTGGAATCACACCTTCGGCGGCAACCACAACGTGGGCATCACGCTGTCCAACGGCGGCACGCTCTACATCGACGAGGGCAAGCCCACGCCCGGCGGCATGGCCGAGACGCTGCGCAACCTGCGCGAGATCGCGCCGACCGTCTACTTCAATGTGCCGACCGGCTTCGAGGCGATCGCCCTCGCGATGGAGACAGACGAGGTGCTGCGCAAGACACTGCTCTCGCGCGTGCGGATGTTCTTCTACGCCGGCGCCGCTCTCGCGCAGCCGGTGTGGGACAGCCTGCACCGCACGCAGGAGGCCGAAGTCGGCGAGCGCATCGTCATGGGCACCGGCCTCGGCATGACCGAGTCGTCGCCCTTCGCGCTCTACATCAGCCGCCCCGAGGTGACGTCAGGCGACCTCGGCCTGCCCGCCCCCGGGCTGGAGATCAAGCTGGTCGACACCGATGGCAAGACCGAGGTGCGCTACCGCGGCCCCAACATCACGCCCGGCTACTGGCGCGCACCCGATGCCACGGCCGAGGCTTTCGACGAAGAAGGCTTCTTCTCGACCGGCGACGCGGTGAAGTGGATCGACGACGGCAACATCCACCGCGGCCTGCGCTTCGACGGCCGCATCGCCGAAGACTTCAAGCTCGCCACCGGCACCTTCGTGAGCGTGGGCCCGCTGCGCGCGAAGATCATCGCAGCCGGCGCACCCTATGTGCAAGACGCGGTGCTGACCGGCATCAACCTGAAGGAAGTCGGCGCGCTGATCTTCCCGACGCAGAAGGTGCGGCAGCTCGCCGGCCTCGGCGCCGACGCAACGATGCAGCAGGTGCTCGAAAGCGAACCCGTGCAGGCGCACTTCCAGCAAGTGGCCAACGCGCTGGCTGCGGCCGGCACCGGCAGCGCGAACCGCATCGCGCGGCTGCACCTGATGGCCGAGCCGCCTTCCATCGACAAGGGCGAAGTGACCGACAAGGGCTCCATCAACCAGCGTGCCGTGCTCAAGCACCGTGCGGCGCTGGCCGATGCGATGCATGCCGGCACCCTGCCCTTCACCCTCACGCCCCGCTAACCCCATCCAGGAGACACAAGAATGAAGATCGAAGGACAAGCCGCACTCGTCACCGGCGGCGCATCGGGCCTCGGCGAAGCCACCGCACGCGAACTCGCGCGCCTGGGCGCCAAGGTTGCGGTGCTCGACCGCAATGCCGCACTGGCGGAGAAGGTGGCAGCGGAGATCGGCGGCGTTGCCTGCGTCTGCGACATCACCGACACCGACAGCGTGAACGCCGCGCTCGACAAGGCCGCCGCCGCGCATGGCCCCGCGCGCATCCTGATGAACGTGGCCGGCATCGGCAGCGCCAAGCGCATCGTCGGCAAGGACGGCAACCCGGCACCGCTCGAAGACTTCGTGCGCGTGGTCAACATCAACCTGATCGGCGGCTACAACATGGCGCGCCTGTTCGCGGCCCGCTGCGCCAAGCTCGACGCGCTCGACAACGGCGAGAAGGGTGTGATGCTCTTCACCGCCTCGGTCGCGGCCTTCGACGGCCAGGTCGGTCAACAGGCCTACAGCGCGTCGAAGGGCGGCCTCGTCGGCATGACGCTGCCGATGGCGCGCGACCTCGCGCAGCACGCCATCCGCGTGTGCACCGTGGCGCCGGGCCTGTTCGCCACGCCGCTGCTGCTGGAGCTTCCCGAGCCGGTGCAGCACTCGCTGGCCGCATCGATTCCCTTCCCGCCGCGCCTGGGCAAGCCTTCGGAATTCGCCGAGCTGGCCTGCCACATCGTCACCAACGGCCACCTCAACGGCGAGGTGATCCGCCTCGACGGCGCGCTGCGCATGGCGCCGCGCTGAGCCGCATCCTTTTCGCGTATCCGAGTTCCCGCCCCACAACGTATCAGGAGACATCGATGACCTTCAGGAAGACCACTCTCGCCGCCGTACTGGCGCTCATGGCTGCGGGCTTCGCCCATGCCGACATCACCATCGGCGTGGTGCAGCCGCTCACCGGCCCGGCCTCGGGCCTGGGCATTCCGGTGAAGAACGGCATCGCGATCTGGCCCAAGACCATCGCGGGTGAAACACTGAAGGTCGTCGTGCTCGACGATGCCACCGACCCGACCACCGGCGTGAAGGACGCGCAGCGCCTGGTCACCGAAGACAAGGTCGACCTGATCGTCGGCTCCAGCGCCACGCCGGTCGCCATCCCGATGGCCGACGTGACCGCCGAAGCCGGCACGCCGCAGTTGTCGACCGCGCCCGCAGGCCTGCCACCGGGCAAGGACAAGTGGTTCTTCCGCCTGCCGCAATCGAACGACGTGATGGCCTACGCGGTGGTCGCGCACATGAAGAAGCAGAACGTGAAGACGGTCGGCTTCCTCGGCTACACCGATGCCTACGGCGAGCTGTGGCTCAAGGACTTCACGGCCGAAGCGGGCAAGAGCGGCATCAAGGTGGTCGGCACCGAGCGCTTCGCGCGCGCCGACACCAGCGTGACCGCGCAGGCGCTCAAGCTGACCTCCGGCAACCCGGACGCGATCCTCATCGTGGCCTCCGGCAGCGGAGCGGGCATGCCGCAGAAGGCGATCATCGAGCGCGGCTACAAGGGCAAGGTCTACCAGACGCACGCCGCTGCCACGCAAGACCTGATGCGCACCGCCGGCAAGGACGCCGAGAACACCTTCGTCGTGTCCGGTCCGGCCGTCATCGCCGAGC
This sequence comes from Variovorax sp., assembly GCA_041424275.1. Lineage (GTDB taxonomy): Bacteria > Pseudomonadota > Gammaproteobacteria > Burkholderiales > Burkholderiaceae_C > Variovorax. The sequence continues at coordinate 830,830 of JBGMOF010000037.1, forward strand.
AGCTGCCCGACAGCCACCCGTCCAAGAAGATGGCCATCGCCTTCGTGCAGAACTACGAAAAGGCCTACGGTCCCGGTTCGCGCAACCAGTTCGCGGGCCATGGTTCCGACGCGCTCACCGTGCTCGAGAAGGCCGTGCCGATCGCGCTCAAGAAGGCCAAGCCCGGCACGCCGGAATTCCGCGCGGCACTGCGCGACGCCTTCGAGACGATGGGCCGCACCGTGCTCGCGCACGGCGTGCTCGACTGGACGGCGGCCGACCATTGGGGATACACCAACGAAACCGGCGTGATGCTCAAGGTCGTCGACGGCAAGTTCAAGGTCGAACAGTAAACCGATGGATTTTTCGATCGCCAGCATCCTGACGCTGGACGGGCTCACCAATGGCGCGATCTACGCACTGCTGGGCATGGGCATCGTCCTGGTGTTCACCGTCACGCGCGTCATCTTCATCCCGCAAGGGGAGTTCGTCGCGTACGGCGCGCTCACGCTGGCGATCTTCCAGACCGGCAAGACGCCGGGCACCGTCTGGCTGCTGTTGATCCTCGCGGGGGTCGCAGCGCTGATGGAACTCGTCACCACCTGGCGGCACCGCGGCAGCGCGGGGCCGGCGGTGATGGCGGCGCTTCGCACCTTCATCGTGCCGGCGGTCATCTGCGCGGTCGCGGCATGGGCCGGCCCGCGCAACCTGCCGCTCGCGGTGCAGGCCCTGCTCACCGTGTGCATCGTGACGGCCTTCGGTCCGCTGGTGTACCGCGTGGCCTATCAATCACTGGCGGGCGCGAGCTCGCTGGTGCTGCTGATCGTTTCGGTCGGCGTGCACTTCGCCATGACCGGACTCGGTCTTCTCTTCTTCGGTGCGGAGGGGTTTCGCAACCCGCCGTTCTGGGACGTGCGCTTCGCGCTCGGGCCCCTCAACCTGAGTGGCCAGACCCTCATCATCTTCGGTGCCTCGGCCGCGCTCATCGTGCTGCTGTGGCTCTTCTTCGAGCGCAGCCTTTATGGCAAGGCGCTGCGCGCGACAGCGGTCAACCGGCTCGGCGCACGACTCATGGGCATTTCGACGCAGGCTGCCGGCCAGCTCACCTTTGCGATGGCAGGGCTGATCGGGGCGCTCTCGGGCCTGCTGATCGGGCCGACCACGACGATCTTCTACGACTCGGGTTTTCTCATCGGCCTCAAGGGCTTCGTGGCGGGCGTGATCGCCGGTCTCTCGAGCTACCCGGGCGCACTGATCGGCGCGCTCGCGGTCGGGGTGATCGAATCCTTTGGCTCCTTCTGGGCGAGCGCGTTCAAGGAAGTGATCGTGTTCACGATCATCCTGCCGGTGCTGCTGTGGCGGTCGCTGCGCAGTGGCCCTTCGGACGAGGAGCACTGACATGGCTACCTCACAAAAAAGCCTGCTGCGCACCTGGGGGCCGCTGGCGCTGGTGGCGGTGCTCGTCGCGCTGCCGCTGCTGCCGCTGCCGGACTTCTGGATCATCCAGCTCAACTACATCGGCATCTACGCGCTGCCGGTACTGGGCCTGGTGCTGCTCACCGGCGTGGGCGGGCTCACCTCGTTCGGGCAGGCGGCGTTCGTCGGCATCGGCGCGTACACCTCGGCCTACCTGACCACCACCCTGGGCCTGTCGCCCTGGCTCACGCTCTTCATCGGGCTCGGGCTCACCGCCATCAGCGCAGCGTTCATCGGTGCGATCACGCTGCGCATGTCGGGGCACTACCTGCCGCTGGCCACCATCGCGTGGGCGCTGGCGCTGTATTACCTGATGGGCAACCTCGGCGCGCTCGGCAAGTACGACGGCATCCTGGGCGTGAAGGGCCTGTCGCTGTTCGGTTTCGAAATCGGGCAGCAACGCATCTTCTTCGGCGTGGTGTGGGCGCTGGTGCTGCTGGCGTCGCTGGCGGTGATCCGCCTGCTCGATTCGCGCAGCGGTCGGGCGATCCGCGCTCTCGCGGGCGGCAAGCAGATGGCCGAGGCGATGGGCGTGAACACGCTGCGCTTCAAGATCGGCATCTTCGTGCTGGCGGCGCTGTTCGCCTCGGTGTCGGGCTGGCTCTTCGCGCACTTCCAGCGCACGGTGAACCCCTCTCCCTTCGGGCTGAAGATGGGCATCGAGTACCTCTTCATGGCGGTGCTCGGCGGCGCGGCGCATGTGTGGGGCGCCATCGCGGGCGCCGGCATCGTCAAACTGCTCGAAGACCAGTTGCAGGTTCTCTTGCCCAAGCTGATCGGCACCAGCGGCAACTACGAACTCATCGTGTTCGGCATCATGATCGTGCTCGTGCTGAAGTACCTGCCCGACGGGCTCTGGGCATTCGTCGACCGGCGTCTGCCGCGGCCGCACCGCAAGGTCGACTGGCACGACGGCACTGGCGTGGTCGACCTGCCCCATCGCACCAAACCGGCGGCCGGCGACGTGGTGCTCGACGTGCAGGCGATCCGCAAGACCTTCGGTGGCCTGGTGGCGGTGAACGACATCAGCTTCCAGACGCGTGCGGGCCAGATCGTCGGGCTGATCGGGCCGAACGGCGCGGGCAAGTCGACCACCTTCAACCTCGTGACCGGACTGCTCAGTTTGAGCGGCGGCGCGGTGCAGTTCCGTGGCGAGCCGATCGCTGGGCTCTCGTCTCGCCAGATCGCGCAACGCGGCGTCTCGCGGACCTTCCAGCACGTGAAGATGGTGCCGGACATGACGGTGCTGGAAAACGTCGCGCTCGGCGCGCACCTGCGCGGCCGCAAGGGCGCGGTTGCAGCGATGCTGCGCACCGACCGTGCCGAAGAACGCGCGTTGTTCCGCGAAGCCGAGCGCCAGCTGCAGCGCGTGGGCATGGGCGACCTGATGCACGAGACCGCCGGCAATCTGGCGATGGGTCAACAGCGACTGCTGGAGATCGCCCGCGCGCTGTGCGCCGATCCGGCCCTGCTGCTGCTCGACGAGCCCGCCGCCGGTCTGCGCCACAAGGAAAAGCAGGCCCTGGCCGACGTGCTGCGCACGCTCGCCGCCGAGGGCATGAGCATCCTGCTGGTCGAACACGACATGGGCCTGGTGATGGACATCTGCGACCACATCGTCGTGATGGAGTTCGGCACGCACCTCATGGAAGGCTCGCCCGCCGAAGTGCAGCAAAGCCCGAAAGTGCGCGCTGCGTACCTTGGCACGGAACACTGACATGACCACACCGCTTTTGCGCATCCGCGATCTGCACGCCGGCTACGGTCGCGCCGAGGTGCTCCACGGCATCGACCTGCAGGCCGACAAGGGCAGCGTCGTGACCGTGATCGGCCCCAACGGTGCAGGCAAGTCGACCCTGCTCAACGCGCTCATGGGCATCCTGCCTGCCAAGGGCGGGATCGAATACCAGGGCCAGTCGATCGCCGCGCTGTCGCTCGAAGAACGGGTGATGCTCGGCATCGCGCTCGTGCCCGAGAAGCGCGAGCTCTTCGGCACCATGCCGGTCGAAGACAACCTGGTGCTCGGCGCGTTCCGCCAGGTGCGCCTTCGCAACAAGCAGTGGCGCGACCAGATCGACCAGGTCTACACGCTGTTCCCGCGGCTGAAGGAACGGCGGGAGCAACTCGCCGGCACGCTCTCGGGCGGCGAACGCCAGATGCTCGCCCTCGGCCGCGCGCTGATGTCGCGGCCTTCGCTGCTGATGCTCGACGAGCCAAGCCTCGGCCTCGCGCCGCTGGTGGTGCAAGAAATCTTCCGCACCGTGGACGCGCTGCGCAGCACGGGCGTGACGATCCTGCTGGTCGAGCAGAACGCACGCGCCGCACTCGAGGTGGCCGATCACGGCTACGTGCTCGAGATGGGCAGCGTGAGCGTCGAGGGGCCGGCCAGCCAGCTCGCCGGCGACTCGCGCGTGATCGACACCTACCTGGGCGCTGCCAAGGCCCACTGACCGCCAGCCATGAAGAGACCGCGCCACCGCAACGTGAGCCTGTGCGCCATCACGCTCGCCGCCCTCGCCCTGCTGACGGCCTGTGCCGGCGGCAGCCGCAGTGCCAGCGCGCCGCCACTCGCCGCCGCACGCCCCGGCACGCTGCAGGCGTGCCATGCGCTCGCGAGCCGCGCGGCGCCGCCAGGCACCGTCTACACCAGCGCGACCGAAGCACCGGCGGGCCCCGTGACGGTCGGCGGTGTCGCGATGCCTGCGCCGGCCCACTGCCTGGTGCAGGGGCGCATGAACGAGCGCACCAGCGCGATCGACGGCCAGCGCTATGCGATCGGCTTCGAGATGCGCCTGCCGGTGGCATGGAACGGCCGCTTTTTCTACCAGGCCAACGGCGGCCTCGACGGCGTCGTCGTGCCTGCGCTGGGCGGCATCGGCGGCGGTGGCCCGCAACACAGCGCCTTGGAAATGGGCTTCGCGGTCATCAGCTCGGATGCGGGCCATCCCGCGGCCATGGGTCCGCGCTTCGGGCTCGACCCGCAAGCCCGCCTCGACTACGGCTACAACGCCGTCGCGCAGCTCACGCCGATGGCCAAGAACCTCATCGCGCAAGCCTACGGGCGCCAACCCGACCGCTCCTACTTCGGCGGCTGCTCGAACGGTGGCCGCCACGCGATGGTGGCGGCCGTGCGCTCGGCCGGCGAGTACGACGGCATCCTGGTCGGCGACCCCGGCTTCAACCTGCCCAAGGCCGCGGTCGCTCAGCTTTACGGCGCGCAGCAGTACGCGAGCGTGGCCAGCGCCAAGACCCCGGCCGGCCTGCCGGACCTGCAGAGCGCATTCACGCCCGCGGAGCTCACGCTCGTCGCCGACAAGGTGCTGGCGCGTTGCGACGCGCTCGACGGCCTGGCCGACGGCATCGTGTCGGACGTGCAGGCCTGCAAGACGCGCTTCGACGTCGTGCGCGATGTGCCGGCGTGCGCCACCGGCACGCGCGACGGCAGCTGCCTCAGCGCGCCGCAGAAGAGTGCGCTCGCTCGCGTGTTCGCCGGCGCCCGCAACAGCACGGGCACGCCGCTCTACAGCAGCTTCCCGTTCGACGCGGGCATCGGCGGCAGCAACTGGCGCGACTGGAAATTCAACAGTTCGCAGACCCGCGACACCGGCGCTGTCGGCTTCATCTTCGCGACGCCGCCGATGGCCGACCGGCCGCAGGGCCTCCCGTTCGCACTGGCTTTCGACATGGACCGCGACGCGCCGTCGATCACCACCACCCGCGGCGCGTTCACCGAGTCGTCGCTGACCTTCATGACCCCGCCCGATGCGGCCAACCTGGGCGCGCTGCGCAACCGCGGCGGGCGGATGATCGTCTACCACGGCACCAGCGACCCGGTGTTCTCGTCCGACGACACGGCCGCCTGGTACGAGCGCGTGCAGGCGGCGAACGGCGGCGATGCTTCGGGCTTCGCGCGCTACTTCCCGGTGCCCGGCATGAACCACTGCTCGGGCGGTCCGGCCACCGACCAGTTCGACATGCTGAGTCCGCTGGTGGACTGGGTCGAGCGCGGGCAGGCGCCCGCGGCGATCACCGCCTCCGCGCGCGGCGCCGGCCGCACGGCACCCAACGCCGAAGTGCCCGCGAACTGGTCGCCGAGCCGCACGCGACCGCTGTGCCCCTATCCCCGCGTCGCCGCCTACAAGGGCGGCGACACTGAACAGGCCGCGAGCTTTGCGTGCCAGGTTTCCACGGCTTCGACACCCGCCTCCCGATGAATTACCAACCCTGCCCCGACGACGTGCGATTCGTGCTGCACGCCGTGCTCGACGCGACGCCGCAGCTGCGCGCGCTCGCACCTTTCGCCGATGCCGACGAGGCGCTGCAGCTGCAGGTGCTCGACGAGGCCGCGAAGTTCGTCGCCGAGGTCGTCGCGCCGGTGAACCGCGCCGGTGACGAGATCGGCTGCCGCTTCGAGGCGGGCGAAGTGACCACGCCGCCGGGCTTTCGCGAGGCCTACGCCGGCTTCCAGCAAGGCGGCTGGCCGGCACTCTCGGCCGCGCCCGAAGACGGCGGCCAGGGCCTGCCGGGCGTGCTCGAAGCGATCGTCTTCGAATGGCTCAGCGGCGCGAACCACGGCCTCACGATGGCGCCGGGCCTGCTACACGGCGCCTATGAATGCCTGAAGCACCACGCGAGCGACGAACTGAAGGCGCGCTACCTGGCGAAGGTAGCGACCGGCGAATGGCTGGCCACGATGTGCCTCACTGAATCGCACGCCGGCAGCGACCTCGGGCAGGTGCGCACGCGGGCCGTGCCGCAAGCCGACGGCAGCTGCAGGGTGACCGGCAGCAAGATCTTCATCTCCGGCGGCGAACACGACCTCACGCCCAACATCGTCCACCTCGTGCTGTGCCGGCTACCGGATGCGCCGGCCGGGCCCAAGGGCCTGTCGCTGGTGCTCGTGCCCAAGCGGCTGCCGGACGACACGCGCAACGCGGTGGTCTGCGAGCGCATCGAAGCCAAGATGGGCCTGCATGGCAGCTCGACCTGCAGCATGCGCTTCGACGATGCCACCGGCTGGCTCGTCGGCGAGCCGAACCGCGGCTTGGCCGCGATGTTCGTGATGATGAATTCGGCGCGGCTGCATTGCGCGATGCAAGGGATCGGCCTGCTCGATGCGGCCTGGCAGAAGGCCGAGGCCTACTCGGTCGAACGCCGCCAGATGCGCGCACCGGGTGCGACCGGGCACGACGCCAGCCTGCTGGCCGACCATCCCGCGATGCGCCGCATCCTGGACACGCAGCGCGCGTGGATCGACGGCGCGCGCGTGCTGGCCTACCGCACCGCCGTCCAGCTCGATGTCGCGAAACACGCCGACGACGCGAAGACCCACGACAGGGCGCAGCGCTGGTGCACGCTGGTCACGCCGGTGCTCAAGGCCGCCTGCACGCAGCAGGCCTTCCACGGCGCGAGCGACTGCCTGCAGGTGTTCGGCGGCCACGGCTACGTGCGCGAGTGGGGCATCGAGCAGGTGGTGCGCGATGCGCGAGTGACCATGATCTACGAGGGCACCAACGAAATCCAGGCGATCGACCTCCTGGTGCGCAAGGTGCTCGCCGATGGCGGCACCGGCATGTCGGCCGTGCTGATCGAGCTGCGCGATGCGCTCGAAGCCGCGCGCGAGACGGATGCCGACGTGCAGCGACGCCTCGCGCAGCTGCGCTACCTCACGACCACCATCGCGATGGCGGCGCAGATCGACCCGGTGCTGCCCTACGAGATTGCCGACGACTACCTGCGCGTGGTGATGGTCACCATGCTCGCCTGGGCCTGGGCACGCATCGACGTCGCTGCGCCCGAAGGCGATGCACGCTGGTCGCGGCCGTCCGCGGCTTTCCGGCGCTGGGTGCTGCCGGAGTTCGACATGCGGCTGGGCATTGTCAAGCGCGCATGCGATGCGGCGATCGCGTCGCACGCGGCGGCCGCTGCGGCCTGACACGGTCTTCCGGCAGTACGCTCCGTCCATGGCCACCCCTCGCAATAAACCCGCTGCGCCGGCGCCCCGCTCCGAGCGGCTCGACAACCGCGTGCTCGAGAGCCTGGTCGGCTACAACGCGCGGCGCGCCTACTCGCTGATCAGCGAGGTGTTCGCCGAGCGCATGGCCGTGTACGGGCTCAAGCAGGTCGATTTTTCGGTGTTGTCGCTCTTGGCGCACAACCCCGGCGCCACCTCGCGCCAGCTGTGCACCACGCTCGACATCCTCCCGCCGAACCTGGTGAGCCTGATCGCGGGGATGGACAGCCGCGGCCTGATCGAGCGACGCCCGCATCCGCACGACGGTCGTGCCATGGGTCTTCACCTCACGGCCACGGGCGATGCGCTCGTGCGCGAGGCCGAGCAGGCCGTGATGCAGCTCGAACTCGACGCCAGCGCCAAGCTGAGCGCGCGCGAGCGCGACACGCTCATCCGACTGCTGCAGAAAATCTACCGCTGACGGCAGACGGCCAGCCTCAGGCCGCGTCGCGCACGTCCGCCACGGGGTTGCTGCCGAAATCCGGCCGCGCGAGATAGGCCAGCACCTTGCCGGCTGCGGTGGCGGGCGAATCCAGCATGCCCTGCGCCTGCAGGTTCACGAAGCGCGTGCGGTCCGGAAACAGCGCTGGGTCGGTGGCGCGCAGTTGCACCTGCATGTCGGTGTCGATCACGCCCGGCGCCAGCGATACGATGCGCGCGCCGTTCGCCGCGGCCGCTTCCTCGAGCGCAACGGCGCGCGAGAAGTGGTCCATGCCCGCCTTGGCCGCACAGTACGGCGCCTGGCTGCCCATCGCGTTGCGGCCGAGGCCCGACGAGATGTTCAGCACCTTGCGAGACGCGCGCCATTCGCGGGTGGCGCGCAGGAAGGCCGAGGTCAGCAGCAAGGGGGCTTCGAGCCCCACGCGCATCGCCTGCGCCAGGGCCGCGGCGTCGGCCGCTGCGAGCGGGCGCGGATCGCCGATGGTGCCGGCGTTGTTGATCAGCGTGGCATGGTCGAAGTGTTGCGCGTCCTGCTGCGCCAGCCAGTCGGCTACGCGCGCGGCGACGGGCACCGGGTCCGAAAGGTCGGCTTCCCATTGTTCGAGCGGCACGTCGTGCGCCCTGGCGGCGGCGGCCAGCTCCGGCACGCTGTGGCGCGAGAGGCAGACGAGAACATTGCCGGGCTGCAGCAATTGCTCGGCCATGGCGCGCCCCATGCCGCGTGAAGCGCCGGTGAGCAGGATGAGATGGGATGTAGACATGAAATCTCCGGGTCGTGAGGGGTTCGCTGAAGGACCGCCATCATGCCCAGAGACGATGCGTCACGTGCGCCAGTCAGCGATCCCCCGCTCCGCCGCGCCTCGCCGCACCGGGTTCGGACCACAGCGGCAGCGGGTGGAGACGATCCACAGGTCCCTGCAAGCCCGCACCGAGCTCCATGAAGGCGCTCTGCGCGACCGGCTTGCCGTCGAGCGTGTGCGCGCAACTGTCGAGCAGGTCGGTCGACTCGCGAATGCTGTGCGCGATCTCTTCGTCCAGCGGATTGGCGTAGCGGCTCATCGCGACCACGATGAAGAGCCCCGCGCTGATGACGGACAGGAGCGAGACGATGAATTCGGTCTGCGAGAGAACGTGCATGAGGGGCTCCCGCCGGGAATCCGGCAGCGGTTGGACGGAGCGCAGTCTCACACGCCAGCACGCTTGTTTCTATTCGCCATTTGGCTAAGGCCCATCCCTCCGGAGCTGCCGAAAGCGGCACAAAGTTCTAAGCCCTGCGCCATCCCCTGCCGGAGGGCTGCGAAAAGCCGACTTCTATACTTCGATGCCGAGCACTGCGCGACACACGTTCCATGCCCTCCACCCCATCGCGCCCTCGCGTCTACCTCGCCGGCCCCGACGTCTTCTTTCCCGAAAGCCGGCAGATCTTCGACGCGCTGCGCGCCGCGTGCGACCACTGCGGCCTGATCGGCGTCGAGCCCTCTGACGGCGGCCTCGCGACAGGGTTCAAGGGCTCGGACGAAGACCTCGCGCAGCGCATCTTCGACGGCAACATCGACCTGATCCGCAGCGCCGACGGCGTGATCGCCAATTTGGTGAATTTTCGCGGGCACGAGCCCGATTCGGGCACCGTCTTCGAAGTCGGCTTTGCGCGCGCCCTGGGAAAGCCGGTCGTGGCTTATGGCGTGGCCCAGGAGAGCTACGCCGACCGCGTGGGCCGCACCATCGCCTGCGCACGCGACGGCCACGGTGTCATCCGCGAAATCGGCAACGGCGCGATGGTCGAGGGTCTTGGCCAGCGGCTCAACCTGATGCTCACACGCTCCGTGGAAATCGCGCCGTCGCCGGTGGCCGCGCTGGAACGTCTGGCTGTTCTGCTGCAGTCATCCGCCCCGCGATGAAGCCGATCGCCCCGGCGGCCGCTGGCGAATGGACCGTCTTCTGCGACGGCAGCGCGGTCCCCAACCCGGGGCGCATGGGCATCGGCGCCGTGATCACCGCCCCCGACGGCACGCGCGAGACGCTGTCGGTCGCCACGCACGCGATCGGCTGCAACAACGAAGCCGAGCTGCGCGCGCTGACCGCCGCGCTGGAAAGGCTGAAAGCCCGGGGCGCCACGGTCGTGCGGACCTTCAGCGACAACAGCGTCTTGGTCGCGCAGTTGGGCGCCGTGCAGGCCAGACCGGTGCTGCGCATGGCGACACTCTTCGACGAGGCACGCGCGCTCCTGGCCACCTTCGAGCACGCCAGCGTGCAGTGGATTCCGCGCCATCGCAACGTCGAGGCCGACACGTTGGCCCGCGCCGCGCTCGGTATCCCGGCGAAACCCCCTGCCAAATCCACCAGAAAACGTCGGCGCTGAAGGCGACGCGCTAAAGTTGCGGGCTGCGCGGGCGCGCGCGAACCTGCCATGAGCGGGTCACTTATTTGTTCAATGCACACGAGGTCAACAATGGCTGCCGGAAAATCCAAGATCATCTACACCCTGACGGACGAGGCGCCGTTGCTGGCCACCGCTTCCCTGCTGCCCATCGTCAGGGCCTTCGCGGCGCCGGCGGACATCGACGTCGTCAGCAGCGACATCTCGGTGGCGGCCCGGGTGCTCGGCGAATTCCCCGAATACCTCACCGACATCCAGAAGGTGCCCGACAACCTGGCCGAGCTGGGTCGCCTGACCTTGCTGCCCGACACCAACATCATCAAGCTGCCCAACATCAGCGCGTCGGTCGGCCAGCTGCAGGCCTGCATCAAGGAATTGAAGGCCAAGGGCTACGCGGTGCCCGACTACCCCGAGTCGCCCAAGACGGACGAAGAGAAGGCCATCCGAGCCCGCTATGCCAAGTGCATCGGCAGCGCGGTCAACCCCGTGCTGCGCGAAGGCAATTCCGACCGCCGCGCCCCGAAGGCCGTCAAGGAATACGCGCGCAAGAACCCGCATTCGATGGCGGAGTGGAGCCAGGCTTCGCGTTCGCATGTCTCGCACATGCACAGCGGCGACTTCTATCACGGTGAAAAATCGCTCACGCTCGACGCCGCGCGCGACGTGAAGATGGAACTGGTCACCGCCAGCGGCAAGACCATGGTGCTCAAGCCCAAGGTGTCGCTCAAGGCTGGCGAGATCATCGACAGCATGTTCATGAGCAAGAAGGCACTCGTCGAGTTCTACGAGAAGGAAATCGACGACGCCTACAAGACCGGCGTGATGTTCTCGTTGCACGTCAAGGCCACGATGATGAAGGTCTCGCACCCGATCGTGTTTGGCCACTGCGTGAAGATCTTCTACAAGGACGCGTTCGCCAAGCACGGCAAGCTCTTCGAGGAGCTGGGCGTCAACGTGAACAACGGCATGGCCAACCTGTACGAGAAGGTCGCCACGCTGCCGCAATCGACCCGCGAAGAGGTGCTCAAGGACCTGCACGCCTGCCACGCCAACCGGCCGGAACTCGCGATGGTCGACTCGGCCAAGGGCATCACCAATTTCCATTCGCCCAACGACATCATCGTGGACGCCTCGATGCCCGCCATGATCCGCAACGGCGGCATGATGTGGGGCGCCGATGGCCGCCTGAAGGACGTGAAGGCCGTGATGCCCGAATCGACCTTCGCCCGCATCTACCAGGAGATCATCAACTTCTGCAAATGGCACGGCAATTTCGATCCGCGCACGATGGGCACCGTGCCCAATGTGGGCCTGATGGCGCAGCAGGCCGAAGAGTACGGCTCGCACGACAAGACTTTCGAGATCGCCGAAGCCGGCGTCGCCAACATCGTCGACCTCGCCACGGGTGAGGTGCTGCTGTCGCAGAACGTCGAAGAAGGCGACATCTGGCGCATGTGCCAGGTCAAGGACGCGCCGATCCGCGACTGGGTCAAGCTGGCCGTCACGCGCGCACGCAACTCCGGCATGCCCGCGGTGTTCTGGCTCGACCCGTACCGCCCGCACGAAGCCGAGGTCATCAAGAAGGTCGTGACCTACCTGAAGGAACACGACACCAGCGGCCTGCACATCGAAATCATGTCGCAGGTGCGCGCAATGCGCTTCACGCTGGAACGCGTCGCCCGCGGCCTCGACACCATCTCGGTGACGGGCAACATCCTGCGCGACTACCTGACCGACCTGTTCCCGATCATGGAACTCGGCACCAGCGCCAAGATGCTGTCGATCGTGCCCTTGATGGCCGGTGGCGGCATGTACGAAACCGGCGCCGGCGGCTCCGCACCCAAGCACGTGCAGCAGCTCGTCGAAGAAAACCACCTGCGCTGGGATTCGCTCGGCGAATTCCTGGCACTGGCCGTGTCGCTCGAAGACCTCGGCATCAAGACCGGCAACGCCAAGGCCAAGGTGCTGGCCAAGACGCTGGACGCCGCCACCGGCCAGCTGCTGGACAACAACAAGAATCCCTCGCCCAAGACCGGCCAGCTCGACAACCGCGGCAGCCAGTTCTACCTGGCGCTGTACTGGGCCGAGGCGCTGGCGGCGCAGACCGACGACGCGGCATTGCAGGCGCACTTCGCGCCGCTGGCCGAGAAGCTCCGCGCAGACGAGAAGAAGATCCTCGAGGAGCTGACCGTCATCCAGGGCAAGCCTGCCGACATCGGCGGCTACTACAAGCCCGACGTGGCCAAGACCGAGGCCGTGATGCGGCCGAGCGCCGCGTTCAACGCGGCGCTGGACAGCGTGGCGGCCTGAGCCTGAAACCCTGACCGGCTGGGCGGCCGGTCAACTCAGGCCCAGTTGCTTCGCCTCGGCCTCGTAATTCGCATACGAGGCCTTCATCACTGCGCCGTTGAGGATCATCTCCGCCACCAACGCGCGCGAACCCGCTTCGTAGACGCGCGTGCGGATCCACACGGATTCCGTGCGCGCGCTTTCGCTCAAGGCGACGATCTCGCGTTCGAGCTCGTACTCCTGGTCGACGAACAGCGGACCTCTCAACAAACGGATTTCCTGACCGGCGAACAGGCCGACGGCCGGCTTGCGCCCGCTGAGGCCGGCTTCGGCGATGGTGCTGCCAAGCAGCACGCTGATCATCTCCATCGGGATGATCGCGCGGCCCCATGGCGACTTCGCGCCATCTTCCCGCGTGTACCACGCGCAGGGCTCGGTGATGACTTTCAGCTTGTCGGCCAGCGTGAACGGGTAGTGGTCGCCCATGTGCTGGTCGAAGCCCATGCGGATCTTTTCAACGGCCGCCCCGCGCTGGCCGACCTTCAGGTCGCGGTTGATGACCAGGCCCGTCGCGGGCCGCAGCTTGGCCATGCGCAACTGGATTTCGTGCGGCAAGCCTTCGGCATTGCCGATCGACGCACTGCCGGTGAGCACCGGCGTGCCGTCACGCTTCTCGGCGTGGATGCGCACGAAGCGATCGTCCGGGCTCCTGGGCGGCAGCACGAAGGCACGCACCTCCTCGCCTTCGACCACCATGTTCTGGTAGTGCGCGCTGATGCAACCGGTCTCGAACCACGCCTGGCCGAAGACCTGGAAAAGCAGCGGATCGAACTGGCTGAAGTGCGTCGGCCCTTCGATCGGCCCGGCGCGCAGGCCCAGTCCCTCCGCCATCGCATCGTCGTGGATGGATTTATGGCCGTCGTACTTCTGGTCAGCGAGCATCTGATGCGGCTTGCGCAACGGGCCGCAGAGGCTGGGGGTCTCGGTGAAAGGATAGGTCATGCAAGGGATCTTGCCCGCACCGCCCCGCCGCTGCCATCAGCGCTATTCATCTGGACCATTCGCCTCGCCTATGTTTGCGAAGCGAAGGCCCTTGCTGCCTCAGACGCGTTCGAGGATCACCGCGATGCCCTGCCCCACGCCGATGCACATCGTGCACAGGGCATAGCGGCCGCCCTGCTTGTGCAGCTGGTTCACCGCCGTGGTCGCAAGCCGCGCGCCGCTGGCGCCGAGCGGATGACCCAGTGCGATGGCGCCGCCGTTGATGTTCACGCGGGCATCGTCGTCCGCGAGCCCGAGCAGGCGCAACACCGCGAGACCCTGCGCCGCAAAGGCTTCGTTGAGTTCGATGACGTCCATCTGGTCGATCGTGAGGCCGGTGAGCGCCAGCACCTTCTGCGTCGCGGGCGCCGGGCCGATGCCCATCACGCGCGGCGCCACGCCGGCCGTCGCCATGCCCACCACGCGCGCGCGCGGCGTCAGACCGTACTTGCCCGCACTCGCTTCGTCGGCGATGAGCAGCGCGCAGGCGCCATCGTTCACGCCGCTGGCGTTGCCGGCCGTCACCGTGCCGTCGGGCCGGACCACGCCCTTGAGCTTCGCCAGCGACTCCATGCTGGTCTCGCGCGGGTGCTCGTCCTTGTTCACGACGATCGCGTCACCCTTCTTCTGCGGCACATGCACCGGCACGATCTCGGCGTCGAAGAAGCCGGACTTCTGCGACGCGACCGCGCGCTGCTGCGACGCGAGCGCCATGCGGTCTTGCGCTTCACGCTCGATCTTGTAGTCGGTCGCGACGTTCTCGGCGGTCTCGGGCATCGAGTCGACGCCGTAGAGCTCCTTCATCTTCCTGTTGACGAAGCGCCAGCCGATGGTCGTGTCGTACACCGCGTTGGCGCGGCTGAAGGCGCTCTCGGCCTTGGGCATCACGAAAGGCGCACGGCTCATGCTCTCGACGCCGCCGGCGATCATGAGGCCCGCTTCGCCGGCCTTGATGGCGCGCGCGGCAGAACCGACCGCATCCAGACCGGAACCGCACAGGCGGTTGATGGTGGCGCCGCCGAGCTCCAGCGGCAGGCCGGCGAGCAGTGCCGACATGCGCGCCACGTTGCGGTTGTCTTCGCCGGCCTGGTTGGCGCACCCGTAGAGCACGTCGGTCACGGCTTGCCAGTCGACGTTCTTGTTGCGCTCCATCAGGGCGCGCAACGGCACGGCGCCGAGGTCGTCGGTGCGCACGCTGCTGAGGGCACCGCCGTAGCGGCCGAAGGGGGTACGAATCGCGTCGCAGATGAAAGCTTGGTTCGTCATGTGTGTTGTCTCTCTCGTGAAGGATGTTCAGGCGGCGATCGGAAGACCGACCAGCTTTTCGAGTTCCGCATGTCCGAGCCCGTCGACCTTGTCGATGAGCTTGAGGCCTTGCGGCGTGCATTCGAGCGTGGCGAGGTCGGAGTACACGCGCTTCACGCAACCGATGCCGGTCAACGGATAGGTGCACTGCGCGACGATCTTGCTCGCACCCTGCTTGGTCAGCAGGTCCATCATGACCCAGGTCTGCTTCGCGCCGATGGCCAGGTCCATCGCGCCGCCGACCGCGGGAATCGCGTCCTTCTCGCCGGTGTGCCAGTTGGCCAGGTCGCCCGTGGACGACACCTGGAACGCGCCGAGCACGCAGATGTCGAGGTGGCCGCCGCGCATCATCGCGAAACTGTCGGCGTGGTGGAAGTACGACCCACCGGGCAGCAGCGTGACCGGCTGCTTGCCGGCGTTGATGAGGTCGTAGTCCTCTTCGCCGGCGGCAGGCGCCGGTCCCATGCCGAGGATGCCGTTCTCGCTCTGCAGGATCACTTCGCGGCCCGCGGGCAGATGGTTGGCGACGAGCGTGGGCTGCCCGATGCCCAGGTTGACGACGGCGCCGTCGAAGATGTCCTGTGCGACCCGCGCGGCGAGCTGGTCCTTGGTGCGGCGTTGGTAGGTGGTGCTCATGGTCATGCTGCCTGCTTGAAACCGCCGGCCTGGGTTGCCACGCGATCGATCTTGACGACCTGGTGGACGAAGATGCCTGGCGTGACGATCGTCTCGGGGTCGAAGGTGCCGAGCTCCGCGATCTCGTGGACCGTCGCAATCGTCTTCTTCGCGGCCATCGCCATCACCGGGCCGAAATTGCGCGCCGCCTTGCGGTAGACCAGGTTGCCCCAGCGGTCGCCGCACTCGGCCTTGATGAGCGCGACGTCGCCGTGGATCGGGTACTCGAGCACGTAGTGCACGCCGTCGATCGACCGGGTTTCGCGGTCGCCCGCGAGTTGCGTGCCGTAGCCGGTCGGGCAGAAGAAGGCCCCGATCCCGGCGCCCGCCGCCCGGATGCGCTCGGCCAGGTTGCCCTGCGGCACGAGCTCGAGCTCGAGCTTGCCGGCGCGATACAGGCCGTCGAACACCTGGCTGTCGGCCTGGCGCGGAAAGCTGCAGATGATCTTGCGCACGCGACCGGTCTTCAGCAGCGCGGCAAGTCCCGTTTCCCCGTTGCCCGCGTTGTTGTTCACCACGGTGAGGTCCTTGGCGCCTTGCGCGATCAGCCCGTCGATCAGTTCGTTGGGAATGCCGGCCGTGCCGAAGCCGCCGATGAGGACGGTCGACCCGTCCTGGATGTCCGCCATCGCATCGGCGACGGAACGGGCGATCTTGTCGATCATGGGGACTTGTCTCCTGCTGGATTGAGGGAAATCACCGAGCAAATCGTCAACAGACTTTTGTTCGTCTATCGAACTTTTGTTCTTATAATGAATTCTAGGAGATCGCGACGACCATGGCAAGCACCCCCGAGAAAGACGAGAACCCGCGCCCCGGCGACAGCTACGTGCAGTCCTTTGCGCGGGGCCTCGAAGTCATCCGGTCCTTCAGCGCCCAGGCGCCCCGCCAGACGCTCAGCGAAGTCGCCGCCGCCAGCGGACTCACGCGCGCCGGCGCGCGCCGCATCCTGCTCACCCTGCAAACGCTGGGCTACGTCGAAACCGATGGCAAGCTGTTCGCCCTCACGCCACGCATTCTCGACCTCGGCTTCGCCTACCTGTCGTCGATGCCGATCTGGAACCGCGCAGAACCGGTGATGGAGGCGCTGGTGCAGGCGGTGCAGGAGTCGTGTTCGGCCGCGGTGCTCGATGCGACCGACATCGTCTATGTGCTGCGGGTGCCCACGCACAAGATCATGAGCATCAGCCTCGGGGTCGGTTCGCGGCTGCCGGCCTGGTGCACGTCGATGGGCCGCCTGCTGCTGTCCGAGTTGGACGATGCCGCGCTGCGCACCCGCCTCGAAGCCTCGGCGCCGGAAGCACTCACCCGGTACACGGTGGTCGACATCGACGCGCTCGTCGGCAAGATCGCGCAGGCACGCAGGCAGCGCTGGTGCCTGGTCAACCAGGAGCTGGAAGAAGGCCTCATCTCCATCGCGGCGCCCATCGTCAACCGCAGCGGCCGCATGGTCGCGGCACTCAACATCAGCGGGCAGGCCAACCGCACCAGCGCCAAGGTGATGCAGGAAACGATGCTGCCGTCGCTGCGCGATGCGGCCCAGCGTATCTCGCAGCTGCTCTGATACGGTCTGGCGCTACTTGCGAACCTTGGCGATTTCCGCCATGAGCTCCTTCACCGTGGCCTCGCCGACCGACGCGGTGTACTTGTCGATCACCGGCTTGACCTTGTCGCGCAGCTTCGCGGTTTCGGCGGGCGAAAGTTCCGTCACCGTCATCCCGGCTTTCCTGAGGGACTCGAGCGCGCTGTCCGCAGCGCCGCGCGAGACCTGGCGCTGGAACGCCGTGGCTTCTGAGGCCGCGTCGGTGATGAGCTTCTTTTCTTCGGCGCTCAGGCCGTCCCACGTCTTCCTGCTCACGATCAGCGCCTGCGGGTTGTAGATGTGCCGCGTCTGCGTGAGGTGCTTCTGCACTTCGGCGAACTTCGACGACAGGATCACGGTGTTCGGATTTTCCTGCCCGTCCACCGCCTTCTGGTCGAGCGCGGGATAAAGCTCCGGAAACGGCATCGGCGTCGCATTGGCGCCGAGCGCGGCGAACAGGTCGATGTAGATCGGCGACTGGATGACGCGAATCTTGAGGCCCGCGATGTCGTCGGCTTTCGCGATCGGACGCTTGCTGTTGGTCAGGTTGCGAAAGCCCAGGTCCCAGTAGCCCAGGCCGTGCAGGCCCTTGTCCTCGAGCCTGGCCGAGAGCTTCTGCCCGAACGGCCCATCGGTGACCGCATCGGCCTCTGCCGCGTTGTTGAAGAGGAACGGGAAGTCGTAGACCGCGAACTCCTTCACCTGCGCACCGAGGATGCCGGCGTTCAACACGGTGATCTCCACCGTACCGCCTTGCAGCGCCGAGACCGTCTGCAGGTCGCCGCCCAGGCTGCCGCCCGGAAACAGCTTCACCGTGATCTTGCCGCCGGACTTCGCCGCCACCGCATCGGCGAACTTCTGCGCGCCCTGCGCCTGCGGATGCCCGACCTGGTTCTGGAATGCGAACTTGAGCGTGCGCTCGCGGATCTGAGCGTTGCCGGCGCTGGCGACGAGCATCGCCACGGCCATGAGTGCGAATCGGATCGATGTCTTCATGCTTTCTGTCTCCTTCGTTGTAATGGTTCAGCCGCCGAACAGTTTGGCCGGCCAGGTGACCAGCCACGGGAACAGCACCATCAGGAACATGACGGCGAACTCGGCGATCATGAACGGCACGACGCCCTTCGTCACGTCGTCCATCGAAATACGCCCCACGCCCGCCACCACGTTGAGCACCGTACCCACGGGCGGCGTGACCAATCCGATCGAGTTGTTGATGATGAAGAGCACGCCGAAATAGACCGGGTCGATGCCCGCCGCCTTCACCACCGGCATCAGCACGGGCGTGAGAATGAGGATGGTGGGCGTCATGTCCATCGCGGTCCCGACCACCATCACCAGCACCATGATCGCGAACATCAGCAGGATCTTGTTGTCCATGAAGGGTTCGAGCAGGCCGATGACCTTCGACGGCAGGTCGGCCACCGTGATGAGCCAGGCGCTGACCATCGCTGCGGCGATCAGGAACATGACGATGGCGCTGGTCTTCGCGGCACTCACGAAGATGCCGTAGAGGTCACGCCAGTGCAGTTCGCGGTAGATCACCGTCGACACGAAGAGTGCGTACACGGCCGCCACGACTGCGGCTTCGGTGGGCGTGAACACACCCATGCGCAGGCCCACGAGGATGATCACCGGCAGCATCAGCGCCCAGAGCGCCTTGCGGAACGACGTCGCGATCGCGCGGCCCGACTGGCGCGGCGGCGGCACGATCTTCTCGCTGCGCACGAGCCAGGCCCAGGTCAGCCAGAGCGCGCCGCCGATCAGGATGCCCGGCACGATGGCCGCGAGGAACAGCTTGGAGATCGACACGTTCGCCGCGACGCCGAAGATCACGAGGCCGATGCTCGGCGGAATCACCGGGCCGATGACGCCGGTCGCAGCGATGAGGCCCGCGGCGCGCGGCTTGTCGTGCCCGGCCTTCACCATCATGGGCAGCAGCAGCGCGGTGAGCGCCGCAGCGTCCGCGACCGCAGAACCCGACAGCGCCGACAACAGGCAGCCGGCCAGGATGGTCACGTAGCCGAGCCCGCCCTTGATGTGACCCACCAGCGACAGCGCGAAGTCGACGATGCGCTTCGACAGGCCCCCCACGTTCATGATCTCGCCGGCGAGCATGAAGAAGGGCACGGCCAGCAGCGGGAAGCTGTCCGCCCCGCCGATCACGTTCTGCGCGAGGATCTGCGCATCGAACAGGCCCAGATGCCACATCAGCGCGACGCCGCTCGCGAGCAGCGAGAACGCGATCGGCACGCCCATCGCCATGGCCAGCAACAGCGACCCCACGAACACGAGGATGGTCATTTGCGGCTCCCCTCGGGCGCATGGGCCGGGTCGTTCGCGGTGCCCAGGATCTGCTGGAGCTGCACGGACTCTTCAGACTCCTGCACCATCACCAGTTCGGCATCGGCGAGTTGCCCGCTGAGCAGACGGTAAAGGTCGAGCAGCAGGATGAAGGCGGCGCACACGGAGAAGACGATGCCGGCGCTGTAGACCACTGCCATGGAGGCACCGGTCACCGGTGCGGTGACGTCCCAGTTGATTCGGGTTTGTGCCAGGCTCCCCTGGAACAGCAGCCACACGATGTACAGCATGAGCACATGGCCCGCGGCCAGGCACAGCTTCTTGCCGAAGGGCGGCAGCTTCTGCACGACCATGTCGACACCCAGATGGCCATGCTCCTTCAGCGCCACCACTGCGCCGAGGAAGGTCATCCAGATGAAGAGCCAGCGCGACACCTCTTCGGACAGCGTGATGCCGGAGTTGAAGCCATAGCGCAACACCACGTTGCCGAAGACCAGCACCACCATCACCGCGAGAAAGAAAGCGATGACGGCCTCGATGCCCTTGCAGCAGCGCTCGATCCAGCGGGTCATGGTGCGACGGTGTCGCGTTGCATCTCGACCAGCGCACGCAGTCCGGCGAGATACGACTGCGGACCCAGCCCCTGGATGGTGCCCTTCACGGCCGGCGAGATGATCGAGTGCGCACGCCACGTCTCGCGCGCTGCGATGTTCGACATGTGGATCTCCAGCGTGGGGAACGGCATCGCCTTGATCGCATCGTGCAGCGGCACGCCATGCTGCGTGAGGCCGGCGGGATTGACCAGTGCGCCCTGCGCTTCGTCGATGTTGCGGTGCAGGAAATCGATGAGCTCGCCTTCATGGTTCGACTGGATCGTGTCCAGGGTCACGCCCAGTTCCGACGCGAGCGCAGCGAGGCGGCTGTTGATTTCCGCCAGCGTGGTGTGGCCGTAGATGTGCGGCTCCCTGCGCCCGAAGAGATTCAGGTTGGGGCCGTGGATCACGAGGATTTTCATGGTCGGCAATTCGGTGTCGGTCACTTGCGGATGCGGGCCAGTTCGTCGTTGTACAGCTTGACGACCGCGGGGTCGTAGCTGGCGGCGAATTTGTCGATCACCGGCTTGGCGATCTGGCGCATGCGGGCCTGCTCGGCGGGCGCGACTTCGTTGAAGCTCATGCCCTTGGACTGCAACTCGCCCACGGCCTTCTGCGCGGCGGCGCGGCTCACTTGTCGCTGGTAGCCACGCGCCTCGTCGGCGGATTCGCGCATCCACTTCTGTTCGTTCGGCGTGAGCTGGTCCCAGAACTTCTTGCTTACCAGCACGATGTTCGCGGCGTAGACGTGATTGGTCGCGCTCAGGTACTTCTGCACCTCGAAGAACTTGTTCGACTGGATCACGGCGAACGGGTTTTCCTGGCCGTCAACCGCCTTCGATTCGAGCGCGCCGTAGAGCTCGGCAAACGGCATCGGCACCGGGTTCGCCTTGAAGGCCTTGAAGGTTTCGAGGAACACGGGGTTCGGGATCACGCGGATCTTCAGACCGTCGAGGTCTTCTGCTTTCGTGATCGGGCGCTTGCTGTTGGTGACGTTGCGAAATCCGAGGTCCCAGTAGCCGAGTGCGACCAGGCCTTTCTCGGGCAGCTTCGCGATCAGCGTCTGACCGAGCGGGCCGTCGAGCAGCGCATCGGCCTGCGCGAAGCTGCCCACCGCGAAAGGAAAGTCGACCAGGCCGAATTCCTTGACGATGCCGGCGAGCGAGGTGGTCGCCGGAGCCGACATCTGCTGCACGCCGCCCTGAAGGGCCGACTGCTGCTGCATCTCGTTGCCCAGCTGAGAAGCAGGGAATTCCTGCACCTTCATCTTGCCGCCGCTCTTGGTGGCCAGCAATTCCGCGAAGCGCTTCACGCCGAAGCTCACCGGGTGGTCGGCGTTGTTCAGATGGCCGAAGCGAATGACGCGCTCCTGGCCGTCCTGGGCCAGTGCAGCGGCGCTCAGGCCGACGGTGAGGCCGGCGACGGCCAGCAGGCGAAACAGTGATTTCAAGGAAGTCTCCAGAGGTTTGGCGGCGCGATCATAGCCACAACTGGAAATGTTTTCCATATGGAAAACACTTGGCTAAATCCACTACAGTCGCGACATGAGTGCAATCCTCGAAAGAAGCTTCAAGGTCATGGAACACCTGGCCGCACACCCGGAAGGCCGGCCGTTGTCGGCCCTCGCAGGCGACCTCGGCATGCCGCTGAGCGCCACGCACCGGCTGCTGACCGAACTCATCCGCTGCGGCTACGTGCGGCAGGACCAGAGCCACGGCGACTACATGCTCACCATCAAGATGGTGTCGCTCGGCCTCAGCTTCCTGAGCAACAGCGGCATCGTGGACATCGCCCAGCCGCTGCTGGACCAGCTTGCGGGCGAATCCGGCGAGCTGGTTCGACTGGCGGTGGTCGACGGCGACGAACTCACTTTCGTTGCCAAGGCACAGGGCGCGAAAACCGGCCTGCGCTACGACCCGGACATGGGGCTGTCGGTCAATCTTTCATGCAGTTCGGCGGGCCATGCCTGGCTTGCCACGATGACCGATGAGCAGGCGCTCGAACTCGTCACGCGCCAGGGTTTCGGGCAGCCGAAAGACTTCGGCCCCAAGGCGCCCACGACGGTCAAGGCACTGCTGGCCTTTCTGCGCGCTGCGCGCAAGCGGGGCTTCAGCATGATCAACGAGGTGTTCGCGCCGGCGATGACGGCCATGGCGGCAACGGTGCGCGGCCACCACGGTGCCGTCATCGGGGTCATCACGATCGCCGGGCCGCTCGTGCGCCTTTCCGAAGAACGGATGCTGAGCCTCGGCCCCGTGCTGCTGAGCACCGCCGACGACGTGGCGCGTGCCAGCGGCGCGTCGGCACTCTTCAAGCGCCGCGCCTGACCGGACGCTCAGCCGAGCCCGAGCATCCTGCGATTGATGCTGCTGCCCGCATCGCCTGCGGCGAAATCGTCGAATGCCCGGTCGGCCACGCGGATGATGTGGTCGGCGATGAAGACCGCGCCTTCGCGCGCGCCGTCTTCCGGGTGCTTGATGCAGCACTCCCACTCCAGCACCGCCCAACCCGGGAAGTCGTACTGGGCCATCTTCGAGAAGATGGCCTTGAAGTCGACCTGGCCGTCGCCCAGGGAACGGAATCGCCCGGCCCGGTTGATCCAGCTCTGGAAGCCGCCGTACACGCCCTGCTTGCCGGTCGGGTTGAACTCCGCATCCTTGACGTGAAAGATCTTGATGCGCGAGTGGTAATGGTCGATGTAGGCGAGGTAGTCGAGCTGTTGCAGCACGAAGTGGCTCGGGTCGTACAGCAGGCAGGCGCGCGGGTGGTTGCCCACGCGCTCCAGGAAAATCTCGTAGGTCACGCCGTCGTGCAGGTCTTCACCGGGGTGGATCTCGTAGGCCACGTCGACCCCTGCCTCGTCGAACGCATTCAGGATCGGCAGCCAGCGTCTGGCCAGCTCGTCGAACGCGTCCTCGATGAGCCGTGGCGGACGCGGCGGCCACGAGTAGAGATACGGCCAGGCCAGCGCGCCGGAGAAGGTGGCGTGCGCCGTGAGACCGAGGCGCTCGGACGCTTTGGCGGCATACATCAGCTGCTGCACGGCCCACGATTGGCGCGCCGCCGGGTTGCCGCGCACTTCGGGGGCTGCAAAGGCGTCGAACGCATCGTCGTACGCCGGATGCACGGCCACGAGCTGGCCCTGCAGGTGCGTCGACAGCTCGGTGATCTCCACGCCGTGCTGCGCGAGCGTGCCCTTGAGCTCGTCGCAATACGTCTGGCTCCCCGCGGCCTTCTTCAGGTCGACGAGGCGCGGATCGGTCGGCAGCTGCACGCCTTTGTAGCCGAGGCCGGCGGCCCAGCGACCGAGGGAATCGAGCGTGTCGAACGGCGCGGTGTCGCCGAGAAACTGGGCCAGGAAAATGGCCGGCCCCTTGATGGTTTTCATGAGCGTCTCCTTTGCCGCAATGCTAGCCTTGCAACCATGTTCAATCCCACACCGGAACAAGTCCGCCGATTTTTCTGCGACGTCTACAAGAAGCAGCGCGAGGGCCTGCCGATGGAAGCGCTCGAGACCATCGCAGCCGGCTGGATCGACCAGCATCCTGAATACCACGCCGACCTTGCCGACGCAGACGCCGCCGTCGCGCGCGTCTACGACGGCAAGGACGGCCGGGAGAACCCGTTCCTGCACCTGTCGATGCACCTGTCGATCAGCGAGCAGTGCTCCATCGACCAACCCCGCGGCATCCGACAGGCGGTGGAGCTTCTGACCGCGCGCCGCGACTCGCTGCTGCACGCGCACCACGAAGCGATGGAGTGCCTCGGTCGGATGATGTGGGAAGCGCAGCGCGCCGGGCGCCCGCCCGATGGCGAGGCGTACGTGGACTGCGTTCAGCGCCGCGCCACGCGCGACTGACGCCGGCGCGGCGCCGCCACCTGCCGCCTCGCGCCCTCGCGCAGGAGCGACGCCATTGCAACGCGCAGTGCCGAAGTCTCGGCGTCGCTGCGCAGCAGCAACCCGACCGGCTCCTCGGTGCCGACGGTTTCGATCGGCAGACGCACCAGTCGGCCTTCCTCGAGGTCCGCGCGCGCGGCGCCCAGCGGCGTGATCCACACCGCCTCCGACAGCGCGACCAGCGCGCGCGCCACCGACACGTCGAGCGTCTGGAGCGTGTTGGCCGGCAACGCCAGTCCGAGCGCCGAAAGAAAGCTCTCGGTGTTGTGGCGTGGGACCGTGCCTTCGCCGTAGATCACCAGCGGATAGCCCAGCACACCCTGGACCGATGCGCGACGCGCCAGCGGATGACCTGCACATGCGGCGAAGACCAGCGGTTCGGTGAGCAACAACTCGAAGCTCAGCCCGGCCATCAGCCCCGGCTCGCTCATGCGGCCGACGACGAGGTCGAGTTCCCCGGCACGCAACTCGTCGAGCAGCGATGCATTGGCCGCGCTCTTGACGATCACCTGCACGTGGGGCCACCGCGCGCGAAAGTCCGTCAGCGCCTGCGGCAGCAGCGCCGGCGCGACGCTGGGCAGCGCGCCGATGCGCAGCCGCTCAAGGCGCTCGCCGGATGCGGGTGCCAGAGACTGCGCGCTGGCCTCCAGCGCCTCGAGCACGCGCAACGCATGCGCGAGCAGTTGCTCGCCCGCCGCGCTCAGGCCCTGCACGCCGCGCCGGCCCGCCATGCCGCGCTCGACGAGGCGCGTGCCGGCCATCGCCTCGAGTTCTGCCAGGGTCTTGGAAACCGCAGGCTGGCTCAGCGCCAGCCGCACGGCAGCGCGCGCGAGATGCCGCTCCTGCGCGACGACGACGAAGCAGCGCAGGTGCCGCAGCTGAACGTTGCGCACGAAGGCGAGCGTGGAGTCGGATGGCGGTTTCAATTACCGTTGCTTATGGAATTTCGATGAATCTTCAATTTACATCATCGAAGACGACCCCTAAAGTCACGCCACACCTCACAGGAGACAAGCCATGCCGAATGCCAACAAGGCACCGCTCGCCACACTCGCACCCCGCGACTGGGCCAGCCATCCGGAGTACGTCTATTCCGGCTACAAATCGACCGCCAGGCGCGGCCCGCTGCAGCCACTGATCCCGCTCAAGGCCTCGCTTGGTGAGCTGCAGCAACCGGTCTACGGCCACAGCAGCATCGGCGAGCTCGACCACGACCTCACGCGCAATGCGCGCAAGAACGGCGAGCCGATCGGCGAACGCATGATCCTCACAGGCCAGGTGCTCGATGACCGCAAGCGGCCCGTGCCGCACACGCTGGTCGAACTCTGGCAAGCCAACGCATCCGGCCGCTATGTGCACAAGGTCGACCAGCACGATGCGCCGCTCGACCCGAACTTTCTCGGCGCGGGCCGTTGCCTGACCGATGCCGAAGGCCGCTACCGCTTCCTGACGATCAAGCCCGGTGCCTATCCCTGGGGCAACCACCCCAATGCCTGGCGTCCGCAGCACATCCACCTGTCGCTCTTCGGGCAACACTTCGGCAGTCGCCTTGTGACGCAGATGTACTTTCCGGGCGACCCGCTGCTCCAGTACGACCCGATGGTGACCGGCACGCCGGAGAAGACGCGCGACCGCCTGATCGCCGACTTCAGCCTCGACGTCACCGAAGACGGCTATGCGCTGGGCTACCAGTTCGACATCGTTCTGCGCGGCGCCGACGAGACGCCGTTCGAAAACCGCTGAACAGGAGAACCCGCACCATGATGAGTTCACTCGAAACCAATTTCGGCCAGACGCCTTCGCAGACGGTCGGCCCCTACTTCGCCTACGGCCTCACGGCGACGCAGTACGGCTACGACTTCGACCAGCCGTTCGACGGCATGCTCGCGCTCGACGGCGCGACGGGCGAGCGCATCCGGCTCGAAGGGCGCGTGATCGACGGCGACGGCCAGGTGATCGGCGATGCGATGGTCGAGATCAGCCAGCCCGACGGCGCCGGCCGCTATCCGAAATCCGTCGAGGACGCGGACGCGATCGGCTTTCGCGCGTTCGGCCGCGCGGGTACCGGCACCGATGCGCAGAACCGCTTCGTGTTCCACACCGTCAAGCCCGGCGCCGAGACACCCGGCGAGGCACCGCACATCAACGTGATCGTGCTGATGCGCGGCCTGCTGCTGCACGCGTTCACCCGCATCTATTTCAGCGACGAGCAACAAGCCAATGCGCAAGACGCAGTGCTCGCCAGCGTGCCTGCGGAACGCCGCAACACACTGATCGCCGAACGCATCGAGCAAGGCGGCGCCATCAGCTATCGCTTCGACATCCGGATGCAGGGCGCGGGTGAAACGGTGTTCTTCGACGTCTGATCCGCGGCCACCACGCGCGCACAAAAAAGCCCGCCGAAGCGGGCTTTTTCAATGCGGTAAGACCTTTTGTGACATCAGTCGCCGGAAGCGCGACGAAAACGCGACTCGGGCACCGTCTTCACCTCACCGGGCAGCGAGGCGATGTAGCTCGACAGATCTTTCAACTCGGCATTGGTGTACTTCTTGGCGACGCCGCCCATGACGCCGTTTGCGCGCCCGGTGAACGGGTGGGTATCGGCCTTGTAGGCCTTGAGCGCCACGTACAGGAAATCAGCGTTCTGGCCCGCAAGCTTGGGCACGGTGCCGTCGTTCGGGGTGTTGAAGTTGACGCCGTGGCATTTGGTACATGCGTTGGCCGAATCGCGCGAGATGAGCGCCTGGACGCTGTCGCTCGGCGCCTTCGCGGCGGTGGCGGCAGGCGCCTCGCCTTCCTTCAGTCCGAGCTGGCTGTAGTAGGCGGAGAGGTCCGCGATGTCCTGTTCAGTGAGCGTATCGGCGATGGCGCGCATCGTCGGGTGCTTGCGGTCACCGCCCTTGTACGCCGTGAGTGCGGCACTGATGTACGTGGCGCTCTGGCCCGCGATCTTGGGCACCTTGTAGACCTCGGGGAAGCTGGCCTGGTAGCCGATGATGCCGTGGCAGCCCACGCACATCGCCACTTTCTTGGCGCCGTTATCGGCGTTGCCGGCGACCTTCTGGGCCTGGGCCGAGACCGTCACGCAAGCGACAGCGAGGGCAAACATCGTGGTCAACAACTTGTTCATTTTGCGCGCACAATCTCGTGGAACTTCGGGTTTCTCAATCAACTTTCGATTATATGCGGGGGCACCCGGATGCCCCGGGCGCCATGCGATTGAACGCCGCGCAACGCACGATCGGATGTGTCTTTTGATCCAACTCTCTTCGCGTTTCGCGTCACCTCATTCATGAAATTCCAGGGCTCTGACAATTACGTTGCCACGCAGGATCTGATGCTCGCGGTGAACGCGGCCATCACGCTCAAACGACCACTGCTCGTCAAGGGCGAACCCGGCACCGGCAAGACGATGCTGGCCGAAGAAGTGGCCGACGCGTTGAAGCTCCCCTTGTTGCAGTGGCACATCAAGTCGACCACCAAGGCGCAGCAGGGCCTGTACGAATACGACGCCGTGAGCCGGCTGCGCGACTCGCAGCTCTCCGACGTGGATGGCGGCGAGCGCGTCAAGGACATCCAGAACTACATCGTCAAGGGCGTGCTGTGGCAAGCCTTCACGGCGGACCAGCCGGTGGCGCTCCTGATCGACGAGATCGACAAGGCCGACATCGAATTCCCGAACGACCTGCTGCGCGAAATCGACCGCATGGAGTTCTACTGCTATGAGACGCGCGAACTCATCCGCGCCAAGCACCGGCCCGTCGTGTTCATCACCTCGAACAACGAAAAGGAACTGCCCGACGCGTTCCTGCGCCGCTGCTTCTTCCACTACATCAAGTTCCCCGATGCGGCCACGATGAAGCAGATCGTCGACGTGCACTTCCCCGGACTCAAGCAGGAACTGCTGACCGCCGCGATGAAGACCTTCTACGACGTGCGCAACCTGCCGGGCCTCAAGAAGAAGCCCTCCACGTCCGAACTGCTCGACTGGCTCAAGCTGCTGGTGGCCGAGGACATTCCGGTCGAGGCACTGCAGAGCAAGGACGACAAGGTCGCGGTGCCGCCGCTGGTGGGCGCGCTGCTCAAGAACGAACAGGATGTGACGCTCTTCGAGAAGCTCGTCTTCATGCAGCGCAACAACCGATGAACCCGCCGTCGCACCCGACGCGTCAGTTGCTTGCGCTGGGTGCAGCCCAGGCCGTGCTGTTCGTCGCCGGTGCACTGCTCGGCCGGTGGATCGGCCTGATGCTGGGCTTCGATGCATTCGCCAGCGCGGCGTATGGCAACAGCGAGATTTTCGGCATCCTGCTGATCGGCCTGGGCGGTGGCGCTGGGCTCCAGCTGGCACGCGCGTGGTACCGCCGCAAGTACGGTGATCCGAGGAGCTGAAGTTGTCCTTTGTCGAACCGGTCACGTTGTCGATGCGTGGAATCGCGCTGGTCCCGCTGGCATTCACCCACGAAGACGGCCTGCGTGCAGCGGCAGCGGACGGCGAGCTGTGGACGTTGCGCGTGACGTCGGTACCCGAACCGAAGGACACGCGCGACTACATCGAAGCAGCGCGCCAGATGCGCGAGGCAGGCAACCGCTTTGCATTCGCCGTGACCGACGAAGCCTCGGGCGCCGTGCTCGGCACCTCCAGCTTCCACGACATCCTGCCGGCCGTGAAGCGCGTGGAGATCGGCTACACCTGGTACGCCCGGCGCTGCCAGCGTACGCACATCAACACCACCTGCAAGCTGCTGATGCTCACGCACGCCTTCGACACGCTCGGCTGCAACGTGGTGGGCTGGCGCACGGACAACTTCAACTTTGCCTCGCAGCGCGCGATCGAACGGCTCGGGGCGAAGAAGGACGGCGTGATCCGCGGCCACGCCATGCGACGCGATGGCACGATCCGCGACACGGTGATGTACAGCGTGACGGCCGGCGAATGGCCAGAGATCAAGGCGCAGCTGCTGTACCTGCTCGACAAGCCCAGACCCTATACGGAGTGACGCGATGCTGATCGATTTCTTCTACACCCTGCGCTCCGCGAAGCTGCCTGTATCGGTCAAGGAATACCTGATGCTGCTCGAGGCGCTCAAGGCCAATGTGGTCGGCCCCGATTCCGATGGCGCCTACGGGCTCGACGACTTCTATTACCTGAGCCGCACGGCACTGGTGAAAGACGAGAAGCACTACGACAAGTTCGACCGTGCTTTCGCCGCCTACTTCAAGGGCGTCGAAATGCTGGCGGACTTCACCAAGGAAGTGCCGCTCGACTGGTTGCGCAAGACCCTCGAGCGCGAGTTCACCGCCGAGGAGAAGGCCAAGATCGAGAAGATGGGGTGGGACGAGCTCATGGAGACGCTGAAGAAGCGCTTCGAGGAGCAGAAGGAACGTCACGAGGGCGGCAACAAATGGATCGGAACCGGCGGCACCTCGCCCTTCGGCAACGGCGGCTACAACCCGCAGGGCGTGCGCATCGGCGGCGCCGGCAAGAACAAGAGCGCGGTCAAGGTGTGGGACCAGCGGGCCTACAAGGACTACGACGATACCCAGGAACTGGGCACGCGCAATATCAAGGTCGCGCTGCGTCGGCTGCGCAAGTTCGCCCGCGAAGGCAACGTGGAAGAGCTGGACCTCGACGAGACCATCAGCAAGACGGCCGCCAATGCCGGCTACCTCGACATCAAGATGCGGCCCGAGCGCCACAACAACGTCAAGGTGCTGCTGCTGATGGACGTGGGCGGGACGATGGACGAGCACATCCAGCGTGTGGAAGAGCTCTTCTCCGCCGTGAAGACCGAGTTCAAGCATCTGGAGTTCTATTACTTCCACAACTGCGTCTACGACTTCATGTGGAAAAACAACAAGCGTCGCTTTTCGGAAAAGTTCGCGACCTTCGACATCCTGCGCAAGTACAACAAGGACTACAAGCTCATCTTCGTCGGCGATGCCACGATGAGCCCCTACGAGATCCTGCAGCCCGGCGGCAGCGTCGAATACAACAACGAAGAGGCCGGCGCCGAGTGGATCCAGCGCTTGACGCACGCCTTCCCGAAGTTCGCCTGGATCAATCCCGAGCCCCAGGGTGTCTGGCAGTACCGCCAGAGCATCGCGGTCATGCAGCAGCTGGTGTCCAACCGCATGTACCCACTGACCCTCAAGGGGCTCGAAGAAGCGATGCGTTTGCTTTCAAAGTAGCGTTGTTACCAAATACTTTGTAATAGAACGCGTACTTTCCTCTACATTAATACAAACATTAACAATCGACGCAAATCGTAATAAACACCATGTCGATGGTCACGACAACCGATCAGCCCAGATTGGAAACAGGTTTTCCGGCCATGGACGCCGATCAGCGCAACGCGATCACCATCCGGGGTGTTCGGCTCGTGCTGTCGGATCTGGTCAATCGAAAGCTGTTCGAGCCAGAGGCGGTGCAACGGTTGCGGGCGCAGCTGCTGGCAGCCAAGCCCTTTCCTCACCTGGTGGTCGAAGGCATCTTCCATCCTGACCTTCTTACGCTGGTCAACGAGGAGTTCGAGCAGCATTCGACCGCCGGCTGGCAGGACGTCAAGAGTCGGTACGAGGCGTTTCGCCGTTCGGTGATGGGTACGCGACTGGGCCCGGCGTCCCAGTTGTATTTCGACATCGTGAACTCGGGCTGGTTTCTCGAATGGGTGTCGAGCATCACCGGCAAGCCGTATCTGCTGTCCGACCCGCATCTGTACGGCGGCGGCCTGCACGAAAGCCGCACCGGCGCCTCGTTCGCGATCCATCGCGACTTCAATCGCCACCGGATGTCGGGTCTGACGAACGAGATGGTCTTCATCACCTATCTCAACAAGGGCTGGCAACCCGAATGGGGCTCCGCGCTCGAACTGTGGGACAAGAAGCGCAATGCATGCGTCAAGCTCGTCCAACCGGAATTCGGCCGAAGCATCCTGATGCTGCACGGACCGGCGAGCTACCACGGCCACCCGGCACCCATGACAGCGCCGGACGACCGTCCGCGCCGCTCGGTCGCCGCGTATTTCTACAGCAGCCCCGAGGCGGGCAAGCCCAGCCAGGACAAGATGCTCACGATCTTCATGGATCGGCACCCGAAAGATCGCTTCCTGGCGATTGCGCGTGTGCTCACGCCGCCGATCGTCTGGTCCGCCGTCAAGAAGTTCTCTCGCCGTTGAGCCCGCGCGGGCCGGGGTCTTACAGGGCCTCTCAGGCCTTGCTGTCAGAATGACCCCATGGTGAGGGTCCAGTCCTGTTTTACGCCGGCCTGGATGCCGGCTTTATTTTTTGCAAGTGTCCTCCTGCTGCAGGGATGCAGTCTTCTGCCGGGCAAGTCAAAGGCGGCAGACGACGCAGAGGGCAGCCCGGTGGCCAGCAGCAGCGCAACGCCGAGCACGCGCGATGCGTTCTCCCTCGAGGTCCGCGGTCCGGACGCAGTGCGCGAATACCTCAGTCTTCACCTCGAAATCCAGCGTTATCGCCAGGTCAACGACCTCGGTGCTTCCGAGCTTTCACGCCTCATGGTGGCCGCCGAGGGCAACGCACGGGAACTGCTCGGCACGCTCGGCTATTTCACACCGACGCTCACCCTGGTGCTGAACGAGACGCCTGACGCGAAGGCGCCGCGCGAAGTCGTGCTCACCGTCGAGCCGGGCGAACTCACGCGCGTGAGCAACGTGCAGATCGCCTTCGGGGGCTCGATCGCAAGCGATGCCGCTGCGGAATCGCAGCGCGACACCATCCGCACCGCCTGGTCCCTTCGGGCCGGACAACCGTTCACCCAATCGGCATGGGACAACGCCAAGACCGTGGCGCTGCGCAACCTCACGTCGAAACGATTCCCCACGGGCAGCATCGCCACGAGCCGCGCCGAAATCGACGCGGACCGCAGCGAAGCCAAGCTCGGCGTGACCTACAACTCCGGCCCGGCGTACCGCTTCGGCCTCCTGCAGGTGAACGGCAGCGAGCGCTACTCGGCCGATGGCGCACGCCGCATCGCGCGCCTGCCCACGGGCACCGACTACGACCAGCAGAAGCTGCTCGATGCGCAACAGCGCCTGGCCAGCAGCGGCTACTACGACTCGGTCTTCCTCACGCTCGACACCGAAGGCAGCGATCCGCAGTTCGCCACCGTGGCCGCGCAACTGCGCGAGGCCCCGCTGCAGAAGGTGGTGCTCGGCGCGGGCTTCACCACCGACAGCGGCCCCCGCCTGTCGATCGATCACATCCACAACCAGGTACCGCTCCTGGGCTGGCGCGCCGTGTCCAAGCTGTCGTTCGACCGCGAGACCAAGTCGCTCGGCACCGAACTGAACGCCATCCCCGACGAGCGCGGCTGGCGCTGGTTCGGCGGCGGCGAGATCAAGCGCGAGACCTCGGGCACCTACGAAGTCGACAGCGGCCGGCTGCGGGGTGGCCGCGGCAAGTCGAGCGACCACATCGACCGCAGCTATTTCCTGCAGTACGACTACACGCAGAACCGTGGCGAGAATGCACCGCCCTCGGCCTCGGCCGTGAGCGCCAACTGGGGCTGGACCGGACGCTACTTCGACGACAACACGGTCCCGAGCAAGGGGCAGGCACTCGCGCTGGAGCTCGGCGCGGGCTATACGCTCACTGGCGAACGCCTGCCCTTCGTGCGCACGTACGGGCGCTGGCTCGGCATCCTGCCGATCGGCAGCGCGGAGGGCGAAGGCACGACCGCCGCGCGCCGCAGCCGACTGCAATTCAGGCTCGAAGGCGGCGTGGTGTCGGCGAAAGACAACGCGCAGATTCCTTCCACGCTGATGTTCCTCACCGGCGGCGACACCACGGTGCGCGGCTACAGCTACCGCCAGATCGGCACCGTGCGGCCCGACGGCACCATCGTCGCGGGCCGCTACCTCGGCGTGGCGAGCGTGGAATGGCAGCGTCCCTTCACGTACCAGGGCAAGTTGACCGACTGGGAAAGCGTGGCCTTCGTCGACGCCGGTGCGGTGGCCGACAAGCCAGCGGAACTGAAAGCCAAGGTCGGCGTCGGCGTGGGCGCGCGCTGGCGCAGCCCGGTCGGCCCGGTGCAGGCCGATGTGGCCTACGGCGTCGACG
This sequence comes from Variovorax sp., assembly GCA_041424275.1. GTDB lineage: Bacteria > Pseudomonadota > Gammaproteobacteria > Burkholderiales > Burkholderiaceae_C > Variovorax. Next base: position 863,884 of record JBGMOF010000037.1, read on the forward strand.
TCAAGAAATTCCGACTGCACCTGCGGCTCGGCTTCACGTTCTAAGATGACGGAACCGGTCGCCACACCCTCGCCCGACGCAGCGACACCTGCCGTGAAACGATCGCGCACGCGCCGGGTGCTGCGCGCGCTGGCATGGAGCATCGCGGGGCTGATCGCCCTGGTTCTGGTGCTCGGCGCCGGCAGCTGGTGGTGGCTCGGCTCCAACCAGTCGCTTGCATTCGCACTCGCGAAGGCCGCGCGCTACATGCCCGCCGGCCAGACGCTCGAAAGCCGCGACGTGACCGGCTCGCTGCGCACCGGCGGGCACATCGGCTGGCTGCACTGGCAAAGCCCGACGCTCTCGGTCGAGGTGAAGGACGCGCGCATCGGCTGGCAACTCGCGCCGTTGTTCAAGCGCAAGGTCCAGCTCGGCGAAGTGCACGCCTTGCAGCTCGCCATCGAGCGCCGCGGCTCGCCGCAGGACAAGCCCTCCGAGCCCCTGGAGCAGCTCGCGCTGCCGATCGACGTCGACGTGCCGTTCCGCATCGACAGCCTGCGCTGGGCGGGACCGCCGGTGGTCGAGGCGCTCAACCTGGCCGGGCACTATCGCTACGCCAACGCGCACCACGACCTCGAGATCAAGGGCGTCGACCTCGCCGACGGCCACTACAGCGCGCGCGTCGACTTGCAGGGGCCCGCGCCGATGGCGATCGACGCCACGCTCGATGGCCGCGTGAAGGCGCCGCTCACCGAAGGCCGCAGCCTCGACGTGCTCGCCAATGCCAAGGTGACGGGCACGCTCGCGGGTGCCGGTGCGCGGCTGCAGATTGCCGCAGACCTCAAGCCCGCCGACGAAGACACTGCCCAGCCGATGCAGGCCAGCGTCCGTGCGCAGATTGCCCCGTGGCAACCGCAACCCGTGATCGAAGCGCATGCAGACCTGCAGAACGTCGATGCTGCACGGCTGCTGCCGGATGCGCCGCAGACCCGGTTGACTGGCACCGTCGACATCCGCCCCGACGCCGCCACCGGTGCCTCGGCTTGGGCGGGCAAGGTCGACATCCGGAACGCGGAGCACGGCCCCTGGGACAAGGGCCGGCTGCCGGTCGAGCAGATCAGCGCGAGCTTCGGCTTCGACGGCAAGACCTGGACGCTGCCCGAGGCGCTGGTGCGCGTCGGCGGCGGCCGCATCACCGCCGAGGGCGAATGGAGCCCCGCACCCGAGCCCTGGCAGGCGAAGGCCATCGTCACCGGCGTGCGACCGGGCGAACTGCACACCGAACTGGCGGGCGCGCCGATCAGCGGCCGCCTCACCGCAAGCCAAAAAGGCGATGCGATCGACTTCGACGTGGCGCTGCAAGCCCAGGGCGGCGCCGGCGGTTCGGCCCTCAAGGGCTTCGGTCTGGACCGTGCGCTGGCGCAGGGCCAGTGGAAAGACCAGGTGCTCGACCTGCGCACGTTGCGCGTCGAAGCCGAGCGCGCCAGTGTCGAGGGCAAGCTGCAGGTGCGCGTGGCCGAGAAGGCGGGGAGCGGCAACCTGCAACTCGTGCTGCCGGGTGGCGGCGCCGAACTGCAGGGACGCATCGCGCCGAACCAGGGCGGCGGGGACCTCAAGGCCCGCATTGACGATGCGGGCACGTTGCAACGCTGGGTCGAAGGCCTGCCGGGCCTGTCGGGCGCGTTCGGCGGCGCTGCCGCGCAAGGCACCGCACGGCTCGACGCCAAGTGGCAAGGCGGCTGGCAGGCCGTACAGCAGCGACTGCAGAACGTGAATGCGCCGGCGGCTCGCGGCGTCACCGAGCCGACGCTGCAAGCAACGCTCGCTGCCCCGAAGCTCGACCTGCGCCTGCCCGCCCCCACTGCCGGGTCGGCCACCTCCGTCCAGCTGCGCAACCTGCGCGCCGAGCTGGGCGGCAGCCTGGCGCAGGCGACGCTGTCGCTGCAAGGCGAAGCCGCCACCGGAACCCAGAAATTCACGCTCGACACGCGCGCCAGTGGCGGCCTGGAGCGCGCGAACCAGTGGCGAGCAGCGCTTGCCAGCCTGCGCCTGCAGGCACTGGACAGCGCGCGCCCCGGGCCGTGGACGCTCGAACTTGGCAAGCCCGTCACCGCCACGGTGCGCAGCAGTGGCGACCGCCTGGAGGTCGAAGCGTCGGCCGCCTCCGCCACCGTTCGCGGCCCGGTGCCCGGCACTGCGCGGATCGACTGGGAGCCCCTGCGGTTCAGCCAGAGCAGCACGGCCAACGGCCGCGCGTACCGCCTCCAGTCCAAGGGCACGCTGCAAGGTCTGCCGCTGGCTTGGGCCGAGGCGCTCGGCGCCAGTACATCACTCGCAGACGCCGGCGTGAGCGGCGATCTGCTCTTCATCGGCGACTGGGACATCGACGCCGGCGAGGCCCTGCGTGCGCGCGTCCGGCTGGCACGGCAGAGCGGCGACATCCGCGTGCAGGCCGGTGAAGCCGCGCTCGTGACCCGCATCACGAGCCGCGGCACCGGCACGGCGAGCGAACGCACCATGACCAGCAGCGCGGGCAACGGCACGGCAGGCCCGAGCACGCCCGCCGGCCTGCGCCAGGCGGAACTCAAGCTCGACGCGCAGGGCGATTCGATCAAGGCCACGCTCGCGTGGGACAGCGAACGTGCCGGCCGCCTCAACGCAGAAGCCGGCACGCGGGTCGTCCAGCGCGACGGCGGCTGGCAGTGGGCCGACGACGCGCCGCTCGCGGGACGCCTGACCGCCAGCCTGCCGAGCCTCGGCGTCTGGTCGATGCTCGCGCCGCCGGGCTGGCGTATCGCCGGCACGCTGGATGCGGACGCCACGCTGTCGGGCAACCGCGCCGCGCCGCGCTGGAACGGCACGCTCGGCGCCGACCAGCTGGCCTTGCGCGCACCGGTCGAAGGGCTGGACCTGCGCGACGGCCGCCTGCGCGCCGCACTCAGCGGCGACCGTGTGCAGATCACCGAATTCACGCTCAAGGGCGGTGCCGGCAGCACCGCACGCATTGCCGGACAGAGCGGCAACCGCAGCACCGCCGCGAGCGAGGCGGCCACCGACGGCGGCAGCGTTACGGCCACCGGCGAGATGCGCTGGGGTGCCGATGCACCGGCCGGCGGCTCCGGCATTCGCATGTCGCTCGAAGCCAAGCTCGCGCGCCTGCGCGTGCTGGTGCGCAGCGACCGGCAGGTCACGCTGTCGGGCGACCTGCAGGCACGCCTCGACAACGGCCAGTTCACCGTGCGCGGCAACCTCAGGACCGACCGTGCCGTGATCATCCTGCCCGACGAAAGCGCGCCGAGCCTCGGCACCGACGTGGTCGTGCGCTCGGCCGCCAAGGACCTGGAAGCCGCCGAAGCCGCGCGCAAGCTGGCCTTGCAGGCAGAACGCGAGGGCGCCAGGGTGAACCAGCCGCAGACAGCCAAAGCGCCGGACATCGCGGTGACGTTCGACCTCGGCGACGACTTCGCGGTGCAGGGCCGCGGCATCACCACGCGGCTCGAAGGCAAGCTCGACATCCGCAGCACCGTGCTGAGCGCGCCGCCCCGCATCACCGGCGAGGTGCGCACCGTGCGCGGCCGCTACCGCGCCTACGGCCAGGAGCTCGATGTCGAAAGCGGCGTCGCGCGCTTCAACGGGCCCTACGACAACCCGGCGCTCGACATCCTGGCGATCCGCCCGAACATCACCCAGCGCGCCGGCGTGCAGATCACCGGCAGCGCACAGGCGCCGCGTGTCAAGCTGTATTCGGAACCGGCGCTGTCGGACGCCGAAACCCTGTCTTGGGTCATCCTGGGGCGTGCGCAAGCGTCCAGCGGCGGCGAATCGCTGTTGCTGCAACAGGCCGCGCTGGCCATCCTGGGCGGCCTCGGCAAGGGCGGCACCGGTGGCAGCCTGGCCAGCCGCTTCGGCCTCGACGAGATCGGTTTCAAGGGACCCGGCAGCGGCGGCAATGTGCGCGAGTCTGCCGTCACGCTCGGCAAGCGCCTGTCGAAAGACTTCTACGTGACCTACGAGCGCAGCCTCGGCGGCACCTTCGGTTCGATCTTCATCTTCTACGACCTCACGCAACGCCTGACGCTGCGCGGCGAGGCCGGCGTGAAGAGCGGGCTCGACCTCATCTACACCGTCAAGTACGACTAGGCTGGTAAAGTCGCCGCCGCACCGAAGTCTTCGTAGTTCAATGGATAGAACGGGGTCCTCCTAAGACTCAGATACAGGTTCGATTCCTGTCGAAGGCACCAGAGCCCAACACCTGAAAATTCAACGGTGACACGCGCAGAGCGGGAAGACGCTTCGACGCCTGCACAACAAGCCCTGCGACACCCTGAGGGACGCGCTCGAGGGCCGGCCTTGGCAACATCGAGGTGTCGAATGTTGCCCGCAACGAGGCCCGCCCCTACGACAAGGCAGCTCAATTGCGACAAATCTGATCAGGAGCGGTAAGCCGCGCGAAGTCAGCTCGAATTTGTAGGTCAATGCCGGGTTCATGAGTAAGAATGGACTAACAACTAAAGAACTACACGGCATGTCCATGGATGACTTGAACAAGCTCGAACCTGGTGTCATTTCGGTGATCTTGGACACGGTCCCATCGATGCTGGCCTACTGGGATCGCGACCTGATTTGCAGGTACGCCAACAATGCCTATCTGCTGTGGTTCGGAGTGAGCGGCCGCGCGTTGATAGGCACTCCTGTTCGCGATTTGCTTGGCCCTGACCTGTTCGCTCGCAACGAGCATCACATGCGCGCTGCGCTTCGTGGCGAGACGCAGGAGTTCGAGCGACTGATTCCAGGACCTCATGGGGTGCCTCGCCCGAGTCTGACGGCGTACCTGCCGCACATTGTTGACGGGGAAGTTCAGGGGTTTATTGCACACGTCACCGACGTCAGCCTTCTGCAGCGGGCTCGCTCGCTGGCGGAGCAGTCGGCTCGCGAAGCGAATCACACGAACGGCCTGTTGCGAAAGGCGCAGGACGATCTCAAACTGGCGCAACGCCTTGGCGAAATGGGAAGCTGGTGCTGGGAGATTGATGAGGACATCGTCAGCTGGTCAGAACAGCTGTACGTGCTGTTCGGGCTCGATCCAATGCGGCAACCGCCAAGCTTCGATGGGCACGCAGACCTCTACACGCCGCAGAGCTTTACCGCCATGAAAAAGGCGGTTGAACAAACGATCCAGACCGGAATTCCGTACCAGGTCGAACTTGAGTACCTTCACCGGACCGGACGTCGCGGTTGGCTCGAGGTGCGGGGCGCGGCAGAACGGGATGCAAACGGGCGTGTCGTCAGGCTCCATGGAACCGCGCAAGAAATCACCGGTCGGCGTATTGCGCGAAGGTCGTCCGGGCATGTCGAACGCATCAAGCAGCTGGAAGCCGAGCTAGCAGCAGCGCAGGAAAAAAATCTGCAACGCGAAAGCGCGGCTGTCAACGCAGGACGCGTCGCTGCCGGCGGTGTGACTCCCGGCGACATCGCGCAGGGCTGCAACAACGTTCTGAATTCGCTGTGCGCGATCCTGCAACTGGCTCAGCGCACGTCCACTGAAGCCAAATCCATTCAACAGGCGGTGCAAGGCACACAGGCTGTGGACCGTTCTGCCAGCCTTCTGACACGTCGGCTCATGAACGTCGCTCGTCGGTACGATCCGATCCCGTCGGTGGTCAAGCTGGTGCCCGCGTTGTCGGCCAGCCAGGACGTGTTCAGGCTCGCGGCGGGCGCCTTTCATCAGATCGAGTTCGAGATGACCGGCGAGGTTGAAGTGCTTCTGGATGAGCATGAACTCGAAATCGCTGTTCTCAACCTGATCATCAATGCGCGTGATGCGATGGATACCCCCGGCACGATTCGCGTCACGCTTGAGAAGGCCGGGCCGCCGATCAACTCCGATGCCGCACAGACGACCGATTGGGTCGCGGTTGCAGTCGCCGACACGGGCAGGGGAATGGAAGCGGAGACCATGCGACTCGCGTGCGAGCCTTTTTTCACGACCAAGGGTTCGGATGGTGGAACTGGTCTTGGTCTGGCAATGGCGCGAGCGTTTGCGATTTCCGCAGGGGGCAGACTGACTCTCGACAGCACTTTTGGAGTTGGCACCACCGCGCGTCTCGTGCTCCCGGCCCGACGGTTTGGGGATCGATAAGGGCAGAGGTCGCACATCGCACAGGGCCCTCGGTGCATCGGGAGGGGGCACCAGCACGGGGGAGACCGGCTTTCGGCAAGCGTGTCGAAGTGGCTGAGCAATTTCCACGCCGTTTGCGCGACGGTCGTGTGGTAGCTTGCGCGTTCGTTCCAACCCCGCCGCATCGCTCGGCCCGTTACGAATCAATAGCTCACGAGAGGTCGCCGGTCATCGAGCTTCCTGTCGACGGCACCATCTCCAGATGCTTCTTCCCACGCACGACGCCGCCGTAATCATCGGCCGCTTCCAGCCTTTCCACCACGGGCACCTCGCCCTCCTGACCGAAGCTCTCGCCGCCGCACCGCTGTGCATCGTCGTGATCGGTTCGGCGTTCCATGCGCGCTCGCCACGACATCCGTTCAGTTGGGCGCAGCGTGCCGACATGATCCGAGGCGTGCTGCCGGAGCGCGACCGCGCGCGACTGCGTTTCGCGCCGGTGCGCGACCACCATGACGACACGCCCTGGCTTGCCGACGTGCGTGCAGGCGTTGCGGCGCTGACTGGCGCCGCGCCGGAAAAAACGCTCCTCGTCGGCCACCACAAGGACGCGACGACCGACTACCTCCAACAATTCCCCGAATGGGCATTGCGCGCCCTTCCCGCTGTGCCGCAAGCGACCGCGCTCGCGGCGCGGGATGCGCTGTTCGGGCAAGGCGTCGATGCAACTGCCGCGCTGGTTCCGGCTGCGCTTGTCGATGGGCTGCGCGACTGGGCCGCCCATCCCGCCTTCGCCGCGCTCCAGCAGGAGTGGCAGATGCTGCAGGGCTACCGCGCCACCTGGGCGGTGGCGCCCTACCCGCCCGTGCTCGTCACGGTCGACTGCGTGGTGAAGTGCGGGCACCACGTGCTGCTGATCCGGCGGGGCGCGGCGCCCGGCAAGGGCCTGCTCGCAGTGCCGGGCGGCTTCATGGAACGGCGCGAGACCACGTTGCGCTCGGCGCTGCGCGAGCTCGAAGAAGAGACCCACCTCGACATGCGCGACGACGACCTGCGCGCGTGCCTGAAAGCCACCGCCGTGTTCGACGCACCCGACCGCAGCGAGCGCGGCCGCACGATCACGCACGTGCACTTCTTCGATCTCGGCGACCGGCCCCTGCCCGCGGTGCGCGCCGACGACGACGCGGCCTCCGCCGCATGGACGCCGATCGCAGACGTGGCGCCGCAGGAAACGCAGTTCATGGACGACCACTTTCAGATGCTGCTGCACTTCATCACCCTGCCTGGCGCCTGAGGTGTAGGCACGCGCCCACGCGCAGCGGGTCCGTTCTCCGGCAGGTGCGGTGTGCACGAGCGCAGAAGCTCAGTGCTTACTTACCAACCGGAGACCTTCATGAAAAGCATCATTCTTTGGCTCTGCGGCGTGCCCATCGTCGCAATCATTGCCTTGAAGATCTTCGGCATCCTGTAACCACTTATTCCTCCTCCGGCGCGCACTCCGCGTCGTTCAAGGGCGTCCCGAGGGACGCCCTTTTTTTCGCATGGTCAGAAGGTGTCGCGGCGCAGTTGCTGCACGTCTTCATGCAAGGCCTGCGCCCAGCTGCGGCGCTCGCGCGCATAGGACGACTGCGGTTCGCCGAAGCGGACGATCGCCAGCAGCGGCGGCGCCTTCAACGTGTTCCACAACGAGGAGATCAGGTTGTCGTCATCGATGTAGCGCGGCGCCTGGCTGGACTCGCCCGTCGCGGCCTCGGCGAAACGCAACGCGGCAGGTTGCACCGGCGCGCCGGAAGAAATCGCGGCCTGCAGGAGGTTGGCGTGAAACGGCAGCAGCCCGCGCCCGTCGCTCGTGGTGCCTTCGGGAAATATGGCGATCAAGTCGCCGTTGCGCAGTGCCTCGGTCATGTGGTGCACCACGCGCAGCGCATCGCGCCGGCGATCACGCTCGATGTAGAGCGAGCCGGCGCCCGTCGACAGCGTGCCGATCACCGGCCAGGCCTTGACGCCCGACTTCGACACGAAGCGCACATGCCGCGCCGCATGGATCGTGAGGATGTCGAGCCACGAGAGGTGATTGCAGATGAGCAGAACCGGCCCCGCGGACGGCGGCGTGCCCTGAACCACGAGGCGCACGCCGATGGCGCTGAGCATCTGCTGCGCCCACTGCTGCACGCGCAGTGCACGCTCATCGGGCGAGAGCTTGGGGAACATGAAGCGAATGGTGAACCACCCGCTCAGCACCAGCCCGATGGCACGCCAGAGTTTCCAGAAGGCCGCAAGCGAACGCATGGCGTGAACGAATCGCTCAGCCGTGGACGACGCGACCGCCGACCAGCGTGTACCGCGCGCGGCCGCGCAATGCATAGCCGGCGAACGGCGTGCTCTTGCCCTGGCTGAGCAGGGCCTCGGGCAGCACCTGCCATTCGTTCGCGGGATCGATCACGCACAGATCGGCCACGCCGCCGGTGACCAGTTGTCCCGCACCGGAGGCCGCGAGCATGCGGGCCGGGGCGGCGGTCACGACGGCCAGCGCGCGCATCAACCCCGCGCCGCTGCGCTCGCCCCACTGCAGCGCGAGCGGCAGCAGCAGCTCGAGCCCCGTGGCGCCGGCTTCGCTTTCGGCGAAGGGCAGTGTCTTGGCATCGGCATCGACCGGCGTGTGATCGGACACGAGGGCATCGATGGTGCCGTCGGCCAGGCCTGCGGAGAGCGCATCCCGGTCGCGCTGCTGGCGCAGCGGCGGGTTCAGGCGAGCCCTGCTGTCGAAGTAGCCGATGTCGGTGTCGATCAGCATCACCGAGTTGATGCTGACGTCGCACGTCAGCGGCAGCCCGGCGGCCTTGGCGTCGCGCACCAACTGCACGCCGGCCGCACTCGACAGGCGGCAGATGTGCACGCGTGCACCGGTGCTCTTCATGAGCTCGATGATGGTGAAGAGCGCAATGGTCTCGGCTGCGACCGGCACGCCGGCCAGCCCGAGCCGCGTGGCGAGCGGGCCGCTGGCGGCAACGCCCTTGCCGAGGCTGCGATCCTGCGGGCGCAGCCACACGGTGTAGCCGAAGGTGCTCGCGTAGAGCAGCGCCCGCTGAAGCACCTGCGTGTCGGCCAGGGCCACGTCGGCCTGGCTGAAGCCGATGCAGCCGGCCTCGGTGAGTGCCGCCATTTCGGTGAGCACCTCGCCGGCCAGGCCACGCGTGAGCGCGCCGAGCGGATGGAGGCGAGCGCCCATTTGCTTCTCGGCGCGAAAGCGCAGCATCTCGATGAGGCCGGGCTCGTCGAGCACCGGGTCGGTGTCCGGCGGGCACACCAGGCTCGTGATGCCGCCCGCGACCGCCGCGGCCATCTCGCTGCCGAGCATGCCTTCGTGCTCGTAGCCCGGCTCGCGCAGCCGCGCGGCGAGGTCGGCCAGGCCGGGGGCGACGATGCAGCCCGCGGCATCGAGGGCGCGCTCGGCGTTGAAATCGCTCGGCGTGGCGCCGATCGAGAGGATCTTTCCGTCGGAGATGGCGACATCGCCCTGCTGATCGAGGCCCGAGCCCGGGTCGACGACGCGGCCGTTGGTAATGAGGATGTTCATGCGTCTATTCTTCCGGCGGCCACAAAGGCCTTCTCGGGAAAGAGAGTGGCGCCAGCTTCGCCGGGCCACTGGTGTTGCCCCCGGCAGGGGGTTGGCGAGGCGACACGCAGTGCGCGGAGACTGGGGGCGAGCAACATGTCTATGCTTCGTTGCCTGCGACGATGCTCATCACGGCCATGCGCACCGCGATGCCGAAAGTGACCTGCGGCAGGATCACGCTCTGCTGCCCATCGACCACCGCCGAGTCGATCTCGACGCCGCGGTTGATCGGTCCCGGGTGCATCACGATGCAGTCGGGCCGGGCCAGGTGGAGCTTTTCGGGCGTGAGGCCATAGGTCTTGAAGAACTCCTGCGACGAGGGCAGCAGCGCGCCGCTCATGCGTTCGTTCTGCAGCCGCAACATGATGATCACATCACAGTCCTTGATGCCTTCCTCAAGGGTGTGGCACACGCGCACGCCCATCTGCGCCATGTCGGACGGCACCAGCGTCTTGGGGCCGACCACCCGCACTTCGGCGCAGCCGAGCGTGGTCAGGGCATGGATGTCGGAGCGCGCGACGCGCGAGTGCAGAACGTCGCCGACGATCGCAACCGTGAGGTTCGAGAAATCCTTCTTGTAGTGGCGGATCGTGTACATGTCGAGCAGGCCCTGCGTCGGATGCGCATGGCGCCCGTCGCCTGCGTTGACGACGTGCACATGCGGCGCGACGTGCTGCGCGATGAGGTAGGGCGCACCCGACTCGCTGTGCCGTACCACGAAGAGGTCGGCCGCCATCGCGGAGAGGTTGGCGATGGTGTCGAGCAGCGACTCTCCCTTGGTCGCCGAGGAACGGGCGATGTCGAGGTTGATGACGTCGGCCGACAGCCGCTTGGCCGCGATCTCGAAGGTGGTGCGGGTGCGCGTCGAGTTCTCGAAGAACAGGTTGAACACGCTCTTGCCGCGCAGCAGGGGCACCTTCTTGACCTCGCGGTCGCTCACGCTCGTGAAGTTCGCCGCGGTGTCGAGGATGTGCGTCAGGATGCTTTTGGGCAGGCCTTCGATCGACAGCAGATGGATGAGCTCGCCGTTCTTGTTGAGCTGCGGGTTACGCTTGTAGAGCATCAGGTCTTGTCCTCCACCTTGAGGCTGAACGCGCCGTCGTCGCCGCGCGCGAGCGCGAGCAGTTGCGTCTCGGGCAGCGTGAGCGCGGTGGCGGCAAAGTCTGCGGCCACGGGCAGTTCGCGCCCGCCACGATCGACCAGCACCGCCAGGCGCACGCACGCCGGTCGGCCGAAATCGAACAGCTCGTTGAGCACCGCGCGGATCGTTCGGCCCGTGTAGAGCACGTCGTCGAGCAGCAGCACGTCGGCGCCGTTCACGTCGAAGGGCAACACGGTCTGCGCGCTGGCAGACAGGCCACGCCGGGCGAAGTCGTCCCGGTGCATCGCCGACGAGATGACGCCGGGTGCGCCCGCAAGACCGAGGTCCTTTTGCAGCCGCTCGACCAGCCAGGCGCCGCCGGAAGTGATGCCGACGAGACGCGTGTCGGCTCGCATGAGCGGCTTCACGCCGGCGAGCAGCGCGGTGTAGAGCGACTCGGCGTCGGGAATGGTGGAACTCACGGAAGACTCCTCAGGAACTGTTCCAGGATGATGCAGGCGGAGGCTGCATCGGCGTCTCGGGCACCGGCGGCCAGCGCCTCGGTGGTGCTGTAGCGCTCGTCGACTTCGTACACCGGAAGGTTGAAGCGGCCACGCAGCTGGCGGCCGAACTTCTGCGCGAGGCGCGTGTTCTCGTGCGGTGCGCCGTCGGGGTGATACGGCACGCCGATGACGAGCGCATCGGGCTGCCATTCGCGGATGCGCTCAGCCACCTGCGCGAAGCGGGCGTCGCCCTCGGCCTTGATCGTCGCTTGCGGCGTGGCCGCGCCGAGCAGGCGGTTACCCGTGGCGACCCCGGTGCGCTTCTGACCGAAGTCGAAGGCCAGGAAACTCTGGAAGTGGGCGGGAACGGAAACGGGAGCTGCGGAAGCGTTGTCGGGCATCACCACAGCGCTCATGCGTGACCTGCGTCGGGCGACAGCTTCCAGGCTTCGAGGCCGAGCAGCATCAATGCGCGGTCGTAGCGCTGCTCGACGGGCGTGTCGAAGATCACGGCGGGATCGGCATCGACGGTGAGCCAGCTGTTCTCGGCGAGTTCGGACTCGAGCTGGCCCTGCTCCCACGCAGCGTAGCCGAGCGACACGAGCACCTTGCGCGGGCCCGCGCCGGTGGCCAGCGCCTCCAGCACGTCTTTCGAGGTCGTCATCTCGAGGCCGCCGGGGATCACCATGGTCGAGGCGTAGACCGACTCGTCGGGCTTCTCGCCATCGCCGAACACCGGCTCGTGCAACACGAAGCCGCGCTCGGTCTGCACCGGACCGCCCTGGAACACGATCGGCTCGCCGAATTCGGGGCGCGCGAGGTGCAGCTCGATCTTTTCGAAGAGCACCTTGAGGTTCATGTCGCTGGGCTTGTTGATGACCAGCCCGAGCGCGCCGCGTTCGCTGTGCTCGCACAGGTAGACGACGCTGCGGCTGAAGGTCTCGTCCTGCAAACCCGGCATGGCAATCAGAAAATGATGCGTGAGGTTCATCGGGGCAGAATCGGAGGACATGCCTCCGATTTTACTGGCCGTCGACAAAACCTACCCCAAGGGCCTGATGTGGTTCCGCCGCGACCTGCGCGTGGACGACAACGCAGCGCTCTATCACGCCCTTCGCACCTGCCGGCAAGTGCTCTGCGTGTTCATCTTCGACCGCGCGATCCTCGATGCGCTGCCCGAGGCCGACCGTCGCGTCGATTTCATCCGCGAATCGCTGGTGGAACTCGACGTGGAGCTCGAGCGCCTGGGCGGCGGTCTCATCGTGCGCCACGCGGTGGCGGCCGAGGAGATCGCCACGCTGGCGCGCACGCTCGATGTGCAGGCCGTGTTCGCGAACCGCGACGACGAGCCCGCCGCCCTCGCGCGCGATACCCAGGTGTTCGGCGCACTGGCGAACGCCGGCGTGACCTTCCAGACCTTCAAGGACCAGACGATCTTCGAGCGCGACGAGGTGCTGACCAAGACCGGCCAGCCCTACACGGTGTTCACCCCCTACAAGCGTGCGTGGCTCGCGAAGGTGGATGCGTTCTACCTGAAGGCCTACCCGTCGCGCGGCTACGCCGACGCGCTGGCGCCACCGCCCACCTCGCATCACGGGCCGGTGCCGTCGCTGCAGGCCATCGGCTTCAAGAAGACCAACCTGGCCGAACTCGAGATCCCGACGGGCACGCAGGGTGCGGCCGCGCTGTTCGACGACTTCTTCCAGCGCATCGACCGCTACGACGAGGCACGCAACTTTCCCGCGGTGCGCGGACCCAGCTACCTCAGCGTGCACCTGCGCTTCGGAACGGTGTCGATCCGCCAGCTCGCCGGCATCGCGCACCAGCTTTCGCTGCAGGGCGACGCCGGCGCGACGACCTGGCTGAGCGAACTGATCTGGCGCGACTTCTACTTCCAGGTGCTCGCACACCGCCCGCAGTTGGCCGAAGGCAAGAGCTTCCGGCTGGAGTACGACAAGATCGTCTGGCACCACGGCAAGCACGCGGACACGCTCTTCGACGCCTGGTGCAACGGGCAGACCGGCTATCCGCTGATCGATGCGGCCATGGCGCAGATCAACCAGAGCGGCTACATGCACAACCGCCTGCGGATGGTGGTGGCGAGCTTCCTCTGCAAGGACCTGGGCCTGGACTGGCGCCGCGGCGAGGCCTACTTCGCGACCCACCTCAACGACTTCGAGCTCGCATCGAACAACGGCGGCTGGCAGTGGGCCAGCTCGAGCGGCTGCGACGCGCAGCCCTACTTCCGCATCTTCAACCCGGTGACGCAGAGCGAGCGCTTCGACCCCGAAGGCAAGTTCATCCGGCGCTATCTGCCGCAGCTCGCCAAGCTCTCGAACACGTCGATCCACGCGCCCTGGGCGGCCACGCCGGTCGAGCTGCAAGCAGCGGACGTGAAGCTCGGCGAGAACTACCCGAAGCCGGTCGTCGACCACGCCGAGGCACGCGAGCGCACCTTGCAGCGTTACGGCGTGGTGCGCGGGCCGGACGCCAAGACGCCATCGAAATGATGGCGTCCGGCTGACGATCAGGCCGGCACTGCGAGCGCGGCGGCGCTGGTGTAGCTGCGCACGAGCCGCATCAGCTCTTCTTCGGAGTAAGGCTTGCCGAGGTAGTGGTTGATGCCCAGCGTGCGCGCATGGTCGCGGTGCTTCTCGGCGATGCGCGAGGTGATCATGATGATCGGCAGATTGGCCAGCGCCTCGTCTGCGCGGATGTTGCGTGCGAGGTCGAAGCCGTCCATGCGCGGCATTTCGATGTCCGACAGCACGACCGCGGGACGTTCCTGCTGCAGACGTTCGAGCGCCTGCAAGCCGTCGGCGGCGAGTGCCACCCGGTAGCCCTCACGCTGCAGCAAGCGCTGCGTGACGCGCCGCACGGTGATCGAATCGTCGACCACCAGCACCAGCGGCACCACGGGCGCCACCGGTGGCAGCAACGATGTGTCCCCGCCTTGCGCCGACGGCGCTTCGACGCCACTCGCGCTGTTGACCTTCTGCAGCTTGCCCGCCTGTTCGCCATGCACGGCGGCCAGTGCCACGGGGTTGTAGATCAACGCCACCGCGCCCGAGGCGAGCACCGAAATGCCCGCCATGCCCGGCAGCCGGGACAGCTGCGGTCCGAGGTTCTTGACCACGACTTCCTGGTTGCCCAGCACTTCATCCACGTGCAACGCCACCCGTTGCGCCGCGCTGCGCACGACCACGATGGTGTTGTGCTTGCCCGGCGCGCTTTCGCTGCGGGCCGACGATTGCAGCAAGGCACCCGCCCAGTAGAAGGGCACCTGCTCGCCTGCGAAGGCGTGGGTGTGTTTCTCGTAGCCGGCCTCGACCTCCGCACCGCTTACGCGCTGCACCAGCTCGACCAGGCTCGACGGCACGCCGATCGACACGGCACCCGCCCGCAGCATGACCACGTGTGTCACCGCGGTGGTCAACGGCAGCACCAGCTTGAAGGTCGTGCCCTGACCCGCCGTGCTGTGCGTTTCGATGCGGCCGCCGAGCGCTGCAACCTGAGCGCGAACCACATCCATGCCGATGCCGCGACCGGCGAGTTCCGACACCTGGTCGGCCGTCGAGAAGCCGGGCCTGAAGATCAGCTCTGCAGCCTCGTCATGCGACAGTTCTTGCGCGGAGTCGATCAACCCGAGCGCGCGCGCCCGCTCCAGGATGCGTTGGTGATTGAGGCCGGCACCATCGTCCTTGAAGCTCACCGACACGTCGTTGCCTTCGTGGTGCAGCTCGATGACGATCAGGCCGCTGGCGTCCTTGCCCGCCTTCTCGCGCGTGGCGGCGTCCTCGATGCCATGCGCCACGCAGTTGCGCAGCAAGTGTTCGAACGCCGGCGTCATGCGGTCCAGCACACCGCGGTCCATCTCGATGGTGCCGCCGGTGATGTCGAGACGCACCGGCTTGCCGGTGTCCTTCGACGCCTGTCGCACCACGCGGTACAGGCGGTCCGAGAGGCCTTCGAATTCGACCATGCGGGTGCGCAGCAGGCCGCGCTGCAGTTCGCGCGTCTGGCGTGCCTGGGCGCTCAGGTCGTCTTCCGTGGCCTGCACGGTCTTTTGCAGCGTGCGCTGCACCGTGGCCACGTCGTTCACCGACTCGGCCATCATGCGCGTGAGTTCCTGCACGCGCGTGAAGCGGTCGAACTCGAGCGGGTCGAAGCCCTGCTGCGAATCCTTGGCCTGCGCGAGACGCGATTGCATCTGGCTCTCCGCCTGCACTTCGACATCGCGCAACTGCTGCCGCAAGCGGTCCAGGTTGCCGGTGAGGTCGTCGAGCGAGCTGCGCAACTGGCCCAGCTGGGCTTCGAGGCGCGAGCGCGTGATGATGACTTCACCGGCCTGGGCGACCAGGCGATCCAGCAGCTGCGTGCGGATGCGAACGGCTCCACTGGACGCAGCGCGCGGCGCCACCAGCGCGACCGGTGTCGGCAGGCCCAGTGCGTTTGCAGTGCGGGCGGGCGCCTCGGGTGCGTCGTTCGCCGCCACGGTGGGCGTGGGCGGGCTTACCGCCTCGACGGGCGCTGCCGCAGCGGCTTGCGGTGCCTTTTCAGGCGTGGCGACCGCCACCGGCGCAGCGGCCTTCGGTGCCGCGGCGAGCGCAGCGGCGCGCAGCGTCATCTCGTCCTGTGCGGCGGTATCGGCTGCACGCAGTCCATCGAAGGTCGCCTGCAGGCCGTCGAAGCGCACCAGCAGGCGTTCGATCGCGGCCGCATCCGCGTTGCCCGAGTCGATGGCCTCGATCTCGGATTCCATGCGGTGGGCGCGTTCGCCCAGACGCATCGCGCCTGCGAGGCGGGCGCTGCCCTTGAGCGTGTGCAGCGTGCGGAGTGTGGACGCACGGGGCGCCGCTTCACCCGGGTTCTCGGCCCACTGGCGCAACGCGTTGCCCAGCTGCGGCAACAGTTCGGCAGCCTCTTCCTCGAAGATCGGAAAGAGATCGAGGTCGACCGCATCGACCAGGTCGATCGCGTCTTCGGCGTCTTCCATCGCCACGTCGGAGAGGTCCTGCGGCGCAGCGACCGTCGTCGTGGTCACCGATCCGGCCTTGCCGGCCAGCGGTTCGACCGGCAATTGCGACGACGCGACGTCGCGCAGCGCGCGCAGGGTGTCGTCGGACGGTTCCTTCAGGAAGCCGGCAGCGAACTGATGCAGCAGGCGCCGCAGTTCCTCGGCCGCGGCGACGAGCACCGCGCCCTGCGCCACGGTGCCGCTGCCCTGCATGTGCAGGTGCTGCAGTGCCGCTTCGAACAGACGCGCCATCCCCGACAGGCTCTGGAAGCCCACGGTCGCGGAACTGCCCGCGAGCGAATGCGCAAGCGCGATGGTCGAGTCGGCGACGCGGGTGTGCGATTCGAGCGCCCACTCGCCAACCTCGGTGGCCAGCTGGCGCGACCACTCGTCGGCCTCGTTCAGGTACACGTTGTAGAGCGCGATGCCGATGCGCAGCGGCCCGATCGCCTTGACGGCGTCGTCGGCACTCGGTGCGGCCGACACGGATTCCGCGACGGGCTCTGGCTCGGGCTCTGGCTCCGACGCCGGCACCGATTCTTCGGCGACTTCGGGCTCGACCGCCATCTCCCTATGGCTCTGTTCGTCGGGCACCGCCGACTCGGCGGCGGCCTCGAGCAGCGGTGCCGCCTCGATCTCCTGTTGCACGTCGAGTGGCTCGGGCTGAGGGTCCACTTGCAATGTGGAATCCACCACGGGCGCCAGTTCCAGTGCCGGCTCTTGCGCCTGCGCCTGCTCCGGCTCGACCTCGGCTTGCGGCTCGGCAACAGGCTCCAGCGGCGACTCCCACATCGAACGAATCGTGGGCGCCTGCGCACGGACCGGCTCGTCTTCGATCTCGGGCGGCGCCGAAAAAGCCGTGGCGTCGAACGCCGGCTCCATCGGCGCCTGGACCGTCGCGAAGAAATCGATCTCTTCGCTTCCGGGCAAAGGCGTCTGCTCGCGCTCCGCAGGCACCGGCTTGTCGTCGAAGTCGAGGAAGTCGGTCGATGCGAAGCCGTCGTCCGCCGGCAGATCCTGTGGCGCGGAGTCCTGGAACGCAGAGGACTTTTCGCGCGGGGCCACGTTGAAATCGAGGTCCGGGAAATCGGGCAGCAGAAGCTCGACCGGTGCGGGGGCCGGGGCCGCCGGTGCTGCCGGTGCTGCCGGTGCTGGCGCCGGGGCTTCTCCGGCCGCGATGTGGCGGGCCACGACGGCCAGCGCATCGGCATCGGGCACGCGGCCTGACGATGCAACCGCTTCGCCCGTGCGCAAGGCATCGGCCGTGGCACGGAAGGGCGCCGACTGCCACGCGTGCGGTTCACCGCTGGCGATCGCTTCAACCCATTGGGCGAAGTCTTTGAGTGCGTTGCCGACGACCGCGAACATCGCGGCTTCGACGGGGCGCTGATCGGCCAGCCAGGTGTTCAGCACCTGCTCGAACGACCAGGCCGCATCGCCGAAATCGGTCAGCCCGACCATGCGCGAACTGCCCTTGAGCGTGTGGAACGCACGACGCAACACCGTGAGCTCGCCGGTGTCGGCCGGGTCGCGACCCAGCACGGCCACCGCGGCCAGCCCGTTGTGCAGCACTTCCCTCGCTTCGTCCAGGAAGATGTTCTGCAGGTCGTCTTCTTCGAGCTCGGTGACTTCGGTGTCCGGGAGCATCGGCTCGAGCGGTGCAGGGCCCGTGATCTTCGAGGTCCAGCTGTCTGCCGCGCGGCTGAACTCCTCGATCGGGGAAGCCTTCCTTCGCCCGGGTGCGGCGAGAGCCGCGAGCTTGGCGGCGATCTGCGCGTCGATCTCCTCCACGCTGAGCACGGTCTCCTCACGCGCGACAGGCGCCGAGGCGACTGCGACCGACGGCGTTGCCAGTTTCGGTTCGGTCACGGTCGGCTCGGCCACGGCCGGCTCGCTGGCCTGCCGGCCCATGAGCGGTTTGAGCTCGCCCGCGGCTTCGTCGAACACGAAGAGCCGCTTGGCGAGCGCGGGCTGGTAGCCCAGCATGTCGATGAGGAACCCGAGCGCGCCGAGGTTGTTGCCGAGCGAATCGAAATCGCGCGTCTCGGCGGCCTCGGATTCGCCAGCCACCAGGTGATCGACGCAGTCGCGCATGCACTGCACAGTCCTGGCCGCCTGGTCGAGGCCCAGCACCGAGAACACGCCGCGCATCTGCAGCAGCTGGCTCGGCACGGTGCGCAGCAGGCCTTTTTCGGCGGGCCGGCGAAAGAACTGGTCGAGCGTCTTTTCGAGTTCGCCCAGGTGCAGCCGCAACTCGTCGACGACGGTGCCCATCGTCTGCCGGTCGCTCACACGGCGGTACAGCTCCTCCATCCAGGGCTCGAGCGGTTCCGAACGGCCGCCTTCGCGGGCCCGGTCGATGCGACCGGCCAGCTGGACGGTGCGCGCGGTGAGTTGCCGGTCGTGCGGATCGAGGTCCTCGAAGGCCGCTTCGAGATAGAGCACGGAGGTCGCAACCTCCATGGCAAGTTCGGTCGAGGGCGGCTGGCCGGCGCGCAACGAGGCATCGACTGCGCTGTTGAGCGCCTGCACCATCGGGGCGCTCGGCGTGTGCAGCCTGGTGAGCGACTCGCCGAGTTGCGCGAAGGTGTCGACGACCTGGCGCATGCGGGTCACGTCGCCGCCCGAGAGCGCCGACCACATTTCCTTGGCGGATTCGATGCGTTTGCGCGCCTGGGTCAGGACCAGCGGATCGAAGCGACCGAACTGTTCGACGGTGTAGTCGACCGGTTGTTCGTTGGTGACCCCCCACGCTGCACGCACTTCGCGCAACGTGGTCGCCTCTTCACGGGCACCGGGTGCGGCCTGCGCGCAAAAGAACAGCAGGTCCTGGCCGAGCCGGTCGGAGACGGTGTTGTCGCCGCGCGCGAGCGTCGCGTACTGGAGCAGCACGCGCGAGCCCGCGCGCTTGACGTACACGTCGGTCGGCACCAGCCCAAGCGACAGGGCCTGAAAAAAGCCAGCGGCCAGCGTCCAGAAACTCGCGATCCGCGGCACCGAGGCACCGCGCGCAAGACCGAGGCATAGCGCGTGCAGGCGGCGAGCGGCTTCGTCGTCGCCGCTCTTGACCACCTTGAGCACTTCGCGGTCGAGCTTGGAGCGCACGGCGGGGTCGTACACCAGCGCAGGCTGCCGCTCAGAAGCCGTGACATCCACCCAACGCCAGGGTGTGCTGGACAGGTCGGCGGGATGCACACGCTCGTTGCCCACCAATTCGAGCACTTCGCGGTACTGGGGGAACAGCGCGACGGACGACACCGTCTTGCCGGCAAGCATCGCGCCCAGGAAATCGGTGACGGCAAAGCCCGCACGGTCGATCTTTTGCACCGCCGCTTCGGTGCAACGCACCGGCTCGCTCGCGAAACTCTGGACGGCGAACTCCATGGCACCGAGCACCATCGCGGGAGCCGGATGGCCCACCATCTGAAGTGCGCCGACGGCCTGGTGCAGATGCTGGCGCGCCATGCGCAAGGGACCGGTGTCGAGTTCGGGCACGTTGCCCGCTTCTCGCGCGTAGCGGCGCAGCAACTTGCCGACGCCATCGACAGTCTTCTGGATCTCTCCGAGCACCCAGGCCAGCGGCCCGAGGTCTTCGTGGTTCGGCGAATGGCCGGCGACTGGGGCGGTGACGGGGCTGGGGGTCGACACGTTGGCGCTCGGGTGAAAGTCTTCAGGCGATCTTGAAACGCGACACCGACTGGCGCAACTCTTCGGCCATGTGCGAGAGCTCGCGCACCTGCTGCGCCGTGGTGCGCGTGCCTTCGCCGGTCTGTTCCGTCACGGCAAAGATGTGCTGGATGTTGGCGGCCACGACGTTGGCCGAATCGGCTTCGCGCGACGCGGACTGCGAGATCTGCTCGATCAGTTCGGCCAGGCGGCGCGACACGCGGTCGATCTCCGACAGGGCGGTACCGGCGTTGTCGGAGAGCTTGGCCCCTTCGACCACACCCTGCGTGGAGCGCTCCATGGCGCCGACGGCATCCTGCGTGTCGGTCTGAATCGCCTTCACGAGCGCCGAGATCTGGCGCGTGGCATCGGCGGACCGCTCGGCCAGCCGCTGCACTTCCTCGGCCACCACCGAGAAGCCGCGACCGGCTTCACCGGCAGACGCGGCCTGGATGGCTGCGTTGAGCGCCAGCACGTTGGTCTGTTCGGTGATGTCCGAGATCAGCTCGGTGATTTCACCGATCTCCTGCGACGACTCGCCCAGGCGCTTGATGCGCTTGGAGGTTTCCTGGATCTGGTCGCGGATCGAGTTCATGCCGCCGATCGCGTTCTGCACCGCCTGCAGACCGGACGACGCGGCCTGCAGCGACTGGCGCGCCACCGTGGCGGATTCCTGCGCTTGCGACGACACACCGTTGATTCGCTCCGCCATGGTCAGCACCGACTGGCCGGTCTCGCGAATCTCGCGCAGCTGCTCGGTGGAAGCCGCGAGCAGCTCGGTCGACGTGCTTTCGACGGCCGTCGTGGTCTGGGCCACCCGGGTCGCCGTGTTCTGCACGTTGCCCACCAGCAGGCGCAGCTCTTCCACCGTGTAGTTCACCGAGTCGGCGATGGCGCCCGTGATGTCTTCCGTCACGGTGGCTTCCTGCGTCAGGTCGCCCTCGGCCACCGTCTGCAGTTCGTTCATGAGGCGCAAGATCGCCGCCTGGTTGGCGGTGTTCACGCGGCCGACCTCTTCGCTCAGGCGCTCCGCTTCAAGCCGGTCGGCTTCAGCCGCAGTGGCACGCTCGCGTCCTTCGCGCACCTGCACGAAACCGATCGCGACGGCCAGGCCGAGCGCACCGAGAGACAGCAGGAACAGCATGGCCACCGTGCCGGCACCGAGCCCGGTGCGTGCCGACAGCTTCTCCTGCAGATCGCCCAGGGCGAGCCGCAGCGGTTCGCTCTCGGTCAGGATCTGCGCCTGCGCATCGCGCGCCGCAACGAGACCTTGCAGGTTGCCCAGGATCGCGCCGGCTTGACTGCGGGTCTGCTCGTAGGTCTTGAGGATGGCCTCGAGCTGCTGGCGGGTTTGCGTGTCGCGTGTACCCGGCAGGCGCTGCTGCGCGTTGCCGTCAAGCAGGCCGCGGGTGATTTCCTGGAAGGTGTTCAGGTCCTTGCCGAGCAAGAACACCGCGTCGGGGCTCACGCCTTCGACCGTCAGGAATTCATTGGCCGACTTGCCGATGCGCTGCGTCAGCATGACGAGCTGGCCGGCGGCCGAGATCTCGGGCACCGTGGCGGACTGCTGCATCTTGATCGACGCCACCGTTTCGGTCATCTCGAGCAGGTCGGACGACTGGCGATTGATATTGCGCAGCGCAGCACCCACGCGCGTCAGGATTTCCTGTTGCGACAGCACGGCCTTCGCGCTCTTGTCGGCATGGTCGACCAGCGGCGTGATCTTCTCGAGCTCGGCGTCGTACTGTCCGCCCACGCGCTCCAGCTTCAGACCCTCGTCGCCGGCGGCCAGCCCCTGGACACGGCGGGAGAGGTCGTCCGAGCTGTCCTTGACTTCTGCGAACGCCGGCACGTTGCCCACCAGCGCCTGCGACACCGATTTGGCCAGCCGCTGCGATTGCATGAGCGCCTGGCCCGTGGATGCGACCTGCTGCGCCAGCCGTTCTGCACGAAGAATCGCCGAACCTGCGACCAGCAACAGCAGCAGCACGACGATGCCCAGGATCGCGGCCAGCATCCGCTGCTGGCGTGCGAGCGGGGAACGCGTGACGACCGGCACTGCGGACGCGGCGGACACGGCTTGCGGTTCTGCAACCTCGGAGAAGCTACGGCTCGGCTGGAAGTCTTCGTGGCCGTGGGGCGGCGTCTGCGCGACCGCCGATTCGACAGCCGCCACGGATTCGGCCGGAGCGATCGTGTCCGGCGCCGGCTCATGGCGGAACAACACGGTTTTTTCGTCAGGCGGCTGCTGCGTTTCCACGTTGTCGAGCGACAGGGCCGCAGCGTTGTCGGCGCGCACGGTCACACCGTCCTCGCGAGCGGGCAGAAACTTCTTGAACTTGTCGGCGATCGAGCTCACGGTCGGTCCTTCGGGTGGGTATCAGGGGCTGGCGCGTTCAGGCGCCGATGCTCAAAAACCGGGGTTGCTGGGCCAGGGCCTGCAGATTGACTTCTTGCCAGCGCTCGCCGGCCGCGTCGGTGTAGGCGTGACCGAGCCAGGCAGGCGCTTCGGTGCCGGGGGGCTCCGCGGCGGTGAAGGCTTCCACGCCGCGCAGGCCGACCAGGCGGTCGACCAGCAAGGCGCAGTTGACTTCGAGCAGTTCGTTGAAGGCCACCATGCGCGACTGCGCGCGGACGACCTCGCTGGCAGCCAGCGGAATGGCGGTGCCCGAAGCGAAGCTCGACAGTTGCACGACGCCGTAAAGGCCGCCCCGCAGGTTGGCGACGCCTAGGAACCAGGGCTCGGTGTAAGGCACCGCCAGCGGCGGCGTCCACGGGAAAATCTCGCCGGCATGCCCGAGCGGGAAAAGGTACTTGGCGTCACCCGCCTCGACGGCGAGCCAGGACGCCGAAACGCCCGAGGTCTTCGCGGCCTGCAGGCGGCCGGCGAGCCGGGACTGGAAAGCGCGGAGAGCGTCGCGGTTGGCCATGGACTCGTGGCGCGTCCGGTCAGGCCAGCGCGTTGATCTTGGCCAACAGATCGGCCGCGTTCACCGGCTTCACGATGTAGTCCCGCGCGCCCTGGCGCATGCCCCACACGCGATCGGTTTCCTGATTCTTGCTGGTGCAAAGGATGATCGGCACCGCGGCGTAGAGCGGGTTGCGCGCGATGCTGCGCGTGAGCTGGAAACCGTTCTGGCCCGGCATGACGACGTCCATCAGGATCAGGTCGGGCTGCTCTTCTTCGAGGCGGCGCATCGCGTCGTCCGCGTTCTCGGCGGTCTTGACGGTGAAACCGTTCTTCTGCAGCAGGTCGGTCAGGAACATGAGTTCCGTCTTGGAGTCATCGACCACCAGCACTTTATGGATCGGCATTACGTGGCTTCCGGTTGAACGAGGCCGAACTGCTGCACGGCCTGCAGCAGCTGGTCTTTGGTGAAAGGCTTGGTGAGGTAGTCCTGCGAGCCGACCATGCGGCCGCGCGCCTTGTCGAACACGCCGTCCTTGGAGGACAGCATGACGACAGGGACGTTGGAGAACTGGGCGTTGCGCTTGATGATGGCGCAGGTCTGGTAACCGTCCAGCCGCGGCATCAGGATGTCGCAGAAGATCAGGTGCGGTTTGTGGTCGTTGATCTTCGAGAGCGCGTCGAAACCGTCTTCGGCGAGCAGCACTTCGTGGCCACCCTGCTTGAGGAAGATCTCGGCACTGCGCCGAATGGTGTTGCTGTCATCGATGACCAGCACTTTGTAACCGGATCCACTCGTGCTCATGGCACTCCTCGTTTGACACCCGCCAGCAAGACAACCGCGCGTCGCACCTGCAGCCGCGCACGAAGCACGGCCCTATGCCATGCTTTCAGATTTCAACCATTTCGAAGTCTTCCTTGCGTGCTCCGCACTCGGGGCACGTCCAGTTCATCGGAACATCCGCCCATGCCGTGCCGGCCGCAATACCGTCTTCCGGTACACCCACCGCTTCGTCATAGATCCACCCGCAAATCAGGCACATCCAGGTTTTCGTGTTCATCGCAGCTTAAAGTCCCTGTACATAGAATGCAACGATTGTATCTAGGCGTATCACGCAATCGCGTGACCAACGTCTCACATATGCCACCATCGAGGTGACACGGACCGGCATATGACAACTTACTTATTACCAGCAGCCACAAACCGTCCGCCGGGCGATCTTAACGACCCCGCGGACATCGAAGTCGAGCTCACCGAGGCCGACCTGAACCCTCCCTGCGTCCTCGTTTTCAATGCGAGCGATCCGAGCGGCGCGGGCGGCCTGGCCGGCGATGCCTTGGCGATGGCATCAGTGGGCGCACACATGCTGCCGATCGTGACCGGCGCCTATGCCCGCGACACCGCCGAAATATTCGACCACTTCGCGTTCGACGAGGACGCCGTGGCCGAGCAGACCCGCGCTGTGCTCGAGGACGTGCAGGTACAGGTCATCAAGGTGGGCTTCGTCGGCTCGCCAGAAACACTGAGCACGATCGCGGAGACGGCGACCGACTATCCCGACGTGCCCGTCGTCGCCTACATGCCCAACCTCTCGTGGTGGGAAGAGAACCAGATCGAGGCCTATCTCGACGCGTTCCGCGAACTCGTGCTGCCGCAGACAACGGTGCTGGTCGGCAATCACAGCACGCTGTGGCGCTGGCTGCTGCCCGACTGGAGCGGCGACCGCCCGCCGGGTGCGCGCGACATCGCCAAGGCTGCCGGCGAATTCGGCGTGCCCTACACGCTGGTGACCGGCATCGTGCTGCCCGACCAGTTCTTCGACAACGTGCTGGCTTCGCCCCAGGCGGTGCTCGCCAATGAAAAGTACGAACGGCTCGAAGCCGTGTTCGCCGGTGCTGGCGACACGCTGTCGGCGGCGCTGTCGGCGCTGCTGGCCAGCGGGACCGACCTGGTCGCGGCCACCAGCGAAGCACTGAGCTACATGGACCGCTGCCTCGACGCGGGTTTTCGCCCCGGCATGGGACACGTCCTTCCGGACCGCCTATTCTGGGCTCAGCCCGAAGACGACGATGATGACGAAGACGACACGCCGGATCTCTCGGGACCGGACTTCGGCCTCCCTCCGCACGACACAAGACACTGACCGATGACCTCCACCGACCCCAACGACACCCTCTTCGAGCGCGCGCGCGCCGTCATCCCGGGCGGCGTGAACTCCCCGGTTCGCGCCTTCAAGGCCGTCGGCGGGACGCCGCGCTTCATCCAGCGCGCGCAAGGCGCCTATTTCTGGGACGCCGCCGACAAGCGCTACATCGACTACATCGGATCGTGGGGCCCGATGATCCTCGGACACGGCCATCCCGCGGTGGTCGAGGCAGTCCAGAAGGCGGTGCTCGACGGCTTCTCGTACGGCGCCCCGACCGAGCGCGAGATCGAGCTCGCCGAAACCATCCTTGCCCTGGTGCCATCGATGGAAATGGTGCGGCTCGTCAGCTCCGGCACCGAGGCGGCGATGAGCGCGCTGCGCCTCGCGCGCGGGGCCACCGGCCGGAAGTACATCATCAAGTTCGAAGGCTGCTACCACGGCCATGCCGACGCGCTGCTCGTGAAGGCGGGCTCGGGCCTGGCCACCTTCGGCAATCCGACCTCGGCCGGCGTACCGCCCGAAGTCGTTCAGCACACGCTGGTGCTCGAGTACAACAACCTCGCGCAACTCGAAGAGGCCTTCGCACTGCATGGCCACGAACTGGCCTGCCTGATGATCGAGGCGATCGCCGGCAACATGAACTTCGTGCGCGCCAGCGCTGCTTTCGCGAAACGCTGTCGCGAGCTTTGCACCGAGTACGGCGCGCTGCTGGTGTTCGATGAAGTCATGACCGGTTTCCGCGTGGGCCTGCACGGCGCACAGGGCGTGCTCGGCATCACGCCGGACATCACGGTGCTCGGCAAGGTGATCGGCGGCGGCATGCCGCTCGCGGCCTTCGGCGGGCCGCGCGCGATCATGGAACTGCTGGCGCCGCTCGGCCCGGTGTACCAGGCCGGCACGCTGTCGGGCAACCCGGTCGCCACCGCATGCGGGCTTGCAACGCTCAAGGAGATCTCGAAGCCCGGCTTCTACGAGGCGCTCTCGCAGAAGACGCGCTCGCTGACCGACGGCCTGAAAGCCGCGGCTGCGCAAGAGGGCGTGCCCTTCAGCGCCGACAGCGAAGGCGGCATGTTCGGCTTCTTCCTGTTCGACGAGTTGCCGCAGAACTACGCCACCGTGATGACGACCGACAACGCGAAGTTCAATGCGCTGTTCCACGGCCTGCTCGACCGCGGCGTCTACATCGCGCCTGCGTTGTACGAGGCCGGTTTCGTGAGCGCTGCGCACAGCGACGACGACATCGCCGCAACGGTCGGTGCGGCGCGCGAGATCTTCAAGACACTCGCACAGAAGTAATCAGCAGCGCGCCTCAGGGCGGCGGCGGGGGCTGGCTCAGCACCCAGCGTGCGAGCACCAGCGCATCTTCTTCCGAAAGCTGGGGCTGGCGCGGCATGATGAGCCGACCCCAGGTGCCGACGCTTCCGTTGCGGATCTTCGTGGCCAGTTGGGGCGCCAGCGCCGCATCGTTGCGGTACCGCCTTGCCACTTCGGCAAATCCCGGACCAACCTGCTTGTGAACGAGGCCGTGGCAAGACAGGCAACTGTTCTTGCGCGCGAGCGCTTCCGGCGTGAGCGCTTGTGCCTGCACGACCAGCGGTCCACCCAAGCACAAGGCGAGCAGCGCGAGAGGCAGGCACCGCACGGCGTTCAATGCCGGAAGTGGCGCACGCCGCTGAGCACCATCACCACGCCGCGCTCGTCCGCGGCGTCGATCACTTCCTGGTCGCGCATCGAACCGCCGGGCTGGATCACGCAGCTCGCGCCGGCATCCACCACCACGTCGAGACCGTCGCGGAATGGGAAGAAGGCATCGCTCGCGACCGCCGTGTCCTTCAGCGACAAACCGGCGTGCTCGGCCTTGATGCTGGCGATCCGCGCCGAATCGAGACGGCTCATCTGGCCCGCGCCGACGCCCATCGTCATGCCGCCCGCGCAGAACACGATCGCGTTGCTCTTGACGTACTTCGCGACCTTCCATGCGAAGAGCAGGTCCTCGAGTTGTTGCGGCGTCGGCTGCTTCTTGCTCACGACCTTGAGTTCGCTGGCGGCCAGCACGCGGTTGTCCGCGGTCTGCATCAGCAGGCCCGAGCCGACGCGCTTGACGTCCATCATGTTGCGGCCGTTGTCCCAATCGGTCGCGCCGCCGGGCGGCAATGCGATTTCGAGCACGCGCACGTTGAGCTTGGCCTTGGTCGCCTGGAACACCGCGAGCGCCTCGGGTGTGTAGCCGGGCGCCATCAGCACCTCGACGAACTGCTTGTTGATCTCCTGCGCGGTGGCAGCGTCCACGGGGCGGTTGAACGCGATGATGCCGCCGAAGGCCGAGGTCGGATCGGTCTTGAAGGCCTTTGCGTAGGCCTCGGCCGAATCCTTGCCAACGGCCACGCCGCACGGGTTGGCGTGCTTCACGATCACGCAGGCCGGCACGTCGAAGCTCTTGACGCACTCCCACGCGGCATCGGCATCGGCGATGTTGTTGTAGCTGAGCTCCTTGCCCTGCAGCTGCTTCGCGCTGACCAGCGAGCCCGGTGCCGGGAACAGGTCGCGATAGAACGCGGCCTG
The DNA here is from genome assembly GCA_041424275.1 of Variovorax sp. GTDB lineage: Bacteria > Pseudomonadota > Gammaproteobacteria > Burkholderiales > Burkholderiaceae_C > Variovorax. Next base: position 891,478 of record JBGMOF010000037.1, read on the forward strand.
CTGGTGCGGGTTCTCGCCGTAGCGCAGGTCCTGCAGCTTGACGAAGCGTCCGTTGCTCTGCGCGGGAAAGAGCGCACGCCGGGGTGCGGGCTGGCCGACGCTGGCATCGAAATCGATCGCCGAGAGGTAGTCGCTGATCGCGCCGTCGTAGTCGGCGATACGGTTGAACGCCGCCACCGAGAAGCCGAACTTTGTCTTGTCGCTGAGCTTGCCGCTGGCCTTGAGTTCGGCCAGCGCGACCGGGTATTGCGAAGCGTCGGTCAGCACGCCGACGTCCTTCCAGTTCTTGGCTGCACTGCGCACCATGGCCGGGCCGCCGATGTCGATGTTCTCGATCGCGTCCTCCAGCGTGCAGCCGGCCTTGGCGACCGTCGCCTCGAACGGGTACAGGTTGACCACCAGCAGGTCGATGGTGTCGATGCCGTGCTCCTGGATCGCAGCGACGTGCGCCGGCAAGTCGCGGCGCGCGAGCAGGCCGCCGTGGATCTTCGGGTGCAGCGTCTTCACGCGGCCGTCGAGCATCTCGGGAAAGCCGGTGTGGTCGGCCACTTCGGTGACGGGCAGGCCGGCATCGGCCAGCAGCTTGGCAGTGCCGCCGGTGGACAGCAGCTTGATGTCGAGCGCGTGAAGCGCTTGCGCGAATTCGAGGATGCCGGTCTTGTCGGAAACGGAGAGGAGTGCAGTCAGTGCCATGCGCGTTCTTTGTTATTTCAGAAGTTTGTGTTCGACCAGTTTTTTCCGGAGCGTGTTGCGGTTGAGGCCCAGCCATTGCGCCGCGCGCGACTGGTTGCCCTCCGCGCGCGTCATGACGACGTCGAGCAGCGGTTTTTCAACCACGCGCACGAGCATCTCGTACATGCCGTCGGGTTCGGTGCCGCGCAGGTCGCGGAAATAGCCGTCCAGACTGCTGCGCACGCAGTCCTCGATGTGTTTCTTGCTCATGCTGTTTCTTTGCTTGTCTCAACCGGCGGCGCAGGCCGCCTCCTCTTCACCGGACCACGCTGCGGCATCCTGGTGCTCGGGCACGCGGTCCATGGAGTCCGCGAGTCCGTCGAAATAATCTCCCACCGCACGCAATTGCTGTGCGCTGTCCTCGATTGAATTCATGCGTGCACGGAACGCCTCGCCCCCGGGCAGGCTGCGCACGTACCAACCGATATGTTTGCGTGCCGTCCGCACGCCGCTCCATTCGCCGTAAAGCGCGTAGTGCTCCACCAGATGATCGAGCAGGAGACGCCGTACCTCGACCACCAACGGCGGCGCAAGGTGCGTGCCGGTGGCGAGGAAATGCCCGATCTCACGAAAAATCCATGGGCGTCCCTGCGCCGCACGCCCGACCATGACCGCATCGGCGCCAGTGGCCGCGAGCACGTCGCGCGCTTTCTCCGGGCTCGTCACATCGCCGTTCGCGACCACCGGCACGCGCACCGCCGCCTTGACCGCGGCGATGGTGTCGTACTCGGCCGCGCCCTTGTAGCCCTGCTCGCGCGTGCGCCCATGCACCGTCAGCATCTGCACGCCGGCGGATTCGAAATCGCGCGCCAGCTTGACCGCGTTGCGCTGGTCCGCGCTCCAGCCGGTGCGCATCTTGAGCGTGACCGGCACGTTGTGCGGCGCTGCCGCATCGACTACCGCCTGCACGATCTCGAGCGCCAGCGGCTCATCGCGCATCAGCGCCGAGCCAGCCCACTTGTTGCACACCTTCTTGGCCGGGCAGCCCATGTTGATGTCGATGATCTGCGCGCCGCGGTCGATGTTGTATTGGGCAGCCTCGGCCATCATGGCCGCGTCGGTACCGGCGATCTGCACCGCGATCGGCCCGGGTTCGCCGTCATGGTTGGCGCGCCGCGATGTCTTCAGCGTGCCCCACAGTTCCTTGCGCGAGGTGACCATCTCGCTCACGGCGTACCCGGCGCCCAGCGCGCGGCACAGCATGCGGAACGGACGGTCCGTCACGCCCGCCATGGGCGCGACGAACAGCCGGTTTTCCAGCGCGATGTGGCCGATATGAAAGGACATGGGTGGGAGTGGCGGCGCGGTGCGGCTGCTGAAAAATGAGGCACGATTGTAGCCACGGACGGTTTCAAGGACTGAAACGATTTGCACCGGAAAACCCTCGGCAGACGCAATCTGCCGCGGCGCCTTATCCCACGCGGTGTGACTGCTACGGTTTCTATACTGCCCCACCATGCAAGCCTGGCTCGACGCACTTCTCGCGATGCTCGCGCTGCCCCAATACGGGCTCACGACGCTCTTCATCGCAGCCTTCGTATCGGCCACGCTGGTGCCGGTCGGCTCCGAGCCCTTTCTCTTCGGGCTGCTCAAGCTCAACCCCGACATGTTCTGGCCGGCCATCGCGGTGGCCACGATCGGCAACACGCTGGGCGGCGCGGTGGACTGGTGGATGGGCTACGGCGCGCACAAGGTCGCCGACAAATACGCCAACTCTAAGCACCATGTGCGCGTGCTCGGCTGGCTGGAGCGGCTCGGACCCAAGGCTTGCCTGCTGAGCTGGCTGCCGCTGGTGGGCGACCCGCTGTGCGCCGTCGCCGGGTGGCTCAAGCTGTCGTTCTGGCCCTGCTTGTTCTACATGGCCATTGGCAAGTTCGCGCGCTACGTCACGATGACGGTTGCGCTGCTCTACATCTGGCCGGACTGATCAGCTGAGCAGTCCGTAAGGGCCTCCGCGCTCCAGAGCGCGCTTGTAGGCCGGGCGTGCGTGGATGCGGTCCAGATAGGCCATCAGCTTCGGGCGGGAGGCGTCAAGCCCGCCACGTGCCTGGGCCGCCTCGATCGGGAAGCTCATCTGGATGTCCGCACCGCTGAAGTCCTCGCCCGCGAACCATCGGCTCTTGCCGAGTTCGCTCTCGAGGAAATCGAGGTGCGTCGTGATGTTCGGCGTGATGAACCCGGCCTTGGCCTTGCCCGCAATCGCCTTTGCGATCGGCTTGGCGAAGAACGGCATCTTGGTGCTCTCGATCTTGTCGAAGATCAGCTTGAGCAACAGCGGCGGCATCGCCGAACCCTCGGCGTAGTGCAACCAGTACCGGTAGCGCAAAAACTCAGGCGTGCCCGGGGTCGGCGCGAAGCGCCCGTTGCCAAAGCGCTCGATCACGGTCTCGACGATGGCGCCCGATTCCGCGAGCGTCAATCCGTCGTCGGTGGTCACGACCGGCGACTTGCCCAGCGGGTGCACGCGGCGCAGCTCGGCTGGCGCCAACATGGTTTTCGGATCGCGCTGGTAGTGCACGATGTCATAGGGCAGACCCAACTCTTCGAGCAACCAGAGCACCCGCTGCGAGCGGGAATTGTTGAGGTGGTGAACAGTGATCGTCATTCGGCGACCGGCTTCACGAACTGAAGAGGAAGTTCATCACGTCGCCATCCTTGACGACGTAGTCCTTGCCTTCGGCCCGCATCTTCCCCGCGTCCTTGGCACCCTGCTCGCCCTTGAAGCCGATGAAGTCGTCGAAGGCGATGGTCTGGGCGCGGATGTACCCCTTCTCGAAATCACCATGGATCACGCCGGCCGCCTGCGGGCCGGTGTCGCCGATGTGGATGGTCCAGGCGCGCACTTCCTTCACGCCGGCGGTGAAGTAGGTCTGCAGGCCCAGCAGCTTGAAGGCCGCGCGGATCAGGCGGTTCAGGCCCGGCTCCTCCTGGCCGATCTCGGCGAGGAACATCTTCTTGTCTTCGTCGTCCATCTCGGCCAGGTCGGCTTCGATCTTGGCGCAGATGGCGACCACGGGCGCGCCCTGCTTGGCGGCGTACTCGCGCAGGCGGTCGAGGTACGGGTTGTTTTCAAAACCGTCTTCGGCCACGTTGCCGACGAACATCGCGGGCTTGGCGGTGATGAGCGTGAACGACTTCACCAGCGGCAGCTCTTCCTTCGTGAACTCCAGCGCACGCACTGGCGTGTTCTCGTTCAGCGCCGCCTGGCAGCGCTCGAGCAGGCCGACCAGCTTCTGCGCGTCCTTGTCGCCCGAGCGGGCGACTTTGGTGTGGCGGTGCAGCGCCTTCTCGACCGTGGCCAGGTCGGCCAGGCAGAGTTCGGTCTGGATCACCTCGATGTCGGAGATCGGGTCGACCTTGCCGGCCACGTGGATCACGTTCTCGTCGTCGAAGCAGCGCACCACGTTGACGGTGGCGTCGGTCTCACGGATGTGGGCCAGGAACTTGTTGCCCAGGCCTTCACCGGTGCTGGCACCGGCCACCAGGCCGGCGATGTCGACGAACTCGACGATGGCGGGCACCACGCGCTCGGGGTTGACGATGTCGCTCAGTTGCGCGAGCCGGGGGTCGGGCACTTCCACCACGCCCACGTTGGGCTCGATGGTGCAGAACGGATAGTTTTCCGCTGCGATGCCGGCCTTGGTCAGCGCATTGAAAAGGGTGGATTTACCGACGTTGGGCAGGCCGACGATGCCGCATTGCAAACTCATGGAGGTCCTCTGGAATCAACCGGCGATTTTACGGCGCGGGGCTTCCGGCCGGACGCAGCTCAGTCGAAGCGGTAATTCGCACCGACCGATTGCCCCACCCTCAGCATGTGCTCGACGCCGTCCAGCACGATGCAGTTCATGCCGAACGTGATCGCACCGTCGACCCTCGGATTGGCGCGGTAGGTGCGCAGCATGTCGCCGACCTCCGGCGTGGACACCGCGGTGGCCGGGTCGATGTCCGGGATCGGGCAGCGCGGGCAGGGCTTGGCCGGCTGCAGGCGCGCACCGCCTTCGCGGGTGGCGATGTGCATCGCCTCGACGCGGTCCTCGTCCTGCGCCGGGATCCCGGCGAGCACGATGTTCGGGCGAAAGCGCGCCATCGTGACGGCGCCGTGCCCGGCCGCGACCAGCTTGCCGTTGAGTTCGGCCAACGAGGCTTCGCTCGTGACCAGCAGCGGAAAGCCATCGGTGAACTGATTCGGTGCTTCGACGCCGTCGGTCCACTTCACGTTCGACAACCGCTTGTGTTCAGGATCAAACCGCACAAGGCGCAGCGCCTGCGGCTTGGCCGGCTCGGACAGGAAATCGCTGAACCACTGGGCAGCGATGTCGCCCATGTCGTATGCCGCCACCTCATCGTTCCAGACCTTCGCGCGCACCGGCTGCTCGACCCGGTCGAACGCGATGTGCAGCGCCAGCATGCCCGGGGCCCGAAGCACCACTTCCATGTGCTTCATCGTGGGCCGAATCAGCGCCATGCGCGGCAGTTCGCGCTGGCTGACGAACTCGCCGCCCGCGTCGACCACCATCCAGGCACGGTCGAATTCCAGCCCTGTTTCCGTCAGCAGAACCTCGGGGAGTTCGACCCCTGCGCACGATTTGACGGGGTAGACGAACAGCTGCGCGATGGTGGCTTTCAGGTCGAGATCGGAAGCGGTCACAGGGATCCTTGCGTGGGGTTCTGGCGGGAAGCGGCCGATTGTCCTGCACGGCGCCACGGCGCGGACCAACTCCTACAATGCCCGGATGGCCCTTCCTCCCGAAGTTTGCATTCGCGGCGCCGGCATCGTGGGCCGCACGCTGGCGCTCCTGCTGGCACGCGAGCGCACCCGCGTCGCCCTTGTCGTTCCCCCTGCCGAATCCTCGAAGGAAGACGTTCGGGCGTATGCGCTCAACGCGGCCTCCCGCACCCTCCTCGAATCACTGCGTGCCTGGCCCGATGCGGTCCATGCAACAGCCGTGCGGGAGATGCTGGTGAACGGCGACGAAGGCGGGCGGGTGCAGTTCAGCGCCCCGAGCCAGAACGTCGACGCGCTGGCGTGGATCGTCGACGTGCCGGCGCTCGAGCGCCAGCTGACCGACGCAGTGCGCTTCCAGCCCCGCATCGACATCGTTTCCGAGCCGGTCCCTGCTGCGCTGACGGTGGTGTGCGAAGGCAAGGCAAGCGCCAGCCGCGAAGCGCTGGGCGTGCGCTACGAGGTGACGCGCTATCCCCAGCATGCAGTCGCCTGCCGCCTCGAAGCCGACCAGCCGCACGGAGAAATCGCACGCCAGTGGTTCACCGACAAGGGCGAGGTGCTCGCATTGCTGCCGCTGGGCGGCGTGGGCGGCCGCTCGCTGGCGCTGGTCTGGTCGGTCGACCAGTTCCGCGCACCGGCGTTGCTCACGCAGCCAGCAGAAGCATTCGCCGCTGCCGTGCGAGAGGCCAGCCATGACGCGCTCGGCGCGCTCCGGCTCTCCAGCGAGCGAGCCGCCTGGCCGCTGGCACGCTCGATCGCCGACCGATGGACCGGCGTGTCGGCCGATGGAAAAGCATGGGCGCTGGCCGGCGACGCCGCGCACACGGTGCACCCGCTCGCAGGCCAGGGACTCAATCTCGGCCTCGCCGATGCATCGGCGCTCGCCGATGTGCTCAAGAACCGGGAGTACTGGCGCAGCGTCGGAGACGCGCGTTTGCTGCGCCGCTACGAACGCGCGCGTCGCGCCGAGGTGCTGGCAATGAGTCTGGCCACCGACGGCCTTCAGCAACTTTTTGCCCACAGCATGGATCCACTGCCTGCCCTGCGCAATTGGGGCATGCGCGGCTTCGACCGTACGCGCTTCATCAAGCAATGGATCACCCAACAGGCCATGGGCCTGCAATGACACTCACCCGCCCGACCCCATGACACTCGCACGAAAACTTCTTGCCGCCGCCGCATTCGGCGCCACCCTCCTCGCGAGCTTTCATGCCGGTGCCGGAGAAGCCGAAATCCGCAAGAACCTCGCCGCGCGCATTCCGCAGTTCGCCAAGATCGACGAGATCAGCAAGTCGGCGATCCCCGGGGTGTTCGAGGTGCGCATCAACGGTGCCGAGATCTTCTACACCGACGCCGACGGCAACTACCTGATCCAGGGCAACCTGATCGACGTCAAGGCGCGCAAGAACCTCACCGAAGCGCGCATCGAGAAGCTCAGCCAGGTGGCGTTCGACAAGCTCCCGCTGAACGATGCCTTCAAGATCGTGCGCGGCAACGGCAAGCGCAAGCTGGCGGTGTTCGAAGACCCGAATTGCGGCTACTGCAAGCAGTTCGAACGCGACCTCAAAAACGTCGACAACGTCACGGTCTACCTGTTCCTCTACCCCGTGCTCGGACCCGATTCGGGCGTGAAGTCGCGCGACATCTGGTGCAGCAAGGACCGCGCAAAAAGCTGGACCGACTGGATGACCGCCGAGGTCAAGCCCGAGAACGCCGCCGGCGGTTGCGACACCGCAGCCATCCAGCGCAATGTCGAGTTCGGCCGCAAGTACAACATCACCGGCACGCCGACGCTGATCTTCAGCGACGGCACGCGCACCCCGGGCGCAATCCCGGCCGCGCAGGTCGAAAAGCAACTCACCGCTGCAGCCAACTGATGGCGGCGAAACGCCCCGTGACCCGCCGCGAGAGCGCGGCGGGCATTCATTACCGCGTCGAGTGCGCGAATCGCCAGGCACACCTGTTCGCCATCACGCTGACCGTCGACGCGCCCGCGTCGCACCAGCGCGTCTCGTTGCCGGTGTGGATTCCGGGCAGCTATCTCGTGCGCGAGTTCGCCAAGAACCTGCAGGGATTGCGTGCGCAGCAAGGCCGTCGGCGTGTCGCCGTGCAGCAACTCGACAAGCACAGCTGGGAAGTCGACTGCGCGCCGGGCCAGCCGCTGGTGTTGCGTTACGAAGTCTGTGCCTACGACAACTCCGTGCGCACCGCCTGGCTCGATGCCGACCGCGGTTTCTTCAACGGCACCAGCGTGTGCCTGCGTGTCGAGGGTCAGACCGACACGCCGCATGCGATCGACATCGTGGCACCGGCAACGATCTCCGGCAGCGCGCGCTGGGCGTGCGCGACCGCCCTTCCCGCTTCAAGCATCGACAAGCAGGGTTTCGGCAGCTACCTTGCGGCCGACTACGACGAACTGGCCGACTCGCCGGTCGAGATGGGCGCGTTCTGGAGCGCCGAGTTCGAAGCCTGCGGCGTCCCGCACCGCTTCGTCGTCGCCGGCGCGGCGGCATCGTTCGACGGTGAGCGGCTCATCGCCGACACCAAAGCAATCTGCGAAGCGGAAATGCGGTTCTGGCATGGCGACAAGGTCGGCAAGCGCGGCGGCCCGAAGCTGCCGTTCGACCGCTACCTGTTCATGCTCAACGCCGTCGACGACGGCTACGGCGGGCTCGAGCACCGCCACTCCACCGCGCTCATCTGCACCCGGCGCGACCTGCCCCAACTCGGCGCCAAGAAGCAGCCCGAGGGGTACACCACGCTGATGGGCCTCATCAGCCACGAGTACTTCCACACCTGGAACGTCAAGCGCCTGCGGCCCGGCGAGTTCGCGCGCTACGACTACGGGCAGGAGAACTACACCCAATTGCTGTGGCTCTTCGAAGGCTTCACGAGCTACTACGACGACCTGCTGCTGCGCCGCGCCGGCCGCATCGACGATGCCACTTACCTGCGCCTGGTCAACAAGACGATCAACCAGGTAATGCAGACCCCCGGGCGCCTCGTGCAGTCGGTGGCCGACGCGAGCTTCGACGCCTGGGTCAAGTACTACCGGCAGGACGAGCAGACGCCCAACGGGACCGTCAGCTACTACACCAAGGGCGCACTGGTCGCGATGTGCTTCGACCTCACGCTGCGCCAGGAGGGCAAGGGCACGCTCGACGATGTAATGCGCCTGCTGTGGACGCAGAGCAAGGGCGGGCCGATCGTCGAAGCCGACGTGGCCGCCGCGCTGGAAACCGTCGGCGGCCGCTCCTACGCGATCGAGATCGCGAGCTGGGTGCACTCGACGGACGAATTGCCGCTGTCGGACCTGCTGCGCGCCCACGGCGTCGCCGCGCTCGACGATCCGGCGCAACGCGCGCAGGCGCTGGGCCTGCGCGTGGCCGAATCGGGTGGCAGTGTTGTGGTGAAGGTTGTTCTGCGCGGCGGCGCCGCCGAGCAGGCCGGCTTCTCGGCCAACGACGAATGGCTCGGCATTGAACTGCCCGTGCGTCGCGGGCAGCCTGCCCAGGCATGGCGCATCACGAAGCTCGACGACCTCGCGCTCTACCTGGGGACGCACACAAAAATGACGGCCATCGTCGCGCGCGACCGGCGGCTGCTACGCCTGCCGTTGGCGCTACCGACAGGTGTGACGACCTGGCGCTTGTTCGCGCATGATGCCGCCAAGGTCACGCGCTGGCTGGCTTGAAACCGACGATCCTTCTTTTCTGGAGACACCCATGAACTATGAAAACATCGAAGTCCGCATCGAGGCTGGCAAGGTCGGCGTCATCACGCTGAACCGCCCCAAGGCGCTCAACGCGCTGAACGACGCGCTCATGACGGAACTCGGCGCTGCGCTCAAGGCCTTCGACGCCGACGAGGCCATCGGCTGCACCATCATCACCGGCAGCGAGCGCGCGTTCGCTGCCGGCGCCGACATCGCGGCGATGGCGAAGTACAGCTTCGTCGATGCCTACAAGGGCGACTACATCACCCGCAACTGGGAAATCATCCGCAGCATCCGCAAGCCCGTGATCGCCGCGGTGGCAGGCTTCGCCCTTGGTGGCGGCTGCGAGCTCGCGATGATGTGCGACTTCATCATCGCGGCCGACAACGCGAAGTTCGGCCAGCCCGAAATCAAGCTGGGCGTGATTCCCGGCGCCGGCGGCACGCAGCGCCTGCCGCGTGCGGTGGGCAAGAGCAAGGCGATGGACATGGCCTTGACCGGCCGCATGATGGACGCGACCGAAGCCGAGCGCGCAGGGCTCGTGAGCCGCGTCGTGCCGTTCGACAAGCTGGCCGACGAAGCGCTCGGCGCCGCCCTCGTCATTGCAGATTTCTCGCAGATCGCCGTGATGGCCGCCAAGGAATCGGTCAACCGCGCTTTCGAGAGCGGGCTTTCCGACGGCGTGATGTTCGAGCGCCGCCTGTTCCATGCGCTGTTCGCCACCACCGACCAGAAGGAAGGCATGGACGCCTTCGTCAACAAGCGCAAGGCCGACTTCACGCACACCTGAAGCCGGGCTGCGCTGGGCGTTCAGCGCAGCGTCTCGGTCACGGGCTCCGGTGAAGGCTCTGTCGTGACCGGAGCCGGGAGTGCGCCGTCGGTCGGTCCGGGCGACGGCGGCGTCGGCAGCGACGGCAGCGACGGTGTCACGTCCTGCGTTGGCGCTGGTGCCAGCAACGCCTCCAGCGCGCGTCGCAGCGCCTCGAGCGCACCTGGCGCGGGTCGGCCGGTCGCCGACGGTGTATTGCCTTCACGCCAACGCACCGAATCCGGTCCGATGTCGAACACCGCGAGCACCTTGCCATTGCGCTCCAGCGTCAAGTGCCAGTCGACCGGCCCTGAAAACCTGCGAGCCTCCACCGCCGAGATCGCGGCCGAGCCGAGCAACGGGGCCAGTTCTCGGGCGTCGGACCGCGACACGGTGCGCGTTTCGCCGCCCCGCTGCGCAATGGTCAGACGCGTCCATTGCGATACAGCAGAGAACGTCGGCGGATCCGTTGCGTCGGTTCGCTCGTTCGAAGCGGAAGACGCCCGCGCGGCCGGCGCCACTGTGGCGGGTGGCACAGGCAGGAGGCCAGCCGACCCAGGTGCCGGTGCCGGTGCTGGTGCTGGTGCCGGTGCCGGTGCCGGTGCCGGTGCCGGTGCTGGTGCTGGGGAAACGGGCGGCGGTGCCACTGGTGCAGTCACGGTGGCAGCAGGCGCAGAGGGCTGGACTGCGGGAGCCGAAGCTTGAGCGCGCTCCTTGGGTGCGGCTGACGGCACCTCGTCGGCAGCCTCCATCTTTTTCTCGCGTTCGGCCGGCGCTGCCTTCTCCTCGGTCGCCGGCGCCCCCGGCGCCCCCGGTGCGGCTGGCGTGGCCGGTGGGGCTGCGGCCTCCGGGGCCGCCGCTGCAGCCTGCTCTGGGGGCGAAGGTGGGGCCGTGGCCGCTGGCGCGGACGAATCGGTGGGGACAGCGGGCACGGCGATCGGCGCATCGCTGTCGAGGCGTGCTTGCGGAACGGGTTCGCGCTCCCACAGTACCGTGACGAATACCGCCACCACGAGGGTGGCGAGCGCCGCGTTCCACGGCATGCGGCTGCCCTTGCGCTCCCCGGTTGCGGGCCAGAATCGTCTCCACCAGGGTTCGCCCAGTTCGGGGTCGACCCACGCGGGATCGACCGCCTCCCTCGCCTTTTGCTGGATCGCCCGGCGGATGCGCCAGTCCGGTGCCACGGCGTTGTCAGGCGCGTTTTCAAGCGCGCGGTGCAGCGTCGCGCGATCGAATTCTTCGTCGGGCGTCAGCTTTTCGTCGATCGGCCCGGTCATGCGCGCCACCTCAGGACAGACAAATAACGGTCCATGCAGACCCGGAGTTTTTTCAGGCCGTAGCGCAGCCGGCTTCGGATGGTCTCGAAGTTGGTGTCCAGCGCGTCGGCCAGGGCTTCGACGGTGAAGCCGTCTTCGTTGTGCAGCAGGAACACCGCGCGCTGGTCGTCGGGCAGTTCATCCAGGCACGCCAGCAACCGCCGACCGGCGGCGCGCCAGAAGGCTTCTTCTTCGGCAGAAGGATGCGATGCGTCGCCGGGCGAAGCGCCCTCTCGCAACAGCCCCCGGCTGAACAGGTGCGCTGCATCCATGCCATCGCCGTCTTCGTCGTGGGCATAGAACTGCACTTCCCGCCCGCTGACTCGCAGACGGTCCATGGCCAGGTTGTGCGCGATCGTGAAAGCCCAGGTTCGCCACGCCGCGCCCTGGGGTGCGAAGCTGGACCGTGCAGACACGATGCGCAGCCAGGTGTCCTGGAACACCTCGTCGGCCTCGGACGCCAGCCGCAGACCCAATAGCCGCCGCACGAATCGGTAAAGGGAGATTTCGTGACGCCCGTACAGGATGTCGAACGCAGCAGCGTTGCCGCCGGCGTAAGCAAGCATCAGCTCATCGTCTCCGAGGGATTCAGGGTCGACGCTTCGGTCGATGAGGGCGGCGGTCGGCGCGAGCATCGGTTGATTTTCACCTGTGCTTGTACGGGCAGCGGCGACTTTCGGGGTCGAATTGATTGTTGGCAAAAGAGGAGGCTATAATCATTGGCTCGGCTCTTTAGCTCAGTCGGTTAGAGCGATGGAATCATAATCCACAGGTCCGCGGTTCGAATCCGTGAAGAGCCACCAGTCAAGAAAAGCCTTGTAAGTCAACGACTTACAAGGCTTTTTGTTTTTCAGGGGTGCCACTTGAGGGTGCCACCAGATGGGATTTTCATCCCCGCGCTTATACCGCAAGAAAACGGGCGTTTACTTCGTCCGAGTGCTCCTAGGGAAAAGTGTTTCCCCTAGTGAGTTGCGCAGCTCCCTTCGAACAAAAGACCCTTCCCAAGCTCGCAGACTTGTGGCCGTGCTCAACGCGTTCATCGAGGGAGTTTCAATGCCGCACCGCCCGTCCGCTTTCAACGATTTCCAAAATACGGTCAGTACGTGGACCGTCGGCAATGTCTCCGTTGCCGACGACGACGACCAGGATCGACTTGGTCGGTTCCTGGCCGAGCTTGATCAGCGCCCAACATGGAAAGCCACCTTCCTCGAAATCCTCGGGCGAACCGGCAATGTCGTGGCGGCAATCTCCGGATGCCACCAGCCCTCGCAGATCCAGTTGCCAACCGAAACTGCAGCTGCGATCCAGGCTCCTGCTGTTGCACCAGCGCCGGTGTCGTCGCCTTACGGCAGCGGCCCGGTACCAAAGAATCCGATGCGGTTCTCTGCTGCACTCGAGCGCTTCAGGGACAACGCGCTAAAGAATAAGACGACGGTGCCAAGAACGACCTACGACCGTCACGAGTTCTTGCAGAAGGTCGGGCAGTACGTCGTCGGCATCGATGACCGCCTCGACAAGGACCCTTGGGTTCATCACATCCACACGCACCACCTCGCGAGTTTCATGGATGCATCCGCCGAGCGCCTCGGCCGTCAGGAATCCAAGGAGATGCATGGTTCACATGAGCCCATCCAACCCGGCGAGGATGCCGAGCAGGTCAAGACACTCAAGGCCGCGAGCCAGTTGAAGCGGCTATCGGACAAGAGTGCATTTTTCACCTGGGCCAACAAGGAATTGCAGGCCACCACGGAGAATCCGATCGATGGTCTCGAAGAACGGCGACGGAAGCTGACGCAGCAGGCAAAAGACGAGAAGACGGAGTACCTGCCGTTCGAGTCACATCACATCAAGACGATCTTCGAGCCGGAGCGCTACCTGATGGAGGGCCGGTTCAGCGACTACTTCTGGACGCCCCTGCTCGGCCTGCACCTTGGAACGCGGCTTAAGGAGCTTGTCACCATGGAAATGCGCTCGATTGGATGCGAGGAAGACTCCGGCATCTGGTACATGGACGTCAAGCCGGAGTTCGCGAAGAACAGGAATTCGGTTCGGCGTTTGCCTATCGTCCAGCCTCTGATCGATCTCGGATTCCTGGAGTACATCCAACAGATGCGCGTGCTTGGCGCCAAGAACCTCTTCCCGCACAGAGACCTCACTGGAAAAACCGCCATGCGACTACCGTCGAAGCTCTGTGGCGATGCGTTCGCCAAATTGCTGGATGTCTGCGGGGTCGTCCATCCTCTGCTGGTGTTCCACTCTTTTAGGCACACGGTCATCACCGCCCTGCAGGACGGAGGCACACCCCTCAGTCTCAGCATGCAGATCGTCGGTCATCAAGCGCAGGATCATGCCGTGCGTACAGGCTTGATCACGGCCGAGGAAGCTCGCAGCGTGACGCTGAGCACATACACGCATGCGGATCGACCGCGGATGAATGTGAAGTTCCCGCTGGTGCCATTGAAGGAGGCGTTAGAGCGCTGCGTCCGACCGCCACTCGATTACCGCCGGCTCAAGATTGCGGCTGACATCGTGCGCGAAAACACTGTGCGCCAGGGTACGGAGTTCGTCAGCGGCTGGCCGAAGTTGCGCGAAGTTAGTGCGGAAGCAGTGCGTCGTCGATTGAATCCATCTGGAAGTGACGAACATGCGAGCTGATGCGACCCGACCCGATCTGGAGGCTGCCCCCGGTGTGACAGGCCGGGGGTCAGTGAGCAGCCATGCGGGTTTGCGGCCGATGAGTATTCCAAAACATAGCAAATTTCTGCAGTTTCCCGCTCGGAGGCGTCAGGAGTATTCCAAAACAAAAACCAGCAAATCCGTTGCCGTAAGGCCTCATGGTGCTGTCTTGCGACTCTTTTGCAGATACCCAAAAAAGGAAGGGAAGCGGAAAGGCTGCAGCTTCTTGCGACGCAGCATTTGCGACCTTCGACAAATCAGCGGGCATGCTACTTCCACATAAACGCCGACCCGACGCGCTCATCCGTCCATTGGCCTATATGGCGGGTTGCCTGTTCTATCCGGCGGCTTGGGAGCAGCTGGCCTACTTCAAGGTTGCTTTGCGCTAGGCTCAACTCAAGTGCGTGCATTTGCCGCTGCTAAAATCACGGGCACGCCTGCGCTGCGGCATCGTTCAGCGAAACGTGCAATCGAAGGCGCAATGGCAAGCGCTCCGGGCAGCAGCTTGTCGGCATCCGGGAAGTCCCAGAAGCTGATCATGTCCATCACGAGCAGCGCCTGGCCGCCTGCCGCCCGATCGGGGGCTATGGACGAGCGAGGTGCGGAAGCCATGTTCTATCGCCCCAACGGATCGTCGTCTTCCTTGGGAATCCGCTCTGGGTCCGGCTTGCGTTTGAAGACACTGAATTTGCCGTCGCTTTCCAGGCGTGCGATACGGACTTCCTCGACCGACTGCACGCCGTTCACGCGCAATTTGCCTTCGAGCTCTTCCGTGGTGATCATTTCCCGCTTCATTGCCTTTCGGTTGATGCGTCCGTTGCGCACCAAAACCTCCGGCTGCGGTTCGAGAAAGCGGGCAATGACCGTCGACCGGTAGCTCAACCAGTCCAGCGCAAAATTCCACGCGATCAGCGTCGACAGCAGGACGAGGCCGTCGTTCACCGACTTGTACTCACCCTGCATCGCATTGCTCGCAGCGTCCGCCACCAGCACCACGAAAAGGAGGTCCGCCAAGGACATCGACCCGACGTCGCGGCGCAGCACAAACCGGAACACCAGCAGGAGGAACCAGTACACCACGGAGCCCCGGAGCACCATGTGCCACACGGGAAACTCCCGTGCGAAGAGTGATGCGACGTCGCTCATCCCTTGGCTTCCGTCTTGAAAAGGCCGCGAATATTCAACGCCGCAAGGCAGACCTAAAGCGCCAGCAGCGCCCAAGCGCCTTTGTGCAGACTCCAACCGATCCACAGGGCATTGCTCACCAAAAAATCCAGAAACCGGCGTTGCGGCGCCCCTCGGCCTTGGAGCCGATCAGGTAGGCAGCCACCAGGGATGCTGCGAAGGCAGGCCATTGCAACAGGTCCAAGAAGTTCACCGCAAGCCTTACGGGATAGCGGTTGAAATGCGGTCTGGCATCACTTCCTATAGCCGCCAGTTCACGGCATGAATTAAGGCGTCGGCGAATCCGCCGGATGCGCGTGCCAGACGCCGTGCGCTGGTGGTCACGCGCGGGCGGGCGCTCCAGGCAATTTTGGCGCCGACCGCCTCCAGCGAGCGCACCAGGGCAACGTCTTCGCTGCAGGCCAAAGACTGAAAACCCCCTGCCAGCCGATAAGCTGCTGCAGTCAGACCCAGGTTGTGATGGAGGACTTCGCTCGTCACAATGAGTCAGTTTTTGTCAAGCACCTCGCGCACCTTGCAGGCCAGCTCGTCGACGGTGAACGGTTTGCCAATGAGCTCGACGCCGGCATCAAGTACCCCGTTGTGCACAACCGCATTGCGCGTGTAACCCGTCGTAAAAAGGATCTTCAACTCGGGGCGGAGTTGACGCGCAGCATCGGCAAGTTTGCGACCGTCAACGTCGGGCATTACAACATCGGTAAAAAGCAGACTAATTTCCGGATGCGTTTGCAATAAATGCAAAGCCATGGCGGCACCTTCGGACTCCAGCACGATATATCCCAAGTCGCTGAGCGCGTCCACGCTGAACTGCCGCACCGCAGGCTCGTCTTCGACTACCAGAACCACCTCCCGGCCGTCACCCATCGGAACGTCGACCACAGATTCAACAAGGCCGTCCTCACCCTTATCGACAAGCAGACGCGGCAAGTAAACCTTGACTGTGGTGCCACGGCCAAGTTCCGAGTAAATCTTCACATGGCCGCCCGACTGTTTTACGAAGCCGTATACCTGACTCAATCCGAGACCGGTCCCCTTCCCGACGGCCTTGGTGGTGAAGAACGGATCGAAAGCTTTCTCTATCACCTCTGGCGGCATGCCCGAGCCAGTGTCGGTGACAGCGATCAAGACGTACTGGCCCGCTGGCACGCCTGGATGGTCGGCCGCATATCGGCCGTCGAGGTGCGCATTTTGGGTTTCGATCGTCAGCCTTCCGCCATCAGGCATCGCGTCGCGAGCATTCACGGCCAGATTGAGCAATACGTTTTCCAGCTGGTTCAGATCGGCGTGTACGCGCCACGAGCCGCCTGCCAGCACGACCTCCAGTCGTATGGATGCACCGATCGAGCCGCGAACCAGCTCGGCCATGCCGTTCACGAGCTTGTTGGCGTCAATCAGTTCGGGCTGGAGCGGTTGCTGCCGGGAAAACGCCAGCAAGCGTTGAGTGAGTGTTGCTGCCCTGCGCGCTCCATCGTTGGCAGAGTCGATATAGCGCTTCGCCCTTGCATCGTCAGCGCCGAGGCGGCGCTTCAACAGATCGAGTGAGCCGATCACCACGGCCAGCATATTGTTGAAGTCGTGGGCGATGCCACCCGTCAGTTGGTCAACCGCCTCCATCTTCTGGGACTGCCGCAGTGCTTCCTGCGCCTTTTGCAATGCAAAGTCGCGCTCTTTCACATCCGTGATGTCACGGGCAACGGCATAAAAGGTGTTCCCAATCGGTGCGCTTACCCAGTCAAACCAGCGGTAGTCGCCGGGGGCTCTGTAAACAGTGCAAGGACCAAGCCGGCCTGGCGCAGGATCTTGATTGCATCAATATCTTGTGCAGCGTTGAACGACTTGGGGCGTGGCGTGGCAGCAATCTGGTTTAAAAATTCGACGGACATGTCATCTCCTGTTCAAAGGTTTCACTCAAACGCGCTAGGGAATATCGCGCGGCCGACACGAAGCCGAAGTCGGCGGTCCTGACAAGTTTGTCGGTGGCCGTTCAAGACGAGGTTGTAAATCCGTTACGCGTCCCTCGGGCCAATGTGCTCGCTATAGCTACGCGGCGTTACGTCTGCCGGACTTCGTCGATTTTCGTGCTACCGGCGGCGGTTTGCCCGCGGCCTTTGGAGCTGGCTTACTGTTCAAGCTGCGCTGCAACAACTCCGTCAGGTCGACCACATTGGTGCTGCTCGGGCTGAGTGCCGACGAGGCATCGATCTTCTCTACCTGCTCGACATGGCCAGCCAAGGCCTTTGACTCGACCAGCTTCATCACCTCAGCCTGAAACGAATCGCGGAACTGGTCGGCGTTCCACGTGGCGCTCATCTCGTCGATCAGCTGCTGGGCCATGGCCATCTCCGCAGGCTTGATGCCTGCGGCATCGACACCCTGCGGCGGTAACTGCAAAGCTTCCCATGAGCGGATTTCGCCACCCCAGCGCAGCAGGTTCAGCACCAAGGCCGGGCCACAGGGCATGAGCAGTGCCAGGTGCTGCTTATTGGCAATCACCACCTTGGCAACACCGACCTTGCGGCTCGCCGCCAGTGCCTCGCGCAGCAGCGCATAGACCTTCGCACCCCGATTGACAGGTGCCGTGTAGTAGGGTTTTTCGAGATAGACGAACGGTATGTCGTCGATCGGCACGAACGCTTCGATCTCGATGGTCTGGGTCGTTTTGGGATAGGCTTTTTCGATCTCTTCGGGCGACAACAACACGAATCGCCCGTCCTCCCACTCGATGCCCTTCACGATGTCGGCCATGCCGACTTCCTTGCCACTCTTCTTGTTGATGCGCTTGTAGCCGACCGGGTCCATCGAACGCTTGTCGAGCATCTTGAAGCTGAGGTCGCTCTCGTCCGTGGCGGAATACAGCGCGATCGGCACATGGACAAGTCCGAAACTGATGGCGCCTTTCCAGAGCGAACGGGTGGATGTGGGCGCCTTCCCGGCATTGGGATCGCGTTTTGGCGCAGGCGGTGGCGGCGGCGACCCTGCAGTCTTTTTTGTTGCCATGGCGATTCCTCTCAAGTGTTTACTGCGAACCCCAGCGCTCGCATGGGCTTCGTCAACGTCTGCTTTGCCCGCCAGTAGTCGGCCCACGGATCGGTCTTCTGAAAGGAAAGATGCTCACGCGCGGTGATGATGCTCCAGTGCGATCCACTTTTGAGCTTCGGCAGGTCTTCCCAAGCCACTGGCATTGAAACACCAAGTCCAGGCCGAGCGCGCGCTGAAAAAGCGGCTGCAGTCGTCGCTCCATGACCGTTGCGCAGGTAGTCGACGAACAGTTTCCCGACCCGGTTCGCCGGTCCACTCTTGGCGACGAAGCGCGAGGGAATGGTTTTGGCCAGGTGCTGCACGATCGCCTTCGAAAAAGCGTTCACCGTGTCGTACTCGGTCTTTTGTGCCAGCGGCACGACGATGTGCAGACCCTTTCCCCCGCTGGTTTTGAGCCACGACTTCAAGCCAAGCTCAGACAGAAGCGCGCGAGTGAGCACCGCAGCCTCCTGAATGTGCTCCCAGGTGGTGCCCTACCCAGGATCCAGGTCGAAGATCATGCGGTCGGGGAAGCCGATAGCCTTCTTGCTCGAATTCCAGGTGTGGAACTCGATGACGTTGAGCTGCGCCGCACCCGCCAGCGCTGCGGTGTTGTCGACCTCCAGCAGGGCAGCATGCCCGGGCCACAGCGATGGATCCAACTCCTTGATGCCCGGAATGCCGATTTTCTCGCCGTGCTTCTGAAAGAAAAGCTGGCCGGTCACGCCTTGCGGCCCGCGGACAAGGGACACCGGTCGCCCCTTCAGGTGCGGGAGGATGAAATCGGCCACCGACTCGTAGTAACGGACCAGATCGAGCTTGGTCAGGCCGGTGGTCGGATCGATCACCCGTTCGGCATGGCTGACCTTCACGCCACGCGACGCCGGTTTTGTCTGCGCCTTCGCCGAGGGACCGCTACCAAAGTCTTTTGCCAGTTCGCGCACGATGGCCTTGGCCGGCTTGTCCGAGCGCAGGCTGACAAATGAGGCGTGCCGCACCTGGCCATCCGGCGTCCATTCCGCAAACGTCACTTCCGCCACCAGCTTGGGTTGCACCCAGCGTTCTGCACCGGCGAGACGCTTCGACCAGCGGCCGGGCTTGGAAGCACCTGCGGCAAACGGTGCTTTCGGCACCTGAAGTGGTTCAAGTCTTTTCTTGAGGTCGTTCGCTTCCTCAGAACTCCACCCTGTTCCCACGCTGCCCGCCGACACCAGCGAACCGTCGGTGCCGTGAACGCCCAGCAGCAGGCTACCCACCTGTGCGGCGTTGTCGCTGCGCTCGGTGTATCCGCACACCACGAACTCCTGACGCAGCTTGCACTTGAGCTTGAGCCAAGCGTCGGACCGTCTCGAGGTATAGGGCGCGTCTGCCCGTTTTGCGATGACCCCTTCCAGTCCCATGCGGCATGCCGAGGCGAGGATCGACGCCGCGTCAGCATCGAAGTCCGCACTGAATCGCACATGGTCGCTGGATTTCTCGTCAAGAAAAGCTTTGAGCAGTTGGCGACGCTCGCGCTGCGGCACGTCGCGAAGGTCGTGCCCTTCAAAAAAGGGTGCGTCAAACAAGAAGTAGACGATTTGCTCGGCGCCCCGCCCGCGATCAAAAGCGTTCTGCAGAGCGTTGAAATCCGGCGAGCCGGTCGGCCCCAGCACCACGATCTCGCCATCAAGCCAGGCCGATTTCAGACCCATTTCTTCGATCTCACGGACCAGACCAGGCATCTTTGCTGACCAGTCGTGACCCCCGCGTGTGATCAGGCGAGCCTTGCCTTGATCGATGCGCGTCATCAGCCGGTATCCATCGAACTTGATCTCGAAAATCCAGTCGCCAGCTGGAATGCCTGCGGCCAAGGTGGCCAGCTGCGGCGACAAGGTCTCAGGAAGTGCTGCTTTGACCGCGCCTGCTGCCTGCGCGTTGCCAACCTGCGCTACGCCTTCTGAGCTCGGCGGCCTGACCGCCGAGCCATTTGGCGATGCGCGCGACGCGCGCTTGCGGACAGTGCCGCCTTTGCGCGGCTTCGCGAGGACGCTGTCCGGCAACGCGCTGACCACGTCGTAATCCGCCTTGGGCCTGGCAAACGCGTCGCGTTTCTTGAACAGGATCCAAGGCTCTTGCTTCTCGCCGCCCTTGGCGATCTTCACCAGCTCCCAAAGGCCCTCCAGCTTCTCGCCATGGAGCTTGAAAAGCACCTTGCCCACGCGCATACCTTCGCGCGGATCACCTACCGGTTCCCATGTGCCGCGGTCCCAGACGATGACATCCCCGGCGCCGTATTGTTTCGGCGGGATGGTGCCCTCGAAGGAACCATACGAGAGCGGGTGGTCCTCCACGTGGATCGCCATTCGCTTGTCCAATGGGTCGAAGCTCGGTCCCTTGGGCAGCGCCCAGGACACCAGCACGCCATCGAGCTCAAGCCGGAAATCGTAGTGAAGGCGGCTGGCCGCGTGTTTCTGGATCACAAAGCTCAGAACGCCTTTGCGATCCCGAACATGTTCGCCGCGCGGCTCGGCCGTGATGGCAAAGTCGCGTTTGGCCCTGTAGCGCGCCAGCGGATCGTTTTCCTTGTGAGCCATATACCGCGGGGTCACCCAGCCACTTGGACGTAGGAGCCTCAGGTCTTGGGAGGTTTAGGCGCCGGTGTAGTCGGAACGGATGGAGTTGTCGTCGGCAGATCCACTGGGGTGCCGTCGGCATTGGTCCCCTCTTTCTTGGCGGGGTCGCTCATGTCGTTTGGCGATCCAGGCGATGTCACGCTGCGGGGTTTTGAGGCGGTTGCCATGATTACTCCTTAATGCGCACCGTACGCAGAATGCAGATCGTGCTTCCCAGGCTACTTTTTGCCGAGAAATGCGCGCACCGCGTCGGCCGAGTTACCTACGGCTTTGACGGCTCCGCGCAACTGCTCGGGGGTGCAGCCCAAGCTCTTGCACCAGTCACGGACTTCGTAGTCTTCTTCCAGGCTGATGAGCTTGCGATCGAGGCCTGTCTTGGAGGTGTTGTCGCTCATTGGGAGGGCTCCTTGAAGTTAGAAAGCTGAACAGTACGCCGGAAGATGCCGCGCCGCTGTAGGGCGGCGTCTAAAGCAGGTCCTGGCCCATCGGGCCTTCAGGCCTTGATTTCCACCCAAGCCGGGGCATGGTCGCTGGACCCATCCAACCCGCGCACAGCGCGGTCCACCCCCGCAGCGCGCATGCGCTTGGCTATCTTCGGGCTGAGCAGCAGGTGGTCAATGCGCAGCCCGGCGTCGCGTGGCCAGCTGTTTCGCATGTAGCTCCAGTAGGTGTAGAGCGCGGTATCAGGGGATTGACGCTGCAGCGCATCAGTCCAGCCCGCCTCCAGCAGCGCCTGGTACGCGGCCCGCGGCTCTGGCTGCAGCAGCGCGTTGTCCTTGAACGAGCGGGTTGCGTAAATGTCCGCATCGGTCGGCACCACGTTGTAATCACCGGCCAGTACCGTTGGGTGCCCGGCAGCAAAGAGTTCTGCAGCATGAGCGTTGAAGCGCTCGAACCAGGCGAGCTTGGAATCGAATTTGGGACCTGGCTGCGGGTTGCCGTTGGGCATGTAGCAGCATCCAACGATGATGCCGTTTACCGCCGCCTCGACGTATCGCGCCTCCTTGTCAGCCGTTTTGCCTGGCAGGCTGAGACGGGTCGGTATCGGCTCGGAACCCTTTGCCAAAATCGCAACGCCGTTCCAGCGGCGCTGTCCGACCACCAGCGCTTCGTAGCCCATCTCCCGGATGGCTTCGCGCGGAAATTCTTCGGTGACGCACTTGAGCTCCTGGAGGCACACGACGTCCGGTTTGGTCACATCGAGCCAGGCCCGCAACGGCCCGAGACGCTTGCGTACGTCGTTGATGTTGTAAGTCGCAATCCGCACGGCGAGCTAGCTGGGGTCAGAACCCGGCGCAGGCAGTTCGCCAACGCGAGCAGTCAATGCAAGCCAACTTTCATAGTCCAGTAAGAGCGGGCGCCGGCGGGATAACCCAGCTCGCCCTGTCGTGAAGCGACGCTTTCGGGAGGCGGCCTTGGGCACCAGGTCCAAGGGCATCTGGGAATTCTTTCTCATGGGCAAAAGCATCCGGCGGTTGGGCGCCCGAAGTCGTAGGCGCGCACCCTTCGTTGATGCCCACACTTTTCAGCGCTGCAGGAAAATGCAGCCTCGCGATCGAGCAGCTTCGCTGCTTTCCGAGTGAGATCGACGGCGAACGCCTACAGGCGACGCCTGGCGGTTGATCGATTGTCTGCGCTCCACTCAACCAGTACGGAGCTCACGATGCCAGCCACGACTTCTCGCAGCCAGCCCGATGCCTGCAGCCTTCTCGACGCGGACCACCGCAAGGTCAAGAAGCTGTTCAAGGACTATGAAGAACTGACAAAGTCAAAGGCCAAGAGCACTCCGCAAAAGAAGCGCGACCTTGCCAATGAGATTTGTCTGGAGCTCCGGGTGCATGCGCAGATCGAAGAAGAGATTTTCTACCCGGCATTGCGTGCTGCGATCAAGGAAACCGACCTGCTGGATGAAGCAGAGGTCGAGCACGCAAGCGCGAAAGACCTGATCGCACAAATTGAGGATGCGGCCGAGATCGACGATAAGTTCGACGCCAAGGTCACTGTCCTGGGCGAATACATCGATCACCACGTCAAGGAAGAACGCAGTGACATATTTGTCAAGGCGCGGGCCGCAAGAAAGCTCGACTTGATCGCCATGCGGGACCAGCTTCAGACGCGAAAGGAAGAGCTGATGAACGAGATGGCTGGCGCTGCGGCCTAAGGTTTTCACAGAAGTCGCTGCAGACGAAATGCTTGGCGTAGTCATTCCCGCTCATAACGAAGAGGACGTGATCTGCCATTGCTTGGACCATGTCCTGCGGGCGGCTTCCCACCCTTCTCTTCTTGGGGAAAGTGTGGAAGTCGTACTCGTCGCAGACGCCTGTACCGACTTGACGCTTGATCGAGCGCGGTCCTTCGCGGTGCGCTCCCTGCCCATCAATGCACGCAATGTGGGTGTAGCTCGCGGCGCCGGCGCTGATTACCTTCTCGAGATGGGCGCACGGTGGCTTGCATTCACCGATGCTGACACGCTCGTTTCGCACGAGTGGCTGTTCGAGCAGCTTTCACTAGATGTGGATGTGGTGTGCGGAACAGTTGGCGTCGACGACTGGTCGCCTCATGGAGAACACGCAGATTTGCTCAGCTGGCATTTCGCGCAAACGTACAACGATGCAGATGAGCATCGACACATCCATGGCGCCAATCTCGGACTCTCAGCCTCCGCGTATCGGCTGGCAGGTGGGTTTCAGCCGTTGGCCTCCAGCGAAGACGTTGCGTTGGTGCGCTCGCTTGAGGCAATGGGAGCCCGAATTGCTTGGAGTGCCCGGCCCCGCGTAACGACCAGCGCCCGCCTCACAGCGCGTGCACCAGACGGCTTTGCCCACGCTTTGATCCATGCCGTCAACAGGCGACTGCAGGAGGTGTTGCCTGCTGATGCGCTGCCTGCTTCACGTTGACAGGCGGATCCATCGTAGCCTGGCGGTTAATGCACATATTCCTATGAGCTGGTGAGATGGATGTTGTCCTACAACCCGAGTGCTCCGCAATTTATAAGCTGCCGGTCTCAGCGCCGGTGAGCCCTTTCCCTATCGCAAGCCGGGGAGCCGGATATCGCTCAACCACCCTGCTCCACCACCACGAGAGATTTCCATGCCTAAAAATCCGAAGGTAAAACCAAGTCCTGTCGAAATTGACGCTGCCCACGCGGCAGCGCGCAACACTGATAGTGCGCCCGCAACGCCTGCACCCAGCGCTGCGGGGGCCGGCGATCCACCAACCCAGAAGGCGATCGACACCCAGACCTTGGCTCAGGGGATGGCTGCGAACGTGAACAAGCCTCTGGAATATGGCGAAACCAATGCGTTGAGTACGCCACGCGGCAATACTGTCTCGCCGCCCTCACGGTTGCCGGGTGCCAGCACCCTGTCGGAGTCCAACTTCTCGGGCAAGGTCGGTACTGCGGCGCATGAAGGCGTCAACGCCACCATCGACACGCTCGACCGCGTCCGCGTCGATTCGAGCGGGCAGGTGCTCACCACCAACCAGGGCGTGCCGATCGCCGACAACCAGAATTCGCTGAAGGCCGGCGCGCGCGGCCCGGCGCTGCTCGAAGACTTCATCCTGCGCGAGAAGATCACGCACTTCGACCATGAGCGTATTCCCGAACGCATCGTGCATGCGCGCGGCTCGGGTGCGCACGGCTTCTTCGAGTGCTATGCACCGCTCACCGAGTACACCAAGGCCGCGCCCTTCAAGGAGGCCGGCAAGATCACGCCGGTGTTCGTCCGCTTCTCGACCGTGGCCGGCGAGCGCGGCTCCAAGGACACCGCGCGCGACGTGCGCGGCTTCGCGGTCAAGTTCTACACCGACGAAGGGAACTGGGACCTGGTCGGCAACAACATCCCGGTGTTCTTCATCCAGGATGCGATCAAGTTCCCCGACCTCGTTCATGCCGTGAAACCTGAGCCGCATCACCAAATGCCGCAGGCGGCGAGCGCGCACGACACGTTCTGGGATTTCGTCTCGCTTATGCCTGAATCCACGCACATGCTGATGTGGCAGATGTCGGACCGCGCCATCCCGCGCAGCTACCGGATGATGCAGGGCTTCGGCGTGCACACCTTCCGCCTGGTCAACGAGGCCGGCGAATCGGTGCTGGTGAAGTTCCACTGGCAGCCCAAGCTGGGCACGCATTCGATGGTGTGGGAAGAGGCCGTGAAGATCTCCGGCGCAGATCCGGACTTCCATCGCCGCGACCTGTGGGAGGCCATCGAGGCCGGCGAGTACCCCGAGTGGGAACTGGGCCTGCAAATCTTCACCGAGGAACAGGCCGAGCAGTTCAGCTTCGACATCCTCGACGCGACCAAGCTGATCCCGGAAGAACTGGTGCCGGTGCAGATCGTCGGCCGCATGGTGCTGAACCGCAACCCCGACAACTTCTTTGCCGAGACCGAGCAGGTGGCGTTTTGCACCGCGCACATCGTGCCGGGCCTGGACTTCACCAATGACCCGCTGCTGGCCGGCCGCATCCATTCGTACGTCGACACGCAGATCAGCCGCCTGGGCGGCCCCAACTTCCACGAACTGCCGATCAATGCGCCGATCGCGCAGGTGCACAACAACCAGCGCGACGGCATGCACCGCCAGGCGATCAACCGGGGCCGCGTGGCCTACGAGCCCAACTCGCTGGCCGGCGGCTGCCCGTTCCAGGCGGGTGCGGCGCAGGGCTTCACCAGCGTGGCGCGCCGGCTGGACGCGAAGGAGAGCGCGGACAAGGTCCGCATCAAGCCGGAGAAGTTCGCCGACCACTACACCCAGGCTCGCCTGTTCTTCGAAAGCCAATCCGAGGCCGAGCAAGCACACATCGGGAATGCCTTCAGGTTCGAGCTGTCGAAGGTCACCGTGCCGGCGATCCGCGAGCGAGTGGTGGCAAGCCTACTGAATGCCGCGCCCGACCTGGCCGCACGACTCGCGCAGGATCTCGGCATGGAACTGCCTGTGGCGCTGCCGAAGGCGCTGGAGAACCCGGCCGCCCCCGAGGTGGAGGTGTCGCCCGCGCTGTCGCTGCTGGCCCGCCCCGGTGACGGTGGGATCCGGACGCGCAAGGTGGCCATCCTGGTGGCCAACGGCGTCGAAGGCGCGTCGCTCGGCAAACTGGTGTCCGCGCTGGTCGCGGCAGGCGCAGTGCCACGGCTCGTGGCGGCTCGTCTCGGGACTTATGTCGGCGCGGCCGGCGAGAAATTCGCAGCCGATGCCACGATGGAGAACTCGCCGGGCTTCCTGTTCGACGCGCTGGTGCTGCCTGACGGCGCCGAAGCGGTCGAGAAGCTCGCAGCCGATGCGCACACGCTGGAATTCTTGCGGGCGCAGTACTGGCACTGCAAGCCCATCCTGTCGTTCGGCGCGTCGGAGGCATTGCTGATCGACGCCCAGATCCCGATGACCCTTCCGGACGGCACGGCCGATGCCGGACTGATCCTGGCGGATGCATCCGACGCAGATGCGGCGGTGGCTGATTTCATCGCCGCCGTCGGCATGCCGCGGCAGTTCGGGCGGGAAAACGATCCACCAAAGGTTCGAGCTTCTTAACCGACTGGGTAGTGCCGCAGACGGTCAGTGCCATTCGCATGGCCCAGTTCACCTACCAAAGGAGATAGCAATGAGTCCAAGACCGATCAAAGGTAGCGGTGACGGCACTCGCCCCTCTACGAGCGGCGGCGTAGACAACATGGGTGCAGGCGAGAGTTTCACGGGAAAGAAGACTGCAGCAGGCGGCGACGTTTCAGGGCCAGCGCCGCATGAACGCATGCAAGACAAGCGGATCAACGTCGAAAGCACGAAGCATGAGGATTCCGCTGCCTTCGGCCTCACCGAGGATCTCACGCCTGAAACCAATCAGGAACAGGCCGGCACCGAGCCAGAACGCCATTCAGAGACACGTCAGGACGCAATTCGACGGGCTGCCTACCAAGCCTACGAACGACGCGGCGGTGAGCCAGGCCACGAGACGGAAGACTGGCTCGAAGCCGAGGCGGAAGTCGACCGCCAATTGGGATCTAAGGGATGAGGCTCCTACTGGCAATCTTTCCCGCGCCGACGCCTCACTTGAGATCTATCGTGGCGTTCGAAGGCTGCTCAAGCCGCAACCTCGTGCTGGCGGACTGGATTTAGATATCGCTTGTTGATGTCAACAGAACTGCGCACGCCGAGCGCGGCGGCATGCGCCTTCAACCAGGCCCGGCAGGCCTCATAACCGTTGCGACGCAGCGACTCGAAAAGTACCGGTCCCACCGTGCGTTTGATCGACGGCTCTATCTCCAGCTCGGAGCTGCTGTCGGGCAGGCTGATGACATGCATCCGGATATCGGCATCCGGTACGGTTCGGTTGACAAGGCAGAGTGCTCGCAGCTCCGATACAAGGCCGTTGTTCGATGCGATCTCGTTGATGCGATTCAAGATGTTTTTTGCAGTTGTCGGCGTTTCCGGCCGATGTAGCGGCGCGAGCTCAACCATCAGAAGATCGACGTCGAGACTTGATTCATAGAGCGGCCACAGCGAAGGATTGGCGCCATAGCTCCCGTCCCAGTACGACTCGCCCTCAATCTGGGCGGCCTGGAACACCAGCGGCGCACATGCGGAGGCAAGGATGGCGTCTATCGAGATATCGGCCGGGCCGAAAACGCGCGTGTGCCCGCTGTGAACATTGACCGCATTCACGAAAAGCTCGTTGACTCCCTCGCTTTGCAGTGCTTCCAGATCTGCCACCTGGGAGACGATGTAGCGCATTGGTTCGAGGGCGAACGGATTGGTCTGATATGGAGACAGGAGCGGCATCGCGTCGTCCCAGATTCCGAGTCCCGGCTTTCGCAAGGGCAGCATGAGCATGGTCATCGGCGCCCCGGCCTGTGCCACCCGCTGCCAGAGCAACGCAAGGTTCTGCTTGGCCGCCGCCCGACCGCCACGGCGCAGGCCGGAGACCAAGGCAGCGCCGTTCAGCGCGCCTGCGCTCGTCCCGCTCACACGTCCGATGTCGATATCGTCCTGGTCGAGCAAACAGTCGAGCACACCCCAAGTGAAAGCACCGTGCGCACCCCCACCCTGCAACGCAAGATTCACTGTGGGTCTCACCGAGGTAGTACGACGCGTCGCCATCAGAAGCGCCCCTGTCCATCACCGGTGCGGTCATGCACCCAACGCACCGCCTGTTGCTCTGCGTGCCGCCATGCCTCGTTCTCTGAGGCATAAGGGTCTGTGTCAATCGGCAGGGCAAAACGTTCGATACCCTGCAGACCATGCTCGTACAACACATGGGGCATGAACAGGTCGGTCGCAACAGGTACGACCTCCAACGCGAAGTAGCACTCGCGGTATTGGAAGGGGCGACTGGCTTGGATGGCCATTCAGGTCTTTCCGAGGTGCACAGCTACGGCGTTCGCCGAAACGCCGACATCGGCGACCGCCTTGCGCAGGTCGGCCTCGCTCACTGCGAAACGCTGCGTCCAGTAGCGAATTTCGTGCAACTCGTTGATGTTGATGCGGCTGCCGTCCTGCGGCCCGGTGTTGTCGAGATCATCTGACATGCGTGAACTCCTGAAAGTCTCTTAGCATCGGTTGCAGCAGTTCGCGCAGCATGTAGCGCGACGGCCAGCTCTTGCAGGGCGATTGCTGCGTCCCCTTCGACCTGATCTGCTGCCGCCATTCATGCAATCTACGATCACTCTAAGCGCCCACCTACAAGCGCAGAAGGTCCACGGCGACAGCAGTTGCCGTAAAACCCATGATCATGACAGTTTCACCGTTGCATCTTGCGCTATTTTTACTGGAATACGAATCATGGAATACCCATCGAACAGCTCAGCCTCCAACGCAGCTCAGGATGTAAAGAAGTCAGCATCGGACGCTTCTGACACACTCAAGGACGACGCTTCCGACACGGCCACCCAATTGAAATCGTCGGCGTCCCAGGCCGCTGATCAGGCGCAGCAAGCCGGTGGCAAGGCTGTCGATGCGACGAAGGCCTATGCCAGGGATGCCGTCGACGCGGTCGGACGCAAGGTGAGTGATATGAAGTCGCAGCTCGAGACCGCCAAGGCCAACGCCACCGACTACATCAATGAAGATCCGGTTCGTGCGGTGAAGATGGCGGCCATCTGCGGTGCAGTGTTGTCGGCCGCGCTGGTGATGCTCACACGCCGCAGCCGCTGACCCGAGGCGGAGCGGCATGCATCCGATCTATGGGGCGCTGTTGCGCAGGCCCGACCTGCTGGCAACGCATCTCAGCAACTATCT
The DNA here is from genome assembly GCA_041424275.1 of Variovorax sp. Taxonomy (GTDB): domain Bacteria; phylum Pseudomonadota; class Gammaproteobacteria; order Burkholderiales; family Burkholderiaceae_C; genus Variovorax. Next base: position 920,498 of record JBGMOF010000037.1, read on the forward strand.
AGAGCTTGCCAAGGAAGAGGCAAGTTCGGCCGTGCGTGGCGTCGCAGTGCGTGCTGCTGCGGGTGCGGCTGCAGGGGTTGCGATTCTGCTGGCTCTTGGCTTAACAGGGGTAGCCGTCATGCTAGGTGCGATTCACGGCGAATTCGTCTGGGCTTTGGTCATTGTGCCTGGCATCGCATGGCTCATCGGGGGCATTGGACTTTTTATGGCGTTGCGGCCAGCGCAGATGGAGATTGTCCAAGACCTCAAGATGCAAGTCGAAGCCGATATTGCCGCGTTACGAGTGGCAGGGGAAACGAATTGACCGACATCACCGAAACCATTTCAGCCAAGGACAAGCTGGCAGGCAGCCGCGCTGCCTTGCTGCATGAAATGGGATTCAACGAGCTACCGCGGTCGGAATCGGCACTGTCCTCCGGCGACACATCCTCTGCACCGGTTCCGTCGCTGGCTCTTCAAGCTATTGAACGGCCTTCTCCATGGGTTTCCATGGGCAAGAGTGCGGTAAAGAACTGGTGGGCCAAACATCCCGCCAATGCTGCACTGACTTTGGCTAAACCGGCACTTGCGCGGTATGCCCAGGTTCATCCAGGCAAGGTCGTGGCTTGCGGGGCGGCTGTGGGCGCTGTGCTCTACGTAGTGCGCCCGTGGCGTCTCTTGTCTGTGACGACGATTGCTGCACTTGTGTTCAAGCGTTCAACCATCGGTGGCCTAGTTACCCGTATGGCAGATCATTTGCCGACGGAGCGCAAGCCATTGCCCGCTGTAACGGGTGTGCCGGAAAAGCGGTTGTACGAACGGCCCTGAGTTGAAGTCGGGCGAACTCACTGCACGGAGCACCGTTCGCGACTCAGATGCACTTTGTTAGCGCAGGCCGGCCAACGCGAGGCCAGCGAAGGCGGCGTGCCGAACGTGACCGTGACGCTGAACCGCCGCTTCGTGGCCCGCACCGACGCCCAGGGCTATTACAGCTTCTTGGTCGTGGCGGCCGGCACTCACCAGGTCGAGGTGGTGCCCGATAACCGACCTCTGCCCTGGGCACCGGCCGCACGCGCGCACACTGCAGTGCAGGTCTATGTGCGCGGCACCGCGACCGCGAACTTCGCTACGCAACGCAAGCGTTGACGCTATTCGGCACCGGTATACGTCTGTTCCAATCAACTCAACGGCTTGCCTTGTCCCGGCGTACCGGCTGGGCCTGCTTCAGGGCACCCGCCCCTTCGCGTCGAACAGCGCCGCAGTTGGTCGCGGTGCCAGGCCCGGTCTCCACCAATGGAAGCAATGCCGCCAAAGGCGCGGCGGCGGCCAAGGCCACGGCTCCGCCAGCACGCAGCAGCAGCGGCCCTTTTTCGATTTGGAACTCCGGCTGCTTGAATGTGCCGTATGCGCGAACGGGGGTGCGCAGCGACAGGATGCCCATCTGCTTGGGCTTGGGCTCGACGCGGATGTCGAATCGTTCGCGTGCGAAATCAAAGCTGCCTGTGCCGACGATTTCTGTATCTTGCGTATCAATGACCATCAGTGTCGATCGCCCCTGGCCGTTGGCGACATCGAACGCAACACCACCGCAGTTGACATTGATCGTCTTGTCGCCAACGACCAGAAGTTCAATGATCTTGCCTCCGTTGAGACTGCTGAGCGCATCGACGAGATTGGAAATTTGTCCGTCCGCAATGGCCAGCTTGATACTGCCGTTCGCCTTCGCAGCTGCATCCGCGATCGAATTACCAGAGCCCTTGAGCTGCAGCGCGCCGCCCAGCAGCCCGGCACCGCGCGCGATGGTCTCCTGTTTGGGCAACAGCTGCGCAATCTTGATGCGCTGCAAGTCGATCTGCACACTCGCTGCGATGGTCGGTTGGCTTGCATCCAGCTCGATGTTCGAGGCGATGGTGCCGCCAGCGAAACCAAAGTTCAGGGGCTCAAGCTTGAGCACGGCATCGTGCAGCCGTAGCGACGCCTTGAGGCTTTCAAGAGGCAACGCGTTGGGCACCTCCAGCCTAGCAGCTTCAAAATCGACCTCAGCGTCGATTTTTTGAAGCCGGCTGCCGTCGAAACTGCCTGCCGGCAGGATGTGATCGGGGTCGACCTGCTTGTCTTTGGTCTTGGCAGCACCACGTGAATTGCTTTGGGCTTGGGAAACCGCGAGCTTGCCTCCCGACGACTTGGTTTGCACACCGATCAGGGGTCCCAGGTCGGTCAGTTTAAGCAGCTTGCTGTGCAAGTCCGCAGTCAGCAGCGGTCGAGGCTCACGATCCACATACGCCCCACGACCATACACATCGGTTGAGCCAATCTGCCCGGCCAGATCATCCATCGCGTAGCGATTGCCCTGGAGTACCAGACGGCCCTGCAACTTGTACGGCGGTGACGCGGGTAGCGGAAGCAGCAGGAAGGGGTAGAGATTGGCCAGGGTCTGGCCTTCGATACGCAACTGCATGTCGATGCCCGAGATTTTTGCAGCGTCGGCAATGGTGCCCTCAACACGCACACGGGTCGTGCCGGCCTTAAGCTCGCCCTTGAGCGGAAACGGCACACCCGATTCCTGGAAACTCAACACTTCACCGGTCAGCGCGGTGCCCGAGCAAGCCGCGCCGTGGTACTTGCCGGCAAAGGTGTACTGGGTGGTGTAGCGATTGTTGGCGGGCGCTGTATCGGCATCCTTCACCTTGGCTTGAATGGCCGGGTCAAAAGTGCTGCCGTTGACCTCGAGTTCGAATGGTTCGCCGTGGTCGATGAATCGCAGACGGCCTTGGTCGACCGACAGCGTGCTGATGCGCAGGTTGCTCGGGGAGGTGTCTGAGGGATCAGACAGGATCCAGTTTTTTCTTTCGTCCTTGAGCCTTTCGAGGGTGAGATCGGGCCTAGTCAGAGCCACTCGCGCAATCAGAATCTTGCCGGGCAAGTCGCGCAGCGAGATCGAGAACTCGACCGTCTGCGCCTTGGCCATCGGCCCTTCTTCCGACCAGGATGCATTGCCGAAGTACAAGTTTCGCATGCGGATGGTCGGCGTCAGGCCGAGCGAGACGTGAAGATCATCGATGCGAAAAATGCGCCGTGTCTTCTTTGAGATGTAACGTTCGAGCGTCGGGCGCAGCCAGTTCCAATCGAACAGGGCTAGTAAAACGATCAAGGCCGCGAGCGTCCCCAGCACCGCGGTCCACCACGGGTGACAACGGAGGAAGTTTTCGAGTTTCAACTGAATGCTCACTCCGACCGTCGCTATAGACGGCAATGTGATGCTGGGCCATTCCTCGTGCGGCGGCCGTCGGCCGCTGCGTTTGACCCGTGTCAGACAGCACAGTGCCTCAGCTGCGTCGCGAACACGGATATTTAGCTCATTTGGGCTTCGGCGAGTGTTTTGCTGTGGCTGTCGGCATGCCTTCCTCGTCGATGGAATGCTGCTCCTTTACAGGGCCGGCGTCTGGGCGCGCTGGGCCAAGCGGGAGTAAAACTTCGCGACTTCACGCAGATCCTGTTCGTCCAACTCTTCGATGCCGATCATCCTGTTGCTGGCGCTCTGGCTGGCCGCCAGGAGCTCGTTGAGCTTCAAGTGCAATGCCACGCTGTCCTTGTTCTGACTTTGCTGGATCACAAACACCATGAGAAACGTAACGATGGTGGTGCCGGTATTGATCACTAGCCGCCAGTCCTCCGAATAGTTGAACGCAGGCCCGAGCGCTGCCCAAAGAATGACAACGCTCAGGGCGAGGCAAAAGGCAGCAGGCGAACCTGCTGCTCGCGTTACGCGGCTGGCGAAGCGATCGAACAACGACAATGCTGCAGAGTGTTTGGCATAAGCGGTGCTGGACGTGTTCGGCATCGAGCCGAGCCGGGAATGGGAATCAGGGGAAGACGATTTCGTCATACCGCGATCCGGCGGTCTGCCCGCGTCGAAGCGCCTGAATGGAATCCGTACGTGAAGTCGATCGCGTCGGCTACTCATTTTCCTGAGTGCACTTCGGGCGTAGCAACTGGCAGGTCGTGCCAACCACCGCTGTCGAATCGGGCTAAGCGTTCAATTCCGAATCGCCAAAGGTGCAGCCAGCCATTGGCGACGAGTTGACGCACCGCCGCATGCTTTTGCAGAATCCGATCGATTGCGTGTTCAGGAGCGTCGATTACCACCGTCAGGCGCAGCGGCTCGTGTACCCATTGCTCGCCATCGTGCAGGGATTGCTTTGACAAGCCGATCCGCAGATCCCCCCCGTTGCCTTCGAATACGCCGAGATTTCCACCGACCACGTTATGCAACACCTTGTTACCGCTGCCCAAACGCTCAGGGTCGCAAGTGGACGAGTGATACTGCCAGTTGATCCAGTGCGTGACGAGCATCGGCGCGGTCATCAACAACTCTAGAACGCTGCCATCCGCGTCGTTGGCCGCGTCGTAGTCGTGCAGAAAACTGCGGCCATCTAGCGCGGCACCCTGCGTGCGCCAGCGCGGCGCAATGATGAACGACGCATTGTTTGCCAAACCCCACTCGGGCCGCGTCTGCGCGCCGTCATTGGCGCGACGCAGGAATGCCAATAAGAGCTCATCATGGGACGCGCGCACGTCCATTCCCAAACGCGTGGAGCGCTCGCGCCTGACTTGGTCTCCCGCATGGGCGAAGACGCTTTGCAGCCGATGCCAGATCTGCCGCGCCAAGGGAGGCAAAAGGTCGAGATCGAAGCCTTCGATTTGGTCGGTCGTGGTGTTATGCAGCGCTGCCATGAACACAGTCTGCGCAGGCACCGCGATGCCCCTGGTTTGAAGTCCCGCACGGACCGCAGGCCTGTTGAGCAATTGCGCCAGTGCACGCGCGTTGACCTCCCCGGTCTGGCCACAGCAGGCGCCGCAGTCAAGGCCAGCTGCGTGCGCGTTGTTGGTGGTATGGCTGCCATGACCCATCAACAGCACCAGCGGCGCCAGGTCGTGGTCGAGGCCCATGGCATGGAGCACGCCGATGGCCAGACCGACCTGCGCATCGACATCCAGTCCGATCAAGCCAGGACGACAAATTTGCTGATACTTGCTCCGAAGGCCCGCTAGATCATCGCGCGGTCGCGCCTGCGTTGACGGGGTGAGCCAGCCGAACAGTTTGGCGACATACCCTACCCCGGCTGCCTCGACATAGTTGAACGCTGCACCAGGCCAACGACTCGCAGCGAGCCACTGCCCAGTCCGGACAAACCAGCGTTCACGCGCAGCGCGCGCGGCGATGTTGAGCGTGCGCGCGTGCTCGCCCTCATCGGCGTGCGCACCTGGTGCGGGAGCAATGCTGTCCGCCACTTCGACAGCCGGCTCCAAAAGCCCTGGCAATTGTGGCCGGCGCGCGTGCGTCGCCAGAGGGGTGTAGGCGGCAGGCAGCCCAAAAAATCCAGCGAAGCCGATCGTCTGGATTGCAGGCCAGACCGCCTCGAGCGATCGCCGCATCGGCTCACTGCGCACGTCAATGCAAAAGGCTGCCTGCACTTCGATTGCAGGCGGATTGTGAATCCCGGCCGCAGCGGGACCGATACTGAGGAGCTTGCCCGCCAGTTGCCGCTGATAACCAGCTTCCAAGGCGCTCTGCCACACCTCGTCAACCAGCAGCGCGTCATAAGCACTCTCGAGCATGTTTGGCGCCTGACCCCAAGCAGCATGCAGCGTTGCAAATGCCTGGTGTGCGGCCTCATCGTCTTTGCAGTCCAGCAAGATGGCGCCCCACGCCAGCCGGATCGCGAGCAAATCGCGCAGGTTTGGATCTGTTTTGCCATCTTTTAGGCGGGCCTGCCAGCCAAGATAGGCGCACCAGGACGCCCATCCATTGACAGTGAGGAGCACCGCTTCAAGGTAGTCCGCCCACACTGCTTCGGGCAAGCCGAGGCGCTGCAGCACCCATTGCTCTGCTTCGGCCCGAGTCGGGGGTAAGGCGCCGATCGACCTTCCCAGGTTGGGCAACCCCATCAGCACGCCGATACCGTGATCGTGGGTCAGCGCGTCGCACCAAAATGCATACAAGCCCTGCTTCCTTGAAGGCTGCCAGTCGGCCTGGTGCTCGTCGAAGTATGCGGCACAGGTTTGGCTGACCTGATGCGTGATGGCCTGCCGCCACGACAGCCGCTTGTGGCTCAACGGATCGTTGTCTAGGAGATCGATGAGCAGTGGTAGCGGTGAGACGGCCGAGGTCTCAGCAAGCGCCTCCGTGCAATTCTGGATTGTCAGTCCAGCGGCTTGCGCCGCCGGCGACGACATCAAAGCGTCTGCCAAATCGGCGGTGCCGATACGGCCTTGGCGCAGCGCTTCCTTGAAGTGTTGACGCGTTGGCAGCACCTGGATACCACCCAGCACCGCCATGCGGGCTGCAACACGGCGCACGGGTTGACCGACGCGCTCCCAATGGGGGTTGACGGCGATGGCCCGATCCAGTGGCCATGCAGGAGCAATGGCGCTGCAGGCACGCTCGCAGGCTGCCTCAGTGGCTTGGTGGTGGGCTTCGGCGGACCTGCAGGAGGAATTGGTCCGGTCATAGAGGGGATGCGAATTCGAGTCCATGGAATATTCCGGTTTTGGGATGTGCGGACGGGTCATGGGGTGCCGCTTTTGAACACATGATTTGTTCGGTCAGACCCTGCGCTGCCCCCCATTGCAGTCCAACGTGGCGGCCACAATTGAAGCGCCAGCCGGGTGTAAAGCTCGTCCAGGTAAAAGCCTGCGTAGCTCCAGCGCCGAGCCATTGCCATGCCGTCGGGACGCACCTGCAGCGCAACAAGGCACAGGTACATCGCTGCCAGTCCTGTCAACGCGAGGGTGCCGCCGGCGTCGTTCGGGACGTCGGTCGTACCCAACGGCAGCTGATGGGCAAGCAACGCCAGCGCGGTAAGGCCTGCGACCATGCCGGCGCCTGCTAGAGCGCTGACTAATTGCTGCCATGGCCGGTTGGTGGGTGCGCCAGCATGCGCGCGGGGCAACCACAACATGGGTGCCCACGCGAAGGCCATGACGCCGATCCACCACGCTGGCCAGCCGTTGCCAGCACTGACATGAATGCTCGCCAGCTGCACCAGTCCGACGACTGTCAAGGTTCCCAAGGGCGCCAAAAGCAAGCTACCAGTCGATGGCTCAGCCTGCCCGCGCAGCATCTGCTGTTTGGTGCTTTGCACCGCTGACGACGCCAACAGAAACGCGTGGGCCTTGTAGAGAGAGTGCCCTATGAGATGCAGTGCTGCCAGCGTGTAGAGACCGACGCCGCATTCCAACACCATGAAGCCCATTTGCGCCACGGTGGACCATGCCAGCCGAACCTTGACACTGACCCGAGTCAGCATCACCAGTCCTGCCAAGACGGCCGAGCTCAAGCCGAAGCCCACGAGCAGCCAGCGGGCCGCCGGTGCGGCCTCCAGCAGCGGTGCGAAGTAGATCAGCACGTAACCGCCTAAATTCACGACCCCGGCGTGCAGCAGCGCAGAGACAGGGGTCGGCGCTTCCATGACTTGGATTAGCCAGCCATGCACCGGCAACAGCGCGGTGCGCAGGATAACTGCCAGTACCAGTGCCACCGCTGCGCATTGAAGCGTCGAGGACGCGCCGTCATTCGCCAACTTCTCCCACAACGCAGGCAGCGATCCACTCCCTACGTCCCACCAAGCCAATGCCGCTGCCACAAGCAGCAATACATCGGCCAGGCGGTCAGCCAGACGTTTTTTGTGAGCAGCCAGTAGCGCAAAGGGGCGATCCGGGTAAAAACACAGCAGCCGTTCCAGGGCCAAGCCAATGGCAGCCCACGCCGCGATGAGCACCAGCCAATGTTGCGCCAGCAACAGCAGGTGGACAGACGCCAGCACCGCAGCCAGCGCGCTGATATAGCGTCGCTGCCCAGGCTCGCCCTGCAGGTAGCGTGCCGAGAAGGCGCCAATGACAGTTCCCAAACCTTGTACAAGCACGGCCACCCACAGGCCCAGCGCGTTGGAGCCAATCCAGCCTTGAAAACGATCTGATGTGATGCCGTGGTCGATCGCCGGTGCGATTGATGCAGTCAGGGCTTGATTAACCAAGCCAAGCACTAGGGTCGTCACGGCCGCAATCGATCCCACACTGGCCAACATGTTGAAGAGCCGCCATTGATTCGCAACTGAAGGACCAGGAGAACGTGCCAAGACTGCTGCGCACGCCATCAAGAGCAACGGGAACAGACCAGTCGCAGGGATAAGGATGGAAAGCAGTGGCATCGGCGACATTCATTGCAGAGAGGTGCGGTGGATGGTCGATGCAATTGATCATTCTGTAAATTACAGTTATAAGAACAAATTAACAATAAAAACAGAACGATGGATCTGCTTCAGCTCAACTTTCACCACCTTCACTATTTTTGGTGTGTGGCCAAACGGGGCCATCTCACGCGGGCAGCCGAAGACTTGCATATCTCGCAGTCGGCGTTGTCAGCGCAGATCCGGCAGTTGGAGGATCGACTCGGGGAGGCGCTGTTTATTCGCGAAGCGCGGCGGATGAAGTTGACAGATGCCGGCCAGCTGGTACTTTCTTACGCTGACACCATCTTTGGTCTGGGTCGCGAGATGCTCGGGCGTTTGCAGGGACGAAGTGACGGTGTGACGCGGCTGCGCATAGGCAGCGTGGCTACCATGTCGCGCAACTACCAGGAGAACTGGATTCGCCCTTTGCTCGATGATCCGCTGGTGGTGTTGACCTTGGAGTCTGGGGTGCTTGACGGATTGTTGGAGCGGCTGGCGCACCATCAACTGGATGTGGTGCTCGCCAACGAGCCAGTGCCGGTGAGCATCGACCGGCCCTTGCACTGCCGCTTCCTGGGATATCAAGCAATTTCGCTGGTCGGGCCGGCAAGTAGCTGGGCCCCAGACAGCCTGCGCATTCCGAACGATCTCGACGGGCTGGACATCGCCTTGCCAGGTCCCCGCCATGCCTTGCGCGCGCAGTTCGATGCGCTCTGCGCTGCAGCGAATGTCACGCCCCGGCTGCGTGCCGAAGTCGACGACATGGCTATGTTGCGCCTGATTGCGCGCGACAGCGGCTGGCTGGCCTTGCTTCCCGAAGTCGTGGTGCAGGATGAGCTGCGCTCACAAGAGCTGGTCACCGTCGGAAAATCGAGCGAGTTGCGTGAAAATTTTTATGCCATCACGACACCGCACCGACATCGTATTGAAGTTCTTGAGAGGCTTCTGGTAAAACACCAACCAAGTAATGACTAGGAATTTTATAAGGCTGTGACAATGGCCGCATGGTTATTTGGAAAGTTTGTATGAACTGGAACGACGCGGTGCTAGCAATGCGTAACGGATTTCACGTACGCCAGATAAGCCAAATGTATTCACGCGAAATGGATGTCGGTTTACCGGAATTTGCCATTCCAGATCCAAATTCTATTGCGCAAGCCCGCGTTTATGAAGTAGGTGATGGCGGATGCAAATTAATTAGCGCACTAACAGAAACGGGCAGCATCGTATCAGTCTTTGTTAACCCTTATTCCGAAAGAATTATCATTCCGACTGATGAACAAAAAAATGCTGTAGATTGGATAATTGTAGGAAATTCTGAAAATGTTTAAACGATAAAAAGTAGAAAATTCTTTTAAGACCGCTCCAAGCTACGCGGACAAATGTAACCACTGGTAGATATCTAGTATTGATATTTGCCACCCTTACGAACGCTGCCGACAGCCTAGCGGGTTTGCTAGCTCATGCCTTGTCGTCAGTCTTGAATAGGCCGCGGATGTTCAGCGCAGCAAGACAAACCTGCAGCGCAATCAGCGCGAAGGCATTGGTGTGAATACCCCAGACGACCCACAGCACATTGCTCACAAGGAATACCCAGAAACCGGTGTTCCGTCGCCCTTGCTGGTTAGAGGCCACCAGCCATGCTGCAGCCACTGATGCAGCGAAAGCTGGCCACTGAATAAGGTCTAAAAAATTCATTTTTGCAGCTTGAGCTGCCGCTCATGGCATTTGCGTCGGCAAAACGTTGGAACGGCTGTAGGCGCAATAACATTCCAAAAGGCTCGGCAGCTTGTTGGCTTCGGCTACGTCATCGACCCCCGTCAATCGCAAAGCCACCAGCCGCTAATGCAGCTGTGGCCAGCTAAGACGGGGAATCAAGCACCTCGCGTACCCTAGCGGCCAATTGCTCGATAGTGAATGGCTTGCCGATCAGCTCGACGCCAGGATCAACGACGCCGTTGTGGACCACTGCGTTGCGTGTGTAACCGGTGGTAAACAACACGCGCAAGTCAGGCCTGCGTCTGCGCGCTTCCTCAGCCAGCTTGGCGCCGTTGACGCCCGGCATGACGATGTCAGTGAACATGAGTGCGATTTCAGGATGCGCGTCCAGCAACCGCAGGGCCGAAGCCGCACCGTCTGCCTCGATCACGCGGTAGCCCAGTTCGAGCAGGGCATCCACACTGAACTGGCGCACCCACGGTTCGTCTTCCACCACCAGCACCACCTCCTGCAACTCGCCCAGGGGTAGTTCCTCGGGGAGGCTTGCCGTGTTCTGTTCTTCGGCAGGGCCGATATGGCGTGGCAGATAGACCTTAAAAGTTGTCCCCTGCCCAGGCTCCGAATAGATTTTCACGTGCCCGTTGGATTGCTTGACGAAGCCGTACACCTGGCTCAACCCCAGGCCAGTTCCCTTACCGACTTCCTTGGTGGTGAAAAAAGGATCGAATGCCTTGGCGATGACCTCCTTGCTCATACCGGAGCCCGTATCAGTGACGGCAATCAGCACGTACTGCCCAGCCGCTACGCCCAGGTGATCCGTCACGTAGTGGGAGTCGAGGTGCGTGTTCTGCGTTTCCACCGTGAGCTTGCCGCCGTCGGGCATGGCATCGCGTGCATTGACCGCGAGGTTCAGGATGACGTTCTCCAACTGGTTCGGGTCAGCATGCACGCGCCACAGGCCGCCTGACAGCACTGTCTCAAGCTGCACCATACCGCCCAGCGAATGGCGCAGCAGGTCGGACATGCCAGACACCAGCTTATTGGCGTCCACAGTTTCAGGCTGCAACGGCTGCTGCCGCGAAAACGCCAACAGTCGTTGAGTCAGCTGAGCCGCTCGCCGTCCGCCGTTGATCGCCGCGTCGACATAACGCTTGGCGCGAGCGTCGGCCGGGTCCAGCCGCCGGCCCAGCAAGTCGAGGGAGCCCATCACGACGGCCAGCATGTTGTTGAAGTCGTGCGCGATACCACCGGTGAGTTGACCCACGGCTTCCATCTTCTGGCTCTGGCGTAGTGCTTCATGCGTGGCCTCGAGCTCTGCTTGGCGTTCACGCGCTGCGGTTATGTCTCGCCCTGTGGCGTAAATCATTTCACCTGCCGGTGCCGCCATCCAGGAGATCCATCGAGCGGAGCCATCCTTGTGCCGGAAGCGGTTTTCGATGGGAGAACGCTCGCCTTCTGCCGCCTGCTGAAAAGCGTTCACCGTACCGGCTTGGTCATCGGGCAGCACGAACTCGTTGACATGGTGGCCGAGCAATTCGTCGTCCCTGTAGCCGAGGCACGTCGTCCATGCCGGGTTGACGCGCTGGAACATGCCCTCGCAATCAATGGCCAGCATCAGGTCGCGCGAGGTCTCCCACATTTGATCGCGTTCAGCAGTGCGTTCGTCGACGAGATGCTCGAGTTCTGCGCGCGAGCGCGCCAGCACCTCGCGTGCTTCAACGATGTCGTGAATGTCTGTGCAGGTGCCGTACCAGCGTGTGATCTGCCCTAAGTCGTTGCGCACGCACTGCGCGCGCCCGATCACCCAGCGGTACTGGCCCGATCGGTGGCGCAGCCGGTACTCGATGTGATACGGCACCCCGGTGGCGAGGCTGTGGCGCCACTTGGCCCAGGCTCGGTCGTGATCGTCGACATGGAACAGGCCGATCCAGCCTTCGCCGTTGGTCGAACCCTTGGGGACGCCGGTGAACTCGTACCAGCGGTCGTTGTAGTAGTCGTGAAAGCCGTCCGGCAGCGTCGTCCAGACCATCTGGTCGACCGAATTGGCGATGGCCTCGAAGCGCGCTTCGCTCGCCCGCAGCGCCGCTTCGGCCGCCTTGCGCGCGGTGATGTCGATCACGGTACCGGCCACGCGCAGGCAGCGTCCGTCCGCGTCGAATACACCGCGGCCCTTAGCGGCCACCCAGCGCACGACACCGTCTTCCTTGCCCACGGTGCGGTACTCCACGTCGTAGAGCGCGCGGCGCGTCGGGTCTGCCGCCGCCGCATAGGCATCGCTCGTGACCGCGCGGTCGTCGGGGTGCAGCCCGTCGTAGAAGTCCTGCATCGTCACGGGCACGTCGGGCGAGATACCGAAGGCAGCCTTGGTGCGCGGGGGCCAGATAAGCGAGTCGTTGACCTCGTCGACATCCCAGAAGCCGATCTCGGCGTTGTCCACCGCCAGGCGCAGCCGCTCTTCAGCGCCGCGCAGCGCCGCCTCGGCTTCCTTACGCTCGGTGATGTCGATGATGAATTCGACTGCGGTGTGTTCGTCCAGCTTCTGCGATGCGCAAAGAAGGCAAACATGTGAGCCATCGCGCTTGACGCGAGATTTCTCTGAGGGACCGGCTCGACCTGCAGTCAGCAGCTCCTGAATAGTTTCAGCGTCGTGCCAGATCCATTCGGGCGCCGGCGCGTTGTCGTCGCGCAGCTGATAGGCGTGCAGCGCTGCACTGCTTTGGCCAATCAGGCGCAGAAAGGCTGCGTTGGCGTCGGTGATGCGGCCGGCCATATCGAAGTACACGACTGCGACAGTCTCAATCTCCAGCGTAGCGCGGTGCCGCGCCTCATTGGCACGCAGCTCAACGGCGGAGCGCGCGCGCTCAAGTGTTTCCCAGGTACGCTCGGCAACCACCTCAATTATCTCAACCTCGTCATCGGTCCAGTCGCGTGCCTGGCTTTGATGGACGTTGAGGGTGGCCACGAAACGCCCGTTCTTTAGCAGCGGCACGCAAACGAAAGCCGCAACGCCAATGGCGTCTAGCGCGGCCAGGCTTGAAGCGCTAGCGCCATGTGCGTACACGTCGGCTACGCGCAGCGTTTCGCCCCGCCTCAACGGACCGGCTATGGCATCGCCGAAATCCGTGATCCGCAGCCGACCGGGGACCTGTGGCACGGTCCCGTCCATCCACTCACCCACCGTTGCCACCAGGTTTTGTGCTTCGTCGATGTCGGCGAACACCACGCGCGACGCTCTCAGCCGTTGACCCAGCGCCTGCGTGGTCGAGGCAACCACTGCCATCGGATCCACAAGCCCGCGCAGCTCGTCTGCCAGCGCCAGCAGGAAGCCCTGGCGCGCCTCGCTCGCGCGCAACAGCTTTTGTGCCCGTCGGGGCTCCGTGACATCGCGATAAAAGATGGCCAGGCCACCGTCCGCCGTGGGATAGCCGCGCATATCAAGCCATGCTTCACGCCCGTCCGGCCACGTGTAGAGATGCTCCAACGCCACTGGCACGCGATCGGTCATCGCCTGCTTGTAGATTTGACCCAGCGGGCTGTGCTCGGAGCCGGGATACGCCTCCCAGTGCGTGCGGCCGACGATGGCCTCTCGCGGCCGCGTCTCTAAACGCATTGCCTCGGCATTGAGTTCCAAAATGGTGAAGTCGGGCGCGAGCAGGCCAAAGCCTTCGGCCATGCCGTTCAGCACGCCGCGAAACCGCGCTTCGTTGGCACGCAATGCCGCCTCAGAAAGGACCTTGTCAGTGGTCTCCGTAGCTGCGCAATAGAAGCCGCCGACGCTGCCGTCCACGTCGCGCAAGGCGGTGTACGAGAAGGTGAAGTAGCTCAATGGCCGCCCTGGCCTGCCAGCCAGGGCAATAGGCATATCAATGAAGTGCTGCGATTCACCGGCCAACGTCTTCTCGATCACCGGGCGGAATTCTTCCCAAATCTCCGCCCAAAGTGTGGCAAACGGAAGCCCAATACCGGGATGCTTGGTGCCGACAATCGACAAGTAGCCGTCGTTGTAGAGCGAGGTAAGCGCAGCACCCCAGGCGATGTAGACGGGCTGTACCGCGCCGAGCATCAACGACACCGCTGTGCGCAGCGGCTGCGGCCAGGTTTCAGGCCGACCCAGGGGTGACGCGGACCAGTCGTGTGCGCGAAGCAGCGCGCCGGTCGCGCCGCCACCCTTCAGGAATTCCAATTCAGGGTCGACACCTGATCCCGTGACACTCACTCGTCAGCTCCTCATGCTCGATGATCTTGGGGCACCTGTGAGTAATCTGCACACGACAAGCGATGCAAATTGACAATCGTCAACGCCCAAACCGCGCCAACTTTACGGCACCTACCCGAAAAAGGTGCGATCTTTTAGTTGGTCGCACGGGTCGACGCGTCGTGCGACGCTGATCTCATCACATCGGCCGCACCGGAATCTGACATTGCCCCTGTAATGACCCTGGTGTTGACGTTTGTTGCTGCTAGTCGTCGAGCCAGCACTCGGCCTTTGCCAGTGCACGGAAGAGTGGCGGTGCTGTCGAAGGATCGGTCGCATACAGGTCCAAGCGAGCGCCGGGGTCGAGAAGCTGTTCACTGATGTACACGGGGGTTGTCTCTCGTTCTGAAACCCGATTGTCCAAGGCGACGCGCGCATCCGGGCACCCCTGGATCGCAAGCCGTGTTTACCGAGGCGCGGCCGTCCCGTATGGGCGGGATGTTCCCGGAGGTTGTCGCACGCCGCCGTTCGAAAGACCGGCGCGGAGTTTCTCATCGCTTGGCCTACATGCTGGATCACGCGCCGCCCACATCGCCGGCCTTCCCTACGGCCCTGCACTTACGCCCCTGGCATGTCCCTGAAGAAGCTGTCGATGAATCGAAAGTGCAGTGCGGCGATGGGTCGTTCGGCCCACGACATTCTCGGCCGCCGGACGACCTCAAGCTGCGGCCGAGCATCACTCTGTTCCTGGCGGCCAATCCGCCGCACCCCGCGTTTGCGCGGGTGCTGCACCAATACTATGGTGGCGTCCGCGATCCGCTCACGACGATGCTGCCCTCGACGCCAACGGGCGAGCGCTGAGCGTTGTGCTTGGCGCGCGAAACTTCAAGCCCTCGCGCATTGCACCTACAGGTCGGCACGAAGACGTTTCATACCTTGCGTTTTTCAAACCCGTTTGGAGATATCCATGGACATGAGCGGATACATCCCCTGGCTGCTCGCGTTGGTGACGTTCGGGCTGGTGCTCGCCTTCGCGATGTGGCAGCGTCGCGATGTCAGCAAGGCGAAGGACGAACGTCAACATTCCGCGATGACGCAGGGCAAGCCGGAACTCCGCAAGAGTGACGGTTCGGACCCCGGGACGAGGCCGCATTGAGCTCGACCGCTGCCACCGCCACAGTAATGCCCACCTTCGAAGATTGAGCGTTCGCGTGCCGCAACTGCAACTTCCGATTGAGTGTCATGCCGGAGGCGGGGGACTTGTTCCTTCCGCACGTCCTGTACGTGCATAGGTTGCAGAATACCGAGTGGGTGGCGCTGCCAGTCACACGGCAGCGTACGCGCCTGCCGGGGAGGCGTCGCAACAAGAGCGGCAGCAAGGCGAAACCTCACAATTGCCAGGCCAGCATCCAGATGGCAATCGTGTCGAGCATCCCGTCGAGCACTTCGGCTTCCGTGCGTCCACTTTTTTTGGGGATCCGGAAGGAATGGTCTGCATCTTCGATCTCAATGACAGTCCCAAGCAATCCGAGGCGCCCGACGCTTCGCCTGAAAAAATCAGGGTACGCAAGCGCATCTTTCGACCCGTGCACGAACAGCATCGGTAAAGCCACGTCGAGGAGGTGCGCGGCGCGTTCCGGCGACGGCCGGCCCGCAGGGTGCAGCGGAAATCCCAGGAAGATAAGCCCCGCCACGGCCGGCAGCGGGTCTATGGTCTGGGCCTGCGACGTCATCCTTCCACCGGAATACTTGCCACCTGCAAACAGCCGCATGCCACCGGCATGCGCCTGCGCTGCAGCGACAGCTGCCCGCACAGTGGCATGTGCCAGCGGCGGCCGGTCGGGGCGCCGGCTGCCCCTTTCAGAATAGGGAAACTGGTAGCGGAGCGACGCGACACGTAGTTCTGCAAGACCCTGGGCGACGGCCGCCATGAAAGGGTGGCGCATGTCGGCGCCGGCACCGTGTGCCAGTACGAGGCACGAGAGCGCGCCCTCAGGCAGGCTGAGCAGCCCGGAAACCTCCAGACGGGCGCCCTCGAACATCAACGGTATACGAATGCGTGTTTCCATGGGTGGCACAGCTTGCACCGAATTGCCGTACGCTGGACGAGGCGTCGTTGGATGCACGCGATGGCGTCCGATGCGTCGCCGGTTCAGATCGCATTTGCCTCTCGTTGACCGGAGAAGAAATGACACGACAACCCCTCGATTTCGGCCCCTTCCTCGAAGCACAGGATGCAGCGACAGCGTGAGCGAATCGGCTCACGTCGCCTGCAAGCGAGGATTGAAGACACCCCATCGGCGTGCCGCCCGAACCCCGTTGCTGCACCTTGAGGGTAAGCGACGCAAGTTGGAGGCAGCTCGCCGGCGTTCTCAAAATGCAGGTTCTCGGAATACGGCTGCGATCCATTCGTCCGGCGGACGGCGAGTCATCCTGCCAAGTGGACACTATGAGGAGGGCCTAGTACCGACAGGATTGCGAGCGCCGGGAAGGATGGGTATTGTTCTTTTAAGCCAGCCCGCTTGCGCTGCATTGCACTGTCATGTAGGCCAGCCCGGCGAAGTCTAGGAACCTCGCGAGCCACGCCACGGCCCATGTTTTTGAAAGAGTCGTCCGTGAGGTCCGCAACCGGGGTGCCGTGGGATAGGGGTAGCTCCGGGCTTGGGGGAAGCGGCTTTTCAATCGCAGTGTCGAAGGGCTGAGAACCTTTCGAGCCGGAAAAAAGCTGCATACGCGGATCGAGCGCCCGTCAATGGACACCTGAGAGGAAGAAGCCATGCCCACCACACGACAAGGAAAGCGGTCAAGGGACATCGTGGTTATGGGAGGGTCTGCGGCGGCAATATCCGCCCTAGCGCGGGTCACCGCAGCTTTCTCACTGGATTTCTCTGCGGTCATACTCGTAGCATTGCAGCGTCCACCTGGAAAGCACTTTGCTGCGCAGACGTTGGCAGATTTGCGGTCACCGCTTCCGACAGCCTACGCAGTGGCCGGGCAGTCAGTGGTCGCAGGACATATCTACGTTTCTCCCCCCAATAAGCTCATGAGTGTTGATGCGCGGGGAGCGATCGCATTGCTCGACGACCCGACCGGCAGTTCATGGGACAGGGCGGTCGACACTCTGTTCCTGTCTGCGGCGAGCGTCTACGGCGCACGGGTATTGGGGATCGTGCTCTCAGGTATCGGAAACGACGGCACCGAAGGCATGCTTGCCATCCACGCAGCCGGTGGGCTCGGGATCGTACAGAGCCTCGCAGATGCACCCCAGCCGGGAATGCCCTCTAGCGCGATCTTAGGGGATCATCCCAACGAGATCGCGCTGCTCGACGATATTCCTAAGGCAATCCTGGGAGCTACTCGCTGAGGTACAAACTCCGCCGCAAGCCTGGCCTGTCAAGAATCAATAGACGAAAAGAGACGCTTGTCATCCGGCTTGTCGAGGTTGTCAGCGATTGCGGCGCCACAAAGCGGCAGTAAGTACGGTGGCTAGGCCCACCCACACCGTAAGCGGCACGCCTGCAGCCGCAGCCGCCCCGTCGACCTTGCGCGCTTCGGCCACGTACGCCGCGCCGGTGCCCACCATCGCAGCGGCAGCCACCGTGCTGGCGGGCAAGTTTCGCGACCCAAAGAACAGCCGGCTCCAAGCTCCGATTGCTGCGACATTGCCCGCGAGCCAGTACAGCGCAACATTGCGTTGTTCTGACTTCGGGCGGCGCAGGAGCCGGTAGGCGGCAACAGCCAGTCCGGTCTCGATTGCAGTCCAAGCCAGCGGGATAGCGATGTCCGGCGGCTGGAATGCGGGCTTGGACAAACGGCGATACCAGAAAAAAACCCGCGGATGGTCCGGCGTCGGGCTGGTGGATCGGCTGATCAGGTACGGCACGACATACGCACCCAGTGCGGACAGGGCCGCCAGCGGAACTGCCGAGCGGCTGCTCGACGGCGTGACGTCTTGTGAGCCGAGCTCTGACTTCTCGGCTAGCGACATCATCGGCTGCGCAGGTACGGTGCTTTCGACCCTATCGCCCAATCGACGATCAGATAAAGGAAGGGTGCGCCGATGATCCAGAGGGGCAGCAAGGCTATCATATCAAGCTCCTGAAGTGGAACTGACACCCTGCTCTTCAATTTGGCCGACTCTGTGGGCCGGCTTCCAATCCGGCTGTAGGTGGCGGGTTGAAGTCGGGCGCTTGAGAAACTGCGCAAGCAGATCGGTCGGGCCGGCCAGGTGCTGGGGTTCATCTACACCTCGCCGTTCAGGCGGCAAGACAAGCAGTACACGCGTTCCGTCACTGCCACTGCGGCGACCAACGGCCGACTCAAGGTTGCTCGCCGCGTTGGCGATTCTCGGGCTCAAGGCCATCAGACACTTGCAATGGTCTCGCCTCTCCCACGACCACGTTCGGTGCGAGATTCAACGCATCTGTTTTTTGGCCCGGCGCAACTGTCGGTGCCCCTGCACCAGTTTGCGATCTGTCCAGACGCGCGCGAGCGAGAGAACACTCAGCAATATCACCCGGGGTAGCAGATCGGCGGCCTCCTTGACTGCGCGACGATCGAGTGCGCGCTGAACGACCGGCGTTGTGTCCGGGGTCCGGCTTGTCGCAGCGCTGGTCGATCCCGTGGAGGCTTCCTCCAGCGAAGACTTGGAGATGACGCCCGCGGGTGCCGGCGCGCCGGAAGCCTCGTCTGCCACGGTTGCAGAGCCGTGCATGTGGGCATAAACCTTGGTGAATTCCGCACCCAGCAGAAAAATCTGAGCCGCGTAGTACACCCAAGCCAGCAGGATCACGAGCGATCCCGCTCCCGCAAATGCACTCCCTAAATCGCTCTTACCCAGGTACAGCCCGATCACAAACTTACCGATCTCAAACAGCACGGCCGTGACGGCGGCGCCGACTGCTACATCGCGCCAAGCGACCGGCACCGTGGGCATCAGCTTGAAAATCATCGCGAAGAGCAGCGTCATCACCAGCAGGGAGACCAGAAGATTCATTATCTGCAGGAGTACCTCCTGCCCGGGCAACAGGCCGCCGATGACGCTTCCAAAGGCGGCCAACCCAGCACTCACTGCCAGGGACACCATCAAGAGGAATGCGAGACCAAGTATCAAGCCAAAGGAGAACACCCTGGCGCGCAGGATGCCCCAGATCCCGGACGGTTTTTTGGACTCGGGCACGTGCCAGATGCGATCCAGGGCGCTTTGCAGCTCGCCGAACACGCTGGTGGCGCCAACAATGAGAATGCCAATGCTCAGCAAGCCCGCCCAAAGGCCGTTGTCGCTGATGGCCGCACTTTCGACCATGTCCTGGACTGCCCGCGCTGTGTCCTCTCCCATCAGACTGGACAGCTGCGCCGCAATCTGGCCTTGGACCGCCTCGGCACCAAACACCCAGCCAGCCACTGCGATGACCAGCACCAGAAGCGGCGCCAGCGAAAACATCGTGTAGTACGAGATGGCTGCGCCCATGCTGGGCGCGAAATCGTCGGACCATGCGACCACGGTTTGCTTGCACACCTGAATCCATTTGGACAGCTGCATGGCGACTCCGAAAAAAGGCTTTGCGCAAGTGCAATGACCGATTGCACGACCGCGCCCTTGCAGTGGGTGTAGGCGCGTCCGGCTTTGCAGCGTCAGCAAAAGAAGTTGGGAATGGCTCAACGTGTGGCGGGCGGGCTGCCTACTGCGCAGCTGCTACATCGCACACCTTTCAGCACACGCAGTCAGGGGATCCATCTGCATGCATCCGCTGAGCCCACTTCTGCCTTTTCCCCAATCCTCTTTCCTGGTCTTCGGCGCATCGATGGTCGGCACAGCTCCTGCCCCTTCCGCTCCAACGCCTCAGCCGTTCTCTTCGCCTCAAAAGGGCCCAGCACGGCCGCGGGTCTGGCCAGCGCAGAAGCTGGCTTCGTGGTTCTGGAAGCAATGGCCCGTCAGGCCCGAGAGCAAGCACATAGCGCTGGTTTGCGGTCAGTAGGTTCATCGTCAGGTAACGCTGCCGTTCCCGGGCGGGTTGGGCCCCCGCCCTGCCGCTCAGGATGGTCAGGTTTGATGCGTCGCCGATGCTGACAATATCCCCATGTCAGATCCTTCACGCACCAGTTCTTCGCCGCTTGGTTCGGTCCCCGACACCTCAAGTGCCTCTTACGCTCACCACTCTGCCCTGCTGAGCAGCTTCGACCGGTTTGCTAGCCGCGTCACGCGGTGGGCTGGAACACCGCTGGCCTTTTGTCTGGCGGTTGCCGTGGTGATCCTCTGGGCGGCCGTGGGGCCATTGTTCGGCTTTTCAGAGAATTGGCAGCTGGTGATCAACACCGGCACCACGATCGTGACCTTCCTCATGGTGTTCCTGATCCAGCAAAGCCAGAACAAGGACAGCGTGGCGATGCACCTCAAACTGAACGAATTGCTGGCCGCCAGTCGCACGGCCAGCAACCGCATGATCGGCATCGAGGCACTGGATGAACAGGATCTACGCGAAGTGGCTGCCTTCTATGCGCGGCTCGCGGAGCGCGCCAAAGCTGCCGGCCCGATCAAGGAACGCCATTCCATCGATGAGGAAGGAATGCCCGCAGAGCATCCCAGGGCCGCCCCGCCACTCCCAGGATGAGGCGAAGTTCCAGGCAATCAACGTCGACAGCCAGAGGCTTCATCTGTGAAGGAACTCTAGCAAGAGCCGGCTGACCAGTTCGGGCTCCTCTTGATGCACCCAGTGGGTAGCACCCTTCACATGGATCACTTCAGCGTCCTCACACATGGCAGCGCCCCGCTCGGCCAGCCCTTGGTCAAGCGCGGTGTCCTTGTCGCCCCAGATCACGCGCAGCGGCGATTGGATGCGAGCATGGCAGGGCTTTGCGGCAGGCATGGCTCGGTACCAGTTGAGCATGGCTGTAAGTGCGCCCTTTTGGCTCCATGCCTCGCGATAGGAGTCCAACTCATCCGCGGAGAAGGTGCCGGGCAAGCTGCTCCGCGTCAGCGTGTTTGCCAACAAGGCATGGTCGCCTGCTTTCAGGACAAGCTCCGGCAGACCGGGAACCTGAAAGAAGCCGACGTAAGCGCTGCGCACGAATTGAAACGGATGCCAGAAGGCATGAGACAAAAGCGTGCCGGGATGCGGCGCGTTGAGGATGACCGTGCGCTCGACGTTTTCTGGGAAACGAGCGGCAAGTTGCCACGCTACGATGCCGCCCCAATCGTGGCCAACGAGCGAGAAGTGCTCGTGCCCCAACGAGGCCGCCAGGGCAACGACGTCCTTTGCCAAGGTGTCCAGCAGGTAGTCACCAATGACCGGTGGTTTGGTGGTGAGCCCGTACCCACGTTGATCGGGTGCCACCACCCGGTAACCGGCCGCGGCCAGCGGCGCGATCTGATGACGCCATGCGAACCAGAATTCCGGAAAGCCATGAAGTAACACCACCAGCGGACCGTCGATGGGACCTGCCATCGCCACATGAAACTCCACACCGTTCGCCTGGGCGCGGTCAAATTTGATTGAATGATCAGGCGTGCTGCGCGGTGGCATGGCTTTCCTCACGCAGCCATGACTTTGTCGGGCGTCATTGGGGTACTGCGAACGCGTTGTCCAGTGGCATGGTAGATCGCGTTGCAGATCGCTGCGGACACCCCCACGATGCCGATCTCGCCAACGCCTTTCGCGCCCAGACGACTCACGATGCGATCGTCTTCCTGCACAAAGATCACGTCGATGTCGTGGATGTCGGCGTTCACCGCAACGTGGTACTCACTCATGTTGTGGTTCATGAAGCGGCCCAGCCGGTGGTCGCTGTGAGTCTCTTCATGCAGCGCCTGGCTTATGCCCCAGACCACCGCCCCGGTCACCTGGCTCCGGGCTGTCTTGGCATTCATGATGAGTCCGGCCGCCACAGCGCTCACAACCCGCGTGACGCGCACCGTGCCCAACGCCTCGTCGACGCGGACTTCGCAAAAAACTGCCGAATGCGTCGCTCGAACGTACTTCTTCTGCTTGAGCATGTGCGGCAGCATGAGGTACTTCTCTTCGATGTGAGGGTCACCGGATGCGGCAAGAACGTCGACCAGGCGCACCGTCTGATCGGCGGCCCCGATCAGACGCACGGTGCCTTCAACGAACTCGACCTGCGTGTATTTCGCGTTGGCCAGAGGGGATCCGTCCATCGCCTGGGCCATTTTCAGAAGGCGCTTTTTCAGTTTCTCGCACACGCCTTCCACTGCGGATCCCACCGTGGTCACATGGGATGAGCCGCCTTCGATCGGTGCGACAGGCAACGTGGAATCACCCAGCTGGAACCGCACCTGTTCCATGGGCAATCCCATGGCAGCCGCCGCAATCTGTCCCATCACTGTGTAAGTGCCGGTGCCGATATCGGTCGCCGCGCTGCTCACCACGAGTTGACCGTCGGCATGAAGTACCGCGCTGGCCCGTGCGAACATCTGCATCGCATCCCAGGTGCCAGTGGCCATGCCCCAGCCCACCCACTCGGTACCCTCTTTTCGGCTGCGCGGGGCGCGAGGCCGGGCCGCCCATCCGAAGCGCGCTGCACCCTGCTCGTAGCAAGCCCTGAGCTCCTTGGTGGAGTACGGCAGATCGTCCATCGGGTTGCGGTCTGCATAGTTCTTCAGACGCAGGGCCAGGGGGTCCATGTCGAGCGCATAGGAAAGCTCGTCCATTGCCACTTCCAGCGCGTACACACCGTGGGCTGCGCCTGGCGCCCGCATGTCGATCGGGCTGAACTGGTCCAGTTCGACGACCTGATAACCCAGCTTGATGTTGTCGCATGTGTAGAGCTGGCCCGACCAGTTCACAACGACTTCGACGTAGTCTTCCGAGCGCGAGGTTTCGGCGATTGCCGTGTGCACGATCGAGCGCAATGTCCCGTCCCGGTCGGCGGCGAGCTTGATCTGCTGGAATGTCTCGGGCCGGTGCCCGAACGTGAACATCTGCTGGCGCGTGAGCACCACCCGTGCCGACCGCTTCAGGTGCAGCGAAGCCATGACGGCAAGGGGCAGCTGGTACTGGGGCCGCAGCCCGGATCCAAAGGCACCACCCACATACGGGTTGCGCACAGTCACCTTGGACTTGGGCAATCCGAACGCGTGTGAAACATACCAGCGACTGTTCTGGGAGCTTTGCGTTTTGTCGTAGATCGTCAGATGTCCCTCGGGGTCACGCAACACCGTGGTGGCAAAGAGTTCCATTGGATTGTGATGCTCGACCCCGCTGTAGTAAGCGGCTTCAAGCTGCACCGGGGCCGATGCAAAAGCGCCCTCGGCATCGCCCTTCTCATCGGGCGGCGGAGAGTAGCCTGCCTTCAGACGGCTGGGCTTGCGCCCACGTCCAAGATGGGCCATCAGGTTGGTCTCGTGAGGCTCTGTTTCGTAATGCACCTGCACCAGCGAAGCTGCGTAGCGCGCTGCCTCAAACGTTTCCGCGAGAACAAGCGCCACCGGTTGCCCGCTGTAGGCAATTTTGTCGTCATGCAAGGGCTTGAAAGGTGAACCCGCCGGGGCCGTCATGTCCTTGTAGAAGATGTCAAAGCTGCGCATCTTCGGTCGGTTCGCGTGGGTGAGCACATCCAGGACGCCCTCCACATTCATCGCCTGGGTCAACTCGAAACCGGTGATGCGCCCCTTGGCGATAGCACTGTTGACGACCACGCCGTAGACGAGGTCCGGTGCTGGATGCTCCGCGGCATAACGGGCCGCACCGGTGACCTTGGCGCGACCATCCACTCGGGACACTGGCATGCCGATATGCACGCTTCCCGTACCGGGTTCGGCGGACGGCACATGAAGTGCAGTGATCAGTTGGGTCATGACTTACCTCCGTCGGGCCTGCGGCGTGTCTCGCCCCCGTTGCTGACGGTTCCTTCTGCAGCCAACTCAAGAGCGCGCACGATGGTGCGATGGGCCAAGGGGATCTTGAAATCGTTGTCGCCCTGACCACACGCCCCGCTCAGGAGGGCATCGGCGAACTGTTCAAACAACGCCGTCTCAGGCCGTGCGCCTACCAGAAGGGCTTCGGCCGTCTGCATTCGCCACGGCCTGTGCGCTACGCCGCCCAGCGCAACGCGTGCTTCGCGCACCGTGCCGTCATCAGCGAGATCCAGTGCGGCTGCCACAGAAACTAGTGCGAACGCATAAGAGGCACGATCCCGAATTTTCAGATAAGTCGAATGGGCGGCAAATTGGGGCGCTGGCGGCAGCTCGATGTGCGTGATCAATTCATCCGCAGCTAAAGTACTGTCGTCCTGTGGGCGGTCTCCGGGCAGCCGATGGAATTCAGCGAACCGGATGCTTCTTTCGCCGCTCACTGATCTCACGTGCACAACGGCGTCGAGCGCCGCCAGGGCCACGCACATGTCAGACGGGTGTGTGGCAATGCAGTGTTCGCTTGCACCCAGGATGGCGTGCTGGCGCGTCAGCCCGCCAATGGCAGGGCAGCCAGTTCCAGGCAAACGCTTGTTGCATGGCACGGCTACATCGTAGAAATAAACGCAACGGGTTCGCTGAAGCAAGTTGCCACCGTTGGTCGCCATGTTGCGCAACTGCGGTGACGCGCCGGCAAGGATGGCGGACGCCAGAAGCGGGTAGCCTGCACTTACAAGGGGGTGGTAAGCGGTGTCGGCGTTGCGAGCCAACGCGCCAAGATGCAACCCGCCATCTTCCGTCCCGGCGATCCGCGAGAGCGGAAGTCGGGTCACGTCCAGGAGGCGCATCGGCCTCATGACGTTTTCTTTCATCAGATCCAGCAGATTCGTGCCACCTGCGATGAGCTTGATGGATCCCAAGCCATGCTGTGCGAGAGCACCCTGGGCAAGCTCGGCCAATGCACTATCGCTGTCGCTGGGCGAAGCGTATGAAAACGGGGTCATGCTGGCACCGTGCCGATCGGAATGCGACGGCCGCCCTTGTTTTCCTGGCCGACCTCAATGCCCATCACTTCACCGATCGCTTGGACGATTTGTGGATAGGCCCCGCAGCGGCAGACGTTGCCGCTCATCAACTCCCGGATGTCGGCTTCGGTGCGAGCCTGAGCTTCACTTATGAGACCCATGGCCGAGCACAGCTGACCCGAGGTGCAGTACCCGCATTGGAAGGCGTCGTGTGCGATGAAAGCCTCTTGCAGGGGATTGAGGTCTTCCCCATCCGCCAGGCCTTCCACTGTCGTAATTTCGCGGCCTTCCTGCATGACCGCCAGCGTCAGGCAGGCATTGATTCGCTTGCCATCCACCAGCACTGTGCATGCGCCACACTGCCCGTGGTCACAACCTTTCTTGGTGCCGGTCAGGTCGAGACGCTCGCGGAGCAGATCGAGCAGCGTGACCCAAGGTTTGACCTGCAATGTGTGATCGTGGCCATTGATGCAAACCGTGAGCGTGTGCGACTCCGGGCGCAGCAAGCCGAGGGACGCGTCTGGCCCCTCGCTGTCAGGCGGTTGAGAGCTTTTCAAGGGTCTCTTTCTGATCGGTGGGAGACGCAAGATTGCACGCAAGGTCTCAGAAGCCGATGTAAGACAACTCCGCGAGACGCCAGCCGGAGCTGATACAGACGTTAGAGTGGCAGCGTCCTTCGGACTGGTGCACTGGTACTTGAGGCCCTCCCTCAACACCGATGTTTCGAGAAGCCCAAGAAGCTTGATTGCTTCTTGGGCTTTCTTTTGCCTGGACGGCCGCGCCGCCCAGGTGCTGGTGTTCATCCACACCTCGCCCTTCCGTGAGCAGGCATGCAGTACTCGCGTTCGATCACGGTGCCCTTGCGCCGGCCAACAGCTGACACGGGCATGCTCGCCGCGTCAGCGATCCGCGCCCTCAAGGCCTTCTTCAAGCCGGGCTACCGGTACGCGAAGGCCGGGGTGATGCTTCTCGATCTGCAGGACGCCAGTGTTGAACAGTGCGAGCTCGGCCTGGACGAGCCGATCAACGACCGGAGCCAGTTGATGACGGCAATGGATGCGATCAACCAGCAACACGGCCGCGGCTCGGTCTTGCTGGCCAGCGCCGGCCTGGCCGGCGCGAAGCGGACGTGGACGATGCTGCAGTCGCTCAAGACGCCGAACTACACGACCAGTTGGAAGGATCTGCCGGTGGCGAGGGCATAACTCACGACGCGGACTTCGTTGATGGTGATTGAACTCATGGTGGATGTTACTGAACGCAACTGCCTCACAGCTGCGGCCATGCTGTAGCCAAAGTTGTTGGTAGCTACCTGATATCTATCAACCTGGCCGAAAACTATCGCTTCAACCCACCACCTTTAATTGAGGCCGGCCGACAGGTCGGGCGGCCGGCTTGAAGCCAGCAAGGTCTTCGATGACGCTGGGCGTCACACTCAAAGCATGTGCCACCTCGGCAACGAATTGGCCTTTACGGTCAGCTAGCACTTGCAGCGCGTGGCGCAGCAACTCGGGCTGCTCATGCGGAATCAACGTGTCTTCGTGCTCGCCGTTAGCTTCCCCGTGCCTACGTAACGTGATGACGCCGGTTTTGTACTGATCGTCCGAGATTAAGGCCAGCGTGCGGGCTCGATAAAGCAAGGCGGCCTTGCTGACCTTCCATGTCATCTTGAACTCGCGCAGGCCGACCCAGTCCAGCCGGCTGCCCTTGGGCCGCGGGAACAGTTTGGCCATCATCGAACGCGGCACGAGCAAGGCGCTCGCGAACCGATTGGCCTCACCCTCGGTAGCGCGGTCGCCGGTCTGTTTGCCCTGATGCAGCACGAAGTGGCCTAGCTCATGGGCGATGTCGAACCGTTGGCGGCAAGCGCTGAGCTTGGCTTCGTTGCGGACTATGACTGGTCGGTGGGTAGCCACCGATAGCGCGTCGATTTCGGTCGAAACGCCCGCAAAGCTGGTGACGACGGCGCCGACGTGCTCGGCGACGCGGGTCATGTTGGCGATTGGGCCCATGCCCAGACCCCAGGCGCCACGGCAGGCATCAGCGGCTTGCTCGATGTCGTCGATGTCAGCTGCCTCATGGGTGGGAATGTTCACTGCCGGCAGGTTCAGCTCGCAGTCTAGATAGCCGACTAGGCGACCGAATAATTCGCCACGAGCCAATGCGGTTTGCTTCAGGCCAGCGCGCGTGGTCAACAGCTTGCGGAAGTGGAATTGTTCTTCGGCGAGCGGGCGCCGTTCCAGGAAGAAGAATGCAGGCTCAACCCGCAGCGCTTCGGCGAGCTGCTGCGCCAACTCGGACGTCGGCGCAATGTCGAGCGTCTCCAGACGATGAATGTATTGACGGGTCTTTTCGACCCGCTCGGCAACGTCTTCCAGCGCGAATCCATTGAACACGCGAGCGAGCCGCAGCTGCGCTCCATTGAAAGCGATCATGCCAACTAGGTCCCAGTGCCAGCCTGCCCGTTGTCGTCGGCGTGCCGGGTGTTGTCGCGCACATCCACTTGCACGGGTGGAAGGATTGTGGATGGAGGGATGTCCTGATCGACCGCGTGCATGGTCGGTCTGGACGGCCGAAACATCCATTGCGAGACTTTTTCTTGGAAGGCGTTGTAGCCGATGAAGTGGACGCGGTCTTCGTCCTCTTCGGTCATGGCCTGCTCAATCACGAAGCGCCAGACGACAGGCTTCGTTTCGTCGACGTCGAACAGTTGATCGACGGCATTGCGCTTATAAAACCCAGCTTTCTCGGGGTTGTCTGGGTCGTCGCGAAAAAAGCGGCAGGGCACCCGCTCAATGGCCACGGTAACGTCCATGCCAGCATGCTTCAGCGTCAGCCAGTGGTATTTCCCGCCTGCCATCTCGATGAGCAGGTTGCGTGAGCGGCCGAAGACTGTGCTCTCGCGGGTGTAGCTGTCGTCGTACGGAGAGACCAAGTCGCGCAGGGTGGCATAGCGTTGGTCCAAGAGCGCTTCGGCAATCACTCGCAAGCGGCTGTCTTCAAGTTCAGGAAAAAATTGACTGGGCGGCGTTGCGAGCATGGTGTTCCTTGCAAAATGAGGAGTTTGTCACCTGGCATTTTGTGCATATATTGGTTTTTGTCAACCTGCGACCTAGTGCAGGGCCCCCGGCTGCAAAATTTGATTGAGCAGCTACTCGTGCCACGCAGAGCCGCGAAAACCAGGGCGACGTCAAGACTCAGCTTGATCAGCGAGCATCCGAAATTGAACGGTTTGGCGGGGTAGAGCTGAACGCAACGAGATTTAGGCCCCCTCTTCCTGCGAACCAACCCCGAAGCACAGCGCCTATTCGACAAGAGCGGTATAGATAACTGTACTAATCAATACCGTTTTTCTACACATACAGCCGCCCGCCTCATAACTGCGGCACAGTGACGGAGCTATCGCGGCAGTAACTCGAATGGGCAGGCCAACGACCCACCAAGCAAATTGCGCTTGCAATGCACACCGGCAGGCGATGCCTGATCCAAGCGGCTCATAACGTCCCAGGCCGCTCGTCCCGCTCGGCCCGAACTTCTACTTCTTCACTTCGCTCCACTGCACGTCTGGCCCGCTCAGCCTGCCGTCTCCGTCCAAGGCGTCCAGCAAGCGCTTGAACTGCTCTTCCAAGCCCTTCAATCGTTCGTGCAAGTCGATCAAATTCCCGGCGTAAACGTTCTCCAAATTTTGCAGCGACTCCTGGTACCGCTCGATCAGCATCCGGTTCATGTTCGTCCTTGTAAGTTGGTGATGGTTGTTTCAATAAGCTCGACCACAGGTCCATCGCTGTGTCGATGGGCATGGAGGTTCCTGGCCCCGTCACCGCTGCCACCTCTCGGTGAACCGGGTTGGTGGTCATTGGTGTCTGGGCGACTCGCTGCACAGCCAGATCGATCGGCGGCAAGTCGACCGCGTCGGTAGCCGCCACCGGCGCCTTCTTCTTCGAGGCA
This sequence comes from Variovorax sp., assembly GCA_041424275.1. GTDB lineage: Bacteria > Pseudomonadota > Gammaproteobacteria > Burkholderiales > Burkholderiaceae_C > Variovorax. The sequence goes on from JBGMOF010000037.1 coordinate 949,463, forward strand.
CGCTGACGCGGGGCCAGATAGCGCCGGTGGTTATCAATGGCCCGACGCGCCACCGCCGCATCCAACCTCGCCCTGGCCGCTGCCTCCTCGGCGGGATCCTTGTCCGCTTCATGATCGGCAGCCGTGCGCGCTGGCCGCGGCGTCGGAGCGAGTGCGGCGAGCATCGAAGGCTCGAAGTCCTCCCTGAAGATCACACCCCGAAGGCGCACCGGCTTCTCGAATCCGGTCGGTCGGATCGACACGAATTCCTTGCTCCGGCCCCGGTTAACCTCCCCATGGTCTGCCAGCGCCAGCAGCAGACTGGCCCGGTCGTTAACCACTCCCCTCATCGCCAGCGACAGCATAGCCTCCTGGATGTCGTTCTCCGCATTCTTGGAAGTTGCAGGCGTCAGCGTCCCCGTCGCAGTCACCGAACCATACCCATCAAATATGGGTCGGATCGGGCGCGCCAACTCCGGATCCTTCGGACTCGCCCATCCCCAACGCGCGTTGTGCACATCGCGAACGGGATCGTACGAGGCCATCCACTCCGGCGGCGCAGCGTTGAAGTGCTTCCCGGTTTCGAGATGGACGTTGGCAATCAGAATGTGTACATCCACACGTTCGTGCTTCCGGTGCAAATAGACGCAGTGGCAAAAGTGGTTCGGGTCCATTCCCGCGTAGCCAACTCCGAAAAAATCGGCCAGCACCTCTTCGAGTTGGTCATCACTCGGCGCATCGCCCGGCGACCAGCTGAGCACGCAGCTCTTGAACTTTTCCTGGAACGTCAGCCCGGAGGCGGCGTGCAGGAAATCCTCCGGTGAGCCCGCGATCAACCTGATCTCGTCTCGGTCGTCACCACCCTGGTGCATGCTGCCGTCGACGTAGTTCAGGGCCACGAAGGGGCTGCCAGTTTTCTGGGCCAGGAACTTCAAGATCATGGCGGGGCCTCTCCGGATTCGACATCGACCTGGTCATCAGCGCGCGTTGTGTATTCCTCGCGCAGGTATTCCAGGTGCGAGTCGACCAGGAGCAACATGAAGTGGAGCTTCGTCAGATCCACAGCGCTGCCGTCATGCCGGCAAAGGTGCATGCCTTTGGCAAGCTGGTTCAACAGATTGCCCAATTTGGCGAGCTGCCTTACCAGTTCGGGATCTGCAGCCGGACGATGATCGACGGGCGGCGCTGCAAAGCGGCGCGACGGCAAAGGCGGTGGCATCGGCAGCGACGGGCCGAACTGCCCCGCGGCATCGCGGATCAGCTGGCGCATGAAGGCGCTCACGCTCCTGGCGCCAATGGCCATGCCAGCCACCAGGGCGAAATCAGTGTCTGTGAGCTTGAAGCTCAACAGCCGCATGGGTTTGCGCGCGTCAAGTTCGTCAGACATTGGCGCGCTCCGGCGAGTGCAGCGGCTTTGGCATAGGCAGCGGCTTCGGCAGCGTCGGGGCTCCAGCACGATCGCTGCAGAAGTCGATGCGCGGAGCAGGAGGGTTCGAAGGGAGGCGGAACGCCTCCCTCGCCAGCCGCGTCATACCCGTGCCGCGAAGCGGCTCGGGTATGACGCGTAGGCTGGCTGTGTTTCGCGCAGCCTCTTGGTCAGGATGTTCGGCAACTTCCTCCTGGAGAAAGGCTTCGAATTCGGAATGGCACCCGAGCTCGAAATCCTCCGCGATCGGAGTGTCTTCAACGCTGTCGTGAAATAATCCGCCATCGGACCAGACCACGCAGCAAACACCCTCCCCCACTGCGCACACGGCGCCAGGGACGAGGAACGAAATCGACAAGCACGAATGCGACGTGGTCATGGTGTTCAGTCGGTGGGCTGCTAATCAGTCTTCGTCGCCCGCGTCCGCGCCGAACGCGTGATCGCCCAGGAAGTCGCTGATGTGTTGGGCCAAGGCAGCGCCATGCCGGGCCGTGAGCCCGAGGCCGATTTCCAGATCAATCTGGAAGGCACCTGTGGCCAGGAGATTGACCGTGCCGCACGGAAGCACGTCGAGGGAAATCGGCCAAGCCTTAGACGGTCGAAGGGTGACCAATGATCTGGCCTGCGGATCGTCGCGAAGCAAAGGGCGGCTGTTGGAAGCTGGGATCGCTTCAGCATCCACGTCTTCCCTGAGCGGCACCACGGGTCCTTCAGCATCGACGATTATGGTCATTGGGTCGACGAGACTCGGTGCTGCCGAATCATCCGAAGTAACGCTCGCGGCCGACCCCGTCGTGGGTGCGATGGGCGCTGGGGTATGAGCAGGCTTGGTCACATCAGGGCCGGTGTTCCATCCCGTCAGTTGGACCATGACGTCGGCGGAGTCGATCTTGTTCGCCAGCCCGGCTTGCCGCTTGGCCAGTCGCTTGGCAATCGCCAAGACCTTCTTCTCATCGGCCTTGATGGCATCCTTGAGGGGCTTGGCGTACCGGTACTGCAGGTCGTCCTCAGACCCAAAGGCGCCGATCACAATCGGTGGCAGGCTGGCAATAGCAAGCGCATTGCTCACATCGGACGCCGACACACCCAGGGCGCGCGCCATCTCCGCCTGGCTGACAAAGAGCTTCTTTTGCAGGCACGTTCGATAGAAGCGGCCGGCCTCGAAGGCAGAGAGGGCTTTTCTGCCGCTGTTCGAGAGCGCCATGTAGCGGGCCATCTCTGTAAACGACATTTCGTCCACGACGATGGCGTTGAATTCAATGCCGAGGTCTTTGCAGATTTCCCAGGATCGGTGACCGTTGACGAGGACGTCGGCCGTTTCGTCAGACCCGGCGGTCGGGGACTTTCGGAGGACCAAGCCGGGGGTGACGTTCCCGCCAGTGGTCTCGATCGACTCTCGCAGTTCGATGTAGGTTTTGTCGGTTTTGTTGGCAGGCGTCCGGCTGGCCAGCTCGGACAGGACGATCGCGTTCGGATCAAGCTGCATGAGCACGCCCACGATGGGCTTGAGGGTGAGAGAGATGGCCGCTGAATTTCGCGCGGCATTGATTTTCGGGATCATGACTTACTTTCTTGTCTTGTTTTAAAAGAACCACGCACCATTCAGGCGCGCAGCGGCTTCTCCTGGGCAATAAGGAGAATTGAAGCGGGGCGTGTCCCGCTTTAAAAAGGGCTTGTTACCGGGCTGCCAGCAGGCAGGCAATCAGTTGTCGGATTTCGTCCCTGGTTTTGCGCTGAATCCAAGCGTGTTGCACCGCCACGACCTCGGCGTGAATGAACCTCACGCGCGTGCCGACATGGATTTGGGGTGGGAAGCTTTTGTCCCCGAGGCGCAAATAGATGTAGCTTTTTTGGAAGCCTGTCATCCAGACCATCTCAGTCATTCGCAAGAGGCGGACAGGCGCAAGCAGGGAGGATGGCCCGACCTCACTCGCTTTGGGATGAATGGCCATGGGGCGTTCAAGCCGTGACCGGCTCGCAGGGGCAGCCGCAAAGGCGGTGGGGCGTCGCTTTCGCGGGGGCGGGTTGTGTGAACCCGGGGTTTCAGTTAGTGTTGGCATCGTCAAATCCTTCTCGACAGGTTGATACCCAGATCAGGCTGTGGGGCTGTCTACGTCAGCAAAACAGATGAACAGCGGGTCAGTTTTTTCTGGGCGCTTCTTGCAGCTTCGGTGAGCCCCACTTCAAAGCCATTTGGCTTTTGGGTGGAGCTTTTCCGTTCCGCAAGCAAAATATATAACGGCCAACCGGCCAATCTTGTTGGAAAAGCCGGTTTGAAAAGTTTTTCAGAGCCGATTTTTTCCCGTTTTGGAAAATCGGCACTTATTTCAACGACAAAAGCTCCAAGTCGATTTTTGCCTGAATTTTTTATGGTAAAGCGCGGCGTAGCCGCCGGATTTGCCGGACGGCTAGCTGTACCGGCAGTATTGGAATTTCCAATCCGGCATTCCGTTTTTGCAGTGCAGCGGACCATGCTCTGACCGCCGAGAGGAGGTCATCACCCCAGGACGAAGTGACGAGAGAAAGAATCAGGAAGAAAACAGGGGGGGGGTTGGGGACTGCAGCGAGCTTTCCCTCTCAGTAGAATCCGAATACCCGGACGATGGCTTCAGCGTCCGGTCTGGTAAAGGTTGGCGCGAGTGAACTCTGCAGGGCTCTTTACGTCGCGTCAACTTCCGAAAAAATTTATTTGATTTCGAAGTCGCTGATGGATTTACGGGCGGCTAGGGCCGCGGTGACCCAGCGCGGTTTGCGGCCACGGCTGCCGGACCATTCTTCGCCCGCAAGGCTGCGGTAAAGCGCTGCGGCCTTTTGGGGCGACTTCGCAGTGGTGGTCGATCTCTTTGACGTCTTGCCGCTGCGCCCAACTTCAGATCGGCGACGGTCAGGCCGTACTCCAAGATTTTTTGCGCGGAGCTCGTCGATCAAGCCAGCACGTTCATGGTTTCGGATTTCTTCGCCTTGCTTTCGAAGTTCTGCCGCTTTTGCTAAGGGCGCCATCTGCTTTTTAAGAGGGAAAAGACTGATGTTTCTTGACCTTGTCGCGAGATTTGAAGGTGGTGGTGTGCCAGTATTCAGGGATCAGTCCAATAGCCTCACGATGTGGGTCGTCGGTTGGCAGCCGCGCTTTAGCGCCGCTATTTCAAATGCCTGGCTGCAGGTGCAATCTTCTCAAGCAGGTCATCCGCTCACGCGGGTCATTGCGGTGAATTCAAGGTTTCGGCGGGTGCCGTGGCCGGTTCACGCCTGCTTAAGAGGAAAGCACCATGAGAAAACTCACCCTTCAACGCGAGCAAATCGGCTTGTCCATCGAGACCGCATTCCGGCGATGGCTGTCCCATACCGATAAATGGGATCTTGTGGAATCCGCCATTCACCAACGCGTAGGCGTCACGCTCTATTGGAGTGTGCAGGGAGGGGACGGCAGCCTGAACGAGGTGGAGGCCGGAATTGTTTTGACGCGCGGTTCGCCGCACGAGCCTGACGACGCCGACCGTGACATCCCAGATTCGCTGTCTACCTGCCGCTCGTTCCGCTGATTCGCCTGGCTCACCGCGAGCCGGACATCACGCAAATCCTTCGAGAGTGGAATGTCAAGCTGCCTTTTGAAGAAGCGTACCCTTGGAGGACGCGGCTGGACCGGTTCGAGGATTTCCTGCTGGAAACGACTGCACTCATTCCATGGGCGCGAGCATCGTTGGACGCGCGGTGCACCGCCGACGTGTATGACGAATTCGTTGCCCTTGTCGAGGCGTGGATCGACAGCGACAGGCGAGATTCGAACAGCGGCTTGGGTAATTGATGGAGCTGAGGGGGTAATCTCTATTCGGTTACCCCTTTCTGTCCTGAGATGCCCACATTTTGAGTCGTGTCACCCTAACCTTGGCGACCGGCATTTGCTCCTGGGCAGAGCCCTAATGCATCGTTTTTCTCTGTAGCGTTTGCTTCACGTCAAGCGCGTTTTCGTGCTGATGATGGTGTACGCCGGCTTGATGGCAGCGATCTAGCGCAATCGGAGGGAATCTCTAACTTGCGATGCGTCAATCCTGAGATGTGTCAACCAAACAAACTATTTGAACGTTGTCATCACGGCGGCGCCTGCGTGCGTCGCCTTTCCAGATTTTTTTCCCGTGCAGGTGAGTTGCTAGTCAGGAACCAGCATTCGTGCTGGTGCGAATCGCGAGTTTTTCAGTCATGGAACCGGCTTTTGCCGGTGCGTATTGCGAGTTTCTCAAGTTCTGACGGTCGTCAGAGCTGGCTCGCGCTTGGCTTAAAAAGGATGCGACATGCGAAAAATTAAACTCACTGCAAAAAGACTCGGCAAGCTCTTGGAAATGAAGGGCCGCGGGTTTCTGGAGAACGCCACAGACTCAAAGATCGTCCAGATCTCCACTGGACATCCCATCAGCGTTGACCTTGAATGGGTTGACGACGATGTCGATGGAATTGCAGGCAACCTGTCCATTACCCTTGATACCGCTGTCTCGGCGACCGAATTGTGTCCCGAGAAGCTGGAGGGCCCCTGCTTTGCTGGATACCTCCCATGCCCGCCCTTAATGGGCCTCGACGATTGGGATGCCGACATCGATGTTCGTCTGGCCGAGTGGGGAGTTGCTCTGCCGGAAGACGAATGCGAAGATAGCGATCACGACGGAACGGTTCGAATCGAGCAGTTTGAGTCTTCCTCAAGTGTGCCACCCATCGCTCGGATGTTGTGCCGGTGAGACCCTAGCTCTCCCATGAATGTGTCACGGACGAGAATCATCTTGGCCTCCATACAGGTACATTCATGAGTGAAACAGATGTTCAGCACATAATTCGCATAGGCGACGACTCTTTTTAGTTGGAGCTTCTTAGCCATGGGTGACCTCCTCGGTTGAAGAGAGTTTTTCCACGGTGACGAACTTCTCTTCGGAGCTGTCCCAGTCAGTCTGCGAATCGTGCAAGAGCCCCAAATTCATGGTGCGCATCCGCTTTTCCGCATGGCCTTCGCTGGTGGCCGAAATGACCCAGGTAGCGACCGTCGTCTGTACGGTGGTCAGCCGCACTTCGTATTGACCGTAATTTCCTTTTAATTTGTTCATTTGAATTACCTCCTGTTAGTGAACAGGCAAATATTATAACTATTAATCAATTAAGTCAATAGATTAAATCATCAAATCTCAATTAAATTGCAATTAAATCGAAATTTTCTGAATTGAATTGGAATTGACTAGATTGTCGATTTTTGGCAATTCGCCGCTTTTTCTGTTTCCCTTCGGTGGGCTCCTTAATTGAAATGGGCAGCCCCTTTTTCAGCTCTTTTGGGCTTCGCCAGCCCTGTTTTCATCCCAGCTCCTTATTCCAAGCCATCGCCTAATTACCTGATCGACGCCGTGGTGGTCTCGAATTGTGGAAGTGATGGGAATTGCAGTTCTCTGGCTAATCGCCGGTTTTGACGGCGTGGAGAATGGCGGGCAGGTATTTGCGGACAGTCTTGATGTTCTGGCCTGCTTGGGTCGCAAGGATGCGGGTGCCCAGTTCATTGCCATACAAGGGCAGCAGTTCCTCCACGGCGGCTCTGATGAGGTCTTGGGCCTTCTGACGGCGTTTCTGATTGGTGTAATCGGCACCGGCCTGCATTCGTTGGGTGGCCGTCTCATCGGTGAAGCTCAGCACCTTGGGGCGAACATGAAGTTCATGGCGGTGCTTCCATGCCCATAGCCCTGTGGTCTTAGCCGTGTCCCTGACCTCCTTGAACGGCAAGGGGCGAGCGAAGCACGCATTGATGGCCGAGGCCTGATGCTGGACAGTGATCAGCCAGGTTTCTTCGCTGGTGTGGCTGTGGACGGCGCTGTAGGCCCAGAACCGCAAGGTGTTGAACAGTTCGTGGTTGCGGCCGCGCGAGGTCCCATCGCCACGCAGGCGGACAGCGGTTTTGCGGGGCGGCAATTCAAAGTACTCGGCAAAGTCGCTCAGGTGGTATTCGGCTGGGAAGGTCTCCACGAGCCAGCGGTCATGCAACGGGTTTTTCGTGAGGGTGTGGGTGAAGGCTGCATCGGCACCGAGGCGCCGGGTCATCTCGTCTTGCAGGGCCTCAAAGTAGTCCTGCGGCTGGCTTCTGGCCTTGTCGTGGTACGCGACAGGCGTGACGAGGCGATAGAGGTAGTGGCAGTGCCCATTCGCCCGGTTGGTGGTGACGATGGTCGGCACGGGCACATGCAGTTCTTCAAAGCGATGTGCGGCGCCGGGGAAGTCTAGGTCCAGGCTCAGATAGGACCTGTACATCGGATTCAGCCCGCAATAGGCGAACTGGTCGGCCTTCTCGCGCTTGCGGTAACGGGTGCCTTCGGCGAAGTCGTTCGTGGTTAGAACGGCCGTGTTGAGGTGGTTGTAGAAGTCCTGGAGTTGGTGGTTCATCCTTGCCTGTTGGTTGTGATGAATACAACTAACAAGACAAGAGCAGAAAAGTCAAATCGGCTGCCAACTTGGCGGCGAACGTGATACGGTTGGTGGCACGAATCCCGTCCCACTTCTGACCGTCACGGGTTCGCAAGTACTTGATATTCAAGGACTTTCCGGAATTTGGCTTTTCCTCCGTGAAGAGCCGCCAAACGAAAAATGCCTTGCAGGTCAACGACTTGCAAGGCATTTTGCTTTCTCGGCTTTGCGTTGGCGGCTAGGCTTCTGCACGCATGGCAGTGCGCCGCCCGTCGATCAGATCTTGTCGAACCCTGTCTTGCCGAAGCCGGTATTGCGGTAGCCCGTCAACAGCCCGCCTTGGGTGGCCTCGGCACCTTCCGCTTGCCGCGTCGACAGCAGAAAGACAAGGCCAGCCAATCCGGCCACGACCAAGAGCACCCAGGGACCGGCGATGTACACCAGTGCCACGGGCAGAAGGACGATAAGAAAGATGAAAATTAGTCGGACCATGCGTCGAGTGTGCGGCACAACCGCCATCGCGCGGTGTGATGAATGTCACGTTCGCGCATCAGGATGGTTGGTTTCCCTGTGAATTTGCTTTACCGCGGTAGCGTGCAGGCTCGCCGCCTACCGGCACACAGGGTTTAAACGCACGGACACCCTGGCAAAGCAGCGTAAAAATTGTCGGCACCATGAAGCCGCTCGCGCTCCTGCAGACCCTCGCCAACGTGCTTGCGGTGCTTGCTTGCGTTGCAGCATCAGGAACGCTCTTGACGCTGCTCTACGATTTCACGATGGGGGTCGCAGGCAATGTGGGCCCCTTGGGCGCTTGCGTAGTGGGTGGCCTGTTGATCGGCCAATGCAGGATTCTGTGGTTGCTCTTGGGTGCGAGCACCCGCGGCAGAACCCGCAAGGCTCGCTCCGTGCTCGGCCACACTGCGGCGCCGTGAACGTTTTGGATAACGTGGAGAACTCGATGCAAGGCGTGGACACCACCACTTGGGAAATCCAGGTTCATCCTGCCTTCACGGGGCTGGGCGGCACCCGTTATCACGCTGACCTGTTTCGGCAGGGCGAATGGGTGGCGCGCATTGCAATGTCGGAAGCCGCGCCCAGCCTCTCGGAGGCGGAAAAGATTCTCTCGGAGCGATGCCGCGACTGGATCGCGCGGCACGAAGAACGCGAGCGTCGAGGCGACACCTCTTTCCAGATCTTGCGTCGCTGAGCGTGCCTCGGGCTCAGGCCCTGGAAGACGCCAGGCCCGCGTCCGCCGTTGCCGCAGGGCCCGGAACGATCGTGTTCATGTGCTTCGCCCACTGGACGATTTCTAGCGTGCCGTCGGCGTGTTCCCCGAGCGCTGTGAGGCTCTCGACCCAATCACCATCGTTGCAGTAGAGGATGCCGTCGATGTCGCGCATCTCGGCATGGTGGATGTGTCCGCAAACAACCCCTTGTACGCCGCGCTTGCGGGCTTCGCGGGCCACCGCGACCTCGAAGTCGCCGACGTAGCTCACCGCACGCTTGACCTTTTGCTTGAGGTAATTCGACAGCGACCAGTACGGCAGACCCATGCGCGCACGCATCGAGTTCAGATGCCGATTGAGCTTGAGCGTGAATTCGTAGAGCGAATCGCCGACGTGGGCCAGCCTCTTGGCGCACTGGATCACGCCATCGAACAGGTCCCCGTGAATGATCCAGAGCTTGCGGCCGTCCGCGGTTTCGTGGATCCACTCTTCAGCCACTTCGATGCCGCCGAAGTTGTGGTTGAGGTACTTGCGGGCGAACTCGTCGTGGTTGCCCGGTATGAAGATCACGCGGGTGCCGTTGCGCGCCTTGCGCAATAGTTTCTGAACCACGTCGTTGTGCGTCTGCGGCCAGTACCAGTGCCGCTTGAGCTGCCATCCGTCGATGATGTCGCCGACCAGGAACAGCGTCTCGCACTCGGTGTGCTTCAGGAAGTCGAGCAGCGCGCGGGCCTGGCAACCGGGCGTGCCGAGATGCAGGTCCGAGATCCACAGTGTCCGGTAGCGCTGCCGCGGCCGCGTCGCCTCATCTGTTTCAGGGAGGGCGGTGTCGCGCCATGCGCGGAGGAAAGCATCGTCGCGTTCCATGGACCACGAGGTTCACCGCGCGGCGTGACGGCGCGATGGCAGCGAAGTGACATCGGCATGACTGTGCGCGCCATGCCACACGCCAATACCCCGTCGCCTCAGCCCTCGGCGCAGCGCTGGATCTCGACGGTCGAGTGACGGATCTCCTCGTGCATCGAGAAGCAGGCGCGTACCGCGTCGGCATCGAGCGTCTTCGAATGGGTGACGACGGTCACCGCGCACGCATAGGCAGCGCTGCCGACGCGCCACACATGCAGGTCGGCCACGCGCGTTTCCGAATCGCCCAACGTGTGTTCGATGCCGTCACGGATCTCCTGGGTGACGGGATGGTCCATCTCCCGATCGAGCAGCACCTTGCCTGTCTGCAGCAGCAAGCCCTTGGCCCAGACCGCGACCAGCACCGCACCGACGAGGCCCATCACCGGGTCGAGCCAGGCCCAGCCGTAGAGCCAGCCACCGACCAGCGCGACGATGGCGAGCACCGAAGTGGCCGCGTCGGCCAGCACATGGACGTAGGCCGATTTGAGGTTCAAGTCTTCGCCGTGCGCTTGATGGTCATCGTGGTCGTGTCCATGGTCGCCATGCGCATGCCCCTCGCCGTGATGGTGGTGCGCACTGCCGAGCAGCCGCGCGCAGACGAGATTGACGATCAGGCCGAGCACGCCGACCACGATCGCTTCGCGGTAGTGGATTGGCTCCGGCGACCAGAGGCGTTCGAGAGAGCCGACGACCATGAGCGCCGCGACGCCGAGCAAAAACAGCGCGCTTGCGAAACCGCCCAGCACCTCGATCTTCCAGGTGCCGAACGCAAAGCGCCGGTCATGCGCATAGCGCCGCGCGGCCGCGTAGGCGAAGGCGCTGAGCCCGATCGCTACCGCGTGCGAACTCATGTGCCAGCCATCGGCCAGCAGTGCCATCGAGTTGAACCACCAGCCGGCGCCAATCTCGACCAGCATCGTGGCGGCAGTGATCCACATCACGACCCGGGTGCTGCGCTCCGCGATCGGGTTGTCGCTGCCGAAGTGGTGGTCGTGGCGCCATTCGGCAAGGTCATGGGTGTGCATGTCAGGCGCCGAACATGTCGCCGTCACGCGTGGGCGGGGCGACGCCGAGGTGGCGATAGGCGGCCAGCGTCGCGATGCGGCCGCGCGGTGTGCGTTGCAGGTAGCCCTGCTGGATGAGGTAAGGCTCGATCACGTCTTCGATGGTGTCGCGCTCTTCTCCGATGCTGGCTGCCACGTTGTCCAGGCCGACGGGGCCGCCGTCGAAGCGGTGGATCACGGCTTCGAGCAGCTTGCGGTCCATCAGGTCGAGCCCGTGCGGATCGACGTCGAGCATGGCCAACGCCTTGTGCGCGATCGCCTCGTTGATGTGGCCGTCGCCCTTGACCTGCGCGTAATCGCGCACCCGGCGCAGCAGCCGGTTGGCGATGCGGGGCGTGCCGCGTGAACGGCGCGCGATCTCGAAACCGCCCGCCTCGTCCATCGGCACATTGAGTAGACCGGCGCTGCGGCGAACGATGCGCGCGAGTTCTTCGGCGGTGTAGAACTCCAGTCGCGCGACGATGCCGAAGCGATCACGCAACGGGTTGGTCAGCATGCCGGCGCGCGTGGTGGCGCCAACCAGGGTGAAGGGCTGCAGGTCGAGCTTGATGCTGCGCGCCGCCGGACCTTCGCCGATCATGATGTCGATCTGGTAGTCCTCCAGCGCCGGGTAGAGGATTTCCTCGACCACGGGGCTCAGCCGGTGGATTTCGTCGATGAAGAGCACGTCGTTCTTCTCGAGGTTGGTCAGGAGCGCGGCCAGGTCTTTCGGCTTTTCGAGCACCGGCCCCGACGTCTGCCGCAGGTTGACGCCGAGCTCCGCCGCGATGATGTGGCTCAACGTGGTCTTGCCGAGCCCGGGAGGGCCGAACAGCAACACATGGTCGAGCGCCTCGTCGCGCTTTCTCGCCGCGCTGATGAAAATCTCGAGCTGCTCGCGCACCTTGGCCTGGCCGACGTACTCGTCGAGGAGCTTGGGGCGAAGCGCGCGCTCGATCGCTTCCTCGTTGGGCGAAGCGGGTGCCGCCGACACCACGCGTGGGGGTGCCGGTGCGAAGTCGTCGGTCTGGATGGTCATGTGCCGACGGAGTTTATGCCGGTGGACGCGCGCGATCGCCTGGCTCGCACAATCGGGGGAACGACCGACACCCAGGAAAGAGACGCCATGACGCCAGACGACCGCGCCCTCTGCATCGCGACCGGCAGCCTGCTGCGCGCCCATGGCGCGATCGCCCCATGCGGCCTTGCATTGACCGGCATTGCGCTCGGCGTGCTCGCGTTGACGGGGCGCTCGCTTTCGCTGGTCGCCTGCATGGGCTTCGGCGCGGTCGTGCTGATCGGCATGCTGGAGCGCTACCTGTGGCTGCGCCTGAAGGTTGATGCGGGCCTGTTCGACGCGCTTGCGTCGGGCGCGTTCGATTCGCTGCAACGGCTCGACGGCGCGATGCAGCGCCTTGCGGTGCGTGACGCGCCGCGCGACCTGGACGAACGTGTCGGCACCACGCGGCAACTGATGCAGCGTCACGCCATCGTCGTGGCGTGCCAGTGCGCAATGTTCCTTTTGGCGCTGCTTACACAGGATTTGCGGTAAGCAAGCTCGCGCCGAACGCTCGAAAAAGGGCTACTTCGCCAACGCGCGCAGGGCCAGCTTGATGCCTTCGCTGACCTCGACGTCTTTCGGTAGCGCCTTCAATGCGATGGCGGCTTCCTTGTCGCTGTAGCCCAGGGCGACCAGTGCCTGGAGAATGTCGCCCTGCGCGTCGCTCGAAGCGTGCGCGGCACCGCCCTGCAGCGCGATGTCGGCGCCCAGCTTGCCCTTCAGTTCGAGCAGCAGCCGCTCGGCCGTTTTCTTCCCGATGCCGGGAATCTTCACCAAACGCCCGGCATCCTGACGGGTGACGACCTGCGAAAGCTCCGCCACGCTCAGGCCCGACAGCACGCCAAGCGCCATCCGGGGACCGACGCCCGATATCTTGATCAGCTGCCGGAATGCCTCGCGCTCCTCCGCCGTCCCGAAGCCATAAAGAATCTGTGCGTCTTCGCGCACCACGAAGTGCGTGAGCAGCGAGACACGCCCGCCAGCTTGCGGCAGGTTGTAGAACGTGCTCATCGGCACATCGACTTCGTAGCCGACGCCGTTG
>JBGMOF010000038.1:0-4676 GCA_041424275.1 Variovorax sp.
CGGCGTCGAGAAGATGTCGAAGAGCAAGAACAACTACATCGGCATCAGCGAAGACCCCAACACCATGTTCGCCAAGGTGCTGTCGATCTCCGACACGCTGATGTGGAAGTGGTACACGCTGCTGAGCTTCCAGTCGCTGGCCCAGATCGCCGCGCTCAAGGCGGAAATCGCTGCAGGCCGCAATCCGAAGGACGCCAAAGTCGCGCTGGCCAAGGAAATCACGGCTCGATTCCACAGCGCTGCGGCGGCCGATGCGGCTGAGCAGGACTTCATCAACCGCAGCAAGGGCGGCGTGCCGGACGAGATTCCGGAGCGCGCATTGAGTGGGGCGCCGCTCGGGATCGGCCAGGTTCTCAAGCAGGCCGGGCTCGCCGAATCGAGCGGCGAAGGCAACCGGTTGATCGATGGCGGTGGGGTGCGCATCGATTCGGTCGTGATCAGCGACAAAGGACTGAAGCTGGCGGCGGGAACCTACGTCGTGCAGGTCGGCAAGCGCAAGTTCGCGCGCGTGACGCTGACTACCTGACTTCGATCGTCACGCGGCGGTTGCGGGGTTCGGCGGTTTCGTCCGCCGTGGGCACCGCAAGGTCGCGTTCGCCGCGGCCGACAGCCTCGATGCGCGACGGCGGAAAGCGGCGCTCGATGAACATCTGGCGTACTTGCTGCGCGCGGCGGCTCGACAACGCGTCGTTCTGAGGTGCCGAGCCGACGGTGTCGGTGTAGCCCGTGATCACGATGTCACTGCCCGAGCGCGATTCCGCGGCGGCCAGCGCGTCCGTCATGATGCGTTGCGAATCCGTGGTCAGCAGCACCCCGCCGCCATCGAAATAAACCACATAGCGTTGCGCCCGGGCTGGCGCCAGGTCGAACAACGGTTTGTTGTCGGCGCGGACCCTGGCCGGATCGGCCTGGTCGACCTCCGGAGCACCTGAGGCACCCGTGCGTGCCGTGGCGCGTTGGAATGGCTTGTCCAGGAGTTTCTCGCCGCCGCTGGCGGTGACGACCACGGCCGATGAGCGCCCATCATCTTGCGGCAACAACACGACGCGGGTGCCAGGCGTCGTGCAGGCTGCGATGCACAAGGTCGCTGCAACGGTGGCCCAGACGGGCGGTCGGGACATCCACCTCATAGGGCATCTGCCTCGACGATGAAGTCGGTTCCACGAATACCGATGGTGACGGTCTGCGTCTCGACGCGGACGGCATCGGGATGCGTTTTGCCGATCAGGCCGGTGATCATGCGCAGCGTGCCCCGCAACAGCGAGACGACCATGCCGCCATCCTGTGTGGTGGCATCGAAGCTGAACTCCTTGAGGTCGAGCCGTGAGGATGGCCCGACGACCAGCGTCGTGCCGTCCCGAAGAACAACGCTGGCCCCGGAGTCCTTGCCGGTCGCGATGCGCTCGATGGGCGCGACCACGTCACCGGCTGCAGCGGGGCGCATCGCGCCATTGGCGCTCAGCAGTTGCACGTCTCCGCGAACGTTCTTCACGAAGCCGGCATGTTCGGACAGCGAAGGCTGAGCGGCAACCGTGCTGGCGCTTTGTGCCGAAGCGAGCGTCGCAGCAAGCAACAGCCCGCAAAGGCTCGTCCATGTTCTCACTCTCATGTGGGGCTCCTCTGAGTGTTTTCGTACTAATCCGGGGATGTTAAGACACGGTGCGACGGAGAATCGACAGACGATGAACCCACCATAATCGGCCCACCGCCGCCTTCAGACGCACCCATTGCATTCTGTGTTCACATGACGCCCAAAAGGTTGCTCCAGTTATCGATTGTTGTGGCACTCGTGACAATCGTCCTCAAAGGACTGGCGGGTTACGTGACAAATTCCATGGGTCTGATTTCAGACGCGATGGAGTCCTTCGTGAATCTCGCGAGCGCCATGTTCGCGCTGGGCATGGTCACCATTGCCGCGCGTCCTGCGGACGCGGACCATCCTTACGGCCACCACAAGGCCGAATACTTTTCTTCGGGCTTCGAAGGCATCCTGATCGTCGGTGCCGCACTCGCCATCCTGTGGGTTTCGATCGAGCGGCTGAGGTCGCCGCAGCCGCTCGAGCAGATCGGCTGGGGGTTGATGCTCTCGGTGGTCAGCTCGGGGCTCAACGCGGGGCTGGCATGGATGCTTTTCCGTGCGGCCAGGACGTATCGGTCTATCGCGCTGGAGGCCGATGGGCGCCATCTCGTCACGGACGTCTGGACCTCGGCTGCGGTTGTCGTCGGGATCGTGGCGGTCCACTTCACCGGGTGGCTGTGGCTCGATCCGGTGCTGGCGATCGGCGTGGCGCTGAACATCGTGAGGGAGGGTGCGCATCTGGTCTGGCGTTCTTCGCAAGGGCTCATGGACGCGGCGCTGCCGCCGGAGTCGCTCGCCATGGTGCAGGCCACGCTCGATCGTTTTGCCGCCGAGGCGCCCGACGGAGACAAGCTCCGCTTCGACGACCTCGTCACCCGTGGTGCCGGGCAGCGCATGTTTGCCGATCTGCACATGCACGTGCCGGGCGAGTGGACGCTCGAACGCGCCGCCGCCCTGCGCGACGCGCTGGAGCAGGCGCTGATGGATGACGTACCGGGGCTGCGTGTGACCATCCAGCTGCTGCCGCTGGGCCTGGAGAGCCGGGCCGTTCAACTCGCCGCCGAAGCATGAAGGCCGTGTTGCAGCGGGTGGCCGAGGCGCGCGTCGTCATTGCAGGCAACACGGTGGGTGCCATCGGCGCCGGTTTGCTCGTGCTGCTGTGTGCAGAACAGGGCGACAGCGAAGCATCGATCGACCGCATGCTCGCGAAGCTCCTGAAGCTGCGCATATTTTCCGACGACGACGGAAAAATGAACCTCAGCGTGCAGGACATCGGCGGTGGACTGCTGATCGTCAGCCAGTTCACGCTGGCGGCCGACGTGTCGGGTGGCAACCGGCCGAGTTTCAAGAATGCCGCCGTGCCGGACGAAGGCCGGCGACTCTACGAACTCTTCGTCGCGAAAGCGCGTGCGGCACACCCGGTGGTCGCGACCGGGGTGTTCGCGGCCGATATGCAAGTGCATCTGGTGAACGACGGACCGGTCACCATTCCGCTTTCGTTTGCCTAGGGTTCGCCGCGGCCCGGCTCAGTACGGGTTGCGAATTCCCAGGCCGGCGAGGATCTCGATTTCTCGCGATTCCATTGCTTCGGCGTCTTCGTCGCCGGTCTCATGGTCCCAGCCCTGCGCGTGCAGCGTGCCGTGCACGAGCATGTGCGCGTAATGCGCGACGAGTGTCTTGCGTTGCTCCTTCGCTTCGCGTGCGATCACCGGCGCGCACAGCACGAGGTCGGCCATGACGAGTGGCGCCTGGGCGTAGTCGAACGTCAGCACATTGGTCGCGTAGTCCTTGCCGCGGAATTCGCGGTTCAGGCGCTGACCTTCGTCGACATCGACGATGCGCACCGTGATCTCGCCGTCGGCCTCGAGGGCATGGCGGATCCAGCGCGCGACGCTGTGGCGGGGTAGCGCCTCGCGATGGCGCTCGACGCCAGCGAAGCGCGCGAACTGCAAAGAGAGCGTGAGATCGGCGAGCGCCATCTCAGCTGGAAGCCGCGCCAGGGGCCGCGCGCTTGCGTGGGCCGTCGTAGGCGTCGACGATCCGTGCGACCAGCGGATGCCGCACCACGTCAGCGCTCGTGAAATGCGTGGTCGCAATGCCCTTCACGCGGCGCAGAACGCGCTCGGCGTCGATCAGGCCGCTGAGCTGGCTCTTGGGCAGGTCGATCTGGCTTACGTCGCCCGTCACCACGGCCTTGGCGCCGAACCCGATGCGCGTGAGGAACATCTTCATCTGGGCCGGCGTGGTGTTCTGTGCCTCGTCGAGGATCACGAAGGCGTTGTTCAGCGTGCGGCCGCGCATGAAGGCGAGCGGCGCGATCTCCAACGCGTTGCGCTCGAAGGCCTTCTGCACCTTGTCGTAGCCCATGAGCTCGTACAGCGCGTCGTACAGGGGGCGCAGGTACGGGTCGACCTTTTCGGTCAGGTTGCCCGGCAGGAAACCGAGCCGCTCGCCCGCCTCGACCGCGGGGCGCGTGAGCACGATGCGTTGCACGGCGCTGCGCTCCAGCGCGTCCACGGCGCAGGCGACCGCGAGGTACGTCTTGCCCGTGCCGGCGGGCCCGATGCCGAAGGTGATGTCATGGCTCGCGATGTTTTCGAGGTAAGTCGCCTGCGTCGGTGTGCGGGCGCGCAGGTCGGCGCGGCGCGTGACCAGCATCGGGCCCGCTTCGCCTTCCTCGGTCATGCCGGAATCGCTCGCCAGCGTGAGCTGAACGACCGCCGGGTCGATCGATCGCTCGGCGATCTCGTAGAGCGCCTGCAGCACGTCCATCGCCTGCTCGGCCATCGCCTTGGCGCCTTCGACCTTGAACTGCTCGTGCCGGTGCGCGACCTTCACATCCAGTGCCTCTTCGATGCGGCGCAGGTGCTCGTCGAGCGGGCCGCAGAGATTCACCAGGCGGATGTTGTTGAGGGGCTTGAAGGTGTGGCGAATGATCAAAGGATAATTCCGGCTCAAAAGACAAGGAACGAAGGCTCGAATGATAGGCAAGTTGACAGGCATCCTCGCCGAGCGCAATCCACCGCAGGTCGTGGTGGACTGCAACGGCGTCGGCTACGAAGTCGATGTGCCGATGAGCACGTTCTACAACCTGCCG
>JBGMOF010000039.1:0-43639 GCA_041424275.1 Variovorax sp.
TCGTCGGCAGCGGCCTGAGCTATCACAACCTGCGCAATTTCGGCCCGCAGGCGCACGACGTGTCGAAGGCGTTCGACGACTGGCTCGACGCTGCCGTGGTGCAGGGCGCACCGGCTGATCGCGCGGCGCAACTCGCCCACTGGGCCGCCGCGCCGGCTGCGCGCATCGCGCATCCGCGTGAAGAGCACCTGATACCGCTGATGGTGGCAGTCGGCGCGGCAGAGTCCGAGGCGGGTGAACGCATCTATCACGAGGACGCGTTCATGGGCGGACTGGTGGTGTCGAGCTTTCGGTTCGGTGCCGCGGCCTAAAGGCGCGTTTCGCCGTTGTCGTCGACCAGCCCGACCCGCGCCTGACGGCCCCAGGTCGTGCTGCCCGTCAGGAACATCCACCAGCCCATCGCCGCCCCCGTGTGGCGCAGGATCTGGAAGGTGAAGGGCTCGATGATCGCGGCCAGGAAGGCCTGCACCATGTTCGTGTCGCTGTGCTGGCCGATCCAGCGGCGATAGAGGTGGACGGACCAGAGGTGAAAGAGCAGGTCGAGCACGATCTTCGCGCCGATCACGCCGGCCACCGGCGCCAAAATGCCGAGCTCGCCGCGCACCAGGTACACCAGAAGAAGGAAGAATGCGGCCAGCCCGTAGAGCGGCTGGAGCGTGTCGATTGCCTTCACCGGCAGCATGGCGGTGCCGAGCCATCCGTAGCGCCGGTCGCCGACCATTGCGCGGTACCAGTACTGGGTCTGCAGGAAGCCGCCGAACCAGCGCCGCCGCTGGCGCAGGAACGACGGGATGCTGCTGGGCGCATCGGTGTGTGCCTGCGCGTCGCCGAGCACGCGCACGCGCCAGGGCAGTCCCTTGGCCTGTGCGTGGCGGTGCAGGCGGTGGATGAGCTCGTAGTCTTCGACCAGGCAATCGGGATCGAAGCCGCCGACCTCGCGCACCGCATCGAGCCTGAAGGCGGCAAAAGCGCCCGAGATCAGCAGCAATCCGTTGAGCCGCATCCACGCATAGCGCGACAGGAAGTTGCGGATGTATTCGTACGTCTGGAACCACTGAAAGCAGCGGCCGCTCCACGTGCGGCTGCACACCGGGGTGATGACGCCAGTCGCGGCGACCAGCTCGGGCTCGGCCGAAAAGGCGCGGCGCACGGCGGCGATCGCCTTGCTGTCGAGCAGGGTGTCGCCGTCGACGGTCAGCACGGTGTCGGTGCGGATGCAGAGCATCGCCGCGTTGAGCGCCATCGCCTTGCCGCCGTGCGGCAGCCGCAGCCAGTGGAGCGCGGGATGCGTGGTGCTCGGCGCGCTGAGTTCGCCGGGCGCGGGGGCCGTCAGCCCGTAGCGGGAGGCGAGCAGATCGGCCGTGCCGTCGGTCGACCCGTCGTCCGCGATCACGATCTGGTCGGGCGTGTCGGTCTGGCCCAGCAATGCGGCCAGCGTGACCGGCAGCACTGCCGCCTCGTTATGGGAAGCGACGATCACGCCCAGCGTGGCGGGCCGCAGGTTGGCAGGGGAGCGTGCCGGCGGCCGCAGGATCGGCAGGGTGGCCCAGGCCACGAACAGCAGCAGCACCGTGTCGTACGCGACGTAGGCGACGCCGACCGACCAGCTCCACACGCCGCCGACCCGGAACGCCATGCTGAACAGCCCCAGCCAGAGCAGCAGCACGCCCCCGTGGATGAGCACGCTGCGCACGGGTGTCGGGGGCGGAGACAGGCGCGGCGAGGCGGCAGCGAATGCGGCGGAGAGGGCCTCGGAAAGTGCGCGCTGGGAGGATTCGTTCAAGAGAGATCCAGGTGGTGACGGCAGGTACGCAGGCCGGTGCGCCGCGGTTTCGATTGGCCCGCATCATCGCCGGATGATCGTGATGCCACGTGACAGACCCGATTCATCCGCGAAAATTCCCCATGCCCATGATTCCCGACCGTTACACCAAGACCGCCATCCTGCTGCACTGGGTGATTGCCGTCCTCATCATCCTGAACATCGTGCTGATCCTCGCCGTCGAGCAGTTTCCCGAAGAATGGGTGCGGCCGGTGGTGGACACGCACAAGTCCATGGGCATCACCGTGCTGGGGCTGGTGATCGTCCGGCTGCTCTGGCGCGCGACCCACAAGCCGCCTGCGATGCCCGGAAGCTACGCCCGCCTGGAGCGCTTGGCAGCGCATGCGGCGCACGGCGTGCTGTACCTGCTGATGATCCTGCTGCCGCTCTCGGGCTGGATGCACGACTCGGCCTGGAAGGACGCCGCCACCCACCCGATGCAGCTCTTCGGCCTGGTCCCGTGGCCGCGCATCGGCTGGATCATGGCCATCGAGCCCGAGACCAAGGAGATGCTGCACGACGCCTTCGGCGCACTGCACACCTGGGCGGGTTACGTGCTGTACGTGATATTTGCGCTGCACGTGCTGGGCGCGCTCAAGCACCAGTTCTTGGACGGCCACAAAGAGCTGCAGCGCATGCTTCCATGAACTTCCCGCCCGATTCCGACGCCGGCGCCCGCGCCACCCTCGAGCGCATCGATGCGCTGTCCACCCACCACGACCCGGTGCACCAGGGCGTTCGCGTGCGCTGGCGCCGCTTCGGCCACGATTCGACGCATTCGCCGATCGTGCTGCTGCACGGCGGCCATGGCAGCTGGATGCACTGGTTGCGCAACGTCGAGGCGCTGTCGGCCACGCACACCGTGTGGGTGCCCGACATGCCGGGTTTTCACGAATCCGACACGCCAGCGCGCCCGGCCAACGGCGAGGCGCCGATCGGCCCCTTGCTGGCAGCGCTCGGCGGCACGCTCGACACGCTGATCGGGGCCGGCACGCCGATCCGGCTCGGCGGCTTCTCGTTCGGCGGGCTGGTCGCGGCGAATTTCGCGGTGCAGCGCGGTGCGGTCGAGCGGCTCATGCTCATCGGGAGTGGCGGCCATGCGACGCTGCGACGCCTGCGCATCGAGATGATCAACTGGAAATCGGCCGCCGGCCGCGAGGAAGAGCGCGCCGCGCTGCAGTTCAACCTCGGCGCGCTGATGCTGCACGACAAGACCTTCGATCCGCTGGCCTTCGAGGTGCACGACATCTCCTGCCACGGCACGCGCTTTCGCAGCAAGGACGTGTCGATGGCCGGCGGGCTGCAGGCCGTGCTCGACCGGCTGAGCTGCCCGCAGCTCCTGGTGTGGGGCGAGTTCGACGTGACGGCCGACCCTCGGCCGGTGGTGGCCAGCCTCGTGGCCGGACATCCGAACCGCGAGGGCGCGGTGATCGACGGGGCCGGGCACTGGGCGCAGTACGAGCGCGCCGACGAAGTCAACGCACTGCTCGGGCGCTGGTTTTTCTGAGGCCTCAGGCCGGCAGGGCCGCGGCGTGCTTCTGCCAGAAGGCCGCGTCGGGAAAGCTTCCGGCGCCGGCCGCGGCGTTGTCCGCCATGTGTTCTGCGCGGCTCGTGCCGGGGATGGCGCAGGTCACGGCCGGGTGGCTCAGCACGAACTTCAGCAACACCTGCGCCCAGCTCGTGCAACCGATCTCGCCGGCCCAGGCCGGAAGCGGCTGGCCACGCAGCTTTCGCAGCAGGCCGCCACCGCCGAAAGGCAGGTTCACGATCACCGCCACGCCGCGTTCGGCCGCCAGCGGCAGCAGGCGCTGCGCGGCTTCGCGGTCGTCCAGCGAATAGTTGATCTGCAGGAAATCGAGTGTCTCGGCGCGCAGCACCGCCTCGACCTCGGCATACGCCGACGCGGTGTAGTGCGTGACGCCGATGTAGCGCACGCGCCCCTTGTCCTTCCAGCCACGCAGGGTCTTGATGTGCGTGCGCCAGTCGACCAGGTTGTGCACCTGCATCAGGTCGATGCGGTCGGTGGCCAGCCGCCGGAAAGACTGCTCCATCTGCGCGATGCCCGCATCCCGACCCGAAGTCCACACCTTGGTGGCGAGGAAGGCCTTGTCGCGCGTCCTGGACGCCGCGAGCAGCTCACCGGTCGTTTCCTCGGCCCGGCCGTACATCGGCGAAGAGTCGATCATGCGGCCGCCCGCAGCGAACAACGCATCGACCACGCCTGGCAGCCGCTGGTATTCGGCACTGCCCGGCCGGTGGTCGAAGCCGATCCAGGTGCCGCAGCCGATGACGGGGAGGGCTTCCTTGGTGGAGGGGATGGGGCGGGTGGTCATACGGATGGGGAGCTGGGCGAGGGCGGGCGGGGTCGAGCCACCGATGACGAAGGCCAAGCCCAGTCGCAGGAATTCGGATCGGCGCAAGGTCGGGTGATTCATGGCGTCTGCCAATGATGCGGTCAGGATAGAAAAAAGAAAAACCATGGGGACGAATACTGTATAAAAATACAGTTGTTCACCATCATGGGCCTCCCTTCCTTCGATCCTTCCTCCGTGCCCTCCGGGCACAACGTCTGGCGCGGCGACGAGCTGGGCAGTGCCGACGCGCAGGTGCTCGGCACCGGGCATGGCGCCCTCGACGCGGAATTGCCGGGGGGCGGATGGCCGGTGGGGGCCATGACGGAGGTGCTGCAGTCGTCGCCCGAATCGCATGTGTGGCAGTTGCTGCTGCCCGCACTGGCACGGGCGGTCGACACGCGGGGCGGGCCGGTGGTGCTGATCGGTGCGCCGCACGAGCCTTTCGGGCCGTCGCTGGCCGCGGGCGGCTTGCCGGTCGAGGCGTTGATGTGGGTGCGCAGCGAGGCGTCGAATGCGCGGCTCTGGGCTTGCGAGCAGGCGTTGCGCTGCGCCGATGTGGCCGCGGTGCTGGCCTGGCTGCCGCAGGCGCGCGTGGGCGAGTTGCGGCGGCTGCAGTTGGCCGCGGCGCAGCACGAGGGATTGCTCTTCGTGTTCCGGCCCGAGTCGGTCGCGCAATCGGCTTCACCAGCACGTTTGCGGCTGCACGTCGTGTCGGCCGGGGCGGGGCAGATGGATGTGCACCTGCTCAAGCGCCGTGGCCCGCCCTTGGCGGCACCGCTGAACCTGCCGGCGCGCAACGAACGGCTGACCGCGCTGTTGGCCGCCAGCCAGTGGCGGCGCAAGGCGCGGCTGCAGCCACCGGGCACAGATCCCGTCGTATCGGGCGCGACCGTGGTGCGGCTCGATCTGCGCAGAAGGGAGGCACATGCACTGGATCGCACTGCGGTGGCAGCCTGAACCCGATCAGCGTCTGCCGCCACTCGATGCGCTCGGCTGGTGGGCGCTGCAATACACGCCGCGCGTCGCCTGGCTCGACGAAGGCCTGCTGTTCGAAGTCGAGGCCTGCGAGCGTCTGTGGGGAGGCAAGCGCGCGTTGATGCGCCAGATTCAGTCTGCCAATCCGGTCGAAGCACCCATCCAGCAGGCGCAAGGTGCCACCAGTCTCGTCGCGCTGGCGCGGCTGCGCCTGTATGCGGCCCGGGTGAAACCGCCCGCCGACGTGCCGGCGGCCTTGCCGCTGCACACGCTCAGCGCGGCGCACGGGCACCTCGATGTGCTGGAACGGCTCGGCTGCCGCACCTGGGGTGACGTGGCGCGGCTGCCGCGCGGCGGCCTGGCACGCCGCTTCGGCAAGACCCTGCGCGAGGCGCTCGACGTGGCCTGGGGCGTGGCGCCAGAGCAGCACCGCTGGCTCTCGCTGCCCGACGTGTTCGAGCAAAAGCTGGAGCTGCCCGCGTTGGCCGAGGGCGCGCCCGAACTCATGTGGTCGGCCCACCGGCTGCTCGGCGCGCTGCAGATCTGGCTGCGTGCCCGCCAGCGCGGCGCCATTGCGCTCGAACTGCAATGGACACTGGACTTGAAACGCTACAACGGCGTCGACCTGCCGCCGAACCAGAGCATCACGGTGCGCACCGCAGAGCCGACACAGGACATGGCGCACCTGCGCCGCCTCATGAGCGAGCGGCTCGCGCTCACGAAGCTGGCCGCACCCGCCAGCTGGCTGCGATTGCGCACGCTCGAGACCTCGCCGTGGGCCGGCGCCAGCACCAGCTTCCTGCCCGAAGACAACCGCAAGGGCGACAAGCTGCACGAGCTGGTCGAGCGGCTCAGCGCTCGGCTGGGGCCGCAGCAGGTCGTGGTGCCGGTGGCGCAGGCGGACCATCGGCCCGAGGCGATGCAGGGCTGGCAGCCCGCACTGAAAAGAGACCGCTCCGTGCCCCTGCAGAAGCCCGATGGCCTCTACCCGTCCTGGCTGCTGCGCGAGCCGGTGCCGCTCGAAATGCACGGCGGACATCCGCACTACCGCGGCAGGCTGCGCCGGCTCGCAGGGCCGCAGCGGCTGGAGGCGGGCTGGTGGGGCGGCAAGCAAGAAGAGGGCGGGCATCCGGCAGTGCGCGACTACTACATCGCCGAAAGTCCCGATGCCGGCCTGGTCTGGGTGTACCGCGAGCGCATGGCGGCGCCCTTCAGCCACGACGCCACGGCGCGCTGGTACCTGCAGGGCCTCTATGCCTGAACTCAGCGACAAGCAATTGCAGGCGCGCAAGCCCGCGAAGCTGCATGTGCTGCCGCAGCGGGAGCCGGTGCCTGTGCCTTCTACGGCGCTGCCCGATTACGCCGAGCTCCACGCGCTGAGCAACTTCAGCTTCCAGCGCGGCGCCTCCCACCCTGAAGAGCTGGTGGCGCGCGCCTACCAGCTCGGCTACCGCGCGCTCGCGATCACCGACGAATGCTCGGTGGCCGGCATCGTGCGCGCACATGTCGGCCTGCGCGAACACAAGGAAGCGCTCGACGAATACGACCGCGATCATCCCGACGAGCCACCGCAGCCGCGCAACACCGAGTTCCGTCTGCTGTTCGGCAGCGAATTCGACTTCGGCCGCTTCAGGCTGATCGTCATCGCCCACGACCTCGAAGGCTGGGGCAACCTCTGCGAGTTCATCACCGCCGCACGCACCACCGAAGCGCCCAAGGGCGAATACCGCGTGGACTGGGAGACCAGCGACGTCGCCTCGCTGCGCCACTGCGAGGTGCTGTTCGTGCCGCGCCGCGAAGCCGGCCTCGCGCTGGATCCGGCCGCCGTCGCGGCGGACGTGGCGGCAGCTGCGGCGCTCTTCGACGCGCACCTCTGGATCGCCGTCTCGCTCTTCAACGAACTCGACGACGATCTCTGGCTCGCCTCGCTCGAAGCACTCGGTGCGCACACCGGCGTGCCGCTCGTCGCGGCGGGCGACGTGCACATGCACCTGCGTTCGCGCAAGCCGCTGCAGGACGTGGTCACCGCGATCCGCGAAGGCCGACCCGTGGCCGATTGCGGCTATGCGCTGCAGCCCAATGCCGAGCGGCACCTGCGCTCGCGCATGCGACTGGCCGATCTGTACCCGCCCGCGCTGCTGGCCAACACCCTGGTGGTGATGGCGCGCTGCCGCTTCGATCCCGACGTGATCCGCGAGACCTACAAGTACCCGCTCGAACTTGTCGGCGGCGGCGAGACGCCGACCGAGACACTGGTGCGTCGCACCTGGGAAGGCGCCGAAAGACGCTACCCCGAAGGCATCCCGGACAAGGTGCGGCGCCAGCTGCATCACGAGCTCGACCTGATCGTCGAGCTCGAATACGAAATGTTCTTTCTCACGGTCGAGGACATCGTGCGTTTCGCGCGGGACCGGAAGATCCTGTGCCAGGGCCGCGGTTCATCGGCCAACTCGGCGGTCTGCTATTGCCTGGGCATCACGGCCATCAACCCGGCGGTCGGCAACATGCTGTTCGAGCGCTTCCTCTCGCGCGAGCGCAAGGAGGCGCCCGACATCGATGTCGACTTCGAGCACCAGCGGCGCGAGGAGGTCATCCAGTACATCTACGCCAAGTACGGCCGCGAGCGCGCCGCCATTGCCGCCGTCGTCATCCGCTACCGCACGCGCAGCGCGTTGCGCGACGTGGGCAAGGCGCTGAGCATCGACGACCGTTTGATCGAAGCCTTCGCCAGCGACCACCACTGGTTCGACTTCGACATCCTGGATGCGCGGCTCGAGGAGGCGATGGACAAGGCCGGTGCCCGCGAGAGCACGCTCAGGCTGCGCCAGTGGCTCGAGCTCACGCAGCAGATCAAGGGCTTTCCCCGGCACCTGAGCCAGCACGTCGGTGGTTTCGTGCTCACCCAGACGAAGCTCACGCGGCTGGTGCCGGTCGAGAAGGCGTCCATGAAAGACCGCTCCGTCATCCAGTGGGAGAAGGACGACCTCGAGGCGATGGGCATGCTCAAGGTGGACGTGCTCGCACTCGGCATGCTGAGCGCCATCCGCCGCTCGCTCGACTTCGTCAACCAGTGGCGCGGCAGCGCGCTGGAGATGCACCAGGTCCCGGACGACGACCCCGAGGTCTACGACATGATCTGCGACGCCGACACGGTGGGCGTGTTCCAGATCGAGAGCCGCGCGCAGATGTCGATGCTGCCGCGCCTGCAGCCGCGCGAGTACTACGACCTGGTGGTCGAAGTGGCCATCGTGCGGCCGGGGCCGATCCAGGGCGGCATGGTGCACCCGTACCTCAAGAACCGCGAGAAGCAGCGCAAGGGCCAGGAGATCGAATACCGCTATCCGGCGCTCAAGGTGGCGCTCGGTCGCACGCTCGGCGTGCCGATCTTCCAGGAGCAGGTGATGCAGATCGCGATGATCGCGGCGAGCTTCACGCCTGACCAGGCCGACCGCCTGCGCCGCGCGATGGCCGCATGGAAGCGCAGCGGCGGCATCGACAAGTTCAAGAAGCAGCTGGTCGAAGGCATGATCGAAAACGGCTACGACCGGCCGTTCTCGGAGGCGATCTTCAAGCAGTGCGAGGGCTTCGGCGAATACGGCTTTCCCGAGAGCCATGCGGCCAGTTTCGCGCTGCTGGTGGTGGTGAGCTGCTGGCTCAAGTACCACGAGCCCGCGTGCTTTCTCGCGGCGATGCTCGATTCCCAGCCGATGGGTTTCTATTCGCCGTCGCAGCTGCTGCAGGATGCGCGGCGCCATGGCGTCGAGGTGCGCCCGGTCGACGCGACGGTGAGCGACATCGACTGCACGATCGAAGCGCGTGCGGCTGGCGAGCCTGCCGTCGATCCGCGCTTCCTGAAGCGTGCCGGCCGCCCCGACCAACCGGCCGTGCGCCTCGGGCTGCGCCTCGTCGTCGGGCTGAGCGAGGCCGGCGCCAGACGGCTGCTGGCCGCCCGCGCACAAGCGCCTTTCACCAGCACCGAAGACCTCGCCTTGCGCGCCGAACTCGACGGCAGGGACATGGCCGCGCTGGCCGGTGCGGATGCGCTGATGGCGCTGTCGGGGCACCGACGGCAACAGGTTTGGGACGCGACGGCCACGCGGTCCATGGGAGGGCGCGCGTCCACCCTGCTCAAGGGCGTGCCCATCCATGAACGCGCGCTGCAGTTGCCCGCCGCGCCGGAGGGCGAGGAGATCGTGGGCGACTACGCGTCGCTGCGGCTCACGCTGCGCAGCCACCCGCTCAAGCTGCTGCGTCCGCGGCTCGCGCGCATGAAGCTCCTGAGCGCGAGCGAGCTGCTCGCCTTGCCCGATGGTGCGAAGGTGCGTGCCTGCGGCATCGTGATGGGGCGGCAGCGTCCGCAGACGGCCAAGGGCACGATCTTCGTCACGCTCGAGGACGAAACCGGCAACGTCAACGTGATCGTCTGGAACAGCGTGGTCGAGGCTTGGCGCGGGCCTTTGCTTCAGTCGCACCTGCTGGCGGTGCAGGGAACCTGGCAGCGCGACACTGCGACCGGTGGCAAGGTGTGCCACCTGGTCGCGACCGGTTTCAGGGATTTGACCCCGCTGATGGGACGGCTGGCGCACAACCACACGAGCCGCGACTTCCATTAGCCATTAACCTTTTGCCCATGCTCGCTCTGATTGCCCATGACGTGCCGCCGGGTTCACCCGTCCCGGACGTGCCGACCCCGCCGCCGCCGCCCACAGCCCCACCCGAAGGCGATCCGCCGGCGGCCGATCCGCCCGTGAGCGATCCGGGCCGCTCGGCGCCGGTGGCCGATCCGCCGCCGGGCGCCGCGGCGCTCGGGCGCATCCATGCGCGCCGTCTGCGCGAGGTGTACCGCTCGTCCGGCTGGCCGTGTTGCGACGCGGTAGAGGTCGACCTGCTCGCGGCCGGCCTGCTCGAACGCGTGCGCTCGGGGCTCGGCCACGAAACGTTGCGCGTGACCGATGCCGGCATCGCGCACATCGCCAGCTCGCTGGTCGTCAACCGCGCGGCCATGTCGGCGCACGAGGCACTGGTCGAGCAGGTCGCGCGCGAGATGACGCGCGCCGGCCGCATCGCCTGGCGCAACCTGAGCCTGCGCGCGCGCCTCGCGCCGCTGGAGGAGGGTGGCAAGCCGCGCTGGTGCATCGCGCGGCCCGATGTGTTTTCGATCCGCAACACCAGCGTCGAGGCCTATGCGCAGCCGATCGTGCACGAGATCAAGGTGCGCCGGTCCGACCTGCTCGGCGACCTCAAGAAGCCCGACAAGCGCTCCGCCTACCTCGACCTCGGTGGCGAGTGCTGGTACGTGCTGGGTTGCGACGCCAAGGGGCGGCCGATCGGCGCGCCCGACGAGATTCCATCGGCGTGCGGCGTGCTCATCGCCGAAGCAGGCCGCCTCGTGGTGGCCCGTGCCGCAGTGCATCGCGCCCTGCCGCGCCTGCCATTCCCCGTCTGGATGGCGCTGGCCAAGGCGCAACCGGTTCCGGGCTTCGAGGAAGACCTGCAGATCCCGCTCGTGGCCCCGCTGTCGGCCTGATGTCGGCCGGCTTCGACTGGACCGTTTCCGTCAAGGCGCTCTGCGCCTTCGGGGCCAAGGCCGGCGACCTCGACCTGCGCTTCGTGCCGGCGCCCAGCGCGCAGGAAGGCATCGCCGGGCACAGCCTGGTGCAGTCGCGACGCGACGGCGACTACGAGAGCGAGGTTTCGCTCGAAACCATCTTCGAAGGCCTCCGCGTGCGCGGACGTGCCGACGGCTTCGATGCCAAGCGCCATCGCGTGGAAGAGATCAAGACCTTTCGAGGCGACTTCGACCGCATCAAGGGCAACCACCGCGCGCTGCACTGGGCGCAGGCCAGGACCTACGGCTGGATGCTCTGCGCGCTGCATGCGCTGCCGGAACTCACGGTGGCGCTGGTGTACCTCGAACTCGACAGCGGCGAAGAGACGGTGCTCGAAGAACGCTTCACGCGCGAGACGCTGCGCGAAGGTTTCGAAGCGCTGTGCGGCCGGTTCGCGGCGTGGGCGCGGCAGGAGGCCCTGCATCGCGCCGAACTCTCGCGTGCGTTCGATGCGCTCGCGTTCCCGCATGCCGGCGGCTTTCGTCCCGGCCAGCGTGAACTGGCCGAGGCGGTGTTTCGTGCGGCCGCGTCGCGGCGCTGCCTGATCGCGCAAGCGCCGACAGGCATCGGCAAGACGGTGGCGACCATCTTCCCGTTGCTCAAGGGCTGGACGGCACGGCAGACCGACAAGATCTTCTTTCTGACCGCCAAGACTTCCGGCCGCGGCGTCGCGCTCGGGTCGCTGCGCGTGCTGGGCCAAGGATGTCCTTCGCTGCGCGTGGTCGAGCTCGTCGCGCGCGAGAAGGTGTGCGAATACCCCGGCCGCGCCTGCAATGGCGATGCCTGCCCGCTCGCGAAAGGCTTCTACGACCGGCTGCCGGCAGCGCGGCAGCAGGCGGTCGAGCGGGCCTGGCTCGGGCGCGAAGCCGTCCGCGAAGTGGCGCTGGCGAACGAGGTCTGCCCCTACTTCCTCGCGCAGGAACTGGTGCGCTGGAGCGACGTGGTCGTCGCCGACTACAACCATTACTTCGACGGCAGCGCGATGCTCCATGCGCTCACGAAGGACGAGGAATGGAAGGTCGCAGTGCTCGTCGACGAGGCGCACAACCTGCTCGAGCGCGCCCGTGGCATGTACTCGGCCGAACTCGACGAAGAGGCGCTCGATGCTGCGCGTCGGGTGGCGCCGGTCGCCATCCGGCGCGTGATCGGCCATCTGCATCGCGAGTGGCGCGCGGTGCAGGCACTGCAGACCGCCGCCTATGTGCCGGCGAACGCAGTGCCCGAACCGTTCCAGCGCGCATTGCAGGACACGGTCGCCGCAGTGGCCGAGCACTTCGCGGCCTTCCCCGACGCGTCGCACGGGCCCTTGCAGCAGTTCTTCTTCGACGTGCTGCACTTCTCGCGGCTGGCGGATTCCTTCGCGAGCCACTCGGTCTTCGAGAGCCGCGTGGGGGTGGAAGGCCGCGACAACCTGGCGATCCGCAACCTGATTCCCGCGACCTTCCTCCGGCCGCGTTTCGAGGCTTCGATGTCGACCGTGTGCTTCTCGGGAACGATCGCGCCGTTCCGCTTCTATGGCGACGCACTCGGCCTGCCCGATGACACGGCACACCTCGAAGTGGGTTCGCCGTTTCGCACGCAGCAGCTCCGGGTGCAGGTCGCCATGAACGTGTCGACGCGCTGGCGCGACCGCGCGGGTTCGCTGCACCGCATCACCGACATCATCGCGGCGCAGTTCGAGGCGCGGCCGGGCAACTACCTCGCTTTTTTCAGCAGCTTCGATTACCTCGACGCCGCGCGCGAGGCGCTGGCGCGGCGCCATCCGGGCGTGCCGGTGTGGACCCAGTCGCGCGGCATGCGCGAGCCCGAGCGCGAAGCCTTCGTCGCGCGCTTTGCGCAAGGCGGGCAGGGCGTCGGCTTCGCCGTGCTCGGCGGTGCGTTCGGCGAGGGCATCGACCTGCCGGGCGACCGCCTGATCGGTGCCTTCGTCGCCAGCCTCGGCATGCCGCAGCACAACGAGATGAACGAGGTCATGCGCGAGCGCATGGAAGCGACCTTCGGCCAGGGCTACGACTACACCTATCTCTATCCCGGGCTGCGCAAGGTGGTGCAGGCGGCCGGGCGCGTGATCCGGACCGAAGCCGATGCCGGCGTGCTGCACCTCCTGGACGACCGCTTCGCCCGGCCCGAGATCCGAAGCCTCCTGCCGCCCTGGTGGCATCTGGAGTTGTCCTTCTCGCCCGCCGGCGCGCCGGAAGACCTGCCGCTCGACGCATGACACCATCGGGCACGAAGGACACCACGCCATGAAGATCATCGACGCTGCCGCCACGCGCGACGCCTTGCCGTTCGACCGCCTCATCCCGGCCCTGCGCGCGATGTTCGCGGCCGGCTGCGAGGTGCCCCTGCGCCACACGCACGCGCTCGCGGGTGCGTCAGGCGATCCTGCAGGCACGCTGCTGATCATGCCGGCGTGGCAACCGGGCGCATTTCTCGGCATCAAGACCGTGGGCATCTTTCCGGGCAATTCGCAGCGCGGCCTGCCGGGCCTGCATTCGACCTACCTGTTGTTCGATGCGCAGACCGGCGTGCCGCTGGCGCAACTCGACGGCGACCAGATCACCTCGCGCCGCACAGCCGCCGCGTCGGCGCTGGCCGCGTCGTTCCTTGCGCGCGCCGATGCACGCCATCTGCTGGTGGTGGGCGCGGGCCGCGTCGGCAGCCTGTTGCCGGAGGCCTACCGGGCCGTGTTGCCGATCGAGCGCGTGACGGTGTGGGACCGCACGCCCGCCAAGGCGCAGGCGCTGGTCGACCGGCTGCGCGCCCAGGGCATCGATGCGCACGCTACCGTCGAGCTGGCGCGGGCCGCGGCCGACGCCGACATCGTCAGCTGCGCCACGCTCGCGACCGAGCCGCTGGTGCAGGGCGACTGGCTCCGCCCCGGCAGCCACCTCGACCTGATCGGCAGCTTCACGCCGCAGATGCGCGAAGCCGACGACGCGTGCTTCGCCGGAGGCGCGCGTCTTTACGTGGACACGGCCGAAGCCTTGCAGAAAAGCGGCGAGTTGCTCGGACCGATGTCGCGGGGCGTGTTCGCGCCCGGCGACGTCGTGGGCACGCTGGCCGACCTCTCGCGCGGGACGGTCGGCGGCCGCGAACGGGCCACGGAGCGCACGATTTTCAAGTCTGTCGGCACCGCGCTCGAGGACCTTGCCGCCGCCATGCTGGTGCACGACGCACTCGATCGCTGAGCCGCTGCCGCGCTGGAGAGGGCGCTCGCAAGTCCCCCGATTGCGCAGGAGTTGGCATTTGTTGACAGTTGTGTCTTCAAAAAGGCGCTCTGGGAAGCAAACGACCTATATTCGAGAATTGTTAGCGAATGTTGCGGCGTTATGTCGCCGTTGTCCCATGTCCGGTTGCCTTTTTCCATGATCGATCGCCTCGCAGATCCGCCGCGACTCGCCGCTGCGTTGGCAGCCCTCGACCAGCTGCTGGGCTCGGAGAACGATCGTGCCAACGTCCCTTTCTACGGACCGACCTTGCTCGCGTCGATGACCGCCGAGGACCAGGGCCAGGCCATGCGCGCGGAGCGCGCGCGCTACGAGTCGCAGCCCGATGAAACGGCCCGGCACTTTTGCCTCACCGCGGCCGTCGCGCTGCTCGAAGTGAGCCAGGCGCTGACCCATCGCAGCAACGCCGGCACGCCACAGGAGCAGGAGCAGCAGTGGCGCACGCTGGTGGCGTACATCAAGACGGCCGGGCGCTCGGCCTACCGAGCGGCTTCGATCCTCACGGATCAGAAGAGCGGATGAGCAGCCGCACGTCGGTCGGCGGATCGTGATGGTCGCGATTTGCCCGGGTTGCGGGACCAGCAACCGGTCGGCAGCCAAGTTCTGCATGCAGTGCGTCGCACCCATGCAGGCCACGCCGCACAACGAAGCCATCGAGCAGACACTGATCGTGCCGTCCGCCGAAGCGCCGCGCCCGCCGTCCGACGTGACGACCGTGTTCGTCGAGAGCCCGCCGCCGCCCGCCGCGTCCACCAGCGACTTCCTGCCCGCCGGCACGCTGCTGGAGGGCTTTCGCATCCTGCGCGTGCTCGGCGAGGGCGGCTTCGGCATCGTCTACCTGGCGTGGGATGCGGCGCTCGAACGGCAGGTGGCGATCAAGGAATACATGCCGCTCTCGCTGTGCATGCGCGGGGTGTCGACGCTGGACGTCACGATGCGCTCCGGACGCGACCGCGAGACCTTCGAGGTCGGCCTGCGCAGCTTCGTGAACGAGGCGCGCTTGCTGGCTCGCTTCGACCACCCCGCGCTGGTCAAGGTGCTGCGCTTCTGGGAAGGCCACAAGACCGCCTACATGGCGATGCCGTACTACGAGGGCCCGACGCTCAAGGCCGCGCTGGCAGCCATGAATGAAGCGCCCTCCGAGGCCCAGCTGCGCGCCTGGCTGCATCCGCTGCTCGATGCCCTGGCGCTGATGCACGGCGAGCAGTGCTATCACCGCGACATCGCGCCCGACAACATTTTGCTCACCGCCACCGGCCCGCTGCTGCTGGACTTCGGCGCGGCGCGGCGCGTGATCACAGACCGCACGCAGGCTTTGACCACCATGCTCAAGCCCGGCTTCGCGCCGATCGAGCAATACGGCGGCACGCAACTCCAGGGGCCGTGGACCGATCTCTATGCAGTGGGCGGCGTGCTGCATTACGCGATCACCGGCCGGGCGCCGGTGGCCGCCGTGGTGCGGGTGGTGCAGGACTTGCAGCCACCGCTCGCCAAGGCCTGGGCCGCGCGCTACAGCGTCGACTTCCTGCGGGCGATCGACGGTGTGCTCTCGGTGCGGCCCGAAGGCCGTCCACGGGACGTGGCGGCATTTCGCGCGCTGCTCGACGAGGCGCCCGCTGCGGCGGCGGTGGTAGAGAAGCCGCAGCCACCGCAGCCGTCACCTCAGCCACGACTTCAAGACCAACCACTGCCCCAACCACTGCCGTCACCTGCGGAACCGCCACGCGAGGCTGTCGCGTCGGCGTTCGCAGGCCTGGACGATGCGCCGACACCGCTGCGGCAGCGACGCCCGATGCGCTGGGCGGCGATCGCGGCCGGCATGGCGCTCGTCGCGTGTGCGGGTCTGTGGTGGACGCTGCGTGCGGCGCCCGCACCCGAATCGACTTCGGCGCCGATCACGGTTGCGCCCGCGACGCCTGCCGTGGCGGTACCGGCCAGTACTGCGTCCGCCCCCGCGCTCGCGCCGCCGCCAGTCATTGCACCTCCAGCTGCGCCAGAGCCAGCGGCGCCTTCAGTGAGTGCGGTGCCCGAGAAACCAGCCAGCCGTCCCGCACCGGCACCGGCTGCACGCGCACCGAAAGCGCGCGCCGAGCGCCCATCGGCACCACCGACATCCCCAGCGCCCGTGACCACAGGCGCGATCGAGGCCACGCCGCAGCCCGCGCGCGATGCCGAAGAGCGGTCTCCTTCCTACACGGAAAAACGCCGGCCACCTAGGTGCGCAGAACTGGTGCTGAAAGCATCGTTGGAGACCTTGAATCAAGACGACATCGCCTACCTTCGCAGCACATGCAAATAGATCGTTCGAGAACCCAACGCTTTCGCGCCTCCCTCCCTCTCTTCCTGACCGCACTGGTGATGTCCGTGCTGTCGGGGTGTTCGACCCCTCCGACGGCGCCGGTGGTCAACAACGTGGCGCAGCCGTTCGCTCAGGCTTCGGCGACTGCCATCGACGGCCTCTTCCAGACCCCGACGCAGACCTCGAACCCTTTCGGCGCCAGCAAGCGCACCGTCGTGCTCGACCCCACGCTCGATGCAGCCAGCGGACAGCAGACCAATGCGACGCTCCAGCTTGACCGCCTCATAGCGGAACGGGTCAAGCTCGGCTTCCCGCAGGTCGAGCTGCTTCCGTTCGAAGCGGCCAATCTGGGCAAGGCGCCTTATGTGATGACCGGCACGCTCACGCGGGCGACGGGCGGGTACCGGGTCAACCTTGCGCTGGTCGATCTCAAGGCGGCCAACGTGGTCGCCCAATCGTCTTCGCTCGCCCGCCCGGAAGGCGTCGACATGAATCCGCTCGCGTACTACCGCGACAGTCCCGTGCTGGTGAAGGACAAGGTGGTGGACGGTTACGTGCGCACCAGCGCAACCGCACCGGGCCTGAAGGCCGACGCTGACTATCTCGGGCGCATCGCCACGGCCGCCGTCATCAACGACGCGACGCAGCTCTACAACGCTGCCCGCTATCGCGAGGCGCTCGGCAGCTACCGCAGCGCGCTCGCCATGCCATCGGGCGAACAGATCCGGGTGCTCAACGGCATCTACCTCAGCCTTGTGAAACTGGGCCAGACTGCAGAAGCCGAAGAGGCATTCGGACGGCTTGTGAACTACGGCCTGGCCAACAACAACCTGAGCGTCAAGTTCCTCTTCAATCCGGGCAGCACCGATTTCTGGGCCGACACGCGTGTCACCAGCGCTTACGGCATGTGGCTGCGCCAGATCGCGCGCCAGGCGACGGTCGCCAAGGTCTGCATGGATGTTCTCGGCCACACCAGCAGCACAGGCACCGAAGCGGTCAACGATGCGCTGTCGCTGCGTCGCGCGCAGTACATCAAGCGCCGCCTCTCGACCGAGTCGGCCGAACTCGGCAACCGCCTGCGCACGGAGGGCATGGGCTCCAAGAAGAACATCGTCGGCACCGGCACGGACGACGTCGTGGATGCACCCGACCGGCGTGTCGAATTCCAGATCGGCACTTGCGCAGGTTGACCGGCGCGCGGGTGCCCTCGGTGGAGATGAAAGCTCTGGACAAGGCGACGCCGCACCGTTGGCAATTCGTTCGCGCAGGCGGTGTCGATCAGGTGGTGTTTCGCAGCGGGCAGGACATCGCGCGCCTCGGTGAGCTCGATCAGAAGCTGTGGGTCGCGCTGGCATGTCCGACGCGCGGACTGCAGGTTGACGGCCGCACGCTGGACCTGATCGATGTCGACACCGATGGCCGCGTGCGCCCGCCCGAACTGATCGCTGCGTGCCAATGGGCCTGCGAGCGCTTGCGCAACCCTGATACCTTGCTGGCGGGTGGCGACACAGTGACGTTGGCCGACCTCGACGACGGCACGACAGCCGGCGCCGAACTGTTGGCCGAGGCCCGCCGCATGCTCGAATTGCTCGGCAAGCCGGACGCGCCATCTTTCGCCCTCGCCGACATTTCCGGTCGCACCGATTGGCTCGCCGCGATGCGCTTCAACGGCGACGGCGTCATCACGCCGGACACCGCGGAGGAGCCCGCGGTGCGCGCGACCATCGATCACATCCTCCAGGCGCAGGGCAGCCTGCCCGACCGCCACGACGCGCGCCCCGGCATCGATCGCCCGCGTGCGGAAGCCTTCTTCGACGCGGCCATCGCGATGCAGGCCTGGCAAGCCGACGCGGTGCTGCAGGGTACGGCGGCGATGCCGCTCGGCGCCGGCACGCAGGCGGCGTCCGAAGCCATGCAGGCGGTCCGCGCGAAGGTCGATGACTTCTTCGCCCGCTGCCGGGTCGCGGCCTACGACATCCAGGCCGTGATCGCGCTCAATCCTTCGCCCGAGCGCTACGACTCCCTGTCTCTCGCATCGCTCGATTTGCGCGCGGATGCCATCGCCGAACTGCCGCTTGCGCCAGTGACGCCGGGGCGCACGTTGCCGCTTTCGGGCCACAGCCTCAACCCGGCGTGGACCGCGGCGCTGGACGCCTTCGTGCGCACCGCCGTCCTGCCGCTGCTCGGACCCATCGAAAGCCTCTCGGACGAACAGTGGCAAACGGTGAAAACACGCTTGGCCGCCTGCGATGGCTGGCTGTCTCGACGCCCCGTGAATGCGCTGTCGGGCTGGTCGCAGGAGGCGATCGCCGATGTATTGCAGACGCGCGAAGCGGTGCTGGCCTTGATCGCGGAAGACCTGGCGGTCGAAGCACACAACGCGCGCCTGGTCGATCTCGAGAAGATGGTGCGCCTGCAGCGGGATCTGCTGGTGCTGCTCAACAACTTCGTTTCGTTTCGCGCGTTCTACCGGCGCGAGGGCGCGATCTTCCAGGCCGGCACGCTTTACCTCGACGGCCGCAGCTGCGAGCTCACGGTACGCGTGCAGGACACCGCGAAACATGCAGCGCTTGCGGGGCTTGCCAAGACCTGCCTGGCGTATTGCGATTGCACCCGGCAGGGCGAGAAGATGAGCATCGTCGCGGCTTTCACCGCCGGCGACGTGGACTTCCTGTTCGCAGGGCGCAACGGCGTGTTCTACGACCGTGACGGCCGTGACTGGGATGCCACGGTGACAAAGCTCATCGAGAACCCGACCAGCGTCGCGCAGGCTTTCTTCTCGCCTTACAAGAAGTTCGTCCGGATGATCGAGGAACAGGTCGCCAAGCGTGCCGCGGCGAGCGACGCGAGCGCGCAGGGCGCGTTGCAGTCGATCGCCACCACCGCGACCGGGCCTGCGAAGGCGGGCGCTGCCGGCGCGGCGGCCAAGCCGGTGGCGGTGGCGCCCGGTGGCCGCATCGATGTCGGCACGGTCGCGGCCATCGGCGTGGCGATGGGCAGCATCAGCGCCGTGATGGTCGGCATCTTCGCGAAATTCATCGACCTGGGGCAGTGGATCCCGGTCGCGCTCCTCGGCATCGTGATCGCCATCTCGGGCCCGAGCATGCTGATCGCGTGGCTCAAGCTGCGGCAGCGCAGCCTCGGACCGATCCTCGACGCGAGCGGGTGGGCGATCAACGGCCGCATGAAGGTCAACGTCCGGCTCGGCGGCATGCTGTCCCAGACGGCGCACATTCCGCACGGGGCAGAGCGGGTGGCCGTCAACCTGTACCGCGACCGTCATGGCCGGGCCGGCGTTGGCGCGGTCGTGGTGTTGGCCTGCGCGATCGCCGTTCTCGCCTGGCGCATGAACTGGCTCGATGGCCGTTTGCCGTCGGCATGGCGGCACACGCCGCCGGCGAGCGTGACGGCGCCTCCTCCCTGAGAAGCAGACAAAGGAAAAGGCCCCGAGGGGCCTTTTTTCGTTCAGCGCGCTGCGAGGTCAGTCGCGTTCGCGTGCCGCATTGCGCAGGTCGCGGATCTGGTCATGGTTGCGCTGGGCGCCGTCGGCCTGCTTCTGCACCACTGCGCGCACGTCGGCGGGAAGACTCTGCTTGAGGGCCTTGCGATAGCGCGCGATGCCGGAGTCTTCGCCGCGCTCGCACGACTCGAGAATCGACAGTTCGCTGTCGGCGCCGACCGTGCCCTTGATCTGCACCCACCCGCGGTGCAGCGCGCCGGCTGCCGTGCCGCCCGAAGCCGGTTCGCCACCGTAGCTGCGAATGAGGGGGATCAGTTCTTCGGCGGCCTGGCGGCAACCTTCGGCGCGGCTCGCGAACAGCTGCTTGGCGGACGCGGTCTCGACCTGTTCCGCACACACGCGAAAGCCGTACTCGCCGTCCCGTGCGTTCTCGAGCAGGTCGTTGAGGATGTCGGCGACATCATCGTTGGACAGGTCTTCGTGGTTCACGATGTCGCTGCCGTTGGCCTGCTTTCCGTAGTAAGTCTCGTCGGCGCGGTCCCAGGCGGCGAGCGTCGCGGGACGTGCTTCGGACCACGCAAGCGTGGAATTGCCGCGGCGGGTTTCCCATTCGGTTGCCATCGCGGGTTCGACGGCGTTGAAGTCGGTACCGCGCTCGGCGCGACCCGTCCAGCCCATCTCGTAGGCCGGGCCGTAGTCGTCGTAGGGGCGGCCGGCCACCACGTAGTCCTGGTTGGCGTAGTTCTCGCGCCAGTAGGCGTCTTCCATCGTGGGATTCACGCTCTCGGCGGCAGCCTTGCCACCCAAGCCGCCGACCACCGCGCCTGCAACGAGGCCGACCACCGTACCCACCGGGCCCGCGAGGGAACCTGCGGCGGCACCCGCCAGGGCACCGCCCGTGGCACCCACGCCAGTGCCTACCGGGTGTGCGCCCGGCGCGCCGGTCAGAGGATCGCGATTCGGTTCGCCGTTGCCAAGTTTTCCGTCGTCTGTTGCCATGTGAGTGCTCCTGAAATTGATTTGGAACACTCAATGTCTCAGTGCGGCAGGGTTGCCCTTGTCGTCGCGCACTTACGCTGGGCGTAGGCGGTTGGCGCAGTCCCCGAGGGCATGGCGGGCCGACTGCCAAAACACGTACAGCGCGGTGCCGTAAAGGCGCCGCGCCGTTCGGCTCAGGTGCGCGGGTCGCGTGGGCGGTTCGCGCTGGCCACCGCACCAGCGACCATGCCGGCGATGTTGGAGCTTCGAAGCACCAAGGTGACCACCGTCGCGGCGGAGAGCAGCTTCCATGGCTTCAGCACCCACAACAGCGCACCGGTCCCGGCACCGTAGGCGATGAGCTTGCCGGGGTGTTTGTCGGCATAACTTTCCAGGAAAGGCTGACCGAGCTGCACCACGCTGTTGAGCGGGTGGCGGTGCCACCACTGGCCCACCACGCTGCGGCTCACCTTGGCCGCGATGGAGGCCGCCGCCGAATGGCGCTCGGGCTTGGGCAGCGGTGCCACGGCGGGCGCGCCATCGGTGGCGCTTTCCAGAGCTTCATAGCCCATGGCCGCCACCAGTTCTGCGCGGGACAGGGCCAGCTTCGCCTTGGCAGTGAGGGGTTGAACCGCGTCAGTCATTTTTTGCTTCCTGGATGAGCCGCATCATCTTGAGGTCGGCATCGACCTCGTCTTTCATGTCGTCGACCTTGCGCTTCATGGTCGAACGCATCGCCACCGTCGCCGCGATCAGCGTCAGCAGCCATGCAACGCCCGGCACGATGACCAGCACCCAGTGAAAGGCACCGCTGAGGAAGCCCATCATCACGGCCACCCCGGTGAGCCCGAGGGCCAGCATCAGCGCGACAACCGCAAGGGCCGCGCAAGCAGCGCGAATGGCCAGCGAGGTGCCGATGGAGGCGACCTCGGCCTTCACCAGTTCCGCGTAGTTCGCGAAATGGTTGAACAGCAATTCTGGACGGCGCAGGGCCGTCATGAAGATCGGATGGATCACGTTACCGCTCAGAAATAGCGGTCTTCGCCGCGCACCGCGGCGATCACGAGCGCGGTCAGCACCGAGCTGATGACCGCGGTCACCACGACAGCCTTGACGGGCTCGTCATGGATCGCCTTGGTCAGGAAATCGGTGCTCTGGCTGAACTGCCACTTCACGTCGTCGATCTTCTTGCCAGTGGCGTTGACCGCA
The DNA here is from genome assembly GCA_041424275.1 of Variovorax sp. Classification (GTDB taxonomy): domain Bacteria; phylum Pseudomonadota; class Gammaproteobacteria; order Burkholderiales; family Burkholderiaceae_C; genus Variovorax. The sequence continues at coordinate 21,937 of JBGMOF010000039.1, forward strand.
TCTTTGGCGTACGTGCGTCCAGCGTCCACTGCCTCGTCAGCGAGCTGTCCCGGGGATTTGTCGAAGTCGTTCATGAGTTTTCCTTTGTGAAGCTTGCACTGCGCAGGCGTGCAGACACTGTGCCGCAAACCGGCCCGTGCATCTGTGAGGCATCTCGACCACGCCGCGTAGGTGCATTGCCACGGCTGGATTACCAGCGGGCCTTCACGCCGAGCGAGCCTTGCAGGCCACTCTTCACGCGCGCATCGCCGCCCATCGCGAACAGCCGGCCGATCTCACCGTAGACGCTCCAGGTCTGGCTCACGGCCAGCGTCGCACCGGCCGCGGCCTCGCCCCAGCTGCCGCCGGTGCGCGTTGCGATGTCCGTGGTGCCCGCCGGGCCGACGAAGCGCGAGATGTCGGTGCCGCTGGTGGCGCGGTAGAGGTTGATGCGGCCGTAAGGCTGCAGTGCGCCCATCGAGGTGCTGTACTCGCCCTTGATGCGTGCGCCCGCCCGCACGATCCAGCCGCTGTCGGCATTCTGTTGCACGCGCGCACCCGAGATGAACGCGTCGTCGAGGTCCACGCGTTGATGGATCAGCTGCAGCTGCGGCTCGATCGTCCAGCCCTGGCCGAGCGCAAAGGCCTGGCCCACCTCGATCGACGCGAGCAGGCTGTCGCCCTTGCCGGTGACCGACGCATTGCCCTGCGGGCGCAGCGTGTAGCGGTGATCGCCGCCTTGCAGCACGGCGTCGGCATAGAAACCGCTGCCGTTGACCCAGGTGACGTACGCGCCGAGGTAGCGCGAGCGCAGGTCGTTGCTGCCTGCGTTGCCCCAGACACCGTTGGCGAATCCGCTGGTCTGCACGTCGCCGTTGAGCTGGCCGACGTAGACGCCGGCGCGCCAGTTGGCATTGGCAAACAGATCGGTGCCGACCTGGAAGCCTTCGACGCGGCCCTTGCTCGCAGGGGACACGGTGCCTTGCTGGCGAACGTCGATGTCTGTGGAGATCACGCGGCCCCAAGCGTTGCGTGCGCCGTCACGTGCGGCCGTGCCGCCCACCGGCTCGTCGCCGATGCGCTGGTGCAGGTTGCCCATCATGCCGAGATCGGCCTTGCGCAGCTGTTGCGGCAACGCCGCGAAGAGCGGCACCTCGGTGCGGTACGTCGGCGTGGCAACGCTTGGCACCACCGGTGTCGCTCCCGGCACGCCGGGGGTGCCTGGGGTGACCGCGCCAGTGTCGGAGCGCAGGTACCAGCTCTGGTCGGCGCCATGCAGCGTGTACGCATAGGCACCCGCATCGACGTGTCCGTTGGCGAGCGTGAAGGCGGTCGCGGTCGAGGTCGCGCCGTTGCGCGCTGCCACGACTTCGATACCGTTGCCGGTGGTCTGGGCGCCGAGGCCGCCGAGGTTGGTCACTTGCACGGTGGTGCTGCCGCTGGCGCTGCCGCCATCGAGCAGCAGGCGATCGGTCGCGCTGCCGTTGCCGCCGAGCGCGGTGCCAAGGCGGAGTACGCCGCCGTTGCCGACGTAGGCGCCCTTCACGGTCAGCGTGCTGCCCGGCGCGGTGCTCAGCAGCGACACCGTGCCGCTGTTGGTCAGCGATGCGACCGTCTGGTTAAAGCCGCCCGTGTCGAGCGTGGCTCCGGCAGCCACGGAGTGTGCCGAAGCAGCGCTCAAGCGATTTGCGGCTCCGGCACGCAGCGTGCCCTGGCCGACGCTGGTGGTGCCGGTGTAGGTGTTGTTGCCGGTCAGCACCAGCGTGCCCGTGCCGGTCTTGGTGAGCAAGCCGCTGCCGTCGACCGCACCGGCGAGGGTGCCGGTGAATGCGCCGGTGTCGACCACAGGCTGGCCGGACCCGAGCGTCACGGCATTGGCGATGTGCAGGCCATCCGCAGCCAGTCGCAGCGTGCCGTCGTTGAGCGTGAGCTTGCCGGCGGCGCTGCCCAGATTGGCGTTGTCCGTCAGCGCGAGCACGCCGCCATCGACCGTCCAGGGGGTGACGCCGGCCTGCGTGCCGCTCAGGGTCCAGACGCTGCTGCCGCTCTTGCGGAAACCGTCGAAGCCCTGGTAGGCCGTGCCGAGCGATCCCACATTGAAGCTGTCGGTCGTGGCGTTGCCGCCCAGCACCAGCTGGTTGCCCGTGCCGCCCGGTGCCACGACGACGTTCCCGTCGAAGGCGCCGCCCGAATGCAATTCCAGCGTGTTGCCCGAACCGCGCAAGTCCACCGCGTTGGCGCGCACTGCATTGCTGTCGAGGCCGCCCGAGATGCGTCCGCTGTTGATCACGGTGTTGCCCCCCGCTGCCGAACCGGCGACGCCGACGCCGCCGGACGAACCCGCGCCGCCCTGTGCGTTGCCGGCATTTCCGCCCGCCACGGTACCGTTGTTCACAATCGTCGCGCCGGCATCCAGCAGCACGACGCCATTGCCGCCGCGACCGGCCGTCGACCCGGATTCCGCGCCGCTGATCGCGCCGCCCGCACCGCCGAGGATCTGGCCTGTGGTGGTGTTGGTGACCGTCGCAGTGCCGCTTGCAACGATGCCGTTGCCGCCGTTCCCGGCAATCGTGGCCACGCCGCCGCTGCCGCCTTGGGCCGTGCCGGCATTGGTGATCTGCCCGCCGTTGCTGCGCACCGCGTCGCCGCCGATGCCGCCACGACCGGTGTCAGGTGGGAAGTTGGTGGTGCCGCCCGAACCGCCGTTGCCGCCCGTCAGCACGCCCGTGGTGCCATTCGCGAGCGTGCCGCCCCGGTACAGGAAAACCGCCGTGCCGCCTTGACCGCCGGCGTAGCCGATGCCACCGGCTCCGCCACTGATGTGACCGGTTCCATTCGTGATGCTGCCGCCATCGACCAGCACGAGTCCGGCGCCGCCGCCGCCCGCGCCATCGACCAGTGAGGTGCCACCTGCACCGCCGGACACGGTGCGACCTGCGGTGTCGATCGTCGCGCCGGGTGCCGTCAGCACCAGCCCGCCGCCACCACCACCGCCGCCGCCGCCGTAGCCTGGACCAAACTGGGAGTTGCCGCCGGCCGTGCCGGTGACGTCGCCGCCGAGAGTGGAGGAGCCCGCGTTGCTGACCGAGCCCGTGCCGCCGGCACCGCCCGGGTTGCCGTTCGCTGTTCCCAGCGCGCCACCGCCACCGCCGCCACCACCGGCGCTCAGGTCGGAACTGCCGGCTGGCCCGCCGGCAGCACCGGTGCCGGTGGAATTCACACTGTTCTGGCCATCAGCGCCACGCTGAGCGGGCGTTCCGGGTTGAGCGCCTGAGCCACCGTCTCCACCGCGGCCATCCCTCGGCTGCGTGGAGTAGCCGCCGGCGCCGCCGCCGCCGCCGCCGGCAAGCCCGCCTGCGCCGCCCTGGCCTTCATCGATGGCTGCGAGGCTGCCGTTGCCCCCGCCCGAGGCGATGGTGCTTTGCGCGTGCGCATGGCCCGAAGACAACGCCGAAAGAGCGAGTACCGCCGCAATGGCAATGGCGTTGCCGGCGAAGGCCGCAGTGGATCTGGAGAAATGGGGGGAGGGAGAGGACGCCTTGGGGAGACGGGCGGAAGAAGCGGGGATGTTGTTTTGGGAAACGAATGCGAAAGTACTGTTCATGTTCACTCAGGGACTGACACCGAAACGGGGAAAACCGTGAGATTAGTCGCGTTCTGCGCGTCTTGACGAGTGAAATGGGTACTTTTGTTGTAAGACTGCACCGACGGTATTTGGTGCCTGTCGGTCGGTCAGGGTCGTGGCGTCGGACCGGGTGAGCCCGCCGCGCCGATGCGGCGGATTGGGTCCTTGCCGTCCCAGGCATCGGCCGCTCGCCGGATTTCGCGGAAGTAGTCACCCTTGCCCCCGGCCATCTCCGAGACTTCGAACATGCCGCTCGGCAGGTCGGGATGCACGAAGTACGCGAAGCGGCCGCGCGAGCCCATGCGGCCGCTGTGCCCCTCGACGTAGCCGACCTCGAGCAAGTGGCGGACCGCCTCGTCGAAGCCGTCGTCGGTCCAGTAGGCCACGTGCTGGGCGCCTTCGCCGCCGCGTCGGAGCGAGTCGAGATAGAGCGAAGGTGCGTCGTCGCGTTGCTGGATCAGTTCGATCTGCAAGTCGCCGGAGTTGGCCAGTGCGATCGACAGACGCGGCAGGCGCGACGGGCGCCCGTAATAGTTGAACTCGGTGGTCCCGACTTCTTCCTTGTAGAACCAGGGGCCGACGCCGAGCGTGCGGACCCAGTGGGCCATCGCTTTCTCGATGTCGTGCACCACATAACCGACCTGGCGTGCGCCGCCCAGCAACAAACTCATGAATGAACTCCTTGGAAATGTTCAGCGCATGTACGCGCCGCCGTTGACGTCGAGGGTCGCGCCGGTCACGAAGGCCGAGAGGTCGGAAGCGAGATAGAGGCAAGCGCCGGCGATGTCGTCAGGAGTGCCCACGCGTCCGATCGGAAACGTCTCTCCGAGCGCGTGCTTGGCTTCGTCGGAAGTGCCGCCGCGCGAGAAGTCGGTCAGGATGAGTCCGGGGGTGATCGCATTGGCACGAATGCCCGACGGCCCGAGCTCGCGGGCCAGTGCGCGCGTGAAGCCGAGCACGCCCGCCTTGGCGGCGCAGTAGTGGCTGCCGCCGAACACGCCCCCGCCCTGTTGCGCCGACATCGACGAGATGTTGATGATTGCGCCGCGGCCCTGTGCCTTCATCGACGGCACCACGCACTGCGACATCTGGAAGGTGCCACGCAACGCGATCGACACCACCTGCTCGAAGTCTTCGGCGGTCACGTCCAGGACGCCGCGCTTTTGCGTGACGGCCGCGTTGTTGACCAGCACGTCGATACGGCCCGCGGCCTCGATCACGCGTGCCACGGCTTGCCTGCAGGCGCGTTCGTCCCGGACGTCGGCACCAACGCCCAGATGCGCCGGCCCCAGGCTGGCGGCGGCTGCGACGGCCTCGCCCTCGTCCAGGTCGAGCAGCGCCACGCGCGCGCCATGCTGCGCGAACATCCGGGCGGTCGCCAGCCCGATGCCGCGGGCGCGCGACGCGCCGGTGATCAGCGCCACGCGGCCCTGCAGCAGGGGGGGCGTCATGCCGTCATTCATTGGTGATGTTCGCCGCCTTGGCGATCTGTTTCCAGCTTTCGATGTCGGCCTGCGTCATGGTGCGCAGTTCGTCGCCACCCACGAAGGCCGAGGTGATGCCGAGGTCCAGCAGGCGTGCCTTGACGTCCGGCATCTCGACCACCTGCTTGAGCGCGGCGGAGAGCTTGTCGACGATCGGCTTGGGCGTGGCGGCCGGTGCATAGAGTGCCCAGCGCAGCGCGCCCATCCGCTTGCCGGCGAAGTCGATGCCTTCGTCGTCGTAGCTCGCCACGTCGGGCAGGCTGGGCGAGCGCGAGGTGCAGGCGGTGATGGCCTTGACCTTGCCCGACTTCACCATGGGTGAACCGGAAGCCATGTCGACATAGGCCAGCTTGATGTGGCCGCCGAGCATGTCGGTCTGGATCTGGACCACCGACTTGTAGGGGATGTGGCTCATCTGCGCCTGCGTGCGCAGGTTCAACAGCTCGCCGCAGAAGTGGCCGGTCGAGGCGATGCCCCAGCTCGCGTACTGCACGCTGCCCGGGGCCTTCTTCGAGAGCGCCACCAGTTCCTTGACGTTGTTGGCCGGAAAGTCGTTCGTCGCGATCAGCAGGATGGATGCGGTGCCCACCTGCCCGATGGGCGCGAAGTCTTTCACCGAGTCGTAGGAAAGCTTCGGGTTGCTGGCCGGCAGCAGCACATGGGTGGTCGCCCCGCCGATGCCGATCGTGTAGCCGTCCGGCGCGGCGCGCGCGATGTCGGAGGTCGCGATCGCGCCGCTGGCGCCGGGCTTGTTGTCGACCACGAAGGTGCCCTTGATGAGCGGCGCCATCCGGTCGGCCAGCAGCCGGCCGAGCGTGTCGCCGCCACTGCCGGCGGCCGAGATCAGGACGAAGCGGATGGGCCGCGTGGGATAGTCGCCGGTGCCTTGGGCTTGCGCCTGGGCGGTCAACGCGAGGCCGGCGAGCACGGCCGTGAACAGCTTGCGCATGGTGTTGTCTCCTGGTTGTTCGGTGAAAGGACTAGAGCGAGAGCCCGCCATCGACCACGAGCTCGAGCCCGGTGACGTAGCTCGATTCGTCGGATGCGAGGAAGAGGGCGGCGTTGGCGACATCCCATGCCGAACCCTGCCGCCCCATCGGGCAGCGCGCGTTGCGTGCCAGCTGGCCGGCTTCGCGGGCCGCGTCGTCGGTGAACAGCGCCGCGGCATGCGGCGTGTCGATCAGGCCGGGGACGATCACGTTGCAGCGAACTTGGTGCCCTGCGTATTGCCGGGCCACCACGCGCGTCATGTGGTTGAGCGCGGCCTTGGACGTGCTGTACGACAGGAACTGCATCGGGCTCCACTTGCGGCTCGCGATCGACGAGATGTTGATGATGGAGCCGCCGCCCTGGCGAATCATGTGCGGCACCACCTCTCGCGCGGTCAGCATTGGGCCCTTCAGGTTGATCGCGTGGACGCGGTCCCAAGATTCCTCGGTAACGTCCACGAGCTCTCCGAACTCCTCGACGCCCACGTTGTGATGCAGCACGTCGATCCGGCCGAAACGCATGAGGCTGTGTTCGACCAGCGCCCTGATCTGTTCCGCATTGCGCACGTCGGCCTCGAAGGGCTCGGCGATCCCGCCGATGTCCTCGATGCGCCGCACCGAGTCGTTCGCTGCCGCAAGGGAGCGGTCGGCGCACACCACCGTCGCGCCTTCGCGCGCAAAGGTCACGGCGCACGCTGCGCCGTTGCTGATGTCCTGCCCGATCGATCCTGCGCCGACGACCAGCACCACCTTGTTGCGGAGCCGGCCGGTCATGCGGTCCGGCGCCTGCGCGGGCTAGGGAGCGGCGCGCCCGCGCGCGCCATCGGGCCGCAGGATTCGCGAAGCACCATCTGCGTCGTGAGCAGGATGCGTTCCGGCTCCAGCGCTGCGGCACGGTCCAGACGTCGCAGCAGCAGTTCGGCCACGGCCGTTCCCACTGCTTCGAGGTCCCAGGTGAGCGAGGTGATTGCCGGGCTGAAGAGTTGCGAGAGGTCGGTGTCGCCGATGCTCAGCACGCTCACATCGTCGGGGGCCGTGCGGCCGGAATGCCGCAGCGCCTGCAACACACCCGACAGGATGCGCGTGCCCAGGCACATGAAGGCCGTGGGCGCCGATGGCGATCCGAGCAGCGAGAGTGCTTCGCTGAACGCGAAGTCCATCGCGGATCTCTCGGCGCGAACCAGTTTGGGGTCGGGCTGCAGGCCGCGCTCGGCGAAGGCGTCCCTGTAGCCAGCAATACGCTCACGGCCCGGGCGCAACACGCTGCCCGGTGTCATCAGGGCGATGCGGGTGTGGCCCAGGTTAAGGAGATAGCGCGTGGCTTGCAGTGAGCCGTGGTGATGGTCCACGTGCACGCCGGCGTTGTCGCCCTGGAAGTCGCGGTCCAGCGCGACCACAGGTCCGTCGGCGGCGAGGAGGTCGAGGTAGGCGGGGCTCTCCTCCTGGCAGGGGCCGAGGATGAGCCCGTCCACGCGGCGGCGGCGGAACAGGTCGACCAGCGTCTTTTCGCGGAGACCGTCGTTGTGGGTGCTCGCCACGAGCAGCGCGTAGCCCGCGGTCAGCAGGCGCGACTCGACGGCCGTGATGATGCGGGCGTAGAGCGGGTTGGCGAGATCGGACACCAGCAGCCCCACCACGCCCGTGGAGCGGGTTCGCATGCTCTGTGCGACGGCGTCGGGCGTGTAGCCGAGTTCCCGCGCTGCGCGCGTGACGGCGGCGATCGCCTGTTCGCTGACCCGTCCGCTGCGATTGAGCGCGCGCGATGCGGTGCCGACGGCCACGCCCGCCGCCTTGGCCACCTCGCGGATGGTGATCTTGGCCTTCATGCGGTCACGTCCGCCTGCACCATGGGGCTGACGAATCGCGCCGAGCCTTCCTCGAGCGGCACGGCCGCCGCGTTAAGGAAAAACGCTGCCATGTGATAGAAGCTCGACGCAAAAATCAGCTCGATGACCTGGTCTTGCGGCCACGCCGCGCTGAGCTCCCGCCACGTCGTGTCGGACACGGTGGAGTGGTTGTGGAGCTCGTCCACCATGCGCACGATCAGGCGATCGGTGTCGCTCCACAGCGATGGCGTCATCGCTTCCCAAGCGGCGCTTCGCGTCAATTCCTCGACCTGTCGGTCGCTGAGTCCGCATTTGCCGGCGTAGATGCTCACGTGCATACCCCACTCGTACTCCGATCGCGTGAGTGCACCGGTCCGGATGATGGCGATCTCGCGGTCCCGCTCGGGCAGCGCGCACTGGAAAAGCACCACGTGCGCCATCGCCTGGAAGGCCGGACCGAGCTTCGGATGGTTGGCAAGCGCCAGTCGCAGGTTCAGCGGCGAAAGCCCCTTGAAGGCCGTGCTCTGGACCGCTGCGGCCACTTCCGGCTCGTAAGGCGGTGGGCGAAGTGGGAGCCGTTTCGATGCAGCAAGAGGACGAGCGAGTGTTTCGGTCATTCGCTCAGTGTGCGCATCAGATGGAAACGTTTCTACAGTGGAAACCCTGAAGGGCATGGATGGAAAGTGACGCTTTGAGATGGAAACGCTTCCATCCCATTCTTCGCGGCAAGTGCTGCCCTTGGGCGGCTGGAGGACTGAGCCGCCAACGAGGACGACCCGCAGCGGACCTCAGCCACCAGCGCAATGCTCGAGCACTCGCACGCTTGAGCAGTACACAGTGCGTAAAATTTCGGCAATCCCCCGATCTGCACTGGTCACCCTTGAACCAACTCAATTTCGCAAGTCTTTTCCATGCGTCGCCGAATCCGTACGTGGTGATGTCGCCCACATTCGTGATCGTCGGTGCCAACGATGCCTATCTCGCCGTGACCGGCCGTGCGCTGCCGGACATCGTCGACCGGTCGATGTTCGATGCATTCCCGAGCGATGACCCTGCCAACGAGGTGATGCTCAGGGCGTCGCTCGACCGGGTGGTTCAGACGCAGCTGAGGGACGAGCTGCCATTGATCCGCTACGGCATCACGCTCGACACGCCGGAGGGCAAGAAGTTCGAGGAGCGTTTCTGGAGCGCCACGCACACGCCGTTGTTCGACGCCGAGGGCAAGCTCAAGTACGTCCTGCAGCACACCGAAGACGTGACCGAGCTCCAACGCCTGCGCATGACCAGCAAGGGCGAGAGGGCGGAGCTGTCGAACCGGGTGCTGCAGCGTGCGGAATCGGTGCAGCAGCGCAACCAGGCCTTGCACGCCGAGTCGAGTCAGTTGCGGCGTTTGTTCGCACAGGCGCCCGGGTTCATCGCGGTGGTTCGCGGGCCGCAGCATCTGTTCGAACTGGCCAACGAAAGCTTCTGCCGGATCGTCGGGCGGCATGACGTCGTCGGCCGCGCCGCGCGCGAGGTGACCCCCGAGGTTGAAGGGCAGGGCCTCTTCGAGATCATGGATGCGGTGTACGCCAGCGGCGAGGCGCGGCTGCTGCAGAACCAGTCGGTGCGGCTGCAGCGCCACGCGGGGATGCCGCTGGAGGAGCGCTTCATCGACATCGTGTATCAGCCGATCCTCGAAGACGACAAGACGGTCTCCGGCATCTTCATCCAGGGCACCGACATCACCGAGCAGCGGCGCGCCGAGATCGAACTCACGCGCCACCGCGACGCGCTCGAGCAGCTCGTGACGAAGCGCACCGAGGCGCTCCGGCGCAGCGATGCGGACAAGCTGGCCATGCAGGCAGCGCTGCTGCAGTCGCAGAAGATGGAGGCCCTTGGCAAACTGACCGGGGGCGTCGCGCACGACTTCAACAATGCGCTGCAGGTCATCGCCGGCAATCTTCATCTTCTCCGCCGTGGGCTCGCCGCGGACGAGGCCAACCTGCGGCGCGTGACCGCTGCGCTGTCGGGTGTCGACCGCGGCGCCAAGCTCGCCTCGCACCTGCTCGCGTTCGCGCGCAAACAGCCGCTGCAGCCGGTCGCTCTCAACGTGGGCCGGTTGCTGCGCGACCTCGACGACATGCTGCGGCGTGCCCTGGGCGAGACGATCGAGCTGGAGACGGTGGTCGCCGGCGGCGTCTGGAACACGCTGGTCGACCGCAACTTCCTGGAGAACGCGCTGCTCAACCTGGCTATCAATGCGCGCGATGCGATGGAAGGGCAGGGCAAGCTCACCATCGAATCCGGCAACGCGAGCCTGGACGACACCTATGCGTTGGGCCATTCGGAGGTCAGTGCCGGCCAGTACGTGATGATTGCCATCTCCGACACCGGCTGTGGCATGACCGAGGACATCGTGCAGAAGGTGTTCGAGCCTTTCTTCACGACGAAGCCGGAGGGGCGCGGCACGGGGCTCGGTTTGTCGATGGTCTACGGCTTCGTCAAGCAGAGCGGCGGCCACCTGAAGGTCTACAGCGAGCCCGGCCACGGCACCACGGTGCGCATGTACCTGCCGCGTTCGTTCGAGGTCGAGGTGCCGGCCGAGCCGCTCGCGCTCGTCCCGTCGATCGGCGGCACCGAGACCATCCTCGTGGTCGAGGACGATGCCCAGGTGCGCGAGACGGTGGTCGAGCTGCTCTCGGAACTTGGCTACAAGGTGCTCAAGGCACCGGACGCCGCGAGTGCACTCGCCGTCGTCGAAAGCGGCGTGCCGATCGATCTGCTCTTCACGGACGTGGTGATGCCGGGTTCGCTGCGCAGTCCGGAACTCGCGCGCCGCGCCAAGCAGGTGCAGCCGGGCATCGAGGTGCTTTTCACTTCGGGCTACACCGAGAACGCGATCGTGCACGGCGGGCGACTCGATCCGGGCGTCTCGCTGCTGAGCAAGCCCTATCCGCGCGAGGAGCTGGCGCGCAAAGTCCGCCACATCCTGAGCAACCGCCAGCACGCCGACGGGCTGCAGGAGGAGGTCCGGCAATTCGTTGCGGAGAAGCTCGCCGGCGACAGCGAGAGCGGCAACATGGCGTCGCTGCGTGTGCTGGTGGTGGAAGACAACGCGGCGGCGCTGGCGTCGACGCTGGAACTGATCGAGTACCTCGGGCACCGCCCGACAGGCGTGGCCAGCGCCGAGCTCGCGTTGCAGGCGCTGGCCGAGGCTTCGTTCGACGTGTTGATGACCGATCTGAGCCTGCCGGGCTTGTCGGGCCAGGCGCTCGCGCAGCAGGCCATCGGGTTGCAGCCCGGGATGCGCGTCGTTTTTGCGAGCGGCATGGCGCAACCGGACGTCCACATCCCGCGTGCGCTGTGGCTCGCCAAGCCCTTCAACTCGGACGACATCGCCTCGGTGCTGCAGTCGGTCAGGCAACCTGCTGCCGACTCCACGGGCTGACGCGACGGCGGGGGCGCTTGTCCCACATGGCGCTCCGCGACTCTCCCACTGCGCGCCCGGTACGCGAACCTAAGCTTGCGTGTTTTTGCAGGTCGGCACCGCCCTGCATGGGACCGTCATCGTGATTGCCTTGGCATCGTCAAACCCGGAAGCGCGCCGTGAGTCAGAGGGCTGATCGCGACGGTTTCGTCCATGTGCGCGGCGCGCGCGAACACAACCTGCAGAACGTCGACGTGGACTTGCCGCGGGATGCGCTGGTCGTATTCACGGGCGTGTCCGGTTCGGGCAAGTCCTCGCTCGCCTTCGGCACGCTGTATGCCGAAGCCCAGCGCCGCTACCTCGAATCGGTTGCGCCGTACGCGCGCCGCCTGATGGACCAGGTCGGCGTGCCGGCGGTCGACAGCATCGAGGGTCTGCCGCCTGCGGTCGCGCTGCAGCAGCAGCGCGGCACGCCCAGCACGCGCTCTTCGGTCGGCAGCGTCACCACGCTCTCGAGCTTGCTGAGGATGCTCTATTCGCGCGCCGGCAGTTATCCGGACCATCAGCCGATGCTGTTCGCGGAGGACTTCTCACCCAACACGCCGCAGGGCGCATGTCCGCGATGCCACGGCCTGGGCCATGTGTTCGAAGTGACCGAAGACCTGCTGGTGCCGGACCCCTCGCTCACGATCCGCGAGCGCGCCGTGGCGGCCTGGCCGCCCGCCTGGCATGGACAGAACCTGCGCGACATCCTGGTCACGCTCGGCCACGATGTCGACAAACCCTGGCACAAATTGCCGAAGAAGACGCGCGACTGGATCCTCTACACCGACGAACAACCCACCGTTCCGGTGTATGCCGGCTTCACGCCCGCCGAGACGCGCGAGGCGCTCAGGCGCAAGCTGGAGCCAAGCTACCAGGGCACCTTCAGCGGTGCGCGCAAATACGTGCTCACCACCTTCGCGACCACGCAAAGCGCGCAGATGAAGAAGCGGGTCTCGCGCTTCATGAAGGGCAGCGTGTGCCCGGTGTGCGACGGCAAGCGGCTCAAGCGCGAGGCCCTGTCGGTGACCTTTGCCGGCCTCGACATCGGCGAACTCTCCAGGCTGCCGTTGCAGCGGCTGGAGGCGGTCCTTCGACCGGCTGCAGATGATCAATTGGGGGCATCGACCGCGACCGGGACGCGCAGCGCCGCGGAGCGAAACGCCGACACGTCGCGGCGCGTGGCTGCGGGTGGTTCTGCGCATGCTGCATCTCCCGACGTCCGTCGTACGCCCGACCTGTCGCCCGAAAAACGCATCGCCGCGCAGCGGATCGCCACCGAGGTGCTGCACCGCGTGGAGACCTTGACGGGTCTTGGCCTGGGGTATCTCTCGCTGGACCGCAGTACGCCGACCCTTTCGCCCGGTGAAATGCAGCGGCTGCGGCTGGCCACGCAGATCCGCTCCAATCTTTTTGGTGTTGTCTATGTGCTCGACGAGCCGTCGGCCGGCCTGCATCCTGCCGACGCGGACGCGCTGTACTCGGCGTTCGATCAGCTCAAGGCGTCGGGCAACACGCTCTTCATCGTGGAGCACGACCTCGAGGTGATGCGCCGCGCCGACTGGCTGGTCGACGTGGGCCCTGGCGCCGGCGAGCAGGGGGGTCAGGTGCTCTACAGCGGGCCGCCGGAGGGGCTCGCGACGGTCACGTTGTCGCAGACGGCGCGCTACCTGTTCGGCACGGCTGCGGTGCCGAGCGCGCCGCGGCGTCCAACACCGGACGCCGATGGCGCCTGGTTGCGGCTGGGAGGTGTCACGCGCAACAACCTGGCTGGCATCGACGTGGCGTTCCCGCTCGGCGCATTGACCGTGGTGACGGGTGTGTCGGGCTCCGGCAAGTCGAGCCTCGTGGGCCAGGCGCTGGTGGACCTGGTGGCCGCGCACCTGGGGCAGGACGTGGAGGCTCGCGCGGAAGACGAAGACGGCCAGACAGCGCCCGAGGCCGTGACTGGAGGTCGACTCGTCGGCGGGATGGCAGGCATCCGGCGTCTCGTGGTCGTCGATCAGAAACCGATCGGCCGCACACCGCGCTCCAATCTCGCCACGTACACCGGCCTGTTCGACGGCATCCGCCAACTCTTCGCCGCCACGCCGGCGGCGAAGAAGCATCGCTACGACGCAGGCCGCTTTTCGTTCAACGTCGCCAAGGGGCGCTGCGCCACCTGCGAAGGCGAGGGCTTCGTCAGTGTCGAGATGCTGTTCATGCCGAGCGTCTTCGCGCCGTGCCCGACCTGCCATGGCGCACGCTACAACGAAGACACGTTGCGGATCCTCTGGCAGGGCCGATCGATCGCCGAAGTGCTCGGGATGACCGTGGACGCGGCCGGCGCGTTCTTCGAAGGCGAAGCCGCGATCCGCCGCCCGCTGGAGCTCTTGCGCGACATCGGGCTGGGCTACCTTCGGCTCGGCCAGCCTGCCACCGAACTGTCGGGCGGCGAAGCGCAGCGCATCAAGCTCGCGACCGAACTCCAGCGTCCGCAACGCGGCACCACTCTGTACGTGCTCGACGAGCCGACGACGGGGCTGCACCCGGCCGACGTAGACCGGCTGCTCGTCCAGCTCGATGGACTCGTGCAGGCGGGCAATACGGTCATCGTGGTCGAGCACGACACGCGCGTCATGGCCGCGGCGGATTGGGTCATCGACATGGGGCCCGGCGCAGGCGGGGAGGGAGGTCGGTTGGTGGCCAGCGGCGCTCCGGAAACGGTCGCTGCTGCTGGAGGCAGCCGCACAGCGCCATACCTGGCCGCCGCGCTCGGCCGGCAGCGCAGGGGGGCTGAGGGTCAGTCGAGCGTCGAGAGGTAGGCGGCGATGTCGCGGGCGTCGCGCTCGTTGACGCCCATGTCCGGCATCGCAGTCAACGGATCGATTTCGCGGGTGTGCCGCAGCCACCGCACCATGTTCTCCGGTGTGTTCGCGAGTTTGCCGCCGATCACCTGGCGCCTGGCCATGCCGTCCAGCGGCGGCCCGACGTTCGGTGCCGAACCGGTCACGCCCGGGATGGTGTGGCAAGCGTTGCAGGCGTACTGGTAGAGCGCGCGCTTGCCGCGTATCGCATCGACCGCTGGCATGGCGCGGTTCTGAGCTTCGGTCGAGGGCAGGCGCTCAAGGGCGGCGAGTTGGGTGTACTGCTGCGGGGAGAGTTGCGGCAACCGTCCGAGGAAAGCCACCACGGACCACAACTCTTCATCGGAGAGATGAAACTCCCACGCCGGCATTCCGCTCATCTTGATGCCGTGGCGCGTGAGCCAGTAGAGCTCGCGCGGCCGCCAGCGCTGGCTCGCGTCCACCAGTGGGCCCGGCACCGGCTGCATGCTCTTGCCGATGTCCGCTTGCGCCACGCCCGGCGCGCCATGGCACTGCACGCACTTGTCCTGGAACACCCCCGCGCCGCGCACCAGCTGGCGCTCATCACCGAGCGCGGGCGGCTCGATGTCACGCGCACGCAAGCGAACCGACTGGCGCATGGCCCGCTCCAGCACCGAATAGACGATCTGCGTGTGCTGCGTTGTCGACGCGACGTTGTAGAGGCCCCCATAGACCATGGCACCCGCCACGCACGCGGCGCCCAGCGCGAGCGCAGTGGTCGTCAGCAGGATGGTCTTGGTGGTGCCCATGTTTGGCGCCATTGTCCGACGCACGAGGGCGCATCCCTGTCGGCGCAAAGCGCGTTCAGCGCCGGAGAATCCGGCGATGCATTTGTTCACCGGCACCTGTTGTCGTCCTGTCCTTCTCGCCGCGTTGGTTGCGGGGCTCGGCGCAGCCGGCTGCGATGTGGCCGAGCGGCCGCTGCCGCACGCAGGGGCGACTTCGGCACAGGTGGAAAACGGCAGGAAACTGCTCGCCCAGTATCAATGCGGCAGTTGCCATGCCATTCCGGGCATCGAAGCGGCGCGCGGTGTCGCGGGTCCACCGCTTTCTGCGTTCGGCCGCAGGAGCTACATCGCCGGGCACGTGCCGAACGGGCCCGAGATGCTCGCGCGCTGGATCGTCGCGCCATCGACCCTGGTGCCGGGCACGGCGATGCCGTCGATGGGCGTCTCCGAAGCCGACGCGCGCGCCATCGCGTCCTACCTGCTGTCCCTCGAATGAACACGAACTCGCAATCCGCGCTGCATGTCGGCGGGCCGGTGGCCGAGACGATATTGGGGGTGAGCACGGTCCTGACCGTCGGCGCCACGGTCATCTTCCTGGGCGTGATGGCCCTGCTCTGGATGTCGCTTCGCCGGCGCGAGGGGACGGTCAATGCACGGCATTGGGTGATCGGCGGCGGGGTGGTCTTCCCGACGGTGGTGCTGTTGGCGCTCTTCGTCTACAGCGAATGGCACAAGCCGCCATGGCGCGAGGCGCCGCCGAAAGACGCGCTGATCGTCGGCATCACCGCGCGCATGTGGTGGTGGGAAGTGCGGTACCGCGACCCGGCCACCGGCGCGGAAATCGTGACGGCGAATGAGATCCGGATTCCCGCAGGGCGACCGGTCTACTTCGGACTGAGCAGCGCCGACGTGATCCACAGCTTCTGGGTGCCCGCCCTTGGCGGGAAGATGGACGCGGTGCCCGGTCGCGTCCAGCACTTGCGACTACAGGCCGATCGACCAGGCGTGTGGCGTGGCCAGTGCGCGGAGTACTGCGGCGAACAGCACGCACGCATGGGACTCCACGTGGTCGCGGTGCCGCCGGATGAATTCGACCGCTGGCTCGCGGCGCAGGCTTTGCCCGCCGTTGCGCCGGCCAGTGCCGCGCTCGAACGCGGCCGCGCGGCTTTCGTGGCGAACCGCTGCAACGCATGCCACACGGTGCGCGGCGTGAGCGAGGAGAGCCGGCTCGGCCCAGACCTGACGCATGTCGGCGGCCGCATGTACCTCGGGGCCGGCACTGTCCCCAACGACCCGACGCAGCGCACCGCGTGGGTCGCGCACACGCAGCAACTCAAGCCCGGGGCGCGGATGCCGTCCTCGGAAGGCCGCATGGATGCGGAGACACTGCAATCCATCGCCGACTGGCTGGGAGAACTTCGATGAACATGCCCAGCAGCTTGCCGCGACCGGAGGGCGAACGCGAGGCGCTCGAGCGCGCGTGGAAATCGCCGAAAGGCTGGCGCCTGCTGTCGGCTGTCAACAACACGCACATCGGCGTTTTCTACATCGCGACCGCGATGCTGTTCTTCGTGCTGGCGGGCATTCTCGCGCTGGTGATGCGCACGCAACTGGCCGTGCCCGACAACGCGCTGGTCGATGCGAAAACCTACAACCAGCTCTTCACGATGCATGGCACCGTGATGATGTTCCTGTTCGCAGTGCCGATCGTCGAAGCCGTGGCGGTGTACCTGCTGCCCGGCATGCTGGGCGCCCGCGACCTGCCGTTTCCCCGTTTGTCGGCCTACGCTTTCTGGGCCTACGCCATCGGCGGCCTCGCGTTCTTCTGCACGCTTTTCTTCGGGCAGTCGCCGGACGGCGGGTGGTTCATGTATCCGCCGCTCACGGGCAAGGAGTACTCGCCCGGGCGGGGCGCCGACTGGTGGCTGCTGGGGATCGGCTTCATCGAGATTTCCGCCATCGCGGGCGCGATCGAGTTGATCATCGGCATCCTCTTCACCCGCGCCCCGGGCATGACGCTGGCGAAGATGCCCATCTTCGCGTGGGCCATGCTGGTGAGCGCGCTGATGATCGTGTTCGCTTTCCCGGCGATCATCGCGGCGACCACGCTGCTGGAGCTGGAACGCGCCTTCGATTGGCCCTTTTTCATTCCGCAGCGCGGCGGCGACCCGCTACTTTGGCAGCACCTCTTCTGGTTTTTCGGCCATCCCGAGGTTTACATCATCTTCCTGCCCGCGGCCGGCATGGTGTCGATGATGGTGCCCACCCTGGCGGGCACTCCGCTCGTCGCGTACCGCGGCATCGTCGCTGCGCTGGTGGGCGTGGGCCTGGTGAGCTTTGCACTCTGGGCGCATCACATGTTCACGGCCGGGTTGGGCGGCATCTCCATGATGGTGGTGTCGGCGGCCAGTTTCATCGTGGCGATTCCCAGCGGCATGCAGGTCTTCTCGTGGATCGCCACGTTCTGGCGAGGGCGCGTGACGCTCACCACGCCGACCTTGTTCCTGCTGGGCTTCCACTTCATCTTCGTGCTGGGCGGACTCACCGGCGTGATGGTGGCCGTGCTGCCGTTCGACTGGCAGGCGCACGACAGCTACTTCATCGTCGCGCATCTGCACTACGTGCTGATCGGCGGCATGGTGTTCCCGGTGTTCGCCGGCTTCTATTACTGGGCGCCGGTGTTCAACGGCCATCGGCTCTCCGAGCGCTGGGGACGCTGGGCTTTCGGGCTGATGTTCGGCGGGTTCAACCTGACGTTCTTTCCGATGCACATCACCGGCTTGCTGGGCATGCCGCGGCGTGTCTACACCTACCCGGGCGACATGGGGTGGAACGCGCTCAACCTGCTGTCGACTGTTGCGGCCTTCGCCTTTGCCGTCGGCGTGCTCGTGTTCATCGTCGATGCGCTTCGCACGCTCCGGCGGCCGGAGAAGGACCACGGCAATCCCTGGAACGCCGGCACGCTCGAGTGGCTGCCGCAGCGGGACTACGGCGCGCGAAGCATCCCGCAGATCGCCACGCGCGATCCCCTGTGGGAGCAGCCGGGCCTCGCCGACGAGGTGGAGGCCGGCCGGCACTGGCTGCCCGGCACGGCCTTCGGTGGCCGCGAGACGCTGGTGACAAGCTGGCGCGAGGCGAAACCGCTGCACCTGCTGCGACTGCCGGGAGACGGCTGGGCGCCATTGCTGGCCGCCGCGGGAACGGCCGGGTTCTTCCTGCTGCTGACCGCCGAGCAGGTGCTGCTGGCCTTCGCCTGCGGCGTGCTCGCCATCGTGTTCATCCTGCGCTGGCTCTGGGAATCGGACCGCGTCGCGCCGTCAGGCGACGTCGAAGTGGCGGATGGCGTGCGCGTGCCGGTGTCTGCATCGGGCACGGCATCGCATTCATGGTGGGCCGTCGTGGTGCTGATCGCCGTCGACATGACGGTGTTCGCGTCGTTCCTCTTCTCGCATCTGCATGTGTCGATGGCGGCCGATGTGTGCCCTCCGCCGGGCGCGGCGTTGCCCCCGTGGCAATGGACGACCGCGTCAGCCGTGCTGTTCGTCGCTGGCTCCGCATGGATGGTCCTGGCGGCACGCGCGCTGCGTTCGGCCGGCGTGAGGTCGCAGCGCCAACTGCGGCTGTTCGTCGCGGCAGCGCTGCTGTGCACGATGGGCGCGTTGGCGGTCGGCGTGATCGGCCACATGCAGGCGGGCCTCGACCCGACCTCCGAGGCCTGGAGCGCCACCGTCGGCGTGCTGCTCGGTTACGGCATCTTCCACGGCGCGGTGCTGGCGCTCATGGGCGGCTACCTGCTGGTGCGTTCATGGAGCGGACACTTGCAGCCCTCGGCCCGCGCCACGCTCGACAACACGGTGCTGATGTGGCACTGCGTGACGGCGCAGGGTGCGATTGCGTTGGGGGTGGTGCAGGCGATGCCGACGCTGGCTTGAAGCCAGTGGGGATCGGGAAATGTTGGAGCGGGTGAAGGGAATCGAACCCTCGTATGAAGCTTGGGAAGCTGCCGTTCTGCCATTGAACTACACCCGCGGCAGGCGTCGAGTTTAGCGCGAGGCAGGCGTTACTTCGTGTCGAGCGAGGCTTTCAGTTCGGCGGACATCGGGATGTTGAGCGCCTTGCGCTGCTTGTAGAGCGGGATCGGGCTGACGAACCACTTGTCGTGCAGCTGTTTCGCCTTGCCCGACGCTGCTGCTTCGGCGATCACGCCATCCACCAGCGCCTGCATTTCCGCGTCGTCCTTGCGGAAGGCGATGGCGATCGGTTCGGTCGACAGCCGCTCGGGAAGGATCTCGTATTGGTCCACGTCGCTGAGGCTGGCCAATTGCATGGCGAGCAGCACCTTGTCGCGTGCATAGCCTTGCACCCATCCCAGCTGCAACTGGCTGAAGGCCGCGTCGGCGTTGAGCGCCGGCTCGATCTTCCAGGACAGCGCGTCCTTCGCGCGGTATGCGTCGAGCGCACTGCCTGCGGTGGTCGCCCTGATCGCGGTGACCTGCTTGCCGTTCAGCTGCTTCACTGCCGAGATGCCGTCCTTCTTCCGAACCATCATGCCGACGCCGTCGAGGTAGATCGGCTTGGAGAACGAAGCCTGCGCGCGGCGTTCCGGCGTGTCCGTTGTGCCGGTGCATAGCAGGTCGATCGAACCGTCCTTCACGTAATTCATCACCCGGTCGATCGGGATCGCGACCATGTTGACGCGAAGATCTTTCAGGTTCAGCTTGGTCGTCAACTGCGCCACCACGGCGGCGCAGAAATCGATGCTGTAGCCGATCGCCTTCTTCTGGTCGTCCAGGTAGGAGAAGGGCGCCGCGTCCTCGCGGTAGCCGACGCTGATCTGCCCCCGGCTTTTGATTTTGTCGAAGGTGGCTTGCGCCTGGGCGGGCGCGGAAGCCGTCAGCCAGGCGGCTGCCAGCAGGGTCACTGCCGCTGAAGCGGGCAGCGGGCGCATCGGCGCCCTGTGCAACGTCGAAACCATCGTCTCTCCAGACAAGCGTGTTTGCGTGAACGCAATTTAACGTTTATTTACAAATTGACGCAATGGGACGCTTGCGTATTTTTGAGATGTGTTCGTTGATCTCCGATGCCCATCACTTGCCCAAGCCGGCCGAGGCGGCGCCGCGACGCCGACATAACAACGCGTACACCGTCACGTTCAACGCTGCCACGAACACGCCCAGCCCGATCTGTACGCCGCGTGTGAGTCCTTCGGGGTAAATCGCCGCAGCGATGTAGTGATCGATGAAGCCGCCGCTGTAGCCGGCCTGGCCCGCCGACTGACGCAGCGCATTTTCGAGCGGCGTCAGCGGGCAGATCCAGCCGGCCCAGGCGACCCATGCAGCCCATGCCACCGCCGGCAGGTGCAGCCAGGCCAGCCGCGGCCAGCGCCAGACGAGTGCGCCGCCCAGCAGCACGAAGAGGATGAAGAGGCCATGCACCACGAGCACGGCATCGGCAAGGAGTCGGTCGGTCATCGCACCAGCATAGGCGCCCGGCATTCCCCTTGCAGGTCGCAGAAGGGGCCAAAACCTATAATCGAACGTTCAAGCAGATCAAGCATTTCGCTGCCATTCGGGTGCATTCCGGCACTTCGGCAGAACCAGATTTCCCAGATGAGCCAGCCCAATTTCTCCGTTGCCGACATCCGCAAGACCTTCCTCGACTTTTTTGCGTCCAAGGGGCACACGGCGGTGCCCTCCAGTTCGCTGGTGCCGGGCAACGACCCGACGCTCATGTTCACGAACTCCGGCATGGTCCAGTTCAAGGATGTGTTCCTCGGCGAAGACAAGCGCCCCTACGTGCGCGCCGCCTCGGTCCAGGCGTGCCTGCGCGCCGGCGGCAAGCACAACGACCTCGAGAACGTGGGCTACACCGCGCGTCACCACACCTTCTTCGAGATGCTGGGCAACTGGAGCTTCGGCGACTACTTCAAGCGCGAATCGCTCAAGTGGGCCTGGGAGCTGCTGACCGAGGTCTACAAGCTGCCCAAGGAACGCCTGCTGGCCACCGTCTACGCCGAGGACGACGAGGCCTACGACATCTGGACCAAGGAAATCGGCCTGCCGCCCGAGCGCGTCGTGCGCATCGGCGACAACAAGGGCGGCCGCTACATGTCCGACAACTTCTGGATGATGGCGGACACCGGCCCCTGCGGCCCGTGCAGCGAGATCTTCTATGACCACGGCCCCGAAATCGCCGGCGGCCCGCCCGGCTCGCCCGATGAAGACGGCGACCGTTACATCGAGATCTGGAACAACGTGTTCATGCAGTTCGACATGCAGCCGGACGGCTCGGTCAAGAAACTGCCGGCGCCTTGCGTCGACACCGGCATGGGCCTGGAGCGCCTCGCTGCGATCCTGCAGCACGTGCACAACAACTACGAGATCGACCTGTTCGACAAGCTGGTCAAGGCGGCCTCTCGCGAGACCGGCGAGAAAGACCTGAGCCACAAGAGCCTGCGCGTGATCGCCGACCACATCCGCGCCACCGCCTTCCTCGTGGCCGACGGCGTGATCCCGTCGAACGAAGGGCGCGGCTACGTGCAGCGCCGTATCGTGCGCCGCGCGATCCGTCATGGTTACAAGCTCGGCCAGAAGAAGCCTTTCTTCCACAAGCTGGTGCCCGACCTCGTCGCCATCATGGGCGACGCGTATCCGAAGCTCGTGGCCGACCAGAAGCACATCACCGACACGCTCAAGGCCGAAGAAGAACGCTTCTTCGAGACGCTGGCCAACGGCATGGAAATCCTCGACGCGGC
>JBGMOF010000040.1:0-4406 GCA_041424275.1 Variovorax sp.
GCCGCCAAGCGCGGCAAGATGGTCTGCGGCTACCACGCGAGCCAGGCCAAGCTGGCACCGCAGGCCTACCTGACCGGCGCCGAATGGAACTGGCTCACCGCGTACAAGACCGCCATCGAAGCCGCACAGGCCGGCAAGCCGCACCCGAACTTCCTGCGTGGCGGCTTGAAGGAAGGCTACGTGAAGATGTCGGCCTACGGTCCGGCCGTGACCGACGCCGCGAAGAAGCAGGCCGACGGCATCAAGGCGCAGATGATCGCGGGCAGCTTCGACATCTTCAAGGGCCCGCTCAAGGACAACAAGGGCAAGGAAGTCCTCGCCTCGGGCAAGGTGCAGAAGCAGACCGACATCGAGCTCGAGAAGATGAACTACCTGGTCGAAGGCGTCAACGGCAGCATCTGATCCCACGACCATGCGCGGCGCGTTGAAGGAAATCGCCCTGCCGGCCTTCGCCATCGCGGCGGCGTTGCTGGTGTTCGGGGTGCTCGTCTGGTTCGCCGGGGTGAGCCCGGTGGACGTGTGGGTCACCCTCTTCAAGGGCGCCTTCGGCGACTGGTTCTCGTGGCAGAACACGCTGCAGCGCGCGGCGCCGCTCATGCTCACGGCGCTGTGCGTGGCCATCCCGGCGCGTGCGGGACTGGTGATCATCGGCGGCGAGGGCGCGGTGGTGCTCGGCGGCCTCGCCTGCGCGGCATTGCCCTATGCGATTCCGTTGCCCGGCAACGTCGCCGGCACCGTGGCCATCTGCGTCGCGGGCGCAGTCGTGGGCGCACTGTGGATCATGCTGGCCGGCTGGCTGCGCCAGTACCGCGGCATCAACGAAACCATCAGCAGCCTGCTGCTCGCGTACATCGCGCTCGGCATCTTCAAGCACCTGGTCGAGGGGCCGCTGCGCGACCCGGCCAGCCTCAACAAGCCGTCGACCTATTCGCTGCCCGAGGGGTTGCTAATCCACGGCATCGGCGGCTCCGACATCCACTGGGGCCTGGCCATCGGCGTCGTGGCCTGCGTGGGCCTGGGCCTGTGGCTGCGCCTGACGGCGTCCGGCTTCTCGGTGCGCGTGGTGGGCGGCAACCCCCGCACCGCGCAGCTGGTCGGCCTGCCGGCCACGCGCCTCATCCTCGCGGCCTGCGGCGTGGGCGGTGCCTGCGCCGGCGTGGCGGGCGCGGTCGAGGTGGCGGCGGTGCACACCAACGCCAACGCATCCCTCATCGCGGGTTACGGCTATGCGGGAATCCTTGTGTCCTTCATCGCGCGGCACAACCCCATCGCGATCATTCCGGTCGCCATCCTGTTCGGCGGCTTCGGCGCGGCCGGGAGCCTGCTGCAGCGGCGGCTCGGATTGCCCGATGCGTCGGTGCTGGTGCTGCAGGGCATCGCCTTCGTGCTGATCCTTGCGAGCGAAGGCCTGCGCATGGTCGACTGGAAGACGTTGCTGCGCAACCGCATGCCCCGCGCCGTGCAACCGACATTGACGAAGGAGGTCGCATGACCCCCGACCAGTGGATCGCGCTCATCGCGGGCATCGTCGGCGGCGCGTTGCGCGTGGGCGCACCGTTCCTTTTCGTGAGCCTGGGCGAATGCCTCACCGAGAAATCGGGCCGCATCAACCTGGGCCTCGAAGGCGTGCTCGTGCTCTCGGCCATGGCGGCCTTCGGCGGTGCCTACCTCACCGACTCGGCCTGGCTCGGTGTGCTGATCGGCGCCTGTGCCGGCGCGGCGCTCGCGCTGCTGCATGGCCTGCTGTGCTCGCTCGACCGCGTGAACGACGTGGCCACCGGCATCGCGCTGATGCTGTTCGGCACCGGCCTGGCCTTCTATCTCGGCAAGCCGCTGATCCAGCCGCAGGCGCCGCAGCTGCCTGCGATTCCGCTGGGCTTCTGGAGCGACAACACCGTGGTGCGGTCGGCCCTGCAGGTCAACGCGCTGGTGCCGCTTGGCATCGTGCTGGCCGGCGTCCTGTACTGGGGCTTCTCGCGCACGCGCGCCGGCCTGCTGGTCCGCATGGCCGGCGACTCGGCCAACGCGACGCGGGCGCTCGGCTATTCGGTGTCGGGCATCCGCATCGCGGCGACCACGGCCGGCGGCTTCATCGCCGGGCTCGGCGGCGCGTCGCTCACGCTGTTCTATCCGGGCAGCTGGAACGAAGGCATCTCGAGCGGCCAGGGCCTCATCGCCGTCGCGCTGGTGATCTTCGCGCGCTGGAGCCCGCTGCGCTGCGTCGGCGCGGCCTTTCTCTTCGGCGGCGCAGGTGCGATCGGGCCCGCGCTGCAGTCCATCGGTGTCGGCTGGGGCTACCACCTCTTCAACACCGTGCCCTACGTGCTCACATTGGTGATCCTGGTGATCACCTGCAAGCCGGGCAGTGTCGCCATCGGCAGTCCGGGCGAGCTGTCCTCTACCCGTTGAAGGAGTTTTAAATGAGTGGTTTCGGTGGTCTGAACAAATCCGCGAACGGCGTCGTCGTCGGCCTGGTGCAGTGCCAGTTGCCGGTGGTGCGCACGCCCGACGAGGTGGCGGCGCAGACGGCGCGCATCGTCGAGCTGGTCGGCAAGGCGCGGCGCAACCAGGGGACGATGGATCTGGTCGTGTTCCCGGAATATTCGCTGCACGGCCTGTCGATGGACACGTCGCCGGAGATCATGTGCACGCTCGACGGGCCCGAGGTCGCGGCCTTTCGCAAGGCCTGCATCGACAACACGATCTGGGGCTGCTTCTCGATCATGGAAGCCAACCCCGGCGGCAATCCGTACAACAGCGGCCTGATCATCGACGACAAGGGCGGCATCCGCCTCTACTACCGCAAGATGCATCCGTGGGTACCGGTCGAGCCGTGGGAGCCGGGCAACCTCGGCGTTCCGGTGTGCGACGGCCCCAACGGCAGCAGGCTCGCACTCATCATCTGCCACGACGGCATGCTGCCCGAGATGGCGCGCGAGGCCGCGTACAAGGGCGCCGAGATCATCATCCGCACGGCCGGCTACACCGCGCCGATCCGCCACGCCTGGAAGATCACCAACCAGGCCAACGCCTTCTGCAACCTGGCCTACACCGCCAACGTGTGCATGTGCGGCAGCGACGGCACCTTCGACTCGATGGGCGAGGGCATGTTCTGCAGCTTCGACGGCACCGTGATGGTCGAGGGCGGCGGCCGCGTCGACGAGATCATCACCTGCGAGCTGCGGCCCGACCTCGTGCGCGAAGCACGCACCGGCTGGGGCGTGGAGAACAACATCTACCAGCTCTACCACCGCGGCTACGTGGCGGTGAAGGGCGGGGCGCAGGACTTCCCGTACACCTACATGCAGGACATGGCGTCGGGCAACTACAAGCTGCCCTGGAGCGATCAGGTGAAGGTGACCGACGGCACCAGCTGCGGCTTCGGTGCGCCCGTGCGCGCCTACAAGGGCCCCGAGTCGCACCCGCTGGTGCCGAAGATCCCGGCCATGGCCCCACCCGAGCCCGACGAACTGACCGCTCCCTGAAGACCGCATGACCACCGTTGCCGCCCAACCCTATGCATGGCCGTACAACGGCGACCTGCGCCCGGATAACACCGCGCTCGTCGTCATCGACATGCAGACCGACTTCTGCGGCAAGGGCGGCTATGTCGACGTGATGGGCTACGACCTCGCGCTGGTGCAGGCGCCCATCGCGCCGATCCAGCGCACGCTCGCGGCGCTGCGGCCGCTGGGCTTCCACGTGATCCACACACGCGAAGGCCACCGGCCCGACCTCGCCGACCTGCCGCCCAACAAGCGGTGGCGCTCGCGCCAGATCGGCGCCAACGGCGTGGGCATCGGCGACGACGGTCCGTGCGGGCGCATCCTGATTCGCGGCGAGCCGGGCTGGGAATTGATCCCCGAACTCGCGCCGCTCGAAGGCGAGGTCGTCATCGACAAACCCGGCAAGGGCTCGTTCTATGCAACCGACCTCGAACTCATCCTGCGCACGCGCGGCATCGACAACCTGATCCTCGCGGGCATCACGACCGACGTGTGCGTGCACACCACGATGCGCGACGCCAACGACCGCGGCTTCGAATGCCTGCTGCTGTCGGACTGCACCGCCGCCACCGACCACGGCAACCACCTGGCCGCGCTGAAGATGATCACGATGCAGGGCGGCGTGTTCGGCGCGCATGCCGAATCCGCAGTGTTGCTCGCGGCGCTGGCCTGACGACGCACCGCAAAGGACACCATGCCCGCAGAAGCCACGACCCCCATCGGCGCCTTGCCCGCCGGCACCGGCGCCCTCGCGCTCGACACGTACCAGCTCACCAAGCGCTTCGGCGCCTTCACCGCGATGGACAGCGTGACCCTGCGCGTCGAGCCGGGCACCGTGCACGCGCTGCTCGGCGAGAACGGCGCGGGCAAGAGCACGCTGGTGAAGTGCGTGGCCGGCTT
>JBGMOF010000041.1:0-37385 GCA_041424275.1 Variovorax sp.
ATGGCCGGCATGAACGTGGAAGAGAAGCAGGACATGAGCCGCTTCATCCTCGACGTGAATGACGAGTTCGGAACGACCATCGTGCTGATCGAGCACGACATGGGTGTGGTGATGGACATCTCCGACCGCGTGGTGGTGCTCGACTACGGCAAGAAGATCGGCGACGGCACGCCGCACGAAGTCCGCAACAACGCGGACGTGATCAAGGCCTATCTCGGGGTGGAACACTGATGGGCTTTTTTCTCGAAACTCTCTTCGGCGGCCTGATGGTCGGCATGCTCTACGCGTTGATCGCGCTGGGGTTCGTGCTGATCTACAAGGCATCGGGCGTCTTCAACTTCGCGCAGGGCGCGATGGTGCTGTTCGCGGCGCTGGCGATGGCGCGCTTCGCCGAATGGTTCCCGCAGTGGTTCCACTTCGAGAGCAAGGTGCTGGCGAACGTGCTCGGCTTCGTGGCGGCTGCCCTGTGCATGGTCGCGGTGGCCTGGGCGGTCGAGCGCTTCGCACTGCGCCGGCTGGTCAACCAGGAAGGCATCACGCTGCTGATGGCCACGCTCGGTATCGCCAACGTGCTGGACGGCGGCGGCCAGCTGATCTTCGGCAGTGCGACCTACAAGATCGACATCGGCATGCCGAAGGACCCGATGCTGGTGCTCGAGAACATGTTCGAGGGCGGCCTGCTGCTGAACAAGGAAGACCTGTACGCCGCGGCGGCCTCGGCCATGCTGGTGGCGCTGCTCACGCTCTTCTTCCAGAAGACGCGCACCGGGCGCGCCTTGCGCGCGGTCGCCGACGACCACCAGGCCGCGCAGTCCATCGGCATTCCGCTCGGGCGCATCTGGGTCATCGTGTGGTCGGTGGGCGGCCTGGTCGCACTCGTGGCCGGGATGATCTGGGGCAGCAAGCTGGGCGTGCAGTACTCGATCTCGCTGGTCGCGCTGAAGGCATTTCCGGTGGTCATCCTCGGCGGCCTCACCTCGGTGCCTGGCGCGATCTTCGGCGGGCTGATCATCGGCGTGGGCGAGAAGCTGTCGGAGATCTACCTCGGCCCGTATGTCGGCGGCGGCATCGAGAACTGGTTCGCCTACGTGCTGGCCCTGGCCGTTCTCTTGATTCGCCCGCAGGGCCTGTTCGGCGACAAGATCATCGACCGCGTCTGAAGAAATCGACACCATGTTCTACAGAGAAAACGGTCAATTCAAGAGCACCTACAAGGCCGACCTCGCGCTGTTCCCGATCGCGCAGGATCGCTGGGCGATGCTGGTGCTGGCGGCGATCTGTTTCGTCGTGGTGCCGCTGCTGGTGAGCGACTACGCGTTCCGCGCGGTGCTCATTCCCTTCCTCATCCTGGCGCTGGCCGCCATCGGGCTGAACATCCTCGTGGGCTACTGCGGGCAGATCTCGCTGGGCACCGGCGCCTTCATGGCGGTCGGTGCTTACGCGGCGTACAACCTGCAGGTGCGCATCGAAGGCATGCCGCTGGTGCTGTCGATCCTCGGCGGCGGGGTGGCGGCCACGGTGCTGGGCGTGCTGTTCGGCATCCCGAGCCTGCGCATCCGCGGGCTGTACCTCGCGGTCGCAACCTTGGCGGCGCAGTTCTTCATCGACTGGTTCACCAACCGCGTGAAGTGGGTCACCAACGATTCGCCCTCGGGCTCGGTCGGCGTGCGGACGCTGCAGATGCTGGGCTACGAGTTCAGCACGCCGGTGCAGAAGTATCTGCTGTGCCTGTGCTTCGTCGTGGTGTTCGGCTTCCTCGCGAAGAACCTGGTGCGCGGCGCGATCGGCCGCGAGTGGATGGCGATGCGCGACATGGACGTGGCGGCGGCCGTCATCGGCATCCGGCCGGTCTACGCCAAGCTCACCGCCTTCGCGGTCAGCAGCTTCATCGTCGGCGTGGCTGGCGCGCTGTGGGGCTTCGTGCACCTTGGCGCCTGGGAGCCTGCGGCCTTCGGCATCGAGAAGTCGTTTCAGCTGCTCTTCATGATCATCATCGGCGGGCTCGGCTCGATCGCCGGTTGCTTCTTCGGCGCCGCCTTCATCGTGCTGTTGCCGCTGCTGCTCAACTACGTGCCGCACTGGCTGGGCCTCGAGATCTCGACGGCGACCGCTTCGCATCTCGAACACATGATCTTCGGCGCCCTGATCGTGTTCTTCCTCATCGTCGAGCCGCACGGCCTCGCGCGGCTCTGGTCGACCGCGCGTCAGAAGCTCAGGCTCTGGCCATTCCCGCACTGATTTCCGTTCCCGCACACACCGTGCTCATTACAAGGAGACAAGCCATGCAATTCAGCAATCTCGCACGCACCGCGGCCCTCGCCGTCGCCGGACTTTCGATGGTGGCCGCAGGCACGCTCGCGCAGGCCCAGACCGCCGAGCAGTTCGTTCCGCTGCTGGTCTATCGCACCGGCCAGTTCGCGCCGCTGGGCATCCCCTGGGCGGACGGCAAGCAGGACTACCTGAAGCTGGTGAACGCACGCGACGGCGGCGTGAACGGCGTCAAGCTCACGTATGAAGAATGCGAAACGGCCTACGACGCAGCCAAGGGCGTCGAGTGCTACGAGCGCCTCAAGACCAAGGGCTCCGGCGCCTCGGGCTTCGACACGCAATCGACCGGCATCACCTTCGCCGTGACCGACAAGGCCTTCGTCGACAAGGTGGTCGTCGAGACCCCGGGCTACGGGCTGTCGCAGTCGGCCGACGGCACGGTGTTCGAGTGGAACTTTCCGCTGCTCGGCACCTACTGGACGGCCGCCGACGTGATGATGCAGGACATCGCCAAGAAGGAAAAAGGCACGCTCAAGGGCAAGAAGATCGCGCTGGTCTATCACGACTCGCCGTACGGCAAGGAGCCGATCGCGCTGCTGCAGAAGCGCGCCGCCGCGCAAGGCTTCGAGCTCTCGCTGTTCCCGGTCACGCCACCCGGCGTGGAGCAGAAGTCGACCTGGCTGCAGATCCGCCAGCAGAAGCCCGACTACGTGCTGTTCTGGTCGGCCGGCGTGATGACGCCCGCCGGCATCCGCGAAGCGCAGGCGAGCGGCTATCCGCGCGAGAAGATCTACGCGATCTGGTGGGCCGGCTCGGACCATGACGTGAAGGACATCGGCGCCGGTGCCAAGGGCTACAACGCGATCACCATCCACAACAGCTCGGCCAAGGACAAGGTGCAGGACGACCTGAAGAAGATGGTCTACGACAAGGGCCAGGGCACCGGCCCCGCCGACAGCATCGGCTCGCTGGCCCACACGCGCGGCATGATGATCTCCATGCTGCAGGTCGAAGCCATCCGCGCCGCGCAGGAGAAGTACGGCAAGGGCAAGGCCATGACGCCCGAGCAGGTGCGCTGGGGTTTCGAGAACCTGAACCTCACGGCCGACAAGCTCAAGTCGCTCGGCTTCGGCGAGATCATGCGGCCGGTCAAGACATCGTGCAGCAACCACATGGGCGACGACTGGGCGCGCATCGTGCAATGGGACGGCGGCAAATGGGAACTCAAGTCCGACTGGTACCAATCGGACAAGACGTACATCGACCCGCTCGTGAAGGAGTACTCGGCCAAGTACGCCAAGGACAAAAATATCAAACCAAGGGCTTGCTGACCTTCCGATCAGGCGACGCGCACCATGAGTGAATC
Organism: Variovorax sp.; assembly: GCA_041424275.1. GTDB lineage: Bacteria > Pseudomonadota > Gammaproteobacteria > Burkholderiales > Burkholderiaceae_C > Variovorax. Next base: position 3,635 of record JBGMOF010000041.1, read on the forward strand.
CAAGGTCCTCCTCAACGTCAACGGCATCGAGGTCATCTACAACCACGTGATCCTCGTGCTGAAGGGCGTGTCGCTCGTGGTACCCGAGGGCGGGATCGTCGCGCTCCTGGGCGGTAACGGCGCAGGCAAGACCACCACGCTGCGCGCCGTGAGCAACCTGCTCGCGGGCGAGCGCGGCGCGGTGACCAAGGGCACGATCGAGTTGCGCGGCGAGCGCATCGAGGCGCTCACGCCCTCGGCGCTGGTGCAGCGCGGGCTGGTGCAGGTGATGGAAGGCCGCCACTGCTTCGCACACCTGACGATCGAGGACAACCTCATGACCGGCGCCTACACGCGCACCGACGGCAAGGCGGCGGTCGCCGCGACGCTTGAGAAGGTCTATGCCTACTTCCCGCGGCTCCGGACGCGTCGCACGTCGCAGGCGGCCTACACCTCGGGCGGCGAGCAGCAGATGTGCGCGATCGGACGTGCGCTGATGGCGAACCCGACCATGGTGCTGCTCGACGAGCCCTCGATGGGCCTCGCGCCGCAGATCGTCGAGGAAGTCTTCGAGATCGTGAGAGACCTCAACACCAAGGAGAAGGTCACCTTTCTCCTGGCCGAGCAGAACACGAACATGGCGCTGCGCTACGCCGACTACGGCTACATCCTGGAAAGCGGCCGCATCGTGATGGACGGCAAGGCCGCCGACCTGGCGAACAACGAAGACGTCAAGGAGTTCTACCTCGGCGTAGGGGGTGCCGACCGTAAAAGCTTCAAGGACGGCAAGAGCTACAAGCGCAGGAAAAGGTGGCTCGCATGAGCGATTTCTACGACGCACTCGAGATCCGCGAGCCCGCCGAACGCGAGCGCGACCTGCTGGCGGCGTTGCCGAAACAGATCGCGCACGCGCAGACGGCCGCGCCTGCGTTCACGACGATCCTCGACGGCGTGAAGGCCGGCGACGTGGACTCGCGCGCTGCGCTGGCAAGGCTGCCGGTGACGCGCAAGACCGACCTGCTCGCACTGCAAAAGGAGCGCCGCGCGAACGACCCGTTCGGCGGCTTCGCGGCCATCGCGCGCGGTGCCCGCATGCCGCGCATCTTCGCGAGCCCCGGCACCTTGTACGAGCCCGAGGGCGAAGGCCGCGACTACTGGCGCACCGCGCGGGCGCTGCACGCGGCGGGCTTCCGGCCCGGCGAGCTGGTGCACAACTGCTTCAGTTACCACATGACACCGGCCGGCTCGATCATGGAAAGCGGCGCGCACGCACTCGGCTGCACCGTGTTCGCGGGCGGCATCGGACAGACCGAGCAACAGGTCGAGGCCATGGTCGACCTGAAGCCCGAGGGCTACGTCGGCACCCCGAGCTTCCTCAAGATCATTCTGGAAAAGGCCGAGGCGCTCAAGCTGCCGCTGCCGAGCGTGACCAAGGCGCTCGTCTCCGGCGAAGCCTTTCCGCCGAGCCTGCGCGACTGGATCGATGCGCGCGGCGTGCGCGCCACGCAGTGCTACGCCACTGCCGACATCGGCCTCATCGCCTACGAAACCAGCGCGCGCGAAGGGCTCGTGCTCGACGAAGGCGTGTTGCTCGAGATCGTGCGGCCGGGCACCGGCGATCCGGTGCCCGAAGGCGAGGTGGGCGAGATCGTCGTCACCACCTTCAACACCGACTATCCGCTGGTGCGCTTCGGCACCGGCGACCTCTCCGCGATCCTGCCGGGCGCCTGCCCGACAGGCCGCACCAACGCCCGCATCCGCGGATGGCTGGGTCGCGCGGACCAGACCACCAAGGTGCGCGGCATGTTCGTCCATCCCGGCCAGGTCGCGGCCGTGCTCAAGCGCTTCCCCGAAGTGCAGCGCGGGCGGCTGGTTGTCGAAGGCGAGATGGCGGACGACCGGATGACGCTGCGCGTCGAAGCGCCCGCCACGGACGGCCTCGAGGCGCGCATCGCCGAGGCCATGCGCGATGCCACCAAGCTGCGTTGCGCCGTCGAGCGCGTGGCGCCCGGCGTACTCCCGAACGACGGCAAGGTGATCGAGGACGCCCGCAGCTACAAGTAGCGGCGCGAGGGCGCTGGCGCAGCGTCGCGCCAGGCCCCTTCAATAGGCCATGTCGATCAGCTTGTGCCGCATCGCCTGCAGCGATCGCCGCACGCGCTCGATGTCGGCATCGGAGCACACCGCCATGATTTCCTGTGTCAGCGGATTGACCGCGCGCTCGGCGCGGCGGTAGAGCTTTTCCCCTTTTGGGGCGACCCGCACCACGACCGAGCGACCGTCGTCGGCCGAGTCGACGCGCTCGACCAGCTCGCGCGTCTCCAGCCCGTGCAGCATGCGTGTGAGCCGCGTGCGCTCGTAGGCGGTCCATTGCGCGAGCTCGAGCATCGTGAGCGGTCCACGCTGCATCAGCGTGCCGATGGTGCGCCATTCCGTGGGCAGCAGGCTGAACGGCTTCAGTGCGTCGTTGAGCGCCCGGTCGCGTCGGTAGACGACCTGGGTGCACAGAAAAAAGATGTGGTCTTCAAGTTCCAATGCCGGCCCTTCTCGCATGCGGTTGCAGCGCCGATTCGACTGTACTTCAGCGCGTTCGGAATTTATGTGCAATTTCACATAGGCACGCTCCTTGCGTCCGCCGTCGCCATCGACGCAACCCCCATCCGGAGCCCCTGATGAACGACACCGCATCCTTCCTGGCCGCGCTCGGCGACGTGCCGGTCATTTCCGATCCGGACATCGTCCGGCGCAAGAGCCGCGACATGACGGCCAACTTCAGCCCCGTGATGAAGGATGACGCCATGGCACACGTGGCCGACCTGATCGTGCGGCCGCGCGACAAGGCCGACGTGCTGCGCGTGGCCTCCGCCGCGGCGCGCAGCAAGATGCCGCTGGTGATGCGCGGTGCCGCGACTGCCAACTTCGGCCAGGGCATCCCGCTGCACGGCGGCGCGATGGTCGACATGACTGCGCTCGACCAGGTGCTGTGGACGCGCGACCAGCGCGTGCGCGCCGAGGCCGGCGCACGCCTGATGGCGATCGACGAAGCCACCCGCCCCACCGGCTGGGAGCTGCGCATGCACTCCTCCACCAAGAAGGTCGCGACCATCGGCGGCTTCGTCGGTGGCGGGCATGCGGGCGTGGGCAGCTGCACCTACGGCATCCTGCGCGACCGCGGCAACATCCTCGGCATGGAGGTGGTGAGCGTGGAGGAAACGCCGCGCGTGGTGCAGCTCACGGGCGACGACGTCAACCTGGTGCATCACGCCTACGGCAGCAACGGCATCATCACCGAGGTCGAGATGCCGCTGGCACCAGCCTGGGCCTGGCGCGAGCAGATCGTGCTGTTCCCGGAGTTCATGACCTCGGTGAAGTTCGCGCACGCGCTCGCCACGTCCGACGGGATTGTGAAGAAGCTCATCTCGGTGATCGGCGAGCCGATCTGGCAGATGATGAAATCGCTGCGCCCCTACGGACTGGGCGGCCAGCACCTGGTCATCGCGATGATCGCCGCGCCCTTCGTCGAAAGCTTCCAGGCGCTGGTGAAGGACTTCGGCGGCACGATCACATCCGACGCGGCCGAGGGCCAGGCGCCCTACCGCATTCCGGCCTATGAATTCGCGTGGGGCCACACGCGCATGCACGTGAACCGCGAGCACCCCGACATCGTGAGCAACGTCGGCCTGTACCTCGACCCCGACCTGGTCGGTGCCATCGAGCGCAGCCACCACCGCTTCAAGGACCTGTGCGGCATGCACTTCGAGGTCAAGCGCTTCGACGGCAAGCTGAGCTTCCAGGGCTCCCCCTTCTTCCGCTTCACCGACGACCGCCAGCTCGCCGACGTCATGCGCGGCATGGCCGACGACGGCGCGATGGTGGCCAACAACCACACCTTCCTGGTCAAGGAAGGCGGCATGAAGTCGGTCGACGGCGCAGACCGCGCCTTCAAGCACGCCATGGACCCGCACAACCTCATGAACCCCGGCAAGTTGCGCTTCGACGCCAAGGCCAGCGAAGAAAGCACAGGGGGAGCGTTGCCCAGCGCGGGCTGGCGCTACGACGAGAACCGCGCTGCCGCCGCCGAGCCGGCCGCGGCCTGAACCCGATCACCCACCTCCCGGAGAAGCCCATGAACGTCACGCATCCGACCCGTCGCCGCGCGCTCGCGACACTCAGCGGCGCCGCCGCCATCGCCGCTGCACCGGCCTTTCTGCGCACCGTCAACGCGCAGGGCCTGGTCAAGCTCAGCTACCAGTGCGGCTGGCTCGCGCAGGCGGAGCAAGGCGGGCTCTACCAGGCGCTCGCCACCGGCCTCTACCGCGAGCAGGGGCTCGACGTCGAGATCCGCTCCGGCGGCCCGCAGGTCAACGTGATGCAGCTGTTCCTGGCCGGCCAGTCCGACTTCGCCGAGGCCGACAGCTTTCGCGGCTTCGCCTTCGCGCAGGAGAAGCTGCCGGCGATCGCGGTGGCCGCCTTCTTCCAGAAGGATCCGCGCGTGCTGATGTCGCACCCCGGCGTCGGCAACGATTCGCTCGAGGCGCTCAAGGGCAAGCCGCTGCTGGTGGCGACCGCCGGACGCCAGACCTACTGGCTGTGGCTCAAGAGCCGCTTCGGCTTCACCGACGACCAGTTGCGTGCCTACACCTTCAGCCTTGCGCCGTTCCTGGTCGACAAGCAGGTGTCGACCCAGGGCTTTCTCACGAGCGAACCCTTCGCAGCGCGCAAGGCCGGTGTCGACCCGGTGATCCACGTGCTGGCGGACAAGGGCTTCGACAACTACCAGAACGTGGTCGTGACCTCGCCCAAGTTGGTCAAGGAGAAGCCGGAGCTCGTGCAGAAGTTCGTCAACGCCACCGCCAAGGGCTGGGCCAGCTACCTGCATGGCGACCCGGCACCGGCCAACGCGCTCATTCGCGCCGCCAACCCGGCCATGAGCGAAGACCTGATCGCCTATGCGATCGGCGCAATGAACAAATACGGCGTGGTCGAAACCGCAGACACCAAGGCCACCATGATCGGCGCGATGACGAACCAGCGCTGGAAGGGCTTCTACGACACGATGGTCGCCGCTGGCGCGCAACCCGCCGGCACACCGATCCAGAACGGCTACACGCTGCAGTTCGTCAACAAGCAGGGCTGAACGCCGTCGGCCATACTTTTCCCGTGACCCATTCCTTCTTCCAACCGCCCGCGCACGACGACTACGTGCTGCGCAATGTCCGCGCGCCGCGCTGCCTGCTCGAAGCCGCGCTGCCCCCGGTCGAGCCGCGAAGCGATGGCGACCTCGTCTCCGTCGACCTGCGCATTGCCAACGGCCGCATCGATGCCATCGCACCTGCGGGTAGCTTCGACGCGGCCAGCGGTCCCGACCTCGACGCCTCGATGGTGCTGCCCGGCATGGTCGACGTGCACACCCACCTCGACAAGGGCCACATCTGGCCGCGCCAGGCCAATCCCACGGGCGACGGCGCCGGCGCGAGCGCGGCCACCGCGCGCGACCGCACCGCCCACTGGCATGCCGAGGACGTGCGCCGCCGCATGGACTTCGGCCTGCGCACCGCCTACGCCAAGGGCGTGGTCGCGATCCGCACGCACCTCGACTCGCTGGCGCCGCAGGCCGCGATCTCGTTCCCGGTGTTTCGCGAGATGCGCGAGCGCTGGGCCGGCCGCATCGAGATGCAGGCCTCCTCGATCGCACCGCTCAACATCTTCCTGACCGACGAGGGCCGGCAGCTCGCCGACATCGTGGCCGAGAGCGGCGGGCAACTCGGATGCGTCACCCGCTCGATGACGTACCCGTCGGAAACGATGCCTCCCGACCTGGACGAGGCGCTGGTGCGCGTGTTCCAGCTCGCGGCCGAGCGGGGGCTGAACCTCGACCTGCACGTCGACGAATCGACCGACCCCACGGCGCGCTCGCTGATCCGCGTGGCGCGCACCGCCCTCGCGCAGAAGTTCAAGGGCCGCATCCTGTGCGGCCACGTGACCTCGCTCGCGCTGCAGACCGACGCGTTCATCGAGGAGACGATCGCGGCCTGCAAGGAGGCCGGCGTCGACATCGTGAGCTTGCCGACGGTCAACATGTACCTGCAGGACCGCAGCCCCGAGGCGCGCACCCCGCGCTGGCGCGGCGTGACCGTGCTGCACGAGATGAAGGCGCGCGGCCTGCGCGTGGCGGTGGCGGGCGACAACTGCCGCGACCCGTTCTATGCCTACGGTGACCACGACATGCTCGACACCTTCACGCAGGCCGTGAAGATCCTGCACCTCGACCATCCGCTGGGCGACTGGATTCGCGCCGCGACCGCGACGCCGGCCGCGATCATGGGCATCGACCGCGGCATGCTGAAGGTCGGCGGACCGGCCGACCTGCTGGTGCTCAGGGCGCGCAGTTATTCGGAAATGCTGGCGCGCACCCAGTTCGACCGCACCGTCATCCGCGCCGGGCGCGCGATCGACACGCGGCTGCCCGACTACCGCGAACTCGATGACCTGATGGCGGCTTGATCTGGCCTGAGCAGACGCGCCGCCGCGGCTAGATGGCCGCGACGCTGCCCGTCACCGGCAGGACGATGCCGGTGATGTAGCCGGCACACACAGGCGCGGCCAGGAACACGTACGCAGGCGCCAGCTCCTCGGGCTGCGCCACGCGCTTGAAGTCGGTTTCCTTGCCGAACTTCTTCACGCCCTTCGCGGGCTTGTCGGCCGGGTTGAGCGGCGTCCACACCGGGCCGGGCGCCACCGCGTTGACGCGGATGCCGCGCCCGATCACGTTGAGCGCGAGCGCCTTGGTGAAAGCGTGGATCGCACCCTTGGTCGCCGAATAGTCGATCAGGTTCCAGCTGCCCTGCAGGCCGGTGCGCGAGCCGGTGTTGATGATCGAGCCGCCCTGCTTGAGATGCGGCAACGCCGCCCGCGCCATGCGCATGTAACCGCCGATGTTGGTCTGCAGCGTGAGGTCCATGCGCTCGTCGGTGATGTCTTCGAGCGCGTCCGCGTGCATCTGGAAGGCCGCGTTGTTGACCAGCACGTCGAGCTTGCCGAACGCCTTGACGGTGCGCGCGACCGCACGGTCGCAGGACGCCGCCTTGCGCACGTCGCCCTTGATCAGCACGCAGCGCGTGCCTTCGGCTTCGATGCACCGCTTGGTTTCCTCGGCATCCACGTCGGAGCTCAGGTAGACGATCGCGACGTCGGCGCCCTCGCGCGCAAAGAGCACCGCCACCGCGCGACCGATGCCCGAATCGCCACCGGTCACGATCGTGCTCATGCCGGCGAGCTTGCCGCTGCCGAGGTAGTCCGGCGCCATGAAGTTGGGCTTGAGCTTCAGGTCGGCCTCGTGGCCGGGCTTGGCCAGCTGCTCCCCGCCCTGGTTCACCGGCTGGCGGCGCGCGCCGGCCTATACCGCCGCGGTGCTCTTCTTGGCGGCCGGGCGGCGGTCCTTGACGGCCTGTTCGCGCTGGATCTTGCGGTGTGTCTTGACGAGGGAGGGGGTGGCCACGGCGTGCTCCTGGGAGAAATCGAAGGCCCGAGGCTAGGCGCGCAGCCCCGGCCACCCTGTCGGCAGGCACCCCGCAGCGGCGTAGCCCTTCAAAGCTAGGGCAATTCGGGATAGGTCAGCTGGCGGTCAGCCGATAGGATCGCACCCTTTACCTTTGGAAACACCCACCATGAAGAAGCTGTTCGCCCTCGCGGCAATCGCCCTGGCTGCTGTTGGCGCCCAGGCTCAGGATTTCCCGGCCGGCAAGATCATCACGATCGTCGTGCCCTTCGCCGCGGGCGGCCCGACCGACCGCGTCGCGCGCGACCTCGCAGAAGCGATGCGCAAGCCGCTCGACGGCGTCAGCATCGTGATCGACAACGCCGCCGGCGCCGGCAGCACCATCGGCAACGCCAAGGTGGCCCGCGCCAAGAACGACGGCTACACGCTGCTGCTCACGCACGTCGGCATGGCGACCACGCCGGTGCTCTACCGCAAGCTGCCCTACAACTACGAAACCGACTTCGAATACCTCGGCATGATCAACGACGTGCCGATGACGGTCATCGGCAAGCCGCAGCTCGAAGCCAACAACTTCAAGGAACTGCGCGACTGGATCGGCAAGACCGGCAGCAAGGTGAACCTGGGCAACGCCGGCATCGGCTCCGCCTCGCACCTGTGCGGCCTGCTGTTCCAGAGCGAGCTGAAGGTCGAAATGACCACCGTGCCGTACAAGGGCACCGCGCCGGCCATCGCCGACCTGCTGGGCGGCCAGATCGACCTGCTGTGCGACCAGACCACCAACACCACGAGCCAGATCGAAGCCAAGAAGGTCAAGCCCTACGCCGTGACCACGCTCAAGCGCCTGGGCACCCCGGCGCTGAAGGACATCCCGACCGCCGACGAATCCGGCATGAAGGGCTTCCAGGTCACCATCTGGCACGGCCTCTACGCGCCAAAGGGCACGCCGGCACCGGTGCTCAAGAAGCTCAACGACGCGCTCAAGGTCGCCCTGAAGGACCCCGAATTCCTGAAGAAGGAAGAAGGCCTGGGCGCCGTGGTCGTGACCGACAAGCGTGTCGAGCCCGCCGAGCACAAGAAGTTCGTGCAGGCCGAAGTCGCGCGATTCGGCCCGGTCATCAAGGCTGCAGGCGTCTACGCGGACTGAGCGTTCTGCGCCTTCGAGAAAAGCCGGGTTCTGCCCGGCTTTTTTCATGGCCTTCCTGTGGGCTGCCGGCCGCGAAACGCCTGTGCGGGCTCAGGGTTGCAGCCTGGCGGCACTGCTGCGGCGCCATGCGGTCAGCGGCAACTTCTAGCCGTTGCGCACGCAAAAACGGGCCCGCACGAAGCGGGCCCGCGAAGGGTCGGCAGGACCCCTGGAGAAAGCGCGGGTCGGTGCCCGCTCAGAACGTGTGGCGCACGCCGAACTCGTAACCGGTCGATGACCTGGGCCGCAAGCCGGTGCCGTTGGCGGCCGCGATGTAGGCCGGACCGGCGCCCACCGTGAGGTTGGCGCCGTTCTTGTTGGTGACGCGCGCCAGCGTGCCGTAGAGCGCGGTGCGCTTCGACAGGTTGTGCACGTAGCCCAGCGCCAGCTTGTTCGCCTTCGGATCGGCGGTGCTCGCACCGAAGGCCGGCAGGCGGTTGTCGTCGTACCTGACCTGGGCATACGACGCGCGGATCAGCCCCGGGCCGACCGGGACGGTCACGCCGAGCAGGTAGCCGGTGAGGTCGACATCCTGCGTCTGTGCGATGGCGTTGAGCGGATCGCGCGCGTCCTTCGAGCGCGAGACGAGCCCGAAGACCTTCGCCACGCCGAAATCGTAGGTCGCGCCGAGGTTGAAGCTCTTGATGTTGCCCGTGCGCGCGATGGCGGCGTTGCCCGTGCCGGTGGTCACGCTCGTGTCGTTCTGCGCGTAGCTGGCCGCGATGTCGAGCGGACCGTTGGCATATCCGACGCGGGCCCCCGCATGCCGGCCTGTGCTCGTGCGGTCGCTGCCGGGAATCGTGTCGGGCGACGTGCGCACACGCTCGTGGAAGGCGTATTCCAGATTGCCGTAGAAGCCGCCCAGGTTGCGCGGCAAGAAGTACTGCACCATGTTGCTGGAGCGCTTGTAGGCGGCATTTCCTGCGAAGGCGCTGCCCGCCGTCGCCGTTTCGTTGGCGTCGACGATCAGCGTGCCGCCGATGCCGGTGTCGCCGAACGGATCGAAGGTTTCTTCGTTGTAGACGGTCGCCGTCTTGTCGCGGCCGAGTCGGATCTCGCCGAGGGCGCCCGACAGGCTCACCGTCGAGCGGCGTGTGAAGGCAAGGCCCGGGGCGGGACCGCCGTCGTCGTTGCCGAGCGGCGCTTCGAGCCAGAAGCCCGCAGCCAATCCGCCGCCGAGGTCTTCCACGCCCCGGAAGCCGATGCGGCTGGAACTGAGGCCGGAATTCGCCAGTTCGGTGCGGCTGGCCCGGGCACCGACCGCGGGCCCGAAGCCGTTGACCGACTCGCTCTTGTTCGACACGTTGCGCACCGCGGCATCCACGACGCCGAACAGGGTCACGCTCGACTGGGCCGACGCCGCCGCGCAGGCCGCCAGCGCCGCCACGACGACCAGGGGTTTCTTCATTCGAATCACTTCGCACTCCAGGATGGGGAAGGCCCCGAGTGTTGGTCAGCCACAAGTCAGGAAGGTGGCAAAAGCGCAGAGACCTTGGCGCCCGAAAGGCTTGCGCCACGTCATCGCCACGTCATGCCTGTGGCGGGCGCGTCGGGGTTAGCCCGGCTGCGCCGAATCGTCACGATCGATACGATTTTCGTCATGGCGCATGCCCCTCATGCGCTGGAGCCGATATGGACTTGACGATTTCAGCGCCCGACCGACGGGCGCTCTACCGAACGATGGTGCGCATCCGCGCCTTCGAGAACGCCGCGGAGATCGCCAGCCAGGGCGGCGTGAGCGCCTATGGCCAGGAAGCCGGCGGCGTCGCGCAGGTGCGCGGTCCGCTGCACCTGTCGACCGGCCAGGAAGCCGTGCCCGCCGGCGTCTGCGCCCACCTGAAACCCGCGGACTACCTCACCTCGACCCACCGCGGCCACGGCCACACGCTCGCCAAAGGCGCCGACCTCGCGCGGATGATGGCCGAGCTCTTCGGCAAGGCGACGGGCTTCAACGGCGGCAAGGGCGGCTCGATGCACATCGCCGACTTCTCGGTCGGCATGCTCGGCGCCAACGGCGTGGTGGCGGCGGGCCTGCCGATCGCGGTCGGTGCGGCGCATGCGCAGAAGCTGCAGAAGCGCGACGCGATCACCGTGTGCTTCTTCGGCGACGGCGCGATCAACCGCGGACCTTTTCTCGAAGCGCTCAACTGGGCGCGCGTGTACGACCTGCCGGTGCTCTTCGTCTGCGAAGACAACCGCTGGAGCGCGACCACGGCGAGCGGTCCGATGACGGCCGGCGACGGTGCGTCTGCGCGCGCCGAAGCGCTCGACATCGCCGCCACGCAGGTCGACGGCAACGACGTGTTCGCGGTGCACGCGGCTGCGCAACGGCTGGTGGCCGAGGTGCGCGGCGGGGGCGGCCCGCGGCTGCTGCACGCGCTCACCTACCGCGTGAAAGGCCATGTGTCGGTCGACGCTGCGGCCTACCGCGATCCGGCGGAACTCGCTGCGGCGCTCGAGACCGATCCGATCGCCAGCGCACGGGCGCAATGCCTCGCCGCGGGCATCGACGGCGCGGCGCTCGACGCGATCGAGGCGGAAGCGAAGGCCGAAGTCGATGCCGCCCTGAAAGCCGCCGACGCCGCGCCCTGGCCCGACGCCAGCGCGGCCTTCACCGACATCCAGACCACGGGAGCCGGCCAATGGCACTGATCGAACTCAGCTACGCCGAAGCGGCGGCACTGGCAGTGCAGCACGCCATGGAGGCCGATGCGAACGTGGTCGTGCTCGGCGAAGACGTGGGCCGCGGCGGCATCTTCGGCCAGTACAAGGGACTGCAGCAGCGCTTCGGCACCGACCGCGTGATCGACACGCCGATCAGCGAGGCCGCGATCATGGGCGCCGGTGTCGGCATGGCGCTCGCAGGGCTGCGGCCCGTGGTCGAAATGCGCGTCGTCGACTTCGCGCTCTGCGGCATGGACGAGCTGGTGAACCAGGCCGCCAAGAACCGCTTCATGTTCGGCGGCCAGGGCCGCGTGCCGCTGGTGGCGCGCATGCCGGGCGGGATCTGGGATTCGTCGGCGGCGCAGCATTCGCAATCCCTCGAAGCGTGGTTCGCACACCTGCCGGGCGTGGTGGTGGTGAGCCCGTCGACGCCGCAGGACAACTACAGCCTGCTGCGCGCATCGCTCGCCTGCGGCGATCCGGTGGTCTACATCGAGCACAAGACGCTCTGGGGGGTGCGCGGGCCGGTCGATGTGACGCTCGACGTGCCGCTCGGCCACGCTGGGCATCGGCGCTCGGGCGACGCCCTCACGCTGGTGAGCTGGGGCAAGCAGCTGCAGGTCTGCGCCGCGGCCTGCGATGCCTTGGCGGACGAAGGCATCGCCGTCGACCTGCTCGACCTGCGCACGCTGTGGCCGTGGGACCGCGACGCGGTGCTCGCCTCGTGCGCACGCACCGGCCGCCTTCTCGTGGTGCACGAGGCGGTGCAGGCGGCGGGCTTCGGCGCCGAGATCGCCGCAACGGCGGCCGAGGCGACGGGCTGCAAGGTCGCGCGGCTGGGCGCACCGCGCATTCCGGTCGGCTACGCGCCGGTGCTCGAAGCGCAATCGCGCGTTGGCGCGGAGGCCATCGTGGCTGCCGCACGCAAGCTGACGGCTTGATGGACGTCGCGGTGGACTCGGTCTTCTTCAAGCTCGTGCGCGTGGTCAATCTCACGGCGCGGCCTTTCCAGCAACGCGTGGGCCGCCAGCACCAGCTCACGCTGAACGAATGGCGAACGCTCGCGGTGCTGGCCGCCGAGCCCGGCAGCACCGCGACGCAGGTCTCCGACCGGACGGGCCTCGACAAGATGGCCGTGAGCCGCGCGCTGACCGGGCTCAAAAACCACAAGCGCGTGCAGCGCCACGACGACCCGACCGACCAGCGCCGCAGCCGGCTCTACCTGACGGCGGCCGGCAAGAAGCTGTTTGCCGTCGCCAGCGCCGAGGCGCAGGCGCGCGAGGCAGAATTGTTCGCAGAGGTCGATGCTGCCGAGTTGCAACGCCTGAGCACCACGCTGGACAAACTGATCGGCGCGGTCGAGCGCAGCGACTGAGCACTTGCGCAACCTTCGGCGGGCGGGGTATCTACCGGCACCGATCGACCGCTTTCGCCTTTAAAACTGCAGGCATGCCAATGTCCCTGCGCGTGGTCGATTCCATTACCGAACTGAAGCCGGCCGACGCCGGCTGCATCGCGGTGAGCGGCTCGCACGGCGGCGTGAGTTCTGCGCGCTATGCCCTCGCCGCGAAGCCCGCGCTCAGCGTGTTCAACGATGCGGGCGTGGGGCGCGACCAGGCCGGCATCGCGGCGCTCGACGTGCTGCAATCGCACGGCCTGCCCGCCTGCACCATCTCGCACGCGAGTGCGCGCATCGGCGACGCCCGCAGCACGCTGGCCGATGGCGTCGTGAGCCACGCCAACGCGCTTGCCGGGGCACTCGGCGTCGCGCCGGGCGAACCCTGTACGGCGGTGGTCGCGCGCTTGCGCGGCGCCGCATCCCTTCCTGAATGACCCACCCGGAAACTCCGAGATCCATGACCATGAACTTCAAGCCCAATCGACGCGCAGCGCTTGCTGCATCCGCAGCAGCCATGTTTCTGATGGCCAACCCGGCCGCCTACGCGCAAGGGACCTGGCCAACCAAGCCGGTACGCATCGTCGTGCCCTTCGCCGCAGGCGGCACCACCGACATCCTTGCGCGCGCAGTAGCGCCCGAACTCTCGAAGGCGTTCGGCCAGCAGTTCATCGTCGACAACCGGGCCGGGGCGGGCGGCAACATCGGCGCCGACATCGTGGCCAAGGCACCGAACGACGGCTACACGCTGCTCATGGGCACCGTCGGCACGCACGGGATCAACCGCGCGCTCTACGGCAACCTGCCCTTCGATCCCATCAAGGACTTCGTGCCGATCACGCTGGTTGCGGCCGTGCCGAACGTGATGGAGATGAACACCGAGAAGGCCAAGTCGCTGGGCATCAAGAACGTCGGCGACTTCATCCAGTACGCGAAGACCCACCCCGGCAAGCTGAACATGGCCTCGAGCGGCAGCGGCACCTCGATCCACCTGGCCGGTGAACTCTTCAAGAGCATGACCGGCAGCTTCATGACGCACATCCCGTACAAGGGCTCGGGCCCGGCGCTGCTCGACATGGTGGCCGGCAATGCGGACGTGATGTTCGACAACCTGCCGTCGTCGATGCAGCAGATCAAGGGCGGCAAGCTGGTGGCGCTGGCCGTGACCAGTTCGAAGCGCTCCGCGGCATTGCCCGATGTGCCGACGGTGGAAGAAGCCGGCGGCCCCGCACTCAAGGGCTTCGAGGCCAGCTCATGGTTCGGCCTGCTCGCCCCGGCGGGCACGTCGCCCGAGATCGTCAACCGCATCCAGCAGGAGGTGGCCAAGTCGCTCGGCACCGCTGCCATCAAGGAAAAGATGCTCGCCCAGGGCGCCATCCCGAGCGGCAACACGCCGGCCGAATTCACTCAGCTCATTGCGAGCGAACACATCAAGTGGGCCAAGGTCGTCAAGGAATCCGGCGCGAAGGTCGACTGATCCGACGCTACAGCTGCACGCCACGCGTGAGCGCGCCATCGACCACGAGGTTGGTGCCGGTCACGAAGCTGGCCGCGGGGCTTGCGAGAAAAGCGACGGCGTTGGCCATCTCCTGCGGCGTGCCCATGCGGCCGGTCGGATTGAGCGCCAGCGCCTGCGCATAGAGCGCCGGGTTGCCCTGCTCGATCTGGTCCCACACGCCGCCGCTGAAGTAGGTGTTGCCGGGCGAGACGGTGTTGGCACGGATGCGCTTGCCCGCGAGATGAAAGGCCAGGCCCTGCGTGTAGTGGACGATGGCCGCCTTGAAGGCGCCGTAGGGGCCTGCCGCGAAGTCGATCTCGCGCCCCGACACGCTGGAGATCGTCACGATCGCCGCGTGCGGGCTTCGCTCCAGCCGCGGCATCGCCGCATCGACCAGCCGCACGGTGCCCATCATGTCCACCTCGAAGCCGCGTTGCCAGCCGGCCTCGTCGCTGGCGATAGCCAGCGCGCTCACGTTGGCGACCACGATGTCGATGCCGCCCAGGGCATCGCCCGCCGCCGCCACCCAAGCCCTGAGCGCCGGGCCGTCGCCGACGTCGACCGCGCGGCCGAACACCTTGACGCCGTACGCCGACAGCTCCGCCACGGCCTGCGCCACCTCGTCGGCATTGCGTGCGCAGATCGCCACGTGCGTGCCTTCGGCCGCAAAGGTCTGCGCGATCGCGCGGCCGATGCCCTTGGTGCCGCCGGTGACCAGCGCGTTGAGTCCCTTGAGTCCGAGGTCCATGTGCGTTCCTTTGTCGGGGCTCAGCCCGGTGCGAGATAGGTCTTGGAAATGCCGGCGCCGACCGTGTACTTGGGGTCGACGAAGTTGCCCAGGCGCACCTGGCCGCACTGGCTCAGCATCATGTAGGCGTCCCAGCGGTCGTAGCCGTACTCGGCCTCCATCCACAGCACCAGCTCGCGGTAGGCGATGCGGGTGGCGTCCTCCAGCGGACGGGCGCTGCCGATGGCCATGATCACGCGCTCGTTCTCGAGCCGCGGCCAGTCGAGCTGCCAGCCCTTGATGAGGTCGACCTGGATGGTGGTGGTGCTCGCGTATTCGACCGCGGTGCCGCACACCTCGCCATCGCCCTGGCAGGCGTGCGCGTCGCCGATGAAGAGCCGGGCGCCCGCGCTCTGCACCGGCAGGTAGGTGATGCTGCCCGGCCCCATGTCGGGCAGGTCCATGTTGCCGCCGTGCGCATCGGGCGTGAGCGTGTTGATGGAGTCGATCTCGGGCGAACAACTCAGCGTGCCGATGTGCGGCCGGTATGGCAGCGTGACCCGGCGGCTCCAGTAGACGCCCTGCTCGTCGACGTCGATCTTGCGCACGATCTCGGGCAGCGGGTCGGCCAGCAGCGCGGTGAAGGTCGTGCCGCTCAGCGCACCGAAGTGCGGGATCATCGCGCAGGTGCCGCGTGGGTTGGGACCGCGCGGCGCCATCGATTCGATGTACACCGCGACCACGTCGCCCTTCTGCGCGCCCTCGACCATGATCGGCCCGTTCTGCGGATTGACGAAGGGCATGGTGAGCACGCGCGAAGGCAGGTCCTGCTCGGTCCGGATCGCGCCCTCGAAGGCATCGCGCGTCTCGACCACCACGCGGTCGCCGGGCCGTACGTGCAGCACCGGGTCGGAGTACGGACCGATCGTGTAGTGGTACTTGCCCTGCTTCGCTTCGGTGAGCGCATGGGTGTCGGGCGTGCGGCCCTGCGCCACGCCGCGCGTGCGCATGATCGAGGTGTCGAGCCAGTCCATGCAGCCGCCTCAGAGTGCCGGATGGCGCTGGTGCCAGTCGGTCGCCTGCTGGAACGCCCAGCCGGCGCGCACCAGCAGCTCTTCCTCGAAGTGGCGCGACACGAACTGGAACGCCACCGGCGTGCCGGCGTCGGTGAAGCCGCCCGGCAGCGTGATCGTCGGGCTGCCGCTCATGTCGAGCGGGCAGGTGTAGCGCAGCATCGCGGACAGCAGGTCGGCATCGGTGCCGAAGCTGAGCATGCGCTCCAGCGTGGGCGATGCGACGCCCTGCGAGGGCATCAGCAGCAGGTCGATGCCTTCGAACAGCTCGCGCACCTTGCCGCTGAAGGCATGGCGGTTCAACACGATCTTCTGGTAATCGATGCCGCTTTGCGCATGGCCCAGGTCGAGCAGGCCCGCGAGCGCCGGGCCGTACATGTCCTTCTTCGAGGGATAGGTGGACTCGTGCACCACCGCGGCCTCGACCGCGCACAGTGGAAACCAGTCGGCGATGACCTGCGCCGGATCGGGGAAGGTGACCTCGCGCACTTCCGCGCCCAGCGCGCGCACGGCGGCCAGCGCGCCTTCCATCACCTTCAGCGTGTCTGCATCGACGCCTTCGGTGTTCCAGCGCGCGTCGATGCCCACGCGCAATCCGCGCAGGCCGCGCTGCATGCCGGCGAGGTAGTTGGGCACCGCCGCCAGGCTGGCGGTCGGGTCCTTCGGATCGGCGCCGGCGATGGCGCCGAGCATCGCGCCGGCATCGGCGGCGCTGCGCGTCATCGGGCCGATGTGGTCGAGCGTGGCGGCGAGCTCGAAGGCACCGTAGCGGCTCACGCGGCCCCAGGTCGGCTTGAGTCCGGTGAGCCCGTTGGCCGACGACGGAAAGCGGATCGACCCACCGGTGTCGGTGCCGAGCGAGCCGTAGCAAAGGCCCGCCGCCGTGGCGACACCCGAGCCGCTCGACGACGCACCCGACCAGTGGGCCGCATTCCACGGATTGACCGGCGGCGTGACCGTCGGATGGTGGTCGGCATAGGCGCTCTCGGTAAGCTGCAGCTTGCCGAGGATCACCGCGCCCGCCTCGCGCAGCTTGCGCACCGCCGTGCCGTCTTCGGTGGGCACGAAGTCCTGGTAGAGCGTCATGCCGGCCGCCGTCGCCACGCCCTTCGTCCAGCACAGGTCCTTCACCGCGAGCGGCACGCCGTGCAGCGGACCGCGGATCTCGCCCTTGGCGATGGCGGCATCGGCCTGGCGCGCGTCGGCCAGCGCCTGCTCCGCCATCACGATCACGTAGCTCTTCAGTGCGCCATCGACCTGGCCGATGCGGTCGAGCTGGGCTTGCGTCACTTCGACGGACGACAGCTCCTTTCGCTGGATGCGCTGGCCGATGTCGACCAGCTCGAGGTAATGCAGTTCGTTGCTCATCCGTGGACTCCTGTGTATTGACTCATGACCTGGAAATCGCCGAGATGCTCGCGCGGGATCTCGCCGCCGATCTGGCCGCGCTTGATCACCAGCACGCGTTGCGACACGGCAGCGATGAATTCGAGGTTCTGTTCGACCAGCACGATCGTGAGCTTCATGCGGTCGCGCAGCGACGCCAGCGTCTCGGCGATCTCCTCGATGATCGAAGGCTGGATGCCCTCGGTCGGCTCGTCGAGCAGCAGCAGCGTGGGCTTGCCGGCCAGCGCGCGAGCGAGTGCGAGCAGCTGTTGCTCGCCACCCGAGAGCGAGCCGCCGGGCCGCTCGAGCAGCGGCTTGAGGCGCGGAAAATCCTCCAGCAGCGCGTCGATGGTGTGCGTGGTGCGCTCGCCGGTCTTCACCAGGCCCATGCGCAGGTTGTCCATCGCGCTGAGCGTCGGGAAGATCTCGCGCCCCTGCGGCACGTAGGCCATGCCGAGCTTGGCGCGTGCATGCGGCGCGTAGCGCGTGATGTCGGTGCCGTTGAACATCACCGTGCCGGCAGTCGCGCGCAGCGCGCCGACCAGCGTGCGCAGCAGCGTGGTCTTGCCCATGCCGTTGTGGCCCAGGATGCCGACCGATTCGCCGCTGGCGATGGAGAGGGAAACGTCGTGCAGCACCGGGATGGCGCCGTAGCCCGCGTGGAGACCCTTGACTTCGAGCATGTGCGGCTCCCGGCTCAGTGCGGCTTCTTGCCGAGGTAGATCTGCTGGATCAGCGGGTCGCTCATGATGCGGTCCGGCGTGTCCTCCTTGATCACGGCGCCCTGGTGCAGCACCGTCACCTTCTTGGCGATCATGCGGATGAAGTTCATGTCGTGTTCCACCACCACCAGCGCGTGCTGGCTGTTGATTTCCAGGATGAGTTCGGCCGTGCGCGCCACTTCGGCGTCGCTCATGCCGGCGGCCGGTTCGTCCAGCAGGATGAGCGGCGGATCGGCTGCGATCACCACGCCGATCTCCACCCACTGGCGCATGCCGTGGGCCAGCAGCCCGGCCGTGACATCGCGGTATGCGTGCATGCCCACCCGCTGCAGCGTCTCGCGCGTGATGCGGTCGGCCTGCGTCGTGCTGTTGAGCCGGCGCGCCGAGAGCCAGACGTTCTCCCACACGCTCAGGCCGTTGAACAGGCTGGGCACCTGCGTCTTGATGCCGATGCCCAGGCGGCCCGGGTCGTGCGGCTGCATCTTCGAGATGTCCTGGCCGCGGAACAGGATCTGGCCCGAGGTGGGCTTCACCTGGCCAGTGAGCAGCTTGAAGAACGTGCTCTTGCCGGCACCGTTCGGGCCGATCACGCAGCGCAGCTCGTTCTCGGCCAGCGAGAAGTTCACGTCGCGCGTGGCATGAACGCCGCCGAAGCGCACGTTGAGGTCGCGGGTCTCGATCAGCGGTGTCGTCATGGTGCGGACTCCGCCGCGGCCTTCGTGGTCGGGATGGGTGCGGCGTCCGGCGCCTTGCGCCAGCGTCGCAGCGCCATGTCGATGAGATCGCCGATCGTGGGCACGAGGCCGCGCGGCACCAGCAGCACGAAGACCACCAGGATGCCGCCGAGCACGAGGTTCGAATTGAAGGCCTGCTGGGTGCCGATCTGCGAGGTGATCCACTGGATCAGCACGGCACCCACGACGGGTCCGACCAGCGTGCCGAGCCCGCCCACGATGACCCAGATGATGATCTGCGCCGACTGCGCCAGGCCGAAGATCGTCGGGCTCGTGAACGCACCCCAATTGGCGAACAGGCAGCCCGCCAGGCCGGCGATGGCGCCACCCAGCGTGAAGCTGAAGAGCTTGTAGACCCGCGCGTCGTAACCCAGCAGCAACACGCGCTGCTCGTTCTCCTTGGCCGCCACGATCACGCGGCCGATCTTCGAGGCGATCAGCACGCGCAGCCCGAGGTAGACCAGCAGCAGACAGGTGAAGGTCACGTAGAAAAGGTCCTTGGGCGTCAGCACCGCGTCCTGCTGGCCGGGCCAGTTGAGGGTCGGGATCCCCGGAATGCCGTTGAAGCCGCCGAGCGGTGCGTTGCCGATGCGCCATTCCGGCCCGGCCGTCGAATTGATGAGGTTGAACAGGATGAGCGTGACGGTCAGCGTGATGACCCCCATGTACACGTCCGAGAGCCGACCGTAGAAGATCACATAGCCCAGGAGCGCTGCGAACAGCCCGGGCACGACGATCGCGAGCAGGAAGGGCACGGTGCTGTCGCCCAGGTTCGTCACCGCGATCGCGTAGGTGTACGAACCCAGTCCGAAGAACGCGGCCTGGCCGAAGCACAGGATGCCGCCGAATCCCCAGATGAAACCAAGGCTCACGCCGAGGATGGCCATGACGGCATAGATCGTGACTTCGATGAGCGTGTAGTCGTCCATCACGCCCGGCAAGCCGAGCATCAGCGCGATGCCCACCGCGAGGCTGACCGCCGCGCTGGCCCAGGATTTGGCAAAACGGTTCACAAAGACCCCTTGAAGAAACGACCGGTGATGCCCTGCGGCAGCAGCCGCAACATCACGATCGCGGCGACCAGCAGCGCGACCTCGCCGAGCACCGGCGTCGTCACGAAGGTGGCGAGCTGGTTGATGGCACCGAACAGTCCCGAGGCACTGAGCAGCCCCGCCAGAATCGCCGGGCCGCCACCGATCACGGTGATGAAGGCCTTCGCCACGAACGCGGCGCCCATGGTGGGCACCACGCCCGTCAGCGGCGCGAGCAGGCCGCCGGCCAGGCCGGAGAGCGCCGCGCCGACGGCGAAGGTCACCGAGTACACGCGGCTCGGGCTGATGCCCAGCGCGTTCGCCATGTCCGGCTTCTGCATCGTGCCGCGTGCGATGAGGCCGAGCTGCGTGCGCGTGAGCACGAAGCGGATCGCGAGCGCGAGCACCACGGCCACCGCGATGATCACGAGCGTGTAGCCGCTGACCGAGTACGCGCCGATCGAGAAGCTGCCGAGTGGCGCCGAGACGCCGGCCGTGGTGTTGCCGGCCACGGAGGTGACGATACCGACCAGCAGCAGCGACAACCCCCAGGTCGCGAGCATGGTGTCCACCATGCGCCCGTAGAGCCGGCGGATCACCAGCCGCTCCAGCACCACGCCGACGATGCCCACCGCGATGGGCGCGACGACGAGCATCGCGACCCAGAGGTTGATGCCCACCTTGAGCGCGGCGATCACCGAGAAGGCGCCCAGCATCATGAACTCGCCATGCGCTAGGTTGATGACCTTCATCATCCCGAAGATGACGGCCAGGCCGGCCGAGATGATGACCAGGCTCGCCACCGCGTACAGCACCTGGATGAAAACGACGAGAGCGAGATCCATGGCGAAGCGGTTCCCTTCAGGCCTTGATCACGTACTGCTGGTTGTCTTTCGGGTTCTTCTTGAGGTTGCAGACCGCGCTGGTGTCGACCGGCGGCTGCTGCTGGAAGGTCTCGACGATGTTGAGCTGCTTGTTGCGCACTTCCGCGATGCTCACGTTCAGCACGCAGTGGTGGGTTTCCGCATCGATCGAGACCTTGCCGCTCGGTGCATCGATGCTGATGCCGGACTCGAGTGCGACGATCATCTTCTCGCGGTCGATCGAGCCCGCCTTCTTCACCGCCTCGGCCCACAGCTTGAAGCCCTGGTAGGTGCCCATCGCCAGTTCGGTGATGTTGGGATAGTCGGTGCCGAAGCGCTTGTAGAAGCGCTCCTTGAAGGCCTTGTTCTGCGGCGTGTCGAGGTTCTGGAAGTAGTTGTACGAGACCAGGAACCCGTCGGTCTCGGCCGCGGACAGCACGATGTGCTCGTTGCCACCCGCGAAGGTGGTGGAGGCCAGCGGGATCTTCTTGGTCAGGCCGGCCGCAGCCCACTGACGGTAGAAGGCGATGTGCGCGCCACCCACCAGGGCCGACACGATCATGTCGGGCTTGGCCGCCTCGATCTTCGAGATGGTCGGTCCGAAGTTGGTCACGTCGAGCGGGAAGAAATCGATCGATGCGACCGATCCGCCGTTGTCCTGCACGAACTTCTTGACCCACTGCGATGTGATCTGGCCGTAGTTGTAGTCGGCCGCCACCACGTAGACCTTCTTGCCCCACTTCTTCATCGCGTAGGGCACCAGCTTGGCCACGGTCTGGCCCGGCGTGACGCCGGTGCAGAAGGTGTTGCGGTCGCACACGCCGCCTTCGTATTGCGTGTTGTAGAAGTAGAGCGTCTTGTTGCGCGTGAGCACCGGGCGGATGACTTCACGCGAGGCCGAGGTGATGCCGCCCATCACGACGGTCGACTTGTCCTTGAGCGCCGACTGCTGCGCGAATTGCGCGTAGAGCTGCATGTTCGACTGCGGGTCGTAGGTGGCGAGCTTGATCTTCTTGCCCAGCAGGCCACCGGCGGCGTTCTGCTCCTCGACGGCGAGCGTCATGCAGTCGGCCATCGGCTTGCCGTAGATGTCGAGGCCACCGGACATGTCGATGATGCTGCCGACGACGATCTCGTCGGCGGCCATCGCGGCGATCGGGAACAGCGGCATCGCGGTGCCCGCAAGTGCGGCGGCGGAACCGTGCAGAAAGGAACGACGATCCATGGAAACTACTCCTCGTTGATTGATGGCTTGCGCCACCGTTGTGTTGTGTGAATGAGCTGGCGGGAAAGGGAAACGGGGACGGTGCGCGTCAGATGGACTTCCAGTCGCCGGCCTGCTCGAACGCATAGGCGGCGCGGTAGATCGTGGCTTCGTCGTAGAGCTTGCCGGTCAGCATCATTCCGACCGGCAGGCCGTCGATCAGACCGCACGGGATGCTCATCGACGGGTGGCCGGTGACGTCGAACGGGCAGGTGTTGGGCAGCACCTCGAACGCGCGGTTGACGATCTCCTCGATCGGCGCACCCGGCGCCGGGATCGGCGTGGCGGTGATCGGCAGCGTGGGCATGAGCAGCAGGTCGTACTCGGCCAGCGCGGCGTCGTAGGCGGCGCTGAGCTGCCGGCTCAGGTTCTGCGCCTTGGCGTAATAGTGGCCGCGGTAGTGCTGGATGAAGTACTCGCCGAGCACCATGGTGAGCTTGAGCGTTTCCGACAACTCGTCGGCGCGCTGCTTCCAGCCGGCATGGAAGTCGACCATGCTGGTGACGTACAGGCCCTTCCAGTTGAAGCCGTGGCCGTTGTCCTTCATCATCTGCTGGGTCGCGCCTTCGGCGGCGATCGGCAACCAGATGGCGGGACCGACCGCGTGCATGGGCACCGAGACCTCGCTCACCGTGGCGCCCAGCCCGACGAACACCTCGGCCGCCTTGCGCACCTTCTCGCTCACGGCCGGATCGGATTGCGGCCAGCCGAAGCCCTCGGTGACGATACCGATGCGAAGGCCTTTGACACCCTCCTTCATCAGCTCGCTGTAGGGCTTGGAGTGCTGGCCGGCGTACTGACGCGGATCCAGGCCATCGGGGCCGGCCAGCACTTCGAGCATCAACGCGTTGTCGGTCACGTTGTTGGTGATGGGGCCGGTGTGGTCGATGGTCAGCTCGATCGGCATCACGCCGGTGTAAGGCACCAGACCGTGGGTGGCCTTCATGCCGTAGACACCGCAGTACGAGGCCGGCATGCGGATCGACCCGCCCTGGTCGCCGCCGATGGCCAGATCGACCTCACCCGCGGCAACCAGCGCCGCGCTCCCCGACGACGAGCCGCCGGCCGAGTAGCCCATTCGGTGAGGGTTGTGCACCGGACCCGACGCGCTGGTGTGCGAACCGCCGGAGAAGCAGAAATATTCACAGACCGCCTTGCCCACGACCGTGGCCCCCGCGTCGAGCAGGCGGGTGACCACTGTCGCGTCAACGTTCGGCATGTAGCCCTCGAGCGTGGAAGCGCCATTCATCATCGGCACGCCGGCCAGGCAGACGTTGTCCTTGAGCACCACGGTCTTGCCAGCGAGCTTGCCGCCCGGCTTGCCTTCGATGGTGGTCTTGACGTACCAGGCGCCGTACTTGTTCTCCTCGCCCGACGGGCGATAGCCGGGCGTTCGCGCATAGGTCACGACGGGCACGTTGTCGGGCATCGCGTCGATCACGTCGTACGCGTCGAAGTTGCCTTGCAGCAGGGCGTTGTAGCTGGCGGCCTGGTCCGGGGACAGGTGGATGCCCAGGCTGAGGGCGACGTCTTGCAACTGGTCGAGGGTGGGGCGCTTGATCGCCATGGCGGACTCCGTGATGTCGTTGGCACTGGCTCCGGCCACCCACTGGGCAGGCCGGAGCCGCGTTGCTTCGGGCTCCCGGGGCCTGCCTGGATCGGCACGCCGTCAACAGCTCGTCACGTCTGCATTCTGGGAGTCGATATTTTCCAAGTCAAGCATTTTGTTTTCCTTGGAAAATAAAAATGCACTTTGTCGTTGCGACCGAAGTCGCGCTCAGAGTCTTGTGAGGACGCGAAACGCATTGCCTTCCGCACGCGCGAGATACATCGGCGCACGCGTGATGCCACCGCCTTCGTAGGCTGCGTCGCGCGCACTGCGGTAACGCAACGGCATGGCGCCCAGTTGCGCGCCGTCGGATCCCGAACGTGCGTCGCCGTCGAGCAGCGCAGCGAGGAAGTGCATGCCCTCGTAGGTCGACTGGCCGAAGGTGTTGAGCGTGGGCGCCCGCTCGCCGAAATGGGCGTAATAGCGCTCCTTGAAGGCCAGGTTGGACTCGGTGTCGAGCGTGGCGAAGTAGCCGCAGGCGACGTAGAGCTCGTCGGCGTTGTCGGCGCCGATGCCCAGGAGTTCGTTCTCGCCGATCGCGCATGAAAGACGCAGCATGTCGCGATGCAATCCGGCGCGCCCGAAAGCGCGATTGAACTCGACCGCGTCCTGCCCGACGAGCGACACCAGCACCGCGTCCGCACGGCATTGCCGCAGCGCATCGAGCGCGGCCGAGAAGTCGGTGGTACCGAAGGGCACGTAGCTTTCCCCGACCAGCTCGGCGCCCGCCTCTGCGATGTAGCCGCGCGCCATGCGGTGCGACACGTGCGGCCAGATGTAGTCGTTGCCGATCGCGAACCAGCGCCGCGGACGCTTGCGTTGCCCAAGCCAGGCGATCGCAGGCTGAAGCTGGCGCGCCGTGGTTTCGCCGATCGCGAAGACGCCTTCGGTGGACTCGCCGCCTTCATAGAGCGGTGTGTAGACGATCGGGATCTGTCCGCCGACGGCGCGCAGCACACGTTGGCGCACCGCGCTGGTGTGCATGCCGATGACGGCATCGATGTCGCCCGTCTGCACCAGTTCGGTCAACGTCGCTTCGAGATCGGGCGCATCGTCGGCCGCATTGATGGTCAGCAGGCGACAGGAACACCCGCCGATGCCGGCTTCACGGTTGAGTTCCGCCACCGCCAGCTTCGCAGAGGCGAGCGCGGACGGCCCCCAGATGCCGCACGAGCCTCCCAATGGCACGCACAGCGCGATGTTGAGTTCGAGGCGGTTGAACGGCGGGCGCTGTGCCGAACGCGCTGCGCCCCCGCGCCACATGTGGGCGGGTGAAGACGGGCGACGCGTGACCGATCCGGAGGATGAAAACATCGAGAGCTCCCGGGGCATTGCACCAAGATGGCAACAGGGGCTCTGGTGTCGCAAAAACCGCGCCAATACTTTCCAAGGAAAGTGATCCACGCTAAACTGGATTTTTTGATCCTGATGGAGAGTGCCGACGAGCCGCATGCCTGAGCACGACATTTCGCAGTACCTGGCCTACCTGCTGGCCTCTGCCAACCGGCGCATGCGCATCGGCCTGGCGCAGTCGATCGCCGCCGAAGAAGTCACGGAGGAGCACTGGCGCATCCTCCAGGTGCTTGCCGACGAACAGGGCCGTTCGATGGGCGACCTGGCGGAAGTGGTGTTGCTGAACCACCCTGCCCTGACGAAGAACATCGACAAGCTGGTCAGTCGCGGTCTGGTGCAGCGCGCCGCCGATGCCGGGGACAGCCGCCGGGTGCTGGTCTACATCAGCGACCTGGGATTGGAGACCGTGGCCCGGCTCAAGAAGAGCGTGGATGCGCACCACGGTCAGATCGAGGAGGCGCTGGGCCCCCGCAAGACGGTTCAGCTCAAGAAATTGCTCGAGAGCTTCATCGAGGAATGCGACGCGCCCTGAGCGCCCGCACTCAAACGCCCCAGACGACGTCCTTGCCCGCAGCCAGCGCGTCTTTCAGCATGTGGATAAAGGGCGCGGCGCGCTGGTGCAGGCCCACGTGCTGGCGCTTGGCATCTTCTTCGTGGTCTTCCACGGCGAGCGCATCGTGGTCGTGCGCGTTGGCGCTTTCGTGGCGCACTGCGGCTTCCAGTGCGGCGATGGCGGCGGGCATCTGGTCGACCGTGATGATGCCCTCGGCACCGGCGGACTTGCCCACGATGCCCAGGAGTTGGCGGGCATTGGCTTCGAGCATCACGACGTCTGCGGTCGCTTGGGATTTGAATCGGTACAGCATGGTTCTTCTTACTTGTAGATGAAGTCTCGGACGAAAGGGTATGCCGATTGTGCCCCGGGCATCGAGCCCGTCGTTTTGTGGCCATCGGGCTTGATCGCCAGCATCGGGTGCAGCGAGATCCAGCCCTGCTCGAAGCTCATTGCCGACCCCGCGAGTTAGAGCCGGACATACGCTTCGCCGATGGTCCCGAGCTGCCGGGCCGCGAGCTTGGCCAGCGCCGACAAATCGGAGAACGCCAGCGTGACACGGGACCCCGGCGGCGACACGCGTCTGCCGTCGGGCAGTTTTAGCGCGATGGGAACGGACAGCGCAGCCAGCTGCGACTCGACCTTTGGAATCAGGTGCGTCATGGTCCGAAGATCGTATTGATTTTCGGCCTGGTCTGCAGGCTCGCTTGCGTGCAAGAGCCGTCAACAATCGCGTTGACACCAGAATGTTTATGCTTAAACTATTCATCCATGAACAGCCTCACCCACGTGTCGGCGAACGGACTCCGCCGCATCCTCTGCATCGGCGGGGGTCCCGCGGGGCTCTACTTCGCCCTGCTCATGAAGGCGCGCCAGCCTTCGCTCCAGATCACGGTCGTCGAGCGCAACCGGCCCTTCGACACCTTCGGATGGGGCGTCGTCCTGAGCGACCAGACACTGGCGAACCTGGTCGAGGCCGACCCCGTGAGCGCGCAGTCGATCGGTGATGCCTTCCACCACTGGGACGACATCCAGGTCTTCTTCAAGGGCGGCCAGGTCCGCTCGGGGGGTCACGGCTTTTGCGGCGTGGGCCGCAAGAAGCTGCTCAACATCCTGCAGGAGCGCTGCCTCGCGCTCGGCGTCGACCTCGTCTTCGAGTGCGACGCTGCCGACGACCAGGCGCTCGCGGCGCAATACGACGCCGATCTCGTGATCGCATGCGACGGCCTCAACAGCCGCATCCGCCAGCGCTACGCCGACGTGTTCCAGCCCGACGTCGACCTGCGCAAGTGCCGCTTCGTGTGGCTGGGCACGCACCAGACCTTCGACGCCTTCACCTTCGCGTTCGAGCAGACCGAGCACGGCTGGTTCCAGGCGCACGCCTACCAGTTCGACGACGACACCTCGACCTTCATCGTCGAGACGCTGGAGGAAACCTGGAAGGCACACGGCCTCGACCAGATGGAGCAGCCCGAAGCGATCGCCTTCTGCGAGAAGCTCTTCGCCCGCTACCTCGGTGGCCATGCGCTCATCAGCAACGCAACGCACCTGCGCGGCTCGGCCAACTGGATCCGCTTCCCGCGCGTGGTTTGCAAGCACTGGGTGCACCGCGTGGACATCGCAGGCAAGACGGTGCCCGTGGTGTTGATGGGCGACGCGGCCCACACGGCGCACTTCTCGATCGGCTCGGGCACCAAGCTCGCGCTCGAAGACGCCATCGACCTGGCCGAAGCTTTCGCACAGGGTGGCGAGGTGAACGAGGTGCTCGCGAACTACGAGGCCACCCGTGGCGTCGAAGTCCTGAAGATCCAGAACGCGGCGCGCAATTCCACCGAGTGGTTCGAGAACGTGGACCGCTACAGCGGCATGCAGACCGAGCAGTTCGCCTATTCGATGCTCACGCGCTCGCAGCGCATCAGCCACGAGAACCTGCGCCTGCGCGACGCGGCCTGGCTTGGCGGCTATGAGCAATGGCTGGCCGGCGGCAAGAAGGCGATCGCGCCGATGCTCATGCCCTTCACCGTGCGCGGGCTGACGCTCAAGAATCGCATCGTCGTCTCGCCGATGGCGACCTACAGCGCGGTCGACGGCGTGCCGCAGGACTTCCTGCTGGTGCACCTGGGGGCACGCGCGCTCGGCGGCGCAGCACTGGTGATGGTCGAGATGACCAGCCCGACACCCGAAGGCCGCATCACGCCGGGCTGCACCGGCCTGTACAACGACGCGCAATCGGCGGCGTTCAAACGCATCGTCGACTTCGTTCACACGCAGAGCAGCGCGAAGGTCGGCATCCAGCTCGGCCACAGCGGCCCGAAGGGCTCGACGCAGATTGGCTGGGAAGGCACGGACGAACCCTTGCCGAACGGCAACTGGCCGCTCCTCGCCGCGAGCGCACTGGCCTACGGTGAACAGAACCAGCTGCCCGCCGCTGTCACCCGCGCCGACATGGACACGCTGCGCGAGCAGTTCGTCGCGTCGACCGTGCGCGCCGCGGCCGCCGGCTTCGACTGGCTCGAACTGCATTGCGCGCACGGCTACCTGCTCTCGGCGTTCCTGAGTCCGCTCACCAACCTGCGTGACGACGACTACGGCGGCACGCTTGCCAACCGCCTGCGCTATCCGCTCGAGGTGTTCGCTGCGATGCGCGCCGCCTGGCCGGCCGAACGACCGATGAGCGTGCGCATCTCCGCGCACGACTGGGCGCCCGGCGGCAATACCGACGATGACGCGATCGCGATCGCACGCGCGTTCAAGGAAGCCGGCGCCGACGTGATCGACGTGTCGTCGGGCCAGACCACGCGCGCGGCCAAACCTGTCTACGGACGCATGTACCAGACGCCGTTCTCGGACCGCATCCGCAACGAGGTCGGCATCGCGACCATCGCGGTCGGCGCGATCACCGACGCCGATCAGGCCAACAGCATCATCGCGGCGGGCCGTGCCGACCTGTGCGCCGTGGCACGCCCTCACCTCGCGGACCCGGCCTGGACGCTGCACGAGGCGGCCAGGCTGCAGAGCCGCGCCGTCGACTGGCCGAAGCAGTACCTGAGCGGCCGCGACCAGATGTACCGCGAGATCGCCAAGCAGCAGGCCATCGTCGCCGCGGAGGAATGATCGCCATGGACCTCGAAGCGCGCGCACACAGCGAACACCCCGACGAACTGCGCCTCTGGCTGCGCCTCCTGACCTGCACGCAGCTCATCGAGAAGCAGGTGCGCAATGGCCTGCGCGAGCAGTTTTCGACGACGCTGCCGCGCTTTGACCTGATGTCGCAGCTCGAGCGTGCGCCAGAAGGCATGAAGATGAACGAGCTCTCGCGCCGCATGATGGTGACGGGCGGCAACGTGACCGGGATCACCGACCAGCTCGTCACTGAAGGGCTGGTCGAGCGCGTCGACGTCGAGGGCGACCGCCGCGCCTGGCGCGTGCGCCTCACCGCGCGCGGCCGCAAGACCTTCAACGACATGGCGCAGCAGCACGAAGGCTGGATCGTGGATGCCTTCGCGGGCCTCACGACGAAGGAGATCGCGCAGCTGCACAAGCTGCTCGGCAAGGTCAAGCAGCACTCCAACACCCCGCAGGAAGTGGAACCATGAAGCACTACATCGGCGAACGCAGTCCCATGCGCGCGCAATTCAATCCGCTGGCCGACTACGCCGCGAAGCACTTCGCCTGGTCCTTCGCCGAGGGCGTCGGCACCGTCACGTTGAACCGGCCGGAGCGCAAGAACCCGCTCACATTCGATTCGTACGCCGAGCTGCGCGACCTGTTCCGCGCGCTGACCTACGCGACCGACGTGAAGGCCATCGTCGTGACCGGTGCGGGCGGCAACTTCTGCTCGGGCGGCGACGTGCACGAGATCATCGGCCCACTCACGACGATGAAGATGCCCGAGCTGCTCGAGTTCACGCGCATGACGGGCGATCTCATCAAGGCGATCCGCCAGTGCCCGCAGCCGATCGTCGGTGCCATCGACGGGATCTGCGCAGGTGCGGGCGCGATGATCGCGCTCGCATGCGATCTGCGCTACAGCACGCCCGCGACGAAGACGGCGTTCCTGTTCACGCGCGTCGGTCTGGCTGGCGCCGACATGGGCGCCTGTGCGCTGCTGCCACGCGTGATCGGCCAGGGCCGTGCGTCGGAGTTGCTCTTCACAGGCCGCGCGATGACGGCGACCGAAGGGCTGTCGTGGGGCTTCTTCAACGCACTTCACGAAAGCGATGCGCTGCTGGCTGCTGCCACCGCGGTGGCCCGCGATCTGGCCACGGGTCCGAGCTTCGCGCACGGCATGACCAAGACCATGCTGTCGCAGGAGTGGTCGATGACGATCGACCAGGCCATCGAGGCCGAGGCGCAAGCCCAGGCGATCTGCATGCAGACCGAGGATTTCCGGCGTGCATACGAAGCATTCGCCGCCAAGCGCAAGCCCGTCTTCGAGGGGGACTGAGCGAATGTCCGCCTTCGTGTTGCCCCCTTCGCCGCCCTCCACTGCGCACCTCGCGTTGCCGTTCTTCGGCGACGAGCATCGCGCCCTTGCGCACGACCTGCTGCCCTGGGCTGCAGCACAACGCATCGACGAGCACGACGACCGCGCCGCCTGCCGTGAATGGGTGCGCAAGCTCGGCGATGGCGGCTGGCTGCGCTACTGCGTGCCGGCCGCTTCGGGCGGTGCGCTCCAGCGGCTCGACTCGCGCGCGCTCGTGCTGTTGCGCGAGACCCTCGCGTTCCATTCGCCGCTGGCCGACTTCGCCTTCGCGATGCAAGGCCTCGGGAGTGGTGTGATCACGCTCGCGGGCACGCCGACGCAGCAAGCCGACTACCTCACCGCCGTCGCGAGCGGCCGCAAGATCGCGGCCTTCGCATTGAGCGAACCCGAGGCGGGCTCCGATGTCGGCGCGATGGCGATGCGCGCCGTGCCCACCGTCGATGGCTGGCGCCTCGATGGCGAAAAGACGTGGATCAGCAACGGCGGCATCGCCGACTTCTATTGCGTGTTCGCCAAGACGGAGCCGAACGCCGGCACACGCGGCATCACGGCGTTCATCGTCGATGCGAGGACGCCGGGTCTCGACGCGTCAGAGCACATCCACGTCATGGCACCCCATCCGCTGGCGACATTGCGCTTCGATGGATGCAAGGTCGCGCACGAGGCGCAGCTCGGCGACCTGAACGGCGGCTTCAAGCTGGCGATGCGCACGCTCGACATCTTTCGCGCGTCGGTGGCCGCAGCCGCGCTCGGCATGGGCCGGCGAGCGCTGGCCGAAGCGGTGCACCACGCCCAACACCGAAAGATGTTCGGCCAGACGCTCGCGGACTTCCAGCTCACGCAGGCCAAGCTCGGCGAGATGGCCGCGTTGATCGACAGTGCGGCCCTCCTCACTTACCGCGCCGCCTGGATGCGCGATGACGCCGAACAGCGCGGCGCGCCAGCAGTGGGCGATGTGTCGGCGGCCGCGGCGATGGCCAAGATGTGCGCCACCGAGAACGCGAGCCGCGTGATCGACATGGCACTGCAGATGCACGGTGGCCTGGGCGTCAAAGTGGGCACGAAAGTTGAGAGTCTTTACCGCGACATCCGGTCCCTGCGCATCTACGAAGGCGCGACCGAGGTGCAGCAATTGATCATCGGTAAATCTGTTCTCAAGGGGTAGCGTGTGTCTGCACAAGTCGATCGTTTCGTCCATGACCGACTCCCGCCTGCCGAGCAGTTGCCGGAGTTTCGCTACGACTTGCCCGAGCTGCAGCTGCCCGACCAGTTGAACCTTGTCGAGGAGTTGCTCGACAAGGCGCCCGCCGGAGGATTCGGCAACAAGCCGATGTTGCGGTCCCCGACCCTCACGCTGACGTATGCCGAAGCAGCGATCGAAGTGAACCGCATCGCGCAGGTGCTCACGGAGGACCTCGGCCTCGTACCCGGCAATCGCGTGTTGCTGCGTGGCGGCAACTCGATCGCGATGGCGCTCTCGTGGTTGGCCGTGGTCAAGGCTGGACTGATCGCCGTGGCGACGATGCCTTTGCTGCGCGCCAAGGAGCTCGGCGAAATCATCGAGAAGTCCCGGCCTGTGGTGGCGCTGTGCGAGGGCAAGCTGCTCGAAGAGCTGCAGACCGCGCAGAAGGCCTACCCGACGCTCGAGACCATTGTCGCTTTCAATCAGCCGGATGCGCCCGATTCACTGGCCGCCCGCGCGGCCCGGAAGGACGGCGTGTTCACCGCCTGTCCGACCGCGGCAGACGACATCGCACTGCTGGCCTTCACTTCCGGCACGACCGGCAAACCGAAGGCGCCGGTGACGACGCATCGCGATGTGCTCGCCATGTGCGAGACGTGGCCCCGCCATGTGCTGAAGGCGCGCAGCGACGACATCGTGATCGGGTCGCCGCCGCTGGCGTTCACGTTCGGGCTCGGCGGGTTGTTGATCTATCCGATGTGGGCTGGCTCCTCGGTGTACTTTCCCGATCGGGCCTACAACCCCGAAGCGATGGTGCAGCTGATCAACGACATCGGCGCGACCATCTGCTACACCGCGCCGACCTTCTATCGCCAGATGGCGCCGTTCGCGCACCGCGACGGCGTCCCGGCATTGCGCATCTGCGTGAGCGCTGGCGAGGCGCTGCCCGATGCGACACGCCAGCTCTGGAAGGACGCGACCGGCATCGAGATGCTGGACGGCATCGGCGGCACCGAGGTGTTCCATATCTACATCTCCGCGGCGGGCACCGACGTCAAGCGCGGCGCGATCGGCAAGGCGGTACCGGGATTCACCGCCAGGGTGGTCGACGACGACGGTCACGAGGTACCGCGCGGCACCGTCGGCAAGCTTGCGATCATCGGACCGGTCGGCTGCCGCTACCTGGACGACGCACGCCAGACCGACTACGTGAAGAACGGCTGGAACTACCCGGGCGACGCCTTCATGCAGGACGACGACGGCTACTTCTTCTACCAGGCGCGCGCAGACGACATGATCGTCTCGGCCGGCTACAACATCGGTGGGCCAGAGGTCGAGGACGCGTTGCTCAAGCACCCCTCGGTGGCCGAGTGCGGCGTGATCGGCAAGCCCGATGCCGACCGCGGCACCATCGTGAAGGCGTACTGCGTGCTGAAGTCGGGCCATACGGCGGATGCCTTGCTCGTCAAGGCGCTTCAGGACCACGTCAAGGCGACGATCGCACCCTTCAAATATCCACGTGAAATCGAATTTGTCGAAGCGCTCCCACGCACCGAAACCGGCAAGCTCCAACGATTCAGATTGAGACAAGCACCATGACCATGACATTTCTCCAGCCCGAAGGCTGGCTTGCGCCCAGGGGCTACGCCAACGGCGTGGCGGCACGCGGCATGCAGATCTTCGTGGGCGGCCAGATCGGCTGGAACGGACAGCAGCAGTTCGAGAGCGACGACTTCATCGCCCAGACCGGACAGGCGCTGCGAAACATCGTCGACGTGCTGCGCGTGGCCGGTGCCGGACCTGAACACATGGTGCGCATGACCTGGTACATCACCGATCGCGACGAGTACAACGCACGGCTCGGCGAATTGGGTCCGGTCTACCGCGAGGCGATGGGTCGCAACTTCCCGGCGATGACTTGCGTGCAGGTGGCGGCGCTGGTGGAAGCCCGTGCCAAGGTCGAGATCGAGGTGACGGCGGTGCTTCCGGACTGATCTGCTCGCCTGCCTTGGGCGCAAAAGCGGCGCCCAAGAAAAAAGCCCTTTGATTTCTCAAAGGGCTTTTTCAATTTGGTTGCGCGAGCAAGATTTGAACTTGCGACCTTTGGGTTATGAGCCCAACGAGCTACCAGGCTGCTCCATCGCGCGGCAAGATGGAATTATAACTTATTCTGCGGCGCTTTGTGCAGCGTCTTCTTCTTTAATTTCAGGACGGTCGACCAGTTCGACCAACGCCATCGGCGCGTTGTCGCCCACGCGGAAACCCATTTTCAGGATGCGCGTGTAGCCGCCTGGACGCGTGGCGAAACGCGGGCCGAGGTCAGCGAAGAGCTTGACGACGCTGTCGCGGTCGCGCAGGCGGTCAAACGCGAGGCGCTTGTTGGCGAGCGTCGGCTTCTTGGCGAGCGTGATCATCGGTTCGATGACGCGGCGGAGTTCCTTGGCCTTGGGAACGGTGGTCTTGATGACTTCGTGCTCGATGAGCGAGTTCATCATGTTCTGCAGCATCGCGAGGCGGTGCGAGCTGGTGCGGTTGAGTTTGCGGAG
>JBGMOF010000042.1:0-34860 GCA_041424275.1 Variovorax sp.
TGCGCCTGCGGGCCGAAATTGCGCAGGTTGTGATAGCTCAGGCCGCTGCCGACGATGAGCACGTCTTCATCGCGCAAAGGCGCCAGTGCGCGGCCCAACGCCAGGTGCTCGGCGGGGTCGAGCCCCCTTCGCAGCGACAGCTGCAACACCGGCACGTCGGCTTCGGGGTAGATCGCCTGCATCGGCGAGAAGGTGCCGTGGTCGAAGCCGCGCTCGGGGTCGAGCGCAGCAGGCAGGCCCGCCGCTTCGACGAGCTGCTGCACGCGGCGCGCGACTTCCGGCGAACCCGGTGCGTCATAGTGCACCTGGTAGGTGTGGGCGGGGAAGCCGCCGTAGTCGTAGATCATGGGCGGCCTGGGGTTGCCCATCACGGTGAAGGCGGATTCTTCCCAGTGCGCCGACACCATGAGGATGGCGCGCGGTTTGCGGCCGATCTGCCGGGGCATGTCGGCCAGCGAAGCTTCG
Source organism: Variovorax sp. (assembly GCA_041424275.1). Taxonomy (GTDB): domain Bacteria; phylum Pseudomonadota; class Gammaproteobacteria; order Burkholderiales; family Burkholderiaceae_C; genus Variovorax. Next base: position 466 of record JBGMOF010000042.1, read on the forward strand.
AGCCTGGCGTAGGCATGGCCCATTTCCTTTTTCATCCACGGCCAGGGGCCGCCGCCGTGCGAGATGAAGTAGGTGGGCAAACGGGACGTCGTCATCGGGAACTCCTTGGTTGCGTCGACTATAGATATTTCCCATGCAGAATTCGAGAGCCGTACATTCAATGGTTCGTTTCTCCGGAGGAAAGTATTGATGGACCGCCTGACCAGCCTGCGCGTGTTTCGCGAAGTCGTCGAATCGCGCAGCTTCACCACCGCGGGGGAGCGGCTCGACATCTCCGCGCCAATGGTGAGCAAGCACGTGGCCCGCCTCGAGAAGTCGCTCGGGGCGCGCCTGCTCAACCGGTCGAGCCGACACCTGAGCCTGACCGAGGCCGGTACCGCCTGGTACGCGCAGAGCGTGCAGGCGCTCGACCTGCTGGATGCTGCCGAAGCCGCCATCGGTCAGCGCAACGAAGCGCCGCGCGGCCGCCTCAAGGTGAGCGCGCCCGTGTGGTGCGCCACGCCCCGCTTCGCGCGCGTGCTGGCGGCGTACCGCGACCGCTTCACCGAAGTGGTGGTCGACATGCACCTGGAGAACCGCAAGATCGATCTGGCGGCCGATGGCTACGACCTGGCGCTGCGCGCGACGCAGGAGCCCTCGCCCGCATTGATCGCTCGACCGCTGTGCCGGGTGCAGTTCCAGTTGGTCGCAGCCACCCATCGACTGGAAGGTACGCCGCTTCCGGCCACGCCGGCCGAGCTGGTGCAGCTGGGCGCGATCGTTCCCAGTTACGTCGACATCGAAGGGCTCACGCTCAAGGGTCCCGGCGGGCGGCAGGCACCGCTGCGGCTGCGGCCGGTCATGTTCTCCGACGACACCACGCTCACGCTGCATGCGGTGCGCGCGGGCATGGGCATGGCGTTCCTGCCCGGGTGGTTGGTCGATGAGGACCTTGCCCAGGGTGTACTCACCCGGCTGGTGCCCGACTACACAGCGCCTGCCACGACATTGTTCGCCGTGTACACGAGCAGGCAGTACATGGCGCCCAAGCTGCGCAGCTTCATCGACTTTCTGAGCGAGCAGCTCGCCAGGGACTGAAGCGCGCGCCGCCGACTTTCCAGAGACGAAGGCTCAGGCGGCTGCGGGCGCTGTCGTTTGACAGCACCGCCGCTCAAGACATCACGCCGCCTCGTCCCCTGGTGAGTCGCGGCGAAGGCTCCAGAAGATCTTGAGCATCTCCAGGCCGACGGGCGAGTCGGCGGAGAAGGGCTGGCGCGTCGACCTCGACCATTCCGACGTGGAGAGCGTCACCATCTCGGACAGAGTCGATCTCGCCAAACCCATCTCCCAGGACCCGAAAGTTCGTTTCGCAATCTCGCCGTCCATGTATTCGACGATGTCCTTGTGGCGCGCGCTCCGCTTGATGCGGTCGTAGACCGCCTGCACATCGTCTGGCGCGCCTTCGAAGCACTGCATGAAGGTCGGGCCGCTGTACAGCAGAACCCCTGTCACCCCATGCTCGTGGTTGAAGCTTCGCGCGGAAGCCAGCAGGGTCTCCAGCTCGAGCGTGGTGAACTCATGGGTGGCCGTGCTGACGTAAACGACCGAGCGGAGGGTGTGCATCGAAGAGTTATAGCAGCCGCAATAGGCCGGGAAGACCGCGCGGCACCAGCGGAAGCCCGGATGTCCCAGAATCCCGCCTTCGCGCCATCTGCTGGAGACACCCCGCTTGTTCCGTTTTTTCGAGAAGCTTCTCACCCCTTATCCCCCCGCAGAACCCGCCCTGCCCCCCAACGGCTTCTTTGCGTTCGTGTGGGCGTGCACGAACGGCGTGCGCGGCAAGATCGCCGCGATGGCGCTGCTCACCGCCGCGATGTCAGCTTTCGAGGCGCTGCTCTTCGCGATGCTCGGACGCATCGTCGACTGGCTCGGCGGGCAGGTGCCCGCGCGACTCTGGGAAGAGCGCGGCACCACGTTGATGTGGCTCGGCTTCGCGCTGGTCGCCAGCATCGGCGTGGTCGGGTTGCAGACGATCGTCAAGCACCAGACGCTCGCCATCAACCTGCCGATGCGGCTGCGCTGGAACTTCCATCGCCTGATGCTCGGCCAGAGCATGGCCTTCTACCAGGACGAGTTCGCCGGCCGGATCACCGCCAAGGTGATGCAGACCGCGCTGGCTGTGCGCGACACGGTGTTCGTGCTGGCCGACGTGCTGGTCGCGATGGGCGTGTACGTCGCGACGATGATCGTGCTGGCCGCCGTGCTGGACAAACAGCTGATGCTGCCCTTCGTGATCTGGCTGCTGCTCTATGTGGCGCAGGTCGCCTGGTTCGTGCCGCGGCTGGGCAAGATCGGCAAGGCGCAGGCCGATGCGCGCGCCAACATGACGGGCCGCATCACCGACGCTTACACCAACATCGCGACGGTCAAGCTGTTCTCGCACACGCAGCGCGAAGCCGGCTTCGCGCGCGACGCGATGCGCGACTTCATGCACACGGGCTACGGCCAGATGCGGCTCGTGAGCCTCTTCGAGATCAGCAACCACACGCTGAGCATGGGCCTCACCGCCGGCATGGCGGGCACGGCGCTGTGGCTCTGGTCGCAGGGCGCCATCGGCATCGGCGCGGTGGCCGCCTCCACCGCGATGGCGCTGCGGCTGCAGGGCATGTCGCACTGGATCATGTGGGAGATGACGAGCCTGTTCGAGAACATCGGCACGGTGCAGGACGGCATGAAGACGCTGTCGCGCCCGCGTACCGTGGTGGACGCACCCGGTGCAACGACGCTGACCGTGCCGCGCGGCGAGGTGCGCTTCGAACATGCGAGCTTCAAGTACAGCGACGCCGGCCGCAGCGTGATCGACGACATGACGCTGACGATCGCGCCCGGCGAAAAGATCGGGCTCGTGGGCCGCTCCGGCGCGGGCAAGTCCACGCTGGTGAATCTGTTGCTGCGCTTTCACGACCTCGAAGGCGGCCGGATCCTCATCGACGGCCAGGACATCGCGAAGGTCACGCAGGATTCGCTGCGCCAGCACATCGGCATGGTCACGCAGGACACCTCACTGCTGCACCGCTCCGTGGCCGACAACATCGCCTATGGGCGGCCCGATGCCGGCGACGATGCCGTGCGCAGCGCGGCCGACCGGGCCGAGGCGCACGATTTCATCCAGACGCTGGGCGACGCCAAGGACCGCCGCGCCTACGAGGCGCATGTGGGCGAACGGGGCGTCAAGCTGTCCGGCGGCCAGCGGCAACGCATCGCGATCGCGCGCGTGGTGCTGAAGGACGCACCGATCCTGCTGCTCGACGAAGCCACGAGCGCGCTCGACTCCGAAGTCGAGGCTGCCATCCAGCAGAGCCTGTACACGCTGATGGAGGGCAAGACCGTGATCGCGATCGCGCACCGGCTGTCGACCATCGCCGCGATGGACCGGCTCATCGTGCTGGACGAAGGACGCGTGGTCGAGGAAGGCGACCATGCGACGCTGCTGTCGAAGGGCGGCCTCTACGCCCGTCTGTGGGCGCACCAGAGTGGTGGCTTCCTGGGCGACGGGAGCGACGACTGACCCGGGGTCGCCCGGGGCGTCCTACAGTTCGCGCCGACGACCGCCGACAGGGTCCGCGCGCTGCGCCGACGAAGCTTGCGCTGTCTTAAACAAAGAGGAGTGCTTGCCGTGAATTCCATCATCTACATCGTCGGCCTGGTTGTCGTCGTGGTTGCCGTGCTTTCGTTCTTCGGCCTCCGCTGAAGCACGCCTGCATCACGAAACGGGGCTGCATTGCAGCCCCGTTTTGCATGGGAGACGCGAAGGCATAATTTCCGCGCCTACCGCTCAAAGGACTTCGTTGAACACCTCGCTGCGCGAAAACGCCTTCACGAACGCAGTGGTCACCGAATCGGTGCGGTGGATCGAGGAGGCAGGTCCGCTCGACGACGCCGAGGCCATGCGCGCCGCCGCCTCTGCTTCGACCGACAACCGCCAACGCATCGATGCGCGGGCCCGGGTGCTCGGCGAGCGAACCGGGCTGAAATCCGAACTCCTTCGCACGCAGCAGTGGGCGCCGTGGGTGATGCTGGCGCTGGTCGGTGTCGTCGTGCTCGCAGGGCTGGGTGCCGCCGGCAATGTGATTGGCGGCGACGACCGCCGCATCAACCTCATGGTCGCGCTGGTCAGCCTGCTCGGTCTCCATGCGCTGACACTGCTGATGTGGCTGGTCGGCCTCGTTGTCCCACTCGGCAACTTCAAGACTTCGCTCGGCGGCCTGTGGCTGCTGCTCACTGCGCGCGTGGCGGGCGGCGAGCGTGGCCAGGCGCCGGTGCTCGTTCGCGCCGCGACCGGTTTGCTGAGCCGCGCACGGCTCATGCCGTGGGCACTTGGCTTTGTGAGCCACACCATCTGGGCGTTTTCTTTCGCAGTGGTACTGGCCACACTGTTGTTCGCGCTGGCGTTCCGCAACTACACGCTGAACTGGGAAACCACGATTCTCGAACCCGGCTTCTTCGTGCGCAGCGTGCAATGGCTTGGCATTGCGCCGGGCTGGCTCGGCTTTCCGGTGCCCGACGCGCAGACGGTGCTGTCGCCCGCCGCCTCCACGGCCGCGGGCCAACGCACGTGGGCGCTCTGGCTCACCGGCTGCATCGTCGTGTATGGACTGCTGCCGCGCGCCCTGCTGGCGCTGCTGTGCGCCGGCGTGTGGCAAACCCGCAAGAGAGCTTTGCAACCCGATCTCTCCATGCCCTATTACCGCAAGCTGGCCGCGCGTTTCGACGCGCAGCAGCCGGCCACCGTGATCGATGCGGACCCCGGGCGCCGGCGCGTCGGTGCACCCATCGGTCTCTCGCCGGGCGATACGCACGACGCGCTCTGGCTCATCGGCTTCGAACTGCCCGACGAGCTGGCCTGGCCGCCCACGAATGCCACCGCACGGGCCTCGCATGTCGTGCGCATCGATGGCAGTGCCGCGCAGCGCGGCCAGGCGCTCGACGCGCTGGCCCGGGCACGGCCGGCGCGTGCGGTCGTCGCATGTCACGCCGCGTCGAGCCCCGACCGCGGCACCGAACGCTTCCTGCGCGAAGTGCGTGCCCATTGCGGCGAATGCCGGCTCTGGCTCGTCGGCGACGAGGTGGCGCCGGGCCGCTGGCAGCGCTGGATCGCCGATGCCGAACTCGTCGGCATCGACCTCGTCAGCGACGCCAACGCGGCACTGCCGGAATCGACATGAGCGGGAGCGACGCCAGCACGATCCGCATCGCCGTCGTCGGGCATACGAACGCCGGCAAGACCTCGCTGCTTCGCACCCTGACGCGGCGTGCGGGTTTTGGCGAAGTGTCCGACCGGCCCGGGACGACGCGCCATGTCGAGGCGGTCGAGCTCACCGTCAATGGCGAAGCGGCCGTTCGTTTCCTCGACACCCCGGGCCTTGAAGACGCCGTGGCGCTGCGCGAGCACCTGCAGGCTTTCGATCCCGCGCTCACGCCGCCGGACCGAATCCGCCGCTTTCTACAGAGCCCCGAAGCCCGTGGCGCGTTCGAGCAGGAGGCCAAGGTGCTGCGTGCGCTGCTCGAGGTGGACGCCGCCTTCCTCGTGATCGATGCGCGCGAAGCCGTGCTCCCCAAATTCCGCGCCGAGATCGAACTGCTCAATGCCTGTGCACGGCCGGTGCTGCCGGTTTTGAACTTCGTGCGCGACGCGGCCAGCCGCGAACCCGCCTGGCGCGAGCTGCTGTCGGCCTACGGGCTGCACGCCGTCGTGCGGTTCGATGCGGCGGCGCCTTTCGTCGGCGCCGAGCGGGAGCTCTACCAGGACCTCGGTGCGCTGCTGCGCGACCGTCGCGAGCGGCTGCGCGGCGTGGTGGAGGCGCTGGAAGCCGAATCGCAATCGCGCCGCGAGGCCGCTGCCCTGCGCATTGCCGAACTCGCGATCGATGCCGCCGCCGTACGGCGCAGCGTGCCGGCGGATGCCTTCAAGGACGCAGCGCGGCGTCAGGCGTTCATCGACGACTTGCAGAAGACCGTGTCGGGCAAGGCCCAGCGCTGCGCCGATGACCTGCTGGCGCTCTACGGTTTTCGCGAAGGCGACGCCGACGAAGCGCCGCTGCCACTGGTCGAAGGCCGCTGGGGGGTGGACTTCTTCAGTCCCGACGCGATGAAGGACGCAGGCATTCGTCTCGGAACCGGCGCGGTGGTTGGCGCTGCGGTCGGCGTGGTTGCGGACATCGCGATGGCGGGACTCTCGCTCGGCACCGGGGCCGCGCTGGGTGGCGCCATCGGCGGCGCGGTCTCGCATGGGTGGGGGCCGGTGGGTCGCAAGCTCGCGAACATGCTGCGCGACGTGCACGAACTCACTGTGGAAGACCGCGTCGTCTTCGTGCTGTCGGCCTGGCAACTCGCGCTGGTGCGCGCACTCGAGGCGCGCGGCCATGCGGCCACCGGACGCATCCCGACCGGTGCGCCCGCGGACGACACGCCCGCCCGTGCCATCGGCGACATCGTGCGCGCCGCCCGCCCGGCGCGCAGCCACCCGGAATGGGAAGCGGGTTTGCGCTCGCGCTGGACCGCCTCGCCGCAACGGCAGACCGTGCTCGATGCGGTTGCGCAGGCGACGCGCACTGCGATGACGACGCCCGACCGCCCGGGCGACGCAGCGAAGGCCTGATCCGACACCGGTACGGGCGCTCGTGGGGTAAGGTCACCGAACGATTTCCGGAGCCACCCCACCATGACTGCACCCCAAACCGCCAAGCCACCGCGCAAGCATTTCTCGATGATCCGCGGCTTTCACCTGGCCGACGCCTTCACGCTGGGCAATGCCGCCTGCGGCGTGGGCGCCGTGTTCCTCGCGATGGCGTTCATGGCGAAGGCCGACCTCCATCTCTTCTACTGGGCCGCCGCGCTGGCGCCTGCCGCCTTCATCTTCGACGTGTTCGACGGCCGCATCGCGCGCTGGCGCCAGACGCATTCGGCGCTCGGGCGCGAACTCGATTCGCTGGCCGACGTGATCTCGTTCGGCGTCGCGCCGGCCGCGCTGGCCTTTGCAGCCGGCGCGAGCGGTGGCTGGGATGCGGTGCTGCTCATCTACTTCGTGTGCTGCGGCGTGAGCCGGCTCGCGCGCTACAACGTGACGGCCGAGGCGCTCTCGGAAGGCGCCGACAAGGTGAAGTACTTCGAAGGCACCCCCATCCCGACGAGCGTCGTCCTGGTCGGCGTGCTCGCCCTTGCCGCTTCGCAGGGGCACATCGGCGATGCGCTCTGGGGCGGCGCCTGGACGCTCGGCCCGTGGGTGCTCCATCCGATCGCGCTGTTGTTCGGCCTGTCGGGCACGCTGATGATCAGCAAGACACTGCACATTCCCAAGTTCTGATTCCCAACCCGCCTCCAAAACAAGAATGACATCCGAGACAAACACTTCCCGCTACCCCCTGGCGGCCACCTCGCTCGCGCTCTGCGCGTTGCTCGCCTCCTGCGCGAGCGCACCGCCGCCCACCGGCCGCGCGGTCACCATCGAGCGCACCACATTCGGCATTCCGCACATCACCGCGCCCGACTGGGAAGGCATCGCCTACGGCACGGCCTACGCGCACGCGCAGGACAACGTCTGCCAGACGGCCGAGCATCTGGTCACCCTGCGCGGCGAACGCGCGCAGTTCTTCGGCGCGCAGACGCCCGGCGACTTCGGCCTGGGCAAGCTGCCGAACGCACAGATCGACCTGTTCATCCGCTTCCACATGAACGATGCGGCGCTCGCCCAGGCCGCCACGACGACGGCGCCGCAAGTGCAGCAGGCGCTGCGCGGCTACGTTGCGGGCTACAACCGCTTCCTGCAGGACGCCGGCCCTGGTGGACTGCCTGAAGCCTGCCGCGGGAAGCCCTGGGTACGCCCGATGACGATGGCGGACCTGTCGCGCGCCACCGAGCAATCGATGATCCAGGGCGGCGTCGGCGCGCTGGCCGGCGCCGTGCTCGCCGCCACGCCGCCCGCGACCCGAACCACCGCGGCACCGGTCGACCTCCGGCAGGCCACCGCCGAAATCGCGCGCTACAGCTTCAATGCCAATCCCGAGGGCGGAGAACTCGGCTCCAACGGCTGGGCCTTCGGCCGCAACGCAACGCCCGACGGCATGGGCGTGCTGCTCGGCAACCCGCACTTTCCATGGACCGGTACCAACCGCTTCTGGCAACTCCACCAGACGATTCCGGGCCAGCTCGATGTGATGGGCGCCACCGGCGGACTGAGCCCGCTGGTCTCGATCGGCTTCAACAAGGATGTGGCGTGGACGCACACCGTCTCGACCGGCAAGCGTTTCACGCTCTATGAACTGAAACTCGACCCGAACGACCCGACCGTGTATTGGGTCGATGGCCAGCCCAAACGGATGGTGGTGCGCACTGTCACGCTGCCGGCCGTCGCTGGGAGCGCCACGCCGCTGCAGCACACCTTCTATTCGACCGACTGGGGCCCGGTCATCTCGCTGCCGCGCGCCGGCCTCGGCTGGACCGCGCAACGCGCCTACGCGCTGCGCGATGCGAACACGATGAACGTGCGCAGTGCCGAAAGCTGGATGCGCATGGGCCAGGCCCGCAACGTGGCCGAACTGCGCGCCGCGATGGGCAATCAGGGCATGCCGTGGATCAACACCATCGCTGCAGACCGCGAGGGCAACGCGATGTATGCCGACCTCTCGGCTGTGCCCGACGTGTCCGCCGCGATGCTGCAGCGCTGCACGCCCACGCCGCAGGCCGCCGCGCTGCTCAATGCCGCCGGCCTGCCGGTGCTCGACGGCTCGCGCAGCGAGTGCGCATGGAACCGCGACGCGGCCGCCGCACAGCCCGGCCTGATCCCGCCTGCGCGCATGCCGGTCGTCGTCACGCCCGACTACGTGCAGAACAGCAACGACAGCTTCTGGCTCAGCAATCCCGAGACGCAGCCGACGCCGGGCGTGTCGCCGCTGGTCGGCTTCATCGGCACGCCGCAGCGCCTGCGCACCCGCAGCGCCATCATGGAAATCCGCGGCCGACTGGCCGGCACCGACGGCCTGCCGGGCAACCGCATGGGCGCGGCCGAAGCGCGCAACGTGATCTTCCGGGACCGGAACCTGGCCGGCATGCTGGTGATGGACGACCTGCGGGCAGCATGCACCGCCAGCACCGCTGCGCTCACACCCGACCAGCAGACCGGCTGCCGCGTGCTCTCGGGCTGGGACCGCACGAGCAACAGCGCATCGAAGGGCGCGCCGCTGTTCCGCGAGTTCTGGCGCAAGACGAAGGACGTGCCGAAGGTCTGGCGCGTGCCCTTCGACCCCGCACAGCCCGTGACCACGCCGGCCGGCTTGGACATGGCCACGCCGGCGACACGCGACGCGGTGTTCAAGGCGCTCGGCGAAGCGGTCGGTACATTGCGCGTGGCCGGCTTCGCGGCCGACGTCGAACTCGGCGTCCCACAATCTCGCATGGTGCGCGGCCAGAAGATCGCGCTGCATGGTGGCGACGAGTTCGAAGGCGTGCTGAACAAGCTGGAGTCACAGGGCCAGTCGCTCATCGACCCGAAGGGCTACAACGTCAACTATGGCAGCAGCTACATGCAGGTCGTGACCTTCGATGCGCGCGGCCCCGTTGCGCAGGGCCTGCTGACCTACGGCCAGAGCAGCGACCTCGCCTCGCCGCGGGCCTACGACCAGTTGCCGCTGTTCGCGACCAAGCAGTGGCATCCGCTCCCCTTCCACCCCGCCGACGTGCAAGCCCAGCGCGAAGGCAAACCGGTCCAGCTGGCCTACTGACCCCATGAACTCACCCCACTTCACCGTGCAGCATCCCGCCGGCTTCGACGCGCTGGTCCGGCTCGCGTCGGCACAGCCGCTCACGCCCGCCTGCGACCACTTCTATTTCCTGCGCCACGGCCAGACCGGCCGCAACGCCCTGCGGATCTTCCAGGGCGTCGACGAGCCGCTCAGCGAGCTCGGGCTGCAGCAGGCCGCGCGCGCCGCAACCTTGCTCGCGGGCGAACCGATCCGCACGCTCGTGGCGAGCGACGCGCACCGTGCGCTCACCACCGCAAAGACAGTGGGCGCCGCACTCAAGCTCGTGCCGCTGGAACGCGAGAACCTGCGCGAGCGCCACTTCGGCGACCTGATCGGCACGTCGTCCGCGGCCATCGACTGGGCCTGCGCACCCGCCAACGGCGAGACGCTGCCCGGCTTCGTCGAGCGCAAGCGCGCCGCACTCGATGCGGCCTTGGCCGAGCCGGGACCCGTGCTTGTGGTGGCGCACGGCGGCACCCTCTACGTGCTCGCGGCCCTGCTCGGCGTGGCGATCGGCCCCGAGGTGCTCGGCAACGCGCAGCCCTTGCGTTTCGAGCGCAACGGCACCACATGGACCGTGCGCGCGCTGGCCCGGGATGTGGACGGCGGCGCTGCCATCGCCTGACCATCACGCCACGGGACCCCATGGACTTCAAGGACTACTACAAGACCCTCGGTATCGAGCCCACCGCGTCGGAAGACGAGGTGCGCAAGGCCTACCGGAAGCTTGCGCGCAAATACCACCCCGACGTCAGCAAGGAAGCCGATGCCGAAGTGAAGATGCGCGACGTCAACGAGGCCAACGACGTCCTGCGCGACAAGGAAAAGCGCGCCGCCTACGACGCGCTCGCCGCCCGTGTGGCGCGTGGCGGCAGCGCCGATGCGGGTGGTGGGTTCCAGGCCCCGCCGGGCTGGGACGAAGGCTTCGAGTTCCGCCGCGGTCCCGGCGGCGGTCCGAACGACCAGGCCGATTTCAGCGAATTCTTCTCGTCGATGTTCGGCGCGTCCGAACGCCGCGGCGCTGCACGGCGCCAGCACCGCGCCCGCGGTGAAGACCATCACGCCGCCATCGAGATTTCGCTCGAGGACGCACTGAACGGCGCCGAGCGGGAGATCACGCTGCGGGCCATGGACACCGACGCACACGGGCAGCCCACCTTCGTCAACCGCACGCTGAGCGTGAAGATCCCCGCCGGTGTGCACCCGGGACAATTCATCCGGCTGACCGGTCACGGCATGCCGGGCCACGGAGGCGAAGCTGCGGGGGACCTGTACCTCGAAGTCCGCATCGCGCCGCACAAGCTCTACCGTGTCGAGGAACGCGACCTCTACATGACGCTCGCCGTCACGCCGACCGAAGCCGCGCTGGGCGCTCAGGTGCAGGTGCCGACGCCGGGCGGCGGCGTCGTCGAGGTGAGCGTGCCACGCAATGCGCGCAACGGCCTGAAGCTGCGGCTCAAGGAACGCGGCCTGCCCGGCAAGCCGCCGGGCAACCTCTACCTGTTGATCGACATCGTGCTGCCGCCGGCCGACAACGACGCCGTACGGCAAGCCTATGAACAACTGGCGAAGGCGTCGTCTTCTTTCGACCCGCGTCGCCATCTGGGAACCTCGGGAGCCTGACGCCATGGCGCACTACACCGTCACCACTGTCACCACCACGTCGACCGCGATCGGCAATGCGCAGCCACTGGCCGCCGCCGAACTGGCGCACGCCGTCGGCGCCGGAATCGACTGGGTCGTCGAACTCGTCGACGTCGGCATCGTGCAAGTGCCCGCGCCGCGGCCGGCGCCGACCGAATGGCGCTTCCACAGCGCCGACCTGCAGTGCGCGCTCGAAGCGAGCCGCCTGCAGCGCGACTTCGGCGTGGGCCTCGACGCCGCCGCGCTGATCCTCGACCTGCAGCACGAGGTGCGACGCCTGAAGGCGGTGCTCGGTGCCCAGGGACTCGGCCGCGACATCTGACGTGGCCCCGCCCACGCGTTGCACCTGGGCCGCGACCGATCCGCTGCTCGCCAGCTACCACGACGCCGAATGGGGCGTGCCCGAGCACGACAGCCGCGCGCTGTGGGAGAAGCTCATGCTCGACGGCTTCCAGGCCGGCCTCTCCTGGCGGACCATCCTCAAAAAGCGTGACGCCTTCCGCATCGCCTTCGACGACTTCGATCCGGCCAAGGTCGCACGCTTCGGTTCCGAGGATGTGGAGCGCCTCGTGCAGGACGCCGGCATCGTCCGCTCGCGCGCCAAGATCGAGGCGGTCATCGGCAACGCGCGGGCCTATCTCGCGATGGAGGCCGCAGGCGAGGATTTCTCGGCGTTCGTCTGGTCGATGGCGGGTGGCGAGCCGGTGCGCAACACCGGGACCGAGCGCCTCGTCAAAAGCCCTTTGTCAGAGCAGATGTCGGCAGCCTTGAAGAAACGCGGCTTCAAGTTCGTCGGGCCGGTGATCGTGTACGCGTGGCTGCAGGCTGTCGGTGTGGTCGACGACCACGACCCGCACTGCTTTCGGCACCATGCGCCATGAAAAAAGCCGACCCGGCGCTTGCGCGCGAGGCCGGCTCCTTGGTCAGCGCCTAAGCGCTGAGGCCGATCAGCGGCCTGCCTGGCGTTGCACTGCCTGGGTCTTGTATTGCGCAGGAACGGCACTGTTCACGAAGGCACCGCGGCTCAGGTTCTGGTTCGAATCCTGTGCGGCGGCAATGGCTTCGGCATTGATGCGCGAGCGGTCGGCCGGGCTGGTCAGCGCAGGCGACACACGCGAGCCGTTGGTCACGTTCTGGTTCGGTGCAGACGCTGTCTCCACGGCTTGAGCATTCACTTCCGAGCGGCTCTTGACGCTGTTGAACACCTGTGCGCCTTCGTAGGTTTCAGCGTGGGCGGCGCCCGATGCAGCCATGACGGCGATGGCAATTGCGGAGAGGATTTTCGAGACGTTCATTTCAGTTCTTCCTTCATTGTTTGTTGTTCACCCAGATCGACTGCGGCGCCGGTCCGTGGAAGGAAGTTTGATCCGTAAGTCTCCGTAAAACCCCTCTGGAAATGAATCGCGGTGTTCGCTTCGCGGAAACAATGCGGACGCTCGGGAGTGCCCGCGGTGCGCACCGTCGGATGCCTTCCCGCTTCAGGCCGCCTTCAGCAACCGCCGCAACACCTTGCCCGTGCCCGTCGCCGGCAGCGACTCGCGCAGCTCGAGCTGCCGCGGCACCTTGTAGTGCGACATGTTCTCGCGCGCCCAGGCCAGCAACGTGTCGCTATGGAACGGCTTGGCAGCGCCGCTGCTGGGCACGACGAACGCCTTGACAACCTCGCCCTTGTCCGCGTCGGGCACGCCGATGACCGCGACCTGCCCCACGTCCGGATGCAGGATCAGGATCGATTCGACTTCTTCCGGGAACACGCTGAAGCCGGAGACCTTGATCATTTCCTTGATGCGGCCAATGAAGGTCAGGTAGCCCTGGTCATCCATCTTGCCGATATCGCCGGTGTGCACCCAGCCGTCGCGCAGCACCTCCGCGGTGGCTTCCGGCTTGTTCCAGTAGCCATGGAACACGCCGCGGCTGCGCACCACGATCTCGCCCGTCTGGCCGTCCGGGACCGTGTGGCCGTCGAGGTCGACGATCTTGAGGTCCACGCCCTTGCCCGGGACGCCGTTGGTACCCCAGCGGATGCCGTCGCGCGGCATGAGCACGTCGTTGGTGTGGGTCTCGGACAGCCCGTACCCCGCTTCGTAGACCAGGCAGCCGTTGGCAAACGCACTCCACTTCGCGGCCAGCTCCTCGGTGAGCTTGATGCCGAAGCTGGTACCCATCGTGGTCTGGAGCGACGAGAGGTCGAATTGCTTCGCATCGGGTTCGTTCATCGCCGCCACGAGCATCGGCGCCATCGCGTACCACCAAGTGACCTTGTGGCGATCGATCGCCTGCAGCACGGCGAGTGGATCCATGCGGTTGAGCAGGACCACGGTCGCGCCGGTGTACGCCACCATCGTGACGCCGCAGATCATGCCGGCAATGTGATAAAGCGGCGCCACCGCGAGCATCACATCCTCGTTTCGGATGCGGAACATCTCTTCGCCCACGGCCGTCTTGTAGAGCGCGTTGCGGTAGCTCAGCATCGCGCCCTTGGGCATGCCGGTGGTGCCCGAGGTGTACGTCATGAGCGCGACGTCGTCCATCGAGAGTTCGACCACGGGCGCGGGCGCCTCGGGCGCCGTCATGGTGGCGTGGAAGTCGATGGTGCCCTGGGGCAACGGACGCCGCGCCGCGACGTCGTCGGGCACGCGGATCGTCGGCTCCGCAGGCAGCAGGTCGGCGTAGCACACGCTGAACACATGCGGTACATCGACCCGGTCGCGCACCGACTGCACGATGGGCACCAGGTGGTCGGCCACCACCAGCGCCTTCGCGCCGAGGTCGCCCACCTGGTAGGCGAACTCGTGCGCCTTGAACATCGGACTGCAGGGGCTCACGATCGCACCGAGCTTCTGGATACCGAAATGCGCCACCTGGTATTGCGGGCAGTTCTGCATGAAGAGCGCGACGCGGTCGCCCTTGCGAACGCCGCGCGCATGCAGGTCGTGCGCGAAGGCATCGCTGAAACGGTCGAGCTCGGCGTAGCTGATCTCGCGGCCGTACCAGACGATGGCAGGCTTGTCGGGATGGCGGCGCGCGTGCTCGCGCAGGTATTCGTGAAGCGGCTTTTCGCCCTGGAGATAGTCGATGTCGTCGGTCATGTTCTAGAGGCCGAGCGTGTGCTTGGCCATGATGTTTTTCTGAACCTCGGTGCTGCCGCCGTAGATGGTCATGGCGCGGCAGAAAAGATAGGTCGCCACCGGGCCGAGCGCGTACTCGGGGCCGATGAGCGCCGCGTCGTTCTGGTCGAACAGCGGGCCTGGCTGGTAGCGCTGCGCATCGGCGCCGCTCGCCTGCACCAGCAGCTCGGTGATGCGCTGCGCGATCTCGGTGCCGCGAATCTTGATGAACGACGACTTGCCGGCGCCCACGGTCGCGCCGGCGTGCATGTCGGACAGCGTGCGCAGCAGGCCGATCTCCAGCGTCTTGAACTGCACCTCGACCGCGCTGAGCGACGCGGCGAAGGACGGGTCTTCGATCAGCGGACGGCCGTTGCTGCGCACCTCGCGCGCCACCTTGCGAAGCTTCTGCAGTTCCTGCGTGATGAAGCGCAGGTTGGCGTTCTCCACGCGCTCGTGCTCGAGCAGGAACTTGGCGTAGGTCCAGCCGCGGCCTTCTTCGCCGATCAGGTTCGCGCGCGGCACCTTCACGTTGTTGAAGAACACGGCGTTGAGGTAATGGCGCCCGTCCATCATGCGGATCGGCTGCACTTCGACGCCCGGGGTCTTCATGTCGATCAGCAGGAAGGAAATGCCCTCTTGCTTGCGGCCTTCGCGGCTCGTGCGCACGAGGCAGAACATCCAGTCGGCGTGGTGCGCGAACGAAGTCCAGATCTTCTGGCCGTTCACGAGGTAGTGGTCGCCCGCGTTCTCGGCCTGCGTCTGCAGCGCCGCCAGGTCGGAGCCGGCGCCCGGCTCCGAGTAGCCCTGGCACCACCAGACGGACGAATCGCGGATGGCCGGCAGATGCTGCGCCTGTTGCTCAGGGGTGCCGAAGGTGTAGAGCACCGGACCGACCATCGCGGGCCCGAAGACCTGCAGCTCCGGGCAGTGCATCTCGCCCGCAACGCGGTTGAAGATGACCGTCTGCATCGCGCTCCATTCCTGGCCGCCGAACGGCTTGGGCCAGGCGCCGGTGAACCAGCCCTGCTTGCCGAGAATCTGCTGCCAGCGCATGAAGTCGTCGCGGCCCAGGTGCCGATCGAGACGTACCTTCTCGCGGATGTCGTCGGGCAGGTTTGCGGCGATGAAGGCGCGCACCTCGCCTTCGAATCGCTGCTCTTCAGGGGATAGCGTGAGTTCCATGGTGGGTGCTCAGGCCTGGGCGTAGCGGCGCAGGTGCCAGTCGCGGTCGCCGAAGCTCACGCCGATCATCGACAGGCGCTTGAAGTAATGACCCACGGCGAGCTCTTCGGTGACGCCCATCGCGCCATGGAGCTGCACGGCCTCCTGCCCCACGAGGCGCGCAGTGCGGTCGATCTCGATCTTGGTGGCCGACAGTGCCTTGCGGCGTGCGGCGGCGTCGGGCTCGGTCAGCATCAGCGCGCCGTAGAGCGCCATCGAGCGCGCTTCGTCAAGGGCGATGTACATGTCGACCATGCGGTGCTGCAGCGCCTGGTTGGTGCCGATGGGTCGGCCGAACTGCTGGCGGGTCTTGAGGTAGTCCAGCGTCATGTCGACCAGCGTGGCCATCGCACCGACAGCCTCGGACGCCACGGCCGCGATCGCCTGGTCGATCACGAGTTCGAGCGGCGCGAGCGCGCGGCCCTCTTCGCCAAGCAGGCGCTGGGCGTCGACCTTCACGCCGCTCAGCACCACGTCGGCCGCGCGCTGGCCATCGTGCAGCGCATAAGGCGTCACGTTCAGGCCGGGCGTGCCGGCATCGACGACGAAGGCCGACAGCCCGTCGCGGTCCTCGGTGTGGCCGGCGGTGCGGGCGATCACGACGAAGGTGTCGGCCTTGCTGCCGCCGTACACCAGCGACTTGCGGCCGTCGAGCACCCAACTGCCGCCGTCGCGCCGCGCGGTCGTCGCGCAGGTGCTGATGTCGTAGCGTGCGCCGGGCTCGCCGTAGGCCAGCGCGAGCTTGCGCTCGCCGAGCATCATGGGCTGCAGCCACTCGGCCTTCTGGCCGGCACTGCCCATTGCGCTCAGCACGCCGCCGGCCAGCACCACGTTCGCCAGATACGGCTCCAGCAGCAGGCCGCGGCCGACGCCTTCCATCACGATGCCGGTGTCGGTCGCATCGCCACCGATGCCGCCCTCCTCTTCGCTGAAGGGAATGGCGAGCCAGCCGAAGTCGGCGTACTGGCGCCAGCAACTCTCGTCATGGCCGGCATCGCTGGTCACCAGCTTGCGGCGGCGGCTGAAGTCGTATTCCTCGCGCACGAAGCGCTCGACGCTTTCGCGCAACTGGTTCTGTTCGGGGGTGTATTGCAAATCCATGGCTAGGGGCCTGAAGCTGAATTGATGAAGAAAAAGAGTCAGAGCGCGAGATAGCGCTGCTGGACGTGGGGGTTGCGGTCGAAGGTCTCCCAGTCGCCCTCGAAGACGATGCGGCCGGTGTCGATCACATAGACGTAGTGCGTGCAGCGGCGCGCGAACCAGATGTTCTGCTCGCACAGCAGCAGCGCGACGTTCTTGTCGGAACAGGTGCGCACCACGTCGCGCGCCATCTCCTCGACGATGATGGGCGCGAGCCCTTCGGTCGGTTCGTCGAGCAGAAGCAACGTCGGGTTCGCAGCCATCGCGCGCGCCACCGCCAGCAGCTGCTGCTGGCCGCCGCTGAGCTGGCCGCCATAGCGCTGCTGCAGCGGCTCGAGCATCGGGAAGCGCGCAATGATGTCCGCCACCGGCACGGCGGGCCGATCGGCCGCGGCGCCGTAGCGCGCCATCGCGATGTTCTCCGCCACCGTGATGTGGGTGAAGATGCGCCGGTCTTCGGGCACCAGCGAGACGCCCAGGCGCGTGCGCTTGTGCGTCGGCAGGTCGCGCAGGTCCTGGCCGTTGAAGCGCACGATGCCGTCGACCCGGGGGCCGGCATTCATCACGCTCTTGAGCAGGGTCGACTTGCCAGCGCCGTTGCGCCCGAGCAGCGCGACGCGTTGCCCGGCCTGCACCGAAAGCTTCAGGCCCAGAAGGATGTGGCTGTCGCCGTAATAGGCGTCGAGTTCGCGGACTTCAAGCACCGACCATCTCCTTGCCGAGGTAAACCTCGCGCACCTTCGGGTCGTTGCGCACTTCATCGACAGTGCCCGTCGACACGACCTCGCCGTAGTTCATGACCATGATGCGATCGGCCAGGCCGAACACCACGTCCATGTCGTGTTCGGTCATGACGACCGTGATGCCGCGCTCCTTGCGGGTGCGCGACACCAGCTTCGCGATGTCGGCACGGTCGCTCGGCGACATGCCTGCGGTCGGCTCGTCGAGCATCAGGATGGTCGGACGACCGGCCAGCGCGATGACGAATTCGAGGCGCTTCTTGTCGCCATGCGAGAGGAAGCGTGCGGCACCGTCGGCCAGCCCGTCGAGCTTCACGTCGGCGAGCAGGGACATCGCCTCGTCGCGGATGTCCGCAGAGGGCGCGCAGTGGCGCCACGAACCCAGCGGTTCGCCGGTATGGCGGCGCCGCGCCTCGACGGCGACGATCACGTTGTCGAGCACCGTGAAGTCGTGGAACACGCGCGCCACCTGGAAGGTCCGGCCGAAGCCCTGGCACACGCGCTCGTGTGCCGGCATGCGGGTCACGTCCTTGCCGTCGAAATGGATGCTGCCGCCGTTGGAGGCGACCTCACCGGTCATGACCTTGAACATGGTGGTCTTGCCGGCCCCGTTCGGCCCGATGATCGCGAAGACCTCACCACGCGTGACCGACATGCTCACCCCGTGCAGCACCTGGATCGGCCCATAGCTCTTGCGCACCGCGTCGACGCGGAGCAGTTCGGTGCTGGCGCTCATCGGACACCTCCAGTCTCGAGCGTGCCGCCGTGTGACGCAGGCGTGGTAGCCGCCTTCGCGCCGCGCAACACCGGGCGCCGCCCCCAGATGCGCTCCTCGATGCTGCGCCACACCCCCACGGCGCCGTTGGGCGCCAGCAGGATGATGGCCAGCAGGCCGGTGCCGACGATGAGTTCCGACAAGCCCATCATGGTTCGCGTGGCATAGGTGATCGCAGCGAACAAACCGGCGCCGACCACCGGACCCCAGAACGAACTCACGCCGCCGAGCAGGGTGTTGAGCATCGGCTGCGCGGAAGCGAGCCAGTTGACCTCCTCCACCGTCACGATGCGCGACCACGGCGCATACATCGCGCCTGCCACGGCCGCCACCGAACCGGAGATCACGAAGGCGGCGAGCCGATAGCGGGCGACGTTGGTGCCCATGAACGCAGCGCGCTCCGAATCCTGGCGGATCGTCTGCAGCGTCCGCCCGAAGCGGCTGTGCAGCAGCCACCACAGGAAGCCGGTGATCAGCACCGTCGTCGCGAGCAGGAACCAGTAGTAGGCGTTCGAGCTCGTGAGGTCGATGCGGAACAGGCCGAAGTCGAGCGCGGGTCGCGGGATGTCGGTGATGCCGTCTTCCCGTCCCAGGAAGGTCGAGAAGCCGATGATGAGCCGCAGCGCCTCGGCCAGCGCCACGGTCAGCACCGCCAGGAACACGCCCGTCATGCGGCGCAGTGCCAGCACGCCGATGCCCCAGGCCGCAATCGCGCCGAACAGCGCCGCGCAGACCAGCACGCCGAGAAACGGCACGCCTTCGATGTGGCGCAAGGCCAGTGCGGTGAGGTAGGCCCCGATCGCGAAGAAGCCCGCATGCCCGAACGAGACGAGGCCCGTGTAGCCGAAGAGGATGTTCCAGGAGAGCGCGAAGACGATCTGGATGAGCACCGTCCCCACCACGTACAGCGGACCCGCATTGACCCACAGCGGCAAGGTGGCGAGCAGCACGACGGTTGCCGTGCCCAGCGCCTGCCACACCGGCCGGGAGATGCGTGGGCGGTGCAGGCTGCCGGAACTGTGCGCTTCGGCATGCGATTCGCCCTGCAGGCCGACCGCCGGGAACAGGCCGTTGGGCTTCCACAGCAGGAAGCCTGCGAGCACCACGTAGATCGCGAGGCCGGGAACCGAGGGCAGCAGCACCGTGTTCAGGCTCTGCACCAGACCCAGCACCAGCGAGCCGATGAAGGCACCGCGGATGTTGCCGAGCCCGCCGATGATCACGGCGAAGAACGCGTACATGAGGTACGAGTCGCCGAGCCCGGTCGAGAGGCTCTGGTTGGGCAGCAGCATGCCGCCCGCCAGCCCGGCGAGGAAGAAGCTGGCCATCACGCTGAGCGCGATGCCGAACGACACGTTCAGCCCGAGCACGCCCGACATCCACGGGTCGGCCGCGAGCGCCTGCATCAGCTTGCCGAACCACAGGCGATGGATCGCGACTTCGAGGATCAGGTAGACCACGATGCCCGCGCCGATCACGAACAGCTGGTAGGCCGAGAAGAAGAGGCCGAACGGGTTGAGCGGCTGGTCGAGCCCGGGCGGCGGGTTCACCGAGAAGAAGTCGACGCCCCAGATCAGCTTGGTCACGCCCGTGCAGACCATCATCAGCGCGAAGGTCGCGATCAGCACGTAGTGCGGGTCGACGTTGCGCAGTCGCTTGAGCACCAGCCTGTCGGTGACGAGCCCGAGCAGCGCCACGACCACCCCGCCGACCAGCGAGGCGAACAGGAACATGCCGAGCGACTGCACGTCGCGCCCCATGACCGAATACGCGGTGTACGCGCCGATCATGAAGAAGCCGCCCTGCGCCATGTTGAGCAGGCGCATCAGCCCGAAAATGAGTGTCAGGCCCGCGGCGACCACGAAGATCGCCATGCCGAACGCAGCGGCGTTGAACACCGCGAACATCAATTCATTGACCACGCTCAGCCCTCGTACTTCTTGCCGGGCGACGGCGGCTCGACGATCTCGGACTCGTTGATCTGTACGACCTCTTCCAGCCCATAGCCCGGTGCCGCGTCCCGCGCGCCGATCTTGGCGAAGTACGCAGTGCCGATGCCCTGGTGGTCTTCCTTGCGAATGCGGTACGGGCCGGCGGCGCTGTCGAACTCGAGGCCTTCGAGCGCCTGAATGAGCGCATCGGGCTCGGTCGATCCCGCCTTCTTCAACGCATTAAAGATGGCCAGTGCCGAGCGGTGCGTCGCCTGCACGATGCCGGGCGGATGCTTGTCGCCCGTCACCTTCACGATGTACTCCATGAGCTTGGCGCTCTGCGGATACTTGCTCTTGAAGGGCTCCAGTTCGGGCGCCCAGAAAGTGGTGCCCCAGAGGTTGCTGGGTGTGGATTTCTGCATCGCCTTGGCGATCAACAGTTCGGTTCCGGCCTCGCCGATGACCTTGAACTTCTTGTCCATGCCGACGGCCCGGCCCTGCTGCAACAGGCTGACGCACGGTGCGGCAGTGAGGCCGATGAAGAGGCCTTCGGCGCCGGAATTCATCAGGCTGTTGATCTCGACCTTGTAGTCGGCCTTGTTGAGCGAGGCGTAGATCGGCTCGATCACCTTGGTCGGCTTTCCGGTCTTGGCAGCGGCGCGTTCCACGCCGAGCTTGAAGTAGCGCACCACGTCGCGCCCGTTCTCGCTGTCGGGTGCGATCACGGCCCAGCTCTTCACGTCGGAGAAGCGCGTGGCCATGATGTTGCCGATGCCGCCGTAGAGGATCAGCCCGTTGGAGGACGCACGAAAGAAGTACTTGCTGAAGTTCTCGTGCGTGAGCGACATGGCCGTGGGCGCAGGCGCCACCACGACCGTCTTGAGCTCCGCCAGGATCGGCGCGATGGCCAGCCCCATCGGCGACTGCCCGGCACCGATCGACACGGTCACGCCCTCGCCTGCAAGCTCGCGCGCCGCGGCGACGGCACCGGCGCTGGTGAACTTGTCGTCACGCACCACCAGTTCGATCTGCCGGCCGAGCACGCCACCGGATTCATTCCACTGCAGCTGAGCCGCCTTGATCCCGGACAGCCAGGCGGTACCCACTTCGGCGCCGATGCCGCTCATCGGCAGCATCACACCCACCTTGATCGGCGCCGGCTGCGCGCGCACGATGCGTGTGGCGCCAAGACTCAGTGCGGCCGAGCCGGCAGCACCCTTGAGAAGATCGCGTCGTTTGAAGTTCATGGTCGTGTCCTCAGAGTTCGAGTGGTTTGCCGGGCGACGGTGGTTCCGCAACTTCGGATTCGCTGTAGGGAATCGCATCGATGATTCCGTAGCCCGGCTCCGCATCGCGCACGCCCACGTTGGCGATGTAGGCCGTGCCAAGACCCTGGTGGTCTTCCTTGCGGATGTGGTACTTGCCCACGGCCGTTTCGAAATCCAGGCCTTCGAGCGCGGTGATGACCGCATCGGTCTCGGTGCTGCCGGCCTTCTGGATCGCGTTGAAGAGCGCGAGTGCACAGCGGTGGCTCGACTGCACGATGCTCGGCGGGCTCTTGTCGCTGGTGAGCTTGACGTAGGCGTCGTAGAGCGGGGTGCTCAGCGCGTTGCGCTTGCCCGCTTCGGTGCCCGGCACCCAGTAGCTGATGCTCCAGAGGTTGGCGGGTGTCGACTTCTGCATCGCCTTGGCGATCATCAGTTCGGTGCCGGCGTCGCCGATCACCTTGAACTTCTTGTCCATGCCCACGGCACGGCCCTGCTGCAGCAGGCTGATGCAGGGCGCGGCGGTCAGCCCTACGAACAGGCCCTGCGAAGGCGCGTTCATCAGGCTGTTGATCTCGACCTTGTAGTCGGCCTTGTTGAGGCTGGCGAACACCGGGTCCAGCACCTTGACCTGGCGGCCGGCCTTGGCCGCGGCGCGCTGCACCCCGACCGTGAAGTAGCGCGCCATGTCGCGGCCGTTCTCGCTGTCCGGCACGATGCACGACCAGGTCTCCACCTCCTTGAAGCGGCTGGTCAGCATGTTGCCGATGCCGGCGAACGCGATGTAGGCGTTCCACGACAGGCGGAAGAAGTTGCGCTGGAATCCCTCGTGCGTAAGGGTCATCACCGTTGGGCACGGCGCCACCATCACGGCCTTGAGCTCGGGCAGCAAGGGTGCGGTGGCTAGCGCCATCGGCGACTGCGAGCCGCCGATCAGCAGGTTCACGCCGCTGCCCGCCAGGTCGCGCGCGGCGGCCACGGCGCCGGCGCTGCTGAACTTGTCGTCGCGTGCGACCAGCTCGATCTGTCGCTTGAGCACGCCGCCCTTTTCGTTCCACTGAGCGACGCCGATCTTCGCGCCTGCCAGCCAGGCCGCGCCGGCCTCGGCACCGATGCCGCTCAGCGGCAGCATGACCCCGATGCGGATCGGCGAGGTCTGCGCATAGGCCGCTCGCACACCCGGCAAGCCCATCACGCCAGCGGCTGCGCCGGCTTGAAGAAAGTTGCGTCTTTTCATGGACATCGTCGTCTCCTGGTGGCGCCGCTTTCGCAAAGCGCTATTTGTTATAACAGATTTGCGATGGTGGGAGTCCGGCCGACGCTTGTCATTGGCACAAACCCGCATGCGCAGCGCTACCGAACTTTCGCGTGCCTGCTACCGTCGGGTATGACCCCGACTCCAGCCAACGCCCCGATGACCGACCTTCCCTTCAGCGCCGCCGCAGACCGCAACAAGCAGCCGATCCTCGAAGCCATGCAGGAGGTGCTGGGCACGCGCGGCACCGCGCTAGAGATCGCCTCGGGCACCGGTCAACACGTCGTCTGGTTCGCCGCGGCGCTCACGGACTGGACCTGGCAACCGACCGATGCCGACCCCGACCTCCTGCCGGTGATCGCGAGCCGGATCGCGCAGAGCGGCCTGCCCAATCTGAAACCGCCTGCGCTGCTTGACGTGCTGGCGCCCCGGTGGCCGTCCGCGGGGGAGCCGTTTGCTGATCGCTTCGACGCCGTGTTCTGCGCCAACATGCTGCACATCTCGCCGCCCGCCACCTGCGCCGCACTCATGCAGGGCGCGGCGCGCCACCTGAACGCCGGCGGTCTGCTCATCACCTACGGTCCCTATCTCGAGGAGGGACCGGTCGCGCCGGGCAATGTGGCCTTTGACCAGAGCCTGCGCGAGCGCGACCCGGCCTGGGGCATTCGCCGGCTGGACGACGTGGTGGCCGAAGCCGGCCGGTCCGGGCTGACGTTGCATGCACGACGGCCGATGCCGGCGAACAACCTGTTGCTGGTCTTTGCCAGCGGCCACGAGGCGACCCCTGCATGCCCCTGACCGGAACCCTGCGCGGCATCGCCGCGATGCTGCTGGCCTGCGCCTTCTTCGCGTGCATGGACGCGCTGCTCAAGAATCTGGCCGGGCACTACCCCGCAGTCCAGGTGATGGCGCTGCGCGGCCTCACCGCCCTCCCTCTGGTGTGCGCGTACATCGCCTGGCGGCGCGAAGCCGGCAGGGTGTTCAGCCGGCGTCTGCGCTGGCGCCTGCACCTGCTGCGCGCCACGCTCAACATGGCCATGCTGGTGCTCTTCGTTCACGGCCTGAAGACACTGGGCCTGGCCGAGGCCTACACGTTGAGCTTCATTGCGCCGCTGTTGATGGTGCTCATCGCAGTGCCGATGCTCGGCGAGTCGGTCCAGCCGCGGCACTGGCTCGCCATCGGACTCGGTTTCGTCGGCGTGGTCATCGCGCTGCAGCCCGAGCAGGACGCGTTCCTTTCGACGGGCGCCGTGGCGGTGCTGGTGGCCGCAGTCTGCTATGCGTTGTCGAACATGCTGGGCCGGCTGATCAGCCGCACCGAATCGAGCAGCGCACTGGTGTTCTGGACCACCGCCGGCATGGCCTTGGGCGGCAGCCTGCTCGCCGCACCGCAGTGGGCGCCCATTCAGCCAGAACATACGGGGGTGCTGGCTGGCCTGGCGATCAGCGGCTTCCTCGGCCAGATGTGCATCGCCGAAGCCTTTCGCCACGGCCAGGCCGCCGCCATCGCGCCCTTCGAGTACAGCGCGCTGGCGTGGGCGCTCGTGCTGGACTGGGTCTTCTGGCAGGCGGCACCCGACGCGTGGACGCTCGGTGGCGGCGCGTTGATCGTGGCGAGCGGTCTGTGGCTGGCGCGCAGCGAGGCGCCGAAAGGTGCTCGCGATGGACGGGAAGCGGTCTGAGGCGCAGGCCCGACCGGCTCGCTATTTCGTCAGGCGCTCTGCCGCCCGGATGAGTTCGGCGGCGAACTCCTGCGCCGCGGGCGTCGGCCGCCTTCCGCGGTGCGACACAAGGTACAGCGCAATGTCCGTCGACGGCGTGCCCAGCGTCGAGACGCCGAGGCCCAGCTGCAGGCAGGCATCGCGCACGAACGACGGCACCACCGCGTGCCCGTGGCCCGCGCGCACCATCGCCAGCACCGTGCCGATCAGGTTGACACGCAGCCGCTCACCCTGTCGCTGGCCGAATGGCGCCAACTGCTTTTCCACGACCGCCTGGATCGGGTTGTCGGCGGGCAGGCTGACCAGCGGCATCCCGGCGATGCTGGCCCAGCTCCGGCTGGCCTGGGCGCCGCCACGACGCTTGCCGGGCGGGCTGAGGAAGATGAGGCGGAAGTTGCACAGCGGCTGGCGCACCAGGCCGGCGGCCGGCTTGACGAAGAAGCCCAGGCCGATGTCCGCTTCGCCCTCCAGGACCCTGCGGCGGACCTGATTCACATCGACATCCGCGAGACGGATGCGGACGTCGGGCCTGGAACGGGCGAAGTCGTGCATCACCGAAGGAATCAGGCTCGCGGAGACCATCGGCGTGGCGGCGATCTCCAGGCGCTGTCGGACAGCCGCCTCGGCGCCCTCGACCGCATCACCCAGCGCATGCACTTCTCCCACGATGCGCTCGGCCACCGGCTGCATGCGCTTGCCGGCGTCGGTCAGCGTCACGGTGCGGGTCGTTCGATCGAACAGGCGTGCGCCGACCTGCTCCTCCAGCTCCTTCACCAGCATGCTCATGCCGGAGGGCGACAGGTGGATCTGCTCGGCGGCCCTGGCAAAGCTTTGCAGTCTGCAAATCTCCAGGAAGGCGTGCAATTGCCGCGCACCGATATTCATCAGTTTGTTTGACGAATTGTTCAGAATGTTCCGTTTGATTCAGGTCAAGGATTGGCGGACATTCTGATGCAAAGAACCACCGAGACAACCATGACCACTCCTCTTCTTCCGCGCTCTCTCGCCGTACGACGCCGCCAGATCGTGCTCGGCGGCCTCGCCGCCGTGGCCGCACCCTGGGTCCGTGCCCAGGGTGAGCCACCGATCCGACTCGTGGTGCCCTTCACGCCCGGCACCGGCATCGACATGATCGCCCGCCAGATCGGCCCGGGCCTGACAGCGCGCCTGAACCGGCCCGTGTTCGTCGACAACAAGCCCGGGGCCTCCGGCAATATCGGCACGCAGGAAGTCGCGCGCGCCACGCCCGATGGCAGCACGTTGCTGGTCAGCGTGAACACGCTGGTCATGAACGCCGCGCTCTATCCGGGCCTTACATTCAATCCGCTGACCGACCTGGCGCCGGTGAGCCTGACCAGCTGGGGCCAGCTGATCCTGGTGGCCAGCCTCAAGTCGAAGATCGACACGCTGCCGGGCCTGATCGCGCGCGCGAAGAAGGAGCCCGGCGCGCTCAACTACGGCTCTCCGGGTGCCGGTACGCCGCATCACCTGGCAATGGAATTGCTGAAGAACCGCGCGAAGGTATCGCTGACACACATCAGCTACCGCGGCACCGCTCCCGCCGTCACCGACCTGCTCGGCGGCCAGATCGACGTGATGTTCCTGCCGATCCACGTGGCCTTGCAGCAGATCAAGGCCGGCAAGCTGAAAGCGCTGGCGATCAGCTCCGACAAGTCGAACCCCCTGCTGCCGGATGTGCCGCCCCTGAGCACGCTGAACGTCGGCAACCTGAACGTCGACATGTGGTACGGCGTGCTGGCCCCGGCAGGGACCCCCAAGCCCGTCATCGACCGGCTGAACAAGGCGCTCGACGAGATCCTCAAGGATCCCGCCATCAAGACCGCTTTCGAAGTGCAGGGCATGACGCCTGCGCACGACACCCCGGACGAATTCGCCCGGCTCATGGGCGCCGACGCGAAGCGTTGGGCCGACCTGATCAAGGCACAAGGAATCACAGCGCAATGACCGGTTCAATGAAGGTTGGCGACACCGATCGCCCGGCAGACGCACAGGTCGTCATCGTGGGCGGCGGCCCGGTCGGCATGGGCCTGGCCATCGAACTCGGACAGCGCGGCGTGCGCACGATCGTGGTCGAGCGCTATCGCGAACCGCAGCCGATTCCCAAGGGGCAGAATCTCACGCAACGGACGATGGAGCACTTCCACTTCTGGGGCGCGGAGAAGCAGTTGCGCGCGGCGCGGACCATTCCGCCCGAGTACGGCATCGGCGGACTCACGGCCTACGGCACGCTGCTGGGGGCGCACTCCTACGACTGGTTGCAGCGCGACCTGGTCAAGCCTTACTACTTCACCGCCAATGAGCGCCTGCCGCAATACGCCACCGAGGCCGTGCTGCGCGCGCGCGTGGCGGAACTGCCCAACGTGCAAACGCTCTACGGCTATTCCGCGCAAGCCGTGACGCAGGACGCCGACGGCGTATCGATCACGGTCGAAGACCGCGAGAGCGGCGAGCGTCGCGAACTGCGTGCCGACTATCTCGTCGGCTCCGACGGCAGCCGCTCGGTGGTGCGCGAACAGGTCGGCATGACCCAGACCAAGACCGACCACGACCGCATGATGGTGCTGCTCGTGTTCCGCTCGCACGAGCTGCATCGCCTGCTCGCGCGCTACCCCGGCAAGTCCTACTACAACGTGCTGCACCCCGAGCTCAAGGGCTACTGGAAGTTCTTCGGGCGCGTGGACCTCGGGAGCACCTGGTTCTTTCATGCACCGGTGCCACCGGGCACCACCAAGGACAACTTCGACTTTCGCGCCTACCTGCAGGAGGCCGTCGGCGCGCCATTCGATATCGAGTTCCAGCACATCGGCTTCTGGGACCTGCGCTTCATGATCGCCGACGCCTACCGGAAGGACCGCGTGTTCATCGCCGGCGATGCGGCGCACAGCCATCCTCCCTACGGCGGGTACGGCGTCAATTCCGGCCTGGAGGACGCGCGAAACCTCGGGTGGAAGCTGGCCGCCACGCTCCAAGGCTGGGGCGGCGATGCCCTGCTCGACTCCTACGATGCCGAGCGCAGACCGGTGTTCGCATCGACGATGCGCGACTTCATCGCCCGCTCCATCGAGGTCGATCGCGCGTTTCTTGAAAGCCACGATCCGGAGCGCGATCAGGCCGCGTTCGAAACGTCATGGCAGGCACGTGCGAAAGGCGCGGTCGGCGAAGTGCTTGCCTTCGAGCCCCATTACGAAGGCTCGCCGCTGCTGGTGCAGGGCGACTCGCCACAAGCGTCACCGGGTGCGGTGGGCGCGCATCGCTTCGAAGCGCGCCCCGGCCATCACCTGGCGCCTGCGGTGCTGGCCTCGGGACGCAACGTCTTCGATGAGCTGGGCGAAGCTTTCACGCTGTTGGACCTGGGCGCGGATGCCGGGACGGTGGATGCGTTCAGGCATGCGGCAGAAGCGCTAGCGCTGCCGCTGCAGGTGGTGAGCGCGCCGGCGACGGGCGAAGCAGCCCGCTACGACGCGGCGGTCGTCCTCGTGCGGCCGGATCACTTCGTGGCCTGGTCGGGCGGCGGGGAGGCTTTCGGCGAGAGCGAAGCGTCGGAGGTGTTGCTGCGGGCGACGGGGAAGGTTGGGCTGGCGATTCCCGCCTAGGTCGGCCGAAAAGATCCACCGGCTTTGCAAAGGGGCACAACGTCAAGTCAACGCTTTTGCCTCGGCGTTGGGCTCATCTGCTTTTGCATGACGCCCGTCAGGCACGCGCTGAGCGCCCTGACGATGGGGTTCTCCAGACGCCCCTTCTTCGTGATCTCGTAGAAATTCAGGGGGGCGGTTGGGCGGAGCAATGGCGCCAGTGAGAAGGAGAACCGGTGGCTGGCCGCCGCAACGAACGCTGGGAGCACCGCGCTGCCCATGCCTGCCTCCACCATCGCCAGGACGGTATAGAACGTGTTGAAGCTGCCCTTCCGTGCGGCATCGGGGGCCAGCCCGCCCACATTGGCGTTCACGAGCCGCTGTATCGGGTTCGCAGCGGGAAGACCGATGAGCTGAACCTGCTGCAGTGCAGACCATGTGATCGGCTGGACCCACAAGTTCGTTTTTTGCTTGCGGCTGGAGACCAGCACCAGGTCCGTCTGGACCAGCGGGCGGCGCCGGATCGAACTCGTCGACTCGAGAAAAACGCCGAACCCGACATCGAGTTCCCCGACGCGCACCCGTTGCTGGATTTCGTCTCTCTCCAGGTCGTTGACCTGCACCTCGATGCCAGGGTGCGCGCGCGCGAACTCACTGCATGCGGCTGGCATCAGGCAACCCGCAACGAACGGCGTGGCCCCGACCGTCAACACGCCCTGCCGTGCATCCGAGAGATGACTCAGCGTCACGGCGGCCGTATCGAGCTCCGAGATGACACGCTCTGCAACCGGTATGAACGCCCTCCCCTGAGCCGTCAACGACACCGAGCGCGTGGTCCTGTCGAAGAGCCGGCAGTCCAGCTGGACCTCGACCTCGCGCAGCATGCTGCTGA
This sequence comes from Variovorax sp., assembly GCA_041424275.1. GTDB lineage: Bacteria > Pseudomonadota > Gammaproteobacteria > Burkholderiales > Burkholderiaceae_C > Variovorax. Next base: position 29,529 of record JBGMOF010000042.1, read on the forward strand.
GCCCAGCCTGGGAAATGTGCAGTTGTTCGGCTGCCCGGGTAAAGCTCTGCAGGCGGGCGATGGCCAGGAACGCACGGATTTGCCGCTGCGAAAGATTCATGACCACGAGATTAAACGAATCTGTTTATCAATTCAGGTCGTTTTCCTATTTTACTAATGACCGTGCGCAGCATCCAATGCGGGTTCGAGCCATCAACCAATCAAGAGACAACCCATGAATCAAAGTCCCCGGAGTCGCCGATGGGCGCTCTTATGTCTGCTTGCGTGCGTGTCGGGTCCTTCGATCGCGCTGGCACAGGAAGCGGCTTACCCCACGCGGACCATCACGCTCGTCGTTCCCTTTCCTGCAGGCGGCCCCACGGACGCCAGCGCGCGCCTCTTCGCGAAAGCGATGGCCGAAAGGCTTGGCCAGCCGTTTATCGTCGACAACCGTGCGGGCGCGGCCGGAACCATCGGGAGCGCCTTCGTCGCGCGTGCCCCGTCCGACGGCTACACCCTGTTGTGGGGCGGGACGAGCACGCTGGCAGTCGCGCCCGGGCTCTACAAAGGCCTGAAATACGACGCCAAGTCCTTTCTTCCGATCGGAATGGCACTGCGCGGTCCCCTGATGATCGCCGGCCGACCGGGCCTCCCCGCTAAGGATTTGACGGAGCTTGTCGCGCTGGCGAAGGCGCAGCCATTGACGATTGGCAGCGCCGGGAACGGCTCGATCGGTCACCTCGCGACCGAGCAATTCCAGGAGGCCGCAAAGATCAAGCTCACGCACGTCCCCTACAAAGGCGGAAGCCCTGCGATCACCGACGCGATGGGCGGGCAGGTCGACATGGTTTTCGACACGGCCGCCGCGTTGGCGCCCTTCGTCAAGGCGGGCAAGCTGAAGGCGTACGCGGTCACCGGTTCAAAGGCCTATGCCCCACTGCCAGACGTGCCGGTAGCCCGCGCGGCGCTGCCTTCGGTGGAAGGCTATTCGTGGTTCGGGCTCGTCGCCCCCGCCAACACGCCGGCAGCCGCCGTGCAAGCGCTCACGAAAGCCTTCGCCGAAGCTGCGGGCTCGGCAGAAATCCAGCGCGAGCTTGCAGCGACAGGTGTCGAGCCGGGCGTTGCCACGCCCAAGGCATTTGCAGACGTGATCGCGACGGACTCGGCCAAGTGGTCGGGCCTGATCCAGCGCGCAAACGTCCGGTCCGATGAATAGAACGAACGGTCACCCGGAATGACACAAGACATCTTGATCGCCGGAGCGGGCCTGGGCGGACTCACTGCCGCGCTCGCTCTGGTTCGCGCAGGACACCGCGTGCACGTCTTCGAGCAGGCCTCGGCGCTGGGCGAGGTCGGCGCAGGCGTACAGCTGAGTGCGAACGCCACGCGCGTGCTCCACTCGCTGGGACTCGAGAGCGCGCTGCAGGCCGTGGCGAGCTCGCCAACCGGAAAAGAGGTTCGCCTGTGGAACACGGGGCAAACCTGGAAACTGTTCGACCTGGGCGCAGCCTCGACGGCACAGTACGGCTACCCGTTCTACACGATGTATCGCCCAGACCTGCACAAGGTGCTGGTCGACGCACTTGAAGCCGCGCAGCCGGGCGCGATCGAGCTGAATGCACAGTGCGTCGGATGCGACGTCACCGACAGTGGCGCCGTTCTTCGCCTGGCTGACGGGCGTGCCATTCAGGGAGCCGCGCTCATCGGCGCTGACGGTGTTCATTCAAAGATCCGGGCGCGTCTTTTCGGCGGTGATGCCCCGACGTTCTCCGGCTGCCTCGCCTGGAGAGGCGTCATCCCTGCATCCGGGCTGCCCGAACGGTTGCGCAGGCCGGTCGGCACGAACTGGATCGGGCCCGGCGGGCATGTCATCCACTACCCGCTGCGGCGCGGAGAGCTGATCAATTTCGTCGGGATCGTCGAGCGGGACGACTGGACTGTCGAGTCCTGGAACACCGCCGGAACGACGGCTGAGTGTCTGCAGGATTTCAGCGGATGGCACGACGACGTTCACACACTGATCGGGAACATCCAGACACCGTACAAGTGGGCGTTGATGCAACGCGATCCGATGCCGACATGGTCGATCGGCAAGGTGACCTTGCTGGGCGACGCCTGCCATCCCACGCTGCCATTCCTGGCACAGGGCGCCGCCATGGCCATCGAAGACGGGGCTGTGCTTGCGCGCTGCCTGTCGGAGGCGCGGCCCGTCGAAGAAAGCTTTCGCGCTTACGAGGAAGCTCGCATGGACAGGACCTCACGCATCGTTCGCGGTTCGTCCGAGAACGCGCGTCGCTTTCACAATCCCAGGCTGGCATCGACCGAAGGCGCAATCGAGTACGTGAACACCGAATGGGCCGAAGAGCGCGTGCGCGAACGCTATCACTGGTTGTTCGACTACAAGTTCGACGAGGCCAAGGTCTCGGCCTGACGCCCCCGCGGCACTCAATGCCCGCAACACCGCAGCATCACCGAGCGCAACCACCGGTTCGCCGGATCGTTATCGGTGCTCGCGTGCCAGTACAGGTACGCGTCCATCGACGACAGCGGCGCTGGCATGGCGAGCACCTGGTTGCCGAACTGCTTGTTGGCCATGTGTGCATAGCTTTCAGGCATCGTGAGCAGCAGGTCGGTCTGCGACACGGTGCGACAGGCGGCAAAGTAGAACTGGCACCGCAGCGCGATCTGCCGTTGCACGCCGAGGCGCCGCAGCTCGATGTCTTCGAAGCCCGGGCCCTGCCGGCGCGAGGTGACCAGCACATGGCGCTGGGCCAGGTAGGTCTCGAGGTCGACCTCCCCGCGGATCGCCGGATGGTCCTTGCGCGCGACGACGGCCAGCCCGTCGACGCTGATGCGCTTGACCTTGACGGCATCCGACAACGGCAGCAGCACGTCGAGGGCCAGGTCGAGCGTGCCGGCGGCGAGCTCGCTCTCCAGGCTGCCGCGGTTGGCGCGCACGCTCGAGACTTCGATGGCGGGCGACTCGGTGGCGAGCGCGCGCATGAGCGGCGGCATCACGGTCGATTCCATGAAGTCGCGCAGGCCGATGACGAAGCGCTTCCTGGCTGTCGCGGGCTCGAAACTCTGCGTGTCGTTGAGCAGCGAGCCGATGGATTGCAGCGAACCGCGCAACGGATCGATCAGCCGCTTGGTGAGCGGCGTCGGCACCATCTTGTGCCCCTGTCGCTCGAACAGCGGGTCGTTGAAGAGGTCGCGCAGGCGCGCCAGCGCATGGCTGATCGCCGGCTGCGTCAGATGAAGTTTCTCGGCGGCCTTGGTGATGCCGCCTTCGGTATAGATCGTGTCGAGCACGACCAGCAGGTTCAGATCGACTCGCGAGATATGCATGTGCTGTATCCAGGTCCATTCCAAGCATTCATTGGCTCGCCGGGCGCCGCCCTTAGGCTTGGTGCATCGAACGCGCGCCATCATGCGCGAGAACTTCCGTACGCGCATTCACCGAGGAGACAACCGCCATGGCCGAATCCCACCCGAACCTTTCCGCATGAGCGAGCAATTCAGCGGCACCATCGAAGTCCAGGAGCGCCAGCGCTTCGACGAAGCGGCACTGCAACGCTGGTTCGCACAGGCGGTGGACGACAGCGCGGCACGATCGTTCCGCATCTCGCAGTTCAAGGGCGGGCAATCCAATCCGACCTTCCTCGCCGAGACCGCCGCGGCACGCTACGTGGTGCGGCGCAAACCGGCTGGCGTGCTGCTGCCCTCCGCGCACGCGGTGGAGCGCGAGTTTCGCGTGATGAAGGCGCTGGGCGAAACCGACGTGCCCGTGCCCCACGTGCATGCGCTGTGCGAAGACGCATCCATCATCGGCACGACCTTCTACGTGATGGCCTTCGTCGATGGCCGCGTGCTGTGGGACCCGCACCTGCCGGGCGCCAGTGCCGACGAGCGCGCAGCCATCTGCGACGAGATGAACCGGGTGCTCGCCGCGCTGCACGCGGTCGACCCTCACGCGGTCGGCCTCGGCGATTACGGGCGCACCGGCAACTACATGGGCCGGCAGGTCGACCGCTGGACGAAGCAGTACCGCGCCAGCGAGACCGAGCCGATCGATGCGATGGAGCAACTCATCGCGTGGTTGCCCGCGCACCTGCCGCCGCAGGCCACGACGACGATCGTGCATGGCGACTATCGGCTCGACAACCTCGTGTTCGCGCACGACGCGCCGCGCGTCGTGGCCGTGCTCGACTGGGAACTGTCGACGCTCGGCGATCCGATGGCCGACTTCGCCTACCACTGCATGGCATGGCACCTGGCGCCGCCGTTCCGCGGCCTGGCCGACCTCGATGCGAAAGCGATGACCGCACTCGGACTGCCGACCGAGCAGGCCTACGTCGATGCCTACACACGCCGCCGCGGGCTCCCGGCGGTCGACCCTGTGCATTGGCGTACGTACATGGCGTTCAACCTGTTCCGCGCGGCCGCGATCGCGCAGGGAATCATGGGACGCGCGCTCGCGGGCAATGCGTCCAGCGCCCATGCGCTCGACGCCGGCAAGCAGGCGCGTGAGCTGGCCGAGCTCGGCTGGGCCCAGGTGGCGCGGGACTGAACGCCATGTGGTCGGCGCTCGACAGACCCACCCTGCAGGGCGTCCGGCTCATGGTTCCGGACCTCGACGCGGCCGTCGCATGGGCGCAGCAGGTGCTGGGACTGGCGCGCGAGCCGGGCAAGGCGGACGACCCCAAGGACATCGCACGCTTTCGCATCGGTACGCAATGGCTCGCGATCCAGCGGCCATCAAAAGAATCGTCGCCAAGCCTGTCACCGAACGACGTCGCGACCTTGTACTGGCGGTGCAGCGACCTGCGTCGCCAACGGCTGTTGTTGGGCCAGTTGGGCTTCGATTCGCGAGAAGATTCGGAGACTGGCCCCGCGGCACCGCTTCACGTCGTCGCCGCAGAGACGGGCGCCTGTGCGCTGCAATGGGATGCCGAGGCGGTGCGCTTTTGCGCCGACGCGCCCTCCTCGCCCGGCATCAGCGCGCTGGTCCTGCACACGCGCGCACCCGAGCGCGTGGCGGCGCACTGGGCGCAGATGTTTCAGGTCTCCGTCGAGCGCCACGCGGCAGGCGTCCCCCGACTCGTGCTCGGTGGGCTCAGCGTGCAGTTCGTCTTCGCGGAGGAAGGCGCTGGCGGCATCGGGCGCATGACGCTCTCGTTGCCCGACGCCAGCACCGTCCGTGCCCGCGCGATCGCCAGCGGCGCGGTCGTGGACGGCGATGCGTTCACGCTCGCCGGGCTGACGGTCAGCCTGGCGAACGCGTGAGCCGCATCGGCTAGCTGAAGCTCTTCCCCTCCGCCACCAGCTTCTGGATCAACCCGGCCGGCTGCCA
>JBGMOF010000043.1:0-34588 GCA_041424275.1 Variovorax sp.
TGGCAGCCGGCCGGGTTGATCCAGAAGCTGGTGGCGGAGGGGAAGAGCTTCAGCTGAAGCAGCTTCCGACGGCGACCTCACCGCGACCCATGATCAAACGTGTTTTGCTCGTTCTGCTGCTGGTGCTCGTGGCACTGGTGGCAGCGGTCGCCGTCAACACCTGGCGCACGCCATCGCGACAGCTCGCGGTGGCGCCTGCGCCCAAACTTTCGATCGACGTCGATGCGGCCGCGAAGCGGCTGGCCGGCGCGATCCCGATTCGCACGGTGTCCAGCCTGGACGACGTCTCCGGCAACAACGCCGAGTTCGACAGGCTGCATGCTTATCTCGCGCAACAGTTCCCCAAGGTTCACGCCACCCTCAAGAAGGAAGTGGTGGGGCAGAAGGCGTTGCTCTTCACATGGAACGGGACCAATCCCGCGGCCAAGCCGGTCGCCCTGATGGCGCACCAGGACATGGTGCCGATCGCGCCCGGCACGGAGAAAGCCTGGGCGGTCGATCCCTTCGGCGGCGACATCAAGGACGGCTACATCTGGGGCCGCGGCACGCTCGACAACAAGGGCAATCTCTTCGCACAGATGGAAGCGGTCGAGCTTCTGATCGGTGCCGGCTTCGAGCCGAAGCAGACGATCTACCTCGTGATGGGTGACGACGAAGAGGTGAGCGGCCTGCGCGGCGCCTTGCCCATCGCCGAGCTGCTGAAGTCGCGCGGCGTCAAGCTCGACTGGGTGCTCGATGAAGGTCTGCTCGTGCTCGACGGCGTGCTGCCGGGGCTCTCCAGGCCTGCGGCGCTGATCGGCCTCGCCGAAAAAGGCTATGCCACCTTCTTCCTGTCGCTCGACACGCCCCCGGGCCACTCATCGATGCCGCCGACGCACAGCGCGATCGGGCTGATGAGTGCGGCACTGGCCCGACTCGAGGCGACGCCGATGCCAGGCGGTATCAAGGGCGTGGCCGGCGACATGTTCGGTACGCTGGCGCCCGAAATGAGCGGCGTGAACCGCGTGATGCTTTCCAACCTGTGGCTCACAGGACCACTGGTTGCAGGGCAACTGGAGAAGAGTCCGAGCAGCAACGCGATGCTCCGCACCACCACCGCGCTGACCATCGTTCGCGCCGGCAACAAGGACAACGTGCTGCCAGGACGTGCCGAGGCCGCTGTCAATTTCCGCGTGCTGCCCGGCGATTCACTCGCCAGCGTGGAGGCGCATCTGCGTCGCGCGCTCGACAACGACGCGATCCAGGTCAAGGCCTATCCCGGCAACTCCGAGCCCTCGCCGATTTCGCCGACCGACAGCGCGGGTTACCTCGCGATCCGGAAGACGGTAGGCGAGGTTTTCAGCGATGCCGTTGTCGCGCCTGGCCTCATGACGGCGGCCACCGATTCGCGCCACTTCAGCCAGCTGAGCGATTCGGTCTACCGCTTTTCGCCGTTTCGGGCAAAGGGCGAGGACCTCGCCCGTTTCCATGGCACCAATGAGCGTCTCGCCGTCTCGAACTACGCCGAGATGATCCAGTTCTATCACCAGCTGTTGCGCAATACCGCGCAGCCCCAGTAGTCCCGTTCAACCCGTTCCACCTTCTTCAAAGGACCCATCCATGACCAGCGCCGTTATCGTCTCCACCGCACGCACCCCGCTCGCCAAGAGCTGGAAAGGCGCCTTCAACATGACCCACGGTGCCACGCTCGGCGGCCATGCGGTCCAGCATGCCGTGCAGCGCGCCGGCATCGACCCGGCGTCGGTCGACGACGTGATCATGGGCTGTGCCACGCCCGAAGGCGCGACCGGCGCAAACATCGCACGGCAGATCGCACTGCGCGCCGGCCTGCCGATCACCACGTCGGGCATGACCATCAACCGGTTCTGTTCGTCGGGCCTTCAGACCATTGCCACCGCGGCGCAGCGCATCATCGCGGGCGAGGGCGAGGTCTACGTGGCCGGTGGCGTCGAGAGCATCTCGTGCGTCCAGAACGAAGCCAACAAGCACATGATGACGGACCCGTGGCTCGTGAAGAACAAGCCGGAGATCTACTGGAACATGCTGCAAACGGCCGAGCAGGTCGCCAAGCGCTACAACATCGGCCGTGACGCGATGGACGAATACGGTGCCGCCAGCCAGCAGAAGGCCACCGCGGCGCTCGAAGCCGGTCGCTTCAAGGAAGAGATCGCACCCATCACCGTGCTGGCCGGCGTGGCCGATGCACAGCTGGGCCTTCGCACCAAGGAAGTCACCGTCGAAAACGACGAAGGCATCCGCGCCGGCACCACCAAGGAAGGCATCAGCGGCATCCGTTCGGCCATGCCCGGCGGCTTGATCTCGGCCGGCAATGCCAGCCAGTTCTCCGACGGCGGTGGCGCCTGCGTGATCGTCGACGAGAAGTACGCCGAGCAGAAGGGCCTGAAGCCGATCGGCCGTTTCCTCGGCTTTGCCGTTGCCGGCTGCGAACCCGACGAGATGGGCATCGGCCCGGTCTTCGCCATTCCGAAGGTGCTCAAGCGCCTGGGTCTCACGGTCAACGACATCGACCTGTGGGAACTGAACGAAGCCTTCGCGGTGCAGGTGATCTACTGCCGCGACAAGCTCGGAATTCCCGCCGACCGCCTGAACGTGGACGGTGGCGCCATTGCCGTGGGTCACCCCTACGGTGTGAGCGGCCAGCGCCTCACGGGCCACGCCCTCATCGAAGGCAAGCGTCGGGGCGCCAAGAAGGTGCTGGTGACGATGTGCATCGGCGGCGGCATGGGTGCTGCCGGCGTGTTCGAAGTCATTTGATTCGCTCACAGGCTGCGATGCACTGCGTGTCGCTTTCGCCCACCCCCTGCCGGGGGCGACACTAGCGGCCCGGCAAAGCCGGTTCCGCGGTGTCTCTGGCAGGGCGTCAGGCCAATTTTTTTGACCTTTTATTGAGTTCAGCCATGAGCCTTCGCCCCACACTCGACTTCCTGCTCTACGACTGGCTCGACGCGGAGTCGCTCAACCAGCGCGAGCGCTTTTCCGATCATTCGCGCGAGACCTTCGATGCGGTGCTCGACACCTGTGAGCGCATCGCGCGGGACAAGTACGCGCCGCACAACCGCACTGTGGACACGCAGGAGCCGCGTTTCGACGGCGAGAAGGTGATCCTTCCACAAGCCACGCACGATGCACACAAGGCCTTCGTCGACTCCGGGATGATGAGCGCGGCACAGGACTACGACATCGGCGGCATGCAACTGCCGTACACGCTGCAGGCGGCCGCGAGCAGCTTTTTCGCGATGGCCTCGGTGAGCATCGGCTCGAACATGCTGACCAGCGGCAACGCCAATCTTCTGCTGGTGCATGGCACCGACATGCAGAAAGAGGTGTTCGCCAAGAACGAATTCTCCGGCCGTTGGGCGGGCACGATGTGCCTGTCGGAACCGCAGGCCGGCTCCTCGCTGAGCGACGTGGCGACGCGCGCCGTGCCGGATGGCGCCGACTTCCAGAACGACCCGCTCGGGCCGCGCTATCGCCTCACCGGCAACAAGATGTGGATTTCGGCAGGCGACCACGAGCTGACCGAGAACATCGTGCACATCGTGCTGGCCAAGATTCCGGACGAGAACGGCAAGTTGGTGCCGGGCACACGCGGCATCTCGCTGTTCATCGTTCCGAAGAAGATGGTCGACACGCAGGGCCAGCTCACTGGCGAACGCAACGACGTGGCGCTGGCCGGCCTGAACCACAAGCTCGGCTGGCGCGGTACCACCAACACGCTGCTCAACTTCGGCGAGGGCAAGTTTCCGGTCGACGGCAAGAGCGGCGCTGTGGGCTATCTCGTTGGCCAACCCGGCAAGGGCCTGCACTGCATGTTTCACATGATGAACGAGGCGCGCATCGGCGTCGGCACGGCCGCGACCATGCTCGGCATGGCAGGCTACTACGCGTCGCTCGACTATGCGAAGGCAAGGCCCCAGGGTCGCCTCGTCAAGAAGCCGAGCGAGGGTTCGGGCAGTGCGGTCGTCAAGGACTCGGCGAGTGCGCAGGTCCGCATCATCGAACATGCCGATGTGCGCCGCATGCTGCTCGCGCAGAAGGCATATTGCGAAGGCGCACTGGCGCTGGAACTCTATTGCGCCCGCCTGGTCGACGAACAGAAGACAGGCGATGCGCAGAGTGCCGACGATGCGCGCCTGCTGCTTGAGGTGCTCACGCCCATCGCGAAGAGCTGGCCCAGCGAATGGTGTCTCGAAGCCAATTCACTGGCGATCCAGGTTCACGGTGGGTACGGGTACACGCGCGACTTCCCGGTGGAGCAGTACTGGCGCGACAACCGCCTCAACATGATCCACGAGGGCACCCACGGCATCCAGGCGGCCGACCTGCTGGGGCGCAAGGTGCTGATGGAAGGTGGCCGCGGGATGAAGCTGCTGGCGGGCCGCATGACCGACACGATCGCACGCGCGGCGATGGTTCCGGCCCTGGCAGAGCACGCCAAGGCACTGGGTGCCGCGCTGCAACGCATCGGCAGCGCGACCGAGGCGGCCTGGTCCACGGGCGACCCCGCCGATGCGCTGGCGAATGCCGTGCCTTACATGCAGGCTTTCGGTCACACGGTGCTCGCCTGGCTCTGGCTGGACGTGGCACAACGCGCGCTCGCGATCGATGCTGCAAAATCGATGGCTGCCACCGCAGGCCGCATGGGCGCTACCGCCTATTTCTTTCACTACGAACTACCCAAGATCGGTGCCTGGCTCAATGTCGTCGAAAGTCGCGACCCGACCTGCACCGAACTGCCCGAAGAGGCTTTTTGATGACCACCGGAAGTTACATGCCCCAACTCAAGTCCAACGCGCCGCCCAAGCCGCATGCACGTCTCGAGAAGTGGATCTGGATCCTGATCTACGGCGGGCTGTTCCTGTTCATTCTCGGCATTGCCACGGCCCGTATCGAACCCACGACCGGTTGGGTCCTGGCCGTGCCGGGCGCCATCGCGGCGGTCGCCGGCATCGTGCTGATCTACGTTCGATCGCGCCTGACCGAACCCAGATGATCAAGCACATCGTGATGTGGAAGTTGATCGACGCTTCCACGGCGCCGCGTTTCAAGGCCGAGCTCGCGCGCTGCAAGGGCCTGGTGCCCGGCATGCGCGAGTTCGAGATCGCCACGCGTGCCGAAGGCTTCGAGGCCAACCACGACGTGGTGCTGTATTCGGTGTTCGACGATGGGTCAGCGCTGGAGGCCTACCTCGTCCACCCAACACACAAGCAAGTCGCCGCCACGCTCGGCACGCTGCGTGAATCGCGCAGCGTCTTCGACTATTCGATCACCTGAAATCATTTTTTTGCCGGAGATACCTGCATGACCCCTCGTACCACGCAACAGCTTTTCGATCTCACCGGCAAGACCGCGCTCATCACCGGTGGTTCGCGCGGCCTTGGCCTCCAGATGGCGCATGCGCTCGGTGAAGCCGGCGCCCGGATCATGCTCAGCTCGCGCAAGGCCGACGACCTGGAGCAGGCTGCCGCCGAGTTGCAGGCTGCGGGCATCGATGCACGCTGGATCGCCGCCGACTGCTCCAAGGAAGAGGACACGCGCCGCCTGGCCGACGAAACGCTCGAGCGCATGGGCGCCATCGACATCCTCGTCAACAACGCCGGCGCCAGCTGGGGCGCCCCGGCAGAGAGCCATCCTGTCGAGGCCTGGGACAAGGTGATGAATCTCAACGTGCGGGGTTATTTCATCCTCTCGCAGCAGATCGCCAACGCCTACATGATCCCCAAGAGAACCGGCAAGATCATCAACATTGCCTCGATCGCGGGCCTCAACGGCAACCCGCCGGAGATGAGCACGCTGGCCTACAACACCTCAAAAACCGCAGTCATCGGTTTCACGAAGACGCTCGCAGCCGAGTGGGGCAAGTACGGCATCAACGTGAACGCGATCTGCCCCGGCTTCTTCATGACCAAGATGGCGAGCGCGCTCGTCAAGTCGATCGGCGAAGAAAAGATGGCCAACGCCGCGCCGTTGCGCCGCCTGGGCGACGAGGAAGACCTCAAGGGCATCACGCTGCTCTACGCGAGCGAGGCCGGCAAGCACATCACCGGGCAATGGCTGGCAGTGGACGGCGGCGTGAGCGTGGTGCTCGGCGCCGCCTGACGTCATGAGCATTTCATTCGGCGTCGCGATCCCGTTCGTGGACCACCTCGGTTTCACGCTCGAGCGTTTCGAGAATGGGGAGTCCGAGCTGCACTACACCGCAGCGCCAGAGCATCTCAACAGCTTTTTCGTGACCCACGGCGGTGCGTGCATGACGCTGATGGACGTGACGATGGCAGCCGCGGCACGCAGCGTGCAACCCGAGATGGGCGTGGTCACCATCGAGATGAAGACCAGTTTCATGCAGCCCGCGCGCGGCCCGCTCGTGGGCAAGGGCCGGCTGATGCACCGCACCGCCACGATGGCTTTCACCGAAGCCAGCATCTACGACGCCGCGGGGCGACTGTGTTCGCACAGCACCGGCACCTTCAAATACGTCAAGCGCCTGCCGGTCAGCGGCAGCGAAGTGCATTCCATGCAGCCACTATCCACCGATTGACATTCAACCGAGACACCCCCCATGCCCACCAACAAGCAGATCCACCTCGACAACCGCCCAGATGGCGAAGCCACGCTGTCCAACTTCAAGCTGGTCACGGCTGAAACGCCTGCCTTGCAAGACAACCAGGTGCTGGTGCGCCACCACTACATGAGCCTCGACCCGTACATGCGCGGGCGCATGAACGACTCCAAGAGCTACACCGCCAACCAGCCGACCGGCGCTGTCTTCCAGGGCGGAACGGTCGGCGAAGTGATCGAGAGCAAGCACCCGAAGTACGCCGTCGGCGACAAGGTCGTCGGCTTCGGCGGCTGGCAGGAATACAGCGTGGTGGATGCATCCGTCCCCGGTTCGCTGAAGAAGGTCGACACCACGCACGTGCCGCTGTCGCATTACCTCGGCGCTGTCGGCATGCCCGGCGTGACGGCCTGGTACGGCCTCGTGAAGATCATCGCGCCGAAGGAGGGCGAGACCGTCGTCATCACCGCCGCATCGGGCGCCGTCGGCAGTGCCTTCGGTGCACTGGCCAAGGCGCGCGGCTGCCGTGTGGTCGGCATCGCGGGTGGCCCGGACAAGTGCAAGTACGTCACCGATGAACTCGGCTTCGATGCCTGCATCGACTACCGCGCGCACCCGGACGTGAAGAGCATGAGCACCGCGCTGAAGGAAGCCTGCCCCAAGGGCATCGACGGTTACTTCGAGAACGTCGGCGGCTACATCTTCGACGCCGTGCTGTTGCGCTGCAACGCGTTTGCGCGCATCGCGCTGTGCGGAATGATCGCGGGCTACGACGGCGCGCCGTTGCCGCTGGCCAATCCGGCGCTCTTCCTGATCAACCGCATCAAGCTCGAAGGCTTCATCGTCAGCGAGCACATGGAGATCTGGCCGGAAGCGCTGGCCGAGCTGGGCCAGCTGGTCGGCAGCGGCAAGCTCAAGCCGCGCGAATCGGTCGCCCAAGGCATCGAATCGGCGCCCGAAGCCTTCCTCGGTCTGCTCAAAGGCAAGAACTTCGGCAAGCAGCTCGTCAAGCTGGTCTGAGCGGGGTCAGCGCGGCGAACCGGGCGGTACAAACGCCCGGAAGCGTCGCACCACCATGTCGTAGGGCAGGTTCTTGCCGTGGCTCTGCGTGCTCAGGATGAGATAGAAATTCTGTTTGCGCGCCACCTCCGGCACGAAGGGCGGACCGGCGTCGTTGATGCGCTGGCCGTCGAGCCACCACGTCACCTTGAGAGTCTTGGGTTCGAACGCGGCCGCGAACACGTGCGGCTTGGTACGGTCGAGCGGGTTGGGGCCGAGGACTGCATACGGATTGCGCTCGCTCTTGATGTTCGGCCAGCTGCCGGTCCAGCTGTGGACTGTGCCGAGCCAGCCGGGCGTGAAGCCGCCTTCATCGACGTCGAGTTCCATCCATCGCTCGAATCCCGGTGCGTCGCCGGGGTAGGCGTCTTCCGGCACGCCGTTGTGCTCGCGCGGCATCAGCCAGAGGGCGGGCCAGTGGTCGCGGTTGTTGGCGGTGACATAGGCATCGAACTCGACGTAGAAGCCGCTGCTGCCCGCCAAGGTTGGCAGCGCACCGGGCTTGTTGCCATTTGGCGAGACCGTCGTCAGCGCGCCGTCGAAGCCCACGATCAAGCCATCGGGGGCCTGGCGGTAGGTGCTGAGCGGCGCACGCTTGCTTTCCCACCAATGGCCGTTGTACAGCTTGAAGCGGCCGGTGCCGTCGGGCGAAATGTCGCTCGGTTTGGGGCAGACATCGATCGCGCTTTGGGTGTAACCGAGTGCCGCCGCAGCGGGCGGGACCTTGCGGTCGGCGCAGAGATCTGCCGCCATGGCCGATGAAGAAACCGTGATGCCAGCGACCACGATGGCGAGTGCGAAAGTATTCATGCCCGCATCATCGCATCGCAGGATCGACTCGACCAGTATTCGGCATTGAGGCATTCTCGACGGCATCGATGCCATCATCGAACGCGCAATGCCGCGTTGACCCAAGCCCTGACGATTTCCACGAAAGACAAACCCATGGCCGACCTCATCCTCCATCACTACGCCACGTCTCCGTTCTCAGAAAAAATACGTCTCATCCTCGGCGCCAAGAAGCTGCCGTGGAAGTCCGTCTTCATTCCGGCGATCATGCCCAAGCCCGATGTGCTCGCGCTCACCGGCGGCTACCGCAAGACGCCGATCCTGCAGATCGGCGCCGACCTCTACTGCGACAGCGCGCTGATCGCCGATGTGCTGGAGCATCTGCAGCCCGAGCCCACGCTCTACCCGGAGCCTGAAAAAGGCATGTCGCGCATCCTCGCGCAATGGGCCGACACCACGTTGTTCTGGGCCGCCATGGCCTGGAACCTCCAGCCGAAGGGAGCGGCCGAAGTCTTCGGCAAGGCGCCTCCCGAAGCGGCAAAGGCCTTCAGTGAGGATCGCGGGAAGATGACCACCGGCAACATGATCCGGCTGCGCCCGGCCGATGCCGCGAGCGCCTACAAGTCGTACCTGCGACGCCTGTCCGACATGCTCGACGACAAGCCCTACCTGCTCGGCGAAGTGCCGTCCATCGCGGACTTCTCTGCCTACCACCCGCTCTGGTACACCCGTCGCATCGAGGCGGTGAAGAGCATCCTCGACCTGACGCCCGCGGTGATCGACTGGATGGACCGCATCGCCGCGATCGGCCATGGCACGCCCGACAAGTTCAGCGCTGAAGATGCGATTGCCGTCGCCCATGCCGGCACACCGGCCTCGGTGCTGACCGACAGCACCTTCCAGGACGACCACGGCATTCCGCTCGGCAGTGCCGTCACCCTTCGCGCGGAGAGCTTCGGTCTCGAGGAAACGGCCGGCACCCTCGTCGCCGCCTCGCGCATGCACTACACGCTGGAGCGCACCGACGATCGTGCGGGCACGGTTCATGTGCATTTCCCGCGCATCGGCTACGTGCTCAAGAACGCCGACGCCTGAACCTTGCGTCCAGGAGCACCGGCACCGCTATCGCAGGGAACCTTCGTGACTGCGCCGCGCGCGTTTCCGTATTTCAATAGCCATCCCATCCCAGAAAGAGACAAGGACACCGGCAAATGATTCAGGATTTCAAGGGCAAGACCGCCGTTCTCACCGGCGCAGGCTCGGGCTTCGGACTCGAATGCGCACGCATCGGCGCCGCGCGCGGCATGAATCTCGTGCTCGTCGACGTCCAGCAGGACGCACTCGACAAGGCCCAGGCCGAGATGGAAGCCGCCGGCGCGCAGGTTCTCGCCCGCAAGGTCGATGTGTCCAGTGCCACGCAGATGGAGCAACTCGCAGCCGACGTCAAGGAGCGCTTCGGCGCACCGCACTTCGTCTTCAACAACGCGGGCGTCGGCGCCGGCGGGCTCGTGTGGGAAAACACCGTGGCCGACTGGGACTGGGTCTTCGGCGTCGATGTGATGGGCGTGGTCCATGGCGTGCGCCTGTTCACCCCGATGATGCTGGAGGCCGCCGCGAAAGACCCGGCCTACCGCGGCCACATCACCAACACCGCCAGCATGGCCGGTCTGCTGACGCCGCCCAACATGGGCATCTACAACGCAGCCAAGGCGGCCGTCGTGAGCCTCACCGAGACGCTGTACCAGGACCTGAACCTCGTCACCGACCAGATCGGCGCGAGCCTTCTGTGCCCGTATTTCGTACCCACCGGTATCACCAGCAGCGAACGCAATCGTGCCAACGCGCCCAAGGAGGCCGAGCTCACCAAGAGCATGCTGATCGGTCAGGCCATGAGCATCAAGGCGGTCAGCAGCGGCAAGGTCACTGCGGCCGAAGTGGCCGGCAAGGTGTTCGATGCGATCACCGCGAACCAGTTCTACGTGTTCAGCCACCCGAAGGCGCTGGGCAACGTCAAGAGCCGCATGGAGAACATCGTCTCGATCACGAATCCCGCCGATCCGTTCCTGGAGCGTCCGGACATCGGAATGAAGCTGCGCGAGCAGCTGCGCGCCCCCTGAGGCGGCCGGCGTCGGGTGCCGGATGGGCTATGGTTGCCGCATGACCATTCCGCACCCTTCGCCGGTCCTCGACATCCAGAGCCTCCGCTTCGCCTACCCGGACGAGCCACCGCTCGTCTCGAACTGGTCGCAAGCCATCGGGGAAGGCGTCACGCTCCTCTACGGCGATACCGGCAGCGGCAAATCGACGCTGCTTCGCGTGATGGCCGGCGTGTTGCAGGCGGAAGGACGGTTGGCGCTCGCGGGCCTCGACGCCCGTATGGATGCGGATGACTACCGGCGGCAGGTGTTCTTCGTCGATCCCACGACCGACGCTTTCGATCAGGTCACGGGGAACATCTGCACCGAAACGCTGCGCGATGGCGACGAGGGGTTCGACGAGACGCGCTGGCACTCACTCGTCGAAGGCTTCGGACTTGCGCCGCACATCGACAAGCCGATGTACATGCTCTCGACGGGCTCCAAGCGCAAGGTGTGGCTGGCTGCGGCGCTCGCCTCCAGCTGCCGGCTCATCCTGCTTGACGAACCCACCGGTGCACTCGACGGCATTTCGGTGCGCCGACTCTGGGAAGCGATCGCCGAAGTGTCCGCGCAGCCCGGCCGCGCCATCGTCATCGGCAGCTACGAGCGGATCGACCGGGTGCCGCTCGCCGCTACCATCGAGTTGCCATGAGCCAATTCTTTCGATCTCTTATCGCCGTTCTGTCGCTTCTTGCTGGCCACGCTGTCGCGTGGTCGGAAGAAGTCAAACTTCCTGTGCAAAGCAGTGAGCAGGGCACCGTCTACGTGGCGCCCAACGTCAATGCTTCCGAAACCTCCGCGACCGCCACCGGCGCGACGGTCGGTGTGCAGCGGCCCGACGGCAGCGGGGTCAATGCCGGCGTCGACAAGGCCGGCGAGCGGCCGACCTATTCGCTGGGCGGCAGCACTGGCGGCAACACCTCGTTCTCGGCCGGGGCGCACTCAGACGGCAAGGCGAACACCGGCGTGAAGGCTGGCATCACGATTCGCTACTGAGCGCGGTCGTCCGCCGGGGGTCAGTGCGAGCGGTCGTCGTGGTGCTCCTGGCTGAAGCGTTTCTCGGCCCCGACCAAGTGGCTCACCAGGATGTGCGAGATCAGGTTCACCCCGATACCGCCAAACATCAGTGGAAAGAGGTAGAGCGCAAACGAAACCTCGGAGACGAAGAGCAAGTCGTCCGCGAGCGAAGGCGTGGCGCGCGCCACCGCTGCAATGTGGCGCAGGAAATAGACGTCAACGCCGGCGATCGCCACCATCACGAAGCCGAGAACCAGCACCGTCGCGCGCGAGACCGAGCGCGTGGCAAGAAGTGCCGCATAGATCGCGATCGGCAGCACGAAGGACACCACGACCATGGCCCAGAAGTCCAGCTGGGCGAAGACTGAATTGCTCATGGCCGGATTGTCCTGCGCTCCGGCGCGTCAAGGGTCCGGTGATCGGACCCTGGACGATCAGCGGAACTGCGTGTCGGACGCTCCCGGCGTCGAATGATCGGCGAACAGGTCGTCCATCTTGCGCGAGAAGGTGTAGCCGCCGAAGCCCACGATGGCAACGAGACCGAGAGACATGAGGAGTGTGAACATGGAGGAGCTCCAAGGGTTGTGTCCAAGGAGTATAGGGTTAACCCTAGTACCATGTTTGAGTGATGGTCATCTGCTCCCGTGGGTGCCAACATGGTTCATGTTCCTCCGTACCGCCTGCTCGACCCTCGTGGTGTCGCTGTGCGCAGTTGCCTGCCAGGATTCGGCCGAGGCACCGCTTGGCGGCTTTGCCACCAACCCGACGCCGTACCAGTCGGTGCTGCTCATGATCTCGGACGGCGGACGCCTGCCGGCGCCCGGCGACGACTTCACGCTCTATCTCGGAAGGCGATTCGAGGGAGAGCTCCCGGACGGGCCACCGCGCCGCTGAGCGGCTCTGACGCCCTTCACGGCCGTGACCAGCGCCAACCCGAGATCTCGGGCATGTCCTCGCCGTGCGTGGTCACCCAGGCGCGGTGCGCGAGCAGGCGATCGCGCAGGTGCTGCTGCACGTGCGCCGCGCTGTCGGTGAGGCGCGGCACGCGGTCGATCGCGTCTGCCGCGAGGTGAAAGCGGTCGAGACGGTTCAGCACGGTCATATCGAACGGCGTGGTGGTCGTGCCTTCCTCCTGGTAGCCGTGCACATGAAAGCCGCGGTGATTGGTGCGCTTGTAGGTCAGGCGATGGATCAGCGCCGGGTAGCCGTGGAAGGCGAAGATCACCGGCTTGTCCTGCGTGAAGATCGAATCGAACACGGCGTCCGCGAGCCCGTGCGGATGGGCCGAAGGCGATTCGAGCGCCATCAGGTCGACCACGTTGACCACGCGCACCTTGAGGTCCGGCAGCATTGTGCGCAACAGGTCGACCGCGGCCATGGTTTCCAGTGTCGGCACATCGCCGGCGCACGCCATCACCACGTCGGGCGCGACGCCGGCGTCGTTGCTCGCCCAGTCCCAGATGCCGAGGCCGACGCTGCAATGCCGCACCGCCGCCTCGATGTCGAGCCACTGCGGTGCGGGGGCTTTTCCGGCCACGATCACGTTCACGTAGTTGCGACTGCGAAGGCAGTGGTCGGCCACGGAGAGCAGTGTGTTCGCATCGGGCGGCAGATACACGCGGACCACCTCGGCCTTCTTGTTCACCACATGGTCGATGAAGCCCGGGTCCTGGTGGCTGAAACCGTTGTGGTCCTGCTGCCAGACATGGCTCGTGAGCAGGTAGTTGAGCGACGCGATCGGGCGGCGCCAGCCGATCCTGCGCGTCACCTTCAGCCACTTGGCGTGCTGGTTGAACATCGAATCGATGATGTGGATGAAGGCCTCGTAGCACGAGAAGAAGCCGTGGCGCCCGGTCAGCAGATAGCCTTCGAGCCAGCCCTGGCACAGATGCTCGCTGAGCACCTCCATGACGCGGCCGTCGGGCGCAACATGGTCGTCGGTCGGCTCGATGCGGGCGGTGGACGTGCGGTTGGTCACCTCGAAGAGCGCGCCGAGGCGGTTCGACACGGTCTCGTCGGGGCCCATCACGCGAAAGTTCTGCTGCTCGTCGTTGAGCCACATCACGTCGCGCAGGAAACCGCCGAGCACGCGCGTGGCTTCGCCTTGCGCGCCGCCCGGTGCGTCCACCTGCACTGCGTGGTCGCGGAAATCCGGCAGCTTCAGGTCGCGCAACAGCAGGCCGCCATTGGCATGCGGGTTCGCGCTCATGCGGCGATCGCCGCGCGGCGCGAGGGCCGCGATGTGGGCGTGCAACACGCCGTGCGCGTCGAACAGTTCTTCGGGCCGGTAGCTGCGCATCCAGTCTTCCAGAAGGCCGATGTGGTCAGGCTGTTTGGCGAAGCCGGTCAGCGGCACCTGGTGAGCGCGCTGCGTGCCTTCGATCTGAACGCCGTCGACCACTTTCGGGCCGGTCCAGCCTTTGGGCGACCGCAACACGATCATCGGCCAGCGGTGTCGTCGGGTGAAGCCGTCTTCACGCGCCTCGACCTGGATCGCGCGGATCACGTCAAGCGCGGTGTCGAGCGCGAGCGCCATCGCCCGGTGCATCGTTGCGGGATCGTCGCCCGAGACGAAATGCGGCTCGTGCCCGTAGCCGCGCATCAGCTGCGTGAGTTCCTCGTCGCCGATGCGGGCCAGCACCGTCGGCCCGGCGATCTTGAAGCCGTTGAGGTGAAGGATCGGCAGCACCGCGCCGTCACGCGCAGGGTCGAGGAATTTGTTCGAATGCCAGCTGGCCGCCAGTGCACCGGTTTCCGCCTCGCCGTCGCCGATCACGCAGCAGGCGAGGAGGCCGGGGTTGTCGAACACCGCACCGTAGGCGTGCAGCAGCGAGTAGCCAAGCTCGCCACCTTCGTGGATGGAGCCGGGCGTTTCGGGTGCGACATGGCTCGGTATCCCGCCTGGAAACGAGAACTGCGTGAACAGGTGCTTCATGCCGGCCGCGTTGGGGCCGACGTCGGGGTACACCTCGCTGTAGGTGCCTTCGAGCCAGGTGTTGGCCACGACACCGGGGCCACCGTGGCCCGGACCTGCGACGAAGAGGGCATCGAGGTCACGCGCGACGATGGCGCGGTTCATGTGCGCGTACACGAAGTTCAGCCCGGGTGTCGTGCCCCAGTGCCCTAGGAGGCGAGGCTTGATGTGCGCGAGCTCCAGCTTGCTGTGGAGCAGCGGGTTGTCCATCAGGTAGATCTGGCCGACCGACAGGTAGTTGGCGGCGCGCCACCAGGCGTCGAGCAGGGAGAAATCCTCGGGCAAGGTGTGTGCGGTGGCGGGGTTCATGGGGAGGTTCCGGTGGGTGTCGAATGGGAGAGGACGGCGCAGGCTTCGTCGGCGATCACCTGCTCCTCGTCGGTGTGCATGACCAGCACGGCGACCTTTCCGGACGAAGGCTCCGGGGCCACGCCGAGCCAGGCAAGCTGGTGGCACACGGCGTCGCGCACCGCCGGCTGGTTTTCGCCGATGCCGGCGGTGAACACGAGCGCATCGAGCCCGCCGAGCGTGGTCGCGATGGCTCCGATCTCGCGCGCAATGCGCCAGGCAAGAAACGCGAGCGCTTCCCGGGCTTCCGGCGCATCGCTTGCCGCCAGTTCGCGCGTGTCGCCTGAAATGCCTGACAGGCCCAGCAGTCCTGCGCGGTGATAGAGCATGTCTTCGATCTTGTCGATCGTCTGACCGGGCTGCTTCAGCAAGTAGAGAAGCACCCCGGGGTCGAGCGCACCGCAGCGCGTGGCCATCGGGATGCCGTCGAGCGTCGAGAAGCCCATGCTGGTTTCGCGGCTGACACCGTCCAGCAAGCCGCACAGGCTGGCCCCGCTGCCCAGGTGCGCCACGACCACACGACCCGCCGCGATGGCAGGGTGCAGACGCCGAAGCTGCGACGCGATGAACTTGTACGACAGCCCATGAAAACCGTAGTGCTTGATGCCCTGGTCGAACAGCGCGCGCGGCAGCGCATAGCGGCGCGTGGCGTCGCTCTGGCTCTGGTGGAAGGCGGTGTCGAAGGAGGCCACCTGCTGAAGCGTGGGCGCGAATTTCCTCACGGCACGGATCAGGCGCAGGCTTTGTGGCTGATGGAGCGGCGCGAGCGGCGACAGCGCCTCGATGCCGGCCAGCGTGTCGTCGTCGATGGCGGCCGCGTCGCTGAACCGGTCACCACCGTGCACCACGCGGTGCCCGGCCGCCGAGAGGCGCGCGCCGGGCGCTTCATGGCCTGCCCATTGCAAGGCGTCCTCGATGACGCGGTGAAGCGCGTCGGGCGCGGTGTCGACAGTCCGCCGGGCGAGGGCGCGCGGCGCAAGCGGCGCCCCGGCGTCGATCGCGAAAAGCCCGAGCTTGACCGTGGAAGATCCGGGGTTGAAGGTGAGCAAAACGTCGAGCGGCATGAGGACCATCATGCGGCGCCCGGCGGTAAATGGGTGGAATCAATCCGCGCGGCGGACAAATTGCCCTGAATCCGCCCGCCGGGTCAGACCGCTGCGGCGGCCTCAGGGGCGTCTGGTCATGCCCGACCGTTGCGCCGGGTTAGCACAGTGCCCGTGCGAGCGCTTTCGGGGGCCATTGCGATGTTCGCGACAATCGCATGATGAGTTCCCGTTTTTTCCGCATGGCCTTGCTGCTGGGCCTGCTGTCGGCCATCGGGCCGTTCGCCATCGACATGTATCTTCCGGCGCTGCCGGCCATCGGCAAGAGTCTGGGTGCAGACATCGGCGCGGTACAGATGAGCCTGACCGCCTTCTTCCTGTCGCTGGGCGTCGGCCAGTTGCTCTACGGGCCGGTGTCGGACATGGTGGGGCGCAAGCCGCCCCTTTGCGCCGGCCTCGTGCTGTTCGCGCTCGCCAGCATCGGCTGCGCGCTCGCGACGGACATCCACACGCTGATCGTGCTGCGCTTCATCCAGGGCCTGGGTGCCGCGGCCGGCATGGCGATTCCACGTGCAGTGGTGCGCGACCTGCATACCGGCAACGACGCCGCCCGTCTCATGTCGCTGCTGATGCTGGTGTTCAGCGTTTCGCCGATCCTGGCGCCGCTGGTGGGCAGTGCGGTGATCGCCTTCACGGGCTGGCGCGGTGTGTTCTGGGCCGTGACTGTCGCCGCCGTGGCGGGGCTGGTGATGATCTTCGCGCAGCTCGAAGAGACCCGGCCGCCGTCAGAACGCGTCGAAAGCAGCGTCCGGAGTGCGCTGTCCGCCTACTGGCTTTTGTTGCGGGACAGGCACTATCTCGGCCTTGTTTTCATCGGCAGCTTCGCACTGGCGGGCTTCTTCACCTACCTCGCCAACTCTTCCTTCGTGATGATCGACCACTACGGACTGTCACCCGCGCTGTACAGCGTGGCCTTCGGCGTGAACGCGGCGGCGTTCATTGCCGCCTCGCAGTTTACTGGCACGCTCGGCGAGCGCTTCGGGTTGCCGCGCGTGGTCATGTTCGGCGTGACGGCGAGTGCGGTGGTGATGCTGGCGATGTTCGGGTACTACGCTGCGGGCGGTGACCGCCTCTCGGTGCTCATCGTCCTGTATTTCATTGCGAGCGGCTTCATGGGACTCGTGATTCCCACCACGGGTGTGCTCGCGCTCGAGGCGCACGGCACGATCGCCGGCACCGCTTCGGCGCTGCTCGGCACGCTGCAGATGCTGACCGGTGCGGTGATGATGGCGCTGGTCGGACTCTTCACCGACGGGCGGCCGCTGCCGATGGTGACGGGCATGGCGGCCGGCGCGCTCATTGCGCTGGCACTGACATGGATGACGCTCGGCAGCGGTCGCGCCGCGCCGGCGTTCGCTTCCCGCTGAACACGGCGCACACGATGTCGCTGTCCCGCCCCTCATCCCCGCCGCTCGAAGCGATGGACGGATTGCCTCTGGCCGAACGCCGGCGCGCAATGGCCGTGATCATCATGGGCATCGCGGTGGCCGTGCTGGACGGCACCATCGTGAACCTCGCGTTGCCCGGCATCGCGGAGCAGCTCCACGCCAGCGCATCGCAGGCGATCTGGGTGGTCAACGCCTACCAGATCGCGGTGCTGGTGGTCCTGCTGCCGCTCGCATCGCTCGGCGATTTGGTGGGTTACCGGCGCGTGTACCTCGTGGGGGTGGTGTTCTTCACACTGTCGTCGCTGGCGGCAACTTTCGCCAACTCACTGGGCACGCTGATCGCGGCACGGGCGCTGCAGGGGCTGGGTGCCGCCGGCATCATGAGTGTGAATGCGGCGCTCGTGCGCCTGACCTATCCGTCGGCCAAGCTGGGGCGCGGCATGGCGATCAACTCGATGGTGGTGGCGACGTCGTCCGTCGCCGGGCCGTCGGTTGCTGCGGCCATCCTGTCAGTGGCTTCGTGGCCGTGGCTCTTCGCGCTCAACATCCCGCTGGGCATCCTCGTGCTGGCACTGGGCTACAAGTCATTGCCCTTCAACCGGGTGCCGCCCGTGGCCGGCCACCGTTTCTCGGTGGTCGACGTGGCGCTGAACGTGCTGATGTTCTCGCTCATCTTCCTCGGCGCGGACCGGCTCGGCGTGCGCGACCCGACGGGGCAGGGCGGCCAATCCGGCGCCTGGGCCATCCTGCTGGCCGGCCTTGCCGTCGGCTTCGTCTACCTCCGCCGCCAGCGCACGCAGGCGGTGCCGCTGTTCCCGATCGACCTGCTGCGCATCCCCGTGTTCGCGCTGTCGATGGGCACTTCGGTCGCCGCCTTCGCTGCGCAGATGCTGGCCTACATCGCGATGCCGTTCCTTCTGCTCGGCGCGTTCGGCCGCAGCCACATAGAGGCCGGGCTGCTCATCACTGCGTGGCCGCTGGCCATCGTCGTGATGGCGCCGATCGCCGGAAGGCTCATCGGCAAGTACCCCGACGGACTGCTCGGCGGCATCGGACTGGCCCTGATGGCCACGGGCCTGGCCTTGCTGGCGGCGCTGCCGGCGAGCCCTGCGAATGCCGACATCGTCTGGCGCATGGCGTTGTGCGGCCTGGGCTTCGGACTGTTCCAGTCGCCCAACAACCACACGATCGTCACGTCGCCGCCAGCGCACCGCAGCGGTGCGGCCAGCGGCATGCTCGGCACGGCGCGCCTTACAGGACAGACGATCGGTGCGGTCATGCTCGCGGCGATCTTCAGCGTGTGGAGTGCACACGGCGACGGGCGCGGTCCCGTGGTCGCGCTGGTGCTGGCGGCGTGCTGCGCCGGCGTGGCGAGCGTCTTCAGCGTGTTGCGCCTGAAAACCACTGCGCCCGGCCATGCGCCGCGTGGGGCCGGAGGCTGACATGACTGAACTGCCCCACACCATCGTCTGCGAAGGCTGCGACGCGGTCTACGACAAGCCCGAGCTGCAGCCTCGCGACGTCGTGAAGTGTCCGCGTTGCGGTGCCGAGCTCGACCGCCACAGCGGTGACCTGCGCCAGCGCATCCTGCCGCTCACGGTGGCCAGCCTGATCATGTTCGCGATCGCCAACCTGTTCCCGATCGTCGAGATCGAGCTGCAGGGCAAGAGCAGCCAGACGACGCTGCTCGGCGCGGTGCAGGTGCTGGCGCACGAGGGCATGTCGCTGGTCGCATTGCTGGTGCTTGCCACCACGCTGCTGTTCCCGCTGCTGCAGCTGTGCATCCTGGCGTGGCTGCTGGTGCCGCTGGCCAAGGCCAAACGTGCGCCGGGCTTTTCGATGCTGGTGCGTGCGATCCAGACGCTGCGGCCCTGGGGAATGATCGAGGTCTTCCTGCTCGGCGTGCTGGTCGCGATCATCAAGCTCTCCAGCATGGCCACCGTGGTGGCCGGGCCGGCGCTCTGGGCGTTCATGGCGCTCACGGTGTTGCTAACGGCGGTGCTGTCCTTCGATCCGCGCGGGTTCTGGCAAGTGGAATTCGACCCTGAGCTGGAGCAAGCCGCATGACGACCGCGGCAGCGTGCGGACTGATGGCGTGCCCGAACTGCGCGGCCGTCTGGCGTGATGCGGCCGACGGGGAGCCGTGCGGCCGCTGCGGGACGCGGCTTCACACCCGCAAGCCCGACAGCCTCACCCGAACCTGGGCGTTGCTCATTGCCGCCTGCATCATGTACGTACCGGCCAACCTGCTGCCGGTGATGATCACCAAGAGCTTCTTCGGCACCCAGTACGACACCATCCTGAGCGGCGTGATCTATTTCTGGGTGTCCGGCGCCTGGGGCCTGGCAGCCATCGTCTTCATCGCGAGTTTCCTCGTCCCGCTGTTCAAGCTGGCAGTGCTCTTTCTGCTGGTGGTGCTGGCCCAGCGCCGCAGCGACTGGCGCCAGCCCGAGCGCGCAAAGCTTTATCACATCATCGAAGTGATCGGCCGGTGGTCGATGCTCGACGTGTTCGTGGTCTCGCTTCTCACCGGGCTCGTCCAGATCCAGGGCTTCGCCCAGATCACTGCCGGTGTCGGCATCGCTGCCTTCGGCTCGGTGGTGGTGCTCACGATGCTGGCCTCCCGCAGTTTCGATCCTCGTCTGACATGGGACAGCCGGGAAACCACTTCCAATCCTCCGGCACATGAAAAAATCGGTGAACCGCAAGCATGAGTGACCAACCTTCCATTCCGCCCGCCGACCGGCCGGCCCCGGCCCCGACACCGGCGCAGTCGCCCAGCATCGTGAAGCGACGCGACTGGGTGCCTTCGCTCATCTGGCTGATTCCCATCGTCGCAGCGCTTGTCGGTATCACGCTGGTGGCCAAGCTGCTCTGGGAGCGCGGGCCCGAGATCGTGCTGACCTTCAACACCGCCGAGGGCCTGGAGGCCAACAAGACGGCCGTGAAGTACAAGGACGTGCAGATCGGCGTGGTGCAGACCATCCGCCTGGCGCGCGACCGTTCGCAGGTGCGCGTTCTGGTGCAGCTCAACAAGGAGGCATCGGCCTTCACCGCGTCCGACACCCGTTTCTGGGTGGTGCGGCCACGGCTCGACACCTCGGGCATCTCGGGGCTCGGCACGCTGTTGTCCGGTGCGTATATCGGCGCGGACGCCGGCGTCTCCGAAGAGACCAGCGGCGAGTTCACGGGCCTCGAAGTGCCGCCGATCGTCACGCGCGATGCGAGTGGCCGGCAGTTCCAGCTCCGGGCGCGCGACATCGGCTCGCTCGACATCGGCTCGCCGGTGTACTTCCGGCGCATCAAGGTCGGGCAGATCGCGTCGTACGAGCTCGACGGCGACGGCCGCGGCGTGACGCTGCGCGTGTTCGTGAACGCGCCGTACGACAAGTTCGTGGGCGTCAACACGCGTTTCTGGCAAGCCAGCGGCATCGATGCGCAACTCAGTGCAAGCGGGTTCACGCTGCGCACCCAATCGCTCGCCACCTTGCTGCTGGGCGGCATTGCCTTCCAGGCGCCCGACGATGCGATGGGCCCGGTCGCCACCGAGAACGCGGCCTTCGCGCTGGCGCAGGACGAGAGCAGCGCCATGAAGGAGCCGGACGGCCCTTCGCAGACCATGCTGATGTACTTCAACCAGTCGGTGCGCGGCCTTGCGCCCGGTGCGCCCGTGGACTTTCGCGGCATCGTGATCGGCGAGGTGAAATCCATTGGGGTGCAGTTCGATCGCGCCGAGCGGCAGTTGCTGATGCCGGTGCTGGTCACCGTTTACCCGGACCGCCTGCGCCGCGTCGATGGCGCGCGCGATCTGCCGCAGGCGGAGTCGGCGCGTCGCGAGCGTCTCACGCAAATGGTGGCGCGCGGCCTTCGCGCCCAGTTGCGCACCGGCAACCTGCTGACCGGGCAGATCTACGTCGCGTTCGACTTCTTCCCGCGGGAGAAGAAGGTCGAGGTCGACGTGACGCAGAACCCGATCGTGGTGCCGACCGTGCAGAACAGCCTCGACGAGATCCAGACCCAGGTCCAGGAAATCGCCACCAAGCTCAACAAGATTCCGTACGAAGAGCTGGCCGCCGACGTCCGCAAGACGCTCGGCACGCTGAACAAGACCCTGACTGCCGCGGAAGCCACCGTCACGCGCATCAACAACGACGTGACGCCCGAGCTCGCCGCGGCCATGAAGGATGTGCGCAAGACGGTGAACAGCGCCGAACGCACGCTCTCCGAAGATTCGCCGCTGCAGCAGGACGTGCGCCAGACCCTGCAGGAACTCACGCGCGCGGCCGGTTCGGTGCGCGTGCTGACCGACTATCTCGAACGCCACCCCGAGTCGCTGCTGCGCGGCAAACCGGACGACAAGAAATGAAGACCCTCGCACTGGCCACGGCCATCGCCGCCGCTGCGCTCGCCGGTTGCGCGAGCAAGCCGACGCTCTACTACACCCTTGCTGAAACCGCGCCCACACCGGTGGCTGCGTCAGCGTCGTCCGGCGCCCCGCTGTACATCGAGTTGTTGCCGCTCGCCGTACCCGAGCGCCTCGCGAGGCCGCAACTGGTCGTCAGGCAGGCCGGCGATGCCAACGCCCAGGTCGAGGTGCTCGAGCAGCACCGGTGGGCCTCGTCTTTCGAGAACGAGTTGCGCGATGCACTGGCCGCCGGCGTCGCCTCGCGCCTGGGTGCGTTCGACGCCACCAAGGGTGGCCGTCAGAACGCGCAGCCGACGTGGCGGATCGCGGTGCAGGTGCGCCGCTTCGACGCCATCGAAGGCGCGAGTGTGGACGCCGGACTCGGCTGGACCCTGCGGCGATCTGACGCGGCGCTCACCACCACATGCCAGCTGGCCTTGAGTGAGCCTGTGGGCAGAGGCATCGATGCGGTGGCGCAGGGCGCGCGCCGGCTGACGGGCAACGCCGCTGCGGCGATCGCTCGCAGCGTGACCGCAGCGCAGGCGAATCCCGCCGCGCCGTGCGCGGTGACTCAGGACCCGCGGTAGGTCGTGCAGCTCCAGGCCGAACACAGCATCGGCACGTGGTAATGCTGCTTCGCATCGAAGATCGAGAAGCGCACCGGCACGGTTTCCAGAAAGGGCGCTTCGGCGAGTTGGGTGCCGGGGCGCTGGAAGAAGTCGCCGACGTAGAACATCAGCTCGTATTCGCCGACCTTCGCGTCTCCGGCGGGCAGCACCGGACCGTCGGTGCGGCCGTCCTTGTTGGTGGTGAGCGTCTTGACGAACTTCCAGCCGCTGCCGTCGCGCACCGAAAAATCGATTCGCGCGCCCGCGGCCGGGCGGCCGGTGGAACTGTCGAGCACGTGGGTCGAAATGCCTGCCATGAAGATGCCTTTGAGGTGGTTGTGAGCGAGAAGGACGAGGACTTGCCGGTCAGCTGCCCCGGTAGTACGAGTAGCTCCACGGCGTGAACAGGATCGCAAGGTGGATGCGCTCGGCCGGATTGCGGATCACGAAGCGGATCGGCACCGTGGAAAGGAAGGTCGGCGTCGGCAGCTTCGCGTTGAGCGCGGCGAAATACTCGTCGACGTGCAGCAGCACTTCGTACCGCCCGGCCTTGTAGGTGCGATCGAGCAGCAATGGGTCGGCGGTACGGCCGTTGGCAGCTGTCTCGAACGACTTGATCGGTCGGTACGCGCCGTTTTCGAACACCGAGAAATCGACTTTCATCGCGGCACCCGGTGATCCGTGGAAGGTGTCGATAGCGTGCATCGTGAGCCTCGGGCTCAGCTCGGCCTGCGAAACCGGCGCGATCGTGAGTCCAGCGGGCGCCATGGCGGGTGCGTCGGCCGCACGGGCCTGCCCGGCCAGTTGCAGGCCGAGGCCGCCGAGCGCCAGGCCGGTGGGGAGAAAGGAGCGTCGGCTCAGGAGTTTTTCGATCATGGGTGGCTTTCCGGGGAGGGCGTCAACGAGCGGGGTGGGGGGCGAACAACGCGTCCAGGCGACGACGGGTGATGCGCGCGATCTGGTGCAGCGCTTCGTCGATCTCACGTGGCGTGTCGTGTCCGGTGCGCGTGCGCAGCGCGCCGAAGATGTCGGCCTTGCTGTGGCCGAGCACGGCGATGATGAAAGGGAAGCCGTGCCGGCCCGCGTAGCCAGCGTTGAGCCGCTGCAGTTCGACGAATTCGTCGTGGCTGAGCGCGTTCAGGCCGGCGCCATGCTGCTCGAAGGTGGAGTGGCCCGTCAGCGTGCCGGCCTGCGCTTCGGCGCCCGCGAGTTCGGGGTGCTGGCACAGGAAAGCGATCTGATGCGCGGGCGGTGCGCCGCGAACCGCCGCCATCATCGCGGCGTGCAACGCGTCGACGGTGGCGAACGGTTTGCTGGCGAACGCCGCGTCGGCGACCCAGGGCGAGTGCTCGAACAGGTCGCCCAGCGTCTGGACGAAGGCGTGCTTGTCCATCGCGGCAAGAGCCGCGAGCGAAAGGGGTGCGGTCATGTTGGCGCCCTCAGTGACCGGTCTTCTTCGGCTGCACGAGGCGCGGAATGAAGAGCAGGATCAGCACCGTGGCGCACACCTCGATGGCCGCGACGATCAGAAGGCCAGGGGCGAGACCGCCGGTCTGCGTCTTGATGATGCCCAGCATGAAGGGCGCACCGAAGCCGGCAAGGTTGGCGATGGAGTTGATCAGTGCCACGCCGCCCGCCGCAGCCGCGCCAGCGAGAAAGCGCCCGGGCAGCTGCCAGAACACGGGGATCGCGCTCATCGTGCCGATGATCGCCACCGTCTGCGCGACAAGTGCAAGCGTCGGGCTGGTGCGGATGAATACCGAGGTGAGCAGAAGGCCGAGCGCGCCCAGCGCCGCAGCAACGGCGCAGTGCAGTCGCGCTTCCTTGCTGTGGTCCGAGTGCAGGCCGTTCACCACCATGCCGATCGCGCCGCACAGGTACGACAACGACATGATCCAGCCGACCGTCGCCGGGTTGGTGAAGCCGACTTCCTTGACCACCGACGGCCCGAAGAAGGTGAGCGAGGAGTTCGCCGCGATCACGCAGAAGAACACGAGGATCAGCAGCCACAGGCGGCCGTCCTTCAAAGAAGCGAGAAGGCTTTCCTGGCGGTGACCGAGCGAGGCCTGGTCGCGGGCGAGGTCATCGGCCACCAGCTGGCGCTCGGACGCGCTGAGCCAGGTCGCCTGTGCCGGCTTGTCGGTCAGGTAGAACCAGGTGACGACCGCCGCGATGATCGACGGCACGCCCTCGATCAGGAACACCCATTGCCAGCCGGTCCAGCCATTGAGGCCGTTCATGGTGTTCATCACGGTGCCGGCCAGCGGCCCGCCGATGACACCCGCCACGCCCGAGGCCGACATGAACATGCCGAAGGCCTTGGCGCGGCGCTCGCTCGGGTACCAATAGGTGAGATAAAGAATGATGCCGGGGTAGAAGCCCGCTTCGAACACGCCCATCATGAAGCGCAGGAAATAGAACATGCCCGGCGTGGTGACGAACATCATCAGCACGCAGACGACGCCCCAGCCCATCGTGATTCGCGTGATCGTCTTGCGTGCACCGATGCGCTGCAGCAGCAGGTTCGAGGGCACCTCGAAAAAGAAGTAGCCCAGAAAGAAGATGCCCGCGCCGAGCCCGTAGATGGTCTCGCTCCATTTCAGGTCGTCGAGCATGGTGAGCTTGACGAAGCCGATGTTGACGCGGTCTATCCACGCCAGCACCCACAGCACGAAGAGGAAGGGGATCAGCCGCCACGTGATCTTGCGATAGGTCGCATCGAGCAGGCTGGTGGCAGGTGCGGCCGAGACGCCGGCGGGCGTGGGCACGGGAATGGTGTTCATGGTTTTTCTCCAGTGGTCCGGTGCGGGGTGGTGCGCAAAGAGTGCGCCAGAGACGGCGATTTCGACCACTTTGCTGCCATGCGTTTCGATATAGAGTCGATCAGCAAAGCCCATTCATCTACCCGCGGGCCCGTTCGCTCCGAAACCGATGTCATCGCGCAGCAATATCGACCAACTCGACGGCTATCTACTCCGGATCCTGTGCGCATTGATGGAGGAGCGCAGCGTCTCGCAGACGGCGCGGCGCATGCAGCAGACCCAGCCGGCCATCAGCGCCGCCCTCAAGCGCTTGCGTGCCTTGCTTGGAGACTCTCTGCTGGTGCGCAACAAGCTCGACATGGTGCCGACCGAGCGCGGCCTGCAACTCGCGGCGCAGGCGCGCCTTGCACTAGAAGCAATGAGCGCGCTGGTCGCGCAACCGGAGCACTTCGAGCCTGGGCAGGCGTCGCTTGTCTTCAGGGTCGCGTCACCCGACTACATGGCCCCGTCGTTCATGGCCGAAGTGGCGCGTCGGATCGGCGACGAGGCGCCGCACTGCAGCCTGGACCTGCATTCGCTCGGTGCGGACTTCGACGGCGAGCGGGCGCTGGCCGACGACCGGCTCGACATCATCATCGGCAACTGGCCCGACCCGCCCGAGCGGCTGCATACGCTGCTGCTGCTGGAGGACGATCTCGTGTGCCTGGTGCGCAAGGGCCATCCACTGGCTGATGCACCGCTCACCGAGGCGCTGTACCTCGCAGCTTCGCACGTGGCGCCGATGCGCTATTCCAGCCTGCAGCGCGGCGTGGTCGAAACCCATCTGGCCCGCCTGCACCGGGAGCGCGAGGCCCGGGTGAGGGTGCCTTACTTCGGGTTGGCGCCGCACGTGGTGGCGCAGACCGACCTGTTGTTCACGACCGCACGGCATTTCGCGAAGCCCTTCATGGCGTCGTTGCCGCTGGTCATGCTCGACGCGCCGCCAGGATTCCCGACGATGCGCTTCTATCAGCTGTGGCACGAGCGGGCGCACCATTCGCCGGCGCACCGCTGGCTTCGTACGCTGATCGCCGAGGTTGGACGCGGCTACCGCGCGCCGGTGGCCTAGACCAGCTTTCGGATCGCCTTCTTGCGCCAGACGAGCCGGTAATACGCCGTTTGCAGCGCCAGCATCGAGATGAACGCCGCCGGGTAGGCGACCCACACCCCGTTGAGCCCGATGCGATGGCTCATCACCCAGGCGACCGGCACTTCGACGCCGATGATGGAGACGATCGAGATGAGCGTGGGCACCAGCACCGAGCCGCTTGCCCGCATGATCCCCGAGAGCGAGGCGGCCATGCCGAAGATGACGAGGCTCCACAACATGATGTGAAGCAGCGACTGCGCGATTTCGATCACGGGCGCGCTGGTGATGAACAGGCCCATCAGTGGCCTTGAGAACAGGTAGCCGAGCAGCACCAGGCCGCCCGTGAGGCACAGGTTCATCAGCAGCGCGGTGCGGGCGATGGCGCCGAGCCGGTCCGAACGGCCCGCGCCGATGGCCTGTGCACCCAGGATCGACGCGCTGATCGCGATCGAGATCGCCGGGAACTGCACGTAGGCCACGACCTGGTTGACCGCCCCGTAGGCCGCCGTGGCGTCCGAGCCGTAACCGTTGACCAGCGAGAGCAGGGCGATTTCGGCGAGCGCGATCACGATGGTCTGCACGCCGGTCGGCACGCCGATCTTGAGCACCGCCTTGAGGATCGTCATGTCGATGCGCATGTGCCGCAGGAAGTCGGCGTCGGGTGCCAGCGGGCTGCCGCGCCGCCGAAGGCGCCAACCCAGCCAAAGCGTTGCGATGACGAAGGCCACCGTCGTGGCCCACGCACCGCTCGCCACGCCGAGTTGCGGCAGGCCGCCCCAGCCGCGGATCAGCGCGGGCGTGACGATGAGGCCGATGGTGGTCGAGATCATTAGCGTCATGAGTGGCGTGACCGTGTCGCCCACGCCCCGCAGCATCGCCGTCGACAGCACGAAGACGAACAGCCCCGGCATCGCGATGAGCATGATCCGTGCGTAGCTCGTCGAATCGGCCAGCACGTCGGGTGGCGTGCCGAGCAAGGCCAGCATCGGCCGCGTGAACGTGCCTCCGAAGAGCGCCACCAGGAGCCCCAGCAGGATGCCGACACTGAGCGTGGTGCCTGCAATGGCCTTCACCTTGCCCGTCTCGCGCGCGCCCCAGGCCTGCCCGATCAGCACCGATGCGCCCGCGCCGAGACCGATCACGAAGGCGATGAAGAAAAACATCACCGGGAAAAAGCTCGATACCGCGGCCAGCGCCTTCACGCCGAGCATTTGCCCGACATAGATGTTGTTCAGCGTGCCCGACAGCGACTGCAGGATGTTGCTGAGCAACATCGGCGCGAGGAAGAACAGGAACGTCTTCCAGAGCGGCTGCTCTTCGACCAGCCCGCGGGCGGGGCGCAGCGCCTTTGCTTGCGGCGCGGCGCTCATGCAGCGCTCCATGCGGCATCGGCCAGCTTGTGCAGATGCGCTCGCACATCGCCCGGCCAATCCACCACGAGCGATTCAAAGCGCTCGCGCTCGCCGGCAAAGAGCGCGCGCGAGGCCTCCTCGAAGCTGGGAAGGTGCCCCGCGATCGCGCTCATGAAGCGGTAGGCGGCTTCGCGCGATGCGCGCACCGTGTCGCGGTCGGCGTTCACGCGGCGCGCTTCTTCAACGAGCTTGCGCAGCGCGACCGAGGCGCCGCCCGGTTGGTGG
Source organism: Variovorax sp. (assembly GCA_041424275.1). Taxonomy (GTDB): domain Bacteria; phylum Pseudomonadota; class Gammaproteobacteria; order Burkholderiales; family Burkholderiaceae_C; genus Variovorax. The sequence continues at coordinate 27,935 of JBGMOF010000043.1, forward strand.
TTGAGCCAGTCCCAGTGACGCGGGAGCAAGGTGACTTCGCGCGCGACGACGCCGAGTCTGGGGCGGCCGACCGCGCGCGCAGGAGGCTCTTGCGTCGTGGCAGGTTCGGCCTCTTCGGCGCCTTCGCGCAGGTCCAAATCGATTGGCTCGCCGGTCGCATCGTCGAACACGAAGACGGGCAGATTGTCGTTGCGCTGGCGCAATTGGGAGATCACTTCGGCGCGCGTGCCGGCGGCGATGCGGTCGAAGCCTGCAAAGGCGGTGAAGAGGGTGAAAGCGGGCGAAGGGGTGTCGATCTGCATGGGCGCGAATTTTACCCGGGCAAAAAAGAGGCTGTCACGCCCGTCTACTCTGCGCGTTAAGCTATCAATTGCATAGCAATTGAAGACTGCGCGTGGCGCTCGCAGGCTATTTGTCAGCCGCTTTCCTGAAGAACAGATACTCCCCGCGTCCCATTTCGGGCGTGATGTCGTATCCGCTGCACAGGTCGTTGACACACCTCACTTCCACCACACGCGGCCAGATCGTGGCCGCCGTGGGAAAGCCGGGCATGTACTGCGGCACGTGCCACACGCCGAGGTCGCCCACGGCCTGGGCGTTCTCGGTGCCCCTCGCGTTTTGCAGACCGCTGCCGAACAGGCGGCGCTCGATCCGGAGCTCCGGCGTGGCAGCCTGTGCGACGCACGACAGCAGCGCGCACACAGAAAAGAGCAGGGCTTTGGTCATGGCGAGCTCCCGCAGGTCACTGTTGAAACGATGCGAGCGCTGTGGCTGTGACCAGGCTGCTGTCGTCAGATGGCGGTGACTGGGTCGCGTTCTCCTCGGCCTGCGGCACAGGCGTGGCAATCGCCGCGATCGGCTCCGGCACCATTGCCACTTCAGACGCGACGGCCACTTCAGACGCGACGGCCACTTCAGGCGTGGCCGGCGCGGCAGCCGTGGCCGGCGTGGCGGCGGTTTTTGCGATGGCTTCAGACGTCTTCTGCGGGCCGTACGCGGTCACGCGCTCGTCCGCGGTCATCGACTGCGGGCACTTCGTGCCTGTCATTTCCAGCGCGGCCATGGCGGCAGGGTCCATGCAATCCATCGCGATGGAGGCGGCCTTCATGCCCTTGTTCCAGAGCTCGCGGCTCATCTTGAGGCGCTTGCACTGGTCGTCGGTCCAGGTGGTTCCGAAACCGATGCCGAGGCCCGGTCCGTTGACGCTGCCGCTGCTGCTGCCCATGCAGGTATCGTTGCTGGTGGTCAGGTTCGGCCCATTGACGGACGGAACATTCTTGATCGTCTGTGTGCCGCTGTAATTGACGTTGGACGTCGCGGCTGCGGGGCTCGTGAACATGATCGCCTGGCTGACGCCCTGGTTGTTCCCCTGAAGATTCCCCGCTGCAGTGCCGGTTGCAGTGGTCGATGTTGTTTGTGCGATCGCACCCATCGACAGCGACAGCAGGGCAATGAGCATTAACTTTTTCATGTCGGTCTCCTTCAAACGGGGGGAGAGCCATCGGCCCTCCCCATTTCCGGATGCCATGCGGCGTGGTGATGACCTAGTTCGTGGCAGCGTTCGCCAGTGCGCCCGCTGAGCCGAAACTGCCACCGCCATTGCTGAAGGTCGCTGCGTTGCCCAGACGGAAGTTCGTCACGCCCGACGATCCGCTGATCGAGTTGGCGCCCGTGGACGTGGCCGTGGCCGTCATCGGGCCAGAGAGGGCGCCCGCGCTTGCGTTGTTGCTCGAGAGGGTGCCGGAAGTTCTCGTCACCATTGCCAACCCGCCGCCAGGACCTGCAGCCGTTTGGGCGATGTTGTTGGTGGAAGAAGCTGCGCCGCCGATGACCTGGCCGTTGACCGGGTGCGAGTTGTTGACGTCGAAGCTGGCGCTGCCAGCGGACGTGGCTCCGGCCTGCGCTTGCGCGCCTCCGACGGCGGCGGCGTTGCCCGTGGTCCCGGCAATGCTGGTGACCGAGCCGATGGTGGAGGCCGTGCCGTTCGTGGTCGCCGAGCCGACGCTGAAAGCCGGGGTCCCAATGCCCAAGGCATTGGCCTGGGCCGTGGCGTTCGCGCCCGAGGTGGCAGCGTTGTAGCTCAACGCGCTGCCGGTGCCGGCGCTGGCGGCGCTGGAGACCGCGGCCGTTGATGCGGTGGTGGTGGTTGCGGTCGAGGTGGCTGCGATGGCGCTGCTGCCAGCAGCCGAGGCGACAGTGGCCACAAACACGACGGCAGCTGCAATGAGAGTCTTCTTCATGATCGTTCCTTCAAAAAAAGCACCTCTCGGAACCGCCGAGCACGGTTTTCAATCGGAATTCCGGCTCACCCGAAGCTCCGACTGAAGCGGCAAGACAAGCTTTCTGATGAGTGGTCCGTGGTTCAGAGTTCGCGTTGCCGGGAGCCAGTCTGTTCCCGTCGATGAGCGTTACCAATCGCCGCAAAAGGTTACTTCTTCGGATGGAGGAAAGCACTTTTCGGGTAGGCCGGAGGACCTGGCGCGGTAGTACCAAATGCCTCTTGAGCGCATAGTTCGCCATGGCAAAAAAGTCTAGAAAAGCCATTCCCGGAAACACGTTAGTTACTGGACGTAACCGACGTAACCATTGTGAAAGTTCGGCTTTCCCGGTAGTACTTGGTACTAGCGTGTGCACGCAACAGGGGCAGGCATAGAGGGCGAGAAACGAAAAAGAAAGCGCAGGAGACAAATGATCTTTCTTGAAGAACCTGGTCCGTTATCGCCCGCAGTCACCGCCTGGCAGGGCGGCGGTGCTTCGGCAAAAAAGCAATGCGCGTTGGGTGCGAACTGGCCCGACTACCTGGTCGGGCAGCCGCTCAAGCCGGTACGGGTGCTGCTGGTGGACGACGATCCATGCATCCGACACGTGATCGCACAGGAATTGCTGGCCGACCCGCGCATCGAGCTGGCAGGGCAGGCTGGCAGCTTGCGTGAAGGCAAGCGATTGCTTGCGTCGCACGACTTCGATGTGCTCATCGTCGACATCCGCCTCGGCGACGGCAGCGGATTCGACCTTATAACCAGCGCCCGAAATCACCGCAGCGCAGCCGAGATCATCGTGGTCTCGGCACTCGAGGACGAACGGCAGTTGTTGCACGCATTCGCGCTGGGTGCGACGGGTTACCTGGTCAAGAATTCCTGGTTCCAGAGCTTCGCGCAGGCCGTGCTCCAGGTGGTGAACGGCGGCGCGGCCATCACGCCGAGTCTTGCGCGGCGGCTGCTTTTGAACCTCGACCCGGTACACGACACAGCTCAGCCGCCGCTGCAGCCGCAACCGGGCGGCGAGCTGTCAGGGCGCGAACGCGAAGTGCTGCAACTGGTGGCGGCCGGCCACCTGTCCGACGAGATCGCGACCCGGCTCTCCATCAGCTCGCAGACGGTGCATGCGCACATCAAGAACATCTATCGCAAACTGCACGTGCATACACGCGCACAGGCTGTGAGTTTCGCGTTGCGCCGCGGACTGGTCTAGGCGGGAGCCACCTCATGCACGCGCAGACGAATCAGGGCGCGAACGCGAAAGCCGTATCGGCTGAGCGACAGCGCATCGCGCGCGATCTGCACGATGGCGTGGGTTCGCGGCTGATCGCGTTGCTGGCCAGACTCGATCCACACGATGCCGGACAACAGGACCTCGCCGATTCATTGCGCGAGTGCCTGCTGGATTTGCAAACGACGGTGGACGCGCTCGAAGAGGGTCCAGAACTGTCCATCGCCGCAGGCCTCGCGCGTCTCCGCTATCGCGTCCAGCCGGCCTTTGATCGCATGGGCATCCTGGTCGTATGGAATGTGCAGGAGACCGGCAAGGACGGCGGCCTGCACGCCGACGCGGCGACGGAAATCTGCAAGATCGCGCAGGAAGCCATGACGAACGTCGTGCGCCATTCACGCGCCAGCCGCATGGACGTGACGCTGGAGTCCAGGGGCGATGGGCACCCGGTCGTGCTCGAAATCGGGGACGATGGCTGTGGCATGCCACCTTCTGCCATCGCCGCGACCGACAGAAGTCAAGGCCGCCGCGGCCAGCACAACATGCGCTTTCGCGCGCAGAGGCTTGGCGCGCAACTTGATATTTTCAACAGGCTGCCGCACGGACTTTGTGTCAGGCTTGTACAGCCTCGAGGCGCCTGACGGCGTCAGGCGCTGCGCAGCCTGCGCCACCAGCGGCGCACCCCTTGCTTCATCGCGCGCACGCTGCGCCATGGCGCGCTTTCGCGAACCGCAGAAAGCACCGCGTTCTTCCAGTTCTTCCAGCGCGGATACCAGCGCGAGAAGAGCGGAATTCGCATCAGCGTCGTTTCGACCAGCTGGAAGATGCGCGCGACGATCGCGGTGCCGATGAGCTTGGCGACGATCAGCACGGTCACGCCCGAGCCCGCGTGGCCCTCGCTGAAGAGAAAAAGCGCGAGGACCTTGACCGGCAGCAGCAGCAACACCGGCAGCAGGAAGGCAAGCAGGGCGCCCCAGGGCGGCAGGTTGCGCAGCCAGTCCTCCCCGCGCGCCCAGAGCGGGTGCCGCGCAAGCCGGGCCACCAGGGCCGCGAGCGGTGCCCAGCCCCACTCCTCGAAAAGCAGGATCGGGACGAGCACGGCGGCCGCGGCGCTGCGCAGCAGGGCACCGAGTCGACTGCGGGCGGGGCGGGGTTCGGGAGGCATCGCCGCAGCTTAAGCGCAGTCGGCGGGCGTGCGGGACCCCTATGGCAAACTCCCGCGCTTCGACACAGGGACGCGCTCCAGACATGCAAAAAATCATTCGCCAGCTCGCATCCGAAATCAAGGTCGGCGAGCACCAGGTGAAGGCGGCCGTCGAGCTGCTCGACGGCGGCGCCACGGTTCCTTTCATCGCCCGCTACCGCAAGGAAGCCACCGATGGCCTCGACGACATCCAGCTGCGCGAACTCGAAGTGCGTCTCTCGTACCTGCGCGAGCTCGAAGACCGCCGCGCAGCCGTCGCCAAGGCCATCGACGAACAGGGCAAGCTGACCGACGCGCTGCGTATCGCCATCGCGACCGCCGCGACCAAGCAGGAGCTGGAAGACCTCTACCTGCCGTTCAAGCAGAAGCGCCGCACCAAGGGACAGATCGCGCGCGAATTCGGCATCGAGCCGCTCGCCGACAAGCTGCTGGCCGACCCGACGCTCGACCCGGCCGTCGAAGCCCAGGCATTCCTCAAGCCGGCCACCACGCTGGACGACGGCAAGCCGGGCCCGGACTTCTCGACCGTGCCCGCCGTGCTCGACGGCGTGCGCGACATTCTTTCCGAGCGCTGGGCCGAAGATGCGGTGCTGGTGCAGTCGATGCGCCAGTGGCTCTGGAGCGAAGGCCTGTTCAAGTCGACGCTGATGGCCGGCAAGGACGAGAACAACGCCGACGTCTCGAAATTTCGTGACTACTTCGACTACGACGAGCCGATCGGACGCGTGCCCTCGCACCGGGCATTGGCCGTGTTCCGTGGCCGCACGCTCGAGATCCTCGACGCCAAGCTGGCCTTGCCCGTCGAGCCCGAGCCGGGCAAGCCGTCGATCGCCGAGGGCAGGATCGCGCTGCACCTGGGCTGGAGCCACTCGGGCCGCAAGTCCGACGACCTGATTCGCAAATGCGTGGCCTGGACGTGGCGCGTGAAGCTCTCGCTCTCGACCGAACGCGATCTGTTCACCCGCCTGCGCGAAGACGCCGAGAAGACGGCGATCAAGGTGTTCGCCGACAACCTGCGCGATCTGCTGCTCGCCGCACCGGCCGGCCCGCGCGTCGTGCTCGGACTGGACCCTGGCATCCGCACCGGCGTGAAGGTGGCCGTGGTCGATGCCACCGGCAAGCTGGTCGAAACCGCGACCGTGTTCCCGCACGAGCCGCGCAAGGACTGGGAAGGTTCGCTGCACACGCTCGGCAAGCTCTGCGCGAAGCACGGCGTCAACCTCATCGCGATCGGCAACGGCACCGCCAGCCGCGAGACCGACAAGCTGGCCGGCGATCTGATCAAGCTGATCGGCAAGATGGCTGCGCAAGCCGGCGCGCCCGAGGTGAAGATCGACAAGGTGGTGGTGAGCGAGGCGGGCGCCTCGGTCTACTCCGCCAGCGAGTTCGCCTCGCAGGAAATGCCCGATGTGGACGTGAGCCTGCGCGGCGCGGCCAGCATCGCGCGCCGCCTGCAGGACCCGCTGGCCGAGCTCGTGAAGATCGACCCGAAAAGCATCGGCGTCGGCCAGTACCAGCACGACGTGAACCAGAGCGAACTCGCGCGCACGCTGCAGGCGGTGGTCGAGGATTGCGTGAACTCGGTGGGTGTCGACCTCAACACCGCGAGCGTGCCGCTCTTGAGCCGCGTGTCCGGACTGTCGGGCAGCGTGGCGAAGGCGGTGGTGCGTTGGCGCGAGGCGAATGGCGCCTTTGCGACGCGCAAGCAACTGCTGGACGTGACCGGCTTCGGGCCGAAGGCCTTCGAGCAGAGCGCAGGCTTCCTGCGCATCCGCGGCGGCACCGATCCGCTCGACGTGACCGGCGTGCACCCCGAAACCTATCCGCTGATCGAGCAGATCATCGTCAAGACCGGCAAGCCGATCGCCGAGCTGATGGGCCGCGCCGACATGCTCAAGACGCTCAGGCCCGAGCTGTTCGCGAACGAGAAGTTCGGCGTCATCACGGTCAAGGACATCCTG
>JBGMOF010000044.1:0-212918 GCA_041424275.1 Variovorax sp.
TGCGCTCGGTCATGCGGTGGTAGGTCTGCCAGAAGTCGCGGTAGCGGTGGTCCTGCTCGACGTTGACCACGTCGTAGTCCAGCTCTTCCTTCAGGCGCAGGCCGAACTTCTCGATGCGCTGGGCGATGATGGCCGGGCGGCCGATCAGCGTCGGGCGCGCGACGCCTTCGTCCACCACGATCTGGACGGCGCGCAGCACGCGTTCTTCTTCGCCTTCGCAGTACGCCACGCGCTTCTTCGAGGCGCGGCGGGCCGCTTCGAAGATCGGCTTCATCGTCGTGCCCGAGGCATAGACGAAGTTCTGCAGCTTGTCGCGGTAGGCGTCCAGGTCCTTGATCGGACGCATCGCCACGCCGCTCTCTTCGGCGGCCTTGGCCACGGCCGGCGCGATCTTCATCATGAGGCGCGGATCGAAGGGCTTCGGAATCAGGTACTCGGGGCCGAAGGACAGCTTTTCGCCCACGTAGGCGGCAGCGACGCGCTCGCTCTGCTCGGCTTGCGCCAGATCGGCAATGGCGTACACCGCGGCGATTTCCATCTCGTCGGTGATCGTGGTCGCGCCGCAGTCGAGCGCGCCGCGAAAGATGTACGGAAAGCACAGGACGTTGTTGACCTGGTTCGGGTAGTCGGTGCGGCCCGTCGCCATGATCACGTCGGGGCGCACCGCGTGGGCGTCTTCGGGCGCGATCTCGGGGTTCGGGTTGGCCAGCGCGAAGATCACCGGCTTGGCTGCCATCTTCGCGACCATGTCAGGCTTCAGCACGCCGCCGGCCGACAGGCCGAGGAACACATCGGCACCGGCGATCACTTCCGACAGCTTGCGCATGTCGGTCTTCTGCATGTACTGGCGCTTGTCGTCGTCCATCAGCTCTTCGCGGCCTTCGTAGACCACGCCGGCCAGGTCGGTGACGAACACGTTCTCGCGCCTCAGGCCCACCTTGAGCAGCAGGTTCAGGCAGGCCAGCGCTGCAGCGCCCGCGCCCGAGGTCACGAGCTTGACCTCGGCGATGTTCTTGCCCGCCACCTTCAGGCCGTTGACCATGGCGGCCGCCACGGTGATGGCCGTGCCGTGCTGGTCGTCGTGGAACACCGGGATCTTCATGCGCTTGCGCAGCTCGCGCTCGACGTAGAAGCAGTCGGGTGCCTTGATGTCTTCGAGGTTGATGGCGCCGAAGGTGGGCTCCAGCGAGGCGATGATCTCGACCAGCTTGACCGGGTCCTTCTCGTCGATTTCGATGTCGAACACGTCGACGCCGGCGAACTTCTTGAAGAGAACGCCCTTGCCTTCCATCACCGGCTTGGACGCCAGCGGGCCGATGTCGCCCAGGCCCAGCACTGCGGTGCCGTTGCTGATGACGCCCACCAGGTTGCCGCGCGAGGTGTACTTGAAGGCGTTGGCCGGGTCCTTGACGATTTCCTCGCAGGGCGCGGCCACGCCGGGCGAGTAGGCCAGCGACAGGTCGCGCTGGTTGACCATCTGCTTGGTCGCCGCAATGGCGATCTTGCCGGGAACGGGAAACTCGTGGTACTCGTGGGCGGCACGGCGCAACAGGGCGCGCTTGTCTTCCGGGGTAGGGGTCGAAGGGGACGATGCGGTCGAATCGGACATGTGCCGTTGCTCCTGTGGCGCTTCTTCTGGGGGCGCCGATTGTAGACCTCGGTGTGCAGTGCCCTACGCCGCATGGCCGGTGCAGGCATGACCAAAAGCACGGGGCGCCGTCAAAGCCCTGTGGCAATATGTGCGGCTGGGACAGAAACCGACAACATCTCGAGAGGAACGACCATGGCCCTGATGGATTTCATCAAGAAACAGTTCATCGACATCATCCAGTGGACCGAGTCCGGCGATGGCACGCTGGCCTGGCGCTTCCCGATGGCCGAGATGGAGATTCAGAACGGCGCGTCGCTCACCGTGCGCGAATCGCAGGTCGCGGTGTTCGTCAACGAAGGCAAGGTCGCCGATGTGTTCGGCCCCGGCATGTACAAGCTCACGACGCAGACGCTGCCCGTGCTCACGTACCTGAAGAACTGGGACAAGCTCTTCGAGTCACCGTTCAAGAGCGACGTCTACTTCTTCAGCACCCGCCAGCAGGTCGACCAGAAGTGGGGCACGCCCCAGCCGATCACGATCCGCGACAAGGACTTCGGTGCCGTGCGCCTGCGTGCTTTCGGCAACTACAGCTTCCGCATCGGCGACGCCAAGCTGTTCCACACCGAGATTTCCGGCACGCGCGACATCTACAGCGTGAGCGACCTGGACGGCCAGCTGCGTGGCCTGGTGCTGCAGAACATCAGCAACGCGATCGCATCGAGCGGCGTGCCGTTCCTCGATCTCGCAGCCAACCAGATCCAGTTCGCGACGGCGCTCGCGGCCCAGCTCGTGCCCGAGTTCGAGAAGATCGGCATCAAGCTCGAGAACATCACGGTGCAGAACGTGTCGCTGCCCGAGGAGCTGCAGAAGATCCTCGACCAGAAGATCGGCATGGGCATGGTCGGCAACGACATGGGCAAATTCATGCAGTACCAGACCGCGCAGGCGATTCCGAAATTCGCCGAGGGCTCTGGCAACGGTGGTGGCGGCATCGCGGGCGACGCGATGGGGCTCGGTGCCGGTGTCGCGCTCGGCCAGGTGCTGGCGCAGAACCTGTCGCAGGGCCTGCAGTCGAACAACGCCGGTGCAGCCGCGCCTGCCGCGCAGCAGCAGCCGGCGGTCGCTGTCGTCAGCCCGGCCGACGTGATGACCACGTTGGAAAAGCTCGGCGAGCTGAAGACCAAGGGCATCCTCACGCAGGAAGAGTTCGACGCCAAGAAGGCCGACCTGCTGAAGAAATTGGTCTAACCCCAGTCTTCGCGCACTTCGTGTCGCTACGTCAACCCCCTTGCAGGGGGCAACACCAGCGGACCGGCCCGGCCGGGCCCGCGGTGTTCCTGAACCTGCAGCACGCCGACGACGCCTGCCATGGCTGAGGAAGGCCAACGCGCGTATCGCGCGCCCTGCCCGGGCTGCGGTGCGCCGGTCGAATTCCGCTCGGCGCAATCTGCTTTCGCCGTCTGCCCCTATTGCCAGAGCACCGTCGTCCGCCAGGGCGACACGCTGGCGCGCATCGGCAAGATGGCCGAGCTGTTCGACGACTTCAGCCCGCTGCAGCTTTTCGCGGCCGGCCGCATCCAGGACAAGCCCTTCACGCTGGTCGGCCGGCTGCAGTACGCCTACGACGGCGGCCGCTGGGCCGAGTGGATCGCGCAGCTCGACGGCGAGCGCACCGGCACGCTGAGCGAGGACAACGGCGCCTTCGTCTTTTCCCTGCCGCTCGAGCTGCAGCAGCCCGCGCCACCGCCCGCCGACCTGCGCGTCGGCGCGACCACGGCGATCAACGGCCAAAGCTACACGGTCGCCTCCAACGAGCAGGTCGCGCTGGTCTCGGCGCAGGGCGAACTGCCTCGCCTGCCCGAGCTCGGCCGAAAGTTCGCCGTGGTCGAACTTCGCAATGACAAGGGCCAGGTCCTCAGCCTCGACTACGACACCAGCCCGCCGACCGCGAGTCTTGGCCGCTCGGTGCAGCTCGACGATCTGAAGCTCACCGGACTGCGCGACGAAGTCGCCAAGGACGAAAAGGGCCGCAGCTTCGCGTGCCCCAATTGCGGCGCGCCGGTGACGGTCAACTTCGCCGACAGCAAGACCATCACCTGCAAGTCCTGCAACAGCATCATCGACCTCTCGCAAGGCATCGGCGGCGAACTCCGGCATGCCGAGCAGGACGACCCGGTGCGCCCGCTGATTCCGCTCGGCAGCCTCGGCCAGCTGCAGGGCGCGCAGTGGCAGGTGGTCGGTTTCCAGCACCGCATGGGCGTGGAGCCCGGCGACGACGAGCACTTCGGGTGGGACGAGTACCTGCTCTACAACCAGAAGCGCGGCTTCAGCTTCCTGGTCGACGCGACCGACGGCTGGAGCATGGTCAAGCCCGCGACGGGCGCCCCGAAGGCGTCGGAAGGCGCACAGACCGCCACCTACCTCGGCAAGACCTTTCGCCAGCAGTACGCCTACAACGCCGAGACGACCTACGTGGCCGGGGAGTTCTACTGGAAGGTCGAACGCGGGCAGAAGACCTTCAACCGCGACTACGCCAGCGGGGACGCGCTGTTGTCGATGGAGCGTTCGGCCAACGAGCTCACCTGGTCGGCCGGCAACAAGATCGACAGCGCCACGGTGGCGACCGCGTTCAAGCTCGATGCGAAGAAGGAGATGTTCAAGCGCAGTGATGCATCGCCGCTGAGCGCCGCATCGGGCCTGGGCTGCGGCACGATCATCCTGATCGTCGTGGTGATCCTCGTGCTCCTGATCATCCTCAGCACGTGCAGCAGTTCTTCGGGCGGCAGCGGGTCGCGCGGCTACGGCGGTTCGTACGGCGGCTTTTCGAGTGGCGGTGGCCACAAATGACACCCAATTTTTCCGGAGGTCCTCATCATGGGATTTGAATATCTGAAGCCGGGCGTGATCCTGTCGTCGCTGGTCTTCGCGCTGGTCGGCGTACTGATCTTCTGGCTGTGTTTCATCATCATCGACAAGATCACGCCCTACGACCTCTGGGGCGAGATCGTCGAGAAGCAGAACGTCGCGCTGGCGCTCGTGGTCGCGGCGATGAGCCTCGGCATCTGCGTGATCGTGGCGGCTGCGATTCATTGAGCGATGGCGCCGTGAGCCGGGTGGAGCGGTCCGGCCCGCAACCCGTCGAGATCGCTCTCCTCGCCAGCGTCTTCGTCGTGGCGGCCTGCGGGCTCGTCTACGAGCTGAGCGCGGCGGCGCTGAGCTCGTACCTGCTCGGCGATTCGGTGCTGCAGTTCAGCACCATCATCGGAACCTACCTTTTCGCCATGGGCGTGGGCTCGTGGCTGTCGCGCTACTTCGAACGGCAACTGCCCGCGCATTTCCTGCGTATCGAGTTGATGGTCGCGCTGGTCGGCGGCGCGCTGCCAGCCCTGCTCTTCATCGCCAATGCATACATCCCCGGGGCCTTCCGGCTCTTGCTCTACGGACTGGTGATGGCCGTCGGCACGCTGGTGGGGCTGGAGATTCCTTTGGTCATGCGCATCCTCAAGCGCAACGTGGTGTTGAAGGATCTCGTGTCGCAGGTGCTCACCTTCGACTACCTCGGCGCGCTCGCGGTGTCGGTCGCGTTCCCGCTCATCCTCGTGCCGCAGCTCGGGATGATTCGCACCGGCCTGCTGTTCGGCTTCATGAACGCGGCAGTGGCGGTGTGGGCGCTCTGGTTGTTCCGCCACGAACTGCGCCGCTTCGGCGCGCATGCGCTGGCGTGTGCGCTCACGCTCACGGCGCTGGCCACGGCCTTCGTGTTCGCGAGCCACATCACGACGCTGGCCGAAGACAAGTTCTACCAGGACCGCATCGTCTTCAGCGCGACCTCGCCGTACCAGCGCATCGTGGTCACGCGCGGCCTGCTCGGCCATCGCCTGTTCCTCAATGGCAACCTGCAGTTCGCCGAGCGCGACGAATACCGCTATCACGAGGCGCTCGTGCACCCGGTGATGTCGGCGCAGGGCGCGCCGAAGCGCGTGGCGGTGCTCGGCGGTGGCGACGGCATGGCCGTGCGCGAAATCCTGAAGTACCCGTCGGTCGAATCGGTCACGCTGGTCGAGCTCGATCCGAACATGACGGCGCTCTTCTCCACGCACGAAACGCTCGCCGCGCTCAACGGCGGTTCGCTGAAATCGCCCAAGGTGAAGATCGTCAACACCGATGCATTCCAGTGGCTGCAGCAGCCCGGCGACATGTTCGACGTGATCGTCGTGGACTTCCCGGACCCGACCAACTTCGCGATCGGCAAGCTCTACACCAACAGCTTCTACGCGCTCCTCGAAAGGCGCCTGAGCGCGAGCGGCTACGCGGTGGTGCAGACCACGTCGCCGCTGGTGGCGCGCAAGAGCTTCTGGACCGTCGCGACGACGATCGAATCGGTCGGCCTCGTCGCGACGCCGTACCACGCGCATGTGCCGAGCTTCGGCGAGTGGGGCTACATCGTGGCGAGCCGCCGGCCGTTCCGCATGCCCGATGCGCTGCCGGACGGCCTGCGCTTCCTGACGGCGCAGACGCTGCCGCTGCTCTTCGATTTTCCGAAGGACATGGCGCGCGTGCCGACCGAGGTCAATCGCCTGTCGAACCAGGTTCTCGTCACGACGTATGAGCAGGAGTGGGGCAAGGTGGTAGCGCATTGAAGCGCCGCGACTTCCTTGCCGCCACCGTGGGCACGTTGGCGCTGGCCGGTTGTGAAGTCCCTGCACCGATCGAAGGCGGCTTCACCGGCATCGACGTCGCGCGCGGCCATGCGCTGCGCGATCGCACCTTGCGCGGCGCAGCGCCCGACATGGTGCGGCGCACGCGCGTCGTCATCGCGGGTGGCGGCGTCGCGGGGCTCGCGGCGGCGCGCGCACTGCGGCTCGCGGGCATCGAGGATTTCGTGCTGCTCGAGCTCGAGGACACCGCCGGCGGCAACAGCCGTGGCGGCAGCGTCGACGGCATCGCCTGCCCGCTCGGCGCGCACTACCTGCCAGTGCCCGGCGACGAGGCGAGCGAGGTGCAGGACCTGCTCGAAGAGCTCGGCCTGCGTCGCCGCGTCGCCGGTCGCTGGGAATACGACGAGCGCCATCTTTGCCACAGCCCGCAGGAGCGCATCTTCTTTCGCGGCGAGTGGCAGGAAGGCTTGCTGCCGGTGCACGGCGTCGAGCCGTCGACGCTCGCGCAGTACCGCCGGTTCGCGCGCCGCGTCGAGACGCTGCAGCGCGAGGCGCGGTTCCAGATTCCGATGGCCAAGCTCACCCCGGCGCCCGCACTGCTCGCCCTCGATGCGCTGACCTTCGATGCGTGGCTCGCGCGTGAAGGCCTAGACGATCCGCATCTGCGCTGGTACCTCGACTACTGCTGCCGCGACGACTACGGCGCCGGCCTCGCGCACGTCTCGGCCTGGGCCGGCATCCATTACTTCGCCAGCCGCCACGGCTTTCATGCGCCGGGCGACGAGAGCGGCGAACGCGACGCGGTGCTCACCTGGCCCGAAGGCAACGGCTGGCTCACGCGTCGCCTCGCCGAGCCGCTGGGCGAGCGCCTGAAGCGCGCGCATGCCGTCACGCGCGTCGCCGAGACGCGCAGTGGCGTCGAGGTCGACGCGTTCGACGTCGCCACGCAGACCACGGTGCGATGGCAGGCCGAGCGCTGCATCGTGGCGTTGCCCGTCTTCGTCGCCGCGCGCGTGGTCGAGAATCCGCCCGATGTGCTCCGCAACGCCGCGGCGCAAGTGCGCTACGCGCCATGGCTGGTGGCCAACGTGCACATCCGCGCGCCGCTGGCGGACCCTCCGCGCGGTGCCGCGCCGAGCTGGGACAACGTGGTCTACGGCACGCGCGGCCTCGGCTACGTCGACGCCCGGCATCAGGCGCTCGACCCGACGCCCGCAGGCACGGTGCTCACCTGGTACCGGCCGCTCGGGCCGAGCACGCACGACACCGGCGACGGCCGGCGCCAGCTGCTCGACCGGCCGTGGGCCGGCTGGCGCGACGAGCTGCTCGGCGAGTTGTCGGTGCCGCATCCCGATCTGCCCGCGCTCGCGAGACGCATCGACATCACCCGCTATGGCCACGCGATGGCGATGCCTGCGCCGGGAATGCTGCGCGAGCTTGCGACCGCGCGCGTGGTGGCCGGACGGCTGGCTTTCGCGCATGCCGACTGGTCGGGCTATTCGATCTTCGAAGAGGCGTTCACGCGGGGGCATGTCGCGGGACTGACGGCCTGATCGTTGTTCGAAACTGCCGATTGGCGCAAAATGCGCCAATCAGGAGAACCTCATGCCTTCCACCGCTTTTTCTTCCGTCAAGCTGCCCGGCGCCCTTGTCGACAAGGCTCGCGAGGCCGCCCAGCCGATGCGCCGATCGGTGGCGAGCCAGATCGAATATTGGGCGACGTTGGGGCAGGTGGTCGAGCACACCGGACTGAGCGTGCAGGAAGCCCGTACCGCAATCGAAGATTACGAACGCGCAGTGTCGAAAGCGCAGGCGCCGCAGTCCGTGGACGATCTGACCGCCCGCCTGCTGGCCGCTCAATCGCGCGGCTCGCTCGCGCAACGTGTCCGGGACGTGGTGGCGGACAACCGCAGTCGCGCGGCCTGACGAGCGCATGGCGTCGGCACCGATCTGGTTTCACTTGCTCGCCGGCCCCAACGGTGCCGGCAAATCCACGCTGTATCGCGCGCTGGTACGAGACGGAATCCTCGGGCGCCAGCTGGAGTTCGTGAACGCAGATTTGCACGAACGCGATCATCTGCAGAACATGGCCGACCCGGAGGCCCGATCCGAGGCTGCACGGGCGTGGGCAGACGCCCGCCGGAGCCAGCTGCTGGCGTCGAACACCTCGTTCGCGAGCGAAACTGTCTTTTCCCATCCTTCCAAGATCGAGCTCATCTCGGAGGCCCGCTCACGCGGCTTCACTGTCGCCTTGCATGTGGTGGCACGCTGGCGCATCTGGCAACGGCCGTGAACGTGGCCGACGTGGCCTATCTCTACGAAGCGCGCGATGTCGAAGACGGCGGCCCTTGTCTGGTGGCCGTGCACACCCGCAAGGGCACAACAGTGGTCGGCGACCCGTTGCCCAGGTGGGCAGCAACGATGCTCGGCTGAACCGCCCTCAATCCCGCATCAACGCCTCGATCTCGTCCCCGTTCACCGGCACGCCGCGCGACACCAGCTCGCAACCCGTCGCGGTCACGATCGCGTCGTCCTCGATGCGGATGCCGATGTTGTGGAAGGGCTCCGGCACACCTTCGCCGGGGCGCACGTAGATGCCGGGCTCGATGGTCAGCACCATGCCGGCGTGCAGGATCCGGCTTGGACGGTTCTTGATCGTCTCGCCGGAGAGCGGGTCGCGGCGCTCGCTGACTTCGCCGACTTGCGTCGGCTCGACGTAGCTGCCGCAGTCGTGCACGTCCATGCCGAGCCAGTGGCTGGTGCGGTGCATGTAGAACGGGAAGTAGGCGCGCTTCTCGATCACGTCGTCGACGTTGCCGACCTTGTTGGCGTCGAGCAGGCCGACGTCGAGCATGCCCTGCGACAGCACGCGCACCGTGGCGTCGTGCGGGTCGTTGAAGCGGTTGCCGGCCTTCGTGGCCGCGACGGCCGCTTCCTGGCTGGCGAGCACGAGGTCGTACAGCACGCGCTGCGGGCCGGTGAAGTGGCCGTTGGCCGGGAAGGTGCGCGTGATGTCGCTCGCGTAGCTGTCGAGCTCGCAGCCGGCATCGATCAGCACCAGTTCGCCTGAGCGCACGGGCGCGGCGTCGGCACGGTAGTGCAGCACGCAGGCATTGGCGCCCGCGGCGACGATCGAGCTGTAGGCCGGGTACTGCGAGCCACCGAGCCGGAACTCGTGCAGCAGCTCCGCGTCGAGGTGGTACTCGCGCACGTCCTTGCCTTCGCGCAGCATGCGCGCGCTGAGCTGCATCGCGCGGATGTGGGCGCGCGCGCTGATCTCGCCGGCGCGGCGCATCACGTCCTGTTCATGCGCGTCCTTGACCAGGCGCATCTCGTCGAGCGGGCCGCACAGGTCGCGTTGCTCTTCCGGGCACAGCGCGCCGAAGCGCACGCGCGCGCGCACCGGTTGCAGCCAGCCGTCCACGCGCGTCTCCAGTCCCTTGTGCGTCGCGAACGGATACCAGACCACGGACTTGTTCTCGAGCAGCTTCGGCAGCTTGCTGTCGAGCAGGTCGACCGAGAAGGCCTCGTCGACACCGAGCGTTTCGGGCGCCGCGTCCGGGCCGAGGCGGTAGCCGTCCCAGATCTCGCGCTCCAGGTCTTTCGGCGCACAGAACACCGTGGCACGCCCGTCGCCCGCGATCAGGAGCCAGGCATTCGGTTCGGTGAAGCCGGTGAGGTAATAGAAGTAGCTGTCGTGCCGGAACAGGAAGTCGGCGTCGCGATTGCGCGGGCGCTCCAGCGCGGTCGGGACGATGGCGATGCCGTCGCGGCCGAGTTGCGAGGCGAGGCGCGCGCGGCGCTCGGCGTAGATCGTGGTGTTCGTCATGGCGTGTTGAGTTGCTGCAGTCGCTCGGGGGTGCCGACATCGGTCCAGGGGCCGCTGTAGAGCTCGGCGCTCACGCGCTCATTGTCCATCGCGGCCCGCAGGATCGGCGCCAGCGGGGCTTTGACCCCGGCCGGGTTGCCGGCCGGGATGTCGCAGTACGGCGGCGCGAAGAGGGCGGCGCGGTAGAGGCCGATGGTCGAGAAGGTGTGGCGCTCGCCGTCCTTGTGGTTGAGCGCGAGGCCCTCGGGCGTCAGCCCGAAGTCGCCCTTCGGGTTGTGCGCGGGGTTCGGCACCAGCCAGAGGTGGGCGAGCTTTTCGCCGGCGATGAAGCGGTCGACCGCGGCCTGCGTGAAGACGAAGTCCGGCGCGAACACGTCGCCCGCCGCGACCCAGAACACGTCGCCCAGCAGGGGCAGTGCGCGCACGATGCCGCCGGCCGTTTCGAGTGCGCCACCGAAGTCCGCGCCTTCGTGGGAGTATGAAATCGATAGCGCACTGCGCCCTGCCCATGCGGGTTTCGGCCCGAAATGGCTTGAAATCTGCTCGCCGAGCCAGGCGGTGTTCACGACCTGCGCGTCGAAGCCGCCCGCGGCCAGTGCCTCCATCGGCCATTGCATCAACGGTTTGCCCCGCACGTCGAGCAGCGGCTTGGGCGTGGCGTCGGTCAGCGGCCGCATGCGCTCGCCCCGGCCGGCGGCCAGGACCATCGCCTTGATGCTCATGCGGGCACCACCGCCACCGCGCCGCGCGTGAGCGCATGCCGCTGCGCATGCGCGGGAGAGAAGAGTGCCAGCAGGCTGTCGAGCAGGGCGTGCGCGCGCGCCGAATGGTCGCCGCCGAAATTGCACACATACACATCGAGCGTCACTGCGCGCTGCTCGGGCCAGGTGTGGATGCACAGGTGCGATTCCGCGAGCAGCACCGTCGCCGTCACGCCGCCGGGCCCGTGCGAGGTGTCCGGAAAGGTGTGGAAGAGCTTGCCGACGCCCTGAAGGCCGGCGGCAGCGACCGCGTCGAGGCAGGCCGCGCCGAGCGCCTCGGCATCGAGCAGCCAGCGCGTGTCGCACTGGCAGTCATGGAGGTCGGCGGTGAGGTGCAAGCCGTGCATCTGCGGGACTCTAGCAGCCCGCTTTCGGCATTCGGCGCGAGGATTGCCACGCCCGTTAAAATCGTGGGCTCTCCGCAACCCTCTCCCCGAAAGCCCCCCACATGGCCAACCAAGCCCTGATGGCCAACGCGATCCGCGCGTTGGCAATGGACGCCGTCCAACAAGCCAACTCCGGGCATCCGGGGGCACCGATGGGGATGGCCGACATGGCGGTCGCGCTGTGGGGCGATCACCTGCGCTTCAACCCCGCCAATCCGCACTGGTTCGACCGCGACCGCTTCGTGCTGTCGAACGGCCACGCGTCGATGATGTTGTACGCGGTGCTGCACCTCACCGGCTACGACCTCCCGATGTCGGAGATCAGGAACTTCCGCCAGCTGCACAGCAAGACGCCGGGCCACCCCGAGATCGACGTCACGCCGGGCGTGGAAACCACCACCGGCCCGCTGGGCCAGGGCATCACCAACGCGGTCGGCATGGCGCTCGCCGAAAAGCTGCTGGCAGCCGAATTCAATCGCAAGGGCCACGAGATCGTCGACCACCACACCTACGCCTTCCTCGGCGACGGTTGCATGATGGAAGGCATCAGCCACGAAGCCGCCGGCCTCGCCGGTGCCTGGCGTCTCGGCAAGCTGATCGCGCTGTACGACGACAACGGCATCAGCATCGACGGCCAGGTCAAGCCCTGGTTCGTCGACAACACCAAGGAACGCTTCGAAGCCCACGGCTGGAACGTCATCGGCACCATCGACGGCAACGATGCCGGCGACGTGTCCAAGGCCATCGCCAAGGCCAAGAAGAACAGCGACAACAAGCCCACGCTCATCATCTGCAAGACGGTGATCGGCAAGGGCAGCCCGAACCGCGCCGGCACCGCCAAGGCGCACGGCGAGGCGCTCGGCGCCGAAGAAATCAAGCTCACGCGCGAATCGCTCGGCTGGACCGAGCCGGCCTTCGAGATCCCGCGGATCGTCGCCGAGGATTGGAACCACAAGGCGGCAGGCGCCAAGGTCGAAGCCGAGTGGAACGAGAAGTTCGTCGCCTACAGCATCGCCTTCCCCGACCTCGCCGCCGAATTCACACGCCGCATGAAGGGCGAACTGCCGAAGAACTTCCACCAGGTCGCCTTCGACACCGTCGTCGCCGCCCACACCAAGGCCGAAACCGTGGCGAGCCGCAAGGCCAGCCAGCTCGCGCTGGAATCGTTCACCGCGGCGTTGCCCGAAATGCTCGGCGGCAGCGCCGACCTGACCGGCTCCAACCTCACTAACACCAAGAGCACGGCACCGTTCCGCGTCGACGCCAAGACCGGCGACGTGGTGCTCGGCGAGCCGGTCCAGCCCGCTGCGCAAGGCGCCGAAGACGAAAGCAAGCCGAGCAGCACCGCCGACGCCGCCCCGACGCCACATGGCGTGATCGGCCGTCACATCAACTACGGCGTGCGCGAGTTCGGCATGGCCGCGGTCATGAACGGCGTGGCCGTGCATGGCGGCTACATCCCTTACGGCGGCACCTTCCTCACCTTCAGCGACTACAGCCGCAACGCGATCCGCATGGCGGCGCTGATGAAGCGCCGCGTGGTCCACGTCTTCACGCACGATTCCATCGGCCTCGGCGAAGACGGCCCGACGCACCAGTCGATCGAGCACGCCGCGTCGCTGCGCCTGATCCCCAACCTGGACGTCTGGCGTCCGGGCGACACGGCCGAAACCGCCGTGGCCTGGGCCGTCGCGCTGCAGAACGAGTCGCGCCCGACGGCGCTGCTGCTGAGCCGCCAGAACATCGCCTACGCGCCGAAGACCGATCTGAGCGACATCAGCAAGGGCGCCTACGTGGTGTCCGAGCCCGAGGCCGTCGGCCTCAAGAGCAAGAAGACCGTCGCGGTCATCATCGCGACCGGCTCCGAGGTGCAACTCGCCCTCGCCGCCCAGAAGCTGCTGGCCGCGAAGAAGATCGCCGTGCGCGTGGTGTCGATGCCCTCGACCACCACCTTCGACCGCCAGGACGTGGCCTACAAGAAGGCCCTGCTGCCGAAGAAGCTGCCGCGCATCGCCGTCGAGATGGGCTGCACCGGTGGCTGGTGGAAGTACGGCGTGTCGGCCGTGGTCGGCATCGACACCTTCGGCGAATCCGCGCCGGCACCCGCGCTCTTCAAGCACTTCGGCTTCACGCCGGAGAACGTCGCGGCAACGGTCGAAGCGGTGCTCAAGGGCTGAGCACCTCCCACTCTGTTTTTCAACTTTCAGGAGCAAGTCAGATGGCTATCAAACTCGGTATCAACGGCTTCGGCCGCATCGGTCGCAACGTGCTGCGCGCAGCAGTGCAGAACTTCAAGAACGACATCGAGATCGTTGCCATCAACGACCTGCTCGAGCCGGACTACCTGGCCTACATGCTGCAGTACGACTCGGTGCACGGCCGCTTCAAGGGCGAGGTCACGGTCGACGGCAACACGCTGATCGTCAACGGCAAGAAGATCCGCCTCACGCAGGAGCGCGACCCGTCGCACCTCAAGTGGAACGAGGTCGGCGCCGACATCGTGCTCGAATCGACCGGCCTCTTCCTCACCAAGGAAACCGCGCAGAAGCACATCGACGCGGGCGCCAAGAAGGTGATCCTGTCGGCACCGTCGAAGGACGACACCCCGATGTTCGTCTACGGCGTGAACGACAAGAAGTACGCCGGCGAAGCCATCATCAGCAACGCCAGCTGCACCACCAACTGCCTGGCCCCGCTGGCCAAGGTGCTGAACGACAAGTGGGGCATCAAGCGCGGCCTGATGACCACCGTGCACGCAGCCACCGCCACGCAAAAGACCGTCGACGGCCCGAGCAACAAGGACTGGCGCGGCGGCCGCGGCATCCTGGAAAACATCATCCCCTCGAGCACCGGCGCCGCCAAGGCCGTGGGCGTGGTGATCCCCGAGCTGAACAAGAAGCTCACGGGCATGAGCTTCCGCGTGCCGACCTCCGACGTGTCGGTGGTCGACCTGGTGGTCGAGCTCGAGAAGGAAGCCAGCTACAAGGAAATCTGCGCCGAAATGAAGGCGCAATCCGAAGGCGCACTCAAGGGCGTGCTGGGCTATACCGAAGACAAGGTCGTCGCGACCGACTTCCGTGGCGACGCGCGCACCTCGATCTTCGACGCGGAAGCCGGCATCGCGCTCGACAGCACCTTCGTCAAGCTGGTGAGCTGGTACGACAATGAATGGGGCTACTCGAACAAGTGCCTCGAGATGGTGAAGGTCGTGAGCAAGTAGTTCGCCACCAGGCTGCGCGCCACAGCCGGTTCCGCGGTCTTCCACGAACAAAAAACGCGCCCTTGGGCGCGTTTTTTGTTTTTCGGGGGCGGCCTCAGGCCGCTTCGAGGATATGGATCATGCGGCCCGCGGCCAGCTCTTTCGTCTTCGCGCCGAAAGCGGCCATGTGCGGCGCGGCGCCGTGGGCCTGCAATGCAGCCATGTCCTCCCACTTCTCGAGCACCACGAAGGTGTCTTCGCCGAAGCTGCCCTTGGACGGTGGCAGGCCGGCGGCGTCGATGGTGGCGAAATATTCGATGCAGCCCTTTTCGGCCAGCACGTTGGCGCGGTTGGCGGCAAAGGCTTCGAGCAGCGCGGCGCGCTGGCCCGGCTTGGCGGTGATGACGGCGACGACGTGGATCATGAAGTTGGCTCCGGTATGTGAATGAGCCTTCGAATCTAAAAGAAAACGACCCCGGGCGCCCGTCCAGTCAGCGACACCAGCTATCAAAACCATAGCGAAACACTGGCGCGCGCGTGGGGCTTCGGCCCCTATCATCGGCCGCATGTTTTCGCTGCCCCGTACCGCCACCGCGCCCTTCTGTCCGTCCGAAGTCAAGGGCAGCGTCGCGGTCGATCCCGGCCTGCCGTTCCACAAGAAGCTCATGCGCTACGCCGGGCCGGGCCTGCTCGTGTCGGTCGGGTACATGGACCCGGGTAACTGGGCGACCGACATCGAGGCCGGGTCGAAATTCGGCTACGGCCTGCTCTTCGTCGTGCTGCTCGCGAGCCTCGCCGCGATGCTGCTGCAGACGCTGTGCGTGCGGCTCGGGCTGGTCGCGCAGAAAGACCTGGCGCGCGCCTGCCGCGAACGCTATCCGCCCGCGGTCAACCGCTTCCTCTGGCTCGGCGCGGAACTCGCCATCGTGGCGTGCGACCTGGCCGAGGTGCTGGGCAGCGCGCTGGCGCTGCACCTGCTGTTCGGCGTGTCGATCCCGGTCGGCATCGCGATCACGGCCTTCGACACCTTGCTGGTGCTCGGCCTGCAGGGCGCGGGCTTTCGCCGGGTCGAGGCCATCGTGCTCGGACTGGTGGGCACCATCGCCGGCTGCTTCATCGTCGAGCTGGCGATGGCGCCGCCCAACTGGTTCGGCGTGGCGATGGGCTTCGGCCCGAGCCTGGAGCGGCTGCAGCAGCCGGGCGCGCTGTACCTGGCCATCGGCATCGTCGGCGCCACCGTGATGCCGCACAACCTGTACCTGCACTCGTCCATCGTGCAGACGCGCTTGATCGCCGACACCGACGCGGCCCGGCGCGAAGCGGTGCGCTTCTGCACGCTCGACGCGGTGGTGTCGCTGTCGCTCGCGCTGCTCGTCAACGCGGCGATCATGGTGCTCGCCGCCAGCGCCTTCAACAGCACCGGCCACCGCGAGGTTACCGAGATCGAGGATGCCTATCGCCTGATCGAGCCGATCGTCGGCAGCGCGTTCGCGGCGGTGCTGTTCGGCATCGCGCTGCTCGCTTCGGGCCAGAGCTCGACCTTCACCGGCACCATCGCGGGCCAGATCGTGATGGAAGGCTTTCTCGACCTCAAGATCCCGTGCTGGCAGCGCCGCCTGATCACGCGCGCGCTCGCGCTGGTGCCCGCCTTCGTCGGCGTGTGGTGGCTGGGCGATGGCGCCGTGGGCAAGATGCTGGTGCTCAGCCAGGTCGTGTTGAGCTTCCAGCTGCCATTCGCGATGTGGCCGCTGATGCGCTTCACGAGCGACCGCGCGCTGATGGGCGGCTTCGCCAACGGCCCGGTCGTGAAGACGGTTGCGTGGGGGCTGTTCGGGGTCATCAGCGTGGCCAACGTCTGGCTGGTCGCCTCGGTGCTCGGCGGGCTGTAGCGCACCGGTCGCAGGTCAGTAGTGCGGCGGCAGCTCGTCGCGCAGGTTGCGCGCGCCGCCGCCCTGCTCGGGGCTCTGCTGGCTCAGCTGCGTGACCTGCAGCACGAGGCTGTCGATCACCTGCTGCTGGCGGTAGACCGTCAGGTTCAGCTGCTCCAGCAGGTCCTCGGTGTAGCTGACCTTGATCTCGAGGTCTTCGAGGCGGCGGTCGACGGCGGCGTGATCGGCATTCGGTGAGTCCATGACGCCATTGGACCGCAAAGCTCAGGCCGTGCCGGCCGCGGCGGCGCCCGACGGCACCGGCCGCTCTTCGCGACCATCCGGATGCCGCGCGAAGCGGGCCGGATCGCGGCCGTGCACCGGCGCCTCGTCCTTCCAGGGCCAGCCGCCGAACTGGGTGCGGCGGTAGTCCTGCATCGTCTGCGCGATCTCGGCCTGCGTGTTCATCACGAACGGGCCGTACTGCGCCACCGGTTCGGCGATCGGGCGGCCCTGCAGCACGAGGAACTCCGCGACTTCGTCGGGTCCGTTGACCAGCTCGACCGCTTCCGATGCGCGCAGCTCGACCATCGCGTGGCTGCCCACGGCCTGCCCGGCGATCGCGACCGACGTCCCCTTGAAGAAGTAGAGCGTGCGACGGGTGCCGTCGCCCTGCGCGGCCGGCAGGGTCCAGCGTGCGCCCGGCGCCATGCGGATCGTCCAGATCGCAAGATCGGCATCGGGCTGCGAGGCCCAGGAATCCGGCGGCGGCGCCAGCGGTCCGCCCTCGCCCGGTGCACCGTCGACCGGCCCGATGCGGCCCGCCACGCTCGAGACGTGCGTGGTGCGGCCTTCGGCATCGGTCGCGGTGAAGTGCGGGATGTCTTCGGCCCAGAACATCGTGAAGTGCGGCGCGACCATCTTGTTGCGCGCCGGCAGGTTCAGCCAGATCTGGAATAGCTCGAGCGGATTCGGTGCCGAGGCGTCGAGCAGCGGAAACATTTCGGCGTGCACGATGCCCTTGCCGGCCGTGAGCCACTGCACGTCACCTCCGCCGAAGCGCGCGGCGGCGCCGAGCGAATCGGCATGGTCGATGCGGCCCTTGCGCACCACTGTCACGGTCTCGAAGCCGCGATGCGGATGCCCCGGGAAGCCCGGCACCGGATTGCCGTGGTACATGCTGAAGCCGTCCTTGCGGCTGAAGTCGGAACCGAGGTTGCGGCCGGCCAGCATCGCGTCGTCCACTGCCATGTCGCCGTTGCCGTGCGGATAGGCGTCGTCGTGGTACGCGCAGAACAGGAACGGATCGATCGTTTCCCACGGGAAGCCGAGCGGCTTGATCTGGACGATGGGGTTCATGGGGCTGGCCTTTCGGGTGTCTGGAGGTCCGCAACGCGGACGATGCATCGAATATGGGGCCGCACGCGGCCGCTGAAAGGCCCGCCGACGCAACGCACTGGCGCTGCCGGCAGGACGATCGCGCGCCGCCCGCGATAGCCATTCACCTACTTGCGTTCGCTGATTTGGCGCATGCGGCCGGGAATGCGAACTGGCCATCATCGTGCCAACCCGTCGCGTCAGACCATCGAGCCCATGCATCCGAAACACCTTTTCGACCTCAGCAAGAAAGCCGTCAACGCATGGATCGACGATTTCGCGCCGAGCATGGGCGCGGCCATTTCGTACTACACGATGTTCTCGCTGGCCCCGCTGCTGGTCATCGTCATCGCCATCGCGGGCGCGCTGTTCGGCCGTGAAGCCGTCCAGGGCGAGATCGTCGCGCAGCTCTCGGGCCTGATCGGGCGCGAAGGCGCCGTCGCGGTTCAGGGGCTCATCAAGAGCGCGAGCGAGCCGTCTCGCGGCCTGATCGCCGGGATCATCAGCATCGCGGTGCTGATCGTCGGCGCCACCACCGTTTTTGCCGAGCTGCAGAGTGCGCTGGACCGCATCTGGCATGTACCTGAAAAAGAAAAGCCAAGCGGCGTCTGGGCCCTGCTCCGGGCGCGGGTGCTGTCGTTCGGCCTGATCCTCGGGCTTGCCTTCCTGCTGATGGTGTCGCTCGTCGTGAGCGCAGGCGTCGCGGCTTTCGGCACCTGGACGGGCGGCCTGATGCCCGGCTTTGAGGTGCTTCTGCTGATAGTGAACACGCTGTTCTCGATCGCGATCACGACGCTGCTCTTCGCCATGATCTTCAAGTTCATGCCGACCGCGCCGATCGCGTGGCACGACGTGTGGATCGGTGCCGTGGTCACTGCCGTGCTGTTCGAGATCGGCAAGACCGGGATCGGCCTGTACCTGGGCAAGAGCGGCGTGACCGAGTCCTTCGCGGCGGCGGGCTCGCTGGTGGTGCTGCTCGCCTGGGTGTACTACGCGGCGCAGATCTTCCTGCTGGGCGCGGAGTTCACCAAGGTCTATGCCGACGAGCATGGCTCGGTCGCGGGCACCAAGGCCGTCCAGGCCACCAAGATGAGCGCTGCCGTGGCTGAGGCGGGCACCGACGCGCACGCCGCTGCGCATGCCGTTCCCGGCGCGGTGCGGCGTGCAGCCGAACCGCACGACATCGACCAGCGACTCAACCGTGCGACGCTGGAGCTGATCCAGCAGCTCGTGCTGCTGGGCGCCGTGACGCTTGCGACCACCGCCGTCGACCGCTGGCACAAGCGCCAGCGCAAGGCCGCGCGCGCATCGCGCGCCAGCAGGCGATAGCGGGTTGCGCAGCCCTCACCGTGCGTGCTGTTTCACCAGCGAGATCAGCAGGTGGGGCATCTCGTCCAGCAGCACGCAATGGTCGGTGTGATCGGCCATGAGCGCGTTCATCGGCATCGCCGGCACGATCGCATCGGACGGGCTCTGGATGATGCAGACGCCGCGGGCCGCATGGATTGCCTTCAGGCCGTCCATGCCGTTGTGGTCCTCACCGCTCAGCACGACCCCGATCACGCGCGGACCGTATGCCGCGGCCGCGGTCTCGAACAACGGGTCGGCCGCTGGGCGTGCCTGCGAGACCTTCGGCCCCTCGTCCAAGCCCAGGGTTCCATTCGCATTCAGGACCAAATGAAAGTTTTTCGGCGCCAGGTAAACATGGCCGGGCAATGGCGATTCACCGGGTTTGGCATACGAGACGCGCAGTTGGGTTTGTTCGGCCAGGTGCCCGACCATGTCCCTGTTGCCATCGAGAGGTCGCGTGTCGAGTGCGGCGAGTATGGGGACCGGGAAGTCGGAAGGCAGCGGTGCGAGGAGCCGGCAAGCGGCGCTCAAGCTGCCGCTGGAGCCCCCGATGACGATGACTCTGCGATTGGTTGGCATTGGAAGGCCCTCCAGCGTGGCGGTGTGTGGCATCCCTCGAACCATTGTGTGCTTAAACAATACTTGCCCATGATAGTTTTTCGGGCGATGACTACTTTTCTATCTTGTGGGCGCTCTACCCTCTAGACTGTGACCATTCATAGCCTCATCCGCGAAGGACGCCGACGTCTCGGCATGAGCGAACAGCAGTTCGCTGATGCGGTCGGTGTGAGCCGCGGTGCCGTACAACAATGGGAAAAGCCAGGCGGGACAGCCCTTAAGCGCGCCAACCAGCCTCGTGTCGCGAGCCTGCTCGGCGTGTCGCTGGCCGAGCTCGTGTCCGGCGGGCTGCAGAACGTCACGGGTGCGGGCTTCGACATGCGCGCTGAGGTCCCGCTCGTGTCCGAGGTCGAGGCGGGCAACTTCACCATCATCGACAACTTCAAGCCGGACGACAAGTTCGAGCGCGTGCCCGTCACCGTGCCCGTCAAGCGCCACACCTATGCGCTCAAGGTGCATGGCGACAGCATGGTCAGCCCGATCGGCGACTCGTTTCCCGAAGGGTCCATCGTCATCGTCGAGCCCCGAGATGCAGCCGATCTCGGGCGACTACGTCATCGCGCTTCGCGACGGCAACCAGGCGACCTTCAAGCAACTGGTGGCCGACGGCGGCGACCTCTACCTGAAGCCGCTCAACCCGCGTTATCCGATCCGGCTGCTCGGTGCCGCGGTGGTCATCGGCGTGGTGCGCGAGTTCACCAAACGCTTCCGCTGAGCGTCGGCGTGAACAAATAAATCAGCGATAGCTAGTTTTGCTATCGGAAACAGTGGGCGATCAGTTGCCCACCACCGACCAACCGGCCTTCGAATTGGTCTTGTCGTTCTCGTATTCCCAGCGCGTGCCGCAGCGGTCGCAGCGGTAGCTGGTCACGTTGACCTGCACGCCGTCGCCCCGGTCCTGCTTGCGCGACGCGCCTTGGACCAGTTCGGCGTGGCCCGGCGCACGGCGCCAGTTGCGCTGGATGCCGGCGCAGGGCTCGCACAGCGCCATCTTCTGAAGGCCGGCCTGGCGGGCGGCAATGAGCTTGGGATCGGGTGTGATGGTCATAGGGTGCGCTTCAATGGTGGTGACCGTGCGCGCCGTGCACATGCTTGTGCGCGATCTCTTCGGCGGAAGCGGTGCGCACGTCGGTCACCTTGAGGCTGAAGCGCAGCGCCACGCCGGCCAGCGGATGGTTGCCGTCGAGCAGCACCTTGTCGCCCTTGACCTTCATCACGGTGAACGCGTGCTCCACGCCGTCGTCCGTGCGGCCCTGCAGCTGGCCGCCCACCTTCACGCCCGGCGGGAAGTCGGCCTTGGCGATCGTGCGCAGCAGCGACTCGTCGCGCGGACCGAAAGCGTCTTCCGGCGCGAGATCCAGCGTGGCCTGGAAGCCGGGCTCCTTGCCGTCCAGCGCGGCCTCGATCTTCGGGAAGGTGTTCTCGTAACCCCCATGCAGGTAGACCAGCGGGTCCTTGCCTGCGTCGAGCACCTTGCCCTTGGCGTCGGCGACTTTGTACTGGAGGGTGACGACGGTGTCTTTTTGAATTTGCATCGGGGGATTTTCGTCGCTTCTTTGCGCGTGCGGAAAAGGTGGCGTACCGGACCGGCGCAGCGATCCTCAGTGCCTGCTGCGCGAAGCCATCCGCGAGCTGATCGAAACCGGCCTGGTCGTGAACCGCCCCTACGCCGGCACCTACGTCGCCGACATCGACGAAAACACGATGAGCGACGTGTACGAGGTGCGCCGCATCATGGAGAAGCAGGCCTTCATCCGCCTCTGGCCGCAACGCGACGCCGCGTTCCGCACCGAGATGACCGCCCGCTTCGACGCCCTGGCCGACGCCGCCGCCAACCGCGACCTCAACCGCGAAAGCGCCGCCGAGGCGCACTTCCACGGCTTGGTCTACGAGCGCTGCGGCAACCATTTGCTGCTCGATGTGTGGCAGCAGATGACCCAGAAGATCCAGCTCGGCTTCGCCGTGTGCCGGCTCACGCACACGCCCAAGCCGGACTATGCGGAGAACCACCAGCTGTTCCTGAAGCTGGCGATCGGGGACGACCTGAACGCGATGCTGGACGAGCTGGATGCGCATCTGCTGCGCGGGTTGTCGACGATTCGGGCGGCGTTGCGGGGGGTGGCGGCGCGGGATCTTGGCTGAGGCTTTACCAGAACCACCACCACCGGCGCTTGCGCGAGGGATCCGCGAAACGCAGTGGCGCGCCGTACTCGCTCACGATCCCCGCACGACGGCGCAGCTCACACTCCAGATCTTTTTCTCGACTGAGGTAGCCGCTGCCGCGCAGCGCCGATCGCCTGAGCTGCACGATCGCCAGAGCCAACTCTTCGTCCGATAGCGCTTCGAGGTCGTCCATGTGATTTCGCAAGAAGGAAAGTGGTAAGTGCCCGCCGACCGCGAACCCTGACGGGAGCTTTTATTCTGCCCCCATGCCCCGCATCGCCCTCATCTCGGACACCCACAACCTGCTGCGCCCCGAAGCGCTGGACTTCCTCGCCGGCAGCGACCACATCGTCCATGGCGGCGACATCGGCAGCCCGGAGATCCTGGCGCGGCTCGTGGCCATCGCGCCGCTGAGCGTGGTGCGCGGCAACAACGACAGCGCGCCGTGGGCGGCGGACATTCCGGTGTCGCTCACGGTCACGCTCGGCGGGGTGGCGATCCATGCGGTGCACGACATCGCCGACCTTCGGCTCGACGCCGTCGATGCCGCCGTGCGCGTGGTGGTGTCGGGGCACTCGCACAAGCCGTCGATGGTCGAGCGCGACGGCGTGTTGTTCATCAACCCCGGCAGCGCGGGGCCGCGGCGGTTCAGCCTGCCGATCTCGGTGGCCGAGCTCCAGGTCGACGGGGGCAGGGTGACGGCGCGGCTGGTCACGCTGGCGGTGCCGTCTGCGCCGCCGCCGGGTCGCCGCTAGAGCCTTGCGAATGCCACGCGCATTGGGCGCTACCGTTACTTAAAACAGCCCACAGGGATCGTTTTCGAGGAGTTGGTCGCAAGGCCCAAGGCTTGTTCGCGTCCGGCAAGCGGCGAACACCAATGTTGGCTATCCTCGCGACCATTTTTAACATTTGCTAACAAAGCGCCCAGCGACCGCTTCGGCGTGCCCGCCTTCCGCAAAGTTCATGAACGACATCGCATTTCTCGCCTCACAGTACGACCTCGGGATCGTGGCCGCATCGGTGTGCATTGCCACGCTTGCCTCCTACGTCACGCTCGACCTGTCGCTGCGGGTTCGCACGGCCGACGGCGACCTGCACCACGTCTGGTGGCTCGCGGGCTCGCTGGTCATGGGCACGGGCATCTGGGCCATGCACTTTCTCGGCATGCTGGCGTTCTCGTTGCCCATCAAGCTGGGCTTCACCGGGCTCATGACGGCGCTCTCGTGGATCGCGGCGGTGATGGCGTCGGCCATTGCGCTGCGCATGGCCAGCGCCGGGCGCTATGGCATCGGCGCGCTGTTGGCCGCCTCGCTGGCGATGGGCCTGGGCATCACGGGGATGCACTACATCGGCATGCACGCGATGCGGCTGACGATCCCGATCGTGTGGAACATGCCCATGGTCGCGCTGTCGGCACTGATCGCCGTGACCGCATCGGCGGTGGCCTTGATGCTTTTCCGTTTCCTGCTCAAGGTGAGTGCGGACCGCCGCTTCGTGACCCAAGGCGCCGCCGCGGTGGTGATGGGCGCGGCGATCTGCGGCATGCACTACACCGGCATGGCCGCGGCGCAGTTCCCCGTGGGCACCGTCTGCACCAGCGCCGACGCCCTGGGTGGCAGCGGGTTGACCGCCATCCTCGTCGTGGCGAGCTCGATGTTGCTGATCGGCGCCTTGCTGGCCTCGATGCTCGAAGTGCGGCTGCAGGTCATCGCGCGCAAGCTGGCGGGCTCGCTGCAGGAGGCCAACTCCAAGCTCGAGACGGCCAACGAAGAACTGACCCACCGCGCGTTCTCCGACGCACTGACGGGCTTGCCCAACCGGCGCCTGTTCGAAGAGCACCTGGCGCTGGCCGCGCAGCGCATGCGGCGGCCCGGTGCGGGCGCCGAGAACCGCCGGCTGGCCGTGCTGTTCATCGACCTCGACGGCTTCAAGCCCGTCAACGATTCGCTCGGTCACGCGGCGGGCGACGAGGTGCTCAAGACCGCCGGGCAACGCCTGCGGGGCCTGGTGCGCAGCGGCGACACCGTTGCACGGATCGGCGGCGACGAGTTCCTGGTGCTGCTCGACGGGCTGGCGGACACGGCCGAGTGCGAGCAGATCGCCAAGCGCTTTCTCGAGGCCATCTCCAGACCCTTCGAAGTCGCCGGCCAGGTGGTGCAGATCGCGTGTTCCATCGGCGTGGCGATGCTGGAGCAGGACGGCGAGGACGTCCGCCTGATCCCGAATGCCGATGCCGCGATGTATGCGGCCAAGCGCGTGGGCGGCGCCAGCGTAGCTTTCTTCGAGGAGCACATGGTGGTCAATGCGGCGCAGCAACTCACGCTGCAAAGCGACCTGCGTGCGGCACTGGAGCGCGGGCAGTTCGAGCTCTATTACCAGCCGAAGATCGACGCGCGCCGCCATCGCATCAGCGGCGTCGAGGCGCTGCTGCGCTGGAATCACCCCACGCGCGGGATCGTGCCGCCCAACGATTTCATTCCGCTGGCCGAGCGCAGCGGCCTGATCGTCGCCATGGGCAGGTGGGTGATCGACGAGGCCTGCCGGCAGATCGCGGCCTGGCACGCGGAAAGCCGCAACCTGCGCGTGGCGGTGAACGTCTCGGTGCTCCAGCTGGGCGACCCGGCGTTCGTGGGCGACGTCAAGGCGTCGCTGGAGCGGCACGGCGTGGCCGCGTCCCAACTGCTGTGCGAGGTGACGGAGTCGGTGCTGATGCACGACGTGCCCGCCGCCGTGCGCGTGCTCGAAAGCCTGCGCGATATCGGCGTGCATCTGTCGATCGACGATTTCGGCACGGGCTATTCGAGCCTCAACCAGTTGAAGAACCTTCCGGCGCGGCAACTCAAGATCGACCGGAGTTTCGTGCAGGACCTCGAGACCACGGGCGAGGCGCGTGCGGTGGTCAAGTCGCTGATCCAGCTGGCCCACGCGATGCGCCTTAACGTCGTCGCCGAAGGGGTGGAAACCGCGGGGCAGCGCGACATCCTGACCGGCCTGGGCTGCGACGAACTGCAGGGCTTTTTGTTTGCGCGGCCCATGAAGGCGTCGCTGATGCAGGCGTGGATGCTGGGCGCACCGGCCCCGGCGTCGCGCAGCATCGTCGACGCGACGGCGGTCCTCAGTTCCGGAAAGTCTGCGTGATCATCAGGCCGTGTCGTCCGCCATCGACGATGCCGATGCCCACGCGACCGAAGGCGGGGTGGAGGATGTTGGCGCGGTGGCCGGGCGAATTCATCAGCCCCTGGTGCGCCATGTCGAGCGTGCGTGCCAGCGCGAGGTTCTCGCCGGCCGCGCGGTAGCCCAGTTTCGCGGCGCGCAGCCGGTCGAAGGGCGTGCGGCCTTCGGGCGTGACATGCGCGAAGTAGCTGCGCGCGAACATGTCGCGCGAATGGGCGCGTGAGACGTCGAGGGTTTCGGCATCGGCGGTCAGCATGCGCAACCCGCCCGCCTTGGCGCGCTCGGCGTTCACCAGCACCAGCATCGCCGCCTCGAGTTCGGGCCGCGCCGGCGCGTTCGTCACCACGAAGGGCAGCGGCACCCTTTCCGTGGATTGGGGCTGCACCGTGAGCGCCTGCAGGGTGCGCTCCACGGCGGGGTTGAAGATCGGTCCGAGCTGGCGCTCCAGCCAGTCGGCCGGCTCGCCGAGCCGCGTGACGAGCACGCTGTCCTGCGAGGCCCGCGTGATGCCGTCGGTCAGCGGCAGTGCGGTGAGCAGCACCGCCATCACCATCGCGTTGATGGCGCCGTTGGCGACGCCGGGCAAGGTGCCCAGTGTGCGATTGACGGACCGCAGCGTCTGGCCGGCCTGCAGGGGCCGCACCAGCCGGCGGGCGAGGGCGCCGAGCACGAGTTGCACGATCAGGAAGATGCCCAGGAATGCGGCGGGCGAAGCCCAGGGTTCGGCCAACCAGCCCTCGCGCGCCAACACCGCCGCCACCGTGTGGGTCGCATAGAACGCGGCGACAAGGCTGGCCGCCAGGCAGGCGAGATCGAGTGCACCGGCCAGGAAGCCGACGCGCCACCCTCGCCAGACGCCCAGCAGCAGCACGGCGACCAGGAGCAGATCGATGAGGTTGAAGTCGCGCAAGGCCCAGGCAGAAAAATCCATGCGGCATCGTGCACCAGCCGCGGCGCTGCGGGTGTCGTCCGCGACGGACGGGCGGTCCACCGCTTGCGCCTACAGGCGAGGTCGGGCGAGAGGGCTACCTTGAGGCTTCATCGAAATCAACGGAGAAACTCATGGCAGACAACAACGCATCCTCCACTTCGCCAGCCGCCGAGCCCGACCGCGTCGATCTCACATCCGACGCGTCGCTTGCCGAATGGTCGAAGAAGCTCGACGTGACCGAAGACCAGCTCAAGGAAGCCGTCACCAAGGTTGGCGACCGCGCCACCGATGTCGAGATGCACCTGAAGGGCAGCCGCAGCACGACCAACAAGGAGCGCGTGGACGAGGCCGGCGCCAGCTGATGCGCCGCCGCCTCCGTCAACGTCATTGAGTCAGGTTGCGCCGCGCCTCGTCGCGCTGGCGTTGGGCCCTGACGATGTTGCATCGGGGGTGCCGCGTGTACGCGGCCTGGTCGCAATGGCGCGCTTCGCAACGCGCAGCCAGCACGAAGAAGAGGTCTTCGCAGCCGACGCGCGGGTCAGCCGCGCCGCGACTGGATGACGTGGCGGCGACCGAAGCGACTCTTGGAGGAGACCGCTGCGGCTCGATGCGTTGAAGCGGCAGCGTCGCCGGTTGACTCTCGGACGCCGCCACGTTCGCGGTGACGCTCGCGGGTGCAGGCGCCGTTACCACCGTGGACTCTCCCGCCGACAGCGCTGCCTCCACGGGCACCTGGGCAGGCGCCTGGAGCGGCGTGGTCGGCGTTTCGATCGCTGGGGTGGCGGGCAACGCCTTCAAGGGGGTCGTGGCTGAGACCATCGGCGTGGCCGGCGGCGCTGTGCGCGACGGACCCAACACGATCCATGCCGCCAACACCAGCACGGTGATGCCGAGCAACAGTACCGCGATCAGCATCCCGCGTTGAACCGGCGCGGACGCGGCCGCAAGTCCGCGCGGCGCTTCGCCTGACGCGGTGCCCGCTCGCGCTTTCTTGCGCGTCGACCCCACACCGAGGGCATGCAGTGCCGACGGCCCCGTGGCCGCGAACGCCGGCAGCTTGCCGGCGCACCCGATGCAGAACATCGCGCGGTCACGGTTGGCGGTATGGCAGTTGGCGCAAAGAACGGTCATGGTGCGGTGCTGACGATCAGGCCGGCGCGCGGAACACGAGCAGCGAGCGGCCCGTGACCGTGTAGCTGTCGCCGGGCTGGAAGGTGTCTTCTTCCTGCGCCTCGAGCGCCGTGTCGACGACGCGTGTCCATGCCTTGCCTTCGGCGCGTTGCGGCAGCACGAACTCGATCGCGCCTTCCCATGCATTGAAGACCAGCAGCACGCTGTCGTCGGCCGCAGGCCGCGGCAGGGACGATGCGGGCGCCGTACCTTCGAGCAGCAGCCCGAAGCAGCGCGTCTGCGGGTCCTGCCAGTGCGCCTCGTCCATCTCGGCGCCGTCGGGCGCGAGCCAGGTCGAATCCTTGACCTGTGCCGCCTCGCTGAACTGGCCGGTGAGAAAGCGATTGCGGCGCAGCACCGGCAGCGTCTTGCGCAGGTTCAGGATGTGCCGGGTGAACTGCGTGAGCGCCTCGCCACGTGCTTCGCCGGCCGTGGCCCAGTCGACCCACGAGATGTCGTCGTCCTGGCAGTAGGCGTTGTTGTTCCCCTTCTGCGTACGGCCGAACTCGTCGCCGGCCAAGAGCATCGGCGTGCCTTGCGAAAGCAGCAGCGTCGCGAGCATGTTGCGCTGCTGGCGCGCGCGCAGGATCAGCACTTCTTCATTGTCGGTCGGGCCTTCGACGCCGCAATTCCAGCTGCGGTTGTCGCCGTGGCCGTCGCGGTTGCCTTCGTTGTTCGCCTCGTTGTGCTTCTCGTTGTAGCTCACCGTGTCGGCCAGCGTGAATCCGTCGTGCGCACTGATGAAGTTGACGCTCGCCCAGGGGCGCCGCCCGCGCCGGTTGAAGCGCGGCGCGCTCGCAGTGATGCACTGCGCGAAGGCTGGGGCGGTGCCCTCGTCGCCTTTCCAGTAGGCGCGCACGTTGTCGCGGAACTGGTCGTTCCACTCGGCCCAGCCGGGCGGGAACCCGCCCACCTGGTAGCCGCCGGGGCCGATGTCCCACGGCTCCGCGATGAGCTTGACGCTGGACAGCACCGGGTCTTGCCGGCAGCTCTTGAGGAAGCCGCCGCCTTCATCGAAACCGTGCGGCTCGCGCGCCAGGATGGTCGCCAGGTCGAAGCGGAAGCCGTCCACGCGCATCTCGGTCACCCAGTAGCGCAGGCTGTCGGTCACCATCTGCAGCACGCGCGGATGGCTCAGGTTGACGGTGTTGCCGGTGCCCGTGTCGTTGATGTAGTAACGCGCACCGGGGCCGCTGTCGTCGCCCTCGCCACCGGGCATGAGCCGGTAATAGCTCGCGTTGTCGATGCCCTTGAACGACAGCGTCGGGCCCATCTCGTTGCCTTCGGGCGTGTGGTTGTAGACCACGTCGAGGATCACCTCGAGCCCGTGGGCATGGAAGCGGTCGACCATGTTCTTGAACTCGTCGATGTTCGGGCCGTCCATGTAGCGCTGGTCGAGCGCGAAGAAGCCGATGGTGTCGTAGCCCCAGTAGTTGGTCAGCCCCTTCTCGGTGAGGAAGGGCTGGTTCAGGAACATCTGGATCGGCAGCAGCTCGACGCTGGTGACGCCGAGGTCGCGGATCGGGCCGAGCACCTCGTCGCGCGCCAGTCCGGCAAAGGTGCCGCGGTACAGCTCGGGCACGGCCGGGTGCTGCATGGTGAAGCCGCGCACGTGGGTTTCGTAGAACACTGTCTGGTTCCATGGCACGCGGACGGCATCGGTCTGCTTCCACTCGAAGCGCGAATCGACCACCACGCACTTGGGCATGAAGGGCGCGCTGTCGCGCTCGTCGAAGCTCAGGTCACCGTCGGGATGGCCGACCGTGTAGCCGAACACCTCCGGGCCCCACTTGAGCTCACCCATGTGCGCCTTGGCATACGGGTCGAGCAGCAGCTTGTGGTGGTTGAAGCGGTGTCCCTTCTCGGGCTCGTACGGGCCGTGCACCCGCAGGCCGTAGCGCGTGCCGGGCTGCAGGCCGGGCACGAAACCGTGCCAGACCTCATCGGTGTACTCGGGCAGGGTGTAGCAGGCGGTCTCGGTGGTGCCCGATTCGTCGTAGATGCAGACCTGCACGCGCGTGGCGTGCGCGGAAAACACCGCGAAGTTGACGCCGTTGCCGGTGTAGGTGGCGCCCAGTGGGTGCGGCGCGCCTTCTTCGAGTTCGGAGGGATGGGTGGTGGCGTTCATGAACAGGTTGGGGTTGGCGTTCTCGGGCTTGAGCGAAGACAGGCTCAGGCCGCTGGTGACATTCGGGCACAGAACTTGGCGACTGCGTGTCGGACAAAGCGGGCCGCTCATGTAAAAGAGTTGCATGGCCGAATCGATCCTCCTCACCGCCGCCCGTGTCTCCACCTTCGACGGCGAGCGTTTGCTCACCGGCGCCAGCGGGTTCTTCTTCCTGCGCGACGAGCGGCTTTTCTTCGTGACGAGCCGGCACGTGGTCATCGACGAACCCACCAAGCATTTTCCGAATCGGATCGAGATCGAGCTGCACACCGATGCCGTGAACCTGACGCAGGCGAGCGCACTGTCGGTCTGGCTGTACGTCGACGGCAAGAGCGTGTGGCGCCAGGGCAGCGACATGGGCGGCGAGATCGACGTGGCCGCCATCGAGCTCGACCGCTCGGCGCTGCCGCCGTCGGTGGCGATGCAGGCGTTCACGCCGGCGCACCTGCAGAGCACGCTGGACGAGGTCGAAGTCGGCAGCGCGCTGCTGGTGGTGGGCTATCCGCTGGGCTTCCACGATGTCATCTATCACCTGCCGGTGGTGCGGCACGCGGTGATCGCGTCGTCCTTCGGCGTGCGCTTCCAGGGGCAGGGCTACTTCCTGACGGACGCGCGCACCCACCGCGGCACGAGCGGCGCCGCCGTGGTGATGCGGGCGCCGGGCACCGACGCCGCGCTGCCCTGGAAGCTGCTCGGCGTGCACTCCTCCCGCATGGACATGAACACGCGCGACCTGGTGCTCGACGAGTCGCTGGGCCTGAACTGCGCCTGGTACGCCGACATCCTGCTCACGCTCACAGCGGACGTGGCGCCGCCGGCGGTTCCGGCAGCCACCTGAAAGCCGCCGCGCCCAGCGCGAGCAGGGCGGCGATGGTGAAGAGCACCGCCATGAACGCGTCGACGCCATGCGCCGTCGCGACCGACGCCACCACGCCGGTGAACCACTGCATCACCGCCACGCCGAGGAACATCGCCATGGTGAAGACCGCCATCGCCCGGCCGGTCATGCTGGCGGGGTAGGCCGCTCGGGTGTCGGCGTACTGCAGCACGATGTAGCCCGACAGCACGCCGACGAGCACGGCGCCCACCACGTCCAGCGTCGCGCCGGGGTTCAGCGCCATCACCGCGAAGATCGCGGCCACCGTCAGCGTGAAGCCGGTGATCCAGCGGCGGCGCCGCGCGTTGCCCGGGTCGAGCCGCCCGAAGAGGGGCGCGCCGAACATGCCGACCACCGAGACGATCACCGCCACGTTGCCGCTCTGCACCAGCGAGAAGGCGTGCCGCTCGATCAGCAGCGGCCCGAGCCACAGCCCGCGCAGCGACAGGAACGACGCATACGTCACCGACGCGAGCGCGACGATGCCCAGCGTGTGCGGCAAGCGGAACAGCGCGCCGTAGCTGCGGAGCGCGCTGGCGATGGAGGCCTTCGGCGCCGCAGGTGCGCCCGCCGGGGGCGCCGGCAGCGGCGCGTCGTGCACCAGCGTGAAGATCGCCAGCCACGACAGCACCGAGCCGATCGCGAGCGCGAAGAAGCCCGTGCGCCAGGAGCTGTGGTCGATCACCCAGGCCAGCGGCGTGCCCGTGAGCAGCATGCCGACCGAGCCGATGCCCAGCGTGAGGCCCGACACCTGCGCGAATCGCTCGGGCGGGAACTGCCGCGCGATGAACACGGTGCACACCAGGAACGCCGGCGCGCAGCCGATGCCCACGAGCACCTGGCCGAACAGCAGCCACCCGAAGTCGTGCGACATCCCCGAAACGACCGCGCCGACGATCGCCAGCGGCCACGCGAACAGCACCGTGCGCCGCACGCCCTGCAGGTCGATGCCGATGCCCATGAAGAGCTGCAGCGCGCCGAACGCGAAGTGGAAGGCCCCGGCGAACAGGCCGAGCTGCTGCGCCGTGAGCGCGAACTCCTGCTGCAACTGAGTCGCCATGATCGCGGCCACCGTGCGGTACGACTGGCTCAGGGCGAATGCTGTGGTCAGCGTCATCAGCATGAGCCATGCGGAGCGGGGTGAACGGCGTGTCATGCGGCGGAATCTAGATGAAAAGGGGCTCTGGCGCCCGTCCCGCATGCGCCAGGAGCTATCAAAACCATAGCAACGGGCAGCGGGGTTGGCCCAGCGCTTGCTTGTGAAAGATTCACAAAAGTGAAAATTTAACGCATGCTGCACCCCATGAACGCCCCGCCGTCGTCGCCTCACCACATCCATTCGGTGATCGACCTGTGGCTGGGCGAGCAACTCCGGCGCCGGCGCAAGGCGCTGGGCCGGCCGCTCCTGCAGGTCGCCGAAGCCTGCGGCATTTCGGTGAGCCTGCTGAGCCAGATCGAACGCGGGCTGCGCTCCATCTCGATGCGCACGCTCGAAGCGCTGGCGACCGAACTCCAGCTGCCGATGGAAACCCTGGTGCGCAACACCCAGCATGGCGATGCCGTGGCCGAGGTCGACGGTGCCGTCGTGCGCGCCGGCTCGCACCGCCGCATCGACCTGGGCGACAAGGGCATCCACAAGGAAAACCTCACGCCGCCCGCCGCGACCGGCCGCGTGGAGATGTACCGCGCCGAGATCGAGCCCGGGGGCTCGACGGGCGATGAGCTCTTCTTCACGCACAAGGGCGAGCAGGTCGGCTTCGTGATCGAAGGCCAGCTCGAGCTCTTCATCGAGGACCGCCTGCTCAAGCTGCAGGCCGGCGACAGCTTCTGCTACGACGGCAGCACGCCGCGCCGCTGGCGCAACCCCGGCGCGACGCTCACCACCGTGCTGTGGGCGATCACGCGCTCGACCGTTTCCGTTCCCGTTCCTGCCACCGCATCCATTCCCCAACCGTCCACCCTCAAAGGAAAGACACCATGAAGCTCCCCGCACTTGTCGCTTCGCTGTTCACGGCGCTCGCGTTGACGATCACGGCGCCGGCCTCGGCCCAGCCCGTGCTGAAGGTCGGCTCCACGCCGACCGGCAGTCCCTTCACGTTCCTGGACACCAAGACCAACACCATCGACGGCGTCATGGCCGACATCGTCAAGGCCGTCGGCAAGGAGGCCGGTTTCGGCGTGCAGATCGAGGCGATGCAGTTCTCCACGCTCATCAGCTCGCTGACCACCAAGCGCATCGACCTCATCTCGGCCGCCATGTTCATCACGCCGGTGCGCCTCGAAGTGGTCGACTTCTCGCAGCCGATCTACAGCTACGGCGAAGGCGTGGTCGTGCCGGTGGCCGACAAGGGCGCCTACGTTGCGATGGCCGACCTGAAGGGCAAGCGCGTCGGCGTGCAGGTCGGCACGGCCTTCGTCGATCCGCTGCAAAAGAGCGGCCTCTACAGCGAAGTGAAGCTCTACGACACCACGGCCGACCTGATGCGCGACGCGAACGCAGGCCGCATCGACGCAGGCTTCCTCGACTCGCCGATCGCCGCCTTCGCGATCTCGCGCGGCCTGTTCCCGAACCTGCGCATGGCGACCACCTTCAAGCCGACCATGGTCAGCAGCATCGGCATCGCGACGCGCAAGGGCGACACCGAGACGATGGGCAAGGTCAACGCCGCGCTCACCAAGCTCAAGGCCGACGGCACCATCGACGGCATCCTGAAGAAGTGGGGCCTGGTGTCCTGATGGTCGTTCTCTTCGCCCGCGTCCAGGAGTATTTCCCGATCCTGCTGCAGGGGGCCTGGCTCACCATCCTGGTGACGCTCGGCTCGCTCGCGCTGTCGACCGTGCTGGGCATGGTGTGGGCGGTGATGCGCGTGTCGGGCATCGGCTGGCTGGCGAAACTCGCCGCGACCATCGTCAACCTGCTGCGCGGCATCCCGATCATCGTGCTGCTGTTCTTCCTCTACTTCGTGATGCCGGACTTCGGCCTCTCGCTGTCGGCGGTGCAGGCGTCGATCCTGGGCCTGGGCATCGCCTACTCGGCCTACCAGTCGGAGAATTTCCGCGCGGGCATCGAGGCGGTCGACCACGGGCAGGTGGAGGCAGCGCGCGCGATGGGCATGGGCTGGCCGCTGATGATGCGGCGCGTGGTGCTGCCGCAGGCCGTGAAGATCGTGCTGCCGCCCTACGGCAACATCATGATCATGATGCTGAAGGACTCGTCGCAGGCCTCCACCATCACGGTCGCCGAGCTCGCCCTGCAGGGCAAGCTGATCGCCACCTCGACCTTCCAGAACGCCACCGTGTTCTCGATGGTGGCGGTGATGTACCTCGTCATGTGCGTGCCGCTCATCCTGCTGGTGCGGCACCTCGAGAAGCGGAACAGGACATGATCGAAATCCGCGGACTCCAGAAATTCTTCGGCACGCACCATGTGCTCAAGGGTGTCGATGCGTCGGTCGCCAAGGGCGAGGTGGTCTGCATCATCGGCCCGTCGGGCTCGGGCAAGTCGACCATCCTGCGCTGCATCAACGGGCTCGAGAGCTACAGCGGCGGCACCATCGACATCGACGGCGTGCACGTCGACCACCAGGCGCCGAGCATCCGGCAGATCCGCACCGAGGTGGCGATGGTGTTCCAGCGCTTCAACCTGTTCCCGCACCGCAGCGTGCTCGAAAACATCATCGAGGGCCCGGTCTTCGTGAAGGGCGAGCCGCGTGCCGCGGCCATCGCCCATGCGAAGGAATTGCTGGCCAGCGTGGGCCTCGCCGAGAAGATCGACGCACGGCCCTCGCAACTGTCGGGCGGCCAGCAGCAGCGGGTCGCGATCGCGCGGGCGCTGGCGATGAACCCCAAGGCCATCCTGTTCGACGAACCGACGTCCGCGCTCGACCCCGAGCTGGTGGGCGACGTGCTGGAGGTGATGCGCAAGCTCGCCGAGAGCGGCATGACGATGGTCGTCGTCACGCACGAAATGCAGTTCGCGCGCGAAGTGGCCGACCGCGTGCTCTTCATCGACGGCGGCGTCGTGGCGGAGCAGGGCCCTTCTGCCGAGCTGCTCGGCAATCCGCAACACCCGCGCACGCAGGACTTCCTGCGGCGCGTTCTCCATCCGATGTGAAAGTCGACATGCCGCAACCCGAATTCTTTCCGCTCGCCCCTTCGCTGTGGGCCGCGACCGCCGCACCGGCGCCCGACACCGTGCCGCTCGACGGCGACGCACAGGCCGATGTGGTCATCGTGGGCGCCGGCTATTGCGGCCTGAGCACCGCCCTGCACCTGGCCGAGCGCGGCGTGCGCGTGGTGGTGCTGGAGGCGCGCGAGGTCGGCTTCGGCGGCTCGGGGCGCAATGGCGGGCAGGTCATCCCGGGCTTCAAGTACGACCCGAGCGAAATGATCGCGAAGTTCGGTGCCGAGAAGGGCCAGCGTCTCGTCGATTTCGCGGGAAGCACGGCCGATGCGGTGTTCGGCCTGATCGAGAAACACAGGATGGACGTGCCGCATGTGCGGCGCGGCTGGATCCAGGGCTCGCACACGCCCGAGGCGCTCCAGCTGGCCGAGCGCCGCGCGCGCGACTGGGCTGCACAGGGCGTCGCCACGCAGATGCTCGACCGCGCCGAGACCACGCGCCTGCTCGGTACCGACAAGTACTTCGGCGGCTGGGTCGACCCGCGCGGCGGCGGCGTGCAGCCGCTGAGCTATGCGCGTGGGCTGGCGCGCGCGGCAATCGCGGCCGGCGTGGTGATCCACACGGCATCGCCGGTCACGCAGCTTTCGCAGGCCGGCGGCAAGTGGCACGTCACCACGAAGCAGGGCGCCAAGGTGGTCGCCGAGCGCGTGGTGCTGGCCACCAACGGCTACACCGACGACCTGTGGCCGCAGCTGCGCAAGACGATCATCAATGCGAACTCTTTCCAGGTCGCGACCGAGCCGCTGGCCGAGCCGGTGCGCCGCAGCATCCTGCCCGAAGGCCATGTGTCGTCGGATGCGCGCAACCTGCTGCTGTACTACCGCATCGACCACACCGGACGGCTCATCATGGGCGGCCGCGGGAGCTTCCGCGAGCCCGATCCGTCGCAGCCCGGCGACTGGTCGCACCTGGAGAACGTGATCGGCAAGCTGTTCCCGCAGACGGCCAGCGTGCCGATCGCCTACCGCTGGTGCGGCCACGTCGCGATCACGCGCGACTACATGCCGCACCTGCACGAGCCCGCGCCCGGCCTGCTGATCGACATCGGCTGCCAGGGCCGTGGCGTGGGCCTGCAGACGCGCATGGGCCAGGCGCTCGCGGAGTACATCGCCACGGGCGACAAGACCGCGCTGCCGGTCGCGCCATCGACGATCAAGCCGTTCCCGTTGTATGGTCTGCGGCGCCTCTACGTCTCGGCCGTGATCGGCTGGTACCGCATGACGGACGGAGGCGTCTGACCCGCCGCAGCAAGGAGCTTTCATGACAGACATCTGGCGTCTCTCCGCCTCGCAGGTCGCCGACCTGATCGCACAACGCAAGCTCTCGGCGGTGGAAGCCGCACAGGCGGCGCTTGCCCGGCTCGATGCGGTCAACCCGCGGCTCAACGCCGTGGTGCAGCACCGGCCCGACGAGGTGCTGGCGCGCGCTGCGGCCATCGATGCGGCACTCCTGCGCGGCGAGCAGGTGGGGCCGCTCGCCGGCGTCCCGGTCACGGTCAAGGTGAACATCGACCAGGCCGGCTTCGCGACCACCAACGGCGTGGCGCTGCAGAAGGACCTGATCGCGCGCACCAACAGCCCGGTCGTCGACAACCTGCAGAAGGCCGGCGCCGTGATCGTCGGCCGCACCAACACGCCCGCCTTCAGCTACCGCTGGTTTACGAGCAACACGCTGCACGGGCGCACGCTCAATCCGCGCGACGAGGCG
Source organism: Variovorax sp. (assembly GCA_041424275.1). Lineage (GTDB taxonomy): Bacteria > Pseudomonadota > Gammaproteobacteria > Burkholderiales > Burkholderiaceae_C > Variovorax. The sequence goes on from JBGMOF010000044.1 coordinate 36,010, forward strand.
CTCACGCCGGGCGGCTCTTCGGGCGGTGCGGCATCGGCCGTGGCGGCCGGCATCGGGCACCTCGCGCATGGCACCGACATCGCCGGTTCGATCCGCTATCCGGCGTATGCCTGCGGCGTGCATGGCCTGCGGCCGTCGCTCGGGCGGGTGGCCGCCTTCAACGCGACGGGCGCCGAGCGCACGATCGGCGGGCAGATCACCGCCGTCTCCGGACCGATCGCACGCACCGTGCACGACCTGCGCCTCGGGCTGGCCGCGATGGCCGCGCCCGATGCGCGCGACCCGTGGTGGGTGCCCGCGCCGCTAGTGGGCGGCGTCGTGCCGCGCACCGCCGCGCTGTGCGTGCAGCCCGACGGGCTGGACACGCAGCCCGAGATCGTCGCCGCGCTGCAGGATGCGGCCACTCGCCTGCGCGACGCCGGCTGGACCGTCGATGAACTCGACGCACTGCCGCCCATTCGCGAGGCGTGCGAGATCCAGGTCGGCCTATGGATGGGCGACGGCTACCAAGGGATGGTGCGCAACGCCGAGCGCGAGGGCGACGCGGCAGCCATCGCCGCGTTGGCCGGCCAGGCCGCCATTGGATCGGCGTTCACGGGCGACAAGCTCTCGGCCGCGCTCGTGCGCCGCGCCACGCTCACGCGCGAGTGGCAACTCTTCATGGAGCGCTATGCCGTCGTTCTGCTGCCTGCAAGCGCCGAACTTCCGTTCGCCGCAGAGCGCGACATGCAGGGTTCGGACGCGTATGCCGGGGTCTGGGCCGCGCAGATGACCATGATCGGCCTTCCGCTTTTCGGCCTGCCCGCACTGGTGGTGTCGACCGGACCGGCGGGCCGCGCGCCGGTCGGCGTGCAGATCGTGTCGGCGCGCTACCGGGAAGACCTGTGCCTCGCTGCCGGGGAGGCGATCGAGGCCCGCGGCGCGCCTGTTGCAGTCGCCGACTGAGTCCGCGACCCGGTTCGGTCTCAGCCGATCTGTTGCAGCGACTTCAGGTCGACGTCGCCGTTCTGGCTGGTGAATGCCGGATCGCCACCCGCGCCGGATTGCTGCTGGCTCACACCCTGGATGCGGTGGTCACCCGTGTCGTACTGGGTCACCTTGCCGTCCCGCTCGATCGCCAGCCGGCGCTGCTCGGGAAAGAACGCGTAGCGCATGCCGTTCTGGGCGCCGCTGCTGCCGGGGTTGCTCAGCCCCTCGGGCCACCAGTCGGACGCGGGCGGGTCCATGGGCTTCATCGGCGCCATGGGCGCCATCGGTTTCATTGGTTTCATCGGTTCCATCCGCGGACTGTACGAAGCCCGCGCGCAACCGGTGTGGGCCGACGCCGCATGGCCTGGTCGGCGGCGCCACCCTGCTGTCAGCAGTTCGCGGAGATCGTACGGATGCGCGCAGATGGCTCCGGCGACTCCATCGTCAGCAATGCACGACCCTCACACACGGTCCGTGTCGCGCGATAGGTGTAGCGCGCCTCGAATAGCTGTCCTTCCAGCTGCCGGATGGAGCGAATCCTGAGGGGCTCTTCGAGTGAACGATAGAACGACGCCATCGCATCGCCGCTCAGCGGGCCGTCCATGCGCTTGGCCGCCGTGACCGATTGGGCTGCCGTGCGACCGTCTCCCGCGGCCAGGGCCCGGTAGAACCGGGCTACGGTGTCCATTGCCCCGGATGCGTCCGTGGCCGTGACGTTGCTGCGTGAAGCGCCGGGTACCGCATTCGACGACAAAAGTCGCTGGTTCGTGCGTGCTGCGGCCGCCCTGGCTTCGGGCGAGACGGCCGGCAAGGCGCTGAGGTCAGGCGCGAGCGAGGCGATCTGATCGAAAGCAGGGCGCAGCACCACCACCGAATTCGACGGCACGGCCGAAGTGGTCGTTGCAGCCGGTTCGCGTCTGACGTGCATGTACCAGGCGACGAAGCCCAGCATGAGCACCAGCCCGCCGATGATCAGCGGTCGCAGCACCTCGGCCATGCTGCTGGCATGCGCATCGCGCGCGGCAGCACGCAGGCCCGGCGCTGGCAACACGGATCTGCGCCGTTCGGCGCCTTTCAGGATCTCGAGCGCCGATGGCCCGGTGGCTGCGAAGCCGGGCAGCTTCGAGGCGCAACCGGTGCAGAAGTTGGCATTGGCGCGATTGGCGTTGTGACAGAACTCGCAGAACACGTGCATGGAATAGGTCTCCTGCATGTCCTACGGTCTCGAGCGCTCCGCAGATGCGCCCCAGGTGTAAGGGTTGGTGTCGCACCCGCCCTCAGTTGTGCTGCAGATGCAGCGCGCTTCGTCCGCCCACCTGTCAGGGCAGCCGGAGCGCAAGTGCCAAGTCAGGCCGTGACGGGCGACGCCGCCACCAGGTGCTCGGTCAGGAACCAGACCTGGAGTTCGTTGGTGCGCAGCACGTTCGACACGAAGACGTCGTTGCTGCCGTCGTCGCCGGTCTCGTCGACCTTCTTGGCGGCTTCGCGGGCTTCGATGATGATCATTTCGTGCGCTTCGGCCAGGCGGCGGATCTGCACGGCAGCCGGCTCACGGCCACGCGGCGGACGCGGAATCTTCGTGGTTTCGGCGATGTCGGCGGCCATGGCGAGCGCGATGCCACCGAGCAGCTGGATGCGTTCGGCCAGGATGTCCACCAGCAGCACTTGCGCTTCGAAGTGCTGGTCGTACATCAGGTGCAGCTGGTTGAACGTCGGGCCGACGACCTGCCAGTGGTGCTTCTTGTACATGTCGCGCAGCGTGATGGTGTCGGCGAGGCACTGGTTCAGCAGCGTGACGCTCTTCTTGCACACGTCTTCGGACAGCCCGTTCGGCAGCTTGACGATCTCGCCGTACTTCTGCGTCTCGTGCGTTTGCTGGTGCAGGTTGGGTTGCACCGCCATTGCACGCGCGGTCGAGGGGGCAGCAGGCAGAGCCTTGGAGGAAGATTTCTTGGTGGCCATGAAGACGCTCCGGAAAGTGGACAAAAGGATGAGTCCGTCCTTTTTAAGGTTCCGGGCGTCCGCTGTGCGTAGGCCGGCGGGCCGTGGCGTTGCGCGCGAAGGGCGAAGCGGCTGTCAGGCGGCGGCTGGCGGCGAATCGAGCCGGTCGACCGTCACGACCATCTCGCCCATTTCCATGGGTCCGTAGTTCGACAGGAAGGCCACGTCCGCTGCGTCGCGTCCGTACGCCACCACGATGCGGCCGCCGCGCGCCTGGTCCTGTGTGGCGTCGAAGGTGTACCAGCGGCCGCCGACGAACGCCTCGAACCAGGCGTGCATGTCCATCGGATCGAGTTGGTAGAGGTAGCCCACCACGAGCCGCGCCGGGATGCGCAGGCTGCGCGTCAGGCCGATGCCGATGTGCGAGAAATCGCGGCACACGCCGGCGCCGTGCCCGAGGCTGTCGAGCGCATCGGTGGTGGCGTCGCTCACGCCGTAGCGGTATTCCATGTGGGTGTGGATCCACGCGCGGATCGCCTCGACCTGCGCGTAGCCGGGCGGCAGGTCGCCGACGATCTCGCGGGCGCGGTCTTCCATCTTGTCCGACGGGCAGTAGCGGCTCTGCAGCAGGAACTGGATCGCGTCCGGCGGCAGCTGCTCGACCGGCGTCACGCCGGCAGAGGGCTCGACCGCGATGTGCTCTTCGGCCTCCATCACCATCTCGACCTCGATGCGCATCTGGCCTTGCGGGATCACCAGGCGCTGGCACAGGTTGCCGTAGCTGTCGACGTATTCGGTGGTGCGAACCCATGGCGTGAGTTCGTAGCGTTCGCTGACCATCCATTGCGCGTCGCCGCTGCGGGGACGCAGCATGGCCACAGTGGGGCAATCGGCCGCGACGTCCACGGTCATCTTGCAGCTGGCTTGGAGTCTCATCGTTCGCTTTCGGGGGAAACAGTCGGGTTGGAAGGGGGTGGAGTGTCGAGCGGCGGGCAGGCCCAATCGAGCAGTTCGGCCAGGCGCCGGACGATCCAGGTCGCCTCGGCGGCCGATACACCGGCGTCCGGTGTCGCCAAACCGGCGTGGATGCGCCGCAGGATCTCGCTTTCGACCGGCACCTCGGTGTGATGCTGCAGCTGCGCGTGGCCGACCAGGTGGCTGGCCAGGTCTTCGCAGATCTCGTAGCGGGCGCGCACGACGCCGATCGGCTCGCTCAGACGCTGCCGCGCGTTCGTGTAGACCGCGAAGAAGCTCGGAGGAATGTCGATCTGGTAAGCGTCGCTCATGGGGTCAGGTTATAGCCCGCCGGCGTGTCACGACGGGTAGGCGCGAAGCGCACGCGGGTACCCGCATGGTCAGCTTTCACGCATTGTGAATTTTCGTGAACTAGGTCCTGTCGCGTTCGGGCCCGCGGCCTTACAAACGTCGCCTACCTTATCGAATTCAGCGAAAAAAATGGTCGACGCCAAAGGCATCGCGCTCGTCGTGAACGAGCCCGCACCCGGAAGATTCTTCTGGGAGCTTCAGGTCGAGGGAGTGCCGAGTGGGGCCGCCGCCGCCGTGGCCACGGCCCGGCGGGCCATGCCGAGCTATGGACTGGCCATGATGGCCGGCATGTTCGCGCTCCAGCGCCGCCGCTGCGGGCATCGCGCCGGCGCGCGCGAATTCCATGAGTCGCGCATCGACTTCGGGCCGACGACGATCCAATGACAAAACGCGCCCTGAGGCGCGTTTCATCCACTCCGCCACAGCGGGAAGGGAGGCTTCAGCCGCCCTTCTTGGCGCGCTTGCCGGGGTTCTTCTTGCTGCGCGTGGCGGTGCCGCGCTCCAGGCTGACTTTCTGGCCACCGCCAGTGCGTGGCAGGGCGTAGCCCGACAGCGGCGTCGGCGCGGGAGTGGCAACGCGGTCGGCTTCGGTGCGAATTTTCTTGGGCATGAAAAGCTCGGGTAAAAGTAATGTTCGAGCCGCAATTAGGCCACACCGGGGATTTCACATGCCGACAGGCGCCAGAGGGGCTTCCATCGAAGGGCCGCGTTTCGTTTCGGGCTCGCTGCTGCGCCATGTCTGCGTGATGGCAGGGACCGGCGCGATCGGGTTGATCGCCGTGTTCGCGGTCGACCTGATCAACCTCTTCTACATCTCGCTGCTCGGTGAAAAAGCCACGGCCGCGGCGGTCGGTTTCGCGGGCGTCGTGGGCTTCTTCCACACCTCGGTATGCATCGGGCTGACCATCGGTGTCGCTGCCGTGGTGTCGCGCACCATCGGCGCGGGTCGGCGCGACGACGCGCGGCGCATCGCGACTGCCAGCCTGGTGCTGATGACCGGCATTGCGATGGTGCTGGGCAGCGGCACCGCGTTCTTCCTGCATCCGGCGCTGCACGCGCTCGGCGCAGAAGGCGAAACGGCGCGTCTCGCGCAGCGCTATCTCTCGGTGACCGTGCACTCGTTGCCATTGCTCGGCATCGGCATGGCGTGTTCGGCGCTGTTGCGATCGGTCGGCGACGCCCGGCGCTCGATGACCGTGACGCTGGTGGGTGCGTTCGTGACGGCGGCGCTCGACCCGCTGCTGATCTTCGGCCTGCACCTGGGGCTCGACGGTGCCGCGATCGCCGCGGTGGTGTCGCGCACCGTCATGGCCGCGCTCGGCCTGCATGGCGTGTGGGTGACCCACCGGCTGCTCGGGCGCTTCGAGCGCGCGGCGTTCGCCGCCGATGTGCGGGCATTGGGCGCGGTGGCGGGCCCTGCCGTGCTGACCAACCTCGCGACGCCGGTGGGCGCGGCGTTCGTGACCCACTCGATCGCGCAGTTCGGACCTTCGGCGGTGGCCGGCGCCGCAACCATCGACCGGGTGAGCCCGGTGGCCTTCGGGCTGGTCTACTCGCTGAGCGGCGCGGTCGGCCCCATCCTCGCGCAGAACCTTGGTGCCGGGCAGTTCCGGCGGGTGCGCGAGGGGCTGCGCGACAGCCTGCTCTTCATGGTCGCCGCGGTGGCCACGGCGTGGCTGGTGCTCGCGCTGGCGCAAGGCTTGCTGATCCGTGCGTTCTCGGCCGACGGGCTGGCGGCCGAACTCATCTCGCTCTTCTGCACCTGGCTGGCCGCGAGCTTTTTCTTTTCGGGCGGCCTGTTCGTCGCGAACGCGTCGTTCAACAACCTCGGCCATCCGCTGCTGTCGACCGGCTTCAACTGGGGGCGCGCCACGCTGGGCACGATTCCGTTCGCCTGGTGGGGGTCGCACCACGGCGCGGCGGGCGTGCTGATCGGGCAGGCGGTCGGCTCGTCGATCTTCGGGTTGCTGGCGGTGGTGGTGGCGTTTCGGCTGGCGTCGAAGCTGGCGCAGCGTGAGGTGGCGCCAGCCACGCCGGGACTCGATGCGCCGGTGGCGCCGACCTCGCAGCAGACCACGGCCGCGGCGCTGGTCACGCCGGAGCCGGGCTGAGGTTGATCAGTTCTCGTCTTCGAGCAGCCGCACTTTCACGGTCTTGCCCTTGACGCGGCCGCTCGCCAGCTTGCGCGCGGCTTCGGCGGCGATGCTGCGCTCCACGGCCACATAGGTCGAGAACTCGTTCACGTTGATCTTGCCGACCTGCTCCTTGGCGTAGCCGCAGTCGCCCGTGAGCGCTCCCAGCACGTCGCCTGCGCGGATCTTTTCCTTGCGACCGCCGACGATCTGCAAGGTGGCCATCGGCGGCTGCAGCCGCGGCCCGGCAGCGGGCGTGAGTTCGGCCGCCGGATGCCATTCGGAGGCGCGGCCCTGCAGCACCTCGATCTTCCCGACGGCGCCCATCTCGTCCATGCTGGCGAGGTTGAGCGCCAGTCCTTCGGCACCGGCGCGTCCGGTGCGGCCGATGCGGTGGATGTGGATCTCGGAGTCCGGCGTCACATCGACGTTGATCACCGCTTCGAGCTGCGCGATGTCCAGCCCGCGAGCGGCCACGTCGGTCGCCACCAGCACCGAGCAGCTGCGGTTGGCGAACTGCACCAGCACCTGGTCGCGTTCGCGCTGTTCGAGCTCGCCGAAGAGCGCGAGCGCGCTGAATCCCTGCGCCTGCAGCACTTCGACGAGGTCGCGGCATTGCTGCTTGGTATTGCAGAACGCGATGGTGCTCTGCGGGCGGAAGTGGTCGAGCATGAGGCACACGGTGTGCAGCCGTTCGCTCTCCTTCACCTCGTACCAGCGCTGGCGGATCGTGTTGCCGGCGTGCTGCGCCTGCACCGTGATCTGCTGCGGGCTCTTCATGAACTGTGCGCTCAGCTTCGCGATGCCGTCCGGATAGGTGGCCGAGAACAACAGCATCTGGCGCTCTTTCGGACATTGGCGCGCGACCGTGACGATGTCCTCGAAGAAGCCCATGTCCAGCATCCGATCGGCTTCGTCGAGCACCAGCGTGTTGAGCGCCGAGAGGTCGAGGTTGCCGCGTTCGAGGTGGTCCATGAGGCGGCCCGGCGTGCCCACCACGATGTGGGCGCCGTGCTCCAGGCTCGCGATCTGCCCGCGCAGCGCAACCCCACCGCACAGCGTGACGACCTTGATGTTCTCCTCGGCCCGCGCCAGGCGGCGGATCTCGGTCGTGACCTGGTCGGCCAGTTCGCGCGTGGGGCACAGCACCATCGCCTGCACCGCGAAGCGACGCGGGTTCAGGTTGGCGAGCAGCGCCAGCGCGAAGGCGGCAGTCTTGCCGCTGCCGGTCATGGCCTGGGCGATCAGATCCTTGCCGAGCAGCGCCGGCGGGAGCGCCGCCGCCTGGATCGGCGTCATCTGCGTGTAGCCGAGCTGGGTCAGGTTGGCCAGCATCTGCGGCGTGAGCGGCAGGGACGAAAAGCTGTCGGCGGCGGGAGAGGAACTCATGGAAGGCTCGATTTCAAAGCAAAAAGGCCTCCGGCGCCTGTGCAGGCAGCCGGAGGCCGTGGCCGGCAGGATCCCCTGCCAGCGGATTTAGCGGCGCTGGGCGCCGGAGTTGACCGGCGGGGGACCGCGGCGTTCCAGGTGACGGAACGTGATGCGGCCCTTGGTCAGGTCGTAGGGCGACAGCTCGAGCGACACCTTGTCACCGGCCAGGATGCGGATGTGGTGCTTGCGCATCTTGCCGCCGCTGTACGCGATGAGCTGGTGCCCGTTGTCGAGCGTGACGCGGTAACGCGAGTCGGGCAGCACTTCGGTCACTGCGCCGTTCATTTCGATCAGTTCTTCCTTGGCCATGATTTACCTCTGAAAACGTTGTCTGTTGAAGATGAAAGTGGGTGTCTGGATCAGGCGTTGCAATGCCCGAGTGCGGGGCGCGCCGGGTGCTTCTCGCGGACCCAGCCCAAGCCCTGTTCGACGGCGTAGCGCACGGCGGCCGAGTGGCTGCGAAAGCGCGGCGTGAAACGCATGACGCGGTCGGTCATGCCGCTGCCCTGGCCGGAGCGTATGGAGACAGAGGCGGCGAAATGGCCGTCGTCCTGGGTCTTGATGAGCGGTGAAACGAGGTACTTGCCCACTGCGATGCTGTGTTGAATGATGTCCATGTAGCCTTGGCGCCAGGCGAATTTTCGCAAAGCGCCGAAAAAATTGTTGAAAAACGGGGCGTGACCGGCCGTGAATGACTGTCAACGGCGCGGAAGACGCGCTATTCGCTTCAACAAGTACGAAGGCAGTGGTGGCAAACATGGGCGCCGGATCTGGCGCTCCAACACACTGTGAAGCCGGCTTGAGAGGGAGTGGGCCTTCGAAGTTCTTGGTCATCCTTGAACTCGTCGGGCCAGCCGGCGCATGACGAAGTGCTTCGTCGTGGTATCGAAACGAACCCGTCATTGTAGCCGATCCGCCACAAAGGGGCATCGTCCGGCGCTGGACTCCTACAAGGCGAAGACCTCGGTGGCGTTCGAATCGGTCTCCCAACGCCTCAAAAACATCCGGAGTACACACCGATGAACGATTTCGCCACCCTTGGCTTCCAGCCCGTCGCCTATGACCCTTCTGTCGAAACCGTCCGCGACGACGAGGCGCAGACGCATGCCGAACTGGTCGAAACGCTGCTCGGCATGTCGAAGACGATGGCCGACCACACCGGCCACGCGATGCGCAGCGTGCATGCGAAGAGCCATGGCCTGCTGCGCGGTGAAATGCGGGTGCTCGACGGTTTGCCGCCGCCGCTGGCCCAGGGCCTGTTCGCGACACCGCGCCGTTATCCCGTGGTCATGCGTCTTTCCACGCCGCCGGCAGAAATGCTCGATGACCGTGTCTCGCTGCCGCGCGGGATGGCGATCAAGGTGCTCGGCGTCGACGGTGAACGCGTAGAAGGCACCGAGACCACGTCCACCCAGGACTTCCTGTTCGTCGACGGCCCGGTCTTCGCGGCGCCCGATGCCAAAGGTTTCCTGAAGAACCTCAAGCTGCTCGCGGGCACCACAGACAAGGCACCCAACGCCAAGCGTGTGCTGTCGAGCGTCTTGCAGACCGTCGAAAAGGCCATCGAGGCGGTCGGCGGACAGAGCGGAAAGCTGATCGCGATGGGCGGCCATGCCGAGACGCACCCGCTGGGCGCCACCTTCTTCACCCAGGTGCCATTGCGCTACGGCGCGTGGATCGCCAAGCTGCAACTCGCGCCGGTTTCACCCGATCTGCTGGCGCTGGAAGACGCGCCGATCGATCTCGAAGACAAGCCCGACGGCACACGTGAAGCGGTGGTCGACTTCGTGAAGAGCCGCGCTGGCGCGCAGACCGAATGGGAGTTGCGCGTGCAGCTCTGCGCCGATCTCGAGAAGATGCCGATCGAGGACGCCTCGGTCGAGTGGCCGCAGGACTTGAGCCCCTTCATCGCCGTGGCGCGCATCACCATCGGTGCGCAGCCGGGCTGGAACGACGAACTCGCGCGCGAGATCGACGACGGCATGGCGTTCAACCCGTGGCACGCGCTGTCCGCGCATCGGCCGCTCGGCGGCGTGATGCGCGCGCGGCGCGTCGCTTATGCGGCGTCGTCGCAGTTCCGCAGCGAGCGCAACGGCTGCCCGTTCCACGAGCCGCGCGAGGCGCAATGAACTCAGGATGCCAGCGTTGAAAAGCGCTGCATCTCGGGCTTGAGCACGCTGTAGAGACGTCGGTACTGCGCGTGCCGTTCGGCCAGCATGGCCGTGCGAGCGGCGACCGGCGCGAAGCTGTCGAGCAAGGGTGGGGCGATGCACACATCGGCCACCGCTTCACCAGTGCGTGCAAGGCGGCCCAATCGTGCCGCGCCCAGTGCGGCACCCACGTCGCCACCGCTGCGACGGTCGAGCGTGCGACCCAGCGTGTCGGCCAGCAGCTGCGCCCACGCGGCGCTGCGAGAGCCGCCGCCCACCAGCGTGACGTTATCGATCTGCGCGCCGCCTTCCAGCAGCGCGTTCTGACCGTCCAGGAACGAGAACGCCACCCCCTCGAGCACCGAATAGGCCAGATGGCCTCGCGTGTGTTCGTGCGTCAGGCCGAAGAAAGCGCCAGACGCATATGGGTCGTTGTGCGGCGTGCGTTCGCCCGACAGGTAGGGCAGGAACAGCGGCGTGGCCGAGCCCTCGGGCAGCGCCTCGGTTTCGCTCACCAGCTGCGCTTCGCTGTCGGCATGCGTGAGTCGCTTGAGCCAGCCCATGCAGCTGGCGGCGGAAAGCATCACGCTCATCTGGTGCCAGGTTCCCGGGAAGGCGTGGCAGAAAGCATGCACCGCGCCCGCCGGGTTTGGCGAGTACGCAGCATTCGCCACGAAGTAGACGCCCGAGGTGCCCAGCGACAGGAAGGCGGTGCCCGGTGCGGTCACGCCCAGTCCCGCGGCGCTCGCGGCGTTGTCGCCGGCACCGCCCGCCACCACCACGCCAACCTGCAGGCCCAGCTGCGCGGCGACGTCTGCGCGCAACTGGCCGCTGGCCGCGCTGCCTTCGACCAGGCGCGGCATGTGGGAGCGGTCGAGGTGCGTGGCCGCGAGCATCGTGTCCGACCACGCGCGCGCTGCGACGTCCAGCCACAGCGTGCCTGCAGAGTCCGACATGTCGGAGACCGCTTCGCCCGTGAGCCGGAGCCGCACATAGTCCTTGGGCAGCAGCACGCGCGCGACCTTGCGAAAGATGTCGGGCTCGTGCTCTTCGACCCAGATCAGCTTGGGCGCCGTGAAGCCGGGCATCGCGATGTTGCCGGTGATGGTGCGGCTGTCCGGCGCGCGGCGTTCGAGCTCGGCGCATTGCGCATGGCTGCGGCCGTCGTTCCAGAGGATGGCGGGGCGCAGCACGCGGTCCTGCGCATCCAGCAGCGTTGCACCATGCATGTGGCCCGAGAGGCCGATGCCCTGCACCGCCGCGTATTCCTTCGGGTGCTTCCCGCGCAAGTTGGCGAGCGCGGCCTGCGTGGCGGTCCACCAGTCGTCGGGGTTCTGCTCGGACCACAGCGGGTGCGGCCGCGAGATCGGCACGGCTGCGCTGGCCTGCCCGACCACGCGCTGCGCGTCGTCGACAAGTGCGACTTTCACTTCCGACGTGCCGATGTCGATGCCCAAGTCCATGCGTGTCTCCAAGTTCGGTCCAAAGCATACTTGGGGTGTCGTCCGACCCGGCATGCGAGGGCCGTTCGGCACAATGAACTCTCATTTTCTGCAGGGACCGTTCGACGATGTCACAGCCCGTTTCCGCCCGGCTCAAGATCGGCCTTTCAGCCTGTTTCTCGCATGCCGATCCGGCGCGCTCCCTCTTCAGCAACAAGACGCTGCAGTACGTCGAGCAGTCGATCGCCCACTGGCTGATGTCGGCCGGCGCGATGGTGGTGATGGTGCCCTGCCCGACCGGCGAGACCGCGCGCGGCGACACCAAGCTTTCGCATTACGCGGAGTGGCTCGACGGCGTGGTGATGCACGGCGGTGCGGACGTCTGGCCCGGCAGCTACGGCGAGGTGCCGCTCAAGGATGCGTGGATCGGCGACCGCGTGCGCGACCTCTACGACCTCGCGCTGGTCGAGGCTTTCGAGCAGGCCGGCAAGCCGATCTTCGGTGTGTGCCGTGGGCTGCAGCTCATCAACGTCGCTTTCGGCGGCACGCTCTACCAGGACATCGAGGAGCAGCACGGTCATCCGCAGACCCTCAAGCACCGCGACCCGGTCACCTACGACAAGAACTATCACGAGATCGAGATCGTGCAGGGCACGCGGCTCGCCAAGCTCTATCCCGGCATCGACAGCGCACGGGTCAACAGCATCCATCACCAGGGCGTGAAGGGCCTGGCGCCGGGTTTCGAGATCGAGGCGTGGAGCTTGCCCGACCGCGTACCGGAAGCGATCCGGCGCCGTGCCGACCGGGGCCGCAGCTACATCGCAGCCACCCAGTGGCATCCGGAATTCCACACCTTCGGCAGCAAGGAGACGGTCGACGACACGGCCATCCTCCACGACTTCCTGTGGGCGTGCGCCACGGCGCGCGTCACGCCGAAGTCGACGCTGCGTGCCGCACCCGGCAAGATCCGCAACCGCGCTGCGCGGCTGCTGCGGCAGGCCCTGCTGCGGCGCTGAAGTATTCCTGCGCTCAGCGCGCCGGGGCCGACTTGTTGGTGGTGTGCGAGATCGAGGTGTCGATGGTGCCGAACATTTCGACCTTGCTGCCGCCGCCTGCGCTCGCGCCGGTGCCGGTATTGGAATAGCCGCCCGAAGCGCAGCCTGCGATGAAGCAGAACGCGAGCGTGGCGAGAACGGTGGATGCGATCGATTTCGTCATCGGCCCACTATAGGCCGCACCGCCGACGGGCTCGGCACAAGCCCCCGTCGCCAGTGCAGTTGCTCGCCTCGCTCGCCGACCGTGTCCGTCAGAGGGCCGACAGGTGCTTGCCGACGATGCCGGCCAGTTCGAACATCGTCACCTGGTCCTTGCCGAAGACGGGCTTGAGCTTGGCGTCGGCGTTGATCGCGCGCTTGTTGGTCGCGTCCTGCAGCCCGTTGGCCTTGATGTAGTCCCACAGCTTCTTGATGACCTCGGTGCGTGCCACCGGCTCGGAGCCGATCACCGCCGCGAGGGCGTCGCTCGGCTTGAGGCCGGCGCCCGGCTTGCGCGGCGCCTTGGGCGCCGCCGCCTTCTTCGCAGCCGGTGCCTTCTTCGCGGCGGGCACCTTCTTGGCGGCGACCTTTTTCGCAGCGGCCTTGCCGAAGGTCTTGCGCGGCGGGAACTTGGAGCCGCCCTCCCGCGGCGCGAACTCGAAGGTCACCTTGCCTTCTTCGGCGTTCCACGCGAGGAAGGCCTTGAAGGCCCGGCGCGTGCGCATGCTCACGAACTTGTCGAGCAGGTCGGTCTTGCCGGTGGCCAGCAGCTTCTCGATCTGCGCGCGTTCCACGGGCTGCTGCAGGATGATCTTGCCGGTCTTGAAGGTGCAACTCGGCGTCGGCTGCGCGGTGGTGCAGACCGACTTCTCGCACACGTAGTTGCTGCCGTGTTCGAACACCGGCGCGCCGCAGATCGGGCAGGGGCCGACGGTGTCCTGCGCGCTGAAGTCGACGATCTCTCCGGTGTCGGCGTTCTTGTCGTCGCCGAAGTCGAACTCGAGCTTCCAGTTCTTCGTTTCTTCCTCGTCGAACTTCAGGATGATCTCGGCGGTGAACGGCCAGCCCGCCTTGGAGCGGAAGCCTTCCAGCGGGCCGATGTGCTTGTCGCGCACGAGTGCCTCGGCTTCAACCACTTCGAAGGTCCGGCCGGCCGGTGACTTCCCGAAGGAGAAGCCACAGGGTTCCGCGCCCGCCTTGCCGGTGCAGGTGTAGCGGCGGTAGTTCTCCTTCACGACGCCGCCGCAGTTGGGGCAGGGCGTGGCGAGCGTGGCGTAGTCGCCTGGCACCGTGTCGCGGTCGTATTCCTTGGCCTTCTTGACGATGTGCTCGGTCATCGCCGCGATCTCCCGCATGAAGGCGTCGCGGCTGAGCGCGCCCTTCTCCATCTGCGCGAGCTTGTATTCCCAGTCGCCGGTCAGCTCGGCCTTGGAGAGTTCTTCCACGCCCAGGCCGCGCAGCAGCGTCATGAGCTGGAACGCCTTGGCGGTCGGAATGAGTTCGCGGCCTTCGCGCAGCATGTACTTCTCGGCGATCAGGCCTTCGATGGTGGCCGCGCGCGTGGCTGGCGTGCCCAGGCCCTTCTCCTGCATGGCCTCGCGGAGCTCGTCGTCGTCGATGGTCTTGCCGGCGCCTTCCATGGCGCCGAGCAGCGTCGCTTCGGAGTAGCGCGCCGGCGGGCGCGTCTTCAGGCCCTTGATGTCGGCCGACTCGGTGCGCACGATCTCGCCCGGCTTCACCGGCACGAGGCGCTTGCCGTCCTTGTCGTCTTCCTTCTCGTCGTCCTGGGCTTCCTTGCCGTAGATGGCGAGCCAGCCCGGCTTCACCAGCACCTTGCCGTCGGTGCGGAAGGGGTACTTCCTGCCGCCCTGCTCGACCGTGCTGATGCGCGTGGTCACCTGGTGCTCGGCGCTCGGGAAGAACACCGACAGGAAGCGGCGCACCACGAAGTCATACAGCTTCTGCTCGGCTTCGCTCAGGCCGCTCGGGGCCTGCAGCGTCGGGATGATGGCGAAGTGATCCGACACCTTGGCGTTGTCGAAGATGCGCTTGTTCGGCTTGACGTAGTTGCCGTCGACCGCCTGCTTGGCGAACGGCGCCAGGTGCTTCATGCCGCTGTCGGCGAGCATCTCCATGGTCTGCTTGACGACCGGCAGGTAGTCTTCCGGCAGCGCGCGCGAATCGGTACGCGGGTAGGTCAGCGCCTTGTGGCGTTCGTACAGGCTCTGCGCCAGCGCAAGCGTGGTCTTGGCGCTGAAGCCGAAGCGGCCGTTGGCCTCGCGCTGCAGCGAGGTCAGGTCGAACAGCGCGGGCGAGGCCTGCGTGGTGGGCTTGCTTTCTTCCGTCACCGTGGCGGGCTTGCCGCGCGCGGCATTGGCAATGGCCAGCGCCTCCTGCTCGTTCCACACGCGGTCGGCGCGCTGCTCGGGATCGGGCTCGCCGTTGGCCAGCAGCGGCGCGTTGGCCTTCTTCCAGTCGGGGTTGAACCACTTGCCGGGGTATTCGCCGGCCTCGGCCGCGAAGCTGCCGTGCACTTCCCAGTAGTTGCGCGAGACGAACTTGCGGATCTGCTCTTCGCGCTCCACCACCACCGACAGCGTCGGCGTCTGCACGCGGCCCACGGTCGTGAGGAAGAAGCCGCCGTCGCGCGAATTGAACGCGGTCATGGCGCGCGTGCCGTTGATGCCCACCAGCCAGTCGGCCTCGGAGCGCGAGCGCGCGGCGTCGGCCAGGCCCTGCATCTGCTTCTCGGTGCGCAGCTGGTCGAAGCCGTCGCGGATGGCCTGCGGCGTCATCGACTGCAGCCACAGGCGCTTGACCGGCTTGCCCAGCGGGTGCTTGCCGCCGGCGTATTGCTCGATCAGGCGAAAGATCAGCTCACCCTCGCGGCCCGCGTCGCAGGCGTTGATGAGTTGCGTCACGTCCTTGCGCTTGGCCTGCTTGACCACCGCGTTCAGGCGCGTCTTGGTCTTGTCGACCGGCTTCAGGTCGAAGTGCGGCGGGATGACGGGCAGGTTGGCGAAGCTCCACTTGCCGCGCTTCACATCGAATTCTTCCGGCGCCTGGATCTCGACCAGGTGGCCGACCGCGCTGGTGACGACGTACTTCTCGTTTTCGAAGTGCTCGTCGTGCTTGTCGAACTTGCCAGCCACGGGCGTGAGGGCGCGGACGATGTCCTGGGCCACCGACGGCTTTTCTGCAATTACCAAAGTCTTTGTCATGAGGGGCTCTCTATACTCTGCGGCTCTCGCGCGTACACGCGCACGCGCACATGTGTGCATATTCAAACTATCAGACTTCGGCGATGCCCTCCAAATCCCCCACGAATACCGGCCGCCGCATCCAGACGCGTCGTTCCGGCGTTCACGGCAACGGCGTCTTCGCGCTGACCGACATCGCCGAAGGCGACACGCTGATCGAATACAAGGGCGAGGTCATCAGCTGGAAAGAGGCGCTGCGCCGCCATCCGCACGACCCTTCGCAGCCGCAGCACACCTTCTATTTCCACATCGACGACGGCCACGTCATCGACGGCAAGGTCAACGGCAACGCGGCCAAGTGGATCAACCATTCGTGCGAGCCGAACTGCGAGGCCGACGAGACCGATGGCCGCGTCTTCATCAAGGCGCTGCGCGACATCCCTGCCGGCGAAGAACTCAACTACGACTACGGCCTGATGATCGACGAGCCGTACACGCCGGAACTGCTGGCCGAGTTCCCGTGCTGGTGCGGTTCCGAGCTGTGCCGCGGCACGCTGCTGGCGCCGAAGGACGAAGAGGAAGAGAAGCAGCGCAAGAAAGACAAGAAGAAAGCGAAGAAGGCAAAGAAGAAAGCCGAAGCGGAGAAGGCCGACAAGAAGGCACGGAAGGCTGAAAAGAAAGACAAGAAGGACAAGAAGTCCGACCGGGACTGACCATGGCACAGGCCTGGTTCGAAGACCGGATCGGCGCCGCGGTGGCGCCGCTGCTGCCGGGCTTCTCGGTGGAGGTGGTCGACGAGATCGACTCGACCAACACCGAACTGATGCGCCGCGGCCGCAGCGGCCGCACCACCCCGGTCCTGCTCGTGGCCGAGCGCCAGACGGCAGGCCGCGGCCGCCTCGGGCGCCCCTGGCAGAGCGCGCAGGAACAGGAGGCGCCGGCATCGCTCACGTTCTCGCTCGGCCTGCCGCTGGCGCCGCGCGACTGGTCGGGCCTGTCGCTGGCCGTCGGCGTCAGCATCGCCGAGCGCATCGACGCGGGGCAAACGCCGCGCGTGGCGCTCAAGTGGCCCAACGACCTCTGGGTCGACGACTGCAAGCTCGGCGGCATCCTCATCGAGACGGCGCTGCCGCAGGGCGAGGCGAACGGTTCGTCACCGCGCTGGCTGGTGATCGGAACCGGGCTCAACATCGGCGCGCTCGAAGGCGACGGCATGCGCACGCCGCCCGCCTGGGTGCAGCAATGGCATCCCGAGGCCACGCCGCCGCAGGTGCTGCTGCAATTGGCGGCGCCGCTGGTGCGCGATGTGCTCGCTTTCGGCGCGCAGGGTTTCGCGCCGTTCGCCGCACGTTTTGCCGAACGCGATGCGCTGCGCGGCCGCGAGGTGCAACTCAGCGATGGCACGGCCGGCCGCTGCGAAGGCGTGGGGCCGCGCGGCGAGCTGCGCGTGCATACTGCCGGCGGCATGCAATCGATCACGAGTTCCGAAGTCAGCGTGCGTCCGCGCGGCATGGCGTTCTAGGGCGGCCATGCTGCGTTTCATCTTCTTCGCGCTGGTGGTGTTGAACCTGGGCTATTTCGTCTGGGCGCGTGGCGACGTCGACGTGGCCGGCGAGCGCGAACCCCAACGGCTCGAGCGGCAGGTGCGCCCGCAACTGCTGCAGATCCGCAAGCCTGGCGCGCCGGAAGCCGCGCCGGCGCCTTCGCCGGCCCAACCCGCCGCGTCGCCGGCCGTCGACGCCAACGTCGCACGCTGACGCCGCGGTGCCGCTCAGGGCGGTGCGGTATCGAAGCGCACGCTGAAGCGCGCGCCCGGTGGCTGCGAGACCGGATGGGCATCTTCGAGCGTCACCGTCGCCTTGTGCTGACGCGCGATCTCCCGAACGATCGGCAAGCCCAGGCCTGAGCCGTCGGCTTCGTTGCCGAGCACGCGATAGAAAGGCTCGAACACCAGCTCGCGCGCGGCTTCGGCGATGCCCGGGCCCGAGTCCTCGACCTGCAGGAGCAGGATGTGCCCGAACGGGTCGCCCAGCACGCGCGCGGTGATCACGCCCGGCCGCTCCGGCGACGACGGTGTGTACGCGATCGCGTTGTCGACCAGGTTGCGCACCAGTTCCTTCAGCAGCGTGGGATTGCCTTCCAGCAGCACGCCAGGCGCGCCGGGCTCGGCGCCGTCGTAGCCGAGGTCGATGCGCTTCTCGATCGCCCGCGGCACGGCTTCGCGGACCACTTCGACGGTGAGTCGCGCCAGGTCGCAGGGCTGCCACGCGAGGGCGCCGGCGCCACCTTCGGCGCGGGCCAGTGCGAGCAGCTGGTTCACCGTGTGGGTGGCGCGGATGCTCGAACGGCCGATCTGCTTGAGCGACTGCTTGAGTTCGGCCGCATCGGCGCCTTCGCGTTGCGCCAGGTCGGCCTGCATCCGCAAGCCGGCCAGCGGCGTCTTGAGCTGGTGCGCTGCGTCCGCGAGGAAGCGCTTCTGCGTCGCGATCGATTCCTTGAGCTTGGTCAGCAGGCCGTTGACCGACATCACCAGCGGCACCACTTCGTAGGGCACGGCGCTGTCGTCGAGCGGACTGAGGTCGTCGGGCTTGCGCTCGCGGATGCGTTCCTCGAGTTCGGACAACGGCTTGATCGCGCGCACGAGCGCCAGCCAGATGAGCAGGATCGCCAGCGGCAGGATGGCGAACTGCGGCAGCAGGACGCCCTTGATGATTTCGGTCGCGAGCACCTGCTGCTTCTCGCGCGTTTCGGCCACCTGCACCAGTACCAGCGGCGCGCCGGGCAGCGCCGGCTGCACCCAGGTGTAGGCCACGCGCACCGCCTCGTCGTTCATGTGTGCATCCCGCATGCGGAAGACGTCGGCGGTTGGCGGGTCGTCGTCGGGAGGCTCCGGGAGGTCGCCGTCGCCACCGAGGATCGCGCCGCCGAGCGCCCGCACCTGGTAATAGACCTTGTCGGTGTCGTCGGCGCGCAGGATCTCGCGCGCGGGCAGCGGCAGGTAGAACTGGACCCGCTCGTCGTGCACCGTGACCAGCCTGGCCAGCGTCTGCACGTTGTATTCGAGCGCCCGGTCGAACGGCGCATTGGCGATGCCCTGGGCCACCAGCCAGGTGAGCCCGATGCTGACGGGCACCAGCAGCAGCAGCGGCGTGAGCATCCAGTCGAGGATTTCCCCGAACAGGGAGCGCTGACCGCGCTGGAAGAGTTTCAAGCTCGCCCCCGGTGTGCGCGCACAGAAGCTCGTCGGCGCATCAGCCCGGAATCTTTTCGAGGCAGTAGCCGAGGCCGCGCACGGTCGCGATGCGCACCGGGCCTTTCTCGATCTTCTTGCGCAGGCGGTGGATGTAGACCTCGATTGCGTTGATGCTCACTTCCTCGCCCCATTCGCAGAGCCGCTCGACGAGCTGGTCCTTGCTGACGAGGCGGCCGGCGCGCTGCAGCAGCACCTCGAGCAGGCCGAGCTCGCGTGCCGACAGTTCGACCATCTTGCCGTCGATAGTCGCCACGCGGCCGGCCTGGTCGTACACCAGCGGGCCGTGCTTGATCGCGTTGCTGGTGCCGCCCATGCCGCGGCGCGTGAGCGCCCGCACGCGCGCTTCGAGCTCCTGCAGGCTGAAGGGTTTGGCCATGTAGTCGTCTGCGCCGTAGTCGAGGCCTTTGACGCGCTCCTCGACCGTGTCGGCCGCGGTGAGCACCAGCACCGGCAGTTGCGAGCCGCGGGCCCGCAGGCGCTTGAGGATCTCGAGGCCGTGCAGGTTCGGCAAACCGAGGTCGAGGATCAGCAGGTCGAACTCGCTGTTGGTCATGAGGGCCGCGTCGGCTTGCGAGCCGGTCGCGACGTGGTCGACGGCCGCACCCGAAGTGCGCAGGCTGCGCAGCAGCGCATCGGCCAGCACCTGGTCATCTTCCGCAATCAGAATTCGCATCGCCTGCCTCCGGCTGTGTGGGGCGGATTCTAGGCGGCGGCGTAGGTTTCCAGGCCGATGGTGACCACCGTGGCGATCTCGTTGCCGACGCTCGCGCGGAACTCGCTTTCGGCCTGTGCCACGGCCTTGCGGAATGCCTCGAGCCACGCCAGCCCGTCGGCGGTGAACAGCACACGGCGCGCCCGCGCATCGAGCGCGTCGGGCCCGCGCGTGACCAGCCCCCACGCCTCGCACTGGTCGACCAGCGTGCCCATCGCCTGCTTGGTCATGCCGGCGCGCTCGGCCAGCTCGGTCAGTCGCGAGCCCTCGCGCGCCAGGTGCCGCGTGATGTGGATGTGCGCCGCGCTCACCTGCTGGCGCGCCGCGAGGTTCGACAGCGCCAGCGGCACGTCGATGTCGTGCGCCATGAGCGCCATCACCCGCTCGTCGAAACGGCGCATCGCATGGCCGAGCAGGCGGCCCAGGTGGGTCTGGCGCCAGTCGTCGTTGGCGGTGGAAATCATGGGCTCAAATGGTAATGCAAACTGACCATAAATCGGCTTTACTTGGCCGTACTGACCTGTACATTACTGTTCAAGCATCCAGCCTGTGATTAAAAGCAGACAGATGCAAACCCATCACAACCTGTTGATATTCAAGGAGTTTTCTCATGGACGCACTCGTCAAGGGCACCAGCATTTCGGTCGCAGGCAGCGAAAAGGCAAAGGCCCTGCAAGCCGCGCTTGCGCAGATCGAAAAGCAGTTCGGCAAGGGCACGATCATGCGTCTGGGGGAAGGCGAGGCGCTGGAAGACGTGCAGGTCGTGTCGACCGGCTCGCTCGGCCTGGACATCGCACTGGGCGTCGGCGGCCTGCCGCGCGGCCGCGTCATCGAGATCTACGGGCCTGAGTCGTCGGGCAAGACCACGCTCACGCTGCAGGTCATCGCCGAAATGCAGAAGCAGGCCGGCACCTGCGCCTTCGTCGACGCCGAACACGCGCTCGACGTGCAATACGCCCAGAAGCTCGGCGTCAACCTGTCCGACCTGCTGATCAGCCAGCCGGACACCGGCGAGCAGGCGCTCGAGATCGTCGACAGCCTGGTGCGCTCGGGTGCCGTCGACCTGATCGTGGTCGACTCGGTCGCCGCGCTCACGCCGCGCGCCGAAATCGAAGGCGAGATGGGCGATTCGCTGCCCGGCCTGCAGGCCCGCCTGATGAGCCAGGCGCTGCGCAAGCTGACCGCCACCATCAAGAAGACCAATTGCATGGTCATCTTCATCAACCAGATCCGCATGAAGATCGGCGTGATGTTCGGCTCGCCCGAAACCACCACCGGCGGCAATGCGCTGAAGTTCTACGCCTCGGTGCGCCTGGACATCCGCCGCATCGGCACCATCAAGAAGGGCGACGAAGCCATCGGCAACGAAACCAAGGTGAAGGTGGTCAAGAACAAGGTCTCGCCTCCGTTCAAGACGGCCGAGTTCGACATCCTGTTCGGCGAAGGCATCAGCCGCGAAGGCGAAATCATCGACATGGGCGTCACGGCCAAGATCGTCGACAAGTCGGGTGCCTGGTACGCCTACAACGGCGAGAAGATCGGCCAGGGCCGCGACAACGCCCGCGAATTCCTGCGCGAGAACCCCGAACTGTCGCGCGAGATCGAGAACAAGGTGCGCGAATCGCTGGGCATTCCGCTGTTGGCAGCGACCGCGGGCGCCGAAGTGGCCGAGGTCAAGCCGACCAAGGCAGACAAGGCCGACAAGGCCGACAAGGCTGAAAGGTAAGCAGCGCATCCGCCCTCAGCGTCCGATGATCGGGCGCTGAGGGCGATCCGATCGATCGCACAGCCAGTGGCTTTCGCAGCCCCCTCCCTCAAAGGCCGCGCACTCCGTTTGCTGAGCCAGCGCGAGCATTCGCGCGCGGAGCTTGAACGCAAGCTCGCCAAGTACGAGGAAGTGCCCGGCACGCTCGCCGCGGCGCTCGACGAACTGGCCGCCAAGGACTTCATCAGCGAGACCCGCGTGGTCCAGTCGGTGCTGCACCAGCGAGCGCCGCGCATGGGCGCGTTGCGTGTGCGGCAGGAATTGCAGCAAAAAGGCATCGCGCCCGAAGCCGTCGCGGAGGCCGTCGCCGGCCTGCAGGAGACCGAACTGGCACGCGCTCGCGCGCTGTGGCTGCGCCGCTTCGAAGACCCGCCTGTCGATGCGAAGGCGCGCGCCAAGCAGACCCGCTTCCTGCTGGCGCGCGGCTTCAGCGGTGCGGTGATCGGTAAAGTCTTCAAGGGCGGCGGCGAGAACGACGACTGATCGCCGGCTGCAGGCAGGTCCGGAATTTGCGTCGAAGGGCGCAAATGACCAAAAGTTTTCTTTCTGCCGCTATATTTGCGACGAAATTTACTTTTTCGCCCCGCCAGGGTGCGTGAAACAGCACGTGACCTCCGCCTCTTCCTCCGTCAAAAGCACCAGCGTGGCGCAGCGCATCGCCGAGGCGCTGCCGCGGCTGACGCGCTCGCATCGCCAGGTTGCCGACTACGTGCGCTCGAATCCGCTTCAGGTCGCGACCTTGCCGATCGATGAGCTGGCAGCGGCGGTCGGCGTGTCGGTCGCGACGGCCAACCGGTTCGCACGTGCACTGGGTTTCGAGGGCTACGCGAGCTTCCGGTCGGAGCTGGTGCGCGGCTTCGAGCCCTTGCTGGCGCCGGTCGAGCAGTTGCGCGGCAACCTCGCGCAGCCGACGACGGTGGCCGAAGTCTTCACGACCGCACTGGAAGAAAGCCACCGCAACATCGAGGCGACGCGCCGCACGCTGGATTACGGCGCCTGCGAGCGTGCCGTGCAGCACCTGCTCGACGCGAAGACCGTCTACATCGCCGGCTACGGCGCGAGCGCCTTTCTGGCCGGATTGCTGCAGCACGGGCTGGACCCCTACTGCGCCGATGCCCGCCTGCTGCCAGCGATCAGCGGCGTGACGCACGCGGCACGAAGCCTGTCGCGCGGCCGCCCCGGCGACCTGCTGGTCGCGATCGGCTATCCGCGCTACCTGACCGACACCGTCACGCTGGCCGGCATCGCGCGCGACCGCGGCATCGCCGTGCTCGCACTGACCGACCGCCCGAGTTCGCCGCTCGCGCCGCTGGCCGACGTGGCGCTCTACGCCCACACCGAAACCCGCTACCGCCCCAACTGCGAGACCAGCGCGCTCGCGGTGATCGAGGCACTGACCAGCGCCGTGGCGCTGCGGGCGCCCGATGCCTTCCAGCGCGCCGGCAACGTCGTCGAATCCCTCATGCCCTGGTTGCATGCGGGGCAAGGCCTGCGCGCCGCGACGTCGGATCGCGTCAAATGAGAAATTCCGAACCATGAGCATCACCCCCGTCATCGCAATCCACGGCGGCGCCGGCACCATCGCGTCGGTAGCGTCCGGCTCGCCCGAGGCCCGGCCGTACCACGACGCCCTGCGCGCCATCGTCGCCGCGGCGCAGGCCGCCTTGCGGGGCGGCGCGAGCGCGCTCGACGCCACCTGCCTCGCGGTCGGGATGCTCGAGGACTGCCCGCTGTTCAACGCCGGCCATGGCGCGGTCTTCACGCACGACGAGACCCATGAGCTCGACGCCGCGGTGATGAACGGTGCCGACCTGCGCGCTGGCGCCGTGGCGGGCGTGAGCCACATTCGCCGCCCGGTGCGCGCTGCGCGCGCCGTGATGGAAGACGGTGCGCACGTGCTGCTCGCCGGTGCCGGTGCAGAAGCATTCGCACGCGCGGCGGGGCTCGAGATGGTCGACCCGTCGTACTTCTCGACCGAGGCGCGGCGCCAGCAACTGCGGCACGCGCTGTCTGCCGATCGCGTCGCGCTCGACCACGACAGCGCGCCACTTGCCGAAGGCAGCAAGTTCGGCACGGTCGGCGCGGTCGCGCTCGACACGCGCGGCCATCTCGCGGCGGCGACCTCCACCGGCGGCATGACCAACAAGCGCGTCGGCCGCATCGGCGACACGCCGCTCATCGGCGCCGGCACCTACGCGGACGACCGCAGCGCGGCCGTCTCGTGCACCGGCAGCGGCGAGATGTTCATGCGCACCGTGGCGGCCTACGACGTGTGTGCCCGCATGCGCTATGCCGGCCAGACCCTGCAGCAGGCCGTCGATGCGGTCGTCATGGAGTCACTGCCCGCCATCGACGGCCGCGGCGGCCTGATCGCGGTCGACAAGGACGGCAACCTGAGCCTGTCGTTCAACACCGAGGGCATGTACCGCGCCCACGCCCGCGGCGCCGAAGCGCCGCACACTGCGATCCATCGCTGAACCGGGCCGCCATGTCTGCCGTCATCACCGCATCCCCGCGAACCGCACCGGTTTCGCCTGCGCTCGCATTGCCCGAGGGGCGCGTGCTGGCCGTTGACGAGCTCACGGTCCGCTTCTCGACCTCCGAGCGCGTGGTGGATGCGGTGCGCAGCCTTTCTTTCCATGTCGAGCGCGGCGAAACGCTGGCGATCGTCGGCGAGTCGGGTTCGGGCAAGTCCGTCACCTCGCTTGCGCTGATGCGTCTCGTCGAATGGGGCGGCGGCCGCATCGTGGACGGCCGCATGGCGTTCCGTCGCCGCAACGACCAGGTGCTCGACCTGGCGCGCGCCTCCGACGCGGCGATGCGCGGCATCCGCGGCGCCGACATCGCGATGATCTTCCAGGAGCCGATGACCTCGCTGAACCCGGTGTTCACCGCGGGCGACCAGATCGCCGAGGCCATCTCGATCCACCAGGGCAAGGACCGCGCCGCGGCGCGTGCCGAAGCGCTGCGCATGCTCGAACTCGTGCGGATTCCCGAAGCGCGCAACGTGCTCGACCGCTTTCCGCACCAGCTCTCGGGCGGCATGCGGCAGCGCGTGATGATCGCGATGGCGCTGTCGTGCCGGCCGTCGCTGCTGATCGCGGACGAGCCCACGACCGCGCTCGACGTCACGATCCAGGCGCAGATCCTCTCGCTCATCCGCGAGCTGCAGACCGAGATGCAGATGGGCGTGCTCTTCATCACCCACGACATGGGCGTGGTGGCAGAGGTCGCCGACCGCGTGCTCGTGATGTACCGCGGCGAGAAGGTGGAAGTGGGCGCGTCGGAACAGGTGTTTGCCGCGCCGAAGCACGCCTACACGCGTGCGCTGCTGTCCGCAGTGCCGCAGCTCGGCGCGATGCGCGGCACCGACCTGCCGGCGAAGTTCGAGCTGCTGCAGGTCGATGCCGGTGGCGTCGCGCAGACCGCCTTCGCACCGCACGACACCGTGCGCCACGACATCCCGCCGATTCTTCGCGTGAAGGACCTGGTCACCCGCTTCGAGCTGCGCAGCGGCTTGCTCAACCGCGTCACGCGCGAAGTGCATGCCGTCGAGAAAGTGAGCTTCGACCTCCATGCCGGCGAAACGCTGGCGCTGGTCGGCGAGTCGGGTTGCGGCAAGTCGACCACCGGCCGCTCGCTGTTGCGCCTGGTCGAAAGCCAGCGCGGTTCCATCGAGTTCGATGGCCGCGACGTGCGCGAGCTGCCCACGCGCGAACTGCAGGCGCTGCGCCGCAACATCCAGTTCATCTTCCAGGATCCGTTCGCCTCGCTCGATCCGCGCGTGACGGTCGGCTATTCGATCATGGAGCCGCTGCTGGTGCACGGCATCGCGACCGGCAGCGCGGCAGAGGAGCGCGTGCGCTGGCTGCTCGAGAAGGTCGGCTTGCCGGCGGACCATGCGCAGCGCTATCCGCACGAGTTCTCGGGCGGACAGCGTCAGCGCGTCGCCATCGCGCGAGCCCTGGCGCTCAACCCCAAGGTGGTGGTGGCCGACGAATCGGTGTCCGCGCTGGACGTGTCGATCCAGGCGCAGATCGTGAACCTGCTGCTCGACCTGCAGCGCGAGCTGGGCGTGGCGTTTCTCTTCATCTCCCATGACATGGCCGTGGTCGAGCGGGTAAGCCACCGCGTGGCCGTGATGTACCTCGGCCAGATCGTGGAGATCGGGCCGCGCCGCGCCATCTTCGAGAACCCGCAGCACGCCTACACCCG
Source organism: Variovorax sp. (assembly GCA_041424275.1). Lineage (GTDB taxonomy): Bacteria > Pseudomonadota > Gammaproteobacteria > Burkholderiales > Burkholderiaceae_C > Variovorax. Next base: position 61,580 of record JBGMOF010000044.1, read on the forward strand.
GCGCCTGATGGCAGCGGTGCCGGTGGCCGACCCGACGCGTCGCAACATCGGCCGCACGCTGCTGAAGGGCGAGATTCCGAGCCCTGTTTATCCACCCGGCCATGAGCCCGACGTGCAACCGCTGGTCGAGGTCGCGCCCGGGTCCGGCCACTTCGTCGCCCGCCATCCGATGGCGGGTGGTTTCTGAATTTTTCAAGGAGTCCCCGCATGAGCCAACCACTTTCCCGCATCGCCGCTGCCCTGACCCTGGCCGGTCTGGCGGGTTTTGCCGCATCCGCGCACGCCGCCAAGGACATCGTCGTGGCGGTGCAGTCGAACTTCACGACCACCGATCCGTACGACGCGAACGACACGCTCTCGCAAGCCGTGGCCAAGTCGTTCTATCAGGGCCTCTACGGCTTCGACAAGGACATGAAGATGGTCCCGGTGCTGGCGACCGGCCACACGGTGAGCAAGGACGGCCTCGTCTACACGCTCAAGCTGCGCACCGGCATCAAGTTCCATGACGGCACCGACTTCAACGCCGAAGCCGTCAAAGCGACCTTCGACCGCGTGACCAATCCGGACAACAAGCTCAAGCGCTACAGCCTCTACAAGAACATCGCCAAGACCGAAGCCGTCGACGCGACCACGGTTCGCTTCACGCTGACCGAGCCGTTCTCGCCCTTCATCAACACGCTGGCGCATCCGTCGGCCGTGATCATCTCGCCGGCCGCGCTCGCCAAGTTCGGCAGCAAGGGCATCGCACAGAACCCGGTGGGCACCGGTCCGTTCAAGTTCGTCGAATGGAAGAGCACCGACTACCTGAAGGTCGCCAAGTTCGACGGCTACTGGCGCAAGGGCTACCCGAAGATCGACAGCATCACCTGGCGTCCGGTGGTCGACAACAACACGCGCGCCGCAGTGATGCAGACCAACGAGGCGCACTTCGCGTTTCCCATGCCGCCCGAATCCGCGCAGAACCTAAAGGACAAGGCCAGCCTCGAAGTGACCGCGGCGCCGTCGATCATCCAGCGCTACATCTCGATGAACACCACGCAGAAGCCCTTCGACAATCCGAAGGTGCGCGAGGCCATCAACTACGCGATCAACAAGGAGGCCCTGGTCAAGGTGGCCTTCTCCGGCTATGCGATCCCGGCCGAAGGTGTGCTGCCCAAGGGCGTGGATGGCGCGGTCAAGCTGGGCCCATGGCCCTACAACCCGGCCAAGGCCAGGGAGCTCTTGAAGGAAGCGGGCTACCCGAACGGCTTCGAGAGCACGCTCTGGTCGGCCTACAACTACACGACCGCGCAGAAGGTGATCCAGTTCGTGCAGCAGCAGCTGGCGCAAGTGGGCATCAAGGTGCAGGTGCAGGCCCTCGAAGCCGGCCAGCGCGTCGAGCGCGTCGAGAGCGCGCAAGACCCGGCGACCGCGCCGGTGCGCATGTACTACGTGGGCTGGTCGTCGTCGACCGGCGAAGCCGACTGGGCGATGCGTCCGCTGCTGGCGTCGGAGTCGTACCCGCCGAAGCTCTTCAACACCGCGTACTACAAGAACGACGAGGTCGATGCCGACATCAAGAAGGCGCTGGTCACCACCGACCCTGCGGCCAAGGCCAAGATCTACGCCGACGCGCAGCAGCGCATCTGGAAGGACGCACCGTGGGCCTTTCTCGTGACCGAGCAACTGCTGTCGGTGCGCGCGCGCAACCTGACCGGCTTCTATGTGATTCCGGACGGCAGCTTCAACTTCGACGAAGTCGAGCTGAAGTGATCCGGACACCGCGTCGATGACCGCCTACATCCTCAAGCGCCTGCTGGGCTTGCTGCCGACGCTGTTCATCGTCGCGGTGCTGGTGTTCCTTTTCGTGCACATGCTGCCGGGCGATCCGGCGCGGCTCGCGGCAGGCGTGGACGCGAGCCCGGAGACCGTCGAGCTGGTGCGCAAGGACCTCGGGCTGGACAAGCCGATGCCGCAGCAGTTCATCAACTTCTTCGGCAACCTGGTGCAGGGCGACTTCGGCCAGTCCCTGCGCTCGAAGCGACCGGTGTCGGCCGAGGTCGCCGAGCGCTTCATGCCGACGCTGCTGCTCACGATCACCAGCATGGCGTGGGCCGTGGTGTTCGGGCTCATCATCGGCATCGTCTCGGCCGTGTATCGCAACCGCTGGCCGGACCGCCTCGGCATGACGCTGGCGGTGTCGGGCATCTCGTTCCCGGCCTTCGCGCTCGGCATGCTGCTGATGCAGGTCTTTTCGGTGCAGCTGGGCTGGCTGCCGACCGTGGGCGCCGACACCTGGCGCCACTACATCCTGCCATCGATCACGCTCGGTGCCGCGGTGGCGGCGGTGATGGCGCGCTTCACGCGCGCGTCGTTCATCGAGGTGATCGGCGAAGACTTCGTGCGCACCGCACGCGCCAAGGGCGTCTCCGAAAAATGGGTCGTCCTGAAGCACTGCCTGCGCAACGCGCTGATTCCCGTCGTGACGATGATGGGCCTGCAGTTCGGTTTTCTCCTTGGCGGCTCGATCGTGGTCGAGGCCGTCTTCAACTGGCCCGGGCTCGGCCGCCTGCTGGTCGACGCGATCGAGATGCGCGACTACCCCGTCATCCAGACGCTCGTGCTCCTGTTTTCGCTCGAGTTCATCCTGATCAACCTCGCGGTCGACGTGCTCTATGGCTTCATCAATCCCACCATCCGCTATGAGTGAAGCAGCGGTCCGCACGCCATGGAGCGAGTTCTGGCGCAAGTTCCGCATGCAGCACGTGGCGTTCGGTGCGCTGGTCTTCGTCGTGCTGCTGGTACTGGTCGCGGTCTTTGCGCCCTGGCTCGTGCCGTACGACGCCGAGAACTTCTTCGACTACGACCGCCTGAACCAGGGGCCCTCGGCCGTCCACTGGTTCGGGGTCGACTCGCTCGGCCGCGACATCTTCAGCCGCATCCTGATGGGCACGCGCATCTCGCTGGCCGCCGGCTTCTTCTCGGTGGTGCTGGGCGCGATCATCGGCACGGTGCTGGGCCTGCTGGCCGGTTACTACGGCGGCTGGTGGGACCGCATCGTGATGCGCATCTCCGACGTGCTGTTCGCCTTTCCGGGCGTGCTGCTGGCGCTGGGCGTCGTGGCGATCCTCGGCAGCGGCATGATCAACGTGGTCATCGCGGTCTCGGTGTTCAGCGTGCCGGCCTTCGCGCGGCTGGTGCGGGGCAACACGCTCGTGCTGAAGAACCTCACGTACATCGAAGCGACGCGCAGCATCGGCGCGAGCGACCGGACGATCATGCTGCGGCACATCCTGCCGGGCACCATCTCGGCCATCGTCGTCTACTTCACGATGCGCCTGGGCACCTCGATCATCACGGCGGCGAGCCTGTCGTTCCTCGGTCTCGGCGCGCAGCCGCCGACGCCCGAGTGGGGCGCGATGCTCAACGAGGCGCGGGCCGACATGGTGAACGCACCGCACGTGGCGCTGTTCCCGTCGCTCGCGATCTTCTTCACCGTGCTGGCCTTCAACCTGCTGGGCGACGGGCTGCGGGACGCCCTCGACCCGAAGATCGACCGGCTCTGACATGAAGGTGCTGATCTCGGTCGACATCGAGGGCGTGGCCGGCGTCTTCCATCCGCAGCAGACCCGCTCCGGCAACCCGGAATACGAGCGCGCCCGCCGCTGGATGACCGACGAGGCCAACGCCGCGATCGCCGGTGCATTCGACGCCGGCGCGACCGCGGTCTACGTGAACGACTCGCACGGTGACTTCCGCAACATGCCGCCCGACCTGCTCGATCCGCGTGCGCAAGTCATCCAGGGCAAGCCGCGCTACCTGAGCATGGTGGCGGGCGTCGACCTCGGCGTGGACGGCGTCTGCATGGTCGGCTACCACTCGCGCGCGCAGGGCGCGGGCATCCTGGCGCACACGATCAACAGCTTCGCGTTCGCCGCAGTCGAATTCGATGGCCAGCCGATGAGCGAGGCCGGCATCTACGGCGCACTGGCGGGCGAGTACGGCGTGCCCGTGTGGATGGCGAGCGGCGACGACGTCTTCATCGGCGAGAACCGTGCGCTGTTCCCGCATGCGACTTTCGTGCAGACCAAGCAGGCGACGGGGCAGACCAGCGGCGTCTCGCTGTCGCCCTCGCATTCCTGCGCGGCGATCCGTGCGGGTGTGGTGTCTGCGCTGGCAAACCGGGCGGCCGTTGCGCCGCTGGTATGGCCGACGCCATTGACCGTCACGCTGCGGACCCAGACGCCCGCATTGGCAGACCTGTTCTGTCAGTGGCCGTCGTTCGAACGGATCGCGCCGACGGCACTGCGCTTCGGCGCACCGACGGTCGAGGCCGCGGTGCGCATGCTCAATGGCTGCTCGGCGATGTCGGCGATGCTGCGCTGAGCGGCTTTCAGGCCTCTTCGGCGGTGCCGTCGAGTCCGCCTGCGATCTTGTACGTTGCGATGTCGCGTACGTTCTTCTGCACTGCGACTGCACCGAACAAGGCCAGCAGGAAGGCCATCGCGTAGAAGCCTTTTTCGCTGTTTGCCAGGGTCGCATTGAAGAGACCGACGGTCAGCAGTGCGACCGACAGCAGCAGCGAGATCCAGCAGAGGCTGTAGTAGATGCCCGTCACCGTGATGCCCTCGAGCCGGTCGCGAACGGACTTCTGCAGCGAGACGGCGGCGAAGAGGCCGTACATCAGGATCGTGAAGTAGTAACCCTTTTCGTTGAGCTGCATGGTGGCGTTCCACAGTCCGACCAGGTACACGGCGGCACCGACGAACAGGGCGGTCCATGACGCGGCGACGAATGCGCCAGTCGGCTTCTGGATTTGGGGGGCCATGATCTCTCCTCGTTGTTTGGGCGCCGATGATAGCGGGCCTTCAACAATCGATACAGCCGTAGCGCCCGTCCTGCTTGCGCTAGCCGCTATCAAATATGTAGCAATTCGGGATCTGCCCGACAGCTGCCGCCCGTACGAACGATGTCGTGGCGCTCAGAGCCCCAGCATCAGCTTGAGGTTCTGCACCGCGGCGCCGCTGGCGCCCTTGCCCAGGTTGTCGAGGCGCGCGATCACCACGGCGTGGCGGTGGTCCTCGTTCGGATAGACGCGCAGCTCGAGGTCGTTGGTGTCGTTGAGCGCGGTCGGCTCGAGCTTGCCGTCGGCGGTCGGCGGGAGCACCTTCACGAACCCTTCGGGCGTGTTGCTCTTCGCGTAGTGCGCGGCGAGCGCCTCGTGCAGGTCGCTTGCCTTCGGCTGGCCCGGCAGGTCGTCCAGATGCAGCGGCAGCTGCACCAGCATCCCCTGGCGGAAGTCGCCCACGGCGGGAATGAACACCGGACGGCGCGTGAGGCCGGTGTACTTCATGATTTCGGGGATGTGCTTGTGCTTGAGGCCGAGCGCATAGGTCTCGTAGAGCGGCGCCTCGCCCTTTTCGTAGGCCTCGATCATCGTGCGGCCACCGCCCGAGTAGCCGCTGACCGACGGCAATGCGATCGGAAAGTCGGCGGGCAGCAGGCCCGCGTCGACCAGCGGGCGAACGATGGCGATCGCGCCGGTCGCGTAGCAGCCGGGGTTGGCCACGCGATCGGCCTTCGCCACCGCCTGCCAGTGGCCTTCCACGAGCTCGGGAAAACCGAACGCCCAGCTCGGGTTCGTGCGGTGCGCGGTCGAGGCGTCGATGATCTTGGGCTTCCTGCCGGGCAGCTGGTCGATCAGTGCGACGGATTCGATGGCGGCGTCGTCGTGCAGGCAGAGCACGACCAGGTCGACGCCGGCCATCAGGTCGCGCTTGGCGGCGACGTCCTTGCGAAGCTCGGGCGCGATGCTCACGAGTTCGATCTGCGGCATCGACTGGAGCCGCTCGCGAATCTGCAGACCGGTGGTGCCGGCTTCGCCATCGATGAAGACCTTGGCCATGGATTTGCTCTGGAGAAAGTACAAGAAACTACGTATTGACCGCAGCAGCACACCAAGCGTTGGTGCGGCGCCCCATGATACAGTCCGCGGTTGTTCGCCGCCCCCAGCCGTCAGGCTGCCGTCGCCCGCGGACAACAGCCAGATCACTACAGATTTCCAGTTCCCAACCTCCTTCCGAGAGATCCCCCTCATGAAGATTCACGAGTACCAAGGCAAGGAAATCCTTGCCAAGTTCGGCGTACCGGTGCCGCGCGGCATCCCGGCCTATACGGTCCAGGAGGCGGTCGAGGCCGCCCAGAAACTCGGAGGCCCGGTCTGGGTCGTCAAGGCCCAGATCCACGCGGGTGGCCGCGGCAAGGGAGGTGGCGTCAAGGTCGCCAAGTCGATCGAAGACGTCAAGAAGCTGGCCGGCGAGATCCTCGGCATGCAGCTCGAGACCCACCAGACCGGCCCCGAAGGCCAGAAGGTGCGCCGCCTCTACATCGAAGACGGCGCCGACATCAACAAGGAATACTACGTTTCGGCCGTGACCGACCGCGCGACCCAGAAGGTGGCGTTCATCGCTTCGAGCGAAGGCGGCATGGACATCGAGGAAGTGGCCCACTCCTCGCCCGAGAAGATCATCACGGTGTTTGCCGACCCGCAGGCCGGCCTGACCGACGCGCAGGCCAAGCAGATCGCCGACGGCATCGGCATGCCGGCCAATTCCACCGCACAGGCCGTGGACATCTTCAAGAAGCTCTACACCTGCTACATGGAGACGGACGCCTCGCTGGTCGAGATCAACCCGCTCAACCGTGACGGCAAGGGCAACGTCGTGGCCCTCGACGCCAAGTTCAACTTCGACAGCAATGCGCTGTTCCGCCACCCGGACATCGTCGCCCTGCGCGACCTGGACGAAGAAGACGCGGCCGAAGTCGAAGCCTCGAAGTTCGACCTCGCCTACATCTCGCTGGACGGCAACATCGGCTGCCTGGTGAACGGCGCCGGCCTGGCCATGGCCACCATGGACACCATCAAGCTGTTCGGCGGCGAGCCGGCCAACTTCCTGGACGTGGGCGGCGGTGCCACCCCCGAGAAGGTCACCGAAGCCTTCAAGATCATGCTGAAGAACAAGAACGTGGAAGCCATCCTCGTCAACATCTTCGGCGGCATCATGAAGTGCGACACCATCGCCACCGGCGTGATCGCGGCCTGCAAGGCCGTCAACCTGCAAGTGCCGCTGGTCGTGCGCATGAAGGGCACCAACGAAGTCGAAGGCAAGAAGCTGCTGGCCGAGTCCGGCCTGCCGATCATCAGCGCCGACACCATGGCGGACGCGGCCCAGAAGGTCGTGGCAGCAGTCAAGAAGGCCTAAGGAACAAGTCATGTCGATCTACATCAACAAAGACACCAAAGTCATCACGCAAGGCATCACCGGCAAGACCGGTCAGTTCCACACCGAGAAGTGCCAGGAATACGCGAACGGCAAGAACGCCTTCGTGGCCGGCGTGAACCCGAAGAAGGCCGGCGAGTCGATCTTCAACATCCCGATCTTCGGCTCGGTCAAGGAAGCCGCTTCGCAAACCGGCGCCACCGTGTCGGTGATCTACGTGCCGCCGGCAGGCGCCGCGGCCGCCATCTGGGAAGCCGTCGAAGCCGACCTGGACCTGGCGATCTGCATCACCGAAGGCATTCCGGTTCGCGACATGCTCGAAGTGCGCAACAGGATGAAGGCCAAGGAAGCGGCCGGCGGCAAGAAGACCTTGCTGCTGGGCCCGAACTGCCCCGGCCTGATCACGCCCGACGAAATCAAGATCGGCATCATGCCCGGCCACATCCATCGCAAGGGCCGCATCGGCGTGGTCTCGCGTTCGGGCACGCTGACGTACGAAGCCGTCGCGCAGTTGACCGAAATCGGCCTGGGCCAATCTTCGGCAGTCGGCATCGGCGGCGACCCGATCAACGGCCTCAAGCACATCGACGTGATGAAGGCGTTCAACGACGATCCGGACACCGATGCGGTCATCATGATCGGCGAGATCGGTGGTCCCGACGAGGCTGACGCGGCCCGCTGGTGCAAGGACAACATGAAGAAGCCGATCGTCGGTTTCATCGCAGGCGTGACCGCCCCTCCGGGCAAGCGCATGGGCCACGCCGGTGCGCTGATCTCGGGCGGTGCCGACACCGCCGACGCCAAGCTCGCCATCATGGAAGAGTGCGGTTTCACCGTGACGCGCAATTTCTCGGAACTGGCGAAGCTGCTCAAGGCCCGTCTGTAAGCTCGAGCTTGCGATAAAGAGAACTCCCAAAGAAGAAAAAGCGCCCGCAACTCAGGTTGCGGGCGCTTTTTCAATACAAAACAGAAGCGGAGAAGACATTCATGGAAATGCTGCAAAGCGCTGATTTCTGGATCGGCCTGGTCAAGATCATCTGGATCAACATCATCCTGTCCGGGGACAACGCCGTCGTGATCGCGTTGGCTGCACGCTCGCTGCCGCCGGCGCAGCAACGCAAGGCCATTCTTTTCGGGTCGGGGGCCGCGGTGGTGCTGCGAATCGCACTGACCGTGGTGGCGGTCAAGCTGCTGGCACTGCCGTACCTGCAGATCGTTGGCGGCCTGCTCCTGCTCTACATCGGCGTGCAATTGCTCGGCGACGAAGACGATGAAGAGGGCGAAGGCAAGGAATACGGCACGCTTTTCGCTGCCGTGCGCACCATCCTCATCGCCGATCTGGTCATGAGTCTGGACAATGTGATCGCCGTGGCGGCCGCCGCGCAGGGCAGCACGACGCTGCTGGTGCTCGGTCTGGCCATCAGCATCCCGCTCGTCATCTTCGGCAGTACGCTCATGATCAAGTTGATGGAACGCTTCCCGATCATCGTTGTGCTCGGCGCCGCACTGATCGGTTGGGTCGGTGGCGAAACGATCGTGAGCGACGTGTCGCTGCGCGAGGTGCTCGCTGCCAATCCGTGGCTGCACTATGCGGCTGCGGCGGTCGGCGCGGCGTTCGTGGTCGGCCTCGGCCGTTTCCTCCAGAAACGCGCTTCTCCAGCGCACTGATCCGGAAGTCAGGCAACCTCCATGGCGAGCTTCGGCAACACGGTTCCGCCTTCGGCCGGCGCGCTCACCTGGGATTTCGCCGCGCTGACCGACCCGGGCCGCGTGCGGGCCAACAACGAGGACGCGATCGCTTTCGATCCGTCGCTGGGCCTGGCGATCCTGGCCGATGGCATGGGCGGCTACAACGGCGGCGAAGTGGCCAGCGGCATGGCGATTGCCCTGCTGCAAGCCAGCTTCGGACGCTGGCTCGCACATTCAGGGCCGCAGGCGCACCCCCGCGCGCTGCGGCGGGCATTGCAGGCCGGCGTCGACGAGTCGAACCAGGCCATCCTCGAAGCGGGCGTTTCCAACGTGCAGTTGCAGGGCATGGGCACCACGCTGGTGGTGGCGGTATTCGGGCCGCAGCGTGCGATCGTCGGCCACATCGGCGACTCTCGCTGCTATCGCCTGCGCGACGGGCGCCTCGACCTGCTCACGCGCGACCACTCGCTGTTGCAGGAGCAGCTCGATGCCGGCGTGATCACGGCCGAGCAGGCGGCGCAATCGCCGCATCGCAATCTCGTCACGCGCGCGCTGGGCATCGAGCGCCACGTGGATGTCGAAATGCACGAGCACACGGCCTTCCCGGGTGATCTGTTCCTGCTGTGCTCCGATGGATTGAGCGAGATGGTTCCCGACGCGCAGCTTTTCACGCTTTTGTTACAAGATATCGCGCTGCCTGAATTAGCAACACTTTTGGTTGCAATTGCAAACGACAATGGCGGCAGGGACAACATTTCGGTTGTCCTGGCCCGCGCAGGCGACATGGCGATGTCAGAGGCGGCGGGCCGCGCAAAATAACTCGGATTCAGGAGTCGGCCATGCCGAAAGTGATCGTTTCGATCGACGGTGTCGTGATCAAAGAGGTGACCCTTGCGAAGGATCGCACCACCTTGGGCCGCCGACCGTACAACGACATCGTGATCGACAATCTCGCCATCAGCGGCGAGCACGCTGTGCTCCACATGATCGGCGCCGACGTCTACCTTGAAGACCTCAACAGCACCAACGGGACCTATGTCAACGCGCGCGCCATCAAGAAGCAGGCGCTGGAACACAACGACGTCGTCGAAGTCGGCAAGTACAAGATCCGTTACCTCGCAGGCGCGGTCGCTCCCGAACCGATCGCACGCACCATGGCGCTGTCGGCTGCTGCCGCGCCCATCCCCCTCACGTCTGCGCCCACTGTGGCTGGTTCTCTGGGCGGGGGCGTCATCGGTGCGGCCGTCATTCGCGTGCTCACGGGCGCAGGCGCTGGCCGTGAGCTTTCGCTGCAAAAGGTGGTCACCACCATCGGCAAGCCGGGCGTCGCGGTGGCGGCCGTCACCCGCCGCATCCAGGGCTACGTCGTCGCACCGATCGATGGCGGCACCACGCTCAACGGCGAACTCCTGGGCACCGAAGCCGTGGCCTTGCAGGACGGCGACGTGCTCGAGCTCGGTGGCACGCGCATGCAATTCGTCCACGCCTGATTCCCGCTTTTCCGCGCCATGCTCGCGGTGACCGAGGCCGTCCGTCGGCATTGGCCGCGCATGGCGATCACGCTGGTCGCAATGGTGCTGGCCCTGGCGCACGCCACCGGGCTGTAACGCTTTTCGTTCATCGACCGGCTCGACAACTTCATCTATGACGTGCGGCTGCGGTCGACGCTGCCGCACACCCTCGATCCGCGCATCGTCATCGTCGACATCGACGATGCCAGTCTCCAGGCGATGGGTCAGTGGCCCTGGAGCCGCGACAAGCTCGCGCGCCTGACCTCCGAGCTCATGGACCGCCAGCAGGCTGCCGTGCTCGGCTTCGACGTGGTGTTTGCCGAATCCGACGGGCGGTCCAGTCTGGCGTCGCTGCAATGGCTGGCTGCCGGCCCGCTGCGCAACGTGCCGGGGCTCGCGGAAGAAATCCGCCGCCTGGCGCCCGCGCTGGACCATGACGCCGCGTTCGCGACGGCGCTCAAAGACCGGCGGGTCACCCTCGGCTACTACTTCACGCAGAAGGGCGCCAAGGGTCTCCTGCCGCCGCCCGTGCTGCCGATCGACGCGTTTCCGCCCACCCATGACTACATGACGCGCTGGACCGGGTTCGGCGGCAACATCGCACCGCTGGCCAGTGCCTCGGCATCGTCGGGTTTCCTGAACATGCTGATCGAGGGCAGTGGTGACGGCCTCGTGCGGTCCGCGCCGCTGCTCGCACGCTACGAAGGCGACGCCGCGAGGCCCGGCTACTACGAGTCGCTCGGCCTCACGGTGTACCGGCTGGCGAACGGCATGCCGCCGTTGCAGGCCGCGCTCAAACCCGGCGGTGCGCTCGATGCGCTGCTCGTGCCGGGCCAGGCGTCGCCGCTGCGCATCCCGGTCGACCAGACAGGCAGTCTGCTGGTGCCCTTCCGCGGGCCGGGCGGTGCGCAGGGCGGATCGTTCCGCTACGTGGCGGCGGCCGACGTGCTCAGCGGCCGGCTCTCCCCGGCTGAGCTGAAAGGCAAGATCGTGCTCGTCGGCGCCACCGCGCCCGCGCTGCAGGATCTGCGCGCCACCCCGGTCAGCGCCGCATTCCCCGGCGTCGAAGTGCACGCCAACATCATTTCGGGCCTGCTCGACGGCCGCCTCCCCGAGGCCCCCGGCGAGACCGATGTGTACGACGCGCTGGTGCTGATCTTCGCCGGGCTCGTGCTCGCGTACGGCCTGTCGGTCTTGTCGGTCGCGCGCGCCGTGTTGCTCGGCGCGGCCACCGTGGGCGTGGTGGTCGGGCTCAACAGCTGGCTCTATCTGCAGGCCCATCTCGTCTTTCCTCTGGCCGCTGCGCTCTTGATGATCGCGCTGGCCTTCGCGCTGAACGTGGGGTGGGGCTACTTCGTGGAAGCGCGCGTTCGTCGAGGGCTGACCCAGCTCTTCGGCACCTACGTGCCGCCGCAGCTGGTGCAGGAGATGCTCGCCTCGCCGCGCCGCTACAGCATGCGCGCCGAGAGCAAGGAGCTCACCGTGATGTTCTGCGACATGCGCGGGTTCACGCAGCTGTCGGAACAGATGGCGCCGACCGAACTGCAGGCCTTTCTCAACCGCGTCTTCAGCCGGTTGACCGAGATCATCAGCGCGCACCGCGGCACCGTCGACAAATACATGGGCGACTGCGTCATGGCTTTCTGGGGCGCACCGGTCGACACGCCCGATCACGCCGACCTCGCCGTGGCGGCGGCCCTCGAGATGGCCGCCGCCGTGCACGCCCTCAACGAAGCGCACCGCGCCAGCGGCCATCCCGAGATCAGCGTGGGCATCGGCATCAACACCGGCACGATGAGCGTCGGCGACATGGGTTCCACGCTTCGCCGCAGCTACACGGTGGTCGGCGACGCGGTCAACCTGGCCTCGCGCCTCGAAAGCCTGAGCGGCCACTACGGCGTGGAAGTGATCGCCAGCGCCGCCACCCGTCGCGCCGCGCCCGGATTCGTCTGGCAGGAACTCGACCTCGTGCGCGTCAAGGGCAAAGCCCAGACCGTGGCGATCTTCGCGCCGCTGGCGCGCTCGTCCGCGCTGAGCCCTGAACGGCAGGCCATGCTCGACCGCTGGCACCAGGTGCTCGTGGCCTACCGCGCGCAAGACTGGGCTGCGGGCCGCGCGCTCCTGACGCCCCTGCTGGCATCGTGTGCTAAAAAAGTCCTTTACCAGCTGTATGCGGAACGCTTAGCCTCCATGGCGTTGCGACCCAAAGATCTGGACTGGGATGGCGCAACCCGGTTCGAAACGAAGTGACTGACAAGAGGGTCCACAAAATGCAGGTACGCGTGTTGGGTTGCTCTGGAGCCATCGCCAAGGACTGCCGCACGACCTCGTTCCTGGTCGACACCGACCTGCTGGTCGACGCCGGCACCGGCGTCGGCGACCTCACCCTCGACGAAATGGCGGCCATCGACGACGTCGTGCTCACCCATTCGCACCTCGACCACGTCGCCGCGCTGCCCCTGATGATCGACGCCGTGGCCAGCCGACGCCACCAGCCCTTGCGCGTGCACGCCCTGCGCGCCACCATCGAAGCGCTGCGCGCGCACGTGTTCAACAACGTCATCTGGCCCGACTTCGCGAGCATCCCGAGCCGCGAAGCACCGTTCGTCAGTTTTCACGACATTGCGGTCGGCCAGAAGCTCGAGCTCGGCAGCCGCCTGCTCAAACACCTCGAAGTGCTGCCTGCCGTGCACACCGTACCGGCCTGCGGCTACGCTGTGCGCAGCGCCGCAGGCGGGCCGCACTGGGTGTTCAGCGGCGACACCGAACGCAACGCCCCTTTCTGGGAGCGCATCAACGCCATGGATGTCGGCGTGCTCGTCATCGAAACCGCCTTCAGCAACCGGGAGCAGGCCCTGGCGCAGCGCAGCCTTCATCTTTCCCCGGCGACCCTGGCGCACGAGCTCGCGCAGATCGCGCCCGGGCGGCGCTACCCGATCTACATCACGCACACCAAGCCGGCCGAAACCGGCGAAATCATGAGCCAGATCGATGCGTTCGCCGCCGGGGAACTGCTGGGGCTGGAGCAGCGCGATATTCGGTGGTTGCAAGCGGCCGGCGTGCTTGAAATTTGAGCGACATTTCTGGCACGTGACAATTTTGTCACCCTACCGGTACCGACGAACTGCCGCGATCTGTCACACCGTGTAACCGGAATGTGCACAACTCCACACAAACCCCTGCGTAGGACGCCTCTGGCACGGTGGCACAGATGCTGCGGATAGATAAGCGCCCCGGGGCAGATCCCGGGCCTTATTTACCAACCTGGAGTTTTGAAATGAACCGTCGTTCCATCGCACGCAACGTGCAAAAGGGTTTCACCCTTATTGAATTGATGATCGTCGTGGCGATTATTGGTATTTTGGCTGCTGTGGCCCTGCCCGCTTACCAAGACTATACGATCCGCGCAAAAGTATCCGAAGCTATTTTGGCCGGCTCTTCATGCCGTACCAGCATCACCGAAACCGTTCAGAGCGCAAACAAAACAACCTTACCCGCCGCAAATGCATGGGGATGTGAGTCAGGTAACGCTAGCGGTGCTTCAACGAAATATGTGCAGAGCGTTGCAACGACCGACACTGGCGCGATTGTCATCACTACCACAGCTGCCACGGACTTGAAAGACGCTGCCAGCAAGGTCATTACCATGGTCCCTTACTCCACCGATACCGCTCAGCTCACCAATACCGATGTGGGTAAAACCATTTACAAATGGGTCTGTGGCTCCACTACTCTTACGCCGGCAACGACCTTGGCGCCAAAGTATCTTCCCGGATCGTGCCGCGGTTAATATCGCGAACATATAAAAAGGCGCCTTGTGCGCCTTTTTTTTATTTACTTAATCAACGCCCATGCAAAACTGCGAACAGATCAAGATAGACACAGGGGCCAAAGCGCAGGGCAGATGGACCGCGCTAGGCTGGACATTTTTGTTTGTCGCATTAGGGTGCTCCTGGCTGCTTTACTCAGGAAAAGACTGGAACTGGGATTTAATAAATTACCATTTTTATGGCCCTGACTTGCTGTTTCGAGATCGTTGGCGAAAAGATTTTTTTGCTGCAAGTATTCAATCTTATTTGAATCCTATCGCGTATGTGCCATTCTATCTACTGGTTAAATTTGAAGTTCCAGACCTCATAATCGGAGGGCTGCTTGCGACGCTTCAGTCAGTAAATATATTCTTTATCTGGCGACTTTCCCGAGCAATTCTTCCGGCTGCAGCATCAACATCAATTGTTGCTGTTGCAACTTTGCTTGCTTCGGTTGCGCCACTATTTTTGGCAGAATTCGGATCTACTTTCAATGATGTCTTGACGAGCATCCTGGTTCTATGGGCTTTAGAGTTGACGATTAGTTGTCAGTCAAAACCCGCTTCTACAGTTTGGAAAACGCTGTTTAGCATTGGACTATTATTAGGTATAGCAACTGGACTAAAACTAACAAACATGATGTTTGTTGTATCCCTTGGGGCTACAGTATTATATGTTCTTATAAAGCGTGAAGATGCTCGCCATCTAACATCTGGGATAGGCTTTCTCACGATAGGGTTGGCTACCGGTTTTCTCGTTACTCATGGCTACTGGAGTTGGAAACTATGGACAGAGTTTGGAAGCCCATTTTTTCCTTTTTTCAATGGCATATTTAAAGCCGAAGGTTACCCGTCGGTAAATATTCGTGATATTCGCTTCATGGGCGGCGGCGCATTAGGCGTCTTGACGATGCCATTTGAAATGGCGCGCTCGGAAGGTTGGATTTACGCCGAAAGTCCAGCGCCAGACATACGGTTTGGATTTTTAATGGTTGTGGCTTTCGCTGCGACATTGCGTTCAATCCTTGAAAAGCTTTTTCAAAAAAAAGCAAATGCTGTAAATCAAAAATTGCTTGCAGTGGCTTTCTTTTTCATAAGTTCCTATATCGTCTGGATGTTCATTTCTCGAATTGGACGGTATGCGATGCCCTTGTGGCTTTTGATAGGACCGCTATTTGTCACAGTTGCATTCTTAAGGTTTAACAAAAGAATCGTTTTTGCTCTGAGTTTGGGTTTAGTCTTAATGCAAATTGGGGTAAGCGAACTTGGGCGGCTATCAAAATGGGATCCAGTTGATTGGTCTGGAAAATGGTTTGATTTTGATTTGCCAATGGAAATTACATCTGAAGCGGTTAGGCTAATCACTACCGACAATCAAACGATGGCCGCAATTGTACCGAGTCTCAATAGCAAGTCCTCTGTAACAAATATTGTTGGCCAGTATGCATTGGGTTTTGGTGGAGACACGCCACCGCGCCTTAAGGAACTATTAAGTTCAACGGACGCTCGGCCGTTGTATTTGATGCGCACTATATCCTTGGCTAATAACAACCCCAATAACAACGATGTGGAACATTCGAATTTCCGTTGGGCTAATGAAACAATCGCGCCATACGGTTTAACAATAAACGAAGTTCCAAGCTGCATCTATGGAGCTTTAAAAGGAAAGCAGGCGATCCAACATCGCGCTAATGAGTTGCAAGTCGGCTATAAGCTCTTGTTCTGTAAGCTGCATAGAATCCCACTTGAAAAGCAAACTGCTGCAGAAACATACACTAGTCGATTCGATAAGATATTTGAGTTTTGGGAGAAATTGTGCCCGTCGAATTTTTCTCCGCGCGGTACGAATACGACAATAGTCAACGGAGTACTGGCCAGAACATACTTCAATACGTCAAATGAGTTGTATGTTGTTAACGAAACGATGTATGCCAGTAGCGCAAGAAGTTTGGAAGCAAACGAATTGCCTAAGCTGAATATAGATATGGCGAGTCCGGAAAACGTTCAATGTCCGCCTATGCCAAAACGTAGGTACTTGAAATAATCATCAGGAAATGTGATGCAAACTGAACTGAATTCAGCATATGCGCAGGTTGAGTATTTGCGCGAAGTTGGAGAAGAGTTGCCCAGATATCACTCTTGGATAGCCAATATGATCCACAAGGCGGTGCCTGTTAAAGAGGGTAAGCGCTTTATGGACTTCGGGTGCGGAGCGGCAGTTCTAAGTATAATTTTTAGGGAAAGATTTGGCATCTTGCCGATTGCAGTTGAGCTAGACGCAGCGCTTCGCCATCAATGTAAAGAAGCTGGATTTGAAGTTCATAGAAGCTTGGCTGACGTTTCGATAAAACTCGATGTCATTTTTAGCTCTAATGTGCTGGAGCACATTGAGGACGACGTGCAAATGCTGTGCGAACTTCGCAATCATTTAGTTCCGGGTGGTCGACTGATTTTGTTTCTGCCCGCAATGCCAATTCTGTGGAGCAATATGGACGTTACAGTGGGGCATTACCGGCGCTATACTCGCGCTGAATTGAGGCGTCGCGTAACTGCTGCGGGCTTTGAAGTTATAAATTGCAACTATAAAGACAGCGCAGGTTTTTTTGCTACATTGGCATTTAAGATGTTGTCAGGGGCAATGGAAAAACCTTCAATACGTAGTCTTAAAATCTACGATCGGTGGATACTGCCGGCATCTAAAATTGGCGATCTCGTTTTTGGCCGATTATTCGGTAAAAATGTGTTTTTAGTTGCTACCGCGAAGCCGAACTAGTGTGATTCGCCAAAAATCAGGATTTATTTTTTGGTTGACATGTTTCGAAAATTCAACGCAATGCTCAAATGGGCTGGTCCAGCCAATTGGGGTTTTTAGTGTTTTGATCTTTAACAATGGCAATTTTACTTGGCGCCGACTATTTCCAGCATTGATCTACAGTGCCTGGTGTACTAGCTGCGATGCCTTTTTTGCCAGTTGCATCCAAGGTGAAATCACCACATCTCTTATCGGACGTTTGCGGCCCCGCCCGTGTCGCTGTTAGCGTATACCCGCCATCGTTGGCGACCACAGCGATGCCTATCGTGTAGTAGCCATTCTCCGATCTGTCAACGCGTGACAGCTTTAGCTTGGCAATATCCGTCGCAGTTGCGCCCGTCATGTAACCACCGTTTTGTGCCCGCCATCGCTCTTGCCGCGCGGCTGCTTCATTAAGCAAGCTCTGAGCGTCGGCCCGTCGTGAGCGCATCACGTATTCTTGATAAGACGGATAAGCGATGGCCGAGAGCACAGCAATGACCGCCACGACAATCATCAGCTCGATCAGGGTGAATCCGTTTTCATCATTGCGCATCAATTTCTCCATTGATTTTGATTGGCCTAGTGCCTGACCGCTCAGTTCGGCGGCTGACGGCGCCAGCTCTGTCGACCGAACTCCACACCGGAGTTGATTCGCTTCTCAGCATTCGCGTTCGGGTCAAACACACGACCTGCGCGAATAGTTTGCTTGCCGGCGCCCGTTTGGGTGCCACTGACTGTAGAGCCTCCAACGGCATCGGCTGCGTTGAACACGCCGTCGGCGTTCATGTCGAAAACCACATACTTTGTCTGCCCACCGGCAGCCGGGTCGATGGCATAGAGCGTACCGGTCAAGCCGGCAGTGCACGGATCTTCGGAGGTCCGGACTGTCGACAGGAAGAGGCCCTTTCCGTAGAGCGTCATTTCGTACGTCATCTTTTCGCCGTCGCGTGGCAGGTCGACGTACCAACCCCATTTCTCGACGGAGGTGTCGCCATTGCCCACCGCGTTGGTCTTGCGCCATTGCACGGTATTGCTGGAAAGCCCGTAGTTGCCGGAGTTCGCGACCAGCTCGGTGAAGGTCTGGCTTTGCAGATCCGTTCTCGCTTTGGCCACCGTCGGCAGAGGCGTGGGTGCGGCGGCGCCAGGAACGGTGTAGCGGTCCCAGATGCCGTACACGGATTGCTTTTGCAGGTTGCTCTTGTCGCTCGCCGTGAGCAGGCGTCCGGTGCCGAAGACGACCAGGTCGCCCGTGCCCGTGGGGTGATCCACCACATACGGTGCGGCCGTGATGGGCTGGCGCACGCCGTTGGCATCTTTGGCCGTGTAGAGCTTCTGGACCGACCAGTCGGCACTGTTGCCGCTGCGCATGTCGAAGCGCCACATGTTGCCGGCCAGATCGCCCGCATAGGCGAGGTCGACCTTGCCATCGCGGTTGCCGTCCACGGCCAGCGCACGCGACAGGCCATTGCCCAGGGGCAGCGATGCGGTCAGTTCGGCGTTGGTCATCCCGCCCGCCACGTCGAAGCGCTTGATGACGCTGCCGTTGGAAATGTCGAGCACGAACATGCTCGCCTCGCCCGTGCCGCTGTTGGCCCCTTGGTAGCCGTTGGGCACCAGGGCTACCCATTTGCCTTTGCCCGAGGTGGGGTCGTTGAGGCGTGCGATGGTCGGTTGAGCCAGCGAGTTGCCCATCCTGGTGTCCTGGTCCATCCCGAACTCCCACAGCAATTTGGGTGCAGTGGGGTCAGTGATCTCAAGCGCGAAGATCTGCCGCCCACCTGCGCCCAGGCTGCCGATCAGCACTTTGTGCCAGGCACCCCCGAAATACACGTCGGAGGTCACAGGCGTGCCGTCGACGTAGTAGCGATGCGGCGTGCCGTCCTTGGCGCCATAGTTCGATGCGGTCAGCAAGTTCAGGCTGCTGCGCAGCGCGGTGGGGATGTATGCAAATTCTTCCTCGCCGGTGGCGGCACGAAACGCGTGCAGCATGCCGTCGTTGGCGCCCACGTAGATCATTTCGGGCTTGCCGATCTGACCAGTGGCGAAGGTTGCGTAGCTGCTGCCCGAACCTTCCAGCGCGTCAGCAGCCGACCCCCTGTAGAGCGGACCGTTCACGCGAAGCGGCGAAGAGTTGACGATGTCGCCCAGAATATTGGGCTGCCCGCCGATCAGCTTCTTGTGGGTGCGCAAGGTTTCGGTTTCGCCTCGCAGGAAGCTGATGCGTTCTGCGGCCTTCGAGTCGTTCTGCCCAGTCGATGGATTGAGGTTGAGCGCGTTGAGCCAAGCCACGTCCGCCGCTTGCCCCAGGATGTCGGTGTAGGTGAAGGGACGAAGCACGGGGGTGGCGGCACCTGCGCCCGAGTACAGGATTTTCCGGGTCGCGGCGCGGGGCGCGAGCTTCTCAGCCGCGCTCCACTGCCGTACATAGTTCAGCCCTGTGACGCTTTCCGTCAGCTTCTCGCGGATCACGTCGCCGGTCCAGCCTTCGGCCTCGAAGCGAGTGCGATAGATATCGGCTCCCGCAGTAATGGTGCCGCCGGGCACGTCCACCGACACTGCGGTCACCGAGTTGGTGTTCTGCACGATGTCGTTGAAGGCCTTGGTCAACTTGTCTTTCAGCGTGGTGGCGTTGGTCACCAAAAAGTAGTTGTCCGGATCGCCAATCACGGCGGTCGGGTCACGCCCCGGCATGCCGTACTTGGCGGCATACCACAGCGGGTTCTTCAGGAAGCTGCCCGAGTCGCTGGTGGTGCTGGGCGTGAAGGTCCGGCTGGCGGTGAGAGGCAGGTTCTGGCACTCGGCGTCGTTGGACTTCCCTACGCAATAGCCCGGGAGCCGGCCTTGCGGCGTATTGAGCGAGTAGTAAACGGACGCCGTGTCTTTGTCACGCACTTCCAGGTACATGCCATCCTGATTCGTGCCCGAGATCACGTAGCCCTGGTGCTGGCCGATGCCACCGGCGGCGTATTCCGACACCATGTCGATCTTGACCGTGCCGTCTGCCTGCAGCGCCACGGTGTAGCGGGAGATCGCGTCCATGTCGTGATCGGCACCCTGCTCGACGTCTTCGTAATTGATGCGGAATTCTGCAAAGGGGCGTCCAGCGTTGATCGTGAGATCCTTGTCGGCGACGCCCGTGTTGGCAATGCGATCGACGTAGTAGTCCACGATCTGGTTGGTCGGTGCGAACTTGAGGGGGTCGATGCCGCTGCCGGTCACGGACTTGGCAAATGGTGCAATGGTCACGAAGTTGCCGTTACCGACCGGAAAGCGGATTTCGGGCAGTGGCGATGCAAGGGCCACCGAGTAGGTCATGAGACGGTTCTTGCCCTTGTCGTTGCCAAAGAGCGAGTTGTTGGCCGCGAAGCGCGCGACGCCTGCGGAGTTGTAGGTACCTTGTTTGCTGGGCTCTTGCGGAGACAGGCCACGGACCCACGAGAGGTCGTCCACCCGCTTCACCGTGGGTGCAGAGTCGGCATTGGTGGCCGTTGACTGCCCGATGAAGTAGTTCTTGCCGTGGAGCCCCTCGGCCGCACCAATCGCCTGAACTTCGGTTGCGACATTGAAGCCGCTAAGGCTGCCCGCACTGGGCGCGATGTCCTGGTAACGGCTGCCCGGCATCTTGGAGTCGTATGACGGATTGATGTCACTGAGCACCGTCATCACGGGGCGAGCGCAGTACTGGAAGCCGCCACCCTGGTTGGCCTTGGTCGCGTAAGGCGGTGTCCAGACCGGCTTGGAAAGGTTCAGAGCATTGTCTTTGGACCCGGCGTTGGTGTAGTCGTACTGACTGTGCGCGCCGGAGGCCCCCGAGAAGTAGCGCATCGTCTCGAACATCATTTCGCCGACCGGATTGCCCCACATGGCGCATTTCGACGGATCGTCCATCGCACTGAGCGGGCCGTTGGTGACCCAACCGCAGTTGTAGTAAGTGGAGCCGTTGTATTCGATCGTTTTCTGACGGTCGATGTTGGCGACCATGCCGTTGACCGTGGTGTCGAACTGACCTGTCTGCAGATTGATTTCTTCGGTGAACTTGCTCACGTTGCGACGCAGCGTGCCGCCGGAAATGTTCTTCTGGTACGAACCCGTCATCAGGCCGAAGTACATCTTTTCGTTTTCGCCGAAATCGTGTAACAAACCGGTCGGCTTATAGATGGCGGTGCCGCCGTTGTTCGGATAGGCCTTGCAGGTCGATTCGCGCAAGGCTGCGTTGGTGCTGGAACACGCTTCCACCCGGATCTTCCGATCGACGATCTTGCTGTCGGGGCGCGTGGACTTCAACGCGAGGCCCCAGTTGTCATCGCCCGAGGCTTCGACATGGCGGAACTTGATAGTTTTCCAACCCGCGCTGGCGAAGGTAACGGACCCGGAATGGCTGTCCAAGCTGGACTGGGTCCGATTGCTGCCGTGTCCGCCATACCACCCGATCGGAACACCGCTGTCTATAGAGACATCCACGGCATCGTCACCATCGACCGCGAAGGTGTAGCTCGCCGCCGCAGGAATGTAGATCTGCCCGGTGATTTCAGTGATGTAGTTATCCTGGCTGCACGCATTCGCGCCAGGCACGAACGGATTGTTGCCTGGACCCGTCGTGTTGATCACGCTGAGCGAACCAGTGCCGCACAGGTTGCCCGGTGTCCCATTCGTTATGAAGAACGCATCCATCGCCGTCTTCGTAATGGGTATCCCGCCGCCGGTTTTCCACGTCTTGATGGTGAGGTTCTGATAGGCGCTGGACGGCAACAGGTCAAACAGCGAGCCGCCAGATTGCTCGCAATTGGTGCCGCTGTCGATGCACTTGTCCTGGGCCACGGGCTGTTCCTTCGATACCCATTCCCAAATCTGGAATCGGGAGTCGTTGAGCACGCGCAGAACGGAGGGACCCACCCCGCTACTGCCATTCTGTAACGCGGTCACTGCAAACAGGTGACGCGTGTTGGCAGCCGGTTGTTGCAGAGGGGCGTAATCCTCGATTTTGTAATTCACCAGATCCTTGGCGGGATCGTAGGCTTTGCCCCAACTGTGCGCATCGCGCGGCATGTCGGCGCCTTGCAGGACGGTACTGGTCGTGGAGTCTTCGACGCGCTTGCCGCCGTACAGCACCCGCCGCATGGCATCCATGCGAGAGGTGGTCAGGTAGTTCAGGAAGTCGCCGCTCCAGGTGGTGCCGTCGCATTGCTTCTTCCTGGCCCCGGTCGCAGCTGCTACCGGCACATACTTGTCGTTGTTGTAGTTGTAGCAGGCGTTGTTGTTGAAGTAGCCGTAGTAGTCGATCTGGTTGGGCTTGTAGCCCACGTCGATCACGCCGTCGCCATCGAGGTCGGACGCGTCGTTGTAGGCCTCGTAGTACAGCTTGTGGTCTCGACCCATGACCAGCATGTTCAACGGCGGGTAGCTTTCGCTGACGAACAGCGGGCTCTGCGCGAGCGCCGTGTCGCCGATGCTCTGCGCCGTGGCCAGGTGCTGGCCGGCCAGCAAGGCCACGAAAGCCGCCGCCAGGCCAATGGCATGGATCAAGCGGAAGGGCAGGCGTTTGGAGGTGTGGCGAACCATGGCGGCTCTCCTGGGTTACTTGATGAACAGATTGACTGCGGAACGCAGGCAGAGCGCGTCGGGGCCGCACGACTTGAAGCCATTGCTCGCCAACGTGGCCTGGCTGTTGACTTCGTAGAACTCGGTGCAGCCGGTGTTGGCGGCTTCCAGCGCCGCCGTCGCGCTGGAGCCCTTGGGGCACAGCGTCGAGATGTAGCGGGGATACCAATAGCCGTAAGGATTCGAAAACCCCGTGGCCTTGGTGCTGACGCTGAATGTGCTGCTCAAGCCCATCGGATCGGTGCGGGCCTCCGAGATGAAGCAGGGGGTACCGGCAGTAAGAGGGCTGGTTGCACCGGCCGCGCACTGGGCCAGCGAAATGCCGTACTGCTGGATCACGCGCTCACCTTCGCGCAGCGTGCCATCGGCGGTTTCCTGCAGGCGCTGGCTCTCGAGCACGTTGCCGGCGATGCGGGATTCGAGCGTGACGGTGCGCATGCCGACCACGGCCAGCATCAGCATCAGCAGCAACATGATCATGGAGACGAACAGGGCGGCGCCGCCCTGGCGCGCCTTCGAAGTCGGGCGACGGCGCTTGAAAGTAAGGGGCGCTCTCATGGCATCAGGTTTCTCAGGGTGAGGGAGCCGCTGGCCAGCTGGTAGAGCTGACCTTGGCTGGTGTCGCAGCTGGCTGCGGTGCCGCCCAGCTGTGTCCAACGCGTGCAGACGGAAGATTCCATGCCGGCTGTGAGGCCCTTGGCCGAACTTGCCAGCAAAACGGCGTAGCGCAAGGAGCGGATCGATTCGGTGGAGGTGGGAACGGTGGTCTTGAAACTTTCGACCCGGCGCTCGGCCAACGAGTCTGTGTTCTTGCCAACGCCGAACTCGAACAGGATGTCGCGCACGCCGTCTGCCACCGGTACTG
Organism: Variovorax sp.; assembly: GCA_041424275.1. Lineage (GTDB taxonomy): Bacteria > Pseudomonadota > Gammaproteobacteria > Burkholderiales > Burkholderiaceae_C > Variovorax. The sequence goes on from JBGMOF010000044.1 coordinate 85,104, forward strand.
CCGCGGTGGCCACCGAGTTACCGGCTTGGCAGACCAGTGCGCCGTTTTGCAGAAAATACTTCTCGACGAACATACCGGCTCCCAGTGCGGGGACGGCGGGTGGTTCGTAAGCCGTCAATCCAGCAATGCCGGCCGCAGATCCCGCGCAATCCTTTTCGGTGTTATCCCGTGCCTGAAAGCGGATGCACAGTTCACCGCCGGTTGTCACATAGATCGCCTGGCCCACGGTGAACGTGCAGCCGTTCGGGAGCGCGCCCGCGTCGGCAGGAAAGGCGTTGTCCATCGGCTGCGTCGGGTCGCGTCGATAGCCGACCTTCGTGAATTCGCTGTCCAGCGCGTTCAGGGCGTAGCGACCATTGCTCAGGTTTTCGCTTTGGCCCATCCGGAATCCCACGTTGGCGGACCCGTTCAAATAGAGCGTGGTCGCGACCAGCACGATGAACAGGCCGATGGCCATGGCCACCATGATTTCCACCAGAGACATACCGCGCTCCCTGGTCAGGGCGCCGGCGATCCGCTGCGGCTCAAAGCCGGGACTGGAGTGTGAAGCTGCAATATTCATTGTCGTTGCCGTCCAGGCACTGCCCTTTTTTGACAGGCCAAGCCACCGTGATCGAGATCACGCCGCTGACCGCGTCCGCGCCGATGGAGAAGTTGCTCGTGATGAGAGAGTCGGTCAGTTCGGGGATGACCTGCTTCGCGCGGTTGCCCCAGCAACCTAGCCGCTTGGCTGGCTCAGAGGCAAGCGGTTGACAGTCTGCATTCGCGCTGGTCGGCAGCGCCGTCCCGGTCTGCTTCGTGTAACCGCCCAGGTCGGTCTTGGGTTGTCCGCTGGCCAGCAGCGCGGTGGCTGTGTCACCGCGCATCGTCTCCATCAGTTCCGCTGCGACCATCGCGGCCATCTGGCGCCGTTCGGTGTCCACGGTGTATTCGATGGCGCGCATGTGCATGCCCGCTGCACCCAGCAAGCCGATGCTCACGAGCAGTGCCGCGACCAGCACTTCGATGAGGCTGAACCCCTGTTGTGAGGTCGAGGATGGAGAGCGACGGAGAAGCATGGAAATGGAGCGTGATGAAGGAGCCATGATTTCAGGTGCACGATTGACCTGTGGCCAAGCGTGTCTGGCGGACCAAGCCGGTCCCGGTCACGCTGAGGCATTGGACGCGAGTGGCCTGAGTCGCAGAAAAGGTCAATACATAGGGGGCGTTGCCTGCGGCAGGCTTGGCGACGCCCATGACGTCAAACACCACACCGTTGGCCGAACCCGGCGCAACGGTGACCGAGTCGGGGACCGTTGTTTCGCGCAAGATCTGCGTGCCTACCTTGGCTTGCCACACTTGCCCTGCGGCGGTCACGCTGCTTTGCGTACGCTTGTAGACAGCCTCTGCGCGTGCGAACTGAAGCAGTGTTTGGAGTTCCTGCGTAGCCGATGCCAGCCGCTGATTGGCAATCATGGTGTTGAAAGACGGCACTGCCAGCGCAGCGAGAATCGCCACCAACGCCACGACCACCATCGCTTCGATAAGCGTGAAGCCGGTTTGGCGAGTGGTGGGCGAAGCCCAGCGGCAGGCGAAGCGCGTCAAAGGAAGTACCTTTCAAGTCAGGGCGAAGCAGCGTGCGGAGACGGAGTCGTCAATTGTCACAGGATAGTTGCAACTGTGTCGAATTGCGAAGCCGCTGATCCCTGGCAACCGACCGTCTGTCCAGTGCGCTCCATCGGTCTCGGCAAAATGCCACAAATGTCTCACCACGTTGCAGTCGCGCGGCTGGCCTTGGCCACCCGCGTCACGCGGGTCTTACTCCTAGCCCTGCCATTTCTCTTTCCGTTCGTCGCCGGCCCTTCCGCCAGCGCACTGCAACTGCTTTTCGCTTGGGCTTGCGCAGCTGCGCTGTTGTGGCTTTCCCGATTCGGTCCTGCCCGGCCGGACTGGCGGATCATTCTGTGGTTGGCGCTGTTCGCGGGCTGTCTGCTCGTTCTTCGCGGCCGCGTCTTCGTTTTCTGGGTGGCAGCGCTGGGCTCGATTGCCGTCGTGGCCGGTGCTTCGCTCGTGGGCGCGCGCATGGGTCGTCAGGGCGGACCGATGGCACTCGCCTGCGGCCTCCTCTCCGCCGGACTCGCCAGCGCCGTGCTCGGCCTGCTCCAGTACTACGGCCACGCTGAATGGCTCGCCCCCTGGACGACCGCGCCGGCCGTCGGCCAGGCGTACGGCAATCTGCGCCAGCGCAACCAGTTCGCCACGCTGTTGAGCATGGCGCTGGTGGCCCTGCTGTGGCTCTATGCGATGTCGCCTTCGGCCCGTCGACGCGCGGTGCTGCTGGCGTCGGGGCTGCTCCTGCTCATTGCCCAGGCCGCCGCAACTTCGCGCACCGGCTTGCTGCAGTGGATGTTGGTTGCGGGCATCGGGGCTTACGTCGCGTGGCGCGACAGGCGCTTGCCGCCCCCGATGCTCTTGCTGGCGCTGATTCCCCTGTACTTCGTCGCTGGCTGGACCTTGCCGCACCTGGCGGGCGGCGGCGTGGAAGGCATGGCGGAGCGCTTGCGCGAGGGTGCTCCGGTCGGTCACAGCCGGCTGCTGCTCTGGGGCAACGTCCTGTCGCTGATCGCGCAGCGCCCGCTGACCGGCTGGGGCTGGGGCGAGCTCAGCTTCGCGCACTACTCGACGCTCTACCCCGGCCCTCGCTTCGTCGAGATCCTCGACAACGCGCACAACCTGCCACTGCACCTGGCGGTGGAACTGGGCGTGCCCGCCGCCGTGCTGATCTGCGGCGGCTTCGCGTGGCTGGTGATCGCGGCCCGGCCGTGGCGCGAGCGCGATCCGGGGCGCCTCATGGTGTGGGGCTTGTTCGCGATGATCGTGCTGCACAGCCTGCTCGAATACCCGCTCTGGTACGGGCCGTTCCAGCTGGTGTTCGGTCTGTGCCTCGGCATGCTGTGGGCCACGCGCCCGGAAGCTGCATCGCCGCGGGCGGGGCGGACGACCCGTTGGGTGACCGCGCTCGCGGCGGCTGGCCTGCTGGCCTTCGTAGGCTACGCCGGCTGGGACTACACACGGGTGAGCCAGATCTATCTGGCGAGTGAAGACCGTTTGCCGGCGTACCGGGACGACACGCTCGCCAGGATCCAGCCATCGTGGCTCTATGCCAACGAGGTGCGTTTCGCCGCGCTGGCGCTCACCCCGCTGACCCGCGCCAACGCAGCCGAAGTGCACGCGATGGCCGAACGCACGCTGCACTTCTCACCCGAACCTTCAGTGGTCATCAAGCTGATCGAGAGCGCGACGATGCTCGGGCGGCAGGACGAGGCCTTCGCGCAGGCGGAGCGTTTCAAGGCGGCCTATCCGGATGACTATGCGCGCTGGTTAACAGGGCCGTCGGGCGCGCCGGGCACTTCTCCCAGATAGCTTCCCGACTTCCCGCCGTGCTTCTCGAGCACCCGCACGCCGTTGATCGTCATGCCGCGGTCCACCGCCTTGCACATGTCGTAGATGGTGAGCAGCGCGACCTGAACCGCCGTGAGCGCTTCCATCTCCACCCCCGTCGGGCCGACGGTTTCGACGGTCGCGGTGCAGGCCACCTGCGGCGCGCAGCCGCCATCGGGTCCGGCGATCGCGAAGGCCACGGCGACGCGCGTCAACGCCAGCGGATGGCAGAGCGGGATCAGGTCGCTGGTCTTCTTTGCGGCCTGGATGCCGGCGATGCGGGCGATGCCGAGCACGTCGCCCTTCTTGGAGGTCCCTGTCTCGATGAGCGCGAGCGTTGCAGCCTGCATCTCGATGCGGCCGGTCGCGACGGCCACGCGGTGCGTCGCGGCCTTGCCGGCGACGTCGACCATGTGGGCCTGGCCGTGCGCGTCAAAATGGGTGAGTGAAGACATGGTGGAGCGGGTGTGAACTGTCGGCGGGTCGCCGCATCATACGAGCCCGAGTCCCGCAAAAGGATGCCAAGCTTGATGTCGATTTCCAGGCCCCGACGGGCTCCGATGCCCCTGCTCCGCGCGCTGTGCGCAAGCGTTCTGATCGCGTGCCAGGTGCTGGCGCCGACCGCGGCGCGTGCCCAGCTGATCCCCGGCATGGGCGATGGCGGCGAGATGACAGCCGCCGCCGAGCGCCGTCTCGGCGACCAGATCGCGCGCGAGCTGTACCGAGACACCGACTATATTGACGACCCCGTCATCGTCGAATACACGCAGGAGATCTGGCAAAAGCTGCTGGCCTCGGCCCGCGTGCGCGGCGAGCTGACGCCCGAACTCGACGAGCGCTTCGCGTGGCAGGTGCTGCTGGGCCGCGACCCCAGCATCAACGCCTTCGCCTTGCCGGGCGGGTATCTCGGACTGCACCTCGGGCTGGTCGCCGTGATCGGCAGCCGCGATGAGTTGGCGACGGTGCTCGGCCACGAGCTCTCGCACGTCACGCAGCGCCACATCGCGCGGATGTTGGACCGAAATGCCCGGAACACGCCGCTCCTCCTCGCTGCCATGGTGCTGGGCCTGCTGGCGGCCGCCAAGAGCAAGAGCGGCGATGCCGGCCAGGCGGTCTTGATGGGCAGTCAGGCCTACGCGATGCAGAGCCAGCTTTCTTTCTCTCGCGACATGGAGCGCGAGGCCGATCGCGTCGGCTTCGGCGTGATGACGCAGGCTGGCTACGACCCGCGTGGCGCGGCGTCGATGTTCGAGAAACTGCAGTTCGCGGCACGCCTGAACGACAACAGCTCGTACCCCTACCTGCGCAGCCACCCGATGAACACGGAGCGCATCGCCGACATGCAGGGCCGGTTCCAGTTCCGGGACACGACCGCGGAATCGGCGTCCGGGCGCGCCGTGCCGACATCGACTTCGGTCGCCATGCCCGGTGCCGGGTCGCCGAATGCGGTCACGGCCACGCCCGGCATGACGCTTGCCATGGACCACGCGATGATCGCGTCACGCGCACGCGTGCTCACGCGCCCCGGGCCCGATGTGCTGCGCCAATGGGTCGAGGCCGGCAGCAGCGCAGAAGCCGCGAAGGCCGCGCCGGCACAACAGGCCGGCATGCTCTATGCGGCGGCGTTGTCCGCCAGCGCGCTGCGCGATGTCAAGGCAGCGCGCGCGATGGTCGAGCGTCTGGTCGCGCGCACCGCGAACGACGTCGCCGCGTCGCGGCTCGCGCGGCTGTTGTCGGCCGAGATCGAACTGGCGGCGGGCAATCCCGCGAAGGCAGCGAGCCTGCTGAACGTGAAGGCCAAGGACCGGCCCGAGATGCTGCTGACCTCGCAGGCCGCAGTCGTCACCCGCAATCCGGCGCCGATGCTTGCGCCACTGCGCGACTGGACCGCCACGCACCCGCGCGACGCGACGGCATGGCGTGCGCTCGGCAGCCTCTACGATGCGGCGGGAGATCCGGTGCAGGCGATTGCTGCCGACGCCGAGGCCAACGTCGCGATCCTCGATTACCCCGGTGCGCGCGACCGCTACAAGGCGGCGCAGGAGTTGTCGCTCAAGCTGGCACGGGAGGGCAAGCCGGTGGATCACTTTGCTGCGTCGATCATCGACACCCGCGCCCGCGCGGTCGATGCACTCGTGCGCCAGCAGGCGGAAGAGCCGCCCCTGAAGTGAGCCGGAAGCCTTGGCGGGTCAGCGTTTGGAGAAGAGCCCGCCGAGCGCTGTTTCGATGATCACGCCGAGCACCGAGTAGAGCAGCGAGCCGCTCAGGGCCGCGGCGAAACCGTTGACGTGAAAGCCGTTGAGCAGTCCCGATGCGGACCAGAACATCAACGCGTTGATCACGAACAGGAACAGCCCAAGCGTGACGATCGTGACCGGCAGCGTCAGCACGACGAGCACCGGGCGCACGATCATGTTGAGCAGCCCGATCACGGCGGCGGCGATCAGCGCGGACGAAAAGCTGGTCACCTGCACACCGCTGTAGAGGTACGTCACTGCCAGCAGCGCGAGCGCGCTGAGCAGCCATTTGATGAGGAGTCGCATGCGGTCAGGATACCGCTTGTCGGCGCCGCCGGAGGCTTATTCGGACAGCTCGTTCGCCATGATCAGCAGCGCGCCCATGCTCACCACTGCACCCGGCACCGCCCAGCCTGAGCTTGCCGGCGTCACGCCCGGCGCCACCGGTTCGAGGTCCACGCCGATCTTCGGGCGGCGCGCATCGATCACGTCCGCCGCACCGTGCGTCAGGCGCAGCTGCTGGGTCAGGTCGGTCAGCGGACCCTTGGCCAGCACCGTCGTCACCTCGTTGCCACCGGCCTCGAGCAGCGGCACCAGCTGGTCTTCCACCTTCGCCATCCATTTGCCGCGCCAGTTCTCGCGCGCGCTGTGGCTGACCCACTTGCTGATGCGGTGCGTCATGCGCGGCGCACACGCCACCAGCACCCAATGCCGCGGGGCTTGCGAAGACGCGGCGTCGGCCGAATGGCGCGCCATGAAGTCACGCGCATAGGCCGCGTCGTCCACGTACAGGATGGTCTTTTCCATGGGATGCTCCTTCAAAAAAGCGGGTCGGTGGGAATCAGGCGTGCGTCACTTCCTGCGGCTTCGGACGGCGCGAGGCGATCCACTTGCCGAGGGCCAGCACCAGGAGCGCGCCTGCGATGCCGGCGGCGTACTTGATCGTGTCCGTCTGCGGCACCTTCGGCACCCAGGTCCAGGCCGTCATGTTGGCCACGGCGGGGTCGGACACGGCCATCGTGCCGGCGATCCAGCCCAGCAGCATGCCGCCTGCGGTGATGATGACCGGGAAGCGGTCCATCAGCTTGATGACCAGCTGGCTGCCCCAGACGATGATCGGGATGCTCACCAGCAGGCCGAAGATCACGAGCGGCATCTGGTGGGCCTGGCCGGCACCCTGAGCGGCACCGGCGATCGCGATCACGTTGTCCACGCTCATCACCAGGTCGGCAATGATCACTGTCTTGACGGCAGCCCACAGCTTGTCGCTGCCCTGGATGCTGCCGTGCGGGTCGTCGTGGTCGGGTGCCAGCAGCTTGACGCCGATCCACACCAGCAGCGCGGCGCCGACCAGCTTGAGGAACGGAATGGCCAGCAGCGTGAGCGCGAAGAAGATCAGGATGACGCGCAGGATGATCGCGCCCGCCGTTCCCCACAGGATGCCCTTGGTGCGCTGATGCGGCGGCAGCTTGCGGCAAGCCAGCGCGATGACGACCGCGTTGTCGCCGCCGAGCAGGATGTCGATCATGATGATCTGACCGACTGCGACCCAGAACTCCGGGGTCATGAATGCTTCCATACTGTCCTCTTATGCGTTTCGATTCATTCCGCCAGGGTGGATGAAGCGCGTGAAAGAAGGACCGGAGACTCCGGGGGGCTGCATACGCTTCGACCAAACCATCACGGGTTCAAATCGAAGGTCTTGCTCGACAGCGCGCGATGAAACGCGCTGCCCGACAGGCCGGAAGTGTTGTTGCTTCGTATTGACGACCGGTCGATACCCGGCGTCGTGGACACCAGGCGGGAGCTACTCCCCTTCGTGCCGCGGATTAGAGCATCGGGGTTAGGCGGTGACAACCTGGAATCCCTTTTGGGTCCGCGGGGAATTGCCCGTCTATGATGGCCGCCCACCGTTTCCGTCTGCGCATGGCCGCCCTACACATCACCGACATCGAGGCCGCCATCAACCACTGGCGCGAGCGAAAGCCCTCGCCCGACGGCATCACCCTCGCGCCCGAGATCCGTGCGCTCGCCGAGGTGTATGCGCTCATGGTCTACCACCACGAGGACGAGGTCGACGAAGTCGGTTTTCCGGCCGAGGCGTGGGCCGCCTGGCTCGCCTGGTATGACAGCACGCCCGACACGCCGTGCATCGCGATCTGCTCCACGAGCCAGGGCGACGAGGAGTGCAAGGGCTGTGGCCGAAGCTTCAACGAAGTCCAGCACTGGCCCGCGATGTCGCCCGCCGAGAAGCGCGTCACCTGGCGACGCATCACGATGGAAGACACGGCGTGGCGCTTCAACAGGTATGCCGAGCGGGCTCGCGAGGCCGACACGGTCTGGCCCGACGACGACCCCGTGGCCGACGCGCCGGCCTGACATGCGACGCCTCGCGCAAGCCCCCAACCTCGCGATCGCGACGCTTTGGGTGCACGCGCTGCGCGAGGACGGCATTGCTGCCACGGTACAGCGCGAATTCCTCGGTGCGGTGATGGGCCAGTTGCCGCCCGACCAGTGCCTGCCCGAGATCTGGATCGACGACGAAGATCAGTTCGCGCTCGCACAGCGCGCGCTCGCCGCCGTCCAGAACCGGCCCCAGCGCCTCTGGCATTGCGTGTGCGGCGAGAAGATCGAGGGCGGCTTCGAGCAGTGCTGGCACTGCGGCGAAATGATGCGGTGAGTGGGGCTCGCCCCCAGGCTGCGCGGCACTTCGTGTCCGCTGCGCCAACCCCCGGCTGGGGGCCACACCAGCAGTCCGGCAAAGCCGGTCCTGCGGTGTCTTGCGAAAGGGTCGCGCCTACTTCAAGCGCTGCAGTTCAATGTCGATGCTCTCTGCGCCGTCGCCCAGCGTGAGCGTGTTTTCCTGAATCGTTGCCTGCAGGTGCATGCTGCGTTGGGCGAGTTTCGCGAGCGCCTGCGAGGTCTCGCTCGGCACGCGCCAGACCTGCAGGTTCTGCGGGCGGGTCAGCTTGTTCTCGATCCCTTTCCACCAGATCCCGGCGGCATGGCTGAAGCAGTACAGCAGCACTTCATCGGCCTTGCCGCAGGCCTTGATGAGCGGCTTTTCTTCGGGTTGCCCGACCTCGATCCACACGCGCGTGCGGCCGGTGAAGTCGCGCAGCGACACGTCAGGGTCATCGGGGTTCGACAGGCCCGCGCCGAACGCGAGCACGCCGTCGCCGTCGCACACGCTCTGCAGCTTGTAGGCATTGAGCGCCAGCGCGATGAGCCGGATCATCATGCGCTCGTCGTTCTCGCTCGGATGCCGCGCCAGCGTCAGCGCATGGTCGGCGTAGTAGCCGTGGTCGATATCGGCGACGGCGAGGCTGGCCTTGAAGATGGTGGACTTCAGTGCCATCAGGCCCGCCGCGCCAGCTCGGCCGCCTTGCCGATGTAGCTGGCGGGCGTCATTGCAAGCAGGCGGACTTTTTCCTCTTCCGGAATGTCGAGCGAGCGGATCAGGCCGTGCAGGGCCTCGGCGGTCACCGTCTTGCCGCGCGTCACTTCCTTGAGCTGCTCGTAGGCGCCCTGCACGCCGAAGCGGCGCATCACGGTCTGGATCGGCTCGGCCAGCACTTCCCACGAGGCGTCGAGGTCTTCGGCCAGCGCTTCTTCGTTGAGTTCGAGCTTGCCCAGGCCGGTGGCCAGGCTCGCGTAGGCCAGCGTGGCGTAGCCGAAGGCCACGCCGATGTTGCGCAGCACCGTGCTGTCGGTCAGGTCGCGCTGCCAGCGGCTGATCGGCAGCTTCTCGCTCAGGTGGCGCAGCACCGCATTGGCCAGGCCCAGGTTGCCCTCGGCGTTCTCGAAGTCGATCGGGTTGACCTTGTGCGGCATCGTGCTGGAGCCGATCTCGCCCTTCTTCAGGCGCTGCTTGAAGTAGCCGAGGCTCACGTAGCCCCAGATGTCGCGCGAGAAGTCGATGAGGATGGTGTCGGCGCGCGCGACGGCATCGAACAGCTCTGCCATGTAGTCGTGGGGTTCGATCTGGATGCTGTAGGGCTGGAACGTCAGGCCCAGGCCGAGCGGCGTCGGCGTCTCGATCACCTTGCGGCTGAAGCTTTCCCAGTCGAATTCGGGCCAGGCGGCCATGTGCGCGTTGTAGTTGCCCACCGCACCGTTCATCTTGCCCAGCAGCTGCACGCTGGCGATCTGCGTGCGCGCCTTGGCCAGGCGCACCGCCACGTTGGCGATCTCCTTGCCGACGGTCGTCGGGCTTGCGGTCTGCCCGTGCGTGCGCGAGAGCATCGACACGTCGGCGAACTGGCTGGCCATCTCGCGCAGCTTGGCGATCAGGCCGTCGAGCGCAGGCAGCACGACCTGGTCGCGCGCAGCGTGGATCTGCAGCGCATGGCTGGTGTTGTTGATGTCTTCGCTGGTGCAGGCGAAGTGCACGAACTCGGCCGCGGCCATCAGCTCGGGCCGTGCGTCGAACTTCGACTTGATCCAGTACTCGACCGCCTTCACGTCGTGGTTGGTGGTCTTCTCGATCTCCTTGATCGCGATCGCATCCGCCTCGGAGAAGTTCGACACCAGGCCCATCAGGTACTTGCGCGCGCCACCGGTGAGCGGCTTGAACTCGGCGAAACCGCAGTCCGACAGGGCAATGAACCAGGCCACCTCGACCTGCACGCGCCGGTGCATGTAGCCCTGCTCGCTCATGAGCGGTCGCAGGGCCGACAGCTTGGCCGCGTAGCGGCCGTCAAGGGGGGAAAGGGCGGAAACGGTGGAGAAGCTCATCGCCGAATTTTAAGTGGCACCGTTTTCCGCCGGCGCGCCCGTGTTCGGCGTCGAGCGTCCGGTGGGTCGATGTCCATGCGCTTGCGCCTCGCCGGCGTTCGCCCCGGACGCTGCATGGCGCCCGTTCCCCTAGAATGAATGTGAAACAACACGTCACCCTCGAGGGAGAGAACCCGCATGAAACTGATCGGATCCGCTGCCAGCCCCTATGTGCGCAAGGTGCGTGTGGTGCTCGCTGAAAAGCGGCTCGACTACCAGTTCGTGGTCGAAGACGTCTGGGCTGCCGACACCACCATCACGAGTTCCAACCCGCTGGGCAAGGTGCCCTGCCTGATCATGGACGGCAGCGAGGCGATGTTCGACTCGCGCGTGATCGTCGAGTACCTGGACACGCTGTCGCCTGTCGGCAAGCTGATTCCGCAGCAAAGCCGCGAGCGCGCCGAGGTCAAGACCTGGGAAGCGCTGGCCGATGGCGTCATGGACGCCGGCATCCTGCTGCGCCTCGAAGCCACCTGGCCCGGCCGCACCGATGGCGAGCGCAGCCAGGCGTGGATGGACCGCCAGCGTTCGAAACTCGAAGCCGGCCTGGCCGCAATGGCCAAGGGACTGGGTGACAAGCCGTTCTGCAGTGGCATCCACCTGAGCCTGTCGGACATCGCGGTCGGTTGTGCACTCGGCTGGATCGGCTTTCGCTTTCCGGAAATCGACTGGCGCGGCACGCACCCGAACCTGGGCAAGCTCTACGACAAGCTGATGCTCAGACCCAGCTTCGCCGACACGAAGCCCTGATGAAGAAAAAGCACCACAAGGTGCTTTTTTCATTAGAGGCCGGTGAATCGCTTCACCACCGGGAAGTACAGGCGGTACGGCAGCACGCGCAGCAGCTTCATCCATGCGGTGAAGCGGCGGGGAAAATGGATCTCGAAGGCACCCCGCGCCCAGCCGGCCAGCATGGCGTCCGCCGCCTGAGCCGGCGTGATGAGCGCCGGCATCGTGAATTCATTCTGCGCGGTGAGCGGCGTGTCGACGAAGCCGGGCTGGATCACGCTCACGCCGATCCCACGCGAATGCAGGTCGGCGTAAAGCACCTCGGCGAGGTTGGTGAGCGCCGCCTTGGTCGGGCCGTAGGCCAGGCTTTGCGGCAGCCCCCGGAAACCGGCGACGCTGGCGGTGAGCGACACATGGCCCGCCCCGCTCGAAATGAAGTCGGGCAGGACCACGGCCAGCACGTTCAGCGCGCCGACGTAGTTGATGCGGTCGTGCTGGACCATCACGTCGAGGTCGAACGCATCCGCGCGCATCGCCTTGTACGTGCCGGCGCTGACCAGCACGAAGTCGATCGGGCCCATCGCGCGCAGCTGGCGGTGCGCCTTGGCGACGGCCTCGCTGTCGCTCACGTCGAGCGGCAGCACGATCACCCGCGCCGGCTCGCCGGCGGCCACGCGGTGCAGCGCGGCCAACGATTCGAGCGCCTCGCGGTCGCGCGCCGACACCGCGACCCGTGCGCCGCGCGCCAGCAGGGCGGAGGCGGTCGCACGACCGATGCCGGTCGAGGCGCCGATCACCCAGGCGGTCTTGCCGCGCCAGTCCGTGATGGGCGGATTGAGGGGCGAGAACAGACTCACAGCGACACCTCCGCGCTGCGCACGGGGTTGCGCGAGGCGGCGTTCATGGTTTCGCCCTGGTGAACGACAGCGTGACCGCACCGACGGTGACACCGAACTTGCTCATCTCGGCGCGGTTGAGCATCACGCGGTCGTCGACCAGGTACATCCAGTCGTCCATCTGCACCTCGTAGACCTTGTCGTCGACGGGTTGCTTCAGCGTGTAGTTCCAGTGGAAGGCGTTGCCGCGCTGTTCGCCTTGCGCGGTGCCGACCACGTCGTCGGCGGTGCCGGTGAAGCGGCCGTCGGGCAGCGCCTTCAGTTTCCAGACGCGGCGGCTGGTGGTGCCGTCGCTGTAGCTGAAGCGCTCGTCGAGCACGCCGTCGTTGCCCTGCCAACTGCAGTCCATGGCGACGGTGAAGCGCTTGACGACCTTGCCCGCGCGGTTCTGGAACATGCCGTGCGCGTCGATCCGGCCGTTGAAGTAGTCGCGCAGCGAGAGCGTCGGCCGCTCCGCGGCGTAGTCGGCCACCTGCGGGGAGGCGCAGCCCGCGAGCAGTGCGGCGAGGGACAGGGAAAGGAGGGCAAGCCAGCGGCGCGCGTTCATGGGTGTGCTTTCGGGACGAGAGAAGAGGAGGTGGGATCGGATCGGATCACCAGCGCCCAGAGGGCGAGCGCGGCGAGGAGTTTGAGCACGCAGGGGAGCGCGCAGTAGGCGAAGGTGAGCGCCTGCAGCGCGCCCGGCTCGCGCGCGCCGGGCGTGTAGCCCGCCAGGCCGAGCAGCGGCAGGGCGAGGCCGGCGGCCAGCGCGAGGTTGAGCTTGGTCGCGACGTTCCACCAGCCGAAGTAGGCGCCGGCCTGGCGCGTGTCCTGCTGCGACGCGATCACGCCGGCGAGCAGCGCGGAAGGCAGCACGAGGTCGGCGCCGAGCGCCACGCCCGACAGGGCACACACCACGAGGAAAGGCATCGCGTCGCCCGCGCCCAGCGCACCGGCCCACGCGAACACCGCGATGGCGAGCGCCATGCCCGCGAGCCAGCAGCGTGCGAGCCCGAAGCGCGGCACCGCGCGCAGCCAGAGCGGGATCGAGGCGGCAGCACAGACGAAGTAGCTGCCGAGCACGGCCGGCTCGAACGAGGTCGGCGCTTGCAGCCGGTCCTGCACGAAGAAGAGCACCAGCGTGGCCGGGATCGCGCTCGCGATGCCGTTCAGCACGAACACCGACAGCAGCCGGCGGAACGGACTGCGGCGCAGCGGCAGCAGCAGGTCGGCCGGCGGATGGGCCGCGGCCGAGGGCGCCGGGCGCGGCGCGCGCGTCCATGCCCACCACGCGACGACCAGCAGCACGATGAAGAGCGCGACCATTGCCGGCAGGCCCGCGAGCGTCGGCACCACCGACGCCAGCACCACGCCGACCAGCCCGAGCCCTTCGCGCCAGCCGACCACGCGGCTGCGCTGCAACGCATCGCCGCCGAGCATCGCGCCCCACGACTGGTGCGCGATGCCGAGCGCGCTGTAGCCTGAGTAGGTCACCGCGAGCAATGCGGCCGTCAACGCGAGCAGCACCCCGTGCTGCGTCGTGTCGACCAGCCACTGCGGAAAGAAGAGCAGCGTGAAGCCCAGTGCCAGCATGGCAGCCGCGCACGCACCGAAACCCAGCACGGCGCGCGGTGAACGCGCCTGCAGCCGGTCGGCGAGGCGACCGAGCAACGGATCGACCACCGCGTCGAACAGTCGCGCGCCGAGCAGCACAGCGCCGAGCGCAGCCAGCGGCACGCCGAAGTCGCGTGCGTAGTGGTTCGGCAGGATCACATAGAGCGGCAGCGCCACGAACGCGAGCGGCAACCCCAGCAAGCCGTAGCGCAGCAGGTCGGCGCGGGTGAAGGTCATTTGCCGAGCAGCGCTTCGCGCATCTCGGGCTCCGACGTCTTCGCGCCGAGCCAGATCGCGAAGAAGCGCTGGGCAAACTGCGGATCGGCGATCGGCGCCGTGGGCGTGCCGTTGTGGAAGAAGCGCACACCGACCTCCGGCTCGTACACGCCGACCAGGCGATCGCCCTTGCGCACGTCGGGGAAGGCGCCCTTCATCTCGCGCATCCATAGCGTTGCCTGCGCGTCGCTGACCGGTCCGGCCCGCTTGATCTCGTCGAGCGAGCGCCTGGCGATGTCCTCGCCGTCGAAGTTGCGCAGGTAGCGCAACTCGAGCGCGAGCGGACGCTGTGCCCAGCCGTCCGCACGAAAGCCTGGGGTGACCCAGAGGCTTGCGTCGTAGATGTCGAAGCCCCAGACCTTCAGCCTTGTGCCGCCCGCGCGCCGCGCCTCCGGCAGCGCCGTGCCCAGCTCGGAGGGCTTGCTCGCGTCGCCCGCCTGTGCCATCGCGTGCGCCGGAAAGCTCAAGCCGAAAAGGCCTGTAGCGCCCGCCAGCATGGCGCAGGCTGCTATCGTTTTTGCAGCGTGTACTGCACCACGTCGATGTTGGCTTGCGCAAAAGCCGCTTCGCAATACGCCAGGTAGAACTCCCATATGCGCATGAACCTTTCGTCGAAGCCAAGTTGCAGGATGTGGCTGCGCTGCGCCAGGAAACTCTCGCGCCAGCGGCGCAGCGTTTCGGCGTAGTCGGCGCCGAAGCCGAAGGCATCGACCACCTCGAGCCCGGCGGCTTCGGCCTCGCGTTTGAACTCGCGCGGGCAAGGCAGGCAACCGCCCGGGAAGATGTACTGCTGGATGAAGTCGGTCGAGTCGATGTAGCGGTCGAACAGCTCGTCGTCGATCACGATGCTCTGCACGCAGGCACGGCCCCCGGGCTTCAGCAGCCGGCTCACGCTCTTGAAGTACGTCGGCCAGTACTCGCGGCCCACGGCCTCGACCATCTCGATCGAGCAGATCGCATCGAACGGTGCGTCGGTGATGTCGCGGTAGTCCTGCAGCCGCAGGTCGACCGACAGTCCGTCGTTGCGGGCCTTGGCGAATGCGAGCTGCTCGGTCGAGAGCGTCACCCCCGTCACCGAAGCGCCGAAGCTGCTCGCCGCCATTTCGGCGAGCGCGCCCCAGCCGCAGCCGATCTCGAGCACGCGGTCGCCCGGCTGCACATTCGCCAGTTCCAGCGCGCGCCTCACCTTGGCGCGTTGCGCGTCGCGCATCGGCTTGGTCAGGTCGCCGTCGAACCAGGCCGACGAGTAGTTCATCGTCTCGTCGAGCCACAGCGTGTAGAACGCATTGCCCAGGTCGTAGTGCGCGTGGATGTTGCGCGAGCTGCCGGCCTTGCTGTTGCGATGGAGCAGGTGGCGCACACGGTAGAGCAGCCGGCCGAACCAGCTGCCGTACACCACGTCCTCGATGGCACGGCGGTTCGCGATGAACACCTTGAGCAGGTCGGTGAGGTTGGGCGTGCTCCAGTCGCCGGCGATGTAGCTCTCGGCGAAACCGATGTCGCCGGATTTCAGCGCGGCGCGGCAGGGCTCCCAGTTGCGCAGCGTGAGCGATGCCGTCGGGCCGGTGCCGGGCGCAGCGCCGAAGTGTTGCACCGAGCCGTCGGGCATGCGCACGGTGAGCGAGCCGTGCGCGAGGCGCTGCAGCATGCCGAGCACGGTGCGCGCGGCGCCGGGCGCGTCCTGCGGCAGCGAGAAACGGGGGGCGGTGGTGGTCGGGGTCATGGGCTCGCCTTGCTGTCGGGGCTGTTGCCGCGCGACACGAAATGGTCGGGTACGGCGGGCTTGGTCACGAAGGGTATGCGCTTCCACCACAGCTTTGCGGCTTGCCAGTGGATGCGTGCGATGAGGCCGAAGGTCATCAACGGATAGCGCCAGAACGCACGTCGTGCGCTGGTCGTGCTGAAGGCCTCGAGCCGGCCGCTGACGCTGGTCTCGAGCAGCGGGCCGGTGTCGTCGTCGTGGTCGATGCGCACCACGGTGCGCGTGCGGTGCTCGTCGACGAAAAAGCGGAAACGGTAGTCGCCTTCGATGCGGCAGAACGGCGACACATGGAAAGCCTTGGTGGCCTTCATCTCCATGCCGTAGACCGGGCGATCGAGCAGATAGCAGTGCCGCTCGCCGAAGGTGTTGTTGACCTCGACCAGGATGGCGCGCAGCGCGCCGGCGGGCGTGTGGCAGTACCAGAAGCTCACCGGCTTGAAGGTGTAGCCGAGCACGCGCGGATAGCAATGAAGCCAGGCTTCGCCTGTGGCGTCGTGGATGCCGTGGGCGGCGAGCACTTCGTCGAGCCACGCGAGGGCACCACCTCTTTCCGGGCCGCGGCCATCGCCATGGTCGGCATCGTGGAAGGAGATCAGACCTGGGCGGTTGACCTTGAGCGCCCCGCCACCGTGGTTGCGCAGCGCGCTCATCGGCAGCATCAGGAACCAGGTCGGGTATGTGAAGTCATTGGCCGTGGGCCGCAGGCGCGCATGGCGCACTTCGCCGAAACCGATCAGCGCCGTCGGCGCACGTTCCCGCGCGGTCGGCGAGGCCGAAGGCGCATGCCGGCCGACCGGCGTCGGCGTGACCGGCGTGCGAACCGTGTTCATGCGGCCTGCCTCGACGCACTCGGCGCACCGAGTCGCGCACGCACGCCATCGGCCGCCGCCAGACCGGCCTTGAGCCCGTCCTCGTGAAAACCGTACCCCATCCACGCGCCCGCGAACCACGTGTTGCGTCGGCCCTGCAGGCCGACCACGTCATCTTGCGCACGGATCGCGGCCAGGTCGAAGACCGGGTGCGCGTAGTCGTATTCGGCCATGACCTGATTACGCGCGATGGGCCGCACCGGATTCAGCGACACGATCACCGGCTGGGCCCAGGGCAGGGGCTGCAGCTTGTTGAGCAGATAGTGCAGGCAGACGCCATCGGCCTCGCGCTTGCCGGTGGCCGCGCGCTCGTAGTTCCAGGCGGCCCAGGCCGATGTGCGCTGCGGCAGCACGGAGGCATCGATGTGCAGCACGGCATGGTTCGGCTGGTAGCGGATCGCGCCGAGCACGGCGGCTTCATCGTCGCTGGCGTCGCCGAGCATCGCGAGCGATTCGTCGGAATGCGTGGCGAGCACCACATGGTCGAAGCGCTCGGTGCCCGCGTCGGTCGACACCAGCACGCCATGCGCCGTGCGCGTCACGCGCCGCACCGGCGTCGAAAGCCGCTTGTCGGCCAGGCCGGCGATGATTTTTTCGACGTATTGCCGCGAGCCGCCGGCCACGGTGCGCCATTGGGGGCGGTTGGCGATCTGGATCAGCCCGTGGTTGTGGCAGAAGCGGATCATCGTCGCGACCGGGAACTGCAGCATCTGCGCGGTCGGGCAACTCCAGATGCAACCCATCATCGGCAGGAAGTACCAGTCGCGAAAAGCGTCGCCGAAGCGATGCGCGGTCAGGAACTCGTCGAGCGGCTGGGCCAGCTCGCGCTCGTTGCCGGCTTCTGCGATGCGCGTCGTGAGGCGGTTGAAGCGCAACAGGTCGCGCAGCATGCCGAGGAACTTGCCGTCGAAGAGGTTGCGCCGCTGCGCGAACACGGTGCCAATATTGTTGCCGCTCCACTCGAGCGCACCGCCGCCGGGGCGTGTGGCCTGCACCGAAAACGACATTTCGGACAACGCCGTCTCCACGCCGAGGTCGGCAAAGAGCCTGATCAGGTTCGGGTAGGTGCGGTCGTTGTAGACGAGAAAGCCGGTGTCGACTCCGTGGCTCACCGGTGTCGCGTCTTGTGCGGAGCGCGGCAGCCTAATGTCGACCGTGTGGGCGTGCCCGCCGAAGTAGTCACCGGCCTCGAAGAGCGTGACCGCCGCCGCGTTGCGCAATGAATGCGCAGCGGCGAGACCGGAGATGCCGGCACCGATGACGGCGACGGTGGCGGTCACGCGTCACCGCCTGCGGCTGAAGACAAAAATGTTGCGAGGCGCCCCGACGCGAAGGAGGGAGGGAGGGAGGAGGAGAAGAATCGCCTCGGGATTTCAACCGGACGACAGGCATCCGGAAGACCTCGCAACATGAAAACAGATGGGCTGCATCGGCTGCCCGAGCCCGTTATGAGGGCACGAGCCCCGCGGCAGTTCCCCCGAGGGAGGTAAGGATTTGTGACCTTCAGTGCACGGGAATCTAGACGCATCGGTCAATAATAATACTGTTCCGTCTTTGTGTGAACTGATTAGTCTTAATCCGCACCGAGTTGCTTTTCCAGTTCTCGCAGGAAGGCCTTGTCATCGGGTGCCGTCATGCTCGAATACGCTTCGACAACCTTGCCATCACGGCCGATGAGGTACTTGTAGAAATTCCACTTGGGCGTGGTGCCCGAGGTTTGCGCGAGTTGCCGGAAGAGCGGGTTGGCGTCGCTGCCGCGCACCGACGACTTCACGAACATCGGAAACTTGACACCGAAGGTGCTCTCGCAGAATTCGGCGATCTGCTTGTTGGTCCCGGCCTCCTGCGAGAAGTCATTCGACGGGAAACCGAGCACGACCAGGCCGCGGGGCTGGTATTTGCTGTAAAGCGCCTCGAGGCCCTTGTACTGCGGCGTAAATCCACAGAAGCTGGCCGTGTTTACAACCAGCACGACCTTGCCCGCGTACTGGCAGAGCGATTGGGGTTTTTCGTCTTGCAGCCGGCCGAAGGTGTGCTGCAGGATGGCGGGGCAGCCCGCGGGTGCAGCGGCAGGCGAGGCCACTGGCGCAGCGACCTGGGCGTGGGCAGGCGGCGCGCCGGATGCAAGGGAAACGCAAAGGGCCACGGAGGCCAGCGCCAATGACGTGGCGGGCTGGAAAGATCGGCAGGCAAGTCGCATGGGAATTCTCCGCAAAGGGTGCGTATGTGCGCATCATCGCCGTCTTGTCATGGCGAAGCAAAACGTGCCGATTAAAATTCGGTGCTAAAGAAGGACTCGAATGCTTTATCCGGAACTCTTCAGACAACTCGAATCGGTCCGCTGGGACATGGACAAGGACATTCCGTGGCAGTCCTTCGAGCCCGCCCAGCTGTCGGATGAACAGGCGCAGACCATCAAGATGAACGCCATCACCGAGTGGGCGGCGCTGCCGGCCACCGAGATGTTCCTGCGCGACAACCGGCACGATAGCGACTTTTCGGCTTTCATGTCGATCTGGTTCTTCGAAGAGCAGAAGCACTCGTTGGTGCTCATGGAGTACCTGAAGCGCTTCAGCCCGCAGCACGCGCCCACCGAGCAGGAACTGCACGAAGTGCGCTTCGACTTCGACCCCGCGCCCCCGCTCGAAACCCTCATGCTGCACTTCTGCGGCGAGATCCGCCTCAACCACTGGTACCGCCGTGCCGCCCAGTGGCACACCGAGCCGGTCATCAAGCACATCTACACGACGCTGAGCCAGGACGAGGCGCGCCACGGCGGCGCCTACCTGCGTTACATGAAGCGTGCGATGGAAAAATTCGGCGACGACGCGCGAGCCGCCTTCACCAAGGTCGGCGTGCTGATGGCCAGCGCGCGCCGCACCGCGCAGGCGCTGCACCCGACCAACCTGCACGTGAGCAAGGCGCTGTTCCCGAACGACACCATCCAGAGCCGCATGCCCGATCCGGACTGGCTCGAGCACTGGCTGGACAACCAGATCAAGTTCGATTCGGTGTGGGAGAACAAGGTCGGCGAGCGCATCCTGCACAACCTGAGCCTGTTGATGAACCGCAGCTTCAAGACGGTGCAGGAGCTGAACCGCTACCGCAAGGAAATCTCCGCCAACGTCACGCCCAAGGCCATCTACCAGGGCGCCTGAGCGTCGGCGGCCTCAGCGCCGCTCGACCACCAGCGGCACCAGCTGCAACCCGTTGCGCACCTGTTCTGCGGTGCCGCGTGCCACGTCCCGCGAGGCATACGGACCGGCCTGGACGCGGTGGGTGTTCGATTCGCTGAACACGTTGAGCACCGGTGCCAGGTCCGGCATTCCGCTCGCGACCTTCTTTCGGAACGCCAACGCACCGTCGAGCTGGCTGAACGCTCCCAGCTGGATCCAGAAGCCTGCGGTGGAAAGCCCTTGCTGCGGCTCCGCAGCAGGCGATGGCGTGGCGGCCAACGGCGCTGGTGCTGCGATCGGCGCCATCGCCGGCAGATCGCTCGCTTCGGCGCGCGGTGCGGCCACCACCGGCGTGGTGAAGGCCGCCGGCACAGCCACGCTCTGCTCTGACGACGGCCCGATCTGCATCCCCTCTGCCGGGCGCCTTTGCGACGCATCGGCGAGTGCCGTTCCTCCGCCCGGCCGGCGCCATGCGCCGGTGCGGATGTCTTCGTTGGTGATGCGCTCGATCTCGACCGGTGCGACGCCGCGCAACAGATCGAGCCTGGCCGCCGCGGTATAGCTCAGGTCGATCACGCGGTCGTCGTGAAAAGGGCCGCGGTCGTTGATGCGCACGATCGCCTCGCGGCCGTTCGCCGGGTTGCGCACCCGCACGTAGCTCGGCAGCGGCAAGGTCTTGTGCGCGGCGGTCATCGCGTACATGTCGTAGGGCTCGCCGCTCGCGGTCGACTGCGCGTGGAAGTGGGTCCCGTACCAGGACGCGAGCCCGGATTCGCGGAACGGCCGGTCGTCGGCGATGGGCACGTAGGAGCGGCCGAGCACCGTGTAGGGCTTGCTGGTGCCGCCGCTGCCGCGGATCGTTTCGATGCGGGGCTCGGCATCGGGCACGCGCGAAACGTCGACGGACGGCGTCGACGGCGCGCCGTCCCGGCCGCCGCGCGGCCCGCTCGCGCAGCCTGCGAGCAGTGCCGCGGCAGCCAGCGCGCACGCCGACAGCGCGCGGTTCATCGCCACGACGCGCTCAGCCAAAGACGGCCTTCCAGACGGCCAGCATCGCGTCGCGCTCCTCGGCCAACGCCGGCAACGCCACTTGCGTCGGCTCTTCGTTCAGACGCGCGCGGTGCTGCACGCGCCGCAGCTCGCGGTAGGCCTTGCCGGCCTTGCGGCCCACGCCTTCCGGCAGGAGGCCCGCCTGTTCGGCGCGCGCCAGCAAGGCGATGTTGCCGACGTTGGCGATCAGCTCCGGATGGTCGGCCGAAGCGGACAGCACGAGGAACTGCACCGCGAACTCCGCATCCACCATGCCGCCCGGGCTGTGCTTGACATCGAAGCGACCCGCCTTGACCGGGTGCGCCGCACGCACCTTGTCGCGCATCGCCATGATCTCGGCCTTGAGCGCCTCGCGGTTGCGCGGCGCGCTGATCACGGCCTCGCGCACGCCGTCGAAGCGCGCGCCCAGAGCCGGGTCGCCGAGCACGAAGCGCGCGCGTGTCATGGCCTGGTGTTCCCAGGTCCATGCGGTGTTGCTGCCGCGGCCGAGCTGGTACTTCTCGTAGGCCTCGAAGCTGGTGGTGAGCAACCCCGAATTGCCGTTCGGCCTCAAGGCCGTGTCGATCTCGAACAGGTCGCCTTCGCGCGTCTTGACGGTCAGCCAGTTGATGAGCTTGCGCACATAGGCCGCGTAGACATCGCCGGCGCGTTCGTCGTCGTCCTCGTAGACGAACACGATGTCCAGGTCGCTGCCGTAGCCGAGTTCCTTGCCGCCCAGCTTGCCGTAGCCGATGACCGCGAACTGCGGCTGTTCCCGGTGCGGATTGCGCACGTGGGGCCAGCACCAGCGCGCCGTCACGCGCAGCACGACGTCGGCCAGCGCGCTCAGGTCGTCGGCCACCTGTTCGACCGTGATGCGCCGGTCCACGTCACGCGCCAGCGTGCGGAACAGCTCGGCATGGTGGGCGTGCCGTAACAGGTTCAGCAGGCGCTCCTCGTCGGCCTCGTCGGTGCGGCGCAGCGCATGGTGGCGCGCCTCGAGTTCGCGCTCGAAGTCCACCGCGTCGAAGCGGCCCGAGAGCATTTCGTCGCTGGCGAGTTCGTCGATCACGCCGGGGTGTTGCAGCAGGTAGCGGGCCGGCCATTTGGCGGCCCCCAGGAGTCGCAGCAGGCGCTCCTGCACCGCCGGCCGTTCGACCAGCAACGCCAGATAGCTCTCGCGGCGCAGCAGCGGCTCGATCCAGTCGGCCCAGCGCAGCGCGGCCGCTTCGTGGTGGCTCACCTGGCCGTCGGCGTCGCTGTCGGGCTCGCTCAGCCACTGCCCGGTGCGCTGCACCAGCTGGCGCAGGCGCACACGCGTTTCGTCGCGCAGCGCCAGCACACGCGGGTGGCCGCACCACTCGCGCACGCGCGCGCCGAAGGTGGGTGGCAGGCTGTCGATCAGGTCGGCGAGCTCCAGCGGCGTCGTGACGCCCTTGCCGTTGCAGCCGGTGCACTTCGGCTCGCCGCCGAGCAGCGTGTCGAACTCCTGCGCCACGAATTCGCGGTGCGTGTCGAGCTGTGCAAGGAACGGACAGGTGTCCGGAAAACCCATGGTCTGCGCGATCCAGCGCAGGTCGTCGTCGTTGACCGGCAGCATGTGCGTCTGCTGGTCGTCGAGGTACTGGATGCGATGCTCGACGCGGCGCAGAAATTCGTAGGCGGACGCCAGCGCATCGGCCGTCTCCTGCGGCATCAGCCCCGCGCGTGCGATGCGTTGCAGCGCGTCGAGCGTGGGCCGCGTGCGCAGCTCGGGGAACTGGCCGCCGCGCACCACCTGGAGCAGTTGCACGGTGAACTCGATCTCGCGGATGCCGCCGCGCGAGAGCTTCACGTCGTTCGCGCGCTCCGGCCGCCCGGCGCTGCGGCGCGCCGATTGCTCGCGGATCTGCCGGTGCAGGATGCGCAGCGCATCGAAGACGCTGTAGTCGAGGTAACGCCTGAACACGAAAGGCAGCACCACGCCGCGCAGCGCCTGGGCCGAGCCGTCCGCCACGTTGGCGAAGGGCGCGACGATGCGGCTCTTCAACCAGGCGAATCGCTCCCATTCGCGGCCCTGCGCCTGCAGGTAGTCCTCGAGCGCATCGAGCGAGACCACGGTCGGCCCCGAGTTGCCGTTCGGCCGCAGCATGAGATCGATGCGGAACACGAAGCCGTGCTCGGTGGTGTCGCCCACCAGCGCGTAGATGCGCTTGACGGCCCGCGCGAAGTATTCCTGGTTCGACAGGCGCGAGCGCCCCTCGGCGTTGCCTTCGGTCTCGCCGTCGTGGTCGTAGAGGTAGATCAGGTCGATGTCGCTCGACACGTTGAGTTCGCGCGCGCCGAGCTTGCCCATGCCGACGACGAAGAGACGGGCACGCTGGCCGGCCTCGCCGCGCGGGATGCCGTGCGCGGCCTCGAGTTCGGCCAGCGCTTCGCGGCAGGCCGCGTCGAGCACGAACTCCGCAAGTTCGGTCACGGCCTGCGTCACCACCGACAGCGGTGCCTGCTGGTCGCAGTCGAGCACCGCGAGGCGCTCCATCACGAGCTGGCGAACGATGCGCAGGGCATCGGCCGCGTGGTCGCCGCGCGCGCGCAGTGCGTCGTAGGCCACGGCCATCTGCGGGCGCAGGGGTGCGCCGGGCGGCAACATGGCCAGGTCGCCGGCATAGCGGCGGCGCAATCGCTGCACGAAGCGGGAATGCGCCGACAACGGCGTCACCGGTTCGGGCGTAGAAGTCGCATGGATACGGGCGGATCCCGGCTGAAGGCTGGCGGTCATAATTCCTGACACAGCGCGATCCTCAATGAACGACACGGCGTCTTCCCCTTCACGTCTGCTCAAAATCACCGCTGTCACGGCGCGCTGGCTGTTGGGTTTGCTGATCGCCGCGTGGCTGCTTTTCGGGCTGTCAGTCTTTGTCCTACACGGCTGGATTGTGCCGCGAATCGGCGATTACCGTGGGGCACTGGAAACAAAGGCGAGCAAGGCGATCGGCGTGCCGGTCCGCATCGGTTCCATCACCGCGCAATCCAACGGCGTCTTTCCCACTTTCGAGCTGCGCGACGTGGTGCTGCTCGATGCGCAGCAGCGCGAGGCGTTGCGCCTGGTGCGCGTGGTCGCGAGCGTGTCGCCGCGCTCGATCTGGCGCTACAGCTTCGAGCAGCTCTACATCGAAAGTCCCCGGCTGGAAGTCCGTCTCGACACCAAGGGCAAATTGCACGTCGCCGGGCTCGATGTATCCACCGACACAACGGGCGAGACCCGCTCGGCCGACTGGTTCTTCGCGCAGCGCGAGTTCGTGATCCGTGGCGGCACCGTGCGCTGGACCGATGAGCGCCGCCGTGCCGAGCCGCTGCTGCTCACCGACGTCGAGTTCGTGGCGCGCAACGGCGGTCGCCGCCACGCGCTGCGCCTGGACGCCACGCCGCCGGCGGGCTGGGGCGATCGCTTCACGCTGCGCGGCCAGTTCCGCCAGCCGCTGCTCACGGTGCGCACCGGCAAGTGGCAGACCTGGGACGGGCAGGTCTACGCCGACCTGCCGCTGATCGACGTGACCCGGCTCGGCCGCTACGTGTCGCTCGACGCCCGCATCCGCGAAGGCAGCGGCGCGGTGCGGCTCTGGGCCGACGTGAAAGACGGGCAGGTGTACGGCGGTGCCGCCGACCTCGGGCTCGCGCGGGTCGACACCTCGCTCGACAAGGGCCTGCAGCCGCTGGTGCTGCGCGCCGTCACGGGTCGCCTCGCCGGCCAGCGTGCGGACGGCACGTTCACCTTCGCCACCCGCGACCTGCAGTTCGACACTGCCGACGGCCTGCGCTGGCCGGGCGGCAACCTGTGGTTCCAGCACACGCCGGTGAAGGGCCGCACCCCGGAGCGTGGGGCCTTTCGCGCCGACCGCCTCGACCTGGCCGCGCTGGCGCTGATCGCGGACCGCCTGCCGCTCGGGGAAGCCACGCACAAGGCGATCGACGCCTACGCACCGCGTGGGCTGGTCGAGCGCATCGACGCGACGTGGCAGGGCGCGCTCGCCGCGCCCGACAAGTACCAGGCCAAGGGCCGCGTGAGCAATTTCCGCATGGCGTCGCAGCCGGCCCAGGCCGGCATCGGCACGCCGGGCTTCAGCGGTGCGACGGCCGATTTCGATGCCAGCCAGGCCGGCGGCACGGCCACCGTGTCGATGGCCAAAGGTACGCTCGACCTGCCCGGTGTGTTCGAAGAGCCCGTGGTGCCGATCGCGCAGCTCTCGACGCAGCTGCAATGGAAGATCGACGGCGAGAAAGCGCAGTTGCAGGTCTCGAGGCTGCGCTTCTCGAACACCGACGCCGACGGCGAGGCCGAAGCGACGTGGCGCACCAGCGACCCGGCCACCTCGCATGGCCGGGCGCGCCACCCGGGCGTGCTCGACCTCCAGGGCAAGCTCACTCGCGCCGACGGTACCCGCGTGTTCCGCTATCTGCCGCTCGAGATCCCAAAGGAGACCCGCGACTACGTGCGTGATGCGGTCCACAAGGGTTCCGCGAGCGTGGTCGACTTCCGCGTCCGGGGCGACCTGCACGACATGCCGTTCATGGACCCGCGTGACGGCGATTTCCGCATCGCGGCCAGGGTTTCGGACGTCACCTACGCCTACGTCCCGCCCGCCACCGGCGCGGCCGCGAGAGCCACGCCGCCGCCGCTGAACTGGCCGGCGCTGACCGGCCTGTCGGGCGAGCTGGTGTTCGAGCGCGCCGGCATGCTCGTGCGCAATGCGCGCGGGCGCATCGTGGGCGCGCCGGGCGTGGAGATCACGCGTGCCGAAGCCTCGATCGCCGACATGTCGCGGGACGACGCGCTGCTCAAGGTCGACGCCCAGGCCAAGGGGCCGCTCGGCGAGGTGCTGCGCGCCGGCGCCCCCCTCGCCGGGGAGGCCCGGGACGTGATGGCGCGTGTGCGCGCCATCGGCAATGCGGACTACAGGCTCAAGCTCGACCTGCCGCTCGGCGCGATGGACAAGACGAAGGTCCAGGCCAGCGTGGCGTTGCTCGACAACGAGCTGCAGCTCGCGCCCGAGGCCCCGGCGTTCTCGCAGGCGCGCGGCAGCGTGAATTTCACGGAGACCGGCTTCGCGCTGTCGGGCGTGCAGGCGCGGCTGCTCGGCGGCGAGGTGCGCGTCGAGGGGCGCGGCGGCTACGCGGGCGCCACGCCCGAACTGAATTTCAGGGCGCAGGGCACGGCCACCGCCGAGGGGCTTCGCGCCGCCCGCGAGGTCGACTGGCTCGCGCGCCTCGCCACCAAGGCGACCGGCAGCACGCCGTACACCGCGACCATCTCGATGCGCGACGGCGTTCCCGAATTCATGCTCTCGAGCAGCCTGCAGGGCCTCGCGCTGCAATTGCCGGCGCCCGTCGCCAAGACTGCGGAAGAAGCGCTGCCGCTGCGGGTCGAGAAGAAGGTGGTGCTGCGCGAAGCGCGCGCGGGCCGCCCGCCGCTCGTGCACGACCAGCTCTCGATCGACCTCGGCAGCGTCGTGGCCGCGCGCTACGTGCGCGACGTGTCGGGCAGCGATGCGCGCGTGCTGCGCGGCGCGATCGGTGTCGGCCCGGCCGCCGCTGCGTCGACCGTGCCGCCGGCCAGTGGCGTGCAGGCCAGCATCAACCTGGCGCGGCTGGACCTCGCCACCTGGCAGGCGCTCTTCACCGAGACCACCGGCAGCGCACCCGAAGCCGTGGCGGGCGCCACTCATGCGGACGACACGCTCTCCTACCTGCCGACGCAGATCGCCGTGCGCGCCGAAGACCTGGTGGTGGCGGGCCGCACGCTGCACAACGTCGTGCTGGGCGGCAGCCGCGACGGCACCCTCTGGCGCGCCAACATCGACGCGAACGAACTCAGCGGCTATGCCGAATACCGGCACACGCAGGCCGGTCGGCTGCATGCGCGGCTGGCGCGCCTGAAGATCGCGCCGAGCGAGGCCTCGCAGGTCGAGTCGCTGCTCGACGAGCAACCCGACACGCTGCCGGCGCTCGACATCGTGGTGGACGATTTCGAGCTGCTGGGCAAGCGCCTGGGCCGCGCCGAGATCGATGCGGTCAACCGCGGCGGCGCGAACCGCGAGTGGCAGCTCAACAAGCTCAGCTTCGCGACGCCGGACGGCACCTTCACCGCGCAGGGCGTGTGGGCGGCGACGCCGGGGCAGGGCCGCAACGACCCGCGCCGCACCGCGATGAGCTTCAAGCTCGACATCGTCGATGCGGGCGCCCTGCTCAACCGCTTCGGCATGAAGGACGTGGTGCGACGCGGCCGCGGCCGGCTCGAGGGCGACGTCGAATGGCACGGCTCGCCGCTGTCGCTCGACTATCCGAGCCTCGGCGGGCAGCTCAAGATCGATGTGCAGCAGGGCCAGTTCCTGAAGGCCGATCCGGGGCTCGCCAAGCTGCTCGGCGTGCTCAACCTGCAGGCGCTGCCGCGACGGCTCACGCTCGACTTCCGCGACGTGTTCAGCCAAGGCTTCGCCTTCGACTTCCTGCGCGGTGATGCGCGCATCAAGGACGGCACCGCGGTCACCAACAATTTGCAGATGAAGGGCGTCAACGCCGCGGCCTTGCTCGACGGTTCGGCCGACATCGCGCGCGAGACGCAGAACCTGCGCGTGGTGGTGGTCCCGGAGATCACGGCCGGCACCGCCGCGCTGGTGGCGACCGCGATCAACCCGGCGGTCGGGCTCGGGGCCTTCCTCGCGCAGTGGGTGCTGAGCAAGCCGTTGTCCGCCGCGGCCACGCAGGAGTTCCAGATCGAAGGCACGTGGGCCGACCCGAAGATCACCAAGGTCGCGCGAAAAGGGTTGACCAACCCGGGCGTCCCGACCGCCAATGAGGGCTTCAGACTGCCGGAGACCACGCAATGAAAGTCGCTGCCATCCAGATGGTGTCCGCCGTCTCGCGCGAAGCGAACCTTGCGCGCGCGCATGCCCTGTTGCGGGAGGCCGCCGAGGCCGGCGCCGAGCTGGCCGTGCTGCCCGAATACTTCTGCGTGATGGGCCTGCGCGACACCGACAAGCTCGCGCTGCGCGAGGCGCCCGGTGGCGGCGTCGTCCAGGACTTCCTGGCGGGCGCCGCACGCGAGCTCGGTTTGTGGATCGTCGGCGGCACGCTGCCGCTCGAAGCCGGCGACGACGCGCATGTCTTCAACAGTTCGATGGTGTGGTCGCCGGCCGGCGAGTGCGTGGCGCGCTACGACAAGATCCACCTCTTCTTCTTCGACAACGGCAGCGAGCGCTTCGACGAGCGCCGCGTCATCACGCCCGGCTCGCAGCCCGTGACCTTCGACCTGCCTTCGCGCGATGGCCACCGCTGGTGCATCGGCATGAGTGTCTGCTACGACCTGCGCTTTCCCGAGCTCTACCGCGCGCTTGCGGCGCGCGGGGCCGAACTCATGCTCGTGCCGAGCGCGTTCACCCACACCACCGGCAGCGCGCACTGGGAGGTGTTGCTGCGCGCCCGCGCGATCGAGAACCTCGCATGGGTCGTGGCACCCGCGCAGGGCGGCACGCACGAGAACGGCCGCCGCACCTGGGGCCAGTCCCTGGTGGTCGATCCGTGGGGTGGCATCGCGGCGCAGCAGGCCAGCGGCGAAGGCGTGGTGCTGTTCGAACTCGATGCCGGCCGCACCGCGGCCGCGCGCGAACAGTTGCCCGTGTTGGCGTACGGCGTGCCGTGATCGCGCCTGTGTTCGAGCGCAGCGCGTGGCAGCGCTGGTTTCTCTGGCTGCTGCTGGCGATGCTGGTGTCGGCACTGCTCGTCACCGTCGTGTGGCTGGCCGGTCGGCACGAAGTCGAGCAGGTGCAGGCGGCCTTGGAGCGCGACACCGCCGACGCAGTCTCCGATCTGCGTGGCGGCCTCCAGCGCAATGCGCAAAGTCTGCGCGCCCTGCAGGCCGACGGCCTGGATGGCGGGCGCGTGCCGGCGGAAGCCGCCGCGTTGCTGCGCGCACACCGCGAGTGGGTGCGCCTCGAATGGCGCAGCCCTGCCTTGCAGACCCTCGCCACGCTCGAGACGCCCTACCGCACCCGCATGTTCGACGACGACAGCCGCGGGCCCGACCAGAGCGACGTGGCGCTGGCCTGCGCCGCGGCGCGCAAGCTGGGCGCGCCGGCCTATTCGCCGAGCCATTACGTGCCGCTGCGCGACGGCGGCGGCCTGGAGCTCATGGAGCTGTGCCTGCCGGTCGATGGTGGCGGCTATCTGGTCGCGACCTACTCGCTGCGCGAGGTGCTGGTCGAACTGCTCGGTCCCTCCCTGACGCGCGGCCAGGAGGTGGCCTTCGCCGAACCGGACGGCACGCGCCTGGCCGTCATCGGCGTGCAGCGCCGGGCCGGCACGCGGGTCTTCACCGCGCAGCAGCTGGTCGACCTGCCCGGCGTCACGCTGCTGTTGCGCGTGGACGGCTGGCGCGCAGCGCCCGACCTGTTTCCCAACCTGCTGACCGGCTTGGTCACGGTGATCTCGATCGCACTGGTCTCGGTGCTGGTGCTGCTCGCGCGCGACACGCGGCGTCGCCTGCGGGCCGAGCGCGAACTGGCCGACACGCTGGCCTTTCGCAAGGCGATGGAAGACTCGGTGATCACCGGTTTGCGTGCGCGCGACCTGCGTGGCCGCATCACGTACGTCAACCCGGCCTTCTGCGACATGGTCGGTTTCAGCGCCGAGGAACTCATGACCGATGCGTCGGGCGCGCCCTACTGGCCCACCGAGCTGGCCCACGAATACCAGCAACGCCAGGCCTTGCGTCTGGCGGGCGGCATGCCGCCGCGCGAGGGCTTCGAGTCGGTCTTCATGCGCAAGGACGGCTCGCGCTTTCCGGTGCTGATCTTCGAGGCGCCGCTGCGCAACGCGCAGCGCGTGCAGACCGGCTGGATGAGCGCGTTCATCGACGTGAGCGAGCAGCGCCGCGTCGAAGAGCTTTCGCGCGCCAGCCAGGAGCGCCTGCAGGCCAGCGCGCGGCTCGCGACGGTCGGCGAGATGGCGTCGCTGCTCAGCCACGAGTTGACGCAGCCGCTGGCCGCCATCGCGAGCTATGCCAGCGGATCGCTCAACCTGCTGGAAGACGGCCACGAAGGCGCGACCACGCCGGTCAACGGCGAGGTGGCGATGGCCGTACGCCGCATCGCCGAGCAAGCCGACCGCGCGGGCAAGGTGATCCGCAGCGTGCACGATTTCGTGCGCCGGCGCGACCGCACCCGCGAGGCGG
Organism: Variovorax sp.; assembly: GCA_041424275.1. Taxonomy (GTDB): domain Bacteria; phylum Pseudomonadota; class Gammaproteobacteria; order Burkholderiales; family Burkholderiaceae_C; genus Variovorax. The sequence continues at coordinate 115,075 of JBGMOF010000044.1, forward strand.
TGGCGCCCCGCGCGCTGCTCGACGCGGTGCTGCCGCTGGTGCAACTGCAGGCGCGAAAGCTCGGCGTGCGCATCGACACCGTGCTCGAAGCGCCGCTCTCGGCCGTGCTGTGCGACCGCACGCTGGTCGAGCAGGTGCTGCTCAATCTCGCCCGCAATGCGATGCAGGCGATGGACATGCCGGATTTCACCGACCGCGTGCTGCAGTTGCGCGTGGCGCATGCGGCAAGCCCGAGCAGCGGCCGCGCCGCGGATGCGCGCCGGTGGGTCGAGTTCTCGGTGACCGATGTGGGCATCGGCATCAGCGACGAGGTTCAGCGGCGTCTCTTCACGCCCTTCTTCACGACGCGCGCCGACGGCATGGGCCTCGGCTTGAGCCTGTGCCGCACCGTGGTCGAGCAGCACGGCGGCGCGCTCATGTTCGCGCCCAACCGGCCCCGCGGCACGGTGTTCCGCTTCACCCTCCCGGCCGCCTGACCAGGGCGCGCAAGAATTCCCTCATGCAACCCCTCATTGATGCCCTGATCTTCATCGTCGACGACGACGCCAGCGTGCGCGAGGCATTGGCCTGGCTGCTGCGTTCGCGCCGCCTCGACAGCGAACATTTCGCGAGCGCCGAGGCTTTCGAGGAGCGACTCGAAGCGTCGGCCTTGCCGGATCGACCGCACTGCCTGCTGCTGGATGTCCGCATGCCGGGCACGAGCGGCCTGGTGCTGTTCGACCGCCTGGCCGAGCGCGGGTTGCTCGCGGCGATGCCGGTGATCTTCCTGACGGGGCACGCCGACGTGCCGACCGCCGTCGATGCGGTCAAGCGTGGTGCATTCGATTTCTGCGAGAAGCCGTTTTCGGACAACGCATTGGTCGATCGCATCGAGCATGCGCTGGGTGTGTCGCTGCGCGCGCTCGAATCACAGCATCGGCGGCGCGGACTGAACGAAAGGGTCGCTGAACTCACGGAGCGTGAGCGCGATGTGATGCGGCTGGTGATCGAGGGCCTGCCGAACAAGCTGATCGCGGATCAGCTGTCGATCAGCGTACGCACGGTGGAGGTCCACCGCGCGCGCGTGTTCGAGAAGATGGACGTCAAGTCGGCCGTCGAACTCGCGAACCTGTTGCGCGAGTGACGGCCTTCCGGCTGCGTCAGCTTTGCGGACGCTCGCCCACGAAGATTTCGACGCGACGGTTCTGTGCGCGGCCGGAATCGGTGCCGTTGTTGGCGACCGGTTCGCGCGAGCCGCGGCCGTCGATCTGGATCGCGCTCGAACGCACGCCGCGCGCGATCAGGTAGTCGCGCGTGCTGGCGGCGCGTTCGATCGACAGCGGGTTGTTGATCGCGTCGGTGCCGGTGTTGTCGGTGTGGCCGATGATGCGCACTTCAGCGGCGGCGTTGTTGCGCAGGCCGTTGGCGAACTGGTCGAGCACCGGTGCCAGTGCAGGCTTGATGGCGGCGCGACCGGTGTCGAAGCCGGCGTCGCTCGGGATCGCGAGCTTGAGCTCGTTGTTGGCCGTCTGCGTCACGGCGATGCCGGTGCCTTGCGTGGCCTGTTCCATCTGGCGCTTTTGCGTTTCCATGCGTTGCGACCACAGGTAGCCGCCGAGCGCGCCCGCCGCTGCACCCACGCCAGCGCCGATCGCTGCGCTGCGGCTGTTGCCCGTGGCAGCGCCGATCGCCGCGCCGCCGAGTGCACCCACGCCGGCGCCCAGGCCGGTGTTGCGTTGGGTGTCGGACATGCCGCCGGCGCAGCCGGTGAGCAGGACGGCCAGTGCGCAGCTGGAGAGGACGAGTTTTTTCATGAGGATTCCCTTCGGAGTTGAGACAGGTTGGCCGGCCATTATCCTGACCGGATCCGGTACGCCGCACGTGTCTCAACGTAACGAGTTCAACAAGAAAAGTCGCTGTAACGCCCGCTGGGCGGGCGACAGTCGCTATCGAAAGAGGAGCATGCGGCCGCTTGTCCGACAGCTCACCGTGACGACCGACGACGCGAAGAAATCACGATTCGGGCGGCTTGCGGTCGGGGCGCCGTGTGGTGTCGTGGTCCGCGTCGTCCTTGAGCTCGCCGCCCTTGCGCCCCGAGAACATGGTCCACCAGATGATGAGGACAAACAGGACGCCCGCCAGAAGGGCTTCAAGCAAAATCAGACCCATGAAAAAAGGACTCCTGTGGCGGCTGTTCGGGCCCGCGATCGTAGTGGCAACGCTGGCGGGCTGCTCGTTCGGCCCGCGTGTGCCCGACGCACCGCCGACGCCCCCGGGCGTCAGCCAGCCTCCGGTGCTGGGCCCTCTGACAGGCTCGCTTGCCCATCCCAAGAGCCGCTGGGTGCCGGTGGCTTGGTCCGAGCTGCCGGGCTTCGGAGCCGATCCGCTGCACGAAGGCTGGGTCGCGATGATCACCAGCTGTGCGCGCCCGAACGCCGCTTTCGCGCTGCTGTGCCAGGACGTGCGCCGCCTGGCCATTGCCGATGGCGACGCGCAGCGTCAATGGATGGCCGAGCGGCTGCAGCCCTATCGCATCGAATCGCTGGCCGGCCAGAGCGATGGCCAGCTCACCAGCTACTACGAGCCGGTGTACGACGCCGCCCGGCGCCCGAGCGCGCAGTTCAGCGTGCCGCTCTACGCGGTGCCGGCGGGGCTCGGCGCGCGCAAGCCGTGGTTCACGCGCCAGCAGATCGAGACGCTGCCTGAGGCGCAGGCCGCGCTGCGCGGCCGCGAGATCGCATGGCTGGCCGACCCGATCGACGCGATGATGCTGCACATCCAGGGCTCCGGCCGCCTGCGCATCACCGACGACACCGGCGTGCAGCGCACGGTGCGCGTCGCCTTCGCGGGCACCAACGACCAGCCCTATCGCAGCATCCAGCAGTGGCTGCTCAACCAGGGCGTGACCCGAATCAATCCGTGGCCCGACGCCACCAAGGACTGGGCGGCGCAGAACCCGCAACGCGTGCCGCAACTGCTCTGGAGCAACCCGCGCTACGTGTTCTTCCGCGAAGAGGCGCTCGACGAGGTCGACGCGTCGGCCGGACCGCGCGGCGCCCAGGGCGTGCCGCTCACGCCGGGGCGTTCGATCGCGGTCGACCGGGAGAGCATTCCCTACGGCACGCCGGTCTGGCTCGCGTCGAACGGGCCCACGGTCCAGCTGCAGAAGCTCGTGGTCGCGCAGGACACGGGCAAGGCCATCACCGGCGCCGTGCGCGCGGACTACTTCGCCGGCACCGGCCTGGAAGCCGGGCGTATCGCAGCGGCGGTGAACCAGCCGCTGCGGCTGTGGGCGCTGTGGCCGAAAGCGGCCACACCCTGATCACAGGCCGATGATGCCGCCGTCGTCCTTGGTGATCATCACCGTCGCCGAGCGCGGACGCGCGGTCGCGCCACCCGGACCGTAGGCCGCCACGCCCGCACCGCTGCCGGGGAAGTGGCTCTCGTACTTGGTGGGATCGCCGATGTTGGCGGCCACCGTGTTCTCCCCCGGATGCTGGATGTTGATGAACAGGGCCTTGCCGTCGGGCGATTCGGCCAGTCCGGTCACTTCCGATCCCTTCGGCGCCGTCAGGAAGCGCTTGAAGATGGTGTCGTTCATCTTCTTGCCGGCATGCGTGGTCACGCTCACCGGGCCCGTGCCGGCCGTGCCCGGCTTGCCGTTGGCCTGGTTCACCACTTCGACCACGCCGCCGTCGCCGTAGCTGCCGGGCACCGCTGCAAGCAGCATGCAATTGGTCACGTCGTAGTAGGCGTTGTCGTCGGTTTCGATCCACAGGATGCCGCTCGCGCGCGAGAACCAGCAGCCATCCGGCTTGGACAGGTCGTTGAAGTCCGACAGGCCCGACAGGTTCACGTTCTTCTGGTAGTTGACGTCGTCCAGCCCGGCATCGGCCTTGGCCTGGCTCGCGAACAGGTAGATGTCCCAGTCGAAAACCGTGGCCGACGCGTCGTTGCCGCGTTCGCGGATGCGCATCACCTGACCGTTCACGTCGCCCTTGTTGGCCTGTGCCGTGGGGTTCTGCGCGGTGACTGCCTTGTTGTCCAGCCAGTAGCGCGGGAACGCCGCGTCGACGTCGGGATTGGGGACGTTGTTGCCGCTGGTGCTGCCGACGTTGCCGCGGTCCGGGTTCTCCGTCATGGTGATGTAGATCTCGCCATTGAGCGGGTTCACGGCGGTCCACTCCGGACGGTCGCATTTGGTCGCGCCGGCTGCATCGGCGGCGAGACGGGCGTTCACCATCACGTCGGCCAGGTCGGCGAAGGCATAGGCCGCATTGCCGGAAATCGCCGCGTTGCTCAGGTCGAGCTTGAGCCAGGTGCCGCTGCCGTCCGCATTGAATTTAGCGGCGTAGAGGGTGCCGTCGTCCAGGTACTTCGCACCGGTGGCGAGCCGGTCGCTCGGGTTCGCGTCGGCGGCGACCCAGTTGGCCTTCGACACGTACTTGTACACGTACTCGCTGCGCGAATCGTCTCCCATGTAGAAGGCCAGCGGCTTGCCGACCACCGGGTTGCTCGGCCACGCGCCTTCATGCGCGAAGCGGCCGAGGGCGGTGTGCTTGACCGGGGTCGACGTCGGGTCGTACGGGTCGATTTCCACCACCCATCCGAAGGTGTTGTGCGAATTGCGAAAGTCGTCCGAGCCGTCGGTCGACGCACCGGTCACGCTCGCATTCCAGCGCTTGTACTCGGTGTTGGTGTTGTCGGCCGGAATGACGGTCGACCAGCGTTGTCCGCCGGTGACGTTCTGCTTCAGGCCGATGCGCAGGAACGCGGTCAGCTCCTTCGTGCTGCGCTGGCTGTCGTCGGTGGCGCCGCGGGTGAAGAAGCCGGCGAAGTTCTCTTCGCAGGTGAGGTAGGTGCCCCACGGCGTGTAGCCCGAAGCGCAGTTGCCGATCATTCCGCGCGTGTCGGTGCCGGCAGGTGAGTAAGCGGTCCTGAGCAGTGCCGACCCCTTGGCCGGGCCACTGAACACCATCGGCGTGCGCGGCGTGACGCGGCGATTGAAGGTGGTGTTCTTGACCGTGGCGAACTTGCCACCGCTCTTGGCGATCTCCACCACGGAGGCGCCGTGGGCCTCGACTTCCTTGAGCGCCTCGGCCTCGGGGCGATTGGTCGTGAGGCCGGTCTGGCCGGCGGGATGCAGGAAGGGCACGGTGCCGTTGATGGCTTCGTGGTTGATGCACATCAGCGCGCGGTTGTTGCTGGTCGATGCGGGCTTGCCGTCGGCGGTCAGGCCGAAGTAGTGCATGCCATCGTGGTGGTCGCCGCTGCGTCGGCCGAAATTGTCGTCGGTGCCGTCGTTTTTATAGTCGGTCACGGTCGGGTCGATCGAGTCGCCCGTGGCGTAGATCACGGTGGCGGTGTAGCCGGCCGGCACCACGATGCTGTCGGCCAGGCTCTTGCCGACCGCGGAGAAGCCAAGCTTCGGCTCGACGGGCGCGGGCGCGGGGGCTGGCGGAGGTGGCGGCGGTGCAGGCGCCGGGTTCGGTGCCGGCGCGGGCGCCGCGACGATGGGGAAACCACCGCCGCCACTGCCGCCGCCGCCGCATGCGCTCAACGCCATCGGGCCGAGAGTCGCCGCAGCCAGCGCACCGACGCCGCCGCGCAGCAGATGCCGCCGGTGCATGCGCGTCGCGACGATGTCGTGCAGGCTGGCGTTGGGGCTCGGGTTGTTGTCGAGGTCGTCGGGATCGATGAAGTTCGTGGTGTTCTTTGTGTCGTTCATGGGGGGCTTTGGGGCTGACGGGCGCCTGACGATAGCCACGGCACATGACGGTTTCGTGGCAGTTCGAGCAGCCTCGTCGCAGCGGTCGCGCGGCCGGCCGTACAGTGGCAGGATGAACGCTCACCTCGATCCCGATCCACAGGAAACCGCCGAGTGGCATGCGGCCTTCGCCACGCTGCTTCAGGCCAGCGGTCCCGAACGCGCGCGCCAGATCCTCGACACGCTGGCCGAATCCGCGCGCCAGCAGCGCATCGGCTGGCAGCCCGAGCTGTGCACGCCGTACGTCAACACCATCGCCGTGGACGCGCAGCCGGCCTTCCCCGGCGACCTCGCGATGGAAGAGCGGCTTGCCTCGCTCATGCGCTGGAATGCGTTGGCCATGGTGGTGCGCGCCAACCACTCGTACGGCGAACTCGGCGGCCACATCGCGAGCTACGCGAGCGCGGCCGACCTGTTCGAGATCGGCTTCAATCATTTCTTCCATGCGAAGAATGAACGGCATCGCGGGGACCTCGTGTTCTTCCAGCCGCACAGCGCGCCGGGCGTCTACGCGCGGGCGTTCCTCGAAGGGCGCCTGAGCGAGGACGACCTGGCGCACTATCGCCAGGAACTGACCGCGCCGGCCTTCACGCAGGGCAGCGGCGCGCGCGGGTTGTCGAGCTACCCGCATCCGTACCTGATGCCCGACTTCTGGCAGTTCCCGACCGGCTCGATGGGGATCGGGCCGATCAGCTCGATCTACCACGCGCGCTTCATGCGCTACCTCACCGACCGCCAGCTGCTCGACTGCAGCCCCCGCAAGGTGTGGGGCGTGTTCGGCGACGGCGAGATGGACGAGCCCGAATCCATGAGCGCGCTCACGCTGGCCGCACGCGAGAAGCTCGACAACCTGGTGTGGGTCGTCAACTGCAACCTGCAGCGCCTCGATGGCCCGGTGCGCGGCAACGGCCGGATCATCGACGAGCTCGAGAAGCTCTTCGCCGGCGCGGGATGGAACGTCGTGAAGCTCGTGTGGGGCAGCGACTGGGACGGGCTCTTCGCGCGCGACACCACGGGTGCTTTGGCGCGGGCCTTCGCCAACACCGTCGACGGCCAGATGCAGACCTTCGCGGCCAAGGACGGCCGCTTCAACCGCGACACCTTTTTCGGCCAGAACGAGGAACTGCAGAAGCTCGCGCAGGGCATGACCGACGAGCAGATCGACCGGCTCAAGCGCGGTGGTCACGACCTCGTGAAGATCCATGCGGCCTACGCGGCCGCCGCCGCGCACATCGGCCAGCCGACCGTCATCCTGGCCCACACCAAGAAGGGCTACGGCATGGGCGCCGGGCAGGGGCGGATGACGACGCACTCGCACAAGAAGTTCGAGAGCGCCGACCTCATCGGGTTCCGCAACCGCTTCAACCTGCCGCTCAGCGACGAGCAGGCGACGTCGCTCGCGTTCTACAAGCCGGCCGACGACAGCGCGGAGATGAAGTACCTGAAGGCGCACCGCGAAGCGCTCGGCGGTGCGATGCCGCGGCGCGAGACCGCGTGCGATGTCGTGCCGGTGCCCGAGCTCGCCACGTGGGCGCAGTTCGCGCTCGCCGCCGAAGGCAAGGACATGAGCACCACGATGGCCTTCGTCCGCATGCTCGGTGCGCTCCTGAAAGACAAGGCGCTCGGCCCGCGCGTAGTGCCCATCGTGGCCGACGAGGCGCGCACCTTCGGCATGGCCAATCTCTTCAAGCAGGTCGGCATCTATTCGAGCGTGGGCCAGCGCTACGCGCCCGAGGACATCGACACGATCCTGAGTTACCGCGAAGCGACCGACGGCCAGATCCTGGAAGAGGGCATCAGCGAGGCCGGCGCGATCGCGAGCTGGACCGCCGCGGCCACCAGCTACAGCGTGCATGGCCTGGCGATGCTGCCCTTCTACATCTACTACTCGATGTTCGGCTTCCAGCGCGTGGGCGACCAGATCTGGGCCGCGGCCGATCAGCGTGCGCGCGGCTTCCTGCTCGGCGCCACCTCGGGCCGCACCACGCTCGGCGGCGAGGGCCTGCAGCACCAGGACGGCACCAGCCATCTGGTGGCCGCGACGATCCCCAACTGCAAGGCCTACGACCCCGCGTTCGCGGGCGAGATGGCGGTGATCGTCGATGCCGGCATGCGCGAGATGCTGGTCGAGCAGAAGGACGTCTTCTATTACGTCACGCTCATGAACGAGAACTACGCGCAGCCGAGCCTGCCGGCCGAAGCGCATGCGGACGTGCTGCGCGGCTGCTACCGGTTCGGGCGCTATGGCGAGGCGAACGGCGACGCCGCCGTCACGCTGCTGGGGTCGGGCGCGATCCTCACCGAAGTGGTCGAGGCGGCGCAACAGCTCGCTGACGAGGGCGTCGCGGTCGACGTGTTCAGCGTCACGAGCTGGAGCGAGCTCGCGCGCGACGGCGCGGCGTGTGAAGCCGCGGCCTTGCGCGGCGAAGAAGCAGTGGTGTCCTTCATCGCGCGGCAATTGGGCGCGGGCACGGGCACGGGACCCATCGTCGCCGCCACCGACTACGTGCGCGCCGTGCCCGAGAGCGTCCGCGCCTGGCTGCCCGAAGAGCGCCGCTACTTCACGCTCGGCACCGACGGCTTCGGTCGCAGCGACACGCGCGCGGCGCTGCGCGACTTCTTCGGGGTCGATGCGGCCGCCATCGTGCGCGCGGCACGTCACGCGATGCGCTGAAACCCTGAGTCGGCCGCGCCGGCTTTGCGCGATCATGGGCGTCCACTCACGAAGGACCACGATGACGTTGACCGTTGGATTGATCGGCCTGGGCGCCATGGGCGGCGGCATGGCGCAATCGCTGCGCCGCGCGGGCCATGTGTTGCAGGTGTTCGATGTGCGCCGCGAGGTGGCGGACGCTTTCGTGCGTGAAGGCGGCACCGCGGCGGCATCGCTCGCCGCGCTGGCCGCCGCGTGCGACGTGGTGGTGTCGGTGGTCGTCAACGCCGCGCAAACCGAAGCCGTGCTCGACGAGGTGGCGCCGTCGATGCGCCCTGGCAGCGTGTTCGTGATGTGCTCGACGGTCGACCCGAACGTGTCGATCGCCTTCGAGAAGCGGCTCGCCGGCATGGGGCTGCTGTACATCGATGCGCCCATCTCGGGCGGTGCCGCCAAGGCCGCGAGCGGCGAGATGACCATGATGACCGCCGCGACGCCCGAGGCCTACGCCCGGGCCGGCAGCGTGCTCGACGACATGGCAGGCAAGGTGTATCGACTCGGTGATCGCGCGGGCGCGGGCAGCAAGGTCAAGGTCATCAACCAGCTGCTGGCCGGGGTGCACATCGCCGCGGCTGCCGAGGCGATGGCGCTGGGCCTGCGCGAAGGCGTCGACGCGGCGGCGCTCTACGAAGTCATCACCCACAGTGCGGGCAACAGCTGGATGTTCGAGAACCGCATGGCGCACGTGCTCGCGGCCGACTACACGCCGCTGTCGGCCGTCGACATCTTCGTGAAGGACCTCGGCATCGTGCTGGACATGGCGCGCGCGACCAAATTCCCGCTGCCGCTTTCGAGCACCGCGCACCAGATGTTCATGCAGGCCTCGACCGCCGGCTTCGCGAAGGAAGACGACAGCGCAGTGATCAAGATTTTTCCCGGCATCGAGTTGCCGAAGAAGCCGGGTTGAGCGCGCTCAGCGCTGCACGACGTAGCGCGTGACGATCGGCGCCACTTCGCCCAGGTGGAAGGCCAGCCGGCGTTCTCGCAGCGCGAGGTCTGCCGCCGTCGCGCGGTTGAAGCGGCGAAGGTGCTCGGTCCACGACTCGTCGACGATCTGCTCGACGTAGCGCTCGGGCTGCGTGATGTCGTGCAGCAACTCCCAGCCGATCGCCCCTTCGCTCAGGCGCGTGCGGCGCGTCTGGTGCATCACGAGGTGGAAGGCCGCCGCACGTGCCGGGTCGATCAGGTATTCGACGGTGATGACGACGCGGCCCGCACCCGGCGCCGGATGCGCGGGTGCGGTGCTCCAGCCGGCCTCGGCGGGACTCACGTCGTCGTCGGTGCCGTGGTCGAGCACGAAGCGCAGCGCCGCGAGCATCAGCAGCGTGCCGCTCACGGCCGCGATGGTCAGGCTCAGTTGCAGCGTGCTCACGGTCGCGACCTGGCCCCAGAGCGCGGCGCCGATGGCGGTCGCGCCCATGATCGCCATCTGGTACATCGACATGCCGCGCGCACGCACCCAGTCGGGCAGCGCGAGCTGCGCGGACACCGCCAGCGAGTTCGCCACCGTGATCCACGCCGCGCCGCCGAAGAGCATGGCGGGCACCGCGACGTACACGTTCGGCGCGAAGGCCATGACCGCTGTCGCGACCGATTGCACCATGGTGCCGCGCAGCACCAGCTGGTCGCGTTCGTAGGCCTGGCGCAGCCGCGGCAGGAACAGCACGGCCACGATCGCGCCCGCTCCCATCGCGGCCAGAAGCAGCGTGAAGGTGCCGGCGTCGCCGCCCTTGAGGCCGCGCGCCAGCAACGGCAGCAACGCGAGCAGCGCGGTCGAATGGAAGAAGAAGATCGAGATGCGCGCCAGCACCGCGCGCATGCGCGGCGATTGCCGCACGAACTGCACGCCGACCCGCATTGCGCTGATGAGCCTTTCTCGGCCCAGCGGATTGGGCGTGTGCTCGCGCCGCCAGCGCAGCACGATGAACCCCGAGGCCACCGACATCACCGCGTTGAGCACGAACACCCAGAGCGTGCCGGCGCTCGCGATCAAGGCACCGGCCACCAGCGGTCCGATGATGCGCGACGCGTTCATCGCGATGCCGTTGAGCCCGAGCGCCGCGGGCAGCTGGATGCGCGGCACCAGCTCCGGCACGATGGCCGAGAACACCGGCCAGCGCATCGCCAGGCCGATGCCGTTGGCGAAGGTCAGCGCGAGCAGGAGCGGCGCATTCATCCAGCCGAGCGCGACGGCGACGCACAGCACGATCGCCACGCCGGCCAGCCAGAACTGCGTGGCCACCAGCCAGCGCCGTCGGTCCAGGATGTCGGCCAGCGCACCGCTCGGAAGGCCGAGCAGGAAAACGGGCAGTGTCGACGCCGTCTGCACCAGCGCGACCCAGATCGGCGACGCCGTGAGCGTGGTCATCATCCAGGCCGCCGCCACGTCGTTCATCCACATGCAGACGTTGGCGATCAGCCAGGTGCTCCACAGCATTCGGAAGACGGGCAGCTTGAGCGGCGTGAGCGCACCGATGCGCGCGGGTTCGGCGCGCAGCGGGGGCAACGGTGTCTCCTCGGGGGCTATCGGTGGCATCGGCCTTGATTGTTACCGCTTCACCGAGAGGTGCCCCAGCGGCAGCGAATGGCTCGCCTTGACCTCGCCCAGCGAAAAGCTGGTGTGCAGGTCTTTCACGTTGGGCAGGTGCATGAGGCTGTTGAGGGCGAAGCGCGAGAAAGCGTCGAGGTCTTCGGCCACAACCTGCAGCTCGAACATGCCGGTGCCGCTGATGTAGTGGCAGGCGATGACCTCGGGCAACTTGCGGATCGCTTCCTCGATCTTCTTCGTGACTTCGCTGTTGGCGCGTTCCGTGTCGAGGCGCACGAAGGCGAGCACGCCGAGGCCGATCTTGCGGCGGTCGATCTCGGCGTAGTAGCCCTTGATGAAACCCGAGTCTTCCAGCGCCCGCACGCGGCGCCAGCAGGGTGCGGCTGAGAGGCCCACGCGCTGCGCGAGCTCGGCGTTGGTGAGGCGGCCATCGGTCTGGAGTTCTTTCAGGATGGCGAGGTCAAACTTATCAAGGATTTCCATGAAGCGTGATTCTAGGAAAGGATCTTCCAGAAACTAGGGTTTCCCGGCTGATATCTGGAAGCACCTGTCGCCTACCCAGACCTACACTTTGAGGGCATCATGAGGGTTCCGCCCCTACCCGGGCGCCTGCACCTCGCCCAGCCAGGCTCACAAAGCCATGCCAAACCGGAGATACAGACGATGAACGCCCCCCTGCCCGAGCACATCCGCAAAGCCCTCGAAACGGTCACGCTCGACGACAAATACTCTCTCGATTACGGCCGCGCGTTCATGTCGGGCGTGCAGGCGCTGGTCAAGCTGCCCATGCTGCAAAGGCTGCGGGACCAGCAGAACGGCAAGAACACGGCGGGCTTCATCAGCGGCTACCGCGGCTCGCCGCTCGGCGGCTACGACCAGGCACTGTGGAAGGCCAGCAAGTACCTCAAGGCGCAGAACATCGTCTTCCAGCCGGGCGTGAACGAAGAGCTCGCGGCTACCGCGCTGTGGGGCACGCAGCAGCTCGGCTTCTCCCCGCAGGGCACCAACAAGTTCGACGGCGTGTTCGGCATCTGGTACGGCAAGGGCCCGGGCGTGGACCGCTGCTCGGACGTCTTCAAGCATGCCAACATGGCGGGCACCACCGAGTTCGGCGGCGTGATCGCGGTGGCAGGCGACGACCACATCAGCAAGAGCAGCACGGCCGCGCACCAGAGCGACCACATCTTCAAGGCCTGCGGCACGCCGGTGTTCTTCCCGACCAACGTGCAGGAAATCCTCGACCTGGGCATCCACGCCTTCGCGATGAGCCGCTTTTCGGGCATCTGGTCGGGCATGAAGACGATCCAGGAGATCGTGGAATCCAGCGCCACCGCGATGATCGACCCCGACCGCGTCGAGATCGTCATACCTACCGACTTCCACATGCCGCCGGGCGGCCTGCACATCCGCTGGCCCGACCATGCGCTGGAGCAGGAGGCGCGGCTGATGCACTACAAGTGGTACGCGGCTCTCGCGTACATCCGCGCCAACCGGCTCAACCACAACACCATCGAAGGCCCGAACGACCGCTTCGGCATCATGGCGAGCGGCAAGGCCTACAACGACACGCGCCAGGCCTTGATGGACCTGGGCCTGGACGACGCCACCTGCCGGCAGCTCGGCATCCGTCTGTACAAGGTCGGCGTGGTGTGGCCGCTGGAGGCGCAGCTCACGCGCGAATTCGCGACCGGGCTGCAGGAGATCCTGGTGGTCGAAGAGAAGCGCCAGGTCATCGAGTACCAGCTGAAGGAAGAGCTCTACAACTGGCGCGCCGACGTGCGGCCCAACGTGCTGGGCAAGTTCAACGAGATGGGCGGCGACTACTCCGGGGGCGAGTGGGCGATGCCCAATCCCACGGCCAACACGCTGCTGCGCGCAAACGCCGACCTGAACCCGGCGCTGATCGCCAAGGCCATCGCGCAGCGCCTGAAGAAGCTCGGCATCCTCGACCAGGCCGGCAGCGACATGCGCTCGCGCGTCGAAGCGCAAATGGCGATCCTCGACGCGAAAGAGCGGTCTATGGAAACGCTGCAGGCCGGCGGTGTGACCGAGGGCCGCCAGCCCTGGTTCTGCTCGGGCTGCCCGCACAACACCAGCACCGTGGTGCCCGAAGGTTCGCGCGCCATGGGCGGCATCGGCTGCCACTTCATGGCGACCTGGATGGACCGCTCCACCATCGGCTTCACGCAGATGGGCGGCGAGGGCGTGCCGTGGGTGGGCCAGCAGCCCTTCACCACCGACCAGCACATCTTCGCGAACCTGGGCGACGGCACCTACTTCCACAGCGGCCTGCTCGCGATCCGCCAGAGCATCGCGGCGGGCGTGAACATCACTTACAAGATCCTCTACAACGACGCGGTCGCCATGACGGGCGGCCAGCAGGTCGGCGAGCGGCCCGAAGGCCATTCGGTGCTGCAGATCGCCGAGAGCCTGCACGCCGAGGGCGCGAAGAAAGTGATCGTCGTCACCGACGAGCCGGAGAAATACGACGGTGTGAAGGTGCCGGGTGACAACGTGGCGATCCGCCACCGCGACGACCTCGACGAGATCCAGCGCGAGTTCCGCAAGATCACGGGCACGACCGCGATCATCTACGACCAGACCTGCGCGACCGAGAAGCGCCGCCGCCGCAAGCGGGGCACGGCCGTCGACCCGGCGGTGCGCGTCGTCATCAACGAGCTCGTGTGCGAAGGCTGCGGCGACTGCAGCGTGCAGAGCAACTGCCTCTCGGTGGAGCCGCTCGAGACCGAATTCGGCCGCAAGCGCACCATCAACCAGAGCACCTGCAACAAGGACACGAGCTGCCTCAAGGGCTTCTGCCCGAGCTTCGTGACCGTCGAAGGCGGCGCGCTCAAGAAGAAGTCGAAGGCGAAGGCCAACTCGCCGTTCGAGATGGGCGCGATGCCGCAACCGGCGGTGCCCGAATTGGCCCGTGACCAGGTGTGGGGCATCGTCGTCGCCGGTGTGGGCGGCACGGGCGTCATCACCATCGGCCAGCTGCTCGGCATGGCCGCGCACATCGAAGGCAAGGGCATCGTCACGCAGGACGCAGCCGGCCTCGCGCAAAAGGGTGGCGCCACCTGGAGTCACGCGCTCATCGGCGAATCGCAGGACGCGATCCGCACCACGCGCGTCGGCACGGCCGCGGCCGACCTGATCCTGGCGGCGGACCCGCTGGTGGCCGTGAACGCCGAAACGCTGGCGCGCATGCGCGAAGGGCGCACGCACGTGGCGCTCAACACCCACAGCACGCCAACGGCCGCCTTCGTGCGCAACGCCAACTGGGTCAATCCGCAGGACGACTGCGCGAACGAGGTCGCACGCGCCGTGGGCGTCGATGCGCTCGGCACTTTCGATGCCGATGCGTTCGCAGTGGCGCTGATGGGTGACAGCCTGTACGCCAACCCGATGCTGCTCGGCTTCGCCTGGCAAAGGGGCTGGGTGCCGCTCGCCTACGAATCGCTGATGCGGGCGATCGACCTCAACAACGTCGCGATCGAGAACAACAAGACGGCCTTCGAATGGGGACGTCGCTCAGCGCACGACCTGGCCGCCGTGCAGAAGCTGGTGTCGCCGGGCCAGGTGATCGAGTTCAAGAAGCGCGAGACGGTCGACAGCATGGTCAAGCGCCGCGTCGAGTTCCTGACCGGCTACCAGAACGCCGGCTACGCGGAGCAATACCGTGCGTTCGTCGAGAAGGTGCAGAAGGCTGAGTCGGCGGCGACCGGCAAGGCGAGCGTGACCGAAGCCGTTGCGCGCTACCTCTTCAAACTCATGGCCTACAAGGACGAGTACGAAGTGGCTCGCCTGCACACCGACACCACCTTCCTCGACCGCGTCAACGGCATGTTCGAGGGCGACTTCAAGCTCAACTACCACCTGGCGCCGCCGGTCATCGCCAAGAAGAACGCCAAGGGTGAAATGCAGAAGCAGAAGTTCGGTCCGGCCATGCTGACCGGCTTTCGCGTGCTGGCCAGGCTCAAGGGCCTGCGCGGCACGGCGCTGGACGTGTTCGGGCGCACCGAGGAGCGCAAGACCGAGCGCGCGCTGATCGGCGAATACCGCGCGAGCATCGAGGAAGTCATCGCCGGGTTGAACGGGGCGAACCACGCCGTCGCGCTCGAAATCGCCAGCCTGCCAGAGCAGATCCGCGGCTACGGCCACGTGAAGGAGCGCAACCTGGCCGCGGCGCGCGTGCGTTGGGCTGCGCTGACGACGCAATGGCGCGATCCGGCGCCGGCGCGCGCTGCCGCCTGACCGACAGCGCGAGGGCCGTGCCAATGCCCCGTTCGGGGCGGCGGTTTAGTCGCCCGGGCGCCCGCACCTGACGAATACAATCGCCGGTGCTGCGCGCGGCCAGTCCGCGTCGCGCGGTCGCGTCCTGCGGCCCTGAACCTGTCCGTCCGGTTCACGTCCTGTTTTTTCCCGTTGGAGACTCCCGTGTTCATTTCTTCCGCTTTTGCCCAGACCGCACCCGCCGCCGCCGGCGGTGGCGACATGATGTCGTCGCTCGGCAGCATGCTGCCGCTCGTGCTCATGTTCGTCGTGCTGTATTTCGTGATGATCCGCCCGCAGATGAAGCGACAGAAGGAAGCACGCGCCATGATCGAAGCGCTGGCCAAGGGCGACGAAGTTGCCACCGCCGGTGGCGTGCTCGGCAAGATCACCTCGCTGGGCGACACCTACCTCGGCGTCGAGATCGCCAACGGCGTCGAAGTCAAGATCCAGCGCAGCGCGGTGGTCCAGGTCCTGCCGAAGGGCGCGATCAAGTAATGCGCGCCCCGCCCGCGGTGCGCTGCCAATGCCAGCCCCGCGGTGTTTCACGAACAGGTGATTGAATGAACCGATATCCGGTCTGGAAGTACGCGGTCATCGTGATCGTGCTGCTGGTGGGGTTGATCTACTCCCTGCCCAATTTCTTCGGCGAAGCCCCTGCAGTACAGGTGTCTGCCGCCAAGTCGACCGCCAAAGTCGATGCCGCCACGCAGGCGCGCGTCGACGAAGCCCTGAAGGCCGCAAACCTGGTGCCGGACCTGCAGACGGTCGATGCCACCTCGCTGCGCGTGCGCTTCATTACCACCGACGACCAGCTGAAGGCACGTGACGTGATCCAGCGCGCGCTGGTGCCCGATCCTTCCGACCCGCCCTACACCGTTGCGTTGAACCTCGTGCCGCGTTCCCCGGCCTGGCTCGCAGCACTGCACGCATACCCGATGTACCTCGGCCTCGACCTGCGCGGCGGCGTCGACTTCATGCTGCAGGTCGACATGAAGGGCGCGATCGACAAGAAGGCCGAAACCTTCTCGAGCGACGTGCGCAGCGCGTTGCGCGATAAGGGCATCCGCGGCAGCGCGGTCAACCGCAACGGGCAGACGATCGAAGTGAGTTTCCGCGACGCGGCCAGCCTCGAGGCGGCGCGCGTCCTGGTGACCGACCAGTTCCCCGATCTGGCGCCGACGGCGACGCAGAACGGCGGCGACTTCAAGCTCACGGCGACCATCAAGCCCGAAGCCGCGCGGCGCCTGCAGGACGCGGCGCTCAAGCAGAACATCACCACGCTGCACAACCGGATCAACGAACTCGGCGTGGCCGAACCGGTGATCCAGCAGCAGGGCCTCGACCGCATCGTCGTGCAACTGCCCGGCGTGCAGGACACCGCGAAGGCCAAGGACATCCTGGGTCGCACCGCCACGCTCGAGATGCGCATGGTCGACGAGACGGCCGAGGGCCGCGCTGCCGAACTGGGCGCGGGCCCGGTGCCGTTCGGTTCCGAGAGATTCCTCGATCGCACCGGCCGCCCCGTCATCGTCAAGAAGCAGGTGCTGGTCACCGGCGAAAACCTCACCGATGCCCAGCCAGGTTTCGACAGCCAGAGCAACCAACCCAAAGTCGACCTGACGATGGACGCCAAGGGTGGCCGCATCATGCGCGACGTCAGCCGCGAGAATTTCAAGAAGCGCATGGCGATGCTGATCTTCGAGAAGGGCAAGGGCGAAGTGCTCACGGCGCCGTCGATCAACGGCGAACTCGGCAACCGCTTCCAGATCTCCGGCTCCATGAACGTGGTCGAAGCCAACGACCTTGCGCTGCTGCTTCGCGCGGGCTCGCTGGCCGCGCCGATGGAAATCATCCAGGAACGGACGATCGGTCCGAGCCTCGGCGCCGACAACATCAAGAAAGGTTTCGACAGCGTGATGTACGGCTTCGTCGCCATCATGGTGTTCATGTGCCTCTACTACGCGTTGTTCGGCGCGTTCTCGTCGATCGCGCTGGCCGTCAACCTGATGCTGCTGGTCGCCATCCTCTCGCTGCTGCAGGCCACGCTGACCTTGCCCGGCATCGCGGCCATGGCGCTCGCGATCGGCGTGGCCATCGACTCGAACGTGCTCATCAACGAGCGCGTGCGCGAGGAGATGCGCAACGGTGCCTCGCCGCAGGCCGCCATCCACGCGGGCTATGACCGCGCCTGGGGAACGATCCTGGATTCGAACGTGACGACGCTGATCGCCGGCGTCGCCTTGCTGGCCTTCGGGTCGGGTCCGATCCGCGGGTTCGCGGTGGTGCATTGCATCGGCATCGTGACCTCGATGTTCTCGGCCGTGTTCTTCTCGCGCGGCCTGGTGAACTTTTGGTACGGGCGCAAGAAGAAGCTCAAGAGCGTGTCGATCGGCACTGTCTGGCGTCCCGATGGCGCCGACGGAACCGCCGTGGCCGAAGCCAAGTAAGGAAGCAGGGCCATGGAATTCTTCCGCATCCACAAGACCATCCCGTTCATGCGCCATGCAGTGGTGCTGAACATCATCTCGTTCGTCACCTTCGCGCTGGCGGTGTTCTTCCTGCTGCACCGCGGGCTGCACCTGTCGGTCGAGTTCACGGGCGGCACCGTGATGGAGGTCGCCTACCAGCAGGCGGCCGACACCGGCAAGGTCCGCGAGACCATCGGCAAGCTCGGCTACGCCGACGTGCAGGTCCAGGCCTTCGGCTCGGCGCGCGACGTGCAGATCCGGCTGCCGGCGCAAAAGGGCATGAACGCGACGCAGCAGAGCGCGCAGGTGCTCGATGCGCTGAAGGCGGTCGACCCGACCGTCACGTTGCGGGGCACCGAGTTCGTAGGGCCGCAGGTCGGCGAGGAACTCACCACCAACGGCATCAAGGCGCTCGCCATGGTGGTCGTCGGCATCATGATCTACCTGGCCTTCCGCTTCGAGTGGAAGTTCGCGTTGTCCACGGTGCTGGCCAACCTGCACGACGTGGTCATCATCCTGGGCTTCTTCGCCTTCTTCCAGTGGGAGTTCTCGCTGGCGGTACTGGCGGCGGTGCTGGCGGTGCTGGGCTACTCGGTCAACGAATCGGTCGTGATCTTCGACCGGATTCGCGAGAACTTCCGGCGCTACCGCAAGCTGAACACCGAGGAGATCATCGACAACGCGATCACCTCGACCATCAGCCGGACGATCATCACCCACGGCTCGACGCAGCTCGTGGTGCTCTCGATGTTCTTCTTCGGCGGGCCGACCCTCCATTACTTCGCGCTGGCGCTGACCATCGGCATCTGCTTTGGCATCTACTCGTCGTGTTTCGTCGCAGCGGCGATCGCCATGTGGCTGGGCATCAAGCGCGAGGATTTGATCAAGGGCACGGTCAAGCGGGATGGCGATCCCGACGATCCGAACGCGGGCGCGACCGTCTGAACCTCTTGTGCGGGCAAGCATCTCGATGCAAGCTCGCATTTTTCGTTACGATCGCCTGTTCCCACTGATCCTTCATGAGCACCGCGCGATCCAACGCCCAATCCCTGCAGCTCGCCCGCGAGACGCGTGAGCGATTCGTCGCGGCGACCGAAGGCGCAGTCGCACCCATGGCGTCGGCGATTCGGGAGCGACTGACCGCACTGTCCAACGTCACCGGGAATGCCCGGGCCATGCAGGAAAACCGGGACGACTTCATCGCTTTCCAGGAGCGGGCTTCCAATTGGGTCAACCTGACCCAGCTCCACTGGCGCAAGTCTCTCGGCGCGGCTGCCACTGGCGGCTCGCTCAATTCCCTTTCGCGCCTCGAACTGATCGGCGACGAGGTGGTGGAAAACAACATCCTGTCGTCGCGCCTGGCACAGCTGATCCAGGGCAAAGCGAGTTTCGAGCTGAACGACCTGAGGCTGCGCATTCAGCATCTCGAAGGCACCAGCGAACTCGCCGACAAGGACGTGCTCAAGCCCGACACCATCGCCAAGCTGCTGGTCGAACAGTGGCTCGCTGCGGGGCTCTCGCGCGCGCTCTGGACCAAGATGCAGGACGCGATCCAGCAAAAGCTGCTCGATGTCGTAGTAGCGGGGTACAAGGATGCCAACGCGTTCCTGATCGGCAAGGGCGTGATGCCCGAGATCGATCTGAAGAACTTCGTGAGGCGACCGAGCTCGGGCGGCTCGTCGGGCGCGGCACCGCTCGGGGGCAGCAACAGCGCGTACCCCACGCACGTCACGCCCAGCGGCCGCGGCATGGTGGGTGCACCGCCCGGCAGCTTCGCGCCAGCTGCGATCGGCGTCGGCGCAGGTCGCAACGAGGGCGGCGCAGGCGCCTTCGGCAATGGCGTCGGCCATGAGGCCGGCATGGCGGCCACGGGAGGGTCCCCATTGCTCATGGCGCGCCAGCGCGCGCAGGGTGTGCTGGTGAACCTCAAGCGTTTCGTCACCGCCCGGATCGGCGGCGAATCGTTGGGAGGTGGAATCCAGCATGTGGCGGGCGGCGGTGCCGGCGGAGGTGGCCAGGCCGGCATGGGTGCCGGGGGTTCCCAGGGGTTCGTCGCCGCGATCGCGGACGCCGAGGCCGCCTACCAGCTTGCGGCTTCCCACTACGTCATCGGCGACGACGCCACTGCGCTGCAGCAAACCGCTGCCGACCTGCGCCGCCGCACGAGCGAACTCAAGAAGCGGGCGCCGACCACGGCCGACAAGGCGACGGTCGAGATCGTCGCCTTGATGTTCCAGGCCATCCTGGCCGAAGAGCGCATTCCTTTTTCTGCCCGAGTCTGGTTCGCCCGGCTCCAGATGCCGGTGCTGCGCGTGGCGATTGCCGAGCCCGAATTCTTCGGCACGCTGCAGCACCCCGCGCGCATGCTGATCGACCGCATGGGCTCGTGCGTGATGGGTTTCGACGCGGCGGCCATTTCCGGCAGCGCGCTCGAAGGCGAGATCCGCCGCGTGGTGCAGGTGATCGAGCAGTATCCGGAGACCGGCCAGCGCGTGTTCAAGCTGGTGTTCGACGAGTTCGTCGCCTTCCTGAACAAGTACCTGACGCAAAGCGACGCTACCCAACGGCTGATGAGCGTGGCCCAGCAGGTCGAGCAGAAGGAGACGATGGCGATCCAGTACACCATCGAGCTTCGCAAGATGCTCAACGACATGCCGGTGCGGGAAGAGATTCGCGAATTCCTGTTCAAGGTCTGGGCCGAGGTGCTGGCCATCGCCGCGCTTCGCTACGGCGCGCAGGAAGAGCAGACCGTGACGCTCAAGCGCGCCGCCTCCGATCTGGTGTGGGCCGCGAGCGCCAAGCCCAACCGCAACGATCGCGCACGCGTGATCCAGGACCTGCCGCAACTGCTCCAGCGGCTGCGCCAGGGCATGGGACTGCTCGGCATCGTCGGCGACGCCCAGGAGGCGCACATCAAGATCATCGGCGCGACGCTCTCCGATGCGTTCATGTCGAAGACGGAGGCCATCCCGCACGCGAAGATCGAAGCGCTGGCGCAACGGCTGGCGCATGTCGAGGATTTCGTCAGCGACGAGGGCTCGGCCGAGTTCCCGCTCGATGCCGCGAGTGTCGAGCTGCTGCTGGGTGTGGACGCTGCGTCGATCGAGATCATTCCGGACGCCGGCACCAAGGTCGCCGAAGACATGCTGGCGTGGGCACACGAACTCCAGGTCGGTACCTGGTTCATGCTCGACCACAACAGCCGGGTGAACCAGGTGCAGTTCGTGTGGCGCAGCGACCGCAAGCAGTTGCACCTGTTCGCTTCGAGCGACGGGCGGAGCTTCCTGATTCAGGCAGGGCGTCTGGCGTCCTACCTGCAAGCTGGGCTGCTGGTGCCGGCCGAAGAAGAAACGCTGACCGTGCGTGCCACGCGCGAGGCGCTGGCCAAGCTGGACGCGAACCCCGAGCGGCTCCTGAACTGATCCTGCCGATCAGTGGGCGATGCGGCCTTCGCGGTCGTCGCTGAGCTCGTCGAGCACCAGTGCATCCGGTTCGATTCCGCTGCTCCAGTGCACCATCAGCACGATGATCTTCAGCTCGTCGAGGGCCACCGGGTCGCCCGGGGCGGCCATCGCGCGTTCAACGACGATCTCTCGCAGCCCGGCCGTCAGCACGTTGGCGGTTTCGAGAAAACTGATGAAACCCAGGCACTCGGCGCCCAGATGGTCCTGCTCGGCCGTCGAATAGACCCGCATCGAATCTGCTGCCTGAGCGAATGCCGCTTCGCCCACACCGCGCGGCGCGATGGTGACGCTGGCATCGTCGTCGGCGTTCCGGCTGAGCTGGAT
Source organism: Variovorax sp. (assembly GCA_041424275.1). GTDB lineage: Bacteria > Pseudomonadota > Gammaproteobacteria > Burkholderiales > Burkholderiaceae_C > Variovorax. The sequence continues at coordinate 136,616 of JBGMOF010000044.1, forward strand.
GCCCTGCGTGGCGAGCGTGAGTCCGTCGAGCCACTGCAGTGCATCGCGGATCTCGTCAGGCTCGAAGCCATGCGCCGAAAGCTTGCGCCCCAGCTGCTCGAGTTGAGGGCACGCGTCGCCGCGCCAGTAGTTTTCGTAGACGAATACAAGCACTTCGAACATGGGACCAATATAGCCCACCTCCGCCCCTGCGGGGTCACGTTCAGCCCCTTTGAACGAGGGGCGAAGGCACGGCCTCAGCCGCGCCCGATGCGCTGGAACAGCCCGCCGGGCAGGCGCGCGACGCGGCCGTCCAGCTCGAGCTCGAGCAGCTGCGCTTGCAGCGTCGCGGCGGCGTGTCCCGTACGCGCGCAGAGCGCATCGAGGCTGACCGGGTCGAATCCGAGATCGTGAAGCAGTCCTGAACCTTGCGGTTCGGAGGGATCTGGCGCTCCAGCGTCTTCTGTCTGTGAAGCCACCCCATCCACAGCGCGTTCGAAGCGCAATTCGTCGAGCACGTCGTTGACCGACTCGACCAGCTTGGCGCCCTGTCGGATCAGTGCGTGGCAGCCGCGCGACTGCGGGGAGTGGATGGAGCCCGGAATTGCGAACACTTCCTTGCCCTGTTCCACGGCCAGCCGTGCCGTGATCAGCGAGCCCGACGCCAACGCGGCCTCGACCACGAGCGTGCCGCGCGACAGGCCCGCGATGAGGCGGTTGCGTTTCGGGAAGTTCTGGTTGAGCGGCGGCGTGCCGAGCGGGAACTCGCTCACGATGAGGCCGTGGGCCACGATCTGGTGCGCCAGCGCGCGGTGCCGCGCCGGATAGACGCGGTCGAGTCCGGTGCCCACCACCGCGACCGTTGCCAGGCGCGACGCGGCGTTCGCCGCGGCATCGAGCGCACCCTGATGCGCTGCGCCATCGACGCCGAGCGCCAGGCCCGAGACCACCGTGATGTCCGCCTCGCCGAGCGCCTGCGCAAAGGCACGCGCGTTCGATGCGCCCTGTGGTGTGGGGTTGCGGCTCCCGACGATCGCGACCGCGCGGTCCATCTGCGTCAGGTCGAAGGCCGGCGCGCCGATCGCATAGAGCATGACGGGCGGGTCGACCATCTCGAGCAGCGAGGCCGGATATGCCGCGTCGCCGAGCGTCACGAGGCGCCGCGTGGCGCCGTCAGATTCGGTCGCCTGCAGCCACTGCCAGGTTTGATCGAGGAGTGCGGTGAGACCGTCGGGGACCTGCCCCAGCGCGGCCGCCTGCGCCGGAGACACCACCTGCTGCAACGCGGCCCGGGACTGCGCGAACACGGCTGTCGGCAGGCCGAAGGCCGCCAGCAGCTTGCGCGCGGCCGTATCGCCGACGCCATGCGTCAGCGTCAGCCGCAGCCAGCCGGCCAGTTCCTCCCGTTCCACGCGAAAACCGAAATCAGATCAGGGATTGACGAGCAGGTCGCCGGCCTTCGGCGTGTCGCTGATCTCGAGCACCAGGGCGTACGACACCTTGTCGAACGGCCGGAACACCATCAGCAGGCCGATGCGTTCGTTTGGCAGCTTGAGCGTTTCCTTGGCGTCGTTGGTCTTGTCGACGATGGTGGCGCCGTTCTTCAGGATCGCCAGCACCTGCCCGCTCTCGATGCCGTCGCGCAGGCCCTTGTTGATCGCCACGACCTGGTTCTGCGCAGCGAACTGCACGGAATTGCCGTAGACCGACACGATGCGGCCGTCGACCACTTGCTGCGTCGGCGCGCGCGGCACGTAGCTTTGCATCGGGCGCGGCGGCTCGGAGAGCAGCCGGTCGCCGGCGCGCATTTCCTCGCGGGCGGCCACGATGTCGATGGTGGCCGGCACGACGTTGGTCACTTCCTTGCCGTCGGTCAGTTGCGTGAGCACGCTTTCGCCGCGCTGCAGCGTCGCGCGGCCGAGGTATTGCGCTTCGTAGCCGAGAATTTCGCCGGTGGCGGGGTCCTTGAGCGGCGTGGCGTTGCGGAAGACGCGGAACTGCCGGATCGGGCCCGGAACCTCGACCACCGGCGAGCCGGTTTCGCCGCGGGCATAGGCGCGGTCGCCCCGCGCCAGCAGCACGCGATCGTCGTTGCCGGCCACGATGCGCGGCGCAACTTTGAGTGTGTCTTCGTCGACCACGATCGGTTCGGCGAGGAAGGGCTCGATCAGGCTCGGGTTGAGGGTCGGCAGGGCCATGCCCGACAGCGATTCATAGCGCGTGCGCGGCGACAGCTTGATCGTGCCGTCCGGCATGCCGGTGCCGCGGCGCGTCGTGAGGCGAGCGCGCCCGCCGGTCTTGTCGAGGTAGAGCACCTGGCCGGGGTAGATGCGGTGCGGGTTGGCGATCTCCCCCATGTTCATGCCCCACAGCTCTGGCCAGCGCCATGGGCTTTTGAGGTAGAGGCGGGAAATGGCCCACAGCGTGTCGCCGGGCTTGATGGTGTATTCGTCGGGGGCCGTGGCGACCAGTTCGCTGAGCGGAATGCCGTTCTGTGCGGTTTGCTGTGCCGTGGCGCGCTGTTGCGGCGTGATCGGGAAATTCTGTGCCGAAGCCGTCGTGCCGATGCCGAGCACCGTGAATGCCGCGAGCGACGCCAGCAGGGTCGGGCGCAAGCGGGCGTGGGTTCGGAGTTTTTTCATGGTTTGATGGTGTGCACGTACGGCGCCGGAGAGGCCGAACAAATCCTCACAATTTGCTACGAATTTTGCGCTGAAGCCCTTGATTGGGCAACGTTTATCAAGGCACGGCCCATCGTACCGTCGCGGAATTGGCGAAAATACCCACAACTTTTTCTCGTTTTCATGGCCAAAAGAACCATCCTGAGTTTTCCGGACAAGCGCTTGCACACGGTCGCCAAGCCCGTGCAGGGCGTCGATGCGCGCATCAAGACGCTCGTGTCGGACATGCTCGAAACCATGTACGACGCCGCCGGCATCGGCCTCGCAGCGACGCAGATCGACGTGCATGAGCGCCTCGTGGTGATCGATGTGTCCGAAGAACGCAACCAGCCGCTCGTGCTGATCAACCCGGAGATCGTCTGGGCGAGCGACGAGAAGATACTGAACGAGGAGGGTTGCCTCTCGGTTCCTGGAATCTACGACGGCGTAGAGCGTTCTACCTCCGTCAAGGTCACCGCACTCGACGTCGATGGCGAGCCGCGCACGATCGAAGCGGACGGCCTCCTCGCGGTGTGCATCCAGCACGAACTCGATCACCTGCTGGGAAAGGTATTCGTCGAATACCTCTCGCCGCTCAAGCGCAACCGCATCAAGAGCAAGCTGCTCAAGCAGCAACGCGAAGAGCAAAAGGAAGGCCGGCCTTGATCGTGCCGATGCGCGTCGCCGCCGCGGGGCTCGTGCTCGCACTGGCGGCCTGTGCCAGCGAGCCGACGCGCATCGCACCCGGCACCAGCCGCGCCGACACGCTGCAGCAACTGGGTCGACCCACGGCGGTCTACCCACTGCCGGGAGGGGGCGAGCGGCTTCAGTACTCCCGCGCGCCAGCCGGCACCGAAGTCAACGACGTCGACCTCGATGCTGCCGGGCGGGTGGTGTCGGTGCGCCAGGTGCTCGACGAGCGCTGGTTTGCGGAGGACATTCAGAACGGCGTCTGGCGCGAAGCCGACATCCTGCGCACCTACGGACGTCCGCTCGAGATCGGTCGTGTGGCATCGTTCGACGGTGGCGTCTGGACCTGGCGCTACAGGGTGCTCAACAACCGGCGGCTGCTCTATATCTACGTCGACCCGCAGGGCGTGGTGTCGCACTGGAACACCGGCGAAGAACTCTCGCGCGATCGGCTGCCCCTGTGAGTGGCTTGCGGGTCGTCTTCGCGGGCACGCCCGCGTTCGCCAGCTCTGCGCTCGCGGCCATCGCGTCGGCCGGTCACGAGATCGTCCTCGTCATGACGCAGCCGGACCGGCCGGCCGGCCGCGGCATGAAGCTGCAGGCTTCGGCCGTCAAGCAGCTTGCCGTGGAGCACGGCTGGCCCGTCGCGCAGCCGCGCAGCCTGCGCCTGGACGGCAAGTACCCCGACGATGCGGCGGCCGCGCGTGAGGTGCTGATTGCCGCGCAGGCCGATGTGATGGTGGTGGCGGCCTATGGCCTGATCCTCCCGCAGTGGGTGCTGGATGTGCCGCGCCTCGGGTGCCTCAACATCCACGCCAGCCTGTTGCCGCGCTGGCGCGGCGCCGCGCCGATCCACCGCGCCGTCGAGGCTGGCGATGCGCAGACCGGCGTCACGCTCATGCAGATGGACGCGGGGCTGGACACCGGCGCCATGCTGCTCACCGAAGCGCTCGACATCGGCGACGACAGCACCTCGACCCTGCACGACCGCCTGGCCGACCTCGGTGGCCGGCTCGTCGTCGAGGGCATTCGCCAGGCCGGGGCCGGCACGCTGGTGCCCACGCCACAGCCCGCCGAAGGCGTGACCTATGCGCACAAGGTCGAGAAGCACGAAGCGCAGATCGACTGGTCGCAGGACGCTCTGGCCATCGTGCGGCGAATCCGCGCCTTCGATCCTTTTCCCGGGGCCGGCACCGTGCGCGATGGCGAAGCGGTCAAGCTCTGGGCGGCCGATGTCCAACCGGGCACCACGACCGAGGCGCCCGGCACCATCCTGGCTGCGACGCCCGCGGGCATTGCCGTGGCGGCGCTGAATTCCATTGCCTTGATCACGGAGTTGCAGCGCGCCGGCGGCAAGCGCCTTCGCGCCGCGGACTTCCTGCGCGGCTTTGACGTGAAGCCGGGGCAGATGTTCGGCTGATGTTTTTCCTGCCGTCGATCCGCCGTCGCCCCGAGTTCCGCGAAGGCATGCGCACCATGGCGCCGCTCGCGCTGGGCATCGGGGCCTGGGGGCTGATGACCGGCGTGGCGATGGTCAAGTCCGGCATGAGCGTGGTCGAGGCGGTGGCGATGACGCTGCTGGTCTACGCCGGCAGCTCTCAACTCGCTGCGATCCCGCTGCTCGTGGCGGGCGCGCCCGCCTGGGTGGTGCTCGCGACCGGCTTCTGCGTCAACCTCCGGTTCGTGGTGTTCAGCCTGCACCTGCGGCCCTACCTCATGCCGCTGCCGCGCTGGCGGCGCCTCGTGCACGGCTACCTCACGGCCGACCTGAGCTACGCGATGTTCGTGCGCCGCTACGCAGCGCCCGCCGACACGCCCGATGGCGTGTTGGGGCAGGAGGCCTACCTGGCCGGCGGCTACTTCGTGACCTGGTGCGCCTGGATGGCTCTCAGCCTCGTCGGCGTGGCGCTGGCCAACCTCATTCCGCAGGCCTGGGGGCTCGGCTTTGCGGGCGTGCTGAGCCTGGTCGGCATCCTGTGTTCGATGGCGACCACGCGCCTGCGGCTGCTGTCCGCGGCGGTGGCCGGCGCCACCGCGGTCGCGGCCTATTCGCTGCCGCTCAAGCTCAACATCGTGGTGGGCATCGGCGTGGCGGTGTTGCTGTGCTTCGGGCTGGAGCGGCAGTTCGTGCGCAACCCGGCGGAGGCAGACGCATGAGCGGCCAGACGGACGGGTGGACCCTGGCCGTCATCGTCGGCCTGGCCGGCGTGTCGGTGCTGACGCGCTGCTTCTTCTTCATCCTCGACCGACCCTGGGGTCTGCCGGAGTGGGCACATCGCGCGTTGCACTACGCCCCGGTCGCCGCGCTGTCGGCGGTGGTCATCCCCGAGATCGTGATAACGCAGGGCCACCTAGTCACCACCCTGCACGACGCGCGCATCTATGCCGCGGTGGCGGGCGCCGCCTATTACTTCTGGCGCCACGGCGTGCTCGGCACGATGGTGGTGGGCATGGCGGTGTACCTGCCGCTGCATTTGGGCCTTGGCTGGTAGGCGCTTCTAGAATCGGCTGGATGAATGTCATCCGCTTTACCGATCTGTGCGCCCAAGGCAAAGTTGCCGGCCAGCGCGTTTTCATCCGTGCCGACCTCAACGTTCCGCAGAACGATGCCGGCGACATCACCGAAGACACCCGCATCCGCGCCTCGGTGCCGTGCATTCAGTTGGCGCTCGATTCGGGCGCGGCTGTGATGGTCACCTCGCACCTGGGTCGCCCGACCGAGGGCGAATTCAAGCCCGAAGACTCGCTCGCACCCGTTGCGAAGCGCCTGGCCGAACTGCTCGGGCGCGAGGTGCCGCTGGTGGCCGACTGGGTCGACGGCGTCGACGTAAAGCCCGGCCAGGTGGTCCTGCTCGAGAACTGCCGCGTCAACAAGGGCGAGAAGAAGAACGACCCCGCGCTCGCGAAGAAGATGGCCGCCCTGTGCGACATCTACGTGAACGATGCCTTCGGCACCGCACACCGCGCCGAGGGAACGACGTACGGCATCGCCGAATATGCCAAGGTCGCCTCGGCCGGCCCGCTGCTGGCGGCCGAGATCGACGCCATCACCAAGGCGCTGGCGCATCCGAAGCGCCCGCTGGTCGCGATCGTCGCGGGCTCGAAGGTCAGCACCAAGCTCACGATCCTGGAGAGCCTGTCGGCCAACGTCGACCAGCTCATCGTCGGCGGTGGCATCGCCAATACGTTCATGCTGGCGGCGGGCCTGAAGATCGGCAAGTCGCTCGCCGAGCCCGATCTGCTCGACCAGGCCAAGGCCGTGATCGAAGCCATGCGTGCACGCGGTGCCGATGTGCCGATCCCGGTCGACGTGGTCACGGCCAAGACCTTCGCGGCCGATGCCGTCGCCACCGTCAAGGCCGCGGACGACGTGGCCGACGACGACCTGATCCTCGACATCGGCCCGAAGACCGCGGCGCAACTGGCCGCGCAACTGCGCGAGGCCGGCACCATCGTTTGGAACGGCCCGGTCGGCGTGTTCGAGTTCGACGCCTTCGCGGGCGGCACGAAGGCGATTGCCGAAGCAGTCGCCGAGAGCAAGGCCTTCTCGATCGCCGGTGGCGGCGACACGCTCGCCGCGATCGCCAAGTACGGCATCGAGGACAAGGTCGGCTACATCTCCACCGGCGGTGGGGCGTTCCTGGAAGTGCTGGAAGGCAAGACGCTGCCGGCCTTCGAGATCCTGTCGAAGCGGGCGGCCAGCTGAGTCACCCACGCAAGCCTTGCTATTGATTTGATAGCTGCGCGCGCCCATCCTGCGGGCGCTGCAGCCTGATTTGGCACTTAAACCGCAGGGGTGACGGCGCGCATCTCGCTGGTCGCCCGGCCGTGGAAGTCGGTCCAGCACCTGCGCGTGAAGTCGTAGAGCTTGCAGCGGCGCGCGGTGCTGAAATACCAGCGCCACGAAAAGCGCTGCACCACGATGCGATCGGGCAGCAACGCCTCGATGCGGGCCTGAGCGGCCTTCAGCTTGTAGAGCGGGATGCTCATGTCCACGTGGTGCGCGGTGTGCTCCATGATGTGGTGCATCAGCGTGCCGATCTTCAGCGGGAAGGTCAGGTGCACGGTGGTCGAGACGAAGGGCTGCGCGCGTTGCCAGGCGGCGCGGTCGTCGTGCCAGCTCACCCTGACGTGCGTGTGGTGCACGTACACCACGAAGCCGATCATCGCGAACCAGAACAGCAGCGGCACCACGAATGCTGCACCCAGCAGCAACATGACCGACTGGTCGGTGGCGAGCGCCGCGGCGGCCAGAAACACGGTCCAGGCCAGCGCGAAGCTGCCGATCAAGCCGCAGTCGCGCGAGAACACGGGCCGCTCCGCTTTGGCGGTCTTGTCGCGTCCGACCATGCGATGCCACCAGATCTCGACCATGTAATAGAGGCCCGGCGCCCAGCCGCTGCGGTAGACGCGCTCCATCAGGCGGCGTCTTGGAGACAGCGCTGCGTACTCGCCCTGCGTGAGCGGCGCCCAGACGAAGTCGACGCCCTTGAGGTTGGTAAAGCCGTGATGCACCACGTTGTGTCCCATGTCCCAGAGGCTGTAGGGCGTGAGCGAGGGCAGGAACGCGATCCGGCCCAGCCACTTGTTCAGGCGCCGGTGCGGCGTGAGGCTCTGATGGCAGGCGTCGTGGCCGATGATGAAGAGCCTGCCGATCACGAAGCCGGCGGCCAGGCCGCAGAGCGCCTTGAGCCAGACGGGTTTCAGCATCACTGCACCCGACAGCAACGCGCCGAACAGGACGTAGTCGAGTGTCAGCAATACCAGCGCGCGCGCGGTCGTGCGCTGCGACAGCGGCAGCAGCCACGACCGGATGATCTTGCGATGCGGCAGGGCCGCGTCCGGGGCCAGGGGAGCGGGAAGCGCGTTGTCAGGCAGGTTCGACATGAGGGAGGCAGGCAAGGTGAAGCGGTGGTGCCGTCACCCTATCGGAGTCTTCCGCAAGCGGTCATGACGGACATCAAGGTATTGCCGGATGGCGACGGCTTGCTTTGCCGTATCGTGCAGCGTCATTTCCGCATGTGAGAATTGTGGACACGCGCTGCGGCGTCAGAATGAATCATCAGGAGACAGACATGGACATCAACCGCCTACCCCGTCACGCCACCAAGATCGTCGCCACGCTCGGTCCCGCGTCGAACACGCCGGAAATCCTCGAGCAGATGATCATTCACAAGGTCAGCGTGGTGCGGCTGAACTTCAGCCACGGAACCGCGGCCGACCACATCGCGCGGGCGGCGATGGTTCGCGAGGCGGCGCGCAAGGCCGGCCGCGAGGTCGCGATCATGGCCGACCTCCAGGGCCCGAAGATTCGCGTCGGCAAGTTCGCCCAGGGCAAGGTGTTCCTCGAGCCGGGCGCGAAGTTCGTGCTCGATGCGGCGCGCACCGAACCCGGCGATCTCGACGGCGTCGGCCTCGACTACAAGGACCTGCCGCGCGACGTGAAGCCCGGCGACAGGCTGCTCCTCAACGACGGCCTGATCGTGCTCACCGTCGATGCCGTCAAGGGCGAAGCGGTGTTCACCACCGTGCGGCTCGGCGGCGAGCTGTCGAACAACAAGGGCATCAACAAGCAGGGCGGCGGTCTCACCGCACCGGCCCTGACCGCCAAGGACATGGAAGACATCAAGACCGCGATGAGCTTCCAGGCCGACTACGTGGCGGTGAGCTTCCCGAAAAACGCGACCGACATGGAAATGGCGCGCCAGCTGTGCAACGTGGCTGCGGCCGAGTACGGCCACCGGCCGGGGATGATCGCCAAGATCGAGCGCGCCGAGGCCATTCCGAAGCTGGAGGAAATCATCCGCGCCAGCGACGGCATCATGGTCGCGCGCGGCGACCTGGCCGTGGAGGTGGGCAACGCCGCGGTGCCCGCACTGCAGAAGAAGATGATCCGCATGGCCCGCGAGATGGACAAGGTCGTCATCACCGCTACGCAGATGATGGAGTCGATGATCACCAACCCGGTGCCCACGCGCGCCGAGGTGAGCGACGTGGCCAACGCGGTGCTCGACGGCACCGATGCCGTGATGCTCTCGGCCGAGACCGCTTCGGGCAAGTACCCGCTCGAGACCGTGCAGGAGATGAGCCGCATCTGCGAGGCCGCCGAGGCTGCCGAAGACCTGGAACTCGACGCCGACTTCAGCGGCAAGAACTACACGCGCATCGACCAGTCGATCGCCATGGGCGCGCTGTTCACCGCGCATCACCTGGGCGCGAAGGCCATCGTGGCACTGACCGAATCGGGCTCGACCATGCTGTGGATGAGCCGCCATCGTGCGCACATCCCGATGTACGCGCTGACCTCGCGCCTGGCCACGCAGCGCAAGCTCGCGCTTTATCGCAACGTGCGCCCGCTGCTGATGGATTCGCAGACCGACCGCGACACCGCGCTCGAGCAGGCCGAGGCCCATCTGAAGAAGCGCGGCATCGTGCAGAGCGGCGACGTCTACGCGATCACCTGCGGCGAGCCGATGGGCGCGCCGGGCGGCACCAACATGCTGAAGATCTGCCGGGCGAGCTAAGCCAAGCGGCGGCGGCGTCCTACCGACGCGGCCGCCGGCCATGCGCATGCTGCCGAAACCATTTCGGTCTGCACTTCGTATGGCTTTCATGAAACGCATTTCTTTCCGGCCGCGCGGCGGCCTCCTCGTCGCGGCTGCCATTGCGGCAGCGGCGCTGCTCGCGGCCTGCTCGCCCGTCAAGATCGTCAACGGGCTGACGCCGAGCAGCACCTATGTGTTCGAGGGCGACATCGGCTATGGCGCGGCTCCGCGGCAGCGCCTCGATGTCTACAAGCCCCTGCCTTCGTCGATGGCGGCCAATGGCGCGAAGCCGCTTGTCATCTTCTTCTTCGGCGGCACCTGGAGCAGCGGCGAGCGCGCCAACTTCAAGTTCGTCGGCGAGGCGCTCGCTTCGCGCGGCGCGGTGGTGGTGATTCCGGACTACGGACTCTCACCCGCCTACCGGTACCCGGTTTTCGTGCAGGACAGTGCGCAGGCGGCCAAGTGGGCGCTCGACAACGCCGCACGGCTGGGCGCCGACCCGAAGCAGGTCTACGTGATGGGCCACTCGTCCGGTGGCTACAACGCAGCGATGCTCGCGCTCGACGCTCGCTGGATGGCTGCGGTCGGCGCGAGTCCGAAGCAGTTCGCGGGCTGGATCGGCCTGGCGGGCCCGTACGATTTCCTGCCGATCGAGAATCCGCAGGCGCAAGTCGCCTTCAACTGGCCCGGCACGCCGGCCGATTCGCAGCCGCTCGCGCATGCCTCGGCCGCGGCGCCCCGCACCCTGCTGCTGGCCGCGACCAAGGACAAGCTGGTGAACCCGGTGCGCAACACCGGCCAGATGGCCACGAAGCTGCGCGCTGCAGGCGTGTCGGTCGAAACGCGCGAGTTCGACGATCTGAGCCACATCACGCTCATCGGCAATGTCGCCAAGCCGCTGCAGTGGCTGGGCGGTCCGGTGTTGCCGCCAGTGCTGTCCTTCGTGGGGCTGCCGCCGGCGCCGTGAAGGCCGTCGATACAATCTTGCGCTACCCGCATACCGCCATGTCGGCAGACACACGAACACGATCAAGGACAACGCAGTGAATCAGGAACAACTGGACAAGGTCACCACCGGCAAGGGCTTCATCGCCGCACTCGACCAGAGCGGTGGCAGCACGCCCAAGGCGCTCAAGCTCTACGGCGTCGAAGAAAGCGCCTACAACGGCGACGCCGAGATGTTCGACCAGGTCCACGCCATGCGCAGCCGCATCGTGGCGAGCCCGGCCTTCAACGGCCAGCGCGTGCTCGGCGCCATCCTGTTCGAGATGACGATGGACCGCCAGTTCGAAGGCCAGGACGCCGCCACCTACCTCTGGGAAAAGAAGCAGGTCGTGCCCTTCCTCAAGGTCGACAAGGGCCTGGCCGACGAAGCCGACGGCGTGCAGCTGATGAAGCCCATGCCCGAACTCGACGCGCTGCTCCAGCGCGCCGTGGCCAAGGGCATCTTCGGCACCAAGATGCGCTCGGTGGTCAACGCCGCCAACGCCAACGGCATCGACGACGTGGTGGCGCAGCAGTTCGTCGTCGGCAAGCAGATCCTCGCGGCAGGCCTGATGCCGATCATCGAGCCGGAAGTCAACATCAAGGCCGCCGACAAGAAGGAAGCCGAAGCGCTGTTGAAGGCATCGCTGCTCCACGCGCTGGACGCCCTCGGCGCCGACCAGAAGGTCATGCTCAAGCTCTCGATCCCGACGGTCGACGGCTTCTACACCGAGCTGGTCAAGCACCCGAAGGTGGTGCGCGTGGTGGCCCTGTCGGGCGGCTACAGCCGTGACGACTCGAACGCGATGCTTGCCAAGAACCCTGGCGTCATCGCCAGCTTCAGTCGCGCGCTGACCGAAGGCCTGAGCGCCCAGCAGTCGAATGCCGACTTCGACGCGGCGCTGGACAAGGCGGTGGAATCGATCTACCAGGCCTCGATCACTTGAGAGGGCTGACCCTTTCGCAGCACCGGCCACCGTTCGCGGTGGCTTTTTTCTGCGCGCACAATCTGCTCCTCCCCCTCCCGTTTTCTTTTCGTCTTTCGCCATGACCACCGTCCACACCTCGTCCATCCAAAGCCTGCCCCTGCTCGCGCGCGGCAAGGTGCGCGATAACTACGCGGTCGGCGACGACCGCATCCTGATGGTCGCCAGCGACCGGCTGAGCGCCTTCGACGTGATCATGGGCGAGCCGATTCCCGGCAAGGGCGTGATCCTCACGCAGATGGCGCTGTGGTGGTTCGACCGGCTCGGCCATCTGTGCCCGAACCACCTGACCGGCGAGGCGCCGGAGAGCGTGGTCACCGCCGAGGAGGCGCCGCAGGTCAAGGACCGTTCGATGCTGGTCAAGCGCCTGCGCCCGATCCCCGTCGAGGCGGTGGTACGCGGCTACCTGGCCGGCAGCGGCTGGAAGGAATACCAGGAGAACCGTGCCGTCTGCGGCGTGCCGCTGCCCGAGGGGCTGACCAATGCGAGCAAGCTGCCGCGCCCGATCTTCACCCCGGCGGCCAAGGCGGCGGCCGGCGAGCACGACGAGAACATCAGCTACGACCGCGTGGTCGAGGTCGTCGGCCCGAAGCTGGCGCAGCAGATCCGCGAGATCAGCATCCAGATCTACGAAGCCGCCGCCGCGATCGCCCTCGAGAAGGGAATGATCATTGCGGACACCAAGTTCGAGTTCGGCCTCGACGAAGCCGACAACCTGGTGTTGATGGACGAAGTGCTGACGCCCGACAGCTCGCGCTACTGGCCGATCGAGGGCTACGAGGCGGCACTGGCCGCCGGCACCAACCCGCCGAGCTACGACAAGCAGTTCGTGCGCGACTGGCTAGAGGGGACGAAGATCAACGGCAAGCCCTGGGACAAGACCCCGCCCGCGCCGCGCCTGCCCGCCGAAGTGATCGAGAAGACCGCCGCCAAGTACCGTGAAGCGCTCGAACGCCTCACTGGCTGAGGGCCGGGCCCGCCGCCCGAAAACGTGAATAAGTCACAAACCGGGCGGCAATAGTCACACTTCCAAAAGTGTGCATTTATTCACACTTCTCGCACCACCCCACGGACAGGAGCGAGAGATGAACCCCCAGACCGCATCCCTTTCAACGCCAAGCAGTTTGCCGGGCGTCATCGCTGCCGACGCGGCGCGATGGCCCGTTCCGGACCCTCTGCAGCCCGGCATGCTGGCCCGGGTGCTCGACGAGATCGACCATGGCTTGCTGGTGCTCGATCTCACGGGCCGCATCCTGCACGCCAACCATCCGGCACGCCACGCGCTGGCCTCCGGCTCTGCGATGTGCAGTGTCGAGGGCATGCTGTCGAGCGCCAGTGCGGGCGGGCAGCGTTCGCTGCGGCAAGCCCTGAAAGACGCCGAGCGCGGTTGCCGGAGCATCGTCGAGCTGACGCACGAGCGCGACGCCCTGTCGCTGGCGTTCGTGCCGCTCGATGCCGCCAACGGCGGGCCGATCGACACGGTGCTGGTCATGTGCAGCCGCCGCCAGGCCTGCGAGAGCCTCACGATGCAGATGTTCGCGCGGTCCAAGGGCCTCACGCGGTCCGAGCAGAACGTGCTGGCCCAGCTTTGCGCGGGCCACCGCGCCGACGAGATTGCCTGCCTGCAGGGCGTGCGCCTCTCGACGGTCCGCACGCACATCAAGAACGTGCGGCAGAAAACCGGCAGCACGAGCATCCGGGAGATCGTGCACCGCGTCTCGCGCATGCCGCAGGTGGTGTCCGCGCTGCGCCTTGTCGCCCACGAGTAACGGCGCGCCCGAGGCCGGCCGTATAGTGGCCGGATGCCGCCCGCCGCGCTCCGAGCCGACCTCACAGACGACTTGCCTCCCTCGTTGCGGCAGCTCGCCGCGCGCGGCACGCAACGCCATTTCCGCACCCACAGCCTGCTGATTCAGGAAGGCGACCTCGGCGATTCGATCTACATCGTTTTGACGGGCCGGCTGCGCGCCTTCGTGTCGGACGCGCGCGGGCGGGAGGTGACGCTCGGCGTGCACGGCCCGGGCGAGTACGTCGGCGAGATGTCGCTCGACGGCGGTGCGCGCTCGGCAAGCGTCCAGGCGCTGGAGCCCACGGTATGCGCGGTCGTCACGCGCGAAAGCGTGTTGCGCCACGTCGCCGCCGACCCGGAGTTCTCGCTCGGGCTGATCACGCGCCTCATCCGCCGCGCCCGGCTCGCGACCGAAAGCGCCCGCAGCATGGCGCTGCTCGATGTCTACAGCCGCCTCCGACGGGTGCTGGAAGACCGGGCGCAGCCGGCGGCCGACGGGACCCGGCGCATCGCGGAACGCCTGACGCACCACGCGCTGGCCGCCGAGATCGGCTCGTCGCGCGAGATGGTCAGCCGCCTGCTCAAGGACCTCGAAAAGGGCGGCTACGTGGCCGTCGACCAGCGCCACATCGTGCTGCTGCGCGCGCTCCCCGCGCGCTGGTAGCGTCGGCCATCCACTGCATGGTGGATGGACAAAAAGGCCCGACTCGCTAGAGTCGGCGTGCCCGAAAAACACTGAGGTGCGGATGAACGCTTGCGCAAATTGCGGAACTGCTCGCGAGGCCAGCCACCGCTTTTGCTGGAACTGCGGCGCGTTGCTCGACGCGCAGCGCGAGCTCAAGCAGGTGACCGTGCTGCTCGCGGACCTCTGCGATTCCACCGCGCAAGTCGTTCGAACCGGCGCCGAGGCCGGCCAGGCCTACCTCGACACCGCCTACCGCCTGATGTCCGAAGCCGTCGAAGCCTATGGCGGCACCCGCATGCAGTGGCGCGGCGACGAGCTGCTCGCGCTTTTCGGCGCCCCGCTCGCACAGGAAGACCACGCATTGCGCGCCTGCCTGGCCGCGAGCGCGATGCTCGAGGCCATGAAGGCCCACAGCACCGCCGGCGTGCCGCTGCGTGTGCGCATCGGGATCGATTCGGGCGAGGTGATCGCCGGTCCCGGCGGCGCCGACATGTCGACGCCGTACCGCGTCGACGGACCGCCGATCCACCTTGCGTCGCGCCTCGAGCAACTGGCGCCGCCCGGCGCGGCGCATGTCAGCGGCCACACCATGCAGCTGGTGGGCGACCAGATCGAGACGCGCCTGCTCGGCAAGCAGGAGATCCGCGGTTTCGGCGCGCCTGTCGATGTGCACGAGATCACCGTCGGCCCCCAGCGCTCGGCGGCGGCGCCCCTGGCGCGGCGGCGCTACCTCGGCCCCCTGGTGGGTCGCACAGCGGCGATCGACGACCTGAAGGCCATCGCCGAACGGGTGCGTGCCGGTGCGTTCTGTGCGGTGGGTCTGCGCGGCGAGGCCGGCATCGGCAAGTCGCGGTTGATCGCCGAGCTCTCCACCTACCTGCGAGACAACGGCTTCGCGGTCGCACCCGTTGCCGCGCGCGGCTATGCGAGCCACGTTCCCTACGGACTTGTCGCCGACCTCGCGCGCGTGCTGCTGCGCCTGGGCGCCGATCCGGCCGGCGCGCCGGACCTGCCCGTCGACCCGACCGACCTGCACGCCGCCGCGCTCGCCGACCTGCTCGATGCCGGCGACGCCGGCGACGCGTGGCGAGCACTCACCCCGCTGCAGCGCAGCGAGCGCATCGCCAACACCTTCGCCTGGCTGGTGCGCGAGCGCACGCGCAACGCGCCGCTGGTGCTCGCGATCGACGACGTCTTCCTGGCCGATCGCGGCAGTCTCCGCCTGCTCGAGATGCTGGCGCGCCGCCTGCAGTCGCAGCCGCTGCTGGTGCTCATGAGCTACCGGCAGGACTACGTCCACCGTTGGAGCGATTCGCCCTGGTTCGCGGAACACTGGATCGGGCCGCTCCCCTCCGACCGCATGGTCGAGCTGGCCGAAGCCCTGCTGGGCGACGACGCGTCGCTGCATGCGGTGCGCGCCGCGCTGCTCGACCGCGCCGACGGCAATCCGTTCTTCCTCGAGCAGATGGTGATGACGCTGGTCGACGGCGGCAACCTGCTCGGACCTCCGGGTGCGTACCGCGCCACGGCGGGCGATGCGCCGCTGGGCGTGCCGGCCTCGATCATGGCGGTCATCGGTGCGCGCGTGGACCGTCTGCCGGCCGCGGCCAAGGCCAGCCTGGAGGCTGCTGCGATCGTCGGCGAGCCGGTGCTCCCGGGCGTGGTCGCCGCCATGCGGGGCCTGGACGAGGCCGAGGCGGAGAGTCACCTGCGGCAGGCGATGTCGGGCGGGTTGATCGTCGCGTCGGCCGTGGCCGGCGCCACTGGCGCGTACGCGTTTCGCCACGGGCTGGTGCAGGAGTCGGTGGCCGCGACGCTCACCCGCGCCCGGCGCACCCACTTGCACCGCGCCGCCTTCGACGCCCTGCGCCTGCGAGGCGGCGACACGCCGACCGAGAACCCGGCGATGCTCGCCCACCACGCGTACCACGGCGAGCAGTGGCTGGCCGCGGCGGAACAGGCACAGCGCGCCATGACGCGCTCCATCGCGCGCTCCGACAACCGCGATGCGCTGCGCGTCTTTGCGCTCGGCCTGGAAGCCGCGCGCCGCGTCGAGCCGGAAGCGGCCATGCTGGCGTGCGAGCTCGCCCTGCGCATGGAGGCGCTCGGCGCGCAGATGGCGGTCGGCTTGTTCGATGCCATCGTCAGCAACCTCGAGCGCGCCGAGAGCATCACGCGCACGCTCGGCGACACGCGGCGCCAGGCGGCCGTGGCACTGCAACTCGCGGTGATCCTGTGGACGCGCGGCAGCTACCGTCAGGGTCTCGAAGCCGCAGCCAATGCCGGCGCCGTCGCCCTGGCGGCCGGCAGCCGAAGCCTGCAAATGGCCGCGATGCAGGCGCGCATGATGCTGCACCACGGGCTCGGCCGCTATGCCGTCGCGGGCGCCGACGCGGCGGAGGTCGAGCGTGCATTCGCCGCCGAACTGCGCGGGCGCCGGCTGATGCCGGGCTGGGCGGTGATCGCCTCGGTCAACGTGAAGACCTTCCAGGCCGACACGCTGATCTGGAAGGGCGAGTTCGCGGCGGCCCAGGCCGCATGCGACGCCGCCTACCGCGAGCTCGCCGCCGAAGACCACGCCTTCTCGCGCGTGCTCGTCGACTTCGTGCAGGCCGAGCTGCTGCTCGCGCAGGACCGGGCCGGCGAGGCCGTCACGCTGCTGCGGTCGGCGCTCGAACTCTGCCGCGTGCACGAGCTGTCGAACATGCACCCGGCCATCGTGGCCTGCCTCGGCGGCGCGATGGCTCGCAGCGGGCAGGCCTTGCAGGCGCTCGCGCTGCTCGAGCCGGCCATCGCCGCGCGCATCTCGCTCTCGGGCGGCCGCTACAACGAGTTCTACTTTCCGTTCAACCTGGCCATCGCATTGCATGCGGCTGGCCGCGTGGAGGAAGCCATCGTGGCGGCGCGTGCGGCCTGCGAGGCGGCCCACGCGCTCGAACAACGCGGCCATGCCGCGCGGGCCCTGCAGTGGCTCGCCCGGCTCGAGTCCGACGCTGGCCGCACGCACGATGCGGTGCTGCACGCGCAGCAGGCCCAGGCCGCCGCACACGATTGCGGCATGGCGGCGACGAGCGTCGCGCAGGTTGCGATCGCCCATGGCTGAGGGCGCGCTGGCCCGCGCGGGTCGCTGGGCGGTGTACCAGGGCGTCAGCGCGGCGATCCACCAGCCGGTGGCGCTGCGCTCGCTCGCGGCCCTCGTACGCAACAGCCCGGCCCTGCGAAGCCGGCTGCGCATGGTGGCCGCGCGCGACGACGTGGCCGGCGTGTTCCAGCGGCCGACGGCGTTTTCCAATTCCGCGCAGCGGCCGAACCTGGTGACGGGCGACTTCGCGATCGGCATGGAGTCGGGGTCGCGGCAAGCGTGCGAGCGTGCGCTGCTCATGCGCCGGCTGCCGTCACCGGGCGACTTCGCGATGCGTTCCGCGGCCGAGAGCCGCCGCATCGTCGACAGCCTGCGTGCCGGGTCGGCGCGCCGCTTCGACCTGGTCGGCGACTACATGGCACCGGTCGTCTGGCAGGCCATGAGCGGCGCTTTCGGTGGCGCATTGCCGACGCTCGCGCCGGGCGACCCGATGTTCCGGCACCTGCGCCACGTCGGCGCGCACCTGATCGTCGGCGGCGTGGCGACCGAGGCGGTGCAGCGGCGTGCCACGCACAGCGCCGCCGAACTCACCGCCTGGGTGCGCGCGCAGCTGCCCGCATTGCAGGCCGCATGGGACCTGCCCGGCGCGGCGCACCGGGACGAGGTCGCGCGAAACGCCGTCGGGATGATGTGGGTCGGCCATCCCGCCACGGTGCAATGCGGCGCGCTGGTGATGCAGGAGCTGCTCGCGCGTCCCCGGGTGTTGCGCGCGCTGGTGGGCGAGGTCGGCCAGTGCGCCGACCCGTGGCGCGATGGCCCGTTGCGCGACCGCCTGGGCCAGCATGTGCTCGAACTGCTGCGCTTCCGGCCCCCTTTTCCGATCCTGCAGCGCGAGGTGCCGCGCGACGTGCTGTACGGCGCGGATGGCGCCTCGCGCGCGACCGCGGGCGCGCCGCTGACCGTGCTGACCATCGGTGCGCTGTTCGACCCGGCGGCGCACGCCGGCACGTCGCCCGAGGTCTACGACCCCGACCGCGTCTTCGTGCACCCGCACGACCGCTTCATGATCTTCGGCGGCGGGCGCCGGCACTGCATCGCGGGCGAGCAGGTCGTCGAGACGCTGGTGAGCGCGCTGATCGGCTTGCTCCAGCTGCCCGGCGTGCGATGGGCCGATCCCTGGTGGCGCCGGCTGCGCTATGACGGGCCGAGCATCGCGTCGGCGCGGCTCGCGTTCCGGGACTGAAAGGCAGGCATGGCCCGCGAGCAGATGATGTGCTTCATCACGCCGGGCGTGCCCTCCGTGTCGCCCGGCGTGCAGCGCCGCATCGAACGCATGTGCGGCGCCATCGGCCGCATCCACTTCGCGACGCTCGCGTTGTTGCCGCCGTTGCCGGACGTGCCCGATGCACCCGCTGCGCTGCTCTTCGAGGTGGTCGTCGACGAGCGCGTGCCGCCGGCGGAACTGATCGACTCGATGCTGCGGCACGGCTTCGGCGTGCTGTGGCGGCTCTATGGCGCCCATTGGCCGGGCCCGCGTCATGCGGCGCCGGTCGCCAAGCGGGACTGGTTGCACGCCTTCCTCCTGCGGCACGCGAACGCGGCCGCCTGTGGGTTCGTCGGCAATCGCGACCTCGACGTGGCGCAGGTTTGCGGAGAGAACGCGTTCTACCGCGAGGCCTGCACCGCGTTTCGCACCTTGCCACCGGCCCGTGTGCCGGATCGCACCGCGCTCGCCGACGAGATGACGCACTGGGCGCTCAAGGCGGGCGGTGCCTGGACGGCCGGATTGCCGCGGCGCTCGTTCTGGCGGCGGGGCAACCTGCCCGATGCCGTGCGTGTCGCGCTGCTGTCGGTCCGGCTGGTGGTCCCGCTGCTGGCGGCGCTTGTCTTTCTGCTGCTGACGGGCGCGATCGCACTGGTGCTGGCGCAGGGGCTGTCCGGCGCTGGGTTTTCGGCATCCGGCGTGCTGCGGGTGCCCGCGTGCCTCGGCGCGCTCACCGCGGTCGGCTTCGTCGCCTGGCTGGCCATCGGATTCCATGCGGCGTTCCTGCTGCTGCTGTGCGCCGGGTCCACGCTGCGCGGCCCGCCGTTTTTCCCGATCGTCGCGGCGGCAGTGGCGGGTGCGGCGCTGCTGGTGTCGACGGTCGCTCTCATCGCCTGGCTGTTCGCCATCCTGGGCAGCGTCGACTGCGGCCTGCCGTCCCTGCGCGCCGCGCCCGCGCCCGGTGGGCTGGCCATCGTCTTGTTGGGCGTCGGCGCCACCTGCATCGTCGGCGCGGGGCTTCAGTGGGGGCCGAGCCTTGTCAGGCGGCTCGGTGATTCGCTGGCACGGCGCATCGCGCTGGCCGACCGCCCGGTGGCGCTGCCCGAGGTGCCGATGCACCGCGTGCACCCGAGCGTGCAGGTGTGCGAGGCCGCGACGGCGCGTCGAACGGGGCACATGATCAGCCTCACCGACATCGCCGGCCCGGCCGCGCTGCGCCGCCTGCGCTTCTGGCTCTGGCTCATCAACCTGCTGGGCGAGCTTGTCTTCACGGAGGGGCGGCTCGGCAGCGCGAGTGGCATCAAGTTCGGCCACTGGCACGTGATCGACGGTGGCCGCCGGCTGCTCTTCTGCAGCAACTTCGACGGCTCGTTCGGCGGCTACCTCGACAGCTTCATCCGCGGCGCCTCGCAGGGCGTCAACCTGATCTGGGGTCAAACCGAACTGCGGCCTCGCCGGGCCGCGCGGGCCGACCAGCCAGCCGTCCTGCGGGCGCGCAGTTTCCCGCCGACCCGCCTGCAGGTCTTCTGCGGCTGCAAGTGCGAGCAGGCCTTCAAGTCCTATGCGCGCGACAGCATGGTGCCGCACCTGTACCGCTTCGAGGCTTACTGCCTGTCGAACGACGACATCGCGCGCGCCACCCGGCTGCGCTCGGCGCTGCAGGGTCGGCGCAGCGCCGTCAAGGACGACCAGATCGCGAGGGCGCTGGAATCATGAGCAACGCACTTTCGGACCTCGACGCGGCCTTCGAAGACATCCAGGCGCTCGTCGGCACCGGCTTCACGCGCCTGCGTCGCGGGCACTACCTCCTGATGCAGGTCGACGATGCCGCACGCGCTCGCGACTGGATCGGCGGCCTGCTGGCGCAAGGCCTGGTGCATCCACTGGGCGCGGTGCGCCGCCCGTATGTACCGGGGCAGCGGCCGGCGCCCGCCGATGCGCCGCGCGCGCAGCTCGACGAAGCCGTGACGATCGCGTTCAGCCAGGCGGGCCTCGCCGCGCTCGGTCTGGCCGACGCGGAGGCGAACCCTTTTCCCAGCGCGTTTCGCGGCGGCATGGCCGAAGCGTCGCGACGCGAGCTGCTGGATGGCGATGCGGCATCGCCCTGGCGGTGGGGCGACATCGACGGCGACGCGGTGCACGTGCTGGTCTCGCACTTCTGGGTCGACGGTGCCGAGCCCTCGCGCCATCTCGATCCCGCGTTGCTGGCGGACCAGGGTTGGCGGGCCCGCGTGGTGTCGACCTGCCCGGGCTACATCGATCCGCCGACGCAGCCCGAACCCGGATCGCGCGAGCCCTTCGGCTTTCGCGACGGGCTCAGCCAGCCTGTGCCCGACGGCATCGCCTGGTCGCAGGCGGAGATGCGCGCCCGGCGACAGGCCGGCAAGGCGCTGTTCGACGACCGGCGCGTGGCGCTCGGCGAGTTCGTGCTCGGGCACGTCAACGAGTACCGGGAACAGGCGTATTGCCCCGGTGTCGCCTGGGCTTCGGCGCCGGCGCGGTCTTTCGCAGATTTCGGCCGCAACGGGAGCTACATGGCGGTGCGGCAGATCGTGCAGCACGTCGATGTCTTCAGGGCCTTCGAGGCGAGTTGCCCGGTGCCCGACATCGCCGAACGCATGATGGGCCGGCGCAGGGACGGCCGGTCGCTCGCTGCGTCGGGTGCCAGTCAGACGGGGCTGGACGGCTTTCGCTACCTGCAGGATGACGCGGACGGATTCGGGTGCCCCCGCGGCGCGCATGTGCGGCGCGCCAATCCGCGCGATGCGCTGTCCGGGTCGCTGGCCGACGGCGCCGCGGGCGCCCGGCTGCACCGCCTGTTGCGGCGCGGCCGCGTCTACGCGGAAGACGGCGTAGCCGAAAGCAGCTGCGAAGTGGGTCAGGGCGAGGGCTTGATGTTCATCGCGCTCAATGCCGACCTGGAGCGGCAGTTCGAATTCATCCAGCGCAGCTGGATCGGCGGGCCGCGCTTCGGCGGGCTCAGCAACGAGCAGGACCCGATCCTCGGAACCGCGCCCGGTCGCGGCTTCACGCTGCAGGGCTTGCCGGTGGGCATGCGCATCGACGGCCTGCCGCGCTTCACCACCGTGGTCGGCGGCGGCTACTTCTTCCTGCCGGGCCTGGCGGCGTTGGCGTTCATCGCCGCCGGACCGCCTCCGTCAGCGTGAGGGTGCGCTGCTCAGCATGGCCACGGTTCGGCCGTTGGCATCGAGCAGGTTCAACCGGCCCGGACCGGCCAGCCGGTACGACGCGGTGGTCTGCAGCACCTGGACGAACTGCACCTCGGTGTCGTTGCGGGCCGCGTCGGCGCAGGCCATGCGCGTGGACGCCATCTGCCCGATGCGCAGCGCGCTGCCGGTGCGCGTGAAGGTGCCGGCGATGCGATTGCACCCACCCGAACCGCTCACGCGGCCGCTGCTGCGGTCGAAGGTCACCTGCGGGTCGCGTTGCGGCTCGTTGCCGGGCGCGACCGGCTGGTCGTTCAGCCGCGTGAGCCACCACACCGGCCCTTCGATCGGTTCGTCGAGACTGATGCCGCTGCCGCAGGCGGCGAGGCTCAAAGCAGCCAGCGCTACCAACGCTCTTCGGGGAAGACCGTGGAACCGGCTCGTCATGACAGGACGACGCTGCTCAGGCGTCGGCGGTAGGTGGCGACGGTCGGGTCGTCCGGCGGGATCTGGCCGTCGGCGACCTTGACCTTCGGCGGCTCGATGATGTCGAGGATGGCGATGTAGGTCTTGCGTGCGAGGTCGTCGCTCCAGGCCTTGTCGCGCATCAGGATGTCGAGCAGCTCGTCCATCGCCTCGGTCCAGCGCTGCTCGGCCATCAGCACCTGCGCACGGCCGAAGCGGGCGTCGAAGTCGCGCTTGTTCGCGGCGATCTTCCCGTCGAACTCGGCGGCCTGGCGCAGTTCGCCGACTGCTGGCGTGGCGAAGTCGATGGCATTCATCCAGCGCTGGAGCGCATCGAAGCGGCGCACCAGCAGGGTCTTGGTGATCACCGGCGCGAAGGCGATCTTGGCGTCGTCCGTGCGGCCTTCCTGCAGCAAAAGCTTGACATAGTCGAAGCGCGCATCGTCGTTGGCGGGGTCGGTCGCGACGGCGTGCTGGAGCTTCTCGAGCGCGCCTTCGGTGTCGCCTTCGGCCAGCGCCTCCTGCGCGGCCTCTTCCTCGGCGGCGGCTTCGAGCGCTTCGGCCGCCGGCACGTGCTTGTCGAGGAAGGTGCGGATCTCTGCGGCGGGGATCGCGCCGACAAAGCCGTCGACCGGCTGGCCGTCCTTGAACATCACGCAGAACGGAATGCTGCGCACGCCGAACATCTGGCTGAGCTGCTGCGAGATCTGCGGCACCTTGTCGGCGTCGAGCTTGGCCAGCGTGAAGCGGCCGGCGTACTCGGTCTCGAGGTTCTCGAGCACCGGGCCGAGCTGTTTGCACGGACCGCACCACTCGGCCCAGATGTCGAGCAACACCGGCGTGGTCAACGAGCCGTCGACCAGTTCGGACTGAAAGTTTTCGAGGGTGATGTCAATCATCGGTGGCTCAATCGGAATCGGGAGGGGATAAACCTAAAATTGGAACGATGAACGAAACCATTCAGGTCGGTGTGGTGATGGGCTCGAGCTCCGATTGGGAGACGATGCGCAACGCCGTCGAGATTCTCACGCAATTCGGAATCCGTCACGAGGCCCGGGTGGTCTCGGCGCACCGCATGCCCGACGAGCTCTTCGCCTATGCCGAAAAAGCGGCCGGGCGTGGGCTCGCCGCCATCATTGCCGGGGCCGGGGGCGCCGCGCACCTGCCGGGCATGCTCGCCGCCAAGACGACCGTGCCGGTGCTGGGCGTGCCGGTCGCGAGTCGCCACTTGCAGGGCGTCGATTCGCTCTACAGCATCGTGCAGATGCCCAAGGGCGTGCCGGTCGCCACCTTCGCCATCGGCAACGCGGGTGCCGCCAATGCGGCGCTGTTCGCCGTGGCGATGCTCGCGGTGAACGATGCCGCGCTGCGCACGCAGCTCGACGAATTCCGCGCCGCGCAGACCGCCGCTGCCGAAGCCATGACGCTGCCGCCGGCCGAGGCGCCCGCGGTGTCGCCGTTCTCCCCGCAAGGCGGGGGTGCGCTGTGACCGCCACCCTGCCCATCCTTCCGGGCGCGACGCTCGGCGTGCTCGGCGGCGGCCAGCTCGGCCGCATGTTCGCGCATGCAGCGCAACGCATGGGCTACTTCACGGCCGTGCTCGACCCGGACGCCGACAGCCCGGCCGGCCGCGTGAGCCACTTCCACATCCACAGCGACTACACCGATGTCGACGCGCTGGCCCGGCTGGCCGGCCTCGCCGACGCGGTGACGACCGAGTTCGAGAACGTGCCCGCATCGGCGCTCGAACACCTCGCCAGCGCGCGGCCCGTGGCGCCCGGCGCGCCCGCCATCGCGATCGCGCAGGACCGCATCGCCGAGAAGGCGCATTTCGGCCGCTGCGGCGTGGCCTGCGCGCCCTATGCGGTGATCGAATCCGCCGCGGACCTTGAAGCCGTGCCCGAGGCGCTGTTGCCGGGCATCCTCAAGACCGCGCGCCTGGGCTACGACGGCAAGGGCCAGCAGCGCGTGGCCACGCGTGCCGAGCTCGCCGCCGCCTGGGACGCCTCCGGCAACGTCGCGTGCGTGCTGGAAAAGCGGATGCCACTCGACTACGAGTGCTCGGTGATCATCGCGCGCGGGCACGATGGCCAGATGGTGAACTTCCCGGTGCAGCGCAACCTTCACCGCGACGGCATCCTCGCCGTGACCGAGGTGCATGAAGACAACATGCCCGCCGCGCTGGCCCAGCGGGCGATCGACGCCACGAAACGCATCGCGACCGGTATCGACTACGTCGGCGTGCTGTGCGTCGAATTCTTCGTGCTGGCCGACGAGACGCTGGTCGTCAACGAGATGGCACCGCGCCCGCACAACAGCGGCCACTACACGATGGACGCGTGCGACGTGTCCCAGTTCGAGATGCAGGTGCGCACCATGGCCGGCCTGCCGCTGAACGCGCCGCGCCAGCACAGCCCGGCCGTCATGCTCAACGTGTTGGGCGACCTGTGGTTCGCCGGGCCGGATGCACCGGCCGTCGAGCCCGGCTGGGCCAACGTGCTGGCGCTGCCCGGCGTGCACCTGCACCTGTACGGCAAGACCGAGGCGCGCCGCGGCCGCAAGATGGGGCACCTCAACATCACCGGCGCCGACATCGAGAGCGTGCGCAGCACCGCCGATTTCGCCGCCGCGCTGCTCGGCCTGCCCATCCCGCTTTCGGAGTGACGGCCCGATGATCTGCGACGGCCGATCGCCCGATGCCATCGCAGAAGCTGCGCGCGTGCTGCGCGCGGGCGGACTGGTCGCGTTCCCGACCGAAACGGTCTACGGACTGGGGGCGGACGCCAGCAGCGACAGCGCGGTCGCCGGCATCTTCGCGGCCAAGGGCCGGCCGAGCGACCATCCGCTGATCGTGCACATCGCCGCTGGCGCGCACGGCACGCAATCGCTGTCGCGCTTCGCGCAGCCGCTGCCCGACTTTGCCCAGGCGCTCGCCACGGCGTTCTGGCCCGGCCCGTTGACGCTGATCGTCACGCGCCAGCCCGGCGTCGGCGCGGCCGCGGCCGGCGGGCAGGACACCATCGGCCTGCGGTGCCCGGCCCATCCGGTCGCGCAGGCGTTGCTGGAAGCGTGCGCCGAGATCGGCGTGCCGGGTCTTGCGGGCCCGAGCGCCAACCGTTTCGGCCGCGTCAGCCCGACCACCGCGCGGCACGTGCACGACGAGTTCGGCGACGACCTGATGGTCATCGACGGCGGTCCGTGCGCGGTCGGCATCGAATCCACCATCGTCGACTGCACCCGTGGTGCGCCGGTGCTGCTGCGCCCCGGCGTCATCACGCGCGCGCAGATCGAAGCCGCCTGCGGCGGCTCGCTCAGCCGCAAGGACGCGCTCACCGAGCCCGCGCCGCGCGCGTCCGGAACGCTCGAGTCGCACTATGCGCCAGCGGCAAAGGTGCGGCTGATGGATGCCAGGGCGATGCAGACGGGGCTCGACGTGCTCGGCGCCAACGCGGCGCACATCGCAGTGTGGTCCCGCACCGCGCTCCGCAGTTCGTCGTCGCGCATCGTGCAGCGCCGCATGCCGGACGACGCCGCGGCCAGCGCGCAGCAGCTCTTTGCGGTGTTGCGTGAATTCGATGCGCAAGGGGTCAAGCTGATCTGGGTGGAAGCACCACCGGCGGATGCCGAATGGGAAGGCGTGCGCGATCGCCTGCAGCGCGCTGCCGCATGACCCGGACTTAAAAATAATACTTTCGTAAACATCCGTGCATTTTTCCCGGACGGTTTCGGTACCCCGCTGGCAAGATCCGGCACAGTCCAAAACGATCCAGGGGGGATCCGATGAATTCGAAGCCGACGCAGGCTGTGCTGATCCAGCATGCGCTTGCGGCCATCGAGCGCGTGCTCGCCCACGACGACAACGCAGCGCCGGTGCCTTTTTTCGGGCCGACCGACCTCGGGGAATTGCCGATCGAGAAGCAGGCATTGCTGCAGCGGCTCGAGCAGCAGCACTACCGTGAGCGCCCGGCGTATTGC
Organism: Variovorax sp.; assembly: GCA_041424275.1. Taxonomy (GTDB): domain Bacteria; phylum Pseudomonadota; class Gammaproteobacteria; order Burkholderiales; family Burkholderiaceae_C; genus Variovorax. The sequence goes on from JBGMOF010000044.1 coordinate 162,887, forward strand.
GCCCTCCACTTCTGCCTGGTGTCGGCCAGCGCGCTGCTGGGCGTCAGCCAGACATTGCTCGATCGCCAGGTCGCGCCCTCGCCGGCGGATCGCGAGCGCGAATGGAACGCGCTCGCCAACCACGCCAAGATCGCGGGCCGCTCTGCCTACCGGGCGGCATTGATCCTGGCCGACCCGCCGCAGGGCGATGCGGGTTTGAGCTGACCGGTGGGCCCGCTAGTCCTGCGTCGCCCAGTCGACCAGTGCATCGAACGCCGGCCGCGCTGACGCCGCATTCGCGTGGTTGGCGATGGCAATGACGATATAGCGGCGTCCGCTCGCGCCATCCACGTAACCCGCCACGCCGGCCGCGTCGCGCAGCGTTCCGGTCTTCAGGTGGGCCGCGCCGCCGGATTTGAGTGCGCGCCGTTTCAGCGTGCCGTCCACGCCCGAGGCGGGGAGTGATGACATCAGTTCCGACATCGTCGGCGAGCGCCAGGCCACCTGCAGCATCTTGGCGAGCTCGTCCGCGGTGATGCGTTCCTGGCGCGACAGGCCCGATCCGTTGTCGAAAACCGGCTGGCCTTCGCCGGTGCCGATGCGGTTGTTCCACCACTGCTTGAGGGTGTCGCGCGCCGCCTCGAGGGTGCCGCGGTTCTTCTGCTGCAGCCCGAGCGTGAGGAACACGTGCTGCGCCATCACGTTGTTGCTGTACTTGTTGATGTCGCGGATCACCTCGGCGAGCGGCGGCGATGCCACCTCGAACGCCGGCTTCAGCCCGAGCGGCACGCGCCCGTCGCGCACCGTGCCCTTGAGCTGGCTGCCCATCTCGCCCCACAGGCCGCCCACTGCGCGCGCGGCGTAGCTGCGCGGGTCGGCATAGGCGATGGCCCAGACTTTCTCGCCGCAGCTCGCGGGATAGCTCCCGGCGAAGCGGATGCGCGCCGGGTCGGCGTAATCGGCCGCGAGCGCGGTGCGGTAGTCGCCGCAGTCGCCAGCCGAGAGCGGCACCGTGGCCTGCATCGAGACACCGGTGAGCGAGGGCTCGAAGTTGACCTGCGCGGTCTGCGACGTGCGGTTCGGAACGAAGGTCATCACGACCGACTTGTAGTTGAGCAGCAGCGCATCTGGCGCGACGTTGTAAGGGCGCAGGCCTTCGCCGTCGAAGGCGTTCGGATCGGCCTCTGTCGTCTCGAACGCGCTGCGGTCCAGCACGATGTCGCCGGCGATGGTGTGGATGCCCAGCCCCTGGATGCGCCGCAGCAGCAGCCACAGGCGCTCGATCACCAGCTTCGGGTCGCCCTGGCCCTTGATGTACAGGTTGCCGTTGAGCACGCCATTGACGATCGGCCCGTCGGCGTACACCGACGTGGTCCAGGTGAAGGCGGGGCCGAGGATGTCGAGCGCCGCGTAGGTGGTGACCAGCTTCATGATCGACGCCGGGTTCACGGGCACCTGCGCGCGCCAGGCCAGGCGGGGGGGCCGCACGGCATCGGCGTCGGCGACCAGCATGGTCACCGCGTCGCGCGGCACCTTGGCGCGGGCGAGCGCGGCGTCGACTTCGGGCGGTAGCGCCTGCTGGGCGAGCGCACCGCCGCAGAGCAGGGCGGAAAGAACAACGACGGCAGACGAGAAGGCGGGGAAGGCAGGGCGCATCGCGGGATTATCCCGGGCTCGATAATCGGGGAATGCCCGCCGCGACTCCGTCAGCTCCCCGATTCAGCCCGCGCGCGATCGGCATCGGCTCGGCCGTCGTCACGGTCGCGGTGTGGACGGCGTTCATCGTCATCGCGCGCGCCTCGGCGGGGCGCTCGCTCACGCCCTTCGATCTCGCCTTCGCGCGCATTTGCGGCGCCAGCCTCATCCTGCTGCCGTGGGGTGCCTGGCTGGTGGCGCGCGCGCGCCGGGAGGGCAAAGACGCGGATTCACTGTTCGGCCTGTCGCCGCTGTCGCTGCGCGTGACAGCCAGCGCCGGCGTCTTCGGTGGGCTGGCCTATGCGCTGCTCGCTTACTCGGGCTTCTTCTTCGCGCCCGCCTCTCATGCGTCGGTGCTGATGCCCGGCAGCCTGCCGCTCTGGACCACCCTGCTCGCCGCGCTCGTGCTGGGCGACCGCATCACGCCCACGCGCGCTGCCGGACTGGCACTGATCGTTCTCGGCGACCTCCTCGTGGGCGGCCACAGCCTTTTGCACGCGCTCGACGGCGGCTCGGTCTGGAAGGGCGACCTGCTCTTCATGAGCGCCGCCTTCTGCTGGGCCTGCTACAGCGTGGTGGCGCGCCGCCACGCGCTCGATGCGGTGCGCGCGACGGTCGCGATCACTGTGTTCGCTTTCCTGACCTTCGTGCCTGTCTACACCTTGCTCGCGGCATTCGGCGTGGTGACCAGCCACATCGGCAGCGCGCCGTGGGGTGAGGTCGCCTTCCAGATGGCCTTCCAGGGCGGTGGCTCGGTGGTCGTCTCGGGCATAACTTTCACCAGGATGATCCAGTACTTCGGCCCGGTGCGGACCACGATGATCACGGCGCTGGTGCCCGGCCTTTCGGCGCTCGGCGCGGTCGTGTTCCTCGACGAGCCGATGCAGTGGACCCTGATCGCCGGGCTGCTGTTCGTGACCGGCGGCATTCTGTTCGGCGTCCGGAAGGCCGTTGTCGCGATCAAAACCCCAAAGCACTTCCTGGTGCCGTCAGGCGCCACGGGACGACCCGATGCGTAAATTCCTCGCTTTCGACACCAGCACCGAGCACCTCTCCATCGCGGTGCAGCACGGCGACGCGCTTTTCTCGCACACCGGCGCGGGCGGCGCGCAGTCGTCGACCACGTTGCTGCCGCTGGTGCTGCAACTGCTGGCCGAAGCCTGCCTCACGCTGGCCGAACTCGACGCCATCGTCTTCGGGCGTGGCCCGGGGTCGTTCACCGGCCTGCGCACCGCCTGTGCCGTGGCGCAAGGGTTGGGATTCGGGGCCGGCGTCCGACTGCTGCCGGTCGACACGCTGCAGGCGGTGGCCGAAGAAGCGCACCAGCGCTTCGGCGCGACACGTGTGGTCGCCGTGCTCGACGCCCGCATGGACCAGGTCTATGCGGCGCATTACAGCTTCGACGGCACCCGCGCCGACCCGGAGGCCCTGTTGCTCGCGCCGGAACAGCTGGTGGTGCCTGAGGGATTCGCGCTGGCGGGCAATGCCTTCGCCGCCTATGGCGACCGGCTGCCGGCCGCGACCGCGCGCCACGAAGTGCTGCCGACGGCACAAGCGATGCTGCGGCTCGCCCCGGGCCTGCTGGCCAGCGGTCACGGCGTCGCGCCGGCCGACGCACTGCCGCTCTATGTCCGCGATAAAGTGGCGCAAACCACCGAAGAGCGGGCGGCCGTGAAAGCGGCCGCCGCGATTTCATCTCCATGAGCGCCGTCCTCCAACCCCTCGAAGCCCGCCTCGAACCCTTGACCGTCGAGCGGATCGATGCGGTCTGCGCGGTCGAAAAGACGGCCTACAGCCATCCCTGGACACCGCTCAATTTTTCGGACTCGCTCCATGCCGGCTATCACTGCCAGTTGCTGCTCGGCGGCGAGACGCTCATCGGCTATTTCGTCGCGATGAAGGGCGTCGAGGAAGTACATCTGCTGAACCTCACCGTCGCGCCCGTGTTCCAGCGCCAGGGCTGGGCGCCGCTGCTGCTGGAGGCGCTCACCGGCTGGTCGCGCGGCCAGGGTGCGCAATGGCTCTGGCTCGAGGTGCGCGAGAGCAACGAGCGGGCACTGCACCTCTACAACCGACACGGCTTTCGCCGGGTCGGCCTGCGCAAGGGCTACTACCCGGACGTCGGCCAACGGCGGGAGAACGCGATCGTCATGAGCCTGCGCCTCGACGAGACCGGCACCGCCTGGGGTGCCCTGCAATGACCGAAGCGACGCTGAACCTCGACGCGCGACAGCGCGCCATGCTCGACGAGATGGGCGTGAAGGTGTGGTGGCCGACGGCGAAAGCGGTCGCTCCGACCGTCGTCGAAACGCCGCCGGCCGTCGCGCTCCCGACCCCTGCAGCGACAGCGGCGCAGCCGGCGATGGCGCCCTTGGCCTCGCCCTCGCCTGCACCCGCCGCCGCCCGAGCGCCCGCGCCCGTTGCGGCTGCCGCGCCGGCGACGGCCGCCCGCAGCGCCTCCGCCGTCCGCATCGACACGCCGCGCCGTCTCTACGCCGTCGATGGCCAGGCGACCGGCGGATGGCTCATCGTGGCCGACATGCCGCCCGAATCCGACGGCCGCCAAGGCGAACCCTTCGACGGGGATGCCGGTCGCCTGCTCGACAACATGCTGCGCGCGCTGAGGCTGCACGTCGGCGACGCGCCCGTGCACCTGGTGCGCACGCACCGCGCCGCCGTGGGTGCCGCGGCCGACAGCGCACTGGGCTTCGACGAGGCGTTCGCGGCGCAGGCGGCCGCGCTGGCGCCGCGCATCGTGCTCGCGATGGGCCCGCTGGCCGCGCAGAGCCTGCTGCAGAGCGCCGACCCGCTCGGCAAGCTGCGCGGCCGCGCGATGGCCGTGGCGGGGTCGGCCCCGCTGGCCGACGTGCCGCTGGTCGCGACCTACCACCCGCTTTACCTGCTGCGCAATCCGGCCGACAAGGGTCGCGCCTGGGCCGACCTCTGCCTGGCCGCGGCCACGCTCGAATCGGCGCCTTCCTAGAATCCCCGACATGAATTTCCTCGACAAGCTGCGCGCCGCCGAGCGCCGCAACGGCTCGCTGCTGTGCGTGGGGCTCGACCCCGAACCCACCAAGTTCCCGGCGGGCCTGAAGGGCGATGCCGGCAAGATCTACGACTTCTGCGCCCGCATCGTCGACGCCACGGCCGACCTCGTCATCGCGTTCAAGCCGCAGATCGCGTACTTCGCGGCGCACCGCGCCGAAGACCAGCTCGAGCGCCTCATGGAGCACATGCGCCGCAATGCGCCGCACGTCCCGACCATCCTGGATGCCAAGCGGGGCGACATCGGCTCCACCGCCGAGCAGTACGCGCTCGAGGCCTTCGAGCGCTACGGCGCCGATGCGGTCACGCTGTCGCCTTTCATGGGGTTCGATTCGGTGGCGCCCTACCTGCAATACGAAGGCAAGGGCGCGTTCCTGCTGTGCCGCACCAGCAACCCGGGCGGGGACGATCTCCAGGGGCAGCGCCTGGCGGGCATCGAGGGACAGCCTTTTCTCTACGAGCACGTCGCTCGCCTCGCGCAGGGGCCGTGGAACCTCAACGGCCAGCTCGGCCTGGTGGTCGGCGCGACCTATCCGGCCGAGATCGAGCGCGTTCGCGCGTTGGCGCCGACGGTGCCGTTGCTGATCCCCGGCGTCGGCGCCCAGGGCGGCGACGCCGCGGCGACGGTGCGCGCCGGCTGGCGCGCCGACGCGCCGATCATCGTGAATTCTTCGCGCGCGATCTGCTATGCCTCGTCCGGGGAAGACTTCGCCGACGCCGCACGGCGCGAGGCCACGCGGACCCGCGACAGCCTCGAATCCGCCCGGAATTAACGACATTTCGCGTCCGTTCGCGGTGCGACAGATGTGTCGAGGTGACGAAAAAGTCACCTTCAATTACATCCTTGGTCCTACAGACAGCCCTTACATTCCCTAGCACGCACGGTTTCCGGGTCCGGCACGTCTTTTGCCTTCACCGAGAACTAAGTCACAAAAAGTCACAAGTGTGAAGACGCTGAGGAGCGAGGGAAACCATGGTCGATACCGTCGAAATCGGTCGCCTGCGCGCGGCCGGGGATGTCGTGCCCGCCGTCGAGGCCGCACCACGCCCTGATTCATCCGGCGGCATTCATGTGTCGCTGGCCGCGGCCCTGGCGGCCTCGAGTGCGCTGGTGGCCTGTGGCGGGGGCGGCGGCGGAGGAGGTGGCGGTGGCTTGTTCGGCGCGCCGGCCGCAAGCTCGGCGCCGGCGAGCGGCACTGTCCAGGCCGGCTCGCTCACCGCGCTGAACAACACGGCCACGGCCAGCACCTTCATCTACACGCAGGCCAAGACCGACGCCGAGGCTGCGCGTTTTCTGCTGCAGGCGCAGTTTTCCGCGTCGGACGCCGACATCGCGGCCGTCCGCGCCAAGGGATACCTGCCTTGGCTCGGCGAGCAGATGGACATGGCGCCCACGCAGACCGGCTGGGACTGGCTCAACAGCAAGGCGGCCGGCACGGCCAACGTGGACAGCATGATCTGGCAGCAGCTCATGAAGTCGGGCGATGCGGTGCGCAAGCGCATGGCGCTGGTCTTCACCGAGATCTTCGTCGTGTCTGCCAACGACATCGGCTCGAACTGGCCCGACCTCATGATGGCCGGCTACTGGGACATGATGGTCGCGGGCGTCACCACCAACTTCCGCAAGCTGATCGAAGACGTGACGCTGAACCCCGCGATGGGCTTCTACCTGAACACGCGCGGCAACCAGAAGGAAAACAACAACGGCCGCCAGCCCGACGAGAACTACGGGCGTGAGGTGATGCAGCTGATGACGCTGGGCCTGGTGCAGCTCAACCCCGACGGCACGCCGAAGGCGGGCGCGGACGGCGCGCCGCTCGACAGCTACACGCAGGACGACGTCACCAACATCGCGCGCGTGTTCACGGGCTATGACCTGGACATCCGGGCGAACGAACGAAACTTCACGCCGCCGGGTGCCAACTACACCATCGACAACAGCGCGTGGACGCGTCGGCCGATGGTGCTTACCGCCAGCAACCACTCGACGCTCGCGGCCAACTTCCTCGGCGCCAACGTGCCCGACGGCACGCCCGGCGCACAGGCGCTGAAGATCGCACTGGACACGCTGGCCGCGCACCCCAACACCGCGCCGTTCATCTGCAAGCAGGTGATCCAGCGGCTGGTCACGAGCAACCCGAGCCCGGCGTACGTTGCGCGCGTGGCGGCGGTGTTCGTGGACAACGGCGCCGGCGTGCGTGGCGACATGAAGAGCGTGTTCGCCGCCGTGCTGCTCGACAACGAGGCGCGCAGCCCGGCGGGCCTGACCGACCCCAACTTCGGTCGCCTGCGCGAGCCGATGCTGCGTTTCGTGCAATGGGGTCGCACCTTCGGCATCCAGTCGACGCTCGACACCTGGGCGATCGGCGCACGCACCGATGCCGGGAGCAACGGACTGGGCCAGAGCCCGCTGCGTTCACCCTCGGTCTTCAACTTCTTCCGGCCGGGCTATGTGCCACCCTCGACCGCAATGGCGGCCGCCAAACTGGTCGCGCCGGAGTTCCAGCTGGTGAACGAAACCAGCGTGGGCGGTTACCTCAACTTCATGCAGAACATCCTGCAGAACGGCTTCAACAACAAGGACGTCGTGGCCACCTACACGGTGGAGAAGACGCTGGTGCTCGACCCGCCGGCGCTGGTCGCGCGGCTCAACCTGCTGATGACCGGCAACGAGCTGTCGGCCGGTACGGTGGCGCTGATCGTCGGCGCCCTGGCCCAGCCGGCCGTGACCGCCGGCAGCACAGACGCCGTGAAGCTCAACCGCGTGACGGCGGCCGTGCTGCTCGTGCTGGCGTCGGCCGAATACCTCATCCAGAAATAAGGCGGCCACCATGTACCTCATCGATCCCGCCGCGCACACCCGCCGCGCCTTCCTGCGCCGCTCCGGCCAGCTCGCGATGGCCGGCACCGCCCTGCCGTTCGCGCTCAATCTCGCCGCGATGGGCGAGGCTGCCGCGCAGGGCGCCACCGACTACAAGGCGCTGGTTTGCGTGTTCCTCTACGGCGGCTGCGACTATGCCAACACCGTGGTCACGTACGACGACCCGAGCTACACCGCCTACAGCACCATCCGCGGCGGCACCACCGGCATCGCACTGGCCAAGTCCGCGCTGCTGCCGCTCAACGGCGCCGCCCGACCCGACGGTCGCCAGTACGCCCTGGCGCCCGGCATGCAGGGGCTGGCCGATCTCTACAACACCGAAGGCAGCCTGGCGGTGCAGCTCAACGTCGGGCCGCTGGTGGTGCCGCTCACGCGGGCACAGTTCAACAATTCCAACAAGAAGCTGTACCCGGTGCCGCCGAAACTGTTCTCGCACAACGACCAGCAGTCGACGTGGCAGTCGTCGTCGCCCGAAGGCTCGACCGTCGGCTGGGGCGGCAACATCGGCGACATCGTGCTCGACCAGAAGCAGAACACCAACTCGCTGTTCACCTGCATCTCGGTGTCGGGCAACGCGGTCTTCCTGTCGGGCGACTCGGCGCTGCAATACCAGGTGAGCACCGGCGGTGCGGTCAAGATCGGCAGTGCGAACGGGAACGTGTACGGCTCGTCCTCGGTCAAGTCGGCCATGGCGACGCTGATCCAGCAGTCGCGCGCGCACAACCTCGAGAACGAATACAACCGCGTCACCACACGCGCCATCGATGCCGAGGTGAAGGTGACGAGCGCGGTCGGCGAGGACACCACCGCCAACCCCGCGTTTCCGGCCGGCACATTCCCCAACACGAACCTCGGGCGCCAGCTCGCGATGGTCGCGCGGCTGATCCGGGGGCGCACCACGCTCGGCGCCAAGCGCCAGGTGTTCTTCGTCTCGATGGGCGGCTTCGACCTGCACGACAACCTGCTGTCGAACCAGCCGCAGCTGCTCACGCAACTGAGCGACGCGATGACCGCATTCCACAAGCAAATGGGCGCGCAGGGCCAGGCCAGCAACGTGACCACGTTCACCGCGTCCGACTTCGGCCGCACGCTGGCCTCCAACGGCGACGGGGCCGACCACGGCTGGGGCAATCACCACTTCGTGCTGGGCGGTGCGGTCAAGGGCAAGAACCTCTACGGCACGCCGCCCGCGGTCAGCATCGAGAACGATTCGAAGAAGGCCGGCTACGAAGGGCACGTCGGACAGGGGCGCCTCATCCCGACCACCTCGGTCGACCAGTACGCCGCCACGCTCGCCACCTGGTTCGGTGTGTCCCCGACCGATCTGCCGGGCATCCTGCCGAACCTCAAGAACTTCGGCACGACGGCCAACGGAATCGACTACCCGAAGAACGTCGGCTTCATGGCCTGACGCCGAGCTGCTGCGACACCGCGTCGGCGCAACCCTTGAGCGCCTTCGCGATCTGCCCGTGCCATGCGGTGCTGAAGATGCCCGCCGGGCCGATCGCGATCAACGCGAGCACGATCGCGCCGGTGTGGTCGAACACCGGCGCCGACAGCGCGTGGATGCCCGGGATGATCTCGCCCTCGGAGCGGCTGAGTCCCTGCGCGCGCACCGCCGCGAGCTGCGCCTCGAACGTTTTCCAGTCCGGCAGCGGCGGCGCATCGGGCATGCCTGCCGCGGGCCGTGCATTGCGGCGACGCTCGGCCGCCAGCAGCGCCTGCACCCGGTTCGCATCGAGGTAGGCCGCGAAGAGCCGGCCCGACGCGGTGCTGGTCAGCGAGAACACCGTGCCGTGGCGCAGGTTCACGTGCACGGCCGAGGGCGATTCGGCGATGCGCACGATGGTCGCGCCGCGGTCGCCCCACACCGCCATCGCGATGGTGTGACCCAGGCGCTGCGCCAGCTCGGCGATGAGCGGCGTGGCGATGTGCACCGGGTCGGCCTGCTGGAGGCTGATCAATCCCAGTTGCAGTGCCAGCGGCCCGAGCCGGTAGTGCCCGGTGGCGGCGTCCTGCTCGATGAGTCCGAGCCGGCCGAAGCTCACCATGTACGGATGCGCCTTGGCCGGCGTCATGTCGGCCTCGCGCGCCAGGTCCTTGAGCGCCATCGGGCGTCCCGCGTGCACCAGGGCGCGGAGCAATTCGCCGCCGACCTCGATGCTCTGGATGCCCCGCTGGGCGCGTTCGGTGCCGGTGGCCATGCGTGTTCTTGAGTTCGTCTAAAGAGAATGAATTCGACAATAGCAGATGGACGGATTACCATCCAGCCCTGTTTTCCGTGGAGACAAGCCACCATGACATTGCACTACCAGAGCGGCTTCGGCAACGAGCACGCCACCGAAGCCGTCGCAGGCGCGCTGCCCCAAGGCCGCAACAGCCCGCAGCGCGCGCCCTTCGACCTGTACCCCGAGCTGATCTCGGGCACCGCCTTCACCGCGCCGCGCCACGAGAACCGGCGCACCTGGCTGTACCGCCGGCAGCCTTCCGTGGTGTCGGGTCGTTACCGGCCGTATGCACAGGCGCACTGGTCGAGCGGCGCCGATCGCAGCATCGCGTTGCCGCCGGAGCCGATGCGCTGGCACCCGATGCCGCTCGACGGCGTGGACGCCGACTTCGTCGACGGCATGCACACGCTCGCGGCCAACGGCGATGTCGAGGCGCAGGTGGGCATCGGCTCGCTGATGTACCTGGCCAACCGATCGATGGACCGCCGTGCCTTCGTCAATGCCGACGGCGAGATGCTCCTGGTGCCGCAGCAGGGGCGCCTCGTCATCACCACCGAGATGGGCGTGCTCGAGGTCGAGCCCGGCGAGATCGCGGTGTTGCCGCGCGGCGTGGTGTTCAAGGTGGCGCTACCCGACGGCATGTCGCGCGGCTATGTCTGCGAGAACTACGGCGCGCAGTTCCGCCTGCCCGAGCTCGGCCCGATCGGCTCGAACGGCCTCGCGAATGCGCGCGACTTCCTGGCGCCCGTGGCGGCCTACGAAGAAGCGCCGGCCGAGTACGAGCTCATCAAGAAATCGGGCGGTCATTTCTGGCGCGCGCCGACGAAGCATTCGCCCTTCAATGTCGTCGCGTGGCACGGCAACCTCACGCCCGTGAAGTACGACACCGCGAACTTCATGACGATCGGCTCGATCAGCTTCGACCACCCCGACCCGTCGATCTTCACGGTGCTCACCTCGCCGAGCGACACGCCCGGCACGGCCAATTGCGACTTCGTGATCTTTCCGCCGCGCTGGCTGGTGATGGAAGACACCTTCCGTCCGCCCTGGTACCACCGCAACCTCATGAGCGAATTCATGGGACTCGTCTACGGCCAGTACGACGCGAAGCCCGGCGGCTTCAAGCCGGGTGGCGCGAGCCTGCACAACATGATGGTGCCCCACGGCCCCGACGAGGAAGCGTTCGACAAGGCGAGCCACGCGGACCTCGCGCCGCACAAGCTCGACCACACGCTGGCCTTCATGTTCGAGAGCCGCTATCGCTTCATCCCGAGCGCCTGGGCAATGCAGAGCCCTGCGCTCGACAACGACTACGCCGACTGCTGGGCCAGCCTGCCCGACCAATTCAAAACAACACCTTGAAGAGACATCACCGATGAAAGCACTCACAGGCCTCCTCCTCGCGCTGCCGCTCGCACTGTCGTGCGCGGCGCACGCCGCCGACTTTCCGACCAAGCCGATTCGCTTCGTCGTGCCCTACACCGCGGGCGGCACCACCGACCTCGTCGCGCGCACCGTCGGCCAGAAAGTGTCCGAGAAGCTCGGACAGCCCGTGGTCATCGACAACCGCGGCGGCGCGGGCGGCAACATCGGAATGGATGCCGTGGCCAAGGCCGCGCCCGACGGCTACACGATCGGCTTCGGCGCGATCTCGACCAACGCGCTCAACCCGCACATCTACAAGTCGATGAGCTTCGATCCGCGCAAGGACTTCACCGCGATCAGCCTGCTGGGCACGTCGACCATCGTGCTCGAAGTGCCGGCCGCATCGCCGATCAAGAGCGTGAGCGATCTGGTCGCTGCAGCAAAGAAAAATCCGGGCCTGCCCTACGCCACCGCAGGCGCCGGCACCTCGATGAACCTGGCCGGCGTGATGTTCGCGCAGACCACCGGCACCGAACTGACGCATGTCGCCTACAAGGGCAGCGGTCCGCTCATCAACGACCTGCTCGGCAACACCGTGGGCGTCGCCTTCGACAACCTTCCCGCCTCGCTGCCGCAGATCCAGGCCGGCAAGCTGCGCGCGCTGGCCGTGGCCGGGCCGTCGCGCTCGCCCTCCTTGCCCGACGTGCCGACGATGGCCGAAGCCGGCCTGAAGGGGTACGCGCTCGACCCGTGGTTCGGCGTCTATGGCCCTGCCAACCTGCCCGCGCCGATCGTCAGGGCCCTGAACCAGGCCTTCGTCGAAGCGCTTGCCTTGCCCGAAGTGAAGGACAAGCTGGTGCAGGCCGGCTTCTCGCCGCGTGGCTCGTCGGCCGACGAGCTGACGAGGCTCACCCAATCCGAATACCAGCGCCTCGGCGAAGTCGCCAAGAAGGCCGGCATGTCGGCCGATTGAAAGCACAACAATGAACATCCTCGACACCACCCACGACGCCGGACTGCGCAGCTGGGTCGACTCCGCCAACGTGGCAGGCTGCGACTTCCCCATCCAGAACCTGCCGTTCGGCCGCTTCCGTCCAGCCGGCACCGAAGAGTCGTTCCGCATCGGCGTCGCGATCGGCGACCAGGTGCTCGACCTCGATGCCGCCAAGCTGATCGACCACGCCGACATGAACCGCCTGATGGCCGCGACGCCCGAGGAACGTGCCGCCGTGCGCAAGGCCTTGTCCGAAGGTCTCGCAGAAGGCAGCGCGAAGAAGGGCGAATGGGAGCTCGCGCTGTATGCGCAGGCCGCCGTCGAGATGACGGTGCCCTGCCGCATCCACGACTACACCGACTTCTACACCGGCATCCACCACGCGACGACTGTCGGCAAGCTGTTCCGCCCCGACCAGCCGTTGATGCCCAACTACAAGTGGGTGCCGATCGGCTACCACGGCCGCGCCTCGTCGATCGGCGTGAGCGGCCAGACCTTCAAGCGCCCGCAAGGCCAGACCAAGGCGCCCGATGCCGTGGCACCGAGCTTCGGCCCTTCGAAGCGCCTGGACTACGAACTGGAGCTGGGCTTCCTGGTCGGCCAAGGCAATGCGCTGGGCGAGCCCATCGCCATCGGCGAGGCCGAAGACCACCTGTTCGGCGTGACGCTGCTCAACGACTGGTCGGCGCGCGACCTGCAGGCCTGGGAATACCAGCCGCTCGGTCCGTTCCTCGCCAAGAACTTCGCGACCACGCTGTCGCCCTGGATCGTCACCATGGAGGCGCTCGCGCCGTTCCGCGCCAAGTTCGAGCGCGCCGCGGGCGACCCGCAGCCGATGGCATACCTGGACGATGCATCGAACCGCGCGGGTGGCGCGCTCGACATCACGCTGGAGGTCTGGTTGCAGACCGCGAAGATGCGCGAGTCCGGCGAGCCCGCCGTGCGCCTCACGCGCGGCAACACCACCGATGCGGCCTACTGGACCGCAGCGCAACTCGTCACGCACCACACGGTGAACGGCTGCAACCTGCAGCCCGGCGACCTGCTGGGTTCTGGCACGCTGTCGGGTCCCGAGCCCGAACAGGCGGGCTCGCTGCTCGAACTCACGCAAGGCGGCAAGCAACCGATCACGCTGCCCAACGGCGAGCGCCGCACCTTCCTGGAAGACGGCGACACGCTCACGCTGCGCGGACATTGCGAGCGCGACGGCGCGGTGCGCATCGGACTGGGCGAGGTGAGCGGAACGGTGGTGGCCTGAGCGACGAGCCGTCGCGCGTTCAGCGCGGCGAGCAGACGCTGACCACGGCCTTGCACGGCTGGGTCGGCAGGTGCGCGTCGCATTGCGCGACGGCTGCCTTGCTGGCGGCGTCCTGCGTCAGCGCGGTGGCGGCACCCCACTCACCGTAGTTGCCGGTGGCCAGCGCGCCGCAGGAGCGGTTGAAGTACGCCGTGACGGCACAGGCGCCCGCCCGGCCCGCAGCACGATCGCATTGCGTGCGGGCGGCCGCTTCTGCCGCTGCGCGCGTCGGGTGGTTGAACGCGTAGCCCTGCGCGCCGTACACGGAGGCGATCGCACCCCAGCTCGGCGATTGCACGGACTGCGCATGCGCCGCCGTAACGGTGAGCAGGAAACACCACGACAAGAGCGTCAGCGCGCCCGCCCGCAGGTTCAAGCTGCAGGGCTCGCTGCAGCGCGTGCGGCATCGAGATGTGCCTTCGCACGCTCGGCCAGCGCCATTTCGCCCGGCGTGCTGGGCGTGAAGGTGTCGACCGGCATCGGTCGCCCGTGCGAATCGACCGAGACGAACACCACGAGGCACTCGGTGGTCTTGGTCATCTTGCCGCCCTTCATGTCGCCGCTGCGCACCTCGACCGAGATGTTCATGCCGGTCTTGCCGGTGTAGGCGAGGCGCGCCTCGACTTCGACAAGGTCGCCGATCATGATCGGGTGATGGAAGCGGATGCTGCCGATGAAGGCCGTCACGCAGTAGCGCTTGGCCCAGCTGGTCGCACACGCATAGCCGGCCTCGTCGATCCATTTCATGACCGTGCCGCCATGCACCTTGCCGCCGAAGTTGACGGTGCTGGGTTCGGCGAGGAAGCGCAGGGTGATGGAGGACATGAGGGTTTCCGATAGGCGCTGGCGAAGTAGCGGATTATTCCTCAGCGACTCCGCCTAGACTTCCGGCTTTCCAACCTCCAGCCAGCCTGCCATGCATCCTTCCAAGAGAGCTTTCGCCGTCGCAACCCTCGCCGTCCTCGCAGCGGCTTGCGCTCCCGCGGCGCTGGCCCAGAACGCGTCGTGGCCCACGCGGCCGATCCGCATCCTGGTCGGTTTCCCGGGCGGCTCGACGCCCGACATGGCCGCGCGCGCGATCGCCGAGCCGCTGAGCCATGCGCTCGGCCAGCCGGTCATCATCGAGAACAAGCCGGGCGCCTCCGGCAACATCGCGACCGACCAGGTCGCGAAGTCCACGGACGATCACACGCTGGGCGTCGTCATCAACGGCAACCTCACCTCCGCCAAGATGCTGTACCCGCGCCTGCCCTACGACCCGGGCAAGGACTTCAGCTACATCACGCTGATCGCGACCGCGCCGCTGGTGCTCGTGGCGCAACCGACCGCTCCCGACGGCGCAGCCTTCTTCGATGCGGCGCGCAAGGCCGGCGACAGCTGGAACTACGGCTCGGTCGGCACCGGTTCGGTGGGGCACCTGGGCATGGAGCTGCTCAAGTCGAAGGTGCCGGGGTTCACGCCGGTGCACATCCCGTTCCAGGGCAATCCGCAGGCCGTCACGGCCATCATCGGCGGGCAGGTGCAGATGGCGCTCGTGCCGCCGGGCATCGCGCAGCCGCAGGCCAAGGGCGGCAAGATCAAGGTCATCGGCCTGACCACCAGCGGGCGCAGCGTGCTGATGCCCGAAGCGGACTCGCTGGCATCGGCCGGCGTGAAGGACTTCCAGCTCGAGGTGTGGACCGCACTCATCGGCCCGGCCAGCTTGCCGAAAGCCGCGCAGGAGCGCCTCGCCATCGAGATGCCGAAGATCATGCAGAACGCCGACGTGCGCCGGCAGCTCTTCAACCAGGGCTGGCAGGCGGTGGGCACCTCGTCCGAGGGCCTCAAGACGCGCATCAAGCAGGAAAGCGCAACGATGGCCGACATCATTTCCAAGCGCGGCATCAAGATTGAGTAATCCCCAGTCTTCGCGCACTGCGTGTCGCTTCGCCAACCCCCTGCAGGGGCAACACCAGCGGCCCGGCGACGCCGGTTCCGCGGTGCTCCCGAACTGAAAGTCCGAGATGATGCCGACCACCGTGTTTGAACCCGCCCGCAGCCTGCCGGTCTTCGGCGAATACGACGTCGTCGTGGTTGGCGGCGGGCCGGCCGGCATCGCGGCGAGCGTGAGTGCGGCGCGTCATGGCGCGCGCACGCTGCTCGTCGAGCGCTACGGCTTTCTCGGCGGCATGGGCACGGCCGGTGGCGTCACCAACTTCGCGGGCCTCTACGGCAAGCGCAATGGCGAGATGCAGCAGCTGGTGCACGGCGTGGCCGACGACCTGCTTGCGCGCATCGACGCGATGGGCGGCCTCAACACGCCGCAGGACGGCATGCAGGGCCGCATTCGCGTGCGCTCGTACGACACCTCGGTCTACAAGATGGCGGCCGACCAGTTGCTGCAGGACGCGGGTGTCTCGCTGCTGTTCCATGCGTGGGCTGCGGCGGTCGTTCGGGAACAGGGTGGCGATGGCGAGCGCATCGCCGCGCTGGTGGTCGAGACGAAGTCGGGCCGCCAGGCGATCCGCGCGAACGCCTTCATCGATGCGAGCGGCGATGCCGACGTGGCCGCCTTCGCCGGCGTGCCCTTCACCGTCGGCGACGGCCATGGCAGCGGCCTCTATCCGACCACGATGTTCCGCGTCGGCCAGGTCGATGCGCCGCGCGCGCTGGCCGCCGTCGGCGAGTTCAAGGCGATCAACGAGCTGATGGCGAAGGCGCGCGAAAGCCAGCCGGGCGCCTACGACTTCCCGCGCGACGGCGCGATCCTGCGGCCCAACATCGACCCGCGCGAGTGGCGCGCCAACGTCACGCAGATCCGCAATGCCGCGGGCCAGGCGATGAACGGTGTCGATGCGCAGGAGCTGAGCGATGGCGAGCTCGAAGGCCGGCGCCAGGTGGCTGAATACTTCCGTTTTCTCAAGGCCGAAGTGCCCGGCTTCGAGCAATCGGCCATCGTGGAGATCGCGCCGCAGGTGGGCCTGCGCGAGACGCGTCGCATCGACGGCGTCTATGCGCTCACGGGCGAAGACATCCTCTCGTCGGCGCGCTTCGACGACAGCATCGGCATCAACGCCTGGCCGATGGAGATGCATGCCGAGGGCCGCATCGAATGGGCGTTCCCGCGTGACGAGTCACGCACCTTCAACCAGCTGCCGTGGCGCATGCTCGTGCCACGCACGGTGAGCAACCTGCTGGTCGCCGGGCGCTGCGCATCGATGACGCACGAAGGCCAGTCGGCCGCGCGCGCGAGTGGTGGGTGTTTTGTGATGGGGCAGGCGGCGGGCACCGCCGCGGCCACGGTCGGTGCGGGCGGTTTCGCCGACATCGACGTGCCGGCGCTGCAGCGCATGCTGCAGGCCGACGGCGCCGACCTCGACCGCTGATCAGCGGTAGCCCGGCTCGTTCGGGTTGTGGATGATCCAGATCAGGTTGCCGCTCGAGAAGTCGCCCATGCCGCCGCCCGCGAAGATCAGCCGGCCCTGGCCCTTGTAGGTCATCTCGAAGCGGTGGCGGTCGGAGCCGAAGTAGAACGGAATCCACGCCTTGCCCGTCATGTAGGCGCCCTGGTCGGTCGCGGGGCCGACGAGGTCCTGAACCTGGCGCGTGCTCATGCCGATCTGCAGCTTGGTGAACTTGCTGTTCGGTGCCGGGTTGCCGGTGATCTCGCCTTCGAAGTCGTTGAGGCCCTTCACGGTGCGGCCGCTGCCCGATTCCACCTTCGACGAATCCACCACGTTGCCGCGTGCGTCCATGCCGGCCTTGCCGGCGCCGACGGTCGACGGTGCGACGGGTTGCGGCGCGGGCGCTGCCGCAGCCATCGGTGCCGGGCGCGCCGGTTCGACGGCGACGGCGCAGCGGTCGAGGTCGACGATCTTCTGCTTGCCACGGGGCACGAAGCGGTAGTCGCGGATCTTCGTGGTCACGGTGCCGCCGCTGAAGCCCGGTGCCGCGGCGCGGCAGCGAAAGTAGGTCGCGTCGCCTTCGTCGACGGCGTAGGTGCCCGCCGGTGCGCCGCGACCCGCCTTCGCGAGGGTGAGCGTGGTGGTCTTGCCGACGAGGTCTGCCTTGAGGCCCTTGTCGTTCCCGTCGCCGAGGGCGTCGCTCAGCTGGCGGTAGTCCAGCCCTTCGACCGCGGGCGGCGGTGGGGGAGGCGCGGGCGCTGCGGGTGCCGGCGCTGTCGCAGCAGTCGGCGCGGTTGCGGCGGTCTTCGACGCCGAGGAGCAACCCGCGACAAGCACGGCGACAGCGGCCGTGGCCGCGAGGAAAGGCAGGGGGGTTTTCAACATCAGCATCGAGGCTCCAGGTAGGTATGACAGCAAAAGCTGCGGCATTTTCGCGGATTCCAGTCCGCATTCCATGCGTCGAATGGCCAGTGCAACACGTGACAGGCGCTCGACGCCTCTTTTGCTAAGGTCGGAGGAATGACCGACGCCCCCACCGCTGCCTGCCTTGTCGACGACCTCGTGACCCTGATGCGCCTCGAGCCCATGGGCGAAAACCGCTTTCGCGGCCAGAGCGAGGACATCGGCACCCCGGCCGTCTTCGGCGGCCAGGTGCTCGGCCAGGCGCTAATGGCGGCCAGCCTCACCGTCGAGGCCGACCGGCCGATGCATTCGATGCACGCGTATTTCCTTTTGCCCGGCGAGCACGCGCCCATCGACTACAGCGTCGACCGCGTGCGCGACGGCCGCAGCTTCACCACGCGGCACGTGCTGGCGCGGCAGCAAGGGCGCATCATCTTCGAGATGGCCGCCTCGTTCCAGACGGTCGAGAAGGGCATCGAGCACCAGCTCCCCATGCCCGCCAGGCAAGGACCCGAGGGCCTGCCGAGCGAACTCGAACAGCGCGTCGCGCTCGGCGACAAGTTGCCCGCACGCTGGCAGGTCAAGGGCATCGAGCCACACGGCATCGAATACCGCCGCGTCGAGAAGGACGACCTGCTCGCACCCCTGCCGCGCGAAGGCGGTAGCGCGATCTGGATGCGCGCGGTGTCACCGCTGCCGGACGAGCCCGTGATCCACCGCGCGCTGCTGGCCTATGCCTCCGACCACGGCCTGCTGCGCGCCGCGATGGTGCCGCACGGCCTGACCTTCATGACCGGCAAGGTGCGTGCGGCGAGCCTCGACCACGCGATGTGGTTCCACCGCGAATTCCGCTTCGACGACTGGCTGCTCTATGTGATCGACTCGCCGAGCGCCAGCGGTGCACGCGGGCTGTGCCGCGGCAGCGTGTTCACGCGCGACGGCACCCTGGTCGCATCGACCGCGCAGGAAGGCATGCTGCGCGTCTTGCCCTGAGCCGACGCGCGGCTCCGATCAGACGCCGAGGTAGCGCGTCCAGAGCGTGCGGTCGGCGTCGAGCGCGGCCGAATCGCCGGTCCACACCGCGCGTCCGCGTTCGAGGATCAGGTGGCGGTCGGCCAGCGGCAGCAGTCGCTGCACGTACTTGTCGACCACCAGGATCGCTTCGCCTTCCGACTTGAGCGTCGCAAGGCAGCGCCAGATCTCCTCGCGGATCACGGGCGCCAGGCCTTCGGTCGCCTCGTCGAGGATCAGCAGGCGCGGATGCGTCGACAGCGCCCGCGCGATCGCGAGCATCTGCTGCTCGCCGCCGGACAGCTGGTTGCCGGCGTTGGCCTTGCGTTCGGCCAGGCGCGGAAAGAGGCCATAGAGCGCATCGACGGTCCAGCGCGGCGCAGAGCCTTCGCGCGGACGTGCGAAGGCGCGCAGGTGCTCGTCCACGCTGAGATTGGGGAACACGTGCCGGCCCTCGGGCACGATCGCCACGCCGCGGCGCGCGATCGCGTCGGGGCGCGTGCCCGTGATGTCGGCCGCCGCAAAGCGCACGGTGCCGCGCATGGGCTTGAGCGTGCCGGTGAGCACCTTGAGCAGCGTGCTCTTGCCCATCCCGTTGCGGCCCAGCAGCGCGAGCACTTCGCCGGGGCGCACGGCCACGTCGATTCCGAACAGCACCTGGCTCGCGCCGTAGCCGGCTTCGATGCCTTTGCCTTGGAGCAGCAGATCGCTCATGAGTGGCCTTCCGCTTCGGTGCCCAGGTACACGGCCTGCACGTCGGGATGCCCGCGCACCTCGTCGGCGGTGCCGGTCATCAGCACCTTGCCCTGCACCAGCACGGTGAGGCGGCTGGCGAGGCGGAACACCGCGTCCATGTCGTGCTCGATCAGGAGGATCGCCATGTCGGCGCGCAGCGATTCGATCAACTCGACCATGCGCGCGGACTCGTCCGGGCCCATGCCGGCCATCGGCTCGTCGAGCAGCAGCAGCTTGGGGTCGGCGGCGAGCGCCAGCGCCACGTCGAGGGCGCGCTGCGCGCCGTGCGGCAGCGTGCCGGCGATGCGGTCGCGCTCGCTCGCGAGCCCGACGCGCTCGGCCAGCGCGACCGCGCGGTCGACCAGTGCGCGCTCGTTCACGCGCGGCGCCATGAAGCGCAGGCTGCTGCCCGCGTGCGCCTGCGCCGCGAGCATCAGGTTGTCGTGCACGGTCTCTTTCGCGAACACGCGCGTCACCTGGAAGCAGCGCGACATGCCGGCGGCCACGCGCTGGTGGTCCTTGAAACCCGTGATGTCCTTTTCGTCGAGCAGGATGCGGCCCGCGTCGGCTTTGAGCAGGCCCGTGATGAGGTTGACCAGCGTGGTCTTGCCCGCGCCGTTCGGGCCGATCAGCGCATGCACCTCGCCGCGCTCGACCGTGAGGCTCACGTGGTCGGTCGCAACCAGACCGCCGAAGCGCTTCACCAAGCCGTCGATTTGAAAGAGGCTCATGCTGCGCCCTTCCGGCTGCGGCTCAAGGCCGCGAGGCCTTTCGGTGCCCAGAGCGCGACGGCGATCAGCAGCAGCCCGAGCGGCAGGTGCCGGTGGTCGGTGTACTGCTTCAGGACTTCTTCGAGCAGCAGCCACACCACCGCGCCGACCGGACCCCCCCAGCTGCGGCCGATCCCGCCGATGACGACCATCACGAGCAGCGTGGCCGATTGCGTCCAGTGCATCGTGGCCGGGCTCACGAAGCCGTTGCCGCCCGCGAGCAGCGCACCTGCGAGGCCGGCGATGCCACCGGCGATCGCGAAGGCGATGAGTTGGAGGCGGAACACCGGATAACCGAGCGCACGCATGCGCACCTCGTTGTCGCGGATGCCCATGAGCGCATGGCCGAAGCGCGAGCGCGTCGCGCGATGCAGCCACGCCAGTGCGAGCGCGACGATGGCCAGCACCACCCAGTAGAAGGTCGGTTCGTTGCCGAGGTCGAGGCCGGGCAACAGGGTGGGCCGCGCCATCAGCGTGTAGCCATCGTCGCCACCGTATTTGCGCAGCGACACCACCACGAAGTACAGCATCTGCGCGAAAGCCAGCGTGGTCATGATGAAGTACACGCCGCGCGTGCGCAGCGCCACCGTGCCGATGAGCGCAGCGACCGCCGCGGCCACCAGAGCGGCGGCGGGCCACAGCACCCACGCCGACATCACGCCTGCGTCGCTCAGCGCGACGACGGTGTAAGCACCGACGCCGATGAAGCCCGCGTGGCCCAGCGCCACCATGCCGCCGAAACCGAGGATGAAATTGAGGCTCGCGGCGGCCAGCGCCACGATGAGCACGCGCCGCACGAACCCGACGTAGAACTCCATGCCCAGGAGCGGTGCGACCAGCGGAAGAGCCGCGAGCAGCACGAGCACCAGCGCGATGACGATGACGGGCTTCTTCATGCGCGTGCCGAGAAGAGACCGGCGGGCCGGAAGATCAGCACGCCCACCATCAGCGCGTACATCGCGACTTCGGCGAACAGCGGCCCGAGGTCGGCGGCGGTCGAAGGCGGCAGGGTCGCGCGCAGCAGCATCGGCACGAACGCGCGACCGACGGTGTCGACCACGCCCACGAGCAGTGCAGCCACGAAGGCGCCGCGCACCGAACCGATGCCGCCGATCACCAGGACCACCAGCGCGGGGATCAGGATCTGCTCACCCATGCCGACCTGCACCGCGACGATCGGGCCCATCAGCGCGCCGGCCAGTGCCGCGAGCGCGGCGCCGAGCAGGAACACGCCGTTGAAGATGCGGCCCACGCGCACGCCCATCAGTTCGGCCATCGGCCGGTCGGACGCGCCGGCGCGCACCCGCATGCCGATCCGCGTGTGATTGACCAGCAGCCACAGCAGCACCGCGACGAGGATGCCGCCGCCGAGGATGACGAGGCGATACGCCGGATACGGCAGCCCGTCCATGAGTTGCACCGGGCCGGAGAGCGCCGCGGGCGTCGGTGCCATCACCGGCGACGGACCCCACACCATCGTGACGATGTCGTCCGCGACGAGGATCACGCCGAAGGTGGCCAGCACCTGCGCGAGGTGATCGCGTGAATAGAGGCGGCGCATCAACAGCACTTCGAGCAGCAGCGCGACCACCACGGTGACGAGCACCGCGATGACGATCGCCGCGGTGAACGAACCGGTGCGCGTATGCGCCTCGGCGGCCACGTAGGCGCCGGACATGAACAGCGAACCGTGCGCGAGGTTCAGCACGTCCATGATGCCGAACACCAGCGTGAGGCCCGCCGCCAGCAGGAAAAGCATGAGGCCATAGCCCAGGCCGTTCAGCAGCTGTTCGAGAACGAGGATGCCCGTCATGGATGCGTGAGAGTCAAGCCGAGGTTCGTGCGAGGAACACCGCGGATCCGGCTTCGCCGGGCCGCTGGTGTTGCCCCCTGCAAGGGGGTTGGCGAAGCGACACGAAGTGCACGAAGCCTGGGGGTGTGCTTATTTCAAGGGGCAATTGGCAGCGTAGGTGTCGCCGTAGTTGGTCAGGAGGGTGCTCACGGTCTTGTTGGTGATCTTTCCCTGCGCATCCTTGCCGATCACGCGAAGGTAGAAGTTCTCGATCGGGTAATGGTTGTTCGCGTACTTGAAGCTGCCGCGCGTCGAGGCGTAGTTGGCTTTCTTGAGCGCGGCGATCACGGCTTCGCGGTTCTGCGCGTTGCCGCCGGCCTGCTTGACGGCTGCGTCCATCGCCTGGATCACGTCGTACGCCTGCGCTGCATAGAGCGACGGGTAACGGTTGTTGTATTCCTTGCGGAAGGCCGCGACGAACGCCTTGTTGGGCGCGTTGTCCATGTCGTGCGCCCAGTGCGAGGTGTTGAAGAGGCCGAGCATCGGATCGCCCACCGCGCCGATCACGTCTTCGTCGGCGGAGAAGCCGCTGGTCACCAGCGTGATGTCCTTCGAGAGGCCGGCACCGACGAACTGCTTGATGAAGTTGATGCCCATCGCGCCGGGCAGGAAGAAGTAGACCGAGTCGGGCTTGGCTGCGCGCAGCTGTGCGAGTTCGGCCGCGTAGTCGATCTGGCCGAGCTTGGTGTAGAGCTCTTCGGCGACTTGCCCCTTGAACTGGCGCTTGAAGCCGACCAGGGAATCCTTGCCGGCGGGATAGTTCGGCGCGATCAGCACCGTCTTCTTGAAGCCGCGGTCCTGTGCGAACTTGCCGGCGGCTTCGTGGAACTGGTCGTTCTGGTACGCGGTGCCGAAGAAGTAGGCGTTGCACTGGGCCCCCGCGAACTGGCTCGGGCCGGCGTTCGACGAGAGGTAGGGCACCTTGGCCGCGAACAGCGTCGGGCCGACGGCCAGCGCGATGTTGGAGCCGATCGGGCCGGTGAAGAGGTCGATCTTGTCGCGCTGGACCATGCGGTCGACCAGTTGCTTGGCCTGGTCGGGGCTGCCCGCCATGTCCGCCTGGATGAATTCCACGTCCTGCCCGCCGAGCTTGCCGCCGAGCTGCTTGATGGCGAGCGCGAAACCGTCACGCGCCTCGGCGCCGAGTGCGGCGAACGGACCCGACACGTCGAGCGCGATGCCGACCTTGACAGGGGCCGCCATGGCCGACATGGCCGTGCCGAGCACAGTCACGCAAAGGAGTTTCTTGAAAGGGGTCATGAGGGCTCTCCGGCAAGAAGGAAGACAGACAAGGTGGACGCAGACCGTTTACAGCTAAATACTTTAACCATAAAGAATCGGCTGTCAACGGAGCTTGCACGAATAGTGCCAGCTCCGGCCTTCACCCTTTAGAGCCGCCCACCGCGCGGCCAATCGTGAAATGATGGCGCCGCTTCCGCTCACCAGGAGACCCATCGTGCCCACGTCCGTCATCAACCGCCGCGTCCTGCTCGGCGCTCTCGCGCTGCCGTTTCTCGGCGGCTGCACCTCGCCGCTGCCCCTCGTGGCTGCACCCACCGCCGACGCCGATGCGGTGCGCATCCTGCGTGAGAGCGCCGAGGCGCACGGTCTCGCGGCGTACCGTCAGGTCACCGACATCAACGTCGCCTACGACGGGCAGTGGCGGCCGCTGATCGGCCGCATCCAGCCTGAAGTGACCGACACCGGTTTCCGGGGCCGTTCCGAGGAGCGGCTGATGCCGGCGCTCGGGGTCTCCGCGCAGGCTTACACATGCGCGCTCGGGCGTAAGCAGGTGAACTGGCGGCGTGGCCGCGGCACGCCCGATGACCTGGGCGAAGTGGCCGTCTGGTTCAACGGCGTTCGCAGCACCGACCCGAATGCGCAGCAGGCCGCAGCGCTGGTGGCCGAAGGCTACGGACTGTTCCTGCTGGGCCCGCTGTGGCTGGTCGACCGCAACCTGCCCGCGACGCTGGCCGGTACCGAGCGTGTCGACGGGCGGCTCTGCGATGTGGTCGAGGTGTGGGCGGCGCCGGGCCTGGGCCGCGTGCGCTCGGACCGCGTGGCGCTGTGCGTGGACCGCGCCGATCGCATCACCCGGCGCCTCCGGTTCACGCTCGAGGGATTCGGCAACACGCAAGGCGCGGTGGCCGAGGTCGACACCTTCGAGCACCAGCGGCGCTTTGGCGTGACCTGGCCGATGCGCTCTTTCGAGCGCGTGGTGCATCCCATCGCGCTCCCCGCACACGACTGGCACATCACCGGACTCGACGTGAACCGGGGCTATCCGGTGCAGGCGCTGACGGGGCCGGAGTTCTCGTCAGGGGCAGCGGCACCCGCCGCACGGCTCAGCTGAGCGACGGCGGGGCGCGTTCTTCATGCCGCTGGCTTTTTTGCGCGCCGCGACAGCATGTTGAGCACTTCGACCAGCGTGGAGAAGGCCATCGCTGCGTAGATGTAGCCCTTGGGCACGTGCACGCCGAAGCCGTCGGCGATCAGCACCGCGCCGATCATCAGCAGGAAGCCGAGGGCCAGCATCACAACCGTGGGGTTGCGGTTGATGAAGTTCGCGAGTGGCTCGGCGGCCAGCAGCATCACGGCAACGGCGGTGATGACGGCGATCACCATCACGGCCAGGTTGTCGGTCATGCCGACGGCCGTGAGGATGGAGTCGACCGAGAACACCATGTCGAGCAGGACGATCTGGACCAGCACCGACGAGAACGCGATCGTCGCGACCGCGGCGCCGTTGGCCGAGATTGCCGCGGGCGGCGGGTCGACGTGGTGGTGGATCTCCTTGGTGGCCTTCCAGATCAGGAAGAGGCCGCCGGCGATCAGGATCAGGTCGCGCCACGAGAACTGCGTCTCGAAGCTCGGCGTGCCGCTCGCATCCAGGCCGCCCTTCAGGCCGAGGTCGAACACCGGCGCGGTGAGCCCGACCAGCCACGCGATCATCGAGAGCAGCGCGAGCCGCATGATCAGCGCCAGGCCGATCCCGATGCGCCGCGCCCGCTTGCGCTGATGCTCGGGCAGCTTGTTCGACAGGATCGAGATGAAGATCAGGTTGTCGATGCCGAGCACGACTTCCATGATCACAAGGGCGACCAGGGCCGCCCAGGCGGTCGGGTCGGAAAACAGGGCTTGGAGGCTTTGCACGTTCTTCGGGCAGAGTGGGGGTGACCGGATGATGCCCGTCGCCCGGCCCACCGTTGACGATTCCCCGCCCGCGAATGGGTCTATCGGCGCAGGGCCTGCCTCGCGCCCAACAACCTCATGCCAGCGTCAGCGGCAGCAGCACGGTGACCGTGCTCCCTTGCCCCAGTCCGGCGCTTGCAGCCGACACGGAGCCGCCATGCCGCTCCACGATCTTCTTCACGATCGCCAGTCCCAACCCCAGCCCGCCCTCAGCGTTCGACGCCGCCCCGGGCGCCTGCACGAAGGGCTCGAACAGTTCGTCGATCGACCCGGGCTGCATGCCGATGCCGTTGTCGCGCACGGTGACGGCCACCTCGCGCTCTGACATGACACGCAAGCCCAGCGTCACGTCGCCGCCCGGGTCGGTGTACTTGGCCGCATTGTTCAGCAGGTTCGCGAACACTTGCACGAGCCGCGTGGCGTCGCCGAGCACCTGCGCCGGCTCCTCGCCAAGCTCGGTGTGCAGCCGATGCCCCTTCTTCGCGATGAGCAGCCCGCTCTGCTCCAGCGCCTGCGCCAGGACCTTGCGCAGGTCTACGGGCCGCATGTCGACCTGGAACTCGCCGCGCATGACGCCCGACAGGTCCACGAGGTCGTCCGCCATGCGCGTCATCTGGAGCACCTGACGCCCGATGAGTTCGCTGGCCCAGACCACGCGCTTCGCATCGTCGGGCGCGCGCCGCAGCACTTCCTGTGCTGTGTGCAGGGCCGCCAGCGGGTTGCGGATCTCGTGGCCCAGCGTGGCCATCGCGGCGTCCTTGGCGCGGTTGCTGGCCCGCAGCTGTCGCACGCTCGCCGCCAGGGCATGGCGCGAAGCGCGAAGGCGCCCGCCGATGACGCCGATGCTCAGCCCGATGACCAGGAACAGCACGGTGCGGCTGATGTTCTGGACCTGGAAGAAATCCTGCAGGCCGGTGCCGTTGCCGATGTAGAAGTAAGTGCCGATGGACGTGCTCAGCACCGTGGCGAACAGTGCCGGGCCGAACCCGCCGTAGAGCGCGGCCACGACGACCGCCAGCGACAGGATGAGGAACGGGCCTTGTTGCCCCAGCAACGGGTTCAGCAGGTAGCGCAGGCCGAGTGCGGCCAGCACTGCGCCGGTCGCGACCACATAGTCGCGCGGTTGCACGCCGGCGGTGGCCAGCTCAGGAGTGGATGGTTGCATGGCCGCGGAGGCTTCGGGTCGAGCGGGAGGGCGCGGAATCGCCCTGTTCAGAGCAGCCGCTGCAGGTAGCGCCCCGTATGGCTCGCCTCGTTCGCCGCAATGTCCTCCGGCGTGCCTTCACCCACCACCATGCCGCCGCCCGCGCCGCCCTCCGGCCCCATGTCGATCAGCCAGTCGGCGGTCTTGATGACGTCGAGGTTGTGCTCGATCACGACGATGGTGTTGCCCGCGTCGCGCAGCTGGTGCAGCACCTTGAGCAGCAATTCGATGTCGGCGAAGTGCAGGCCGGTGGTCGGCTCGTCCAGGATGTAGAGCGTGCGGCCGGTGTCGCGCTTGCTGAGTTCGAGTGCGAGCTTCACGCGTTGCGCCTCGCCGCCCGACAGCGTGGTGGCCGACTGGCCCAGCTTGATGTAGCTGAGGCCCACGTCGAGCAGCGTGTGCAGCTTGCGCTCGATGGTCGGCACGGCCTTCAAAAACTCGTGCGCGGTCTCGACCGTCATTTCCAGGATCTGCGCGATGTTCTTGCCCTTGTAGAGCACCTCGAGCGTTTCGCGGTTGTAGCGCTGGCCGTGGCACACCTCGCAGGGCACGTACACGTCGGGCAGGAAGTGCATCTCGACCTTGACCACGCCGTCGCCCTGGCAGGCCTCGCAGCGGCCGCCGGCCACGTTGAACGAGAAGCGCCCGGGGCCGTAGCCGCGCTCCTTGGCGGTGTTGGTCTCGGCCATCAGGTCGCGGATGGGCGTGAACAGGCCCGTGTAGGTGGCCGGGTTGCTGCGCGGCGTGCGGCCGATGGGGCTCTGGTCGACGTTGATGACCTTGTCGAAATACTCGATGCCCTCGACCGACTCGTGCGCGGCGGGTTCTTCATGCGCGCGGTACAGGGTGCGCGCCACGGCGGTGTAGAGCGTGTCGTTCACCAGCGTCGATTTGCCGGAGCCCGAGACACCCGTCACGCAGGTCAGCAGGCCGACCGGGAAGGCCACGGTCACGTCCTTCAGGTTGTTGCCGGTGGCGCCGACCACGCGGATCTCCTGCAGGTCGGTCTGCGAGGCCAGGTGCGCGGCCTCGCGCGCGGCGCGGCGTTCGGCGGCGGGGCTCTGCGGAAAGCGCGAGGCCTTCTTGCCTTCGTTGAAGGCTGGCTTCTTCACGGCCGGCAACCACGCGGTGCGGTGCTTCGGCACTTCGATCTTGCGCGTGCCCGACAGGTACTGGCCGGTGAGCGAATCGGGGTTGGCCGACACCTCGGCATACGTGCCCTGCGCCATCACGCGGCCGCCGTGCACGCCGGCGCCGGGGCCCATGTCGATCACGTGGTCGGCGGCGTGGATCATGTCTTCGTCGTGCTCGACCACGATCACGCTGTTGCCGATGTCGCGCAGATGCTTGAGCGTGCCGATCAGCCGGTCGTTGTCGCGCTGGTGCAGGCCGATGCTGGGCTCGTCGAGCACGTACATCACGCCCGTAAGGCCCGAGCCGATCTGCGAGGCGAGCCGGATGCGCTGCGACTCGCCGCCCGAGAGCGTCTCGGCGCTGCGGTCCAGGCTCAGGTAGTTGAGGCCCACGTCGTTGAGGAACTTCAGGCGCAGGCCGATCTCGCGCACGATCTTGTCGGCGATGTCGGCCTTCGAGCCGCGCAGCTTCAGCGTCTGGAAGTACGCCAGGCACTCGCGCAGCGTGACGTGGCTGATCTCGAAAATGGGCGTGCGCGTCGGCTCGCTGCCGTCGTCGACCGACTGGCTCACCAGGAACACATTGCGCGCCTCGCGCCGCAGACGCGTGCCGCCGCAATCGGGGCAGGGCTGCATGTTGCGAAAGCGCGCGAGCTCTTCGCGCACCAGCACCGAATCGGTCTCGCGGTAGCGCCGCGACATGTTCGGGATGATGCCTTCGAAGGGGTGCTTGCGCGTGAGCTTCTTGCCGGCCTGCTGCCCGCTTTCCATCGTGTAGCTGAACTTGATCTCTTCTTCGCCCGAGCCCTGGAGGATCGCGTTCTGCAGCGGCATGTCGAGCGACTCGAAGGGCGCGTCGATGTTGAACTTGTAGTGCTTGGCCACGCTCTCCAGCATGCTGAAGTAGTAGCCGTTGCGGCGGTCCCAGCCCTTGATGGCGCCGCTGGCCAGCGAGAGCGACGGAAACGCGACCACCCGTGCCGGGTCGAAGAACTCGCGATGTCCCAGTCCGTCGCAGCTCGGGCACGCGCCGACCGGCGAGTTGAAGGAAAAGAGCCGCGGCTCTAGCTCGGCCAGCGAGTAGTGGCAGATCGGGCAGGCGAACTTGGCGTTGTAGAGGTGCTCCTTGTCGGCGGCGCCTTCCTGGCCCAGTTCAAGGGCGATGGCGCGGCCTTCGGCCAGGCGCAGCGCCGCCTCGAAGCTCTCGGCCAGCCGCTGCTGCATGTCGGGCCGCGCGCGCAGCCGGTCGACCACCACGTCGATGTCGTGCTTCTCGGTCTTCTTGAGCTTGGGCAGATCGTTGTATTCGTAGGTCTCGCCGTCCACCCGGAAGCGCACGTAGCCCGCAGCCTGCATCTCGGCGAAGAGCTCGAGGAACTCGCCCTTCTTCTCGCGCGCCACCGGCGCGAGGATCAGGAGACGCGGCTCGTCTGGGATCGCCAGCACCGCGTCGACCATCTGCGAGACGGTCTGCGCCTGCAGCGGCAGGTGGTGGTCGGGGCAATAGGGCGTGCCCGCGCGGGCATAAAGCAGGCGCAGGTAGTCGTGGATCTCGGTGACGGTGCCGACGGTCGAGCGTGGGTTGTGGCTGGTCGCCTTCTGCTCGATGCTGATCGCCGGGGAGAGGCCCTCGATCACGTCGACGTCGGGCTTGTCCATCAGCTGCAGGAACTGCCGCGCATAGGCCGACAGGCTCTCGACGTAGCGGCGCTGCCCCTCGGCGTACAGGGTGTCGAACGCGAGGCTCGACTTGCCCGAGCCCGACAGGCCGGTGATCACCACCAGCTTGTTGCGCGGAATGTCGAGGTCGATGTTCTTGAGGTTGTGCGTGCGCGCGCCGCGGATGCTGATGCGCTGTTGCGCTAGCAGAGCGCCGAGGTAGGCGTCGTCGGTGGGCGAATTCACAGGGGGCAGTCCGTTTTGGGCAACCGGACATGATAGACGCGCAGCGATTTCAGGGCGGGGGTGCCGGCAGGTGCACTTCCGCGGGCGCGGGCTTTGCCGGGGCGGCCGTCCCGGTGGCGGCGCGCACCATGTGTTCGGCCAGCGCCTCGTACAGTGGGCGGCTGATCATGCGCGACACCAGGCTGGCCAGCATCGCGCTGGCCATCAGGCTGAGCACCATCGAATGCCCGTCGACCATTTCCATCACGATGATGAACGCGGTGAGCGGCGCTTGCGTCACGGCGGCCAGGAAGCCCGCCATGCCCATGGCGATGAGGGCCGGGCCCAGGTCGGCGCCCGCCAGGCGCGCGACGACATCGCCGATGCCCGCGCCGATCGACAGCGAGGGCGCGAAGATGCCGCCCGGCACGCCGCACCAGGCGGTGAGCCAGGTGGCGACGAATTTCAGCAGCGTGTAGAGCGGCGTCAACTCGTCGTGGCCGGCCAGCATCTGCTTGACCGCTTCCGACCCGGCACCGAACGTGACGCCGCCCGTGACGAGGCCGATGGCCGCGATGAGCAGGCCCCCCACCGCCGCAAAGCGCACCGGCCAGCGTGCGCGCCAGCGGTTGAGGCGCTGCGGCGCCCCGGTGAGCGACGCGATCATCAGCCGCGCGAACAGGCCGCCGGCCGCTCCGCTGGCCAGGGCCACCAGGAGGCCCGGCCCCAGGAGGTCCCAGCCGATCTGCGGCACGCGGATCACGCCAAAGTAACTCAGGTTGCCGAAGGCCGAGACTGCCACCAGCCCCGCGAGCACGATGGCCGCGATGATCACGCCGCTGGCGCGCGCCTCCAGCCGGCCCGAGAGTTCCTCGATCGCGAACACCACGCCCGCCAGCGGCGCGTTGAAGGCAGCCGCGATGCCGGCCGCACCCCCGGCCACGAGCAATGCGCGCGTGTCGATGCTGCTGCCCGGCGACAGCCAGCGCCGGGCGTGCTGCATCACGCCGGCGGCCACCTGCACGGAAGGCCCCTCTCGGCCGATCGACAGGCCGGCCAGGAAGCCGGCCGTCCCGAGCCCGATCTTGGCGACGGTGAGCCGAAGCGACGCGAAAAGGCCGCGCTGGGCGGGCGGCAGTCCGGGATCGAGCGCAGCCTTGATCTGGGGAATGCCCGAGCCCGAAGCGCCGGGGAACCAGCGGCGCGTGGCCCAGACGATGGCAGCCGTGAGCGCTGGCGTCCAGAGCAGCACCGCCCACGGATGCTGGCCATAGAGCGACTGGAACATCGAGAAGCTCCATTCGCTCGCCATCGTGAAGCCGACCACGAAGAGGCCGGCGGCGACGGCGTAGCTCAGCACGATCGCGCGGTCGACCCAGAGCCTGAGGCTCGACAGCTCCGTGCGCAGGTTTTCGAAGAAATTGGGTTCCTGCATTCAGGTAGCGATTCTGAACCGTCGCGACAGGCCGGCCGGCGAGCCGGTTCGCCGTCAGCGACGATAATCTCGGGTCACACAATCCTTCTCCTCTCATCCATTCATCAGGGGCAGTGCACATGGCATCGGTCAACAAAGTCATCCTCGTCGGCAACCTCGGCCGCGATCCAGAATCCAGAACCTTCCCGAGCGGCGACCAGATCTGCAACGTCACGCTGGCCACCACCGACAAGTGGAAGGACAAGCAGAGCGGCGAGATGAAGGAAGCGACCGAGTGGCACCGCCTGGTGTTCAACGGCCGCCTCGCCGAGATCGCCGCGCAGTACCTGCGCAAGGGCTCGCAGATCTACGTCGAGGGCCAGATCCGCACGCGCAAGTACCAGGACAAGGACGGCGTCGAGAAGTACGCCACCGACATCCGCGTCGACCAGATGCAGATGCTGGGCAGCCGCCAGGGCATGGGCGGCCCGCAGGGCGGCGGTGACGACGACGGTGGCTATTCGCAAGGTGGCGGTGGCGGCGGTGGCGGTGGCTACGCCCCGCGCGCGCCTGCGGCGGCACCCCGTGCGCCCGCGCCTGCCCCGCGTCAGGCGCCGGCCAAGTCGTCATCGGGCTTCGACGACATGGACGACGACATTCCGTTCTGAACGAAATATCCCTGCACCGGTTGGAAATCGCCGGTTCGGTCCAAGATCAGGGCATGGTTCCACTTTCCATCCTCGATCTGTCCCCGGTTTGCGAAGGCAGCGATGCCGCGCAATCGTTCCGCAATTCGCTCTCGCTCGCGCAGCACGGCGAAAAATTCGGTTACAGCCGCTACTGGCTGGCCGAACACCACGGCATGCCCGGCATCGCCAGCGCGGCTACCGCGGTGCTGCTGTCCTACGTCGGCGCCGGCACCAAGACGATCCGTATCGGTGCGGGCGGCGTGATGCTGCCGAACCATTCGCCGCTCGTGGTCGCCGAGCAGTTTGGCACGCTCGAATCGCTGTATCCCGGCCGCATCGACCTCGGCCTCGGCCGTGCGCCGGGCTCCGACCAGCGCACCGCACAGGCGCTGCGGCGCGACCTGCAGTCCGATTCGGACCAGTTCCCGCAGGACGTGGTCGAACTGATGGACTTCATGTCCAAATCGCCCCGCCAGCCCGTGATGGCGGTTCCCGGGCGCGGGCTCGAAGTGCCGATCTGGATCCTCGGCTCCAGCACCTTCGGGGCACAACTGGCGGCACATCTCGGGCTGCCGTACGCCTTCGCGTCGCACTTCGCGCCGCAGCAGATGATGCAGGCGATCCGCATCTACCGCGAAACGTTCAAACCCTCTGCGCAACTGCAGAAGCCGCACGTGATGCTGGGCTTCAACGTGTTCGCGGCCGATACCGACGAGGAAGCGAATTTCCGCGCCAGCTCATGGCAACAGGCCTTCGTGAACCTGCGCAGCGGCCGGCCGGGACGCCTGCCGCCGCCGGTCAAGAACTACCGCGGCACGGTCGGTCCGGCCGAGAACGCGCTGCTCGACTCGGTGTTGTCGTGTTCGGCAGTGGGTTCGGTCGAGACCGTTCGCGCCGGCATGCGCGCCTTCATCGAGCGCACCGGTGCCGACGAGCTGATGGTCACCTCTCAGGTGTTCGATCACGCGGCGCGTCTGCGCTCTTACGAGCTGCTGGCCGGCATCCGCGACGAGCTGGCGCAGCCAGCGCTCTCGCACGCGTAGTCCTGGGCGGCGGCTACTGCTGGATGTAGCTCGTGAGCTGCTCGATGGTCTGCTCGTGGCCTTCGATGATGTCGTCCATCAGGTCGCGTATCGAGATCATGCCGATCACCTTGTCGCCCTCGACCACCGGCAGGTGGCGAATCCGCTTCTGGCTCATGAGCGTCATGCAGGCACGCGTACGGGTCATGGGGCCCACGGTGATCACGTTGGCGGTCATGATGTCCGCCACCCTGACCTCCTTTGAATTCTTCCCTTGCAATGCCACCTTGCGCGTGTAGTCGCGCTCGGACACCACGCCGGTCAGCTTATGGTCGACCATGACCAGCAAGGCGCCGACGCCATGACGCTCCAGCACCTGCAGCGCCTCGAACACCGTGGCGTCCGGTGAAATGTGGAACAGCGCGGGACCGCGATTCTTGAGCAATTCCGATACGGGTTTCATGGCGGGCTCCTCTGATGGGTTGATGCGGTGCGTGCGAGCATCGCGCCCGACCATCATAGGCATCGCGGTTGTCTCACGCGACCCCGGCGGCCCGCCGGCCCTGCGTCAGGGCCCCTGGGTGGCGCTCGCGATGACGCCGCCCCCGAGGCAAACCTCGCCGTCGTAGAGCACGGCCGACTGGCCGGGCGTGACGGCCCACTGCGCTTCGGGGAAATCGAGCCGTACCCGGCCCTCCACGTCAGCGGACAGCGCGCAGTCCGCATCCGCCTGCCGGTAGCGCGACTTGGCGCCGTAGCCACCGTCGGCGGGCGCCGCGTCGGCGACCCAGCTCGTGTCGTCCGCCTCGAGCGTGTGCGAGAGCAGCCAGGGATGGTCGTGCCCCTGGACCACCCACAGCGTGTTGGCCGCCACGTCCTTGCGCGCGACGAACCACGGGGAGTGGTCGCCGCCTCCACGTTGCGCGCCGCGCTCCTTGACGCCGCCGATGCCCAGCCCCTGGCGCTGGCCGAGCGTGTAGAAGCTCAGGCCCTGGTGCTCGCCGATGACGCGGCCGCGCGCGTCCTTGATCGGTCCCGGCGCCTTCGAGATGTAGCGGTTGAGGAACTCGCGGAACGGTCGCTCGCCGATGAAGCAGATGCCGGTCGAATCCTTCTTCTTCGCATTGGGCAGGCCGATTTCGTCGGCGATGCGCCGCACTTCGGTCTTGTGCAACTCGCCCACCGGGAACAGCGTCTTCGACAGCTGCGCCTGGTTCAGGCGGTGCAGGAAGTAGCTTTGATCTTTCGAGGCGTCGAGCCCCTTGAGCAACTCGTGCTTCTGCGTGGTTTCGTTCAGGCGAACGCGTGCGTAGTGGCCCGTCGCGATCTTCTCGGCGCCCAGGCGCATCGCATGGTCGAGGAATGCCTTGAACTTGATCTCGGCGTTGCACAGCACGTCGGGGTTCGGCGTGCGCCCGGCCTGGTATTCACGCAGGAACTCGGCGAAGACGCGGTCCTTGTAGTCGGCCGCGAAATTGACGTGCTCGATCTCGATGCCCAGCACGTCGGCCACGCTGGCCGCATCGATGAAGTCGACGTTCGAGCTGCAGTATTCGCTGTCGTCATCGTCTTCCCAGTTCTTCATGAAGATGCCGATGACCTCGTGGCCCTGTTGTTTGAGCAGGTGCGCCGTGACCGCGGAATCGACGCCGCCACTCAGACCCACCACGATGCGTTGCTTGTTCATGAGGGCGTCATTGTCCGCGGTGGGGCAAAGCGGCGCCCGCATGCGGGAAATCACGGGGTCGGAACCGGCTTGGCGCCGGCTGCGGGCTCTCACAATGGCCGATTCATCAAGGAGGACCCCATGGACCACAACATTCACATCCCATCTGCCATGTCACGACGCCTCGTCTGCCAGTCGCTGGCCTTGCTCGGCGCAGCGGGCGCCATCGGTGCCGTGCGCGCACAGGGCACCTGGCCGCAGAAGCCGATTCGTCTCGTCGTGCCCTTCGCGCCTGGTGGCTCCAGTGAAGTCGTGGCCCGCTCGGTCGCTGTGGAACTCTCCAAACAACTCGGCCAGAGCGTGTTCGTCGACAACAAGCCCGGCGGCGCCGGGACGATCGCGATGCAGGACGTGGCCAAGGCCGCGCCCGATGGCTACACGCTCATCCTCGGCCACGTCGGCACGCTGGCCGTCAACCCGTACATGCTGCCCAACCCGTCGTACGACGTGAACAAGGACTTCGTGCCCGTCACGATGCTGGCCAAGGTGCCGACGGTGCTGGTGGTGCACCCCGACGTGCCCGTCAAGAACTTCAAGGAATTCATCGCCTACTGCAAGGCCAACCCGGGCAAGCTCAACTACTCTTCGGCCGGCAACGGCAGCTCGGGCCACCTGAGCATGGAGTACCTCAAGCTCACGGCCGGCTTCTTCATGACGCACATCCCGTACCGCGGGAGCGGCCCGCAAATGACCGATCTGCTGGCCGGTCGAACGCAGGTGGCGATGAACGGCCTGCCGAGCATCTCTGCCTTCATCAAGAGCGGCAAGCTGCGGGCGCTGGCGGTGGGCTCGGCGCAGCGCATCCCGGCATTGCCGGACGTGCCGACGATTGCCGAAAGCGGCTACAAGGGCTTCGAGACCTCGCAGTGGTACGGCCTGCTGGCGCCCGCGGGCACACCTGCATCGGTCGTCAAGCGACTGCAGGAAGAGAGCCTCAAGGCGCTCAAGACCGGCTCGGTGACCGAGCGCTTCTCGCACGATTCGGCGCTCGGCGTGGGCGACACGCCCGAGCAGTTCGCGGCCTACATCGCGGCGCAGCAGAAGACCTGGAAAGAGATCGTCGTCAAGGCTGCCATCAAGGCGGACTGACCGAATTCATGCAAATCAAAGGAGACACACAGTGAGCCGCAGCACCCCCTGGACCACGTCCTATCCCCCCGGCATGCGCTGGGACGCCGACCTGGCGCTCAAGCCGGTCGCGCAGTTCCTCGACGATGCCGTCGAGCGCTGGCCCGACCGGCCGTGCATCGAGTTCATGGGCCGCGTCATCACGTACCGCGAGCTTGGCGAACTGAGCGACCGCGCAGCGCAGGGCTTCCAGGCGCTGGGCGTGAAGCCGGGCGTGCATGTGGGGCTCTTCCTGCCGAACGTGCCGCAGTATCCGATCGCCTTCTTCGGCATCGTCAAGGCGGGCGGCGTGGTCGTCAACTACTCGCCGCTGGACGCGGAGCGCGTGCTCTCGCACAAGGTCGAAGACAGCCAGACCGACATCCTCGTCACGCTCGACCTGGCCGCGATGTACCCGCAGATGGGCCGCATCCTGGAGGGATCGCGGCTCAGGAAGCTCATCGTCGGCAGCCTGCCCGATTACAGCGCGGCCCCGGGCCCGGTGCGGGCGCACCTCGAAGGCGCGGGGATGCTGGTGCCGGTGCCGGGCGATGACCGGCACATGTCCTTCGCGCAGCTGCTCGACAACGACGGCCGGCACGTCGAGCGTCACCCGCTCGGCGACCTGAAGGAAGAGATCGTCGTGCTGCAGTACACCGGCGGCACCACCGGGCTGCCCAAGGGCGCGATGCTGACGCACGCCAACCTCGGCGCCGCGAGCGCGCAGTATGTCGAATCGACCCGCGGCGAGCCGCCGATTCTCGAGGAGGGCGTCGAGCGCTTTCTCATCGTGCTGCCGCTCTTCCACATCTATGCGCTCAGCGCGGCGATGCTGCTCGGCATGCGGCTCGGCGCGGCGCTGGTGTTGCACACGAAGTTCGATGTCGAGGCAGTGTTCAAGGAAATCGCGGGGACCAAGATCACGGTGTTCCCCGGCGTGCCGACGATGTACACGGCGATGCTGTCGCATCCGAAGGTGGGCGAGACCGATCTTCGTTCGCTCAAGTTCTGCGGCTCGGGCGGCGCCCCGTTGCCGGTCGAGGTGGAGCAGCGTTTCTTCGACATGACCGGCTGCCATCTCAACGAAGGCTGGGGCATGACCGAGACCTCGCCTTCCGGCACGTTCACGCCGGCGCGCGGCGCGCGCAAGGCCGGTTCCTGCGGCATGCCGCTGCCCGGTATCGACATCAAGCTGCTGGCGCTCGACGGCTCCGGCGACGAGGTCGCGACCGGCGAGCCCGGTGAGTTGAGCGTGAAGGGCCTGAACGTGATGAAGGGCTACTGGAACAACCCGAAGGCGACAGCGGAATCGTTCACGCCCGACGGTTACTTCAAGAGCGGCGACGTCGCGAAGTTCGATGCCGACGGCTTCCTGTACATCGTCGACCGCACCAAGGACATGCTGCTGTGCGGCGGCTTCAACGTGTACCCGCGCGTGCTCGAAGAGGCGATCTACGAGCACCCGGACGTGGCCGAGGTGTGCGTGATCGGCGTGCCGGACGCCTACCGCGGCCAGTCGCCGAAAGCCTTCGTGGTGCTGAAGTCAGGCGCCGCACCGCTCGAGCTCGACGCGCTCAAGGGCTTCCTCAAGGACCGCCTGGGCAAGCACGAGATGGTCGGAGCACTCGAGATCCGCCGCGAACTGCCGAAGACGGCGGTCGGCAAGCTTTCGAAGAAAGACCTGGTCGAGGAAGAGTCCCGCAAGCGCAGCGCCTAGCGCGTTTGCAGCGCCGCCACCGACGGGTCGGTGTGGATCAGTTCCAACGGGTAGCGCTGGCCGGCCAGGTAGTCCTCGATGCATTCGAGCAGCAACGGGCTGCGGTGCCTCGCCACGCTGCTGCGGATCTCATCGGCGGTCATCCAGAGGGTGCGCACGATGCCGTCGTCGAGCGGGCGGTCCGGCTCGAAGGCGCCGAGCGTGCCCGCGAAGGCGAAGCGCAGGTAGGTGACGTGCTCACCGTCGGTCTGGCGCGGCGAACGCGCGAGATAGATGCCGATCAGCGCGGTCGGCGTGAAGTGGCGTGCCGTCTCCTCTAGCGTTTCGCGCGCGCACCCTTCGGCAGGAGTCTCTCCGGGATCGAGATGGCCCGCGGGCGAGTTGAGCATCAGGCCTTCGCGCGTGTGCTCCTCCACGAGCAGGAAGCGGCCGCCTTGCTCGATCACGGCGGCCACCGTCACGTTCGGCTTCCAGCGTTCGGCCATGGTCAGCGGGCGACCTGCAGTTTCGTGAGGATTCGGGTCATGCGTTCTTTCAGTCGGTGTCGTGCGTCATCGCGTTGAGTTCCGCTGCGGTCGGTTTGGGCAGCACCAGGGTCACGGTGCAGCCGGCGTTGGCGGCGCTGCAGATCTCGATCGTGCCGCCATGGCGCTGCACCGCCGTGCGCACCAGCAGCAGGCCGAGCCCCACACCATGGACCTCCGGGTGGCTGTCGCGGTGCAGCCGGTGGAACGGCTGGAACAGCTGCGACTGTAGCTCCGGCGGGATGCCGGGTCCCTGGTCTTGCACACCGACGCGCCACATGGCGCCGCCGTCCGTCACGAAGCAACGCAGGTCGAAGCCGGGTGGCGAGTACTTGAGCGCGTTGCTCAGCACGTTGGTGAGCGCGCGCGTGAGCAGGCCGCGGTCGGCGATGCAGAGTGCGTCCTCGAGCTCGGTGACCAGCAGGATGCGCACCTGGCGCTTGCGCGCCGTCGCCCAGGCGTCGTCGATGGTCTGCTGCACCAGGTCGACCAGATCGAGCGGCTCCGCACGGAACGGTTGCGCCTCCGCGCGCGCGAGGTTGACGAAGCCGTCGGCCAGCTCGAGCCCGGTCTGCGCGTGCCGTTCGATGCGGCCGAAGAGCTGCTCGGTGGTCAGGGCGTCCGGCCGCGAGCGTGCGAGTTCGAGCGTGGTGAGGATCGAAGCGCTCGGCTCGCGGATGTCGTGCGAGATGAAGCGCAACGCCTCGTCGCGCTGGCTCTGCGCGCGCCGCATCTTGGTGATGTCGACCAGGGCGATCATCCAGCCGGCATGCCGGTTGGCCGAATCGAAGAAGGGCACGCAACGCAACAGCAGCGAGCGCTTCTGTCCATCTTCGCCCTCGCCCATGATCGGGTCCAGCGCGCCGAGCAACGCGTTCGCCGGCATCATCGGCGCGCCGGTGGTGCGCCAAAGCACGTCGGCGAGCAGGCGATGCGCGTCCTGTCCGAGCAGGCCCGGCGCGTCGGTCTGCCAGTGCGCCTGCGCGGCCAGGTTGGCGCTGATCACGACGCCGAGGTTGTCCAGGATCATCGTGGGGTCCGGCAGGTGGTCGAGGCCGTCGCGCACGAAACGGTGCAGGTCGCGCATGCGCTGGCCGGCCGCGGCCGTGATGGCCATCTGGCGGTCCAGGAAGTCGCCCACGTACCCCTGGGTCCTGGGCAGCGTCATCCCGCCGAAGTCGAGAGAAAGCTGCTCGGTGCCCCAGCGCAGGTACCGCACGGCAGCGCTCAGGCGCATCAGGCTCCACAGCGGGTAGACCAGCAGCAGGCCGGCAAAGCCCGCTGCGGGTGCGAACTGGACGCCGACCCAGGGCCGCAACACGTGGATGCCCACGCGAAGCGCCAGCATCGACCCGATGAGCGCGATGACCCAGATCGGCCGCAACCACAGCAGCCCCAGCAGCGCGACCATGAGCGGGGCAAGATTGAAGGCCAGGTCCTGCCACGGGCTGGCGACGAGCACGCGCTGGTTGGTCATCAGGCCTTGCAGCACGTTGGCGAAGATCTGCACGCCCGGCATGAGCCCGTGCGCGTTGGGCGCCGACGTGCCGTAGGCGTCGCCGAGGCCCAGGGCCGTGGCGCCGATCAGGACGTAGCGGTCCTTGAATGTGTCGGGCGGCACCGTGCCTTGCAGCACGTCGATGTACGACACCGTCTTCACCGACTGGTGTGCCGTGAAGACGATCAGTTCATGCTCGCCGCGCAGCCAGGGGTGAGCCGGATCGCTCGTCGTGCCGCGACCGCCGGGCAACGGTGGCTGCGGCAGCTCGGCCACGCGGCCTTCGCCCGCGTCGAGCAGCGCGCGCGTGAAGTGCGGCCAGGCGCGGCCCGCGAAACCCTCCCGCAGATAGACGCTGCGTGCGATGCCGTCTTCGTCGATCGACAGGTGCGCATGGCCGATGGCGGTCGCAGCGGCGGCGAGCGCGGGTATCGGCACCAGTTCCTGTTGCGCGTTGAGGCCGCGCGTTTGCAGCGCCATCGGCAGCACGACGCAGCCGCTGTCCAGGATGGCGTCGGTCAACACGGCGTCGTCGCCCGGATGGTCGGTGTCGGGTTCGCTCATCAGCAGGTCGATGCCGATGCAACGCGGCGACTGCGCGCTGATGCGGCGCAGCACCTCGGCATGAAAAGCCCGGCGCCATGGCCACCGACCGACGGCGGCCAGCGTCTTCTCGTCGATCGCCACGATCACGATGGCGTCCGTGGGCGGCTGGCTCATCGCGGCACGTGCGTTGTCCTGCAGGATGCGGTCGACGCGCGGCAGCGATTGCGTCAACACCAGCGCCGTGACGAACGCGAGGAGGCCGATGGTCAGCGCTGCCCACGGGCCGCGCCGCTTGATCGCCCGACGCCAGCCCCCGTGCGGCAGCGGGTCGAACGGATCGTCGTTCGACCGCGGAAAGCTGGGCGGGGCGGGGGCCATCAGGGACGGTTGATCGGCTCGCCGTCGCTGTTCACCACCCCGCCGCCGGTCGATGTCTGCAGCACGCCGCCGATGCGCACGCGGCGCGGCGGCGAGAACGGACCCGCGAGGCCTGACGCGTCGCGGGCCTGCATCCGCACGAAGTAGTTGCCGCGCGACAGATCCCTGAGCGCCCACGACGGCTCTGCGAGGTCGGCTTCGAGGACGACCGTCTTGAAGGCCTCGTCGCGCGCCAGTTGCGCGCGGAAGGTCTGCCCCGGCACGGCCGGCCACGACAGCGTCGGGTTCTCGTTTCCGTCCATCACGTCGAGCTGCCCCACGGTCGGCGTCGGCACCACCGTGAAGCGCTGCGGGGCCGCGAACGGACCCGCGCGCACCGAGCCGTCGGCATTGCGCATCACGGAGGCGACACGCCAGAAGTAATCACCCAGCGGCAATGACGCGAGACCCAGTTGGCACACCGCCAGGCGCGGTTGGTCGATGTCGGGGCGGGAGAAGTCGGCCTCGCGCGCGACCTGAACGTGCACCCATTCGGCACCGGCGGTCTGCGAGCAGATCAGTTGTCCGGCGTCGCTCGTGATCCGGGCGCCGGGTTGCGGACTCTGGTAGAGCGGCGGGACCGGTTGCGAATGCACCGTGAGCGCGCGGCGCGACTCCGGCCCGGCCAGGCCCTCGACGTCGAGTGCCCGCACCCCCAGCGTGTAGGTGCCGTCTTCCAGCGCGACGAATTCGACACGGCCGTTCTTGAAGATGCCGTTGCGCACGATCTGCGTGAAGCCATCGTCGCGCGCCACGCGTACTTCATAGCCGCCGCCAGCGTCGGACACGGTGGCGAGGTCCAGCCTCAGCAAGTTGGCGTCGGTGAGTTCGGTCGGGAGCGCCGCCAGGTCGGGCGCAGGCGGCAATGCCCTGCGCTGCCCGAGGCGCCCGTTCGTGCCAAGCACCACGCCCTGGCCCGCAGGCACCAGCGTGCCCGGTGCGGCCCTGCGCCGGTTCACCGATTTGGGCTGCATCGCGACCTTGCCTTCGGTGACCGATGTGCCGACGCGCCCTTCGGGGTCGACCGACACGTCGAAGCGGGTGCCGCGCACGCTCGCGACGGCACCGGGGGCGTGGATCTCGAAGACGCGGCCCGGCTTCTGCGGTGCCACTTCCGATTCGACCTTGCCTCGACGCACGTCGATGATGGATTCGTAATGGTCCGTCCCGGCCTTGCGCCGGAGGCGGCGCAGTTCGACATCGGAACCGGCGAGCACCCGGACGACCGAGCCGTCTGCGAGCCGCAGGCGGAGGTAGCCATCGTCCGGCACTTCGATGCGTGCCCCTTCGGTGAGTGCGGTCCCGGCGGTGACTGCTGCGGTGGCTGCGGCCGGGGGCGGCGGCGATGCGGCGGCCCCGCGTCGGGGCTTGCGGACGGGCGCCTGTGGCACGCGCGTGAGCGTGCTGCCCTGGACGAATTCGACCTGCGCGGTCACCGCAGGAGCGCCCTTCGCGCGCGCCTTGACGGGCTTGCCCGCTGCGTGCGCGTGTAAACCCGCTGTCGCGAGCGCGCAGTACAGCGCCGCTGCAGCGCAGACGCTGCGCCGTGTGTTCGTGCCGGTCATGCGGCTTCCGTTGCGCTCGGCATGCCGAGCATCGAGTCGGGTTCGATGGCTTCGAGCCGGTAGCCCAGGCCATAGATCGCCGACAGGAGGAAGCCGTTGGCTGGCCGGAGCTCCAGCTTGGTACGCAGCCTGGATATGTGGGTGTCGAGCGAGCGCGAGGGCGTCTCGGCCCCCAGTCCCCAGACCGCTTCGCGCAGGTGCTCTCGCGACAACAGCCGACCCAGGTTCTGGAAGAGGAACAGCGCGAGTTCGTATTCGCGGTGCTTGAGCTCGACGACTTCGTCGTTGACCATCAGGGTGCGCGAGTGCGGCAGGAAGTGGTACGGGCCGAAGACGAGTTCGGCTTCGTGCTGAGACGGATAGGCGCGGCGCAGCAGGGCCTTCACGCGGGCCTCGAGTTCACCCACTCGGATCGGCTTGACCATGAAGTCGTCGGCGCCGGCGGCCAGGCCCTCGACCATGTCCGCTTCTTCGCGCCGGTTCGTGACGAAAAGAATGGGAAGGCGACTGTTGAGATCCTCGCGGATCCATTTGACGACACTGGGGCCCTGAACATCGGGCAGGCTCCAGTCCAGGATCAGCAGATCGTAGGTTTGCTGCCGCAGCTCTCGCAGCAGCGAGCGACCATCGCTGAAGCCATGGCATTCATGACCGATGCCAGCCATGGTGTGCTGGATCAGTTCGAGCTGTCCCATTTCGTCGTCGAGTGCGGCGATTCGCATTCCATCCCCTAATTAATTACCGGAAACGTCAGTCTATGGCGGGAACGCCAGAATCCGCCGTTTTCGCCTGCGTCACAACTGTCAACTAATGCACGGAGTTTCTCCACTAATGTCAATAAGTGTCTCTAACTGTGCGAAACCTCCGCAATGGGCGCACCACGCACCGCACTGTGGCCGGGTGCGGGCCGTTGGGCATCCATGAAGCCGCACACGCGCAATCGGTTTTTAGGCGACCGGTCACCGGCCACCCTCGCGACGCGTGATTTGCTATCAATTCAATAGCTGAAGACGCAGGCAGAACAAGCATTCTGGGCGGGGAATCCCCTTGAATTTGCGCGACACAAAATGCCGGTGTCGTGTTGTAAGCTCGGCCCGCGAACAACATGGCCCCCGTTCCCGAGGCGGCCTTTGCCTGAGGAGACTTCTATGCTGATAGGCGTGCCTGCCGAAACTGCGGCCGGCGAAACACGAGTGGCCGTCACGCCCGAGACGGTCAAAAAGCTGTTGGCATCGGGGCACACCGTCAGGGTGCAATCGGGCGCCGGGGTTGCCGCCAGCGTCACCGACGCGGCGTATCAGGCGGTGGGTGCAGAGATCACCGACGCGACGGGCGCCTTCGCCGCCGAGTTGGTGCTCAAGGTTCGCACGCCCAGCGACGCGGAAGCCGCGCTACTCAAGCCCGGCACTGTCGTCATCGGCATGCTGAACCCCTTCGATGCCAGCGGCCTGCAACGCCTGGCCGCGGCCGGCGTCACCGGCTTCGCGCTCGAAGCCGCACCGCGCACCACGCGCGCGCAGAGCATGGACGTGCTCTCCTCGCAAGCCAACATCGCCGGCTACAAGGCAGTGATGATCGCGGCGGACAAATACCAGCGCTTCTTTCCGATGCTGATGACGGCTGCCGGCACGGTGAAGGCCGCGCGTGTCGTCATCCTCGGCGTGGGCGTGGCGGGCCTTCAGGCCATCGCCACCGCCAAGCGCCTGGGCGCGGTGATCGAGGCGAGCGACGTGCGCCCGAGCGTCAAGGAGCAGATCGAGTCACTGGGCGGCAAGTTCATCGAAGTCTCCTACGACACCCCTGAAGAAAAGGAAGCCGCGGTCGGCGTCGGCGGTTATGCCAAGCCGATGCCGCCGAGCTGGCTCGCGCGCCAGCAGGTCGAAGTGGCCAAGCGCGTGGCGATGGCGGACATCGTGATCAGCACCGCGCTCATTCCGGGCCGCGCCGCACCGACGCTCGTCACCGAGGACATGGTCAAGTCGATGAAGCCGGGCTCGGTGATCGTCGACATCGCAGCCGGTAAGGGACCGGACGGCGTCGGCGGCAACTGTCCGTTGTCGGAAGCCGACCGGACGGTGGTCAAGCACGGCGTGACGATCGTCGGCGAAACGAATCTTGCGGCGCTGGTGGCGGCGGATGCCTCGGCGCTCTATGCGCGCAACGTGCTCGACTTCCTCAAGCTCATCGTGACGAAGGAAGGTGCGCTCAGGATCGACCTCGAGGATGACATCGTGGCCGCGTGCCGCATGACGCAAGACGGCCAAGTCACAAGGAAGTAATCACCATGGATCCCGTTTCCCACACCGTCATCAACCTGATCATCTTCGTGCTGGCGATCTACGTCGGCTACCACGTGGTCTGGACCGTCACGCCCGCGCTGCACACGCCGCTCATGGCGGTGACCAACGCGATCTCTGCGATCGTGATCGTCGGCGCGATGCTGGCCGCTGCGCTCACCGAAACCACGCTCGGCAAGACCATGGGCGTGCTGGCCGTGGCGCTCGCCGCGGTCAACGTGTTCGGCGGCTTCCTCGTGACGCGTCGCATGCTCGAGATGTTCAAGAAGAAAGAGAAGAAGGCGCCCGCAGCCGGCAAGGGAGACGCAGCATGAGCATGAACGTGGTCACGCTGCTGTACCTGGTGGCGTCGGTCTTCTTCATCCAGGCCCTCAAGGGCCTGAGCCATCCCACCACCTCGATCCGCGGCAACCTGTTCGGCATGGCCGGCATGGCGATCGCAGCCGTCACCACGGCAGCGCTGATCGTCGAGCTGTCGGGCGGCAAGTTCACCGGTCTCGGTTGGGTGGCGCTGGGCCTGCTCGTGGGCGGCTCCGCCGGCACCATCGCGGCCAAGCGCGTCGAGATGACCAAGATGCCCGAGCTCGTGGCCTTCATGCACAGCATGATCGGCCTGGCGGCGGTGTTCATCGCGGTGGCCGCAGTGGCCGAGCCCTGGGCCTTCGGCATCTCGCTGCACA
This sequence comes from Variovorax sp., assembly GCA_041424275.1. GTDB lineage: Bacteria > Pseudomonadota > Gammaproteobacteria > Burkholderiales > Burkholderiaceae_C > Variovorax. The sequence continues at coordinate 207,640 of JBGMOF010000044.1, forward strand.
ACGAACCGATCCCGGGCGGCAACCGCATCGAACTCGCACTCGGCGCATTCATCGGCGCGGTGACCTTCACCGGCTCGATCATCGCGTTCGGCAAGCTCTCGGGCAAATACAAGTTCCGCCTGTTCCAGGGCGCGCCGGTGCAGTTCAAGGGCCAGCATGCGCTCAACGCGGTGCTCGGGCTGGCAGCCGCGTTCTTCGTGTTCGGCTTCTGGCATTCGCAGAGCTGGATGGACATCTGCCTCGTGATCGCACTGGGCTTCGCGCTTGGCGTGCTGCTCATCATCCCGATCGGCGGCGCCGACATGCCGGTGGTGGTGTCGATGCTCAACAGCTATTCGGGCTGGGCCGCGGCCGGCATCGGCTTCTCGCTCAACAACGCGATGCTGATCATCGCGGGCTCGCTCGTGGGCAGCTCGGGCGCGATCCTCTCGTACATCATGTGCAAGGCGATGAACCGCTCGTTCTTCAATGTGATCCTCGGCGGTTTCGGTGGCGACGCCACCGCGGCGGTCGCGGGTGGCGCGGTGCAGCGCAGCGTGAAGAGCGGCAGCGCCGACGACGCCGCCTTCGTGCTGGGCAACGCCGAGACGGTCGTGATCGTGCCGGGCTATGGCCTCGCGGTCGCGCGCGCGCAGCATGCCGTCAAGGAACTCGCGCAGAAGCTCACCGACAAGGGCATCACCGTCAAGTACGCGATCCACCCGGTGGCGGGCCGCATGCCCGGCCACATGAACGTGCTGCTCGCCGAGGCCGAAGTGCCCTACGACCAGGTGTTCGAGATGGAAGACATCAACGGCGAGTTCGGCCAGGTCGACGTGGCGATCATCCTGGGCGCCAACGACGTGGTGAACCCCGCGGCGCACGTCAAGGGTAGCGCGATCTACGGCATGCCGATCCTGGAGGCCTACAAGGCCAAGACCATCATCGTGAACAAGCGCTCGATGGCGGCGGGTTACGCAGGCCTGGACAACGAGCTCTTCTACATGGACAAGACGATGATGGTGTTCGGCGACGCGAAGAAGGTCGTCGAGGATATGGGCAAGGCCATCGAATAAAAAGAACAGCTCGCCCCCAGGCTGCGCGCACTTCGTGTCGCTTCGCCTTCCCCGACCCGGGGGTGGTGCCTGCCTCCCGGCGAAGCCGGTTCGGTGGCACCTCGGGAATAATGCCCGCATCCTTACAAAGAGACGAGACATGACCGACCGCCCCTGGCTGAGCAGTTACCCCGAAGGCGTGCCGGCCGACATCGACGCTTCGCGCTATCCGTCGCTGGTCGCGCTGATGGAAGAGAGCTTCAGCAAGTACGCCGATCGCACGGCCTACAGCTTCATGGGCAAGGACGTGAGCTACGCCGAGACCGACAAGCAGAGCAAGGCGTTCGCCGCCTACCTGCAAGGCATCGGCCTCGTGAAGGGCGATCGCGTCGCGGCGATGATGCCCAATTGCCCGCAATACCCGATCGCAGTGGCGGGCATCCTGCGGGCGGGACTGATCCTGGTGAACGTGAACCCGCTCTACACGGCGCGCGAACTCGAGCACCAGCTCAAGGACTCCGGCGCCAAGGCGATCGTCATCATGGAGAACTTCGGCACCACGCTGCAGCATTGCATCGCAGCCACGCCGGTCAAGCATGTCGTGCTCGCATCGATGGGCGATCGGCTCGGCTTTCTCAAGGGCGCACTCGTCAACTACGTGGTGCGAAATGTCAAGAAGCTGGTGCCCGACTTCAACCTGCCCGGCGCCGTGCGCTTCAACGAAGCGCTCGACCAGGGCGCGGGTCGCACGCTGCAGGTGCCGTCCATCGGTCCCGACGACGTCGCGGTGCTGCAATACACCGGCGGCACCACGGGCGTGAGCAAGGGCGCGGTGCTGCAGCACCGCAACGTGATCGCCAACGTGCTGCAGTCCGAGGCCTGGAACCAGCCCGTGATGGACAAGGTACCGGCCGGCGAGCAGCCGACCAGCGTGTGCGCATTGCCGCTGTATCACATCTTCGCGTTCACGGTGAACATGATGCTAGGGCTGCGCACCGGCGCCAAAGTAATCCTGATCCCGAATCCGCGCGACCTCGCGGCCGTGCTCAAGGAGCTGTCGAAACACACCTTCCACAGCTTCCCGGCGGTCAACACGCTCTTCAACGGCCTGGCCAACCATCCCGACTTCCACACCGTCAACTGGAAGAATTTGAAGGTCTCGGTCGGCGGCGGCATGGCGGTGCAGGGCGCAGTCGCCAAGCTGTGGCTCGAGAAGACCGGCTGCCCGATCTGCGAGGGCTACGGCCTCTCCGAGACCTCGCCGTCGGCCAGCTGCAACCCGACCACGAGCACGGCCTACACCGGCACCATCGGCGTCCCGTTGCCGAGCACCTGGCTCACGCTGCTGGACGACGACGGCCAGCCCGTCGCGCCAGGGCAGGCGGGCGAGATCGCGATCAAGGGGCCGCAGGTGATGGCCGGCTACTGGCAGCGGCCCGACGAGACCGCCAAGGTCATGACGGCCGACGGCTGGTTCAAGACCGGCGACATCGGCGTGACCGACGAGCGCGGTTTCTTCAGGATCGTCGACCGCAAGAAGGACATGATCCTGGTGTCGGGCTTCAACGTGTACCCGAACGAGGTCGAAGACGTGGTCGCGCAGATTCCGGGCGTGCTCGAATGCGCGGCGGTCGGCGTGCCGGACGAGAAGACCGGCGAGGCGGTCAAGCTGGTGATCGTCAAGAAGGACCCTGCGCTCACCGAGGCGCAGATCAAGGATTTCTGCCGGGCCAACCTCACGGGCTACAAGCAGCCGCGGGTGATCGAGTTCCGCACCGATCTTCCCAAGACGCCTGTCGGGAAGATCCTTCGCCGCGAACTGCGCGACGCCAAGAAGTAGCGCGCCCGCAGGCTGCGCGCATTGCTTGTCGGTTCGCCCACCCCTTGCCGGTGGCGCCCCGCGACAATGCAGTTCATGACCACTGCCATCCTCAGCGCGCTGCCCGAAGAGCAGCAGGGCCTTCGCGAGCAACTCGACGCCCCCGCGCATGTGCGACATGCTGGCCGCGACTTCCACACCGGCCAATGGCACGGGCGCCCGGTGGTGCTCGCGTTGTCGCGTGTTGGCAAGGTGGCGGCCGCCACCACGGCGACGGTGCTGATCGAGCGCTTCGGCGCCGAACGCATCGTCTTCACCGGCGTTGCGGGCGGCCTGCATCCGGACGTGAAGGTCGGCGACACCGTGGTCGGCACCGCGTTCCTGCAGCACGACATGGACGCCTCGCCGCTGTTTCCGCGCCATGAAGTGCCGCTCTACAGCCGCGCCCGCTTCGAGGCGGATGCGGCGCTCTCGGCCCTGCTGTCGAGGGCGGCGCACGCCACCGCCACGGGCGCTGCGGGCCTTTTCGACGAGCGTGTGCGTGCGCAGTTCAAGCTTGCCGACATGCGCGTGCACAGCGGGTTGATCCTGAGCGGCGACCGCTTCGTGTCGGGCGTCGACGAAGCGCTGGCGCTGCGCCGCGAGTTGCCGGATGCGATGGCCGTCGAGATGGAGGCTGCCGCGGTGGCGCAGGTGTGCCACGACTACGACGTTCCGTTCGCGGCCGTCCGCAACATCTCCGACCGCGCCGACGACACGGCGCACGTGGACTTCCCGGCCTACCTGTCGCAGGTCGCGGGCCTGCAGGCACGGGCGCTGATCGCAGCGCTGCTGCCGATGCTGCCGTCGCCATGACCGGCCTGCGCGACCTCACCGCCCGCTTTCCTCGCGCCGGCAGACTGGACGCGATCCTGTTGCGGCCCGAGCGCCGCATCGCGGTGCGTTCGGTGCCCCAGGCAATGGTCATCGCCGGACGCGGTCTGGAGGGCGACCGCATCGCGCAGCGCGTGCCGTCGGTTGCAGGCGGAGGCAAGCGGCAGGTCACGCTGATCCAGGCGGAGCATCTGCCGGTGATCGCCGCGCTGGCGGGACGCTCCGTGGTTCATGCAGAGACGCTGCGGCGCAACCTGGTGGTGTCGGGCCTCAACCTGGTCGCCGCGCGCTCGCTCTTTCGGGACCAGGCGCTGCGGCTTCACATCGGTGCGGAGGTCGTGCTGGAGATCACCGGTCCGTGCGAACCTTGCTCACGCATGGAAGAGGCTCTGGGCGCCGGCGGCTACAACGCGATGCGCGGCCATGGCGGCGTGACCGCGCGCGTGCTGCAGGGCGGGGCGATCCGTTGCGATGACGCCGTGACGGTCTTCGACGCCACCGCGCAGCAACCCGGCGGCGAGCAGCTCACGTTCCTTTAGCGACAGCGCGAGCGTGTCCGCTCAGGACAGCCAGCCCTTGCGCCCGAAGTACCACATCGGCACCAGCGCGCTGGCCAGCATCAACGTCACCACGTACGGATAGCTGAGCGAGCTACCCAGCCACTCCAGCTCGGGGAACTTCATGTTCATGCCGTAGATGCTGGCCACCAGCGTCGGCGGCAGCAGCGCCACGCTCGCCACCGAGAAGATCTTGATGATCTTGTTCTGGTTGATGTTGATGAAACCGACGGTCGCATCCATCAGGAAGTTGATCTTGTCGAACAGGAACGCCGTGTGGTTGTCGAGCGACTCGATGTCGCGCAGGATCTGCCGGGCCTCCTCGAACTGCTCGGCATTGAGCATCTTGCTGCGCATCATGAAGCTCACCGCGCGGCGCGTGTCCATCACGTTGCGACGGATGCGGCTGTTCAGGTCTTCGTGGCGCGCGATCTCGCCGAGCACGATGCTCGCGAGCTCGTCGCTGATGTTGCCGCGCAGCACCTTCTCGCTGACCTTCTTGAGTTCGTCGTAGATGTTCTCCAGCGTGTCGGCCGAGTATTCGGCGTCGGCGTCGAACAGCTTCAACAGCACTTCCTTGGCGTCTTCGATCAGCCCGGGTGCGCGCCGCGCGCGCATGCGCAGCAGACGGAACACCGGCACGTCCTCGTCGTGGATCGAGAACAGCACGCCGCGGCTGCGCAGGTCGGTGTTGTGCTGGTTGAGGATGAAGGCGACGCGCACCGTGCGCGGGTCTTCGTCGTCGTCGATCAGGAAGTCGGAGCGAATGTGCAGCTCGCCGTTGTCTTCCTCGTAGAAGCGGGCGGACTCCTCGATGTCCTCGTCCATCGCGTCTTCGGGAATCGAGAGGCCGTAGTACTGCTTGATCCAGCGCTTTTCTTCGAGCGTGGGCGATTCGAGGTCGACCCAGATCGGCTGGAACTTGGAGAGCTCTTCGAGCGCCTCGATCTCTTCCTGGACGAGGCGGCCGTTGGCGAGCGTAAAGATGTTGAGCAT
>JBGMOF010000045.1:0-34502 GCA_041424275.1 Variovorax sp.
GCCCGAGCTGTTCGCGAACGAGAAGTTCGGCGTCATCACGGTCAAGGACATCCTGAGTGAGCTGGAGAAGCCCGGCCGCGATCCGCGCCCCGACTTCAAGGTCGCGCGCTTCAACGATGGCGTGGAAGACATCGCCGACTTGAAGGAGGGAATGATCCTGGAGGGCACCGTGAGCAACGTGGCGCAGTTCGGTGCGTTCATCGACCTGGGCGTGCACCAGGACGGCCTGGTGCACGTGAGCCAGCTGGCCAACAAGTTCGTGGAAGACGCGCGGGAGATCGTCAAAACCGGCGACATCGTTCGCGTCAAGGTGATGGAGGTCGACGTGGCGCGCAAGCGCATCGGCCTGTCGATGCGGCTCGACGCGGCACCCGCGCGCCGCGATGGTCCGCGCGACAACCGATTCGAAGGCGCAGGGCGAGGCCAGCAGCAAGGCTCGCGTCGTGACAGCGCGCCGCAGCCAGGCGGACAGATGGCCAGTGCGTTTGCGAAGTTGCAGGGGTTGCGCAAGTAGCCTGTGGCGCACGCTCTCCAGACAGTCGACATCGTTGTCCGACCGCTATGGGCTTCGGGCTTGGCTCTCCAACGGCCCCTGTTGCCGGGGCAAGGAATGCATCCGATGACTCGTCAGGTCAGTGAACCGGGCACCGGTGCGCGATTTTTGCTTGGACCCCGCCCATGAAAGCCCTCCGCATCTACGCCGGCCCCGCCGCCCGAAAGCACATTCGGGAGCACGGCCTGCAGCCACAGGACGTGCGCACGATTCCGGGCGCAGCGGGTGGCCCCAAGGGCTTGATCCTCGGGCCGATCGATCGCTTTCTGTTCGGCGAGTGGCTCCCTCGGTCGAGCCAGCCTGTCGATCTGGTCGGTGCGTCGATCGGTGCCTGGCGCCTCGCCACGGCCTGCCTCGACGACCCGGTCGAGGCGTTCCAGCGGCTCGAGTACGACTACGTGCGCCAGCGCTACGACCTCCCCGTCGGCCAGAAACGGCTGACGGCGCAGCAGGTGAGCCAGCGCTTTGCCGAGAGCCTGACCTCTTTCTACGAAGGGCGCGTCGGCGAAGTGCTGAACCATCCTCGCTACCGGCTGCACGTGATCACGTCGCGGGGACGGCACATCCTGGGCCGCGAGGGCAGGGCGCGCACGCCGCTCGGCTACCTGGGGGCATTCGCGACCAACAGCGTGCATCGCAAGAGCCTCGGCGCCTGGCTCGAACGCTGCGTGTTCTCGACGCCCGCCGCGGCGCTGCCGTTCGGCACGCTCGACTTCCGCACGCGCCAGTTCGACCTGAGCGACGCGAATTTCAACCTGGCGTTGCAGGCGTCCTGCTCCATTCCATTCCTGCTCGAAGCAGTGCACGACATTCCCGGCGCGCCGCGCGGTGCTTACTGGGACGGCGGCATCACCGACTACCACCTGCACCTGGACTATCGGCCGCGCGACGAGGGACTCGTGCTCTACCCGCACTTCCAGCAGGCAGTGGTGCCGGGCTGGCTCGACAAGGGTTTGAAGTGGCGGCACCGCAGCACCGGCTTTCTCGACCGGATGGTGGTGCTCGCGCCCGACCCCGACTGGATTCGCACGCTGCCCAACGCCAAGCTTCCCGACCGAAACGACTTCATCCGGTTCGCCACCGACGCAGACGCGCGCATTACCGCCTGGGACCGCGCCGTGCGCGAAGCGCAGCGCCTCGCGGACGAACTGGCCGAGCGCGTAAGGGGCGACGACATCGGAGAGGTCCTGCCGCTCTGAGCGAGGTGCAGGCGGTCGATGGACCGGGTCAGGCGATCACATCGACGATTCGAGCATCTCGCGGTAGTCGTCGCGAGTGGCCAGTCGCGGGTTGGTCTTGTGGCAGTGGTCGGCCATCGCGCCGTCGATGACTTTCTCGAAGAGGTCGCGCGTCACGCCGACTTCAGCCAACCCCTTGGGCAGGCCGAGGCGGGCCGACATGTCGCGGATGGCCTCGCCCAGATCGCCGGCGCTGTCGACGTGCATCGCCTGCGCCATGCGCTGAAGCCGGCGGTCCTTCTGGACGGATTCCGCACCGGCGTTGAAGCGGATCACGGCGGGCAGGAAGAGGGCGTTCAACGTGCCGTGGTGCAGGCGCGGATCGACGCCACCGAGACTGTGGCTCAGGCTGTGCACGCATCCGAGGCCCTTCTGGAAGGCCATCGCGCCCTGCATCGAGGCGCTCATGAGGTTGAGCCGCGCTTCGCGGTCCTGGCCGTCCTTGGTGGCGCGCTCGATGTGCAGCCAGGCGCGCTCCAGGCCGTCGAGCGCGATGCCGTCCGCGGGGGGATTGAAGGCGGCGGACATGAAGGTTTCCATGCAATGGGCGATCGCGTCCATGCCGGTGGCGGCCGTCAGTTTCGGCGGCAGGCCCAACGTGAGTTCGGGGTCGCAGATCGCGGCCTTGGGCATCAGGAACCAGCTGTGGAAGCCGAGCTTGCGGTGGTCGTCGACGATGACGATCGCGCCGCGCGCCACTTCGCTGCCGGTGCCGCTCGTGGTCGGCACGGCGATGAGCGGCACGACGGCCTCGGTGATCTTCGGCGAGCCGCCTTCGATGGTCGCGTAGGTCTTGAGCGGGCCTTCGTGCGTGGCCGCGATCGCGACGCCCTTGGCGCAGTCGATCGCCGAGCCGCCGCCTACGGCGATGAGCCCGTCGCAGCGGTGCGCGCGGTAGACCTCGACGGCAGCGCGCACCGACGCTTCAGTCGGGTTGGAAGGCGTCTGGTCGAACACGGCGACGTCGAGACCGCCCAGCGCATCGAGTGCCTTCTGCAGGACGCCTGCAGCACGCACGCCGGCGTCGGTCACGATGAGCGGCCGGGTGATGCCGATGCGCGCGCACTCGGCAGACAGGAGTTTGATGGCGCCGAATTCGAACTGGATCTGGGTGAGGTACTGGATGAGGGCCATGGAGCGGTGTGAGCCTGTGGGCGGTAGGATTCGAAGCGCCCAATCTAACAAGAGGAGACAGTCTTGCCCATGAAAAAAACCCTCACCGCTGTCGCCGTTGGCACAGCATTGACGCTGATGGGCGCCACCGCGGCGCAGGCCGATTGCCTCGGCGACGCCCAGGTGGCAGAAATGGCCGCCGCGATGGAAGCAAGGACCCCCGCGGCGAACCCGCCTGAAAACTTCAACGAGGCCGATGCGAGCTGCACGCGCGCCAAGCTCAACAAGCTGCTGGCTGCGAAGTACGGGTCGGTGATCGGCTACAAGGCAGGCCTCACGAATCCGGCAGTGCAGAAACGCTTCAATTACGACAAGCCTGTGTGGGGCGTGCTGTATCAGGGCATGGTGCTCGACACCGGCGCAGTCGTCGATGCGACCTTCGGCGCGCGGCCGCTGTTCGAGGCCGACATGCTGGTGCGCGTGAAGAGCGCCGACATCAACAAGGCAAGGACGGCCGCCGAGGTGCTGGCCAACATCGACCAGGTGATTCCGTTCATCGAGTTGCCCGACCTCGCGGTTCAGGCACCGCCCAGGCTGAACGGGCCCGGCGTGGCGGCCATCAACGTCGGTGCGCGGCTCGGCGTGAAGGGCGCGCCCATCGATGTGCCCACCGACAGCGGCGCCCGTGCGCAGATGCTCGAAAGCCTCAAGGACATGACGGTGATCGTGAACGACGGCGCCGGCGCGGAGCTCGCACGCGGCAAGGGTTCTGACATCCTCGAACATCCGTTGAACGCGGTCGTGTGGCTGGCCGACGCGCTGGCAAAGGAAGACAACGCCATGAAGGCGGGCGACCTGATCAGCCTGGGCTCTTTCTCGCCGTTGATGCCGCCGAAAGCGGGGCAGAACGTGCGGGTCACCTACCAGGGCATGACGGGCATGCAGCCGGTGGTGGTGACGTTCAAGTGAGCGTCCACCGCGGCAAGCCGCCGCTGACGGCGAAGATGGCCGGCGTGGTCGAGCGCATGGGGCGGGCGGGGCATCCGCCGCTGAACGCGGTGACGCCGGCCGAGGCCAAGGCCGCGTACGAGAAGGGTGCCGGCGTGCTCGAGATTCCGAAGCCCGCGATCGCACGCATCGAAGACTTCACCATCGCCGCGCGCGACGGCCACGCCATGGCGGCGCGCCTGTACGCGCCGTCATCGGATCGGTTGCCGGTGCTCGTCTTCTTTCACGGTGGCGGCTTCACGGTCGGCAGCATCGCCACGCACGACACGCTGTGTCGGTCGCTGAGCCTCAAGAGCGGCTGCGCGGTGGTGTCGGTCGACTACCGCCTCGCACCGGAGCACAAGTTCCCGACCGCGTCCAACGACGCCTGGGACGCGGTGCAGTTCGTCGCGCAGCTCGGCGCATCGCTAGGCCTCGATGGATCGCGGCTGGCGCTCGGCGGCGACAGCGCCGGCGGTACGCTGGCGGCAAGCTGTGCGATCCTGGCGCGCGACGCGGGCATCGCTGTCGCCCTGCAACTGCTCTTCTACCCGGGCATGGCGGCGCATCAGGACACGTCATCGCATCGCCTCTTTGCCGACGGCCCGTTGCTGACCGAATCGTTGATCAGCTACTTTTTCCGCGCCTACGTGCGCACCCCTGCCGACCGCGACGACTGGCGCTTCGCACCGCTGCTCGCTGACGATGTCGACGGCATCGCGCCGACCTGGATCGGCTTGGCGGAGTGCGATCCGCTGGTCGACGAAGGGATCGCGTGGGCCGACAAACTGCGCGTTGCGGGCGTGCCGGTCGACCTGGAGATCTACCGCGGCGTGATCCACGAATTCGTCAAGATGGGCCGGGCGATACCCGAAGCGTTGACCGCGCAGGCCCACGCAGCCCACGCACTCGAGAAAGCATTGAAGCCATGAACCAGAACCAACCTGAAAAACGAAGCGACTTCCGTTTCTTCCACCGCCTGCGCGTGCGCTGGGCCGAAGTCGACATGCAGAAGATCGTCTTCAACGCCCACTACCTGATGTACTTCGACACCGCCATCGCCGACTACTGGCGCGCGCTGGGCTTGCCTTACGAGGAGGCGATGCTCGCGCTCGAAGGCGACCTTTACGTGCGCAAGGCCACGGTGGAGTTCAATGCGTCGGCCCGCGTGGACGACGTGCTCCATGTCGGCATGAAATGCGTGCGCGTGGGCAACTCGTCGATCGTGTTTCACGGCGGCCTGTTTCGTGGCGACGAGCTGCTCGTGACCTGCGAGCTGGTCTACGTCTTCGCCGACCCGGCCACGCAGACGCCGCGGCCCGTTCCGCAGGTGTTGCGCGACATGTTCACCGACTACGAGGCCGGGAAGGATCTCTGCGACGTGGCCACCGGCGACTGGGCGACGCTCGGCGAGCCGGCCGGGGCCCTGCGACGCATCGTGTTCATCGAAGAGCAGCGCATCCCGCAGGAACTGGAGTGGGACGAACACGACGCGGTGTCGCTGCACGCGGTGGCGCGCAACCGGCTCGGGCAGGTCATCGGCACCGGGCGCCTGCTGCCTGCGGAGGAGGGTGTGGCGCACATCGGTCGCATGGCGGTGCATCGATTGCTGCGCAGCGGCGGCCACGGTGCGAAAGTGCTGCATGCGCTCGAGGATGCGGCCCGCGCGCGCGGCGACCGCCTGGTGGCGCTCAATGCGCAGCGCACCGCCGAGGCGTTCTATCGCCGGCTCGGGTACACCGTGGTCGGGGAGCCGTTCGAGGAAGCCGGTATCCCGCACATCGAGATGCACATCTCGCTGTCGAAGTGACAGCAAACCACTCGAAGCATCACTCAGATGTCTTCGAGCAGCGGGTAGGGCAGAGGCTCGACGCTGAGTGCTGCGTCATTCGCACGCAAGCCGCCCGCCTCGATCGCAGCGATCTGCATCGACACCAGCGCCGACCACTGGCCGTCCGGCCCGGGTGCGGCCTGTGCCACGGTGCCGACCGGCTCGTCGGACCCGGCTGCGAAGACTTCCTGGCCGACCGCGAGCGGCCCGTTCGCCACCATGAGGAAGGCGCGGCGCTTGAGCGTGCCGCGGAATTGGCTGCGCGCGACGATTTCCTGTCCGGGGTAGCAACCCTTCTTGAAGCTCACGCCGCCGACAGACTCGTAGTTGAGCATCTGGGGCACGAAGGCTTCGATCACCGGCGTGGTCAAGGTGACGATGCCGCTGCGGACTTCGCTCCACGCCCAGGCGGACGCGTCGAGCGCGTCGCCGACTGGCGCCGCGCTCGCAACGGGCGCGATCCAGAGCGCGCGCGGCACGCCATCGGCGGGGTAGAGCGAAACGACGCTGGCGTCTCCGATCGACGCACGGTGTCCGGGCGGCACCGCGGAATCGATGCCATTCGCGGCCAGTGCGGTGCCCGTGAGCCCATACAGAGCGAAAGCGTCACTGGCGTCAGTGAGCTTGACCTTCGCGCGCAGCACGTACATCGACAACCGCTTGAGCGTCGCCGCCAGGATGTCCTTGCTGCACACCAGCAGGATCGATTCCGGCTCCGGGCGAATGCCGATGAAGCTGGCGATCATCCGACCCTTGGCGGTGCACAGGGCCGCTAGCCGTGCTTCGCCGGCGCCGAGCAACGCGAAGTCCTGCGTGAGCTGCCCGTGCAGGAAGTTGGCGGCGTCAGGGCCGACGGCCTGGATGATGCCGAGATGGGAAATGGGGGCAACCCCGGAGGCCAGCAGGGAAGGCGTTGCAGCAGTCATGGCTGAATTATCATGGCCGACCCCGTTCCGTTCGGTCCGCAGGGCCTCCTCAACTTTCATCCGTGCGCCGCTTCTTCCTCACCCTTTTCCTGCTCGCCGCGCTTGTCGTCCTCGGCGGCGGGGCGGCTGCACTCTGGTGGGTCAACCAGCCGCTCAAGCTGCCGGCGCCTTCGGTCGACCTGTCGGTCGAGCCCGGCACCACGCCCCGCGGCATCGCGCAGGCCGTGGCGGACACCGGCACCGCCGTCCAGCCCCAGTTGCTGTACTGGTGGTTTCGCTTCTCGGGGCAGGACCGTCAGATCCGTGCCGGTAGCTATGAGCTCGAACGCGGCCTCACGCCGCGCACGCTGCTGGCCGTGCTGGTGCGTGGCGAAGAAGCTACCCGTAGCGTCGTGCTGGTGGAAGGCTGGAACATCCGGCAGGTGCGCGCCGCACTCGCCAAGGCCGATCAGCTCAAGCCCGAAACCGTCGGCATGACCGACGACGCGCTCATGGCGCAACTCGGCAAGGCCGGCGTGCACCCTGAAGGCCGCTTCTTTCCCGACACCTACACGTACTCCAAGGGGTCGACGGACGTCGCGGTGCTGAAACGCGCGATGCGCGCCATGGACAAGAAGCTCGAAGCCGCGTGGTCGGCGCGCGCGCCCGATGTGCCGCTCAAATCGCCCGACGACGCGCTGATCCTGGCCAGCATCGTCGAGAAGGAGACCGGCAAGGCAAACGATCGCGCGGAGATCGCCTCGGTCTTCGCGAACCGGCTGCGTGTCGGCATGCCGCTGCAGACCGACCCGACAGTGATCTACGGGCTCGGCGCGGCATTCGACGGCAACCTGCGCAAGCGCGACCTGCAGACCGACACGCCCTGGAACACCTACACCCGCCCCGGGCTGCCGCCCACGCCGATCGCGATGCCGGGCAAGGCCGCACTGCTCGCCGCGGTGCAACCGGCCCGCACCCGTTCGCTGTACTTCGTGGCGCGCGGCGATGGCACGAGCCAGTTCAGCGAGTCGCTCGATGCGCACAACCGCGCGGTCAACAAATATCAGAGGGGCGGCCAGTGACGGCAGGGCTTTTCCTGACGCTCGAAGGCATCGACGGTGCCGGCAAGTCCAGCCACCTCGACGCGCTCGAGGCATTGTTCAAGTCGCAGGGACGGCAGGTCACGCGCACGCGTGAGCCTGGCGGCACGCCGCTGGCCGAAACGCTTCGCGGGTTGATCCTCGAAGAGCCGATGGACGCGCTGACCGAATCGTTGCTGGTGTTTGCAGCACGGCGCGACCATGTGGTGCGGGTGATCCAGCCCGCGCTGGCACGCGGCGACGTCGTCCTGTGCGATCGTTTCACCGACGCGACCTTTGCGTACCAGGGCGGTGGGCGTGGGTTCGACGCCGAGGTGCTCTCGGTCCTGGAGCGCTGGGTCCAGGGCGGCGCCGAACTGGCGCTTCTGCAGCCCGACATCACCATCTGGTTTGATCTCGCCCCTGAAATCGCCGCCGACCGGCTCGCCGGTGCGCGCGTGCCGGACAAGTTCGAGTCGCAGCCCGTGGAGTTTTTCCGGCGCGTGGCCGCCGGTTATGCCGCCCGCGCGGCCGATGCGCCACGGTTCGTGCGCATCGATGCGAGCCAGGCCCGCGAGCAGGTCTGGCAGCAGATCGAAGTCGCCCTGGCGCAGCGCGGCGTGGTGCAGCGATGAGTGCAGCGCCACTCTCTCCCTGGCTCCACGCCCCGCTGACCGACCTGCTTCGGCAGCGCGGCCACGCATGGCTGGTGCAGGGGCCGTCGGGTCTCGGCCAGTACGAGCTGGCGCTGGCGCTGGCCTCCGCGTGGTTGTGCGAAACACCGACCGCTGCCCACAGCGCCTGCGGCCACTGCGCGAGCTGCCACGCGATCGAGGTTCGTACCCATGCAGACCTGTGTGTGCTGATGCCCGAGGTCGCCATGATCGATCTGGGCTGGCCGCTCGATGAAAAGTCGCAGTCCGACATCGACGACAAGAAGCGCAAGCCGAGCCGCGAGATCCGAGTGGAGGCGATGCGCGAAGCGGTCGGCTTCGCCCAGCGCACCAGCGCGCGTGGACGCGGCAAGGTGGTGCTCGTGTACCCGGCCGAGCGCATGAACACGATCACGGCGAACGCGCTGCTGAAGACGCTGGAAGAGCCGGTGGGCGACGTGCGCTTCGTGTTGGCAACCGAGGCCGCCTGGCAACTGCTTCCCACGATCCGCAGCCGTTGCCTCGGCTTCACCATGCCGTGGCCCGAACCTGCGGTCGCGCAGAGCTGGCTGGTCGCGCAAGGCGTGCCGGAGTCCGACGCGGTCGTGCTGCTCCGTGCAGCGGGCGGTCGTCCGACCGATGCACTGCGCCTGGCCCGGAGCGGCCGCTCCCCGAAGGCCTGGGCGCTTTTGCCCAAGGCGATGCAACGTGGCGATGTCGGCGCGCTGACCGACCACGCGCCTGCGCAGGCGATCGACGCGCTGCAAAGGGTGTGTCACGACCTCATGGCGATCGGTCAGGGCGCGGCACCGCGCTTCTTCGCCGAAGCCGACATGCCGGCGGTGCCCTCCACCCTGGCGCTGGCGCGCTGGTCGAAATCGCTCGCAAACGCGGCAAAAACCGCAGATCATCCGTTCAATGCCGGCCTGATGCTCGAGGCGCTTGTGAGCGAGGCGCGAACCACCCTAAACTCGGCCGGATAACGCCATGAACACACCCGTCGTCCCCGGTCCCTCTGCTGCCAATACCGCGCCTGCCCGGCCAAGCGTCATTCAATTGGCCATCAAGGAAAAGGGCGCGCTCTACGCCGCCTACATTCCTCTGTTCGCCGAGGGCGGAATCTTCATCCCGACGTCACGCGAATACCGACTCGGCGACGATGTCTACGTGCTGTTGACGCTCCCGGACGATCCGCAGCGCTATCCGGTGGCCGGCAAGGTGGCCTGGATCACACCGGCGCGTGCCGCCGGGAACCGATCGCCTGGTGTGGGTATCCGATTTCCTGCAGACGAAAAGTCGCGCCAGCTCAAGGCGCGCATCGAAGAAGCACTCGGTGGCACCATGGCCTCCGACCGCCCGACCCAAACCATCTGACCGGCCCCGCCTCGCGCGCGGCCCGCACGCGACGCATGTTCACAGACTCCCACTGCCACCTCACGTTTCCGGATTTCGAAGGCCGGATGACCGAAATCCGCACGGCGATGGCCGAAGCCCGCGTCGACCGGGCGCTTTGCATTTGCACCAAGTTGGAAGAATTCGACGAAGTCCAAGCCCTCGCCGAACGCTACGACAACTTCTGGGCGAGCGTCGGCGTTCATCCCGACATCGAAGACATTGCAGAGCCGAGCGTGGAGATGCTCGTCGCATTGGCGGGACGCCCCAAGGTCATCGCCATCGGCGAGACCGGGCTCGACTACTACCAGATGGACGAACGCAAGGGCGGCCGGACGATCGCCGACATGGAGTGGCAGCGCGATCGCTTCCGCGTTCACATTCGCGCTGCCCAGCAAACACGCAAGCCCCTGGTGATCCACACGCGCGAGGCCTCGGCCGACACGCTGGCCATCCTGAGGGAAGAGGGCGAAGAGGGAACGGGCGCCGCCGCGGGAGGCGTGTTTCACTGCTTCACCGAGACGGCAGAAGTCGCTCGTGCGGCGCTCGACCTGGGTTTCTACATTTCTTTCTCTGGCATCCTGACATTCAAGAAGGCGCAGGATCTGCGTGACGTCGCAGCATTCGTTCCCCTCGACCGAATGCTCATCGAGACCGACAGCCCGTATCTCGCGCCCGTTCCCTACCGCGGGAAGACGAACAATCCTTCCTACGTTCCCTTCGTGGCCAGGCAAATTGCCGAGTTGAGGCAAATGCCTGTCGAGGCCATCGCCGAGGCGACCAGTGCCAATTTCGAGACCCTTTTCAAAGGTGCCCAGCAATGAAAATTCACCTCAGAAAAGCGCTTTACCTCTTTGTCGCCGCAACCGTCGTGACGGCCAATGCCACGCCGACCGACGATTTTTTCCGGGCCGTCCGGGGCGACAACGCAAGCGGGGTGCGTGATCTCATCAATCGGGGGTTCAATCCCAACGTCAAGGACCCGAACGGCCAGACCGGACTGCTGCTGGCGATGCGCGAACCGTCACCGCGGGTGATCCAGGTGTTGATCGAATCGCCCAAGACGAACGTCGAAGGCCGCAATTCAAAGGATGAAAGCCCGCTGATGATGGCGGCCCTGAAGGGCCAGAAGGAACTGGTGACGCAGCTCATCAAGCGTGACGCGGACATCAACAAGCCCGGATGGGCGCCCCTGCATTACGCGGCCACCGGTGGTCATGTTGAGATCATCAAGCAGCTGCTGGATGGCAATGCGTTTATCGATGCGCAGTCGCCGAATGGAACCACGCCGCTCATGATGGCCGCCATGTACGGCTCTGCGGCGAGCGTGAAGCTGCTGGTGGAGGAGGGCGCCGACGTGACGCTCAAGAACGAGCAGGGCATGACCGCTCTGGATTTCGCTCAGCGCGGGAACAGGCCCGACGCGGTTCAGCTCCTGTCCGCGGTTTCAAGAGCGGCACCGGCTGCCGCGCCCAAATCCGTTCCGCGCGACGGCAAGTGGTGAGCTGGCGGATCTAGCGGGCACCGGGCGAGCCGAACGTTCGGAGCATGCGTCTGCCAAGCGATGTGATTTCCTGAACGGATGCGGTATGCGGCCCGCCGCGGGAACCGTGGGTTCGAGCCAGTATCTCGGCCTTTACGTGGCCTGCCATGACCAGAACCTGAACAGCCTCGACGTCGCCAGGCTCGTCCACGACATACGGAAGGCTTTGTGCAGCGAGTTTGTGAAGCAGTGCGATGGGCATCCTGTGTAGACGGCCCGTCGGGCCATCTGGATGCAGTGCGTTGCAGCCAAGCGTGACGTATTGCGCGGATCCTGCGCCTTGTTCACGACCAGAACTGCCAGAACGGACGACGAGGGGCGGGGCGCATCGGCTCGAACAGTCCGCAGACGGTGGTCACGCCCGAAAAACGCCTGCGCACTTCCGCTTCGTGCGCATTGGCGTGCCCACGCGCATCAGTGGTGCCATACAAGGCTTGGCGACGCCATCGGTGAGCCCGAGCAAGCAACTCGGCATCGGGCAATTGGTCTGGAGCGGTCATGGCTCCATTGTCCGCAGCCAAGCCAAAAACACCGCGTGACATCGCACACGACGAGACACATTTATTTACGTTTTACCAACCCAAAACGTATTTGACAGCCCACAGCAGACCGAACATGGCGACGACGATAAGACCGATCTTCGGCCACACCGACGGTTTAGGCTTGCGTCTCCTGGTCTCTAGCGTCTGGTAAGAGGTCGTCCGATCTTCGCGTTCAGGCTTTCCGTGCCACATGTCTGGTTTCGTGCTCATGTAACACATTATAGTTAATGTTTCCCAAACGTGTCCGCAGCGATTCAATCCCAAAATACCAGGCAGGGCTTGATTTCGCGGCCATCTGGCAGCCGTGCGGATTTGAGTGGCTTTCAGCCTCGCTGGACCTCTACATCGCTGTCGCACCCGCGCCCGGCAGCGATACAGCGACTTGCAATTTTGGCGACCAGCGGAGCAGCACCACGCAAGGCGCCGGTCAGCCAACGGGCCGGTGAGGAGACGAGCCCACACGTGTAGCGACGGCCAAGTTCCGAGAACTCCAGCGCTACGCATGCGCCGTGTGTTCGCCTGCTGGCCAGCGAGCCCACTGGGCACGGTTCGCTCGTGCAACAAACGCCGCAGCCGTTGCACGGTTCGCCGACGTCGGGTTTCGCAGGTGCTTCGACGCGCAACAGGATGACTTTCACCATGCTGCATCGTCGCCTATCCATCGCACAGGCCACGGCCGGATCAGTGGCTGAAAAACGCTCCAATTCAAGGCGAGAGGAATCTCGAAGCCTGCCTTCCGGCTTGGCCCGCGCGCAGTTTGCGCAGGATGCCGAGCCCTACAGGGTCAGTTATGCCGAGACGTTGTACGCGCTGGTTCGCGGCGGCCTTGCGTTGGGTTTGATGCCGCGGCTGTACACCGCATCGCTGCGCGATGCGAATCTGGACGTGCTGCCGCTCGTCAAGCCGCAGATCGAGCGGAGGGTTGTCCTGGTGTACCAGTCGGGCCCGATGCGTACCGAAGCGGTGCAGGCGCTGCGAGCGTTCTGCAACTGCGCCTCACGGCACCGGCGCTCAAGCCGTCTCTCCGGATAAAACGCGTGCTCTTCAGAAACTGAAAATTTTCACGATCGCCATCATGGGTGCAAATAATACAATGTATATTATGTTAAATCATAGATTGGGGGGGTCAGTTGTATTCCCCGCGCCTCTCCCAAGCCCAAAGTGAGCGGTCAGAAAGTCGTAAATCGCCCTGCTGAGTACCACGCGAATGCATAAATTTGCTCTGATCGACCAGTTCTCGAGGGGATTTACAAGTTCGTAGGCCCAAATCGTCGAGTTGGCGAGCGAATTTACGTTTTTGCTGACACCGACGACTACCTGAGCTACCAACATTGCGGCCAGTAATTACGTTCGGCTGTCGCCAGGCCTGACAGCAGGCCCGACACCAGGCGCATCGACGCCCTGTCTAACCAACGAGCGCCAGAGAATCAGGACAGAGCTCGGTTGTTGTTGGTTTCGATCAACCCGTTGCCAGAATGAGCAGAGCCGCGTTGGCAAGGACCGGCAGTTCTGAGTATGTGGAGCTTACGAATTCAGAACCTCGGCATCGCCCGCAACGACTGAGCCATCGGCGTTCTTCAAGGATTCGCTCGGCACCTTCATCGATGTGTAGCACCTGATGCATCCACCCGCAGGTGCTGCACCGCGCGAACTCACGGGCAGTGACGGCGGGCGGGGTTGGAGGGAAGGGGTTCAAAACGCCCTCCTCTGATCGGTTCTGCAATTGCCGATTTGCAGAACTTGGATTGGATCGACGCGACGAGTTGCCCGTGAATCCCTGCGTAGCCGTTGCGGGGCGTTGCGCGTGCAGCCTGTCTTCTCTTCTGCCTCGCGTGCGCGGGTTGGGCCACTTGGAATACCGCCGCACGATCGCTTTGAGCCCTATACCTGAGCGCGCGGTGCGCTCCATAACGGAATCAAGGTGCCGCTCGTTGGAAGGCTCTTGGACCAACTATCGAAAAGTTCCACGTTGTCACCGAAGACCAGCTCGCAATGATCGCTACCACCGGCCAGCCAATTTGCAACTGTGCTTGCGGTCCTGAGGTTCCAACTGTGTTGGCCTGAAGGGACAAGTAGCTGCATCGCAATCAGTTTAGGGGCGTCGGCTGCGCGGAGAAATCGTTGAAGCTCGTTTTTGCCACACATAAAGGCACCGCTTGCCTGGACGCAGCCCGGATCATCGCGTAACCATGAGCATAAAAAAAGCGGCTCTGCAACCGCCACATGCACTATGGAGTACTGCAACTGGTCTTCAGACGATTCCGTGAATTTGAACATGTGATTGGATTCGGCATGTGTCACAGGGGTGGATTGGGCCCGAGGCACACACCTAAAGAGTACATGCGATTTGTACCATAAAAGCGGTTAATCGATTACTCCTCCACTTCTCTGCAGCGTTGAGCCATGGCGCCAGTTGCAATGCGTCGCGGTTCAAGAACTGAGGACTCGCGATGTTCTGGAGATCAACCTTTGACGAGAGATGAAGCTGCTCGTCTTGCAATTGCGCTCGAAGCTTGGCTATGACACAACAGCTTTGGATCACTCGCGAGTTTGGGTGTCAGCTGGCAAGTCGAGGGTACGTGCACGATTCTGAGCCGACCTCCAACTCTCACTGGGTAGCGCGTCCAAGCGCGCACTGCCGGGAGAAGTTGCAAAGGATCAGCCTTCTTGAAGCTGAGCGATCGTCCACACCGTTGTGGGCTGATGATTTAAGCTTTCCGGAAGCTGCACCGTCTGATGTTGATAGCACAGGGATGCCCATGGGCCTTGAGCGCTCGTGATGATCGATTTAGTCCCGCAAATGATGCATTTTTCCCGCAGTGCCAGCTCGGCCGATAGAACGGATTCCTGAATGGCCACCGCTACTGGTTCAAACGATTCGATTGGCTCACAGATGATCCGCCTCACCTCTGAGGGCCTATGGGCATGAATCACATGCCTGGCCTGACCGCGCATCTCGTAAGCAAGGTTTGGAGCGCCAAACTTTTCGCGAATCCGTGTCCACGCGAATTCGCATTTGTCTTCGCCAAGGATCGTGTCGACCTGTTCACACAGCTGGGCGAAGGTTTGCATCCATCCACGGAAGAATATGTAAGCCCGGCGTCGCTCTCCGCCTCGCAGCGGGAACATGTACGGATACCTCGAGAGAAAAGCACGCACCTGCGCTTGATCGTTCCAGTCTGCTGAGTTCGTGAAGTTCATACAAATGGCGTGCTTAAAACTTTACGGCCATGTTCTGACGTCTTGTACTTCAGCGATTCGAAGCTGACAAGGTGGAGCGTATTCTCATGACCCTTGGGCTGGTTGGATCTCCGACATCTCTCTCATCGACGCCAACAACGAGAACAAGCCGTCGGCGTCGGAGGCTACAACCTCCGACACCACGGGACTGTGGCGGTTTGACTCGGATTCGTGCAGTACCCGCGGATTGGGGGGGCGCTATGCCCGCTCTCAACTACGTCCTCTTGGCCCAAGCGCTGCACCAGCCTTTCGCACTAACCTGCCTGCCCGCAAAGAGCGGGCAGTTGCCTTTCAAATCAGTGGGCCGAGACAGCCACAACGCGCAGCCGTTGCAGAGTTGCGTGTTGTCATGCTTCGGGAATTTCTTTGCGTCGACCTTCGACGAATCAGCGGCATAGCTCAGCGCGACGGCCTGCGGATCTTTTTGATCGAGCTCGGTCTGAGCCATGGTGGGCGTCGCGCAGAGGCCCGTGCCTGTTGCGGCGAAGTTGATCAGGAAGGTGCGGCGGCTCGTGTTCATCGTGGACCTTTCGTTGTATGTGCCAGGGAGGCCGCCTCTTGCGGAAAGTCGGTGCGCTCGTTGAGTCCGGCAATCACCAGGACGACCGTGGCGAGCAAGGTGGCGATGCTGAAAGCCAGAAGCTCAAGAGGTCGGTTGGACAGGTTGTTCACGGCGTGGCCCCGGTGCGGGTTGGTTGTTGCGCCACCGTTCTCTTTGGATAGTGGCGATGGATTGCGATCATTCTTCGACGGAAGGCCACGCGCTGCCTTGCGCGAAATCAAACCAAAGGGATCGACCGATCCCAGGGCTGCTGCCTCACGGCCTCACGGCCTCGCCGCTTGCTGGCGTCGACGTCGCACGCTTCGACATGCGCGGAAGAATCGGGACGTAGCCCCTGCTCTTGCCTCGCATGACCAGCAGCGCCACCGTCTCGCTCTCCGGAATGGCGCGGATCGCAGCGTCGAAGTCGGCAAGGCCTGCCACGCGCACGTCGTTGACCGCGACAATCGCGTCCCCGTAGCGCAGCCCTGCCCGCTGGCCCGACCCGGATACGCCTTGCACATAGAGGCCTGGATCCTGAAGGCCGATACCCAGCGCGCCCTTGCGTTCGGCGAGCTCGAGTCCGAAGCGAGTCTCATGCACATCGGAGTGCGCAACGGGTTTCGGCACGATGTCCGGCTCGCTGCCGGCGACGCCCACAGGCACCGTCAACAGCGTCCGGTGACGCCAGATGCGCAGTGCCAAGCGGCTGCCCTGCGCTGCGCTCGCAACGCTCTCCTGAATTTCTGCATAGGGCATCGCGGCTGCGCCGGCATCGACGGCCAGGACGACATCGCCATGGCGAAGCCCTGCTTCCTCCGCCGGGCTGCCCGTATCGACGCCCACTACCAACGCGCCGACGGCGGCATCCAGGCCGAAAGCGGGTGCCAGTTCGGACGTCAGCGGCTGCGTGCGGGCCCCGATGTGGCCACGGGTTACCGAGCCGTTGGCACGCAGCTCCTGCGCCACGCGCATCGCAGTGTCGATGGGCAGGCTGAACGACACCCCGAAATACCCACCGCTCGTGGAATAGATCATTGAGTTCATGCCCACAACGCCCCCCCGTTCGTCGAACAGCGGTCCGCCGGAGTTGCCGGGATTGAGCGCGACGTCGGTCTGAATCAGTGGCACCCCGTTGCCGCCGGGCATGTAGCGCGGATGGGCGCTCACCACGCCGGCCGTGACGCTGCCTTCGAAGCCGAACGGAGCGCCCATGGCGGCAACCCACTCGCCTGCGCAAAGGTCACCGCTATGGCCGACGGTCACGACCGGCAGGTTGAGCGCGGCGATCCGCAGCAGCGCAACGTCGGTGCGCCGATCGACGCCTATCACCTCGGCGTCGAAGCGGCGCTGGTCCGCAGTGGTGACGGAGATCGCCTGCGCGCCTGTCACGGCGTGCGCGCTTGTGAGGATGTAGCCGTCGCGGTCAATGATGAACCCCGACGCGAAGCCCCGACCCGCGCCCTGCCCCCAGCGCGCCGATGGTCGCATGTCGCCCGCGAGCAGCCCGTCGTTGTCCGACCCTGCGACGGCAATGCGCACCACAGCGGGCGACTGTCGCGCAGCAGCCGCCACGAAGTCGATGCTCTGCGAAGCGGACGGTGCCCGATCCTGGCAAGTACGCGTTTGCGATGCCACATCCGTTGCAGCGGCCAGCGCGAAGGCACTTGCAGCGGCAACGACCGACCTTCGCCAAAGTGGATGGATCTTCATTCAGCGCACCAGCAGCACCGGGACCGTGCAAGAGGCCAGCACTTTGGTGGCGACGGACCCGAGCACGAGGCCCGCCAAGGCGCCGTGGCCTCGTGATCCCATGACCAGTAGATCAAAGCCGCCCTCTTCCGCAAAGGCCGCGATCTCCGCTCCTGGCCAGCCAATGCGGTGTTCGAAGCGCGCCGGGATGCCATGCTCGGCCAGCAGGTTGCGCACCGCGTCAAGCACCACGCGTGCATCGTCTTCGTAGTAGCCGTGCACCACAGCGGGCTCCGCGAAGGCCGCGGCGCGGTGCGGCAACGGCTCCACCGAATGGAAGACCGTGATCGCATGGCCCGCGTCGACCCACTCCTTGTGGGCGAGCAGCCACGCAAGCATGCGGTTCGTGTAGTCGCTGCCATCGACGGCAAGCAGGATCTTCATGTCGATTTCCTCGGTCGGGAATGCACACCCGGCGCACCGATGGTCGTCGCGCGACCTGCGGGTTGCCTTGCGCCACATCAATGGATCGAAGCCCCTCAAAGCCTACATTGAGGACACACAACGAGCTGAGCCAAAAGGCAGTCATGAACAACGCCCTGGTCATCGTCTATTCCTACACCGGTACTTCACGTGGGGTAGCGCAAATGCTGTGCAGCCAGCAGGGATGGCCCCTGGCCGAGATCACCGATGCGCGCCCGCGTAGCGGCCCAATGGGCAGCGGGCGCTGCCTGCTCGACTCGCTCTTTCGGCGCCACCCGACCACCTGCTACGACGGCCCGCCGCCCAGCGACTTCGATGCGGTGGTGCTCGTCTCGCCTATCTGGATGATGCGTCTGGCCGGGCCTATGCGCAGCTTCGTCGCAAGCCAGCGCGATCGCCTGCCCGACGTTGCGGTGCTCTCGGTCATGGGCGGGCAAGGCGCGCCCGATGCAGCCGCCGAGATCGGCAAGCTCCTTGCGCGCGCGCCCATCCTGAGCGCCGCGGTGACCCAGCGCGAGGCCGACGACGGCAGTTGCGCGGCCCGCCTGCAGGCGTTCGGCACCGCCGTGCGCGAAGCGGAGGATTCGCATGCTGTGATGCGTCCCGTCACGCTGTCGGCGCAATCGACTTGAACACCGGAGCCGGCTCGACGTGTACATCCCCGTGCTCCATGCCGCGACGAGGAACCGTATGAGCGGCTTTCTCAACATCGGGCGCCTCGCTTGCGGGCTCGCCGCCAGTGCGTTGCTGCTCGGTGCCTGCGCCGCTCCAGCGCCGGTGCGAGGAGCCGGGAGCACCGGCGCGCCCTCTCCTGCCGGGTTCTCGTCCCTGGTTGCGGGCCGCAGCGCATCGGTGGTCGACATTAGTACGCTGCGCATCGGACGCGACGAAGCCGACGGGGAGATTGAGCTCGAGATCATCCCCGAGCACGACTTCGCCGACCGGCTGGCCTGGCCGCTCTCGGCCAGCGCGCGGATCAGCCAGATCCGCGACCTCGCCTCGGGCGTGATCATCCGCAGCGACGGCCTGATCCTCACCAGCGCGCACGTGATCACCAACATCGACGAGGCCCAGGTTCAGCTGGACGACGGGCGCCGCTTCAGCGCGCGTGTCGTAGGCCTGGATCGGCGAACCGACGTCGGCCTCCTGAAAGTCGACGCCACCGCATTGCCGGTGGCCGTGATTGGCGACTCCGCAGCGCTCAGCCCTGGCGACTGGGTCGCGGCGATCAGCTCGCCCTTCGGCTTTCACGGCAGCGTGACGGCCGGCATCGTGAGCGCGGTCGGACGCGTGATGGGTGGCGCAGGAGAAATCCCGTTCATCCAGACCGATGTCGCCATCAACCCGGGCAGCTCGGGCAGCCCGCTCTTCAACAGCCGTGGCGAGGTGGTGGGCATCAACTCGATGATCTACAGCGGCAGCGGCGGCTACATGGGCCTGTCGTTCGCCGTGCCGATCAAGCTGGCGATGCGCATCGCCGGGCAGCTGCGCGAGCACGGTGCCGTGCGCCGGGCCTGGCTCGGCGCGCAGTTCCAGGAGGTGACCCCGGCCCTGGCGCAGTCCTTCGGGCTGCCGTCGTCCACCGGCGCACTGGTCGTCCGGGTCGAGACCGGCAGCCCCGCACTGGCCGCGGGCCTCGCGCAGGGCGATGCGGTGCTGGCACTGGACGGCAGGCCGCTGGCGCACTTCACCGACCTTCCGCAGGAGGTCGCGCAGCGCGAGCCGGGCAGCCGCATGCAACTGGAGGTATGGCGCAGCGGCGCCCACCGCATGCTGCAGGTGTCGCTGCGGGCGCAACCCGCGTCGCCCGAGAGCAGCTTCACCGCTGCGGCACCCGAATGGAAAGACGGGCTGGGCTTGAGCCTTGGCGACCTCTCGCCGGCGCAGCGCCTGCAGCTCGGCCTGGACAGCGGCCTGATCGTTCGCGAAGCCGCCGGCCTTGCGCGCAGCGAGGGCATCCGCGCAGGCGATGTCGTCGTGGCGCTGAACACGTCCAAGCTGTATCGGCTGGACGATTTCAGGCAAGGCCTGGCGAAGGTGCCACCCGGAAAGACGGTCGCCCTGCTGGTGATGCGAGACCGCCGGTTGGCCTATGTGGCGGTCCGCGTTCCCGTCACCCGCCGCAGCCGCTCCTGAACGCTCGCCCGATTCCTCCCACCGCCGTAGCCATTTCATCGCGAGGACATTCACCATGAAACCCCTGGACACCACCGACCGCCACGCACTGCAGCGGCAACTCGAGACGATGAAGCAGCAGGTGCTCGACGAACTCCGTGCCTCGGCGCCTTCGGCCCAGGCCGCGCTGGCCGAAGGCGATCACGACGTGAAGACCCATGCCGACGAGGCCGAGGCCGAACGCGCCAGCGACGTGCAGATGGCCGAAGCCGAGGTCGACCGTGCGCGGCTCGACGAGATCGAGCACGCGCTCGCGCGCCTGGCCAGTGGCCACTACGGCATCTGCGAAGACTGTGGCGGCGAGATCCCTCGCACACGGCTCCTGGCCCAGCCGGCCGCGATCCGCTGCACGGCTTGCCAGGCGGCGCTGGAAGCGCGCGGCGGGCGTTGACAAGTGAACGAGTCCAGCGAACTTGATCGATCCCTCCACGCGGCCTGGGGCCGGTTGGGCGGTGCCATGTCGCCTGCGGCGTTGATGATGGCCTGGTCCGACTGGGCGCTGCATTTCGCCACTTAGCCCGGACACGCGGCCGAGGTCGCCCTGCGCAACGCCGCTCCGGGCGCCGAGCCGCTGGCGCACGATCCGCGCCTCGCGGCGCCCGACTGGGCGGCATGGCCGTTCAGCCTGTACCGCGACGCCTTCGAGACCGCTGGGCGAGGGCTGCTGGACCTCGCTCACGGCGTGCGCGGCGTCGACCGGCACCACGAGCAGTTGGTGGCCTTCGCGCTGCGCCAGTGGCTCGAAATGGTCTCGCCCGCCAACGCCATCGCGACTCATCCGCAGGTGCTGCAACGAACCGCCGCCACCGGCGGCGCCAACCTGCTCGCAGGCGCGGCGCACTGGGTGGAAGATCTCGGGCGCCAGACCCTCGGGCTGCCGCCCGCGGGTGCCGAGGCTTTCAGGCCCGGGCATGAAGTTGCAGTCACGCCCGGCAAGGTCATCCTGCGCAACGAACTCATCGAGCTCATCCAACACGCGCCGGCGACGCCGACGGTGCATGCTGAGCCGGTGTTCATCGTGAGCGCGTGGATCATGAAGTACTACGTGCTCGACCTGTCGCCCCGCAACTCGCTGGTGCGCTTCCTGGTCGAGCGCGGGCACACGGTGTTCGCGATCTCGTGGAAGAACCCCGGCGCTGCCGATGCGCAAATCGGCATGGCCGACTACCTGCGCCTGGGCATCCGCGCGAGCCTCGATGCCATCGACGCGGTGCTGCCGCGGCGCCGCGTGCACGCCGTGGGCTATTGCCTGGGCGGCACGCTGATGGCCATTGCCGCGGCGGCGATGGCGCGCGACCGTGACGACCGCCTCGCCTCACTCGCGCTGCTGGCCGCGCAGACCGACTTCACCGAGCCCGGTGAGATCGGCCTGTTCATCGACGAGAGCCAGCTCGCTTTTCTGGAAGACATCATGTCGCGCCTGGGCTACCTGGATTCTGCGCAGATGGCAGGCGCGTTCCAGGCGCTGCGTGCCGGCGATCTCGTCTGGGGCCCCATGGTGCGCAACTACCTGATGGGCGAACGCATTCCCATGACCGACCTGATGGCCTGGAACGCCGACGGGACGCGCATGCCCTGGCGCATGCATGCGGACTACCTGCGCCAGCTGTTCCTGGACAACGCGCTGGCGGCGGGCCGCTACCTCGTGGACGGGCGACCGATGTCGCTCAAAGACATCGATGTGCCGGTGTTTCTGCTCGGCACGCGCACAGACCACGTGGCGCCATGGCGGTCGGTCTACAAGTTCAGCCTGCTGTGCGATACCGGCCTGACCTTCGTGCTGACCGAAGGAGGCCACAACGCGGGCATCCTGAGCGAGCCAGGGCATGCGCACCGCAGCCACCGGATGCTGCGACGCCCGCCCAACGGCGCCTTCATCGCTTCGGATGAATTCCTGGACATGTCGAGCCGGTACGAGGGATCGTGGTGGCCAGGCTTCCAGCAGTGGCTCGTCGGGCACTCGGGGCCGAGACGGCGTCCGCCGGCGATGGGTGCGCCGCGGCGCGGACTGCCGCCGCTTTGCGACGCGCCGGGAAGCTACGTGGCGGGGCGTTGAACTGCCAATCCGCGGCACACCGGCCGCGGGATCAAAGGGCCGGCCCCAGTCCGATGGGTGCGGGAACGACGTTCACGATGCGCGTGAAGAGCGCGGCGTATTCGAAGTCCGCCACGTGCCCGCTCAGCGGGTCGCGGTTCTGCGCGAAGGCCTAGTCCAGGTCGCGCCAGTCATCCTCGGTCAACACGCGCTCAGCCAGCGGCAGGATCTCGCGCTCCTCCAGCGCCATGTGGCCCAGATAGAAGTCAACGTACTCGCCGACCGTTCGCTCGAACGCTTCGCGCCGCGATTCGCCGAGCATCTCGAACGCAAGCAGCGCGTGCTCGACATCGCGGATCCTGCGCTCGCCGCGCGCATGATCCCCGTCGAGCTTGTCCAGCAGGTCGCGCGACATGGGCGTGCGGGCACGCAGCTTGGGAAACAGCAGCTCGGTCTCCTTGCGGTGATGGCGCTTTTCGGGGAATTCGTCCACGTAGAAGAGCATGGCGCGCAGCGTGGCGAAATCGGGCAAGGTGTTCCTCTTGCGGTGCTGTTCAAGCAACCGGACGATGGAGCGGAGCATGGCCGACAGCGCGGCGTGCTCCTGGCGAATGGTGCGAACGGTGGAATGGGTCATGGGCTCTTTCTCTGCAGGCCCCGAGCGTCGCGCTTTCGCCGTGTGCGGGCTTGCGCCAGATCAACCCCTGGCCCGCGCAGATCCGGATACTGGAGCGATCCAATCCACAAACCGGAGTCGTGCCATGTACCAGCGAATCCTTGTTCCCATCGACGGCAGTTCCACGTCCAGCCGCGGTCTGACCGAAGCCATCCAGATCGCCAGGCTCACGGGCGGTCGCCTGCGTCTGGTGCATGTGATCGACGAGCTGTCGTTCGCACTCGCCATGGACGCCTATGCAGGCTACGCCGGCACGTGGCTCGAGGAGCTGCGCACCAACGCCACGATGCTGCTCCAGGCAGCGCAGGCCAAGGCGGCCGAGGAAAATGTCGAGGCTGACACCGTGCTGATTGATCGGTTCAAGGGCGCCGTGCACGACCAGGTCATCGCAGAGGCCGAAGCATGTAAGGCCGATCTGATCGTGATCGGCACGCACGGCCGCCGCGGCATCGGCCGCTGGGTGATGGGCAGCAGCGCGGAACACATCCTGCGCATGTCGCCCGTGCCCGTGCTGCTGGTCCGCGCGCCCGAAGTCGCCAAGACCGAGCACGAGCGTTTCACGCTGCCCGCCGGCGTGCTGGCCAGCGCTTGAGACTTCACGCGCCCGGTGCCGAGGCGCGCCAGCGCGCCGCGATCCGGGCGATGTCCACAGAGTCCTGCATGGAGACCTTGATGGCCAGACGGCGCTCGTCGGCCGACAGTGGATCATGGCTTTCGAGCTGGCGTTCCAGCACAGCCGGCCCGGCCTCCGAGGCGTCCATGCCTGCCGCATCGCGCGTGGCGACGCGGCGGCGCAGCGTGGCCATGTCGGCGTGGCAATCCAGGATGTTGAAAGGCACGTGCAACTCGGTGGCTAGCGCCTCGAAGCGGCGCCGCTCGGCGCTGCGCAGGAACGCCGCGTCCACGATCACCGGGTAGCCGGAAAACAACGCGTCGCGGGCACAGGCGTGCAGCCGTTCGAACGTCCTGCGGGTCGCCTCTTGGCCGTAGATCTCGAGCCCGAGGGCGGCGGAGCGTGCCAGCGGGTCGAGACCGTACAGGCGCTTGCGCTCCACGTCCGAGCGCAGCCGAACGGAGCCCGCGGCGCAAAGCAGTTGCGAGGCGACGCTGGATTTGCCCGAACCGGAGAAGCCGTGCGTGATCAGCAGGCGCGCACCACTTCCGGCTGGCTTCATCAATTGCGTTGCGCAGGCCAGGTAGTCGGGCCGCACCATGTCCAGCGGGCCCTTTGGCCCCAGGCCCGAAGCCAGGGCACGCACCAGCGCCCGGTACACCTCGTAGAAGCGCCATACCTGCAGGCCCGCGTAGTCGCCGCTGTGCTGCAGCCATGCATCGAGGAAGCGGAATGCCAGGTCGGCGCGGCCGTGGGCCTTCAGGTCCATGGTCAGGAACGCGACGTCGCTCATCACGTCGATCCAGCGCAGCGCCGGGTCGAACTCGATGCAGTCGAAGGGCGTGAGCGCGCCGTCCACCAGCACCACGTTGGCCATGTGCAGGTCGCCATGGCATTCGCGCACCGCGCCGCCCTGCTGGCGGTGGGTCCAGGCCATGCGCAGCGCCTGCACCTGCTCGCGCTGCCACGCGCCCAGCGTGGCGAGGCGGACGTCGACGGCCTGCTGCGCCAGTGCCGCCAGCACGTCAGTCGCAGCGCGTACGACCCGCTCCGGGCTTCCGAAGTCCGTCGCCGGCGTCGCGCGCGGCGCGCTCCCGTGCAGGGCGGCGAGCCGTTGGGCGAAGTCGTCGAGCTGCGCCGGCTGGAGCCGGTCGGTCGCGAGCAGATCGACCAGCAGCGACGACGCCGGAAACCGCCGCATCCGCACCACATGGTCGATCGCGGGACCGTCCCCGCCGATCTGCGGTGCTTCGCGCGTGCCGCAGACCGGTGCCACGTCGATGTACAGCGTGGGGGCGTAGCGCCGGTTCAGGCGCAGTTCCTCGTCGCAGAAATGTTTGCGCGCCTCGACACTGCCGAAATCCACGAACGGCAGGCGCACCGGCTTCTTGAGCTTGAAGGCCTGCGTCTCTGTGAGCAGCACCCAGGAGATGTGCGTCTCGACCAGCGCGACCGGCTGCCCGGTCTGCTGCCGGAGCGTCTCGCGCAATGCGTCGATCAGGGTGGTGTCCATGTGTCGTGCCGTGGGTCGATTCAATGATGCCGGGAAACCGCCAGAAGGCGCCAAGCCGCCCAGCCTGCGGGCAGCACGACCCACAACGCCCAAGGTGAGAAGGCGCCGGGCAGTCCGAACAGGGGTCCCACGCCGGGCACCGTTGTGAGCAGGCCCCAGACCACGCAGACTCCGATCAGCAGCATGTGGAAAACCGTGTTGGGGTGCGCAAGCCGTGTACCGGCGCCACGGAACCACACGAGCAACAGCAGGTTGCCCAGCACGATGGAGCCGAGGCTGGCCATGCGCAATTCTTCGTGCGTGGCGCCCAGCGTGCGGCAGGCCCACTGCACCGCCACCACGCCGATGAAGACCAGCGCACCCATCGCGAACGCGCGCGCCGCGGAAGCCAGCGAGAAGAGCGCATCGTCGCGTCGGCGCGGCGGCACCGTCATACTGTCGTCGGGCGCCGGCTCGGCCTCGAACACGAGCGAGCAAGCCGGGTCGATCAGGAGCTCGAGCAGCACCACATGCAGCGGCAGCAGCAGCACCGGGCCGCCCATCACTACCGGGATCAGCGCCATACCGACGATGGGCACATGCACCGCGAAGAGATAGCCCAGCGCCTTGCGCAGGTTGGTGAAGATGCGCCGGCCGGCGCGCACCGCCTCGACGAGCGAGGCGAAGTTGTCGTCCAGCAGCACCAGCGAGGCGGCTTCGCGCGCGACGTCGGTGCCGCGCCGGCCCATCGCAACGCCAATGTCGGCGGCCTTGAGCGCAGGCGCGTCGTTCACGCCGTCGCCCGTCATCGCCACGATGTCGCCCTGCTGCTGGAGCGCGCGCACGATGCGCAGCTTCTGCGTGGGGTCGACCCGCGCGAACACCTGCACGTCGCGCACGCAGCTGCGCAGCGCGTCGTCGTTCATCGCGGCCAGCTCGCTGCCGGTCAGCACCTTCGCCGGGCCGCTGTCGACGAGCCCGGCCTGCCGCGCGATCGACCGGGCCGTGAGGGCCGCGTCGCCGGTGATCATGACCACGCGCACGCCCGCGCGCCGGCATTCCTCCACAGCGCGCGGCACCTCCTCGCGCAAGGGATCCATTAAGCCGAGCAGGCCCAGCGGCGCCAGGCGCAGCCCGTCGGGCAGCGCGGCGTCCTCGCCGGGCAGCCCGGCGTGCCCTTCCGCCACCGCGAGCACGCGAAGGCCGACCGCGCTCCAGCGATCGGCGGTCTTGCGCAGCCGGTGCAGGCATTCCGGCTCCGCCTCGCAGAGCGCCAGCACGGCCTCGGCGGCGCCCTTGACCGCGACCGTCCGCACAGAGTCGCCCGCGGCCTGCCACCAGTGCACGACATAGGGTGCACCGTCGCGGATGCCGCGACGCGGGCCGGGCGTCCACGACGGATCGCCCCCGCCGAGCCCGGCGGCCTGGGCCGTGGTGCGCACCGCCTGGTCCATGGGTTCGACACCGCCCGTGCTGCTGGCGCGCAGCGCGCCCGACAGCAAGCGCTGAAAGCGCGCAGCCGACTCACCCCTGTCCACCTTGCATTCGGCCTCCCCGTTGTGCAGCACGGTCAGCGCCATGCGGTTGTGGGTCAGGGTTCCGGTCTTGTCGACGCACAGCACCGTGGTGGTGCCCAGCGCCTCGATGGCCTGCGGCTGGCGGGTTAGCACGTTCGACTTCGCGAGCCGCCAGCTGCCCAGCGCCAGCATCACGCTCCAGACGACGGCGAACTCCTCGGGAATCAGCGACATCGCCAGAGTGAGCCCGACGAGCAGCCCCTGCGTCCAAGAGCCTTCGCGCAGCGCGAACACGGTGGCCGCGACGATGCAGGTGAAGGCGGCGAGCCATGCGACCCGCCCTACCAGCCGACGCAGTTCGTCCTGCAGCCGGCTTGCGCGCGGCCCGAGCTGCGCCATCGCGTCGTGGATGGCGCCCAGCGCGGTGTGGGCGCCGGTGCCGGTCACCTCGGCCACGCCATCGCCGCGCACCACCAGGCTTCCCGCGAACAGCAGGCCGCTCTCGCCCTCGCCTTCTGCCCGCTTTTCCAGCGACATCGACTCACCGGTGCGCAGGGACTCGTCGACCTGCAACCCGACCGCTTCGATGAGCCGCGCATCGGCGGACAGCCGGTCGCCCTCGTTCACCAGCAAGCGGTCGCCGCGCACCAGTTCGCGGCTTGCGATCTGGAGCGTGCGCCCCGCGCGCACGACGGTGCAACGCGGGCTGGAAAGATCCTTCAGCGCTTCGAGCACGCGCTCGGTGCGCTGCTCCTGGTAGATCGACAGCCCGCCCACCATCAGCACAGAGAGCGCAAGCATGCCCGCATCACCAAGGTTGCCGAGTAGCGCATACAGCGCGGCGGTGGCCAGCAGCAGCAGGAACATCGGCTGTGTCAGCGCATTCCAGGCAATGCGGAACAGACCCCTGCGGTATACGGAAGGGAGCACATTAGGGCCGTCGTCGCGGAGGCGCTGTGCGGCCTCGTCGTCGGTCAGACCAACAGGTTGCTTGTGGGGCACGGTGAAATCCTAGTTGGGTGCGCCGAGCCTGGCACCGCTTGCCGACACGGCCTTGACATCCGTCAAAGCAGCGTCCACGTGCCCCACAGCACACCGCCTGCCAAGCCCAGCGAAGCGATGCCGGCGGCCAACCCCAGCAGCACCACTAATCCGTCACCCCGCAAGCGGCCGAACGACAACAAACTCAACGTCATGCCGATCGGCATGTTGACGAGCGGCAAGGGGAGCACCAGCAACACTGCCAGCACACAGCCCAAGCCCCCTGCGATCTGCGTGGCCAGAGGTCCGACGAGCGCACTAAGCCTTGATCTACTGACGGTAGTGCACCACGCAGAAAGCGCGGCCAGCCGCGCCACGAGCGCTTGCAATTGCATCCGCGAGATCGACTGGCGTGACATCCAGCGTGGCACCCATGCAGGTCGACCTTGAAGTTGTTGCGCGGTTAACAGCAGCAGAGGCGCGCCAAGCACGCTGGACATGCCGGGCAGTGAGGGCAGGGCATTGAGGAGTGCGAAGAACAGAATCGCCACGGCGACGCCGCCCTCGCCTGCCGCGGCCAAGATGTCGCCGACAGATACGCGCGCCTGTCCTTCGTCGCGCGCAAGATTGTCCAGGCGGTCTATCCACGTGTCGGCGCGGGCAGCCATGCTTCAATGCGCCATCAAAACCGGCACGGTCATTTGAGCAAGGGTTTGCCGCGTCAAGCCGCCCATTACTCGCTCGCGCAGTCGCGAATGACCATAGCCCCCCATCACGAGCAGGTCGGCGCCGAGGTCCGAGAGGCGCGACAGCAGTGCATCCGCAAGGTCGGTCTCCGTCACCAGCGATTCGGCGCGTGCCTGCACACCATTGCGCAACAGGTACTGGACCATGTCCGGCACCAGCAGCTGCTGCGTGGCGTCTGCGTCGCGCGGACGCCGCAGCGACACGAGCGTGACGCGCGAGGCGCGCCGCAGCGCGGGCAGGGCCGCCCGCAGTGCCACGGCGGCTTCGCGCGAGCCGTCCCAGGCCACCACGATGTTCTCGGGCATCGCGTCGAAAGCGCCGGCCGCCGGCACGACCAGCACCGGCCGGCCGACTTCCATCAGCACCTTTTCCGGGAGTTCACGCACGGTGGTGTCCAGGCCCTCGACGGCTTCGCTCTGCCCGAGCACCACCAGGTCGCTCGCATGGCCGAAGCGGACCACGGCGTCGACCATGCCACCGTCCACCATCCGCACCTCGTACGAGAGCGGTCCCGATCCCGCGATGCCTTGCCTGAACGCCCGCGCAATGGCTTCGCGCGCTGGCGCAGGTAGTCGGCCGACACCGCGATGTAGTCGGTCATGCCGTCGGGATGGCATCGGCCGGGATCACGCCGTCGTACAGGCCCGTGGGCAAAAGTCCGATCAGGTGGCTCTCGTGCGCCCGCGACCAGCGCGCGGCCATCGCGGCGCGCACGCCGCTGCGCTCGGAGTGGTCCAGGTGAACGAGGATGGTCTTGAAGTTCATGGGCGCCCCTGCTGCTACCGTTGGCTCAGCCGTCCAGCGGCACACCGCCGCCGAACCTGCAGATCCACTCGTCCATGAGCTCGCGCTGAACGGCGGCAGCCGAGCGCTGCCATGCGCCCATCGCTTCCCACTGTTGGCCTTGCGCCAGCAATGCGCCACTGACGGCGGCCATCTGCCAGTCCATCAGGAGTTGAAGGCAGCCTGCGCCGAACGGCGCGGGCTGCGTCGGGGCTGTCGAAAAGTGGTCGTTGGGCATGGGAGGTCCTTTCGGGAAAAGGTCGTTTCGTCTTTCGCGCAGGGCTTTGTTAGCCGGCCTTCATGGGCGCGGCCATGCCCGCGTGCACGGAAAACCAACGTCGCGCAAGCGCCACCAGTTCTGCGCTGCTCATGCGGCTCGCCGTCTCCCAACCGACGATGCGCAGCGCCATCTCAGCGCGGTGCTTCTCCACGTAGTGGCGAAAGTCGGCCTGCGCGGTGTGCGAGCCAACGACCAGCACTTCGGCGATGCCCTTTGTCGCATCGCATACCTCGCCGAAGAACTCGTGCTCGCTGCGCACCTGGCTGCCGTGCTGGCGCGTGCAGTGGAGGTGCTCTCTCACCTGCTGCGCAACAACCTGGGCAGCGTCGAACTGAAGGACTTGCGCGCTGTGGTGGTCGATCCAGATGACGGCGTGGAAAAGCGACATGAAAGTCTTTCGAGGGAGTGAATGAATCGGGAAACAAGCCTTGGGGTTAGCGGGCAGCTACGCTTCGATGATCACTTTGAGCGCGTGCGTCTCCGTCGCGCGCGCGAAGGTGTCGTAGGCGTCCATCGCCTGGTCGAGCTTGAAGCGGTGCGTGATGAGTCGGGCCGGATCCACCTTGTGCGATTGCACCGTCTTGAGCAGCATCGGCGTGGACACCGTGTCCACCAGCCGCGTGGTGATCGCGATGTTCTGCGACCACAGGCGCTCCAGGTGGAGTTCGGCTGGGTGCCCGTGCACGCCGATGTTCGCGATGGTGCCGCCGGGCGCCACGATTTCCTGGCACAGCACGAAGGTGGCGGGTATGCCCACAGCCTCGATCGACACGTCGACGCCGCGGCCGCCGGTGAGCGCGAGCACCGCATTGGCCGCCTTGCCGTCGCTGCTGTTGACCGTGTGCGTCGCGCCGAAGTGGCGCGCCACCTCGAGCCGGGCGTCGTCAAGGTCGATGAGGATGATCTGCGACGGCGAATAGAACTGCGCAGTGAGCAGCGTGGCCAGGCCGATCGGCCCGGCGCCCACGATCGCAACCGTGCTGCCGGGCGCGACCTTGCCGTTGAGCACGCCGCATTCGAAGCCGGTGGGCAGGATGTCGCTGAGCATCACCAACGCCTCTTCGTCCGCGCCTGCGGGAATCGGGTAGAGGCTGGTATCCGCATGCGGGATGCGCACGTACTCGGCTTGCGTGCCGTCGATGGTGTTGCCCAGGATCCAGCCGCCGGTGGCGCAGTGTGAATACATGCCGCGGCGGCAGTTCTCGCACTTGCCGCAGGACGAGATGCACGAGATGAGCACGTGGTCACCGGGGTGGAACGCCGTCACGCCTGCCCCGACGGACTCGACGACACCCACGCCTTCGTGCCCGAGGATGCGGCCCGGCGCGCAGCTCGGCACGTCGCCCTTGAGGATGTGCAGGTCAGTACCGCAGATCGTGGTCTTGAGGATCTTGACAATGGCGTCACTCGGCGCCTGGATCTGCGGCTTGGGATGGTCTTCGAGCGATTTGAGGCCGGGGCCGCGATAGACGAGTGCTTTCATGTCGCCACGTTATGCGGCGGTGCGCGCTCTTCCTTTGAGATAGCGCAAGGAATCCTTGTGATGCCCAAGAGATGTCTTGTGACCTGACGCCAGCCAGGGCGACACTGAGCACATGAGCATCCTCAACCCGTCGGCGGCGATCATTGGGCTGGCCGTGGCGTTGGGCGTCGGCCTCATCGTCGGCATCGAGCGCGAGCGCCGCAAGGGCGATGGCGACCGGCGCGCGGCTGCGGGGTTGCGCACCTTCGCCATCACGGCCCTGGCCGGCGCGCTCGCGCAGTTGCTGACCATCCCGGCGCTCGTTCCCATCGGCGCCGCACTCGTCGCCGCGCTGGCGGTCCTGGCGCACTGGAAGAGCCGCTCGGGCGATCCGGGCATGACGACCGAGATCGCCCTCTTTGCGACCTACCTGCTCGGGGTGCTGTGCATCGTCGAGCCGTCGCTCGGGGCGGC
Source organism: Variovorax sp. (assembly GCA_041424275.1). Taxonomy (GTDB): domain Bacteria; phylum Pseudomonadota; class Gammaproteobacteria; order Burkholderiales; family Burkholderiaceae_C; genus Variovorax. Next base: position 31,028 of record JBGMOF010000045.1, read on the forward strand.
CGGTGGAACCGGCCTGGCCTTGCTGCTGGCGGCGCGGCGCAGGTTGCACCGCTTCGCCACGGAACTGCTGAGCGAACAGGAGCTTCACGATGGTGTTTTGCTGGCGGCACTCGCGCTGATCGTGCTGCCATTTATTCCGTCCCGGCCCATCGAGATGCTCGGCGGCATCGCTCCCCGGCCGCTGGCCGCAATGGTGCTGTTGATCATGGCGATTCAGGCGGCGGGACAGGCGGCGGTGCGTTGGCTCGGCGTGCGTGGTGGGCTGCTAGGCGCAGGCTTTGCGTCGGGATTTGTGTCGAGCACCGCCACCGTGGCCGCGTTCGGCCATCGGGCGCGCGATCAGCCGCTGCACGTCGATCTGCTGGCCGGTGCCGCGATCTTGTCGGCGGTCGCCACCTGGGTTCTGGCGCTGGCGATGACCGCCGCCCTGTCACCGCAGGCCGGGCTCGCGCTGTGGCCGGTGGCGCTCGGTGGCGCGACAGGCGCGGCGGCGCTGGGCCTGCTGCCGCTCATGTTGTCCTCCCGGCCCGCCGTGGGGATCGAGGCGCCCGCGAACACGCGCAGCGCGCTGCGTCCTCGAGAAGCGCTCGCCGTCGCGCTCGCGCTGGCGCTCGTTGCACTGTTGGTGGGGACGGCGCAACGGCATTTCGGCGACGCCGGCATGCAGGTCGGCATCGCGCTCGCGGCGCTGGTCGACGCGCACGCGCCCGTGGCCTCGCTCGCCTCGCTGCATGCAGCGGGCAGCTTGTCTGCCGATCAATTCGTCCGCGGCGTGCTGGTGGCGATCGGTACCAACACGCTCACACGCTGCGGTGTGGCCCTCGCGACCGGTGGCAGAGCCTATGCGCTGCGCGTGACGGCCGCGCTGGTGTTGAGCCTGGCCTGTGCCTGCGGCGCCGCCGTCTGGCTCACGGGGTGACGCTTCATGCCGATGCCATCGCAGCTGGGCATGCGCCGCAAGGCGGCGGGTTGACCTGCATCAAGCCCGCAGCTGGCGGGGTCCCGCACCATGTCCGGCCACTTCGGAGCGCCCCTTGAGCATTCGCCATCTCGACCGCCTGCTGTCGCCGGCTTCCGTCGCCGTGTTCGGCGCTTCCAACCGGCCGGGCAGTGTCGGCGCGACGGTCTGGCGCAACCTTCGGGCCGGCAGCTTCGCGGGGCCGGTCTACGGTGTGAACCCGAAGCACGGCTCGCTGGATGGCGTGCCCATCTTCTCCAGTGCGGCACGTCTTCCCGCCGCGCCCGACCTGGCGTTGATCTGCACGCCGCCGGCCACCGTGGCACCGCTGATCGCGCAGCTTGGCGCGCTGGGCACCCGGGCGGTGGTGATCATCACGGCCGGGATGAGCGCCGACCAGAAGCGGGCTGCGCTGGAGGCTGCGCGCCCTTTCACGCTGCGGTTGCTCGGCCCCAACTGCCTGGGCCTGCTCAGTCCGCACATCGGCCTGAACGCCAGCTTCGCGCACACCGATGCGCTGGCGGGCGACGTGGCTTTCGTCTCGCAGTCAGGTGCGCTGGTGACGGCGGTGCTCGACTGGACACGCAGTCGCGGCATCGGCCTGTCGCACCTCGTTTCGCTGGGCGATCACTGCGACGTCGACTTCGGCGACCTGCTCGACCACCTGGCGAGCGATGCCCGCACACGGTCGATCCTGCTGTACGTGGAGTCCATCGAATCGCCGCGCAAGTTCATGTCGGCGGCACGCGCGGCCGCGCGCAACAAGCCGGTGATCGTGCTGAAGGCCGGGCGCGCAGGGCACGGCGTGCAGGCGGCGGCGTCGCACACCGGGGCGCTCGCGGGTTCCGATACCGTGTACGACGCGGCCATCCGGCGCGCCGGCATGCTGCGCGTGGACACGCTGCAGGAGCTCTTCGTCGCTGCCGAAACCTTGTCGCGTTTTCGCGGCAGCCGGCACGGCACGCTCACCCTCATGACGAACGGCGGCGGTGCCGGCGTGATGGCCGCCGACGCGGCCGCGCGCGAAGGCGTCGCGCTGGCCGATCTCGGCCCGGCGTTGAAGGCACGGCTCAACGCGGTGCTGCCCGCGCACTGGTCGCATGCGAACCCGATCGACATCATCGGCGACGCACCGGTCGAGCGCTATGCCGAAACGCTCGCTGCGCTGCTGGCCGACGAGGCGGCCGGCGCGGTGCTCTTCATGCATGCGCCGACGGCCATCGTGCGCAGCGAAGACATCGCGCGCGCCTGCCTGCCGCTGGTGCGCAGCCACGCCTCGCGCGTGATGAGCGCCTGGCTCGGCGACGACGCGGTGGCGCAGGCGCGCAGGCTCTTCGAGGAGGCAGGCGTGGCCGACTACGCCACGCCGGAAGAGGCGGTGCACGCCTTCGCGATGCTGCAGACCTACCGGCGCAACCAGGACATCCTGATGGAGACGCCGAGCGCCAGCCCCGACGCCGCGCCCGACAGCGGCGCGGTCCGTGCGACGCTGGACGCCGCGCTGGCCGACGGGCGCGAATGGCTGGGCGAACAGGAGGCCAAGGCGCTGTTGCAGGCCTACGGGATCGAGACGGTGCCCACACTGGCGGTCGCGCCGACGGCCGAAGCAGCCGTTGAGGCCGCGCGCGGGCTGGGCTACCCGGTGGCACTGAAGATCCTCTCGCGCGACATCACCCACAAGTCGGACGTGGGCGGCGTGCGGCTTGGCCTGGCCGACGAAGCCGCGCTGCGCCGCGCCGCTGCCGAGGTGCTCGATGCGGTGCGAAGCGTCCGGCCACTGGCGCGGATCGACGGCTTCACCGTGCAGCGCACGGTGCGCCGGCCGCATGCGCAGGAGCTCATCGTCGGTGCCAGCATCGACCGCGTGTTCGGTCCGGTGATCCTGTGCGGCCAGGGCGGCACCGCGGTGGAAGTGATCGGCGACACGGCGATCGCGCTGCCGCCGCTGAACCGCGCGCTGGCACGCGAGCTGGTCTCGCGCACGCGCATCGCGCGCCTGCTGGCGGGCTTTCGCGATCACCCGCCGGCACGGCTCGACGCGCTGTACGACGTGCTCGTTGCGGTGTCGCGGATGCTGGCCGACCTGCCGCAACTGGCCGAGCTCGACATCAACCCGCTGTGGGTCGACGAAGACGGCGCGCTGGCACTCGACGCACGGGTGCGGATTTCGCGCACCCCGGTCGGCGGCGCCGAACGCTTCGCGATCCTGCCCTACCCGGCGCAGTGGGTGCGTGCACAGACCTGGAGAGGCCGCGAGATCGTGGTGCGGCCGATCCGCCCCGAGGACGAAACGCAGCACCGGCGCTTCGTAGAATCGCTGGATGCGGAAGATCTCCGGATGCGCTTCTTCTCCGCCCGCAATGAACTGCCGCGCAGCGAACTTGCGCGCCTGACGCAGATCGACTATGACCGCGAGATGGCCTTCATCGCCGAGGCCACCGACCCGCAGGGCTGCCCCGAGACGCTGGGCGTGGCGCGCACGGTGAGCGACCCCGACAACGTGGAGGCCGAGTTCGC